>NZ_SUMF01000024.1 GCF_005048205.1 Chitiniphilus eburneus
GCATGTGGGCGATTTGTTCGACCAGCTCGGCATGAACCGGCATCCCGGGCCCCAGGGACAACGCAAGCAGCACGACGTCCGGCGTGGCGACGGGCACGGATTGCGCCGCCAGCGGCTGGGGCGGCGTACCGAGCAGCCCGGCCACTGTCTGTGGCGACGGTGCATCGTGCCCGGCATGGCGACCGCGCAGCCCCAGGGTCAGTTGTCCCGCCTGTTGCGCCAGCGTCAGTGTCGCCACGGTGTCCAGCGGCACCGCCAGCACCGCCGAGCGGGCACGTTCCTGTGCGGCGCCGCCGCGCGCTTCGGTCTGATCACGGTTGCCGAAGGCCAGCACGCGCAGGCCACTGGCGATGCGCAGGCTTTCGCTGCGCGCCACCTCGCGGTCGTTGCGTTCCACGGTGAGGAATACATCCACCATGTCGCCGCGTTGCAGGCGGTTGCCCACCGCCTTGATCTCGTCCACCGAGATGGCCAGCGCGCGCTCGCCCGGCGCCAGTTCATCGGCCAGTGCGCTGGCGGAGAAATCGGCCTCGGCGGGCAGGGCCCCGGCGGCGATGGCGCGGGTGGGCGTGCGGCCGATCAGCGGCTCCAGCGTATCGAAACCGTGTTCGTCGGGCCGTGCCGGGCGCCGGCGTAACTGGTCGGCGGCGATGGGCTGGCCGGCGGGCAATTCGCGTGCGGCCAGCACGATCTGGCGCACGGCGACGGGCTGCGCCGGAGGCTGGACCAGGTATCCCAGCCGCGTGCCGGCGACGAAGGTCACCAGCGCCAGCCCGACGGTGGCCAGTGCCCAGGCCGTGCGATGCAGTTTGTTGGACATGCGGGTGCTCTCCTCGCCGGTTCACAGCACGATGTCGTCCACCTGCACCGTCGCCGCGCTGCCCACGGTGGTGGGGTAGGGCAGCATCAGCGCCGGCACGAGGGGGTTGGCGGCATAGGGATAGCGCAGCGTCACACGCAGGCATTCGGCCTGGGTGGGGCAGTTGGCGGTGACCTGTTCCACCTCCACTTCCAGCACCGCCGCCTGGGCATCGGACAGCCAGCCCAGCGCCTGGCGGGCGGTGGTTTCGGCGGCGCTGGCGCGGGTGACGCTGGCGGGGTAACGCAATGCGGCGCGAGCGCCTTCGGTGGCGGCGTGGGTCAGTTGTTGCTGTAACGCGAACAACAGGCTGTAAGCAATGATGGCGTAGGTGGCGGTCAATAAAATAGGCAGCACCAATGCGAATTCCACCGCCATGGCGCCTTGCTGCCGATATACGGCAGTGGTTGGCGTGCCGACGATGGCACGGGCCCAGTCGCGGCAGATATACGGTTCATTTTCCAATGGCGATGCGGTACGCATTGTCATCCTCGCAATCGGCCCCATTGCGGGCCGCAATTGATGAGGTTGAATTGACCTGGCTTCCCGATTGAAAGCACTTTCAGCCCGGTCCTGCCCCATTTGCCGTGTTTAGCGCGCGCCAGTCCACCTGCCCGCGCCGTCTGCCGGTTCGCAGGGACGGCGCCGCAGCAGCGGGGAAATTCACGCAAAATACGGGTAATGGCTGGGCTTTGGCGCGATCTGTGGCGAACCGGGCCGGGGGCGTGCGCGATGTGACGCGTGGCCTCCCTGCCGGGCCCGCAATCAGGCGGAAAGCTCGGTCACGATATTGGTGAATATGGTGGCAATACCTTCGCGTAATTCGCCGAAGGAGGCAATCAATGCCACGGCAATCAGTGCCGCAATCAGTACGTATTCGATCACGCCGGCCCCGTTTTGCCTGGCGCGCGAAGGGAAGGATTTTGCAAACATTTCAATTCCTCCATTCAAGGTGGAATAAAGACGGTGGGTTACCGTTACTACTGCGTAGCATATGAAAAACCAAAGCAAACAACCCGGTCTGGACCTGGGTGGGGCTTTCCGATGGATGGACGATTTTTGTCAGTGAATAGGTAGGGATAGAGAAAGAAAAGATCAAATGATACGTGGATGGCGGTTTTTGCCGGGATAACCATGGATGAGCGGGGGCGCGGGTTACTGCCGTTCATCGCCATTGGCGGGGCAAGTTGGGGGGTGCAAGAAAAGTTGCCAACAGGGTGGGATAACGCGGGTGGGGGAGGCCCCAAATCGTCAGGCGCTGGTCGCGACAGTGGTTCAAGGAATATGAACGAGTTGTCGCGCCAAAAAACAACGCCCCATCCAGGGGATGGGGCGTGACCGGATCAGGTGGGCGTGCGCCCGGCCGATCAGGCTTTCTGGGCGCGCTCGTAGCTGCTGACGATCTCGGCCTCGGCGGCGGCCTTGTCGCCCCAGCCGGTGACCTTCACCCACTTGCCTTTTTCCAGATCCTTGTAGTGCTCGAAATAGTGCCGGACCTGGGCCAGCAGCAGTTCCGGCAGGTCTTCCAGCTTCTGGATGTGCGCGTACATGGCGCAGACCTTTTCCACCGGCAGCGCAATCACCTTGGCGTCCTGGCCGGCTTCGTCTTCCATGCCCAGCACGCCGATGGCGCGGCACTTGATGACCATGCCCGGGGCCAGCGGGAACGGGGTGTACACCAGCACGTCCACCGGATCGCCATCCAGCGACAGCGTGTGCGGCACGAAGCCGTAGTTCATCGGATAGGACATGGAGGTGCCGACGAAACGGTCGACCACGATGGCGCCGGATTCCTTGTCGAACTCGTACTTGATCGGCGGCGCATTGGCCGGGATTTCGATGATGACGTTGAAATCGCTGGGCAGGTTCTTGCCGGCGGGGATCTTGCTGATGTCCATGGGGCGTCCTCGGATTGACGTTCGTGAGTGGTTAGGCGGGCGCAATTATAAGCGCGAAGCGCGATGCGTAGAAAACGGGGGAAACCGGAGGTCGGGGCGGCCCGGAAACCCGATGCCCAGCGGGGCGAATCGGTGCGGGGCAGGGGGGCAATGGCGGCGGGTTCGTTGTATTCGCGGCTTGCATCCGCCGCCTTTGGGAAAATAATTTTCACAAAATGGTTTAGTGGAGATACGATTTGACGAATTTCTTCCATCGCCCGTTATCGCCAATGACCAGCCAGCATCTATTCCAGCAACCCCTCATCCCTCCTTGTGGCAAGGGCCTGGGCGGGTTCGCCGATGGCGCCACGCTGGGCGAGGTGCCAGCGCTGGGCTGGCGGGTGCTGGACGAAGACCTGAGCCTGCCGGTGGCGGTACTGGACGCGGCGCGCATCGCGCACAACCTGCGCTGGATGCAGGACTTCATCGACCGCTACGGCGTGAAGCTGGCGCCGCACGGCAAGACCACCATGAGCCCGGCGCTGTTCCAGCGCCAACTGGATGCCGGCGCCTGGGGCATCACCCTCGCCACCGCGCCGCAGGTACAGGCCGCTTATCGCCACGGCGTGCGCCGAATATTGATGGCGAACCAACTGGTGGGGCGCGGCAACATGGCCATCGTGTCGCGGTTGCTGCGCGACGCCGATTTCACTTTTTATTGCGTGGTCGATTCGGCCGCCAACGTGGAACAACTGGGCGCGTTCTTCGCCGCGCAGGGCCAGCGGCTGAATGTGCTGATCGAGCTGGGCGTGACCGGCGGGCGCACCGGCGTGCGCGACCTGCCGCAGGAAGAAGCCGTGTTGCAGGCGCTGCATCGCTGGCCGCAGTCGCTGGCGCTGTGCGGTATCGAAGTCTACGAAGGCGTGCTCAAGGAGGCCGATGCCATCCGCGCCTTCCTGCGCCGCGCGGTGGAGCGGCTGAAGGCGCTGGCGCGGGGGGATGCATTCGCGCCCGGCCCGCTGCTGCTGTCCGGCGCCGGCTCGGCCTGGTTCGACGTAGTGGCCGAGGAGTTTTCCGGCATCGACCTCGGCCGGCCGCTGGAGGTGGTACTGCGTCCCGGCTGCTATCTCAGCCATGACGTAGGCATCTACCGCGCCGCCGAAACGCGCATCCATGCCGGCAACCCGGTGGCGCGCGCGATGCAGACCAGCCTGCTGCCGGCCTTGCAGGTGTGGGCCTACGTGCAGTCGCTGCCCGAACCGGGGCTGGCCATCGTCGGCCTGGGCAAGCGCGACGCCGCATTCGACGCTGGCCTGCCGATGCCCGCCCTGCATTACCGCCCCGGGCGCGATACCGCCCCCCGCGCCGTGGTCGATTGGGCGCTGAGCGCAATGATGGACCAGCATGCCTTCATGCGGATCGACCCGGCCGACGACGTAGCGGTGGGCGACATGATCGCCTTCGATATCTCCCACCCTTGCCTGACCTTCGACAAATGGCGGCAACTGGCGGTGATCGACGCCGACTACCGGGTGGTGGAACTGGTGGAGACGTTTTTCTGAACGACAACCTGATGAACCTACCCCTGTAGACACGGCGCCCACGGAGAACACAGAGAAAGACCGAAGGAAGGATCGGGTTGAGGTTTTCTCTGTGCCCTCTGTGCCCTCTGTGTGCTCAGTGCGCTTTGTGTCTACAGATTTGTTTTTGCAGCCATCCCATGCCCCATCACATCGACATCGTTTATCACATCCGCGCCAGCCGGGAACGGTTGTCGGCCACCGAGCGCAAGGTGGCCGATGCCATCCTGGACGACCTTGCCTTCGCCGCGTCCGCATCGATCGACCAGCTTGCCGGCAAGGCCGGGGTGAGCATCGCGACCATTTCGCGCTTTGCCCGCGCGGTGCAGTGCGCCGACGTGCGCGATCTGAAACTGAAGCTGGCGCAGGCCAGCGCGGTGGGCACGCGCTTTCTTGCCGATGCGGCGCCGCCCGACGAAAGCTCGTTCTACGCACGCATCTGCGGCGAGATCGAAACCACGCTGCGGCGCAACCTGGCGCTGCTGCGCGAGGCGCAGTTCCAGCAGGCGGCCGCGCTGCTGGCGGATGCGCGGATGACCTACGTGTTCGGCATGGGCGGGGCATCCACCATGCTGGCGCAGGAACTGCAATTTCGCGTGGTGCGGCTGGGCTATCCGGTCAGCGCCTATCACGACGCCGTACTGATGAAGCTGGTGGCCGCCACGCTGGACGAGCGCGATGTGGTGGTGATGCTGTCGCTGTCCGGCGCCACGCCGGAAATGCTCGCCGTCGCCGCGCTGGTACGGCAATACGGCGTGCGGCTGGTGGCGTTGACCGACCCCGAATCGCCGCTGGCGGCGCAGGCCGACGTGGTGCTGCCGCTGAAGACCGACGAGACCGAGTTCATCTACAAACCATCCGCCGCGCGCTACGCGATGCTGATGGCGATGGATATCCTGGCCACGGAGCTGGCGCTGATCGACAAGGATCGCAGCAAGGAACTGCTGCGCCGCGCCAAGTTCGCCCTCGACGCACACCGCGACGGGCACGACCGCCTGCCGCTGGGGGATTGAGATGGGCAGACACCGGGCGGGAGGAGAACGCGGACGGGGGCTGAAAAGCAAATCTGTAGACACAGAGCGCGGGGAGAACACAGAGCACACAGAGAAAACCGCTTTTCCCCTCGTGGTTTCTCCGTGTTCTCTGTGCCCTCTATGAACTCTGTGTCTACAGGTTTTGTTTTCTAACCATGGTCTGAGCCACTAACCGGAGCACGCTTTGGATTACGACCTGTTGATTCGCGACGCGCGGTTGATCGATGGCGGTGGTGGGCCGTCGCGCAATGGCACGCTGGGCGTGCGCGGTGGGTTGATCGCCACGCTGGATGCACCGCCCGCCGCGCGCGCCGTCTGTGAGGTGGATGGGCGTGGTCTGGCGCTGGCGCCGGGGTTCATCGATGTGCATACCCACGACGACACGCAGGTGATCCGCGCGCCGCAGATGCTGCCCAAGCTGTCGCAGGGCGTGACCACGGTGATCGTCGGCAACTGCGGCATCAGCGCCAGCCCGGTGCGGCTGAAGGGCGATCCGCCCGACCCGATGAACCTGCTGGGCGACGCCGAGGCGTTTCGCTACCCGCGTTTCGCCGACTATCGCGCGGCGGTGGATGCGGCGCAGCCAGCGGTGAACGTGGCCGCGCTGGTAGGGCATACCGCCTTGCGCAACAACCATCTGGACCGGCTGGACCGGACGGCGGACGGCGCGGAGATCGCCGCCATGCGCGCCGAACTGCGCGATGCGCTGGAACATGGCGCGCTGGGGCTGTCGAGTGGGCTGGCCTATGCCTCGGCGCTGGCGGCCGGGACCGACGAGGTGAAGGCGCTGGCGCTGGAACTGCACGCGCACGGCGCGCTGTACGCCACGCACCTGCGCACCGAATTCGATGGCATCGTCGGCGCGCTGGACGAAGCGTTTGCCATTGGCCGCCACGCGCGTGCGCCGGTGGTGGTGTCGCACCTGAAATGCGCGGGCGCCGGCAACTGGGGGCGCAGCGGCGAAGTGCTGGCGCATCTGGAGCGCGCGGCGGCCCGGCAGCATGTGGGCTGCGACTGCTACCCCTACGCCGCCAGCTCCTCGACGCTGGACCTGAAGCAGGTGACGGCCGACTTCACCATCGTCGTCACCTGGTCCACCCCGCATCCCGAAATGGCGGGGCGCACGCTGGCCGAGATCGCCGGCCTGTGGAGCATGGACCTGCTGAGCACCGCGCGCCGCCTGCAACCGGCTGGCGCGGTCTACCACGGCATGGATGAAAAGGACGTGCGGCGCATCCTGGCGCACCCGCTGACCATGGTCGGCTCCGACGGCCTGCCGGAAGACCCGCTGCCACATCCCCGGCTGTGGGGCGCGTTCCCGCGCGTGCTGGGCCATTACAGCCGCGACGCCGGCCTGTTCCCGCTGGAAACCGCCGTGCACAAGATGACCGGCCTGTCGGCGCAACGCTTCGGCCTGCGTGGACGCGGCCTGCTGCGCGAAGGGCATCGGGCCGACCTGACCCTGTTCGACCCGGCCACCGTGCGCGACGTTGCCAGCTTCGAACGCCCGGCACAGCCCGCCGCGGGCATCCTCGGCGTGTGGGTGAACGGCGTGGCGAGCTATCGCAACGGCGCGGCGACCGGCGAGCGGGCGGGGCGCTTTCTGCCGCGCGAGGCACTGAGTTGGGAAAACGCATGACGAGGGAAGGGGAACGGCTGGGAAGAGAGAAGGAAGGAAGAGGGAAGGGTAAAGTCAAAAGCAACCTCGCCCCGCTGGCAGGTTCTGGGTTTCACCCTTCTTCCTTCCCCTTCTCAGCCGTTCCCCTTTCCTCATCTCATTAATTTAAAAGGAGAAAAACATGAGCAGTAGCAATCCAGACATCCAGCGTTACGGCGTTGCCGGCGGCACCGGTACCGGCGGGCAGCACCTGCCATTCGCCCGCGCGGTGCAGGCCGACGGCTGGCTGTTCGTCTCCGGCCAGGTGCCGATGGTGAACGGCGAAGTGATCGAAGGCGGTATCGTCGCGCAGTCGCACCAGGCCATCCGCAACCTGCTGGCGATCCTGACCGAAGCCGGCTACGGCCCGGAGCACGTGGTGCGCTGCGGCGTATGGCTGGACGATGCGCGCGACTTCATGTCGTTCAACCGCGTGTTCCAGGAATACTTCGGCGCCAATCCCCCGGCGCGTGCCTGCGTGGTATCGAGCATGGTGGTCGATTGCAAGGTGGAGATCGACTGCGTGGCGTATCGGAAGGGGGTTTGAAAGTCTGTAGACACAGAGAAGACATTGAGCACACAGAGCACAGCGGATATCACTTCGTGAAAAGCGGGGTGTTTTTCTCTGCCTTCTCTGCCTTCTCTGCGTGCTCTGTGTTCTCCCCGTTCTGTGTCTACAGGTTTCTTTTTTTTACCAATCGGATCAACAACCATGAATATCGGCTGCCTGGGCGAAGGCATGATCGAGATCGGCGGCACGCCGCTGCGGCGGGCGTGGGGTGGCGATACGCTCAACACCGCCGTTTACCTGGCCCGGCAGGCGGGCGCGGCGCATCGGGTGCATTACCTGAGCGCGCTGGGCGGCGACAGCCTGTCCGACGCGCTGCTCGCCGATTGGGCGGATGAGGGCATCGATACCACGCGCGTGGCGCGGCTGGCCGGGCGCATGCCCGGGCTGTACCTGGTCGAGACCGACCGCCACGGCGAGCGGCGTTTTCATTACTGGCGCAGCGACAGCGCGGCGCGGCATTACTTCGCCAGCGGGCTGGATTTCGCCGCCATCTTCGCCGGGCTGGATGCGATCTATCTCAGCGGCATTACCTTGGCGCTGTTTCCACCCGCCGAACGCACGCGGCTGATCGAAGCGCTGCGGCGGGCGCACGAAGCGGGCACGCGCATCTGGTTCGACAACAACTTCCGCCCGGCGCTGTGGTCGGCAGCCGAGGCCGCCGACGCCTATCGTGCGCTGCTGCCGCATACCGACATCGCGCTGCTGACCGAGGATGACGAGCACGCGGTGTTCGGTGACGCCACGCCCGAGCAGATCATCGCGCGCACGCTGGCTGCCGGCTGTGGCGAAGTGGTGCTCAAGCGTGGCGCGCAACCGGCACTGGCCGCCACCGCCGGTGAAACGGCCGACGTGGCGCCGGCGCCGGTCAAGCCCGTGGTCGATACCTGCGCCGCTGGCGATTCGTTCGCCGCCGCCTACCTGAACGCACGGCTGGCCGGGCACGACCTTGCCGCCGCGCTGGCTGCCGGGCACGCCCTGGCGGGCATGGTGATCGGTTATCCCGGCGCCATCGCGCCGAGCACGCGTCGATGAGTTCGCCGTGTGCCCGGCACTTGCCGCGCGCATGTCCGCGCGGCCGGTTCGATACTGTTTTTCATGCGCTCGCCCCCTTGCGAGTGCCCCCATGACGCGTCGGGCGCCGACGCCGGGCAGCCCGATCCCCTGCCCGGACGCCGCCAAGACCCGTGTATTCCCACTATCCACAAGAGATTGAACATGACCGCCAACCGCTCGCTGTATGTCTACCCCTGGGACCTCGCCGCTCGTGATATCGGCGCCTTCGTCGATGAAGTGCAGGCGCTGGGGCTGGACAGCCTGAAGCTGGCCGCCGCCTACCACGCCGGCAAGTTCCTGGTGCCGCCGCGCCCCGGCGTTGCCGGCCCGCGCGTCGTGTTTCCCGAGGACGGCGCGCTGTATTTCGAACCGCGCCCCGAACGCTACCCAACGCTGCCGGCCCTGGCGCACAGCGACCCGGCGCTGCGCCGCGTGCCATACCGGCTGGCCGAGGACGGCCGGCTGGCGCTGTCGGCCTGGACCGTGCTGTTCCATAACTCGCGCCTGGGGGCCGCGCACCCGGAACTCCAGGCGCGCAACGCCTGGGGCGACGGTTACGTCTACAGCCTGTGCCCGATGCAACCGGCCGTGTTCGACTACGGCGTGGCGCTGTGCGGCGACCTGGCCGGCACGCTGCCATGGCACAGCCTGACGCTGGAAAGCCCCGGCTGGGCGCCGTACGGCCACGGCTACCACCACGAGTTCGCGCAACTGCGCGGCAACGTGTGGCTGGAAACGATGCTGGGCCTGTGCTTCTGCGACGCCTGTACCGCCGCCGCCCGCGCCGAAGGGCTGGATGCCGTGGCGCTGGCCGGCCGCGTCCGCAGCCGGGTGGATGGCTACCTGGCCGCGCCGGTGGATGCCGCGCCGGACCAGGCCGGCGCGTGGCTGGCGGCCGACCTGTTCGAGGACGCCGACCTCGCGGCCTTCCTGCGCCTGCGCCAGCGCCGCGTCACGCAATTCGTCGCCACGGTGCGCGGCGAGCTGCCGGCCGGAATGAAGCTCTACGTGATCCCCACGGTGCAACGCCCGACAGCGCAGACCTGGCTGGAAGGCAGCGACCTCGCCGCGCTGGCGCAGGTGGCCGACGGCATCGAAGTGCCGTTCTACGAACCGGGTGCCGGCCGGGTACTGGCCGACGCGGTGGACACCCTGCGCCGCGTGGGCGACCCCAGCCGCATCCGCGCCATCCTGCGCCCCGGCCCGCCCGACCTGGGCGACGGCGCCGAACTCCACGCCGCATGGCGCGGGCTGGAAGCGCTGGGGATCAGCGAATTCTCGTTTTACAACTACGGCCTGCTGCGGCCGGCAGTGCTGGCGGGGTTGCGGCGCTAGGCGGCGTCAAGCCCCACATCTTGAAACATAGAGGGCACAGAGAACACAGAGGATCACAGAGAAATTCAAATACAAGGCAGAGGAAGGCGCTGCGAGTGCTTCACCCTCTGAATACCTTGGTTTTCTCGGCGTAATTCCGACGTCTCCCCAAATTTGGGGAGACGTCGGCAGGACAGATTCAAGCTTTACAGCCCGAGCCTGGAACATTCCGGCAACCGATTGCTGGCGCGGGTGTCTACTGAGCACCGTGCCGGTCGTGGCTGACTTCTTCCGCTGGTCTTGACCGTCACAGAGCGACCCTCTTCGGTCGCCTACCGTCCCGCCCAGCCTGTGGCAACTGTCGAAGTAGAGCTGGCACTGGACGCACGATCTGAGCGGTAACATGTCGGCCAACGCAGCCGTTGATGCGCCCGCCAGCTCAAGTTTGCTCTGCCCCGGAAAGCGGCCATTGACTGGCCATGAAAACCAGGGGGTTTCAGGATGATTGCGTCGGGCGAGTTGGGTAAAACAAAACCCCGCATCTTGCGATGCGGGGTTCATCATCAGCCTCAGTCCCATATGGCTATGGGCCAGAAGGGCCTGACTGTTACCCGGCCCTGGCTGATCCAATGCCAGATCAGGGGTAGTTCAGCACGTTCTGCGGTTGGGTCGACACGCCCTGCGCCACGTCGCCTACGTTGTTGACCACATGCGTAATGGTACCCACGCCGCCCAGCGACACCGTAAATACATCATGCAGCGATACACCGGGCACATTGGGCACATCAAAGGCGTGGTGTGCATTCACGTCAGGGTTCACGTTGAAGTAGCAGTAGCTACCCATGCCGTAACCCGTGTGTGACGTCACGTTGCTGGCCACATAATAGGCGGGGTAGCCATTATTGGTGGGTGTGCTCATCCATGCGGCCTGGTTGGGTACGTCATAGGGCAGTTCGTTCTGGAAGAAGATGGTCTTGCCGCCCTGACCGTTCCACACGACGTTGTACTTCTGGTAATGCTCAACAAACAGACCGGTCGCCAACACGTTATTCCCGTTCACGATCACGCCCGTATCGGCCGTGTTCACGGTCCACCCGGTTGGCGATATGCCATGATCGGCACGCCATGCCCAGATATGATCGAGGATCACATCGTTGCTGTTCACCGTCAGGCTGTTGGTGGCCTTTCCTGCCACTGCGCCACCAATACGGAAGTACACGTCCTGAATCGAGGTCGGATTAGAAACATGGTTTGCCGATGAGCCGGCCGGGCCCACGGTCAGCAACGATGCGCTGTTCACCGTGCCGGCATCAAACAACAGGCCGGCAATGCGCACGCCGTTGACGTCATCCACCTGCATGGCGGTCACACCGTTGCTGGGCACCAGGGTCGGGAAGCCAATACCCAGCACCACGGTGTCTGCCCGGGTGATGTGGAGTGGCGCCGACAACTGATACGTACCTGGCGTAAAGAACAGGTTCAGGCCTTGCGCCAGTGCCGCGTTGATTGTGGCCGATGTGTCCGTGGGCTTCGCAACGTAGAACTTGCTCATCGGAATGGCTGTACCCGCCGTTGAACCACTCACCCAACTTGCGCCGGACGCGTTGGTGCGCAATGACGGTACGAACACCAGGTATTTGCCCGATGCCGTGTCGAAATACAGATAGGGCTTGTCGCGAGATACCGGCGTCGTAGCCAGCGTCGTGTACGGACTGGCGGTACCATAAACCGCGGGGAACGATTGTGCAGGTGCGCCGGCTACGCCAGAGAACACCATATTCCACACGCCGTCATACCAACGGCCAATATTGCTGTCACGGGTGTACCACTGTTGTTGCGAACCCGAGGTGATATGGCCATCCACTTTGCTGTCCGCAAGATAGCCGCCACTGGCATAGCCCTGGCCATCGCCCTGGTTGGAAGGCCCGAGGTGCAGGTTACCCATGACATGAATACGCCGCATCGGTGCCGCTTGCGAGACGGCCCAACGATTCGTACCGCCGTCCGGAACAATGGCCATGTTTTCTGCCGACCGCCAGAAATTCTGCGTGGCATTGGACATGTCGCCGTAGTTCCAGCCGCTGTCGACATTCACGTTGCCGGTCAGGGTCACATCGTCAGGATGCTGGCCAAGACCCACCACCGACATGTAAAAGCCCAGATTGGCATAGACGCCGCGATAGGTGCCCGGCTTGAACATGAAGGCATAACGTTGCGGGCCAAACTGTGCATTGGGGTTATTCAGCTGCGGGTTGAACGCGTTGTTCAGTGCAGTCTGGATGGTTCCGATGGGCGTGCTGCTGTCAAAAATCTGCACATTGGGGCCAAAGTTTGGCGTGTCAGAAGTGGGGGACGACGGTACGTTGGTTGGTGTAGGAGCCGGGGTTGGTGCAGGCGTCGGCGCGGGTGTAGGGCCGGGAGTAGGAGCGGGTGTAGGGGCTGGTGTCGGCACCCGAGTTGGCGTCGGCGTTACGGCAGGTCCGGTGTAGGTGATGGTCTGTCGCGGTGTATCTACGGCGGAGCCGTTGGCCTGGCCGATGGTGTACCAATAGACGATGGTGGCGTTAGCCGGCACGCCAGTGATCTGGTATGCATTGTTGGTGCCGCTATTGATCATGCGCACATTGATCTGTCCGCCGCCATTCACCGTGTAATGAATATCCGCCCAGTTCCCGCCATTGGCATAGAAGGCGACAACACCACCACTCAACTGCGTTGCACCATAAGACGCTGATGGCGTCGGCGCGGGCGTTGGTGCCGGGGTCGGGGCTGGTGTGGGTGCAGGCGTTGGAGCCGGCGTTGGCGTCGTGGCGGCGCCGGTATAGGTAAAGCTGGACCATGCGGTATCGGTAGCGGAACCGTCGCTGGCGCCAATCGTGAAGGAATATGTGACCTTTGCGTTAGCGGGGATACCGCTCACGGTATAGGTGTTGTTGGTGCCGCTATTGGTCATGCGCACATTCAGCTGGCCACCACCTGCGACGGTGTAGTGGATATCCACCCATGCAGCACCATTCACATAAAACTGGACCTTGCCGCCCGCAAGCTGCGTGTAACCAGTGGTAGCCGCCGCGTGGGCTGCAGGAGCAATCGCCGCCAAACCCACTGCAACCAGCGGCGCCGGCATCGCGGTGATGGTCGCCAGTGTCAATGCCAGCAAGCGTTGCCGGCTAATTACATACTTATTATCGCCTTGCATTTAATTGTCTCTCCGGTTCTGGTCACACTTCCTGAAATCGCTTTCATGGTTATTTGAACCGCAAACTGACACAAGTAAATGCATTACCCTACAACATACCTTCGCCAAGACGAGTATTGGCTGGCGACGCGGGATACAGCCGTAGTCCGCTAAATTCAACTACACGTGCGCAACCGACGGACGTTAAATTTCAGTACATAAGCGGTGGAGAGATGTACCGCGCCAAAAAAATACAAACAATTATTCAGCAGCTTATGCATGACTTTACGCAAGCTGATCGTCCAGCAGGACAAGTTCATCGGCGCCGAGACGGAATAGCGCCCATCCAGACAGCCTGCTATTCAACGACGGCAAAGCTTTAACGAAATGGCTCGCTTGAACTGCACCCCAAAGGGTGGACAGTCAGAAGCTAAAGCCCGAAGGCCTGGGTCCGGTGTTGAGCTGGGCGCCACGTCAGATCGCGCGCCGCGCTACATGTGGCTGAAACACCCCTGGCAACCGCCCAGGTTGGCAGCGTAATGCCTTTGAAGCTTTACGGCCCGAGCCTGAAACGCCCCGCCACCGATTGCCATCCATCCATCCCTCATCAAGCTGCCACCATGGTCGAATAGCGCCGACCCAAGGTCGGCGCCATTAGAATGCAAGCCTTCGATAGCTATTCCCCGAGATCATGGATCGTTGGCGCCAGTATCTTTTCGAGAATCACCCGGAAGCCCAGTTGCAGGCATGGGCGCGCCGTTTGCAGATGTTTCGGTTCTGTCGGGCCTACGGCGGCCATGCCAATGATGGCGACTCACTGAAAGTGGTCTTTCCATACCGTGGCGCGGAGGATCTTGTTCGTTTCTGTGCCGAGCTTGGAGTCGAGCTGGTCCAGTACCACGAGCAGCCTCCCCAGCCGCAATCTGGCGTGCCCTATCCCGGGGACGAATACGCCCGGTTCCCGTCACTGGTTCCAGGCACACAGTGGTTTCGACAACCGGGGCACTGCCAAATTGCCGGTCAACCAGTCTTTGTCTGGTGCGATCGTGACGCGATTCGAATTTCAATCGGATCGGACTACATCGTCACCGAGGAAGACGTGCTGTCGGCGCTGCGCGTTGAGAAGGCGCTGGCACAGGCGCCGCTCCAGCATCGCGATCCGCCGGCTGACAACGAGCACTGTATCTGTCCAAAGTATTACCCCGCCTACTTTGGCTGACCACACCGTCACGTGAGGCCAGCGCACAGGGGCCGCCTGCGGCGCCCCGGCGCCTGTACTAGGTCGATTCGCCCTGGGTGCGCCGTTGCAGCTCCGCGCAGCACAGTTCGAGTTCTTCGCGCTCCACGTCGCACAGATTGGCCCATTCTCCGGCCAGTGCGTGGCCCAGGGTGGCCAGTTCGCTGGAGGGGGAATGCGCTTCGGACAAGCGTTCGATGGCGCGGAACAGTGCGCCCAGGTTGGCGAAGCATTGCTGGCTTTGCGTCGCCTGGTCGATGGCCTGGTTCAGTGATGCGATGCAGACAGGCAGGGGCGCCTGGGTGGCGGTGCCGGGAATGGGTAGGATCATGGAATGCCTCATTGGACGGTGGGTTCCGCGCACCCGCTGTCAAACGGGTGGGCGACCGAAACGAAGGTTGACAGACCGATGAGGCACCGGCGAGCCTTGCGGCTCCCCCCGCCCGGCCGCCCATTGCAGGCGTACCAGAGCGACGAAAAGCCGCAGAGCGGATCGCTGGTTGCGGCTTTTTGCCGCCTCATCAGGCTGTCAAACCCGGTCACGCTATTGAACGTGACGACACGAGCTTAGGTGGGGCCGTGCGTAGCGTCAAGCCGGCCGGCAACGGAACCGCCCCGCTGTCGGGAAGGGGCGGGCAGAGGCCCGGAATCGTGTCGCGCGGGCTGCGTCATGTCTTCGGCGAGTGCCACGGCGGGCGGTGCCGGCCGGTTTGCGGGGGGTGCGGGCAGGGCTGAGCCCCGCACCTGGAAACACAAAGGGCACAGAGCGCGCAGCGTTACACGGAGAAAACCAAGGGCTGCCGGATCAAACCGATCCATGCCTGCCGTTGAATTTCTCTGTGAGCCTCTGCGCGCTCTGTGCCCTCTGTGGTGCGGGATTCAGGGTTTCTCCAACCCCGCCAATCTACTCCGCCCGCGTTACCCCCAGCATCCGCGCCAGGTAGTGGCCGGTGTGGCTGGCCAGGTTGGCCGCTACCTGTTCGGGGGTGCCGGTGGCGATGATCTGGCCGCCACCGGCGCCGCCTTCGGGGCCCAGGTCGACGATCCAGTCGGCGGTCTTGATCACGTCCAGGTTGTGCTCGATCACCACCACGGTGTTGCCGTGGTCGGACAGGCGCTTGAGCACGCTGAGCAGCAGGTCGATGTCATGGAAGTGCAGGCCAGTGGTCGGTTCATCCAGGATGTACAGCGTGCGGCCGGTGTCGCGCTTGGATAGCTCCAGCGCCAGCTTCACCCGCTGCGCTTCGCCGCCGGACAATGTGGTGGCGCTCTGGCCCAGGCGGATGTAGCCCAGGCCGACATCCATCAGCGTTTGCAGCTTGCGCGCCACGGTGGGCACGGCGCTGAAGAATTCCAGCGCGGTTTCCACCGTCATTTCCAGCACTTCGGTGATGTTCTTGCCTTTGTACTGCACTTCCAGCGTTTCGCGGTTGTAGCGCAGGCCATGGCACACGTCGCACGGCACGTAGACATCCGGCAGGAAGTGCATTTCCACCTTGATCACGCCATCGCCCTGGCAGGCTTCGCAGCGGCCGCCCTTGACGTTGAACGAGAAGCGGCCGGGGCCGTAGCCGCGTTCGCGCGCGGCGGGCACGCCGGCGAACAGTTCGCGGATCGGGGTGAACAGGCCGGTATAGGTGGCGGGATTGGAGCGCGGCGTGCGGCCGATGGGGCTCTGATCGACGTTGATCACTTTGTCGAAGTGATCGAGGCCGTGCATTTCGTGGTACGGCGCCGGTTCGCTGGAGGCACCGTTCAGGTCGCGCGCGGCGACGGCGTACAGGGTGTCGTTGATCAGCGTGGATTTGCCCGAGCCCGATACGCCGGTGACGCAGACGAACAGGCCGGCCGGCAGCGCCAGATCGACGAATTTCAGGTTGTTGCCGTGCGCGCCTTTCAGCGAGAACCACTTTTCCGGATCGGGGCGGCGGCGCTGGGCGGGGATTTCGATGCGGCGCGTGCCGGACATGAATTGGCCGGTGACCGAGCGCGGGTCGTTGAACACATCTTCCGGCAGGCCGCAGGCGATGATTTCGCCGCCGTGCTCGCCGGCGCCGGGGCCCATGTCCACCAGCCAGTCGGCGGCGCGGATGGCGTCTTCGTCGTGCTCGACCACGATCACGGTGTTGTCCAGATCGCGCAGGCGCATCAGCGTGCCGATCAGGCGATCGTTGTCGCGCTGGTGCAGGCCGATGCTGGGCTCATCCAGTACGTACATCACGCCGGTCAGGCCGGAGCCGATCTGGCTGGCCAGGCGGATGCGCTGCGCTTCGCCGCCGGACAGGGTGTCGGCGCTGCGTTCCAGGCTGAGGTAATCCAGCCCGACGTTGACCAGGAAGCCCAGCCGCTCGCGGATTTCCTTGACGATCTTTTCGGCGATCTGCGCGCGGTTGCCTTCCAGTTGCAGGGTGTCGAAGTACGTGGCGCTGTCGCGCAGCGCCATTTGGCTGATGTGGTGCAGCGATTGCGTGCCCACTTTCACGTGGCGCGCCTCGCGGCGCAGGCGCGAGCCTTCACAGGTGGGGCAGGCGCGGTTGTTCTGGTACTTGGCGAGCTCTTCGCGCACCGTGGCGGAATCGGTTTCGCGGTAGCGGCGCTCCAGGTTGGGGATGATGCCTTCGAAGGCATGCGAGCGCTCGAAGCGGGTACCGCGCTCGTTCATGTAGTTGAAGCGCACTTCCTCGCGGCCGGAGCCGTACAGCACCACTTTCTGCACCGCTTCGGGCAGGTCTTCCCACGCGGTGTTGACGTCGAAGTCGTAATGGTCGGCCAGGCTGACCAGCATCTGGAAGTAGAACTGGTTGCGCTTGTCCCAGCCCTTGATCGCGCCGGCGGCCAGGCTCAGTTCCGGGTGCGCAACCACGCGCTTGGGGTCGAAGAAGGTGATCTGGCCCAGCCCGTCGCAACTGGGGCAGGCGCCCATCGGGTTGTTGAACGAGAACAGGCGCGGTTCCAGCTCGGGCAGGCTGTAGCTGCACACCGGGCAGGCGAACTTGGCGGAGAACCAGTGTTCCTTGCCGCTATCCATTTCCACCGCGATGGCGCGGCCGTCGGCGTGGCGCAGCGCGGTCTCGAACGATTCGGCCAGCCGCTGCTTCAGGTCGGGCCGGGTCTTCAGGCGGTCGATCACCACTTCGATGGTGTGCTTCTTGTTCTTGTCGAGCTTGGGCAGGGCATCCATCTCGAACACATCGCCATCCACCCGTACCCGCACGAAACCCTGAGCGCGCAGTTCGTCGAACAGATCCAGGTTCTCGCCCTTCTTGCCGACGATGACCGGCGCCAGCACCATCAGCCGGGTTTCCTCGGGCAGCGCCAGTACGTGATCGACCATCTGGCTGACGGTCTGCGTTTCCAGCGGCAGGTTGTGGTCGGGGCAGTAGGGCTGGCCCACGCGGGCGAACAGCAGCCGCAGGTAGTCGTGAATCTCGGTGACGGTGCCCACGGTGGAGCGCGGGTTGTGGCTGGTGGCCTTCTGCTCGATGGAAATCGCCGGCGACAGGCCCTCGATCAGGTCTACGTCGGGCTTTTCCATCAGTTGCAGGAACTGCCGCGCGTAGGCGGACAGGCTTTCCACGTAGCGGCGCTGGCCCTCGGCGTACAGGGTATCGAAGGCGAGCGACGATTTGCCGGAGCCAGATAGCCCGGTGATCACCACCAGTTTGCCGCGCGGCAAGTCGAGGCTGACGTTCTTCAGGTTGTGGGTACGGGCGCCACGGATGCGGATCAGCGGCTGTTCGGGCGAAAGGGGGCGATAGCTCATGGCGGGCTAGATGGTGCCGATCCGGCTGAAGTAAACCCCTGAATATACCGTAGTTCGCTTGCCCGGCGCCCCGGTGGAGCCGGGCTCCTGACAGCCTGCGGGGTGAATCGGGGCGCCAGCCCTTGCGCGGCGCGGGCTGGCACTACTGACATCCCGCCCATCCGCGTGCCGCTGCGGCGGCCTGGCGCGCGGCCGGTCGCCGGCCAGTATCCACGCGGGCCGGGGAGGGCTGGCGCGGCGGGTGGCAAGCCGGTTTCGCCGGGGGCGGGCGGCACCGTGCCCAAGGCGCGGGGGCGTGCCGTGCATGGCGGTGCGGGGTTCATCCTTTGCTTCCGTTCGCGGGGCGATTCGCCCTAACATCTCGTCTTTCCCCCAAGCCTGCGTCCCTCAGATGTCCTCCACCATCCGCCTGAGCGCGGTCGAATTGCGCGCTTCGCTGAGCCTGGCGGGGCTGTACGCCCTGCGCATGCTGGGCATGTTCCTGATCCTGCCCGTATTTGCCGTGTATGCCGGCCGCCTGCCCGGCGGTGATAACCATGTGTTGGTCGGCCTGGCCTTCGGCGCCTACGGCCTGACCCAGGCGTTGCTGCAACTGCCGTTCGGCATGTGGAGCGACCGTGTCGGGCGCAAGCGGGTGATCTACATCGGCCTGGCGCTGTTCGCCGTCGGCAGCGTGATCTGCGCCATGGCCGACCATATCGCGTGGATGATCGTCGGCCGCGCGGTGCAGGGCGCCGGGGCGATCTCGGCGGCGGTGACCGCGCTGCTGGCCGATCTGACCCGCGAAGAACACCGCACCAAGGCGATGGCGATGATCGGCGCCAGTATCGCCAGTACCTTTGCCGTATCGCTGGTGGCGGCGCCCAAGCTGGCGGAGTGGGTGGGCCTGACCGGCATCTTTGTGCTGACCGCCGTGCTGGCGCTGGCGGCCATCGTCGGCGTGGCGCGGGTGATTCCGAACCCGGCGCTGTCGCGCCATCATTCCGATGCCGAGGCCGATACCAGCCGGCTGCCGCAGGTGCTGCGGCACGGGCAGTTGCTGCGGCTGAACTACGGCGTGTTCGCGCTGCACGCGGGCCAGATGGCCATGTTCACGGTGATGCCGCTGCTGCTGTCGCGCGTCGGCGGGCTGGACGTGGCGCACCACTGGTGGGTCTATCTACCGGTGGTGCTGGTGAGTTTCGTGCTGATGGTGCCGGCGGTGATCGTCGGCGAAAAGCGGCACAAGCTGAAGCAGGTGTTCCTGTTTGCCATCGCGCTGATGTTCGTCGCGCAACTGGGCATGGCGCTGTGGCTGCCCAGCCTGGGCGCCATCGTGCTGTGGCTGGGCGTGTATTTCGTGGCGTTCAACATCCTGGAGGCCACCCAGCCCAGCCTGATCTCCAAGGTGGCGCCGGTCGAGGCGCGCGGCACGGCGATGGGCGTGTACAACACCTGCCAGTCGGCCGCGATGTTCATTGGCTCCGCCATGGCGGGCTGGCTGTACCAGCATGCGGGCGCGGAGCCGGTGTTCCTGGCGGGCGCGGTGCTGATGGCAATCTGGCTGGTGGTGGCCGCCGGCATGCGCGCGCCGCTGCCGGTCAGCACCCGCATGTTTCACATTGGCGAGCACTGGGGGGGCGATGCGGTGGGCCTCTCTGATAAACTCGGGCGGATTGACGGCGTGAAAGAAGCCGTCGTACTGATGGATGAACGTGTGGCGCTGCTGAAAGTCCTGCAAACCGGCTGGGACGAGGCCGCCGCGCAACAACTGATCGCGGAGACGAAATAAAGATGGCATCGCTGAACAAGGTCCTACTCATCGGCAACCTGGGGCGCGACCCCGAGGTGCGCTACCTGCCCAGCGGCGGTGCGGTCTGCAATTTCAGCATCGCCACCACCGAGCGCTTCAAGGACAAGCAGGGCCAGCAGCAGGAAAAGACCGAGTGGCACAACATCGTCATGTATAACCGCCTGGCCGAAATTGCCGGCGAATACCTGAAGAAGGGCAGCTCGGTGTATATCGAAGGCCGTATCCAGACCCGCAAGTGGCAGGACAAGCAGACCGGCGCCGACCGCTATACCACCGAAATCGTTGCCGACCAGATGCAGATGCTGTCCGGCCGTGGCGGCGCGGGCGGTGGTGCGGGTGGCGGCTTCCAGCAAGGTGGCGACGACTTCAACCAGGAATACAGCCAGGCCCCGGCGCCGGCCGCCCGCCCGCAGCAGCAGGCCCGCCCGCAACAGGCCGCCCCGGCCCCGCGCCCGGCCGCGCCGAAGAACTTCGACGATTTCGAGGACGATATCCCGTTCTGAACCAGACCTGATGCAGAGTTGTAACTAATTGGAGGGAGGCCATTGATTTGGCTTCCCTTTTTCTTTTGGGGGTTTGTTTCGACGGGGCTGCATCAACAAGGATCATTCAGATGCGCCTACGCAGCATGGCAATCACCCGTGCCGGGTTCGCCCTCATGCAGTGCGCTCGTACCAGCCCTTGCTTGCATTCACCACTTTCACCACCAGCAGCATGACCGGCACTTCGATCAGCACGCCCACAACGGTTGCCAGTGCCGCGCCCGACTCGAAGCCGAACAGGCTGATGGCCGCAGCCACGGCCAGTTCAAAGAAGTTCGAAGCGCCGATGAGCGCCGACGGGCAGGCGATGTTGTGTTTCTCGCCAACTACTTTGTTCAGCCAGTAGGCCAGCGCCGAATTGAAGAAGACCTGGATGAGGATGGGTACCGCCAGCAAGGCGATGATCAGCGGCTGCTTGAGGATGGCTTCACCCTGGAAGGCGAACAGCAGCACCAGGGTTGCCAACAGTGCCGAGATGGACCAGGGACCGATCCGGGCCATCGTGGCATCGAAGGCGGCTTGCCCTTTGGCCAGCAACGCCCGGCGCCAGAGCTGGGCCAGGATGACCGGAATCACGATGTAGAGGACAACCGAGGTCAGCAGCGTATCCCACGGCACCGTGATGGACGAGATGCCCAGCAGGAAGGCCACGATCGGCGCAAAGGCAAACACCATGATGCTGTCGTTCATGGCGACCTGGGAAAGCGTGAACAACGGGTCGCCAGTCGACAGCCGGCTCCAGACGAAGACCATGGCAGTGCAGGGCGCCGCAGCCAGGAGGATGAGCCCGGCGATATAGCTGTCCAATTGCTCGGCGGGTAGAAACGGTGCAAACAGGTTGCGCACGAAGAGCCAGCCCAGAAAGGCCATGGAGAACGGCTTGACCAGCCAGTTCACGAACAGCGTGACGCCAATGCCCCGGGCATGCTGTTTGACTTCATGAAGGGCACCGAAATCGACCTTGATCAGCATCGGGATGATCATCACCCAGATGAGCAGACCCACCGGCAGATTGACCTGGGCAACCTCCATGCGGCCGATGGCCTGGAATACGCCAGGTACGATCTGACCCACCACGATGCCAGCGACGATGCACAGAAACACCCACACCGTGAGGTAGCGTTCAAAGACACTCATCGGCACGCTGGCGGCGCGCTTGGCGGTTGCCTCGCATTGAGTAACGGACATGATGGCTCCTTTTACAGCCCCAGCGCTTCGCGGACGGCCGGCACCAGGCGGGCACGGATGTCGTCGCGCACCGCCAGGAAGCGCTCCAGCGGCTCGCCATGGGGGTCGTGGAAGCCAACATGGATACGCTTGGTCGGCCGCGGGAAGATGGGGCAGGTTTCCTTGGCGTTGTCGCAGACGCTGACGACCAGGTCGATGTGCTGATCCATGACCGCTTCGACCGTCTTGGGATGCAGCCCTTCGGTCGGCAGGCCGGCAAGCTTCAATGCCTCGATTGCACCATCCGCAACCTTGGGCTGCGGGCTGGTGCCGGCGGAGATGCCGCGTACGAGCCCCGCGAGGTCGTGGTTGAGAATGGCTTCGCCCATCTGGGAACGGCAGGAGTTGCCGGTGCAAAGGACAAGAACGGTTTGGGGGTGGCTCATCGTCGGTTCTACTGAGATTTGGTTGGAGGAAAAGAGGCCGTGGTTCAGCCCTGCGCGCAGCCGAGCCCTGCGGGTTGGGGGGCTCGCTGCGGCACGCGGGGTGGGGGGCGATACGTAAAGCGTCTCCGGGTACTAGCAGCAGCCGCTGCCTAGTGCGCAGCAGTTGGTTGCGTCCGTGGGAAGGGTTTGCAACTTCGGCGAGGGCGGAGCGCAGCAGGTGGCTTGGGCACCAGCCCGGTTATAGGTAGGCGCCGACCCCAAGGTCCGATAGCTCTCCCAGGCGATGCCGCTGGGATCGGTGGTCCAGTGTTTGTCCGATTCGGCATAGCAACAGGTGGTCTGGGGCTCGCTCACCACACTGAGATTGGCTGCTTCGAGCTGGGCCTGGAGCGCGGCGAGTTCGTTGTCGCTGTCCACTTGAATGCCCAGGTGATTGACGCCGGCGGAGGCGCCACGCTGAGAGATCGCAAAGTTGATGCGCGGGTCTTCCAGCATCCACTTGGCGTAGTCCGGTTTCTGGACGGTGGGCGCCGTATTGAACATGGCCGAGTAGAACCGGATGCTGTCTTCGATATCTTCAACGGAGACATGGACGTGGAAACGCTTCATGACAGACTCCTCACAAGGTCAATTGCACTGGCCATCGCAGTTGGTGAGTGCGGTGTCGACGCCGCAGGGCATGCCGCTACAGCAGTTTTCGGTCAGAAAACCCAACAGCTCATTCATCGCGGCATAGTTGGCCGAATAGAAAACGAAGCGGCTTTCCTGCCGGGCCGTGATGAGCTGGGCATGGGCCAGCTCCTTCAGGTGAAAGGAGAGCGTGGCCGGCGGAACCCCGAGGGCGTCACCGATCCGTCCCACCGCCATGCCTTCCGGGCCTGCGGTGACCAGCAGGCGGAAGATGGCGAGACGAGTGTCTTGGGCAAGCGCGGCGAGGCGCGTCACGGCGGCTTTGTTTTCCATAATTCCATTTTCATGGAAATATAGAATAAAGGTCAAGCGCGATACCGATGGCTGTTCGCTCGCCGTCGTGCCAACCCTCGTGCAGACATGAGTACTGATGTGAGCCTGCCGCAAGCGATGGTCAGATCAAAGCGGCTCTTGGTCGGGGGCTGGCATGGCGCAGACTGGCGGCTTGTATGTGTGGTTGTTGACCCAGAGCCTGGCGCATTGTCGATGGTGGCCAATTGTTTACGCCATGGATGGAAGTTGAGGGGGGGCAATTCAAAGTGGTGCACATTGTCTACATATTGTTTGGTATGCAGAACCATTCTGAACCAGACCTGATGCAGCGTTGTAACTAATTGGAGGGAGGCCATTGATTTGGCTTCCCTTTTTCTTTTGGGGGTTGATTCCGAGGCTGCATTGGCGACGACGGGTTTGGTTCGCGACGCCAAACATCGATCCGGGTCATCCATGCCTGCCCGGGGTGGCCTCAATCCACCCAAGTTAAGCGCGGAGTATGGTTGTTCTTGCCCCCCATTCTGGTGCTCGTGACCACTTCGCTGATTGAATGTGATTATCGCCATGCTTTCAAAGACAGCTCCTCGGCCAAAGCAGAAGTTCATATTCATTTGATTAATGTCGACTTATCGTTGCAATGCGGACTCCAACGTTGGAGTTAGAAGGCTTCACGAAAGGCAAAACCACTCTCGATTCAAACCATCTGCCAGAAGTGATTTGTCATCAATGATGGGCTTAAAAGGCAAGACTCCCTGCTTCGACAATAGCCCATACAGTTCGGACGCATAGCGATGCGCGTAGTCTTCCTTCACGGGCTTCGTCTTGGCATCCCATTCCTCGCTAGAGGACTGGCTATAGTCAATGTGGTGGCCAATCTCATGGAGAAAAGTTCGGTACAGAACCGTATTGCGCAACGAATTTGGAGTCGTATGAATTTGAATACCGCGTCGGACGTTGCGAATTTCATGCCCATCCTTACGCAAGCGTTCAAGCTCTCGGGTATACTCGGGAGTTATCGACTTATCCCAATCAATTGGCGCAAGGTCTTGCGCTTCTATGACAATCGCAGCGCCCCTATGCTTATCAATATCGAATGAAAATATGGCCCGTCCCCAGACCGGACACAAAATACGTTGTTTTCTCGTTGGCTGACGCATAACAACAAAGTCGAACGAGTTAAGAACATTGACGCTGCAATGAGAGAGGACAGCACAAATGTCGTCTACCGTACACGGATAAAACCAGTCTGATCGCGTTGGCTCAACGAAGAACTTGAGTTCACGTTCGCCAATCGATTTTGTGACGACAACGTAAGAGCTCAGCTTTTCGAAATAGCACTTAAGCTCATGCCACGACTCAGGGATGGTTAGCCTGTTGTTGGCGCCATGGCCATGGGCCTTGGTGCCAACATGCCTGTTTCGACGAGCGGGGTTCCAGCCGGGGCGCATATAGCCTTCTAACGTTTGACGTGAGGGGCCGCCGCAGCGGCGAAGCCGTGAAGGGAACCCACAGGCGTAGCTTGTGAGCGGTCCCTCTCGACGGAATTGTTAGCGAGAGGCGCGTGCAGCAATATCTTGGACATAAACAAAGTACTTCTCGTGCGACGTAGGAACATTGAGCCAGTTGTAGCGCGAGATGGTTAGCTCTGAACTGCCGCCATCAGAATGGATCAAGTAGCTTTCTTGCTCTTTGAACTCGTTCGGACAAATTGCATGCGCTTCTTCGTTTGGCCGATATCGAAGGGAAACTATACTCCCAACAGGTAATTGGCCGCCGAAAGATTGCTTGATTTCACTTTCGTACCCACTGGGTAGCTTTTTCAAAATACGGACCACGTAATACTTCGGAAGATCAGTCGATGAAATTTCAAGGTGATCAGGATATTTTACGAGTATCTTGCACGCTATTGCTTGAGTCGTCCCCAGAAGCATTGCCGAAACCGAAAGTATCTTAACAATGGCGCGCATATTCGATCTCGCTAACGTTTGACATGAGAGGCGCTGACCGGCTCGCCGGGCAGCGTTCTCTCGATGGAAAGGTTAGGCGTCTGGGCGTACATGCTGCTGCCAGAGTGCCTGAAAAGCTTCAGCTGTGATCGAGCAACCTTTGAACTGAGGATCTTCATTGATCTCTTCGAGCGTAGGTATTGGCTCGATGCTGAGACCAATATCCCCGCTTGATTGGTGCTCCGAAGCGTACAGCGCCTTTCCGTCGCGGAATATCTCTAGTTTGCGCAGCTCATTCCGTGCTTCGTTAAGCTCAGACACTAGGCGCACTGGTTCCTGCGGCTCGTTGTGCAGCCACGCCACATCGATGTATTGCCTCTGGGGACATGATTGCACTTCTGTGGCCTGAATGATTTGCACTGTGGACTTGAGACGCCTAACGTTGGAAATCAGCCGCCCCGGTACGGGGTCGGCTGCATTGACTTGTTAGAGGCGCAGAGGGCCAATGGCAGCAACACCCTGCTTATATGGCTCGAGAGTAGATGCTAAGTAGACCTCTCGATATGGCTTTTTCCCCTCATGCCATACGCAAGTTACGTATTGCCTGTCTTCTTCGTTAATGCTTTCGACTGTCATAGATGAGCCGCCAGATTTAAGTTTAACAACGTCACCAGATTTAAATTGATGTTCCATCAGCTATCTCCTTGCCTCTAACAGTTAATAGACTGACCGCTCTATCAGTACATTAATAATCATACGGACGCCAAAACTCCCGTCCAAGCAACTGATCTTCAAGACTTTTCTCCCTGCGCCGTCCGTATATGCACATCAATCATACGGACATGACGCACCTTACGCAGCATGTGCACACTGTCCGCTTTTTCATGTTGCTAAGGACTAACGTTATGGGGAGCACTTCCCGCCAAGCCACGCCTGCTTGATCAGGTCTCCACTGTGTGCCGGCGCAGGCATTTCAGTCCCAAAACTGAGCAGGCCTATCGGTACTGGATTCGGCAGTTCATCTTCTTCCATGGCAAGCAGCACCCCGCCACGCTCGGCACCAGCGAAGTCGAAGCGTTCTTGAACCACTTGGCGGTGACTCGGCCGGCCCCGCGCCCGGCCGCGCCGCGGTGCGCGCGGCCCATGCCCGATCACGCGCCGATGCCCAGTGCGATCAGCGAGCCCAGCGCAATGCGATACCAGGCGAACACGCGTAGCGAATGCCGGGCCACGAAGCGGACCATGGCGTTGACGACGAACAGCGCCGCGATGAACGCCGCGACAAAACCTGCGGCGATGGCGCCGAGGTCGTCCAGGTCGAGCAGGTGGTAATGGCGGGAGGCGTCGTAGACGGCCGCGCCCAGCATGGTCGGGATGGCCAGGAAGAAGGAAAACTCCGTGGCCGCCTGCCGGGAGACGCCGGAAAGCATGCCGCCGACGATGGTGGCCCCCGAGCGGGAGGTGCCGGGAATCATTGCCACGCACTGCGCCAGCCCGATGCCGGCGGCTTGTTTCCAGCCGATGTGCTCGCTGGCGTGTATCCGGGGAACGGTGTCGCGCCTCTCTACCCACAGGATGATGAGGCCGCCGACGATCAAGGCGGTGGCGACGACTGCCGGATTGAAGAACAGGTGCTTGATGGGGCCGATGAACAGCGCCCCGATCATTGCGGCCGGCAGGAAAGCCAGCAGGATCACGGCGGCAAAGCGCCGTGCGGCGGGGTCCCCGCGTAATGCCCCCTGGCCCAGACGCGCGATCTTGGGCCGGAAGAGCCAGCAGACGGCCAGAATGGCGCCCAACTGGATCACCACCTCGAACACGCGGGCCTGGTGGGAGGCGAAGCTGATCCAGTCGCCCACCAGAATCAGGTGGCCGGTGCTCGATACGGGCAGAAACTCTGTCAGGCCTTCGATGATGCCCAGGAAAAAGGCTTTGGCGAGGTGCATCCAGTCGATCATGCGGGGGGCTCGACGGCGGTGGAGGAAGGGGGCGCGATCGTGACTCTGGCAAGCTCCACACGTTGCCTGTCGAGCTTCACCACGGTGAAGGTGCAATCGCCCACCTGAATGGCTTCGCCGACCACGGGCAGGTGGCCCAGCTTTTCCATGAACAGCCCGCCGACGCTGACGAAATCCACCGCTTCAGGGGTGATCGACAGCCCTTCGATGGCTTGCTCCAGTTGATACAGATCGGTGGTTCCCTTCACCAGCCAGCCTTCCGCATCCTTGAGGATGTCCGGGGTTTCATCGGCATCGGGAAAGTCGCCTGCAATGGCTTCCAGCAGGTCATGCGGGGTGACCAGCCCCTGCACCGATCCGTATTCGTCGATCAGCAGGATCAGGCTGCCTTTCGCCTCGCGCAGCCGTGGCAGCAACTGCATGTTGTCGATCTGGTCGGGGACCAGCAGCGGCGGGTGCCGGCGCGCGAACGCTTCGACATCCGCGCCCTGGTCGATCACCACCAGCAGCTCTTTCGCTCGTACCACGCCGATCACCATGTCCAGCGAGCCATGGCAGAGGGGAAACAGGCTGTGGGGTGTTGCCAGCAGTTGTTTCTTGAGCATGGCGGAATCGGTCGTGCTGTCCAGCCACGAGATATCGCTGCGGGGCGTCATGATGCGCCGGACGGAGCGTTCCGCCAGCGTCAGCACCCCCGTGATCATCTGTCGCTCATCCCTGGCGAAAACATCGCGGGGCTCGGTGGCCGATACCGCTCCGTGGGCATTGTCCGCGTCGCTTTCTTCCGCTCTGCGCGCGCTGCCCATCAAGCGCAGGATGGCTTCGGCTGTCCGCTCTCTCAAGGGTTGCCGGGCTTCGTTCAGCCGCAGGTTCCGCTGCGAGACCTGGTTGAATGCTTCGATGAGGACGGAGAAGCCGATCGCCGCGTAGAGATATCCCTTGGGGATGTGGAAGCCAAAGCCGTCCGCGATCAGGCTGAAGCCGATCATGAGCAGGAAGCTCAGGCACAGGATGACCACCGTCGGGTGGGCGTTCACGAACAGGGTCAACGGCCTGGACGATACCATCATCACGATCATGGCGATGACCACCGCCGCCACCATCACCCCCAGGTAGTCGGCCATGCCTACGGCCGTGATCACCGAATCGATCGAGAACACGGCATCGAGCACCACGATCTGCGCGATGACGAGCCAGAAGTTCGCCTGGGCCTTGCCACCGGTGCCGGTGTGGACCGTGCCCTCGAGCCTTTCGTGCAGTTCGATCGTGGCCTTGAACGTGAGGAAGAGCCCCCCGGCAAGCAGCAGCAGATCCTTGCCGGAAAACTCGGCCGTTCCAATCGCAAAAAGCGGCCTGGTCAGTGTGATGAGCCACGACATGGTGCCGAGCATGGCTATCCGCATCAGCAGGGCCAGGGACAGGCCGATATAGCGTGCTTTGTCCCGCTGATGGTTGGGCAGCCGGTCCGCCAGGATGGCAATGAAGACCAGGTTGTCGATGCCGAGGACGATCTCCAGCAGCACCAGCGTCACCAGCGATATCCAGATGCCTGGATCGGACAGGATTTCCATGAGGGGCATCTTCAGGCACCACGGCCGCTAGCGGGTAGCGGCCTCCGGGTGGGTGAAAACGGGCAATGTCGACAATGAGGGCTGTCCATAATGCGCCGGGCGCAACCCGGCCGTTCCTTGCGTTACGGGGTCAGATGGCGGCCGGTGCGCGCCCGGTCCACCTGCATGGGCGACCCGGGGTGAATGCGTGTTTTGAAAAGCCTGCATCGGCCTTGGGGCGTGCCATCAAATGTATCGCGACAGCGTTCGGCGCAGTTCGGGATGCGGCGCAAGGCGCTGGACGCGTCGCGGTATGAATACCGCAAGCGGCCGGCGACACCGGGCCGCGCCCGAAATGCGCCGAACCCGTAGGACTGGGCCGAAAAAACACCCTCCACTGCGTTGCGCTCCTTGCCAATAACCGGTTATTGGCTGCGTCGCGCGCCTGATGGCTGGTGCTTTTTCGACCCAGCGCTGCCGCGATACATTTGATGACACGCCCCAGGCGGGGCAGTTTCGGCGAGAATCCGGCGCGGCGGTTTGAGCAAGCTCAGGTCGATCGGGCTTTGCACCGGGGGCGCCGCCCCCGGGCCGGCTGTCGCGACCCGGCCGTGTTGGCGGTTGCGCGGATGGGCGATTGCAGGGGCTCGATGCCCGGCACACCGGGCGATATGCGCCGCCATGCGCCGCATTGCGCGAGGTCGTTCCACTGGTCGGCTAAAACCTCCCGAACATGCCGTCAGTCTCATTACCGATGTGCTAGCAGTGCATGTTGCTGTTAGCATGCGTTCCGCTGACTATTCGTGTCATTTGCGCGCGTCTGCCCGCTTGTCTCCATGACCGCCGTTTTCCCATCGCCCACTTGCAGGTCGCCTCATGTTCGACGCCCTCAATGCCTCGCAACTGCTGCAAGGGCTGCTTGAAGCCCAGCACAATCGTCTGCTTGCGCTCAATTTCCCCAAGGATGACGGGCCGGCCGCCACGCTGATTCCCAACCGCCTCGACGCTTACGAAGGGCTCTCCCGCGATTTCCGCTATACGGTGGAAGTGCTGTCGGACGATCCCGGCATTCCGCTCAAGGACGTGATGGGCAAGATGGTCACGCTGGAGCTGGTGCGCGAAAACGGCTCCACGCGCTATTTCAACGGCTACGTGTTCGAATTCCGCTATGTGCGTAACGAAGGCGGCTATGCCTGTTACGACATGGTGCTGCTGCCGTGGCTGGCCTTCCTGCGGCTGCGTCACGACAACTACCTGTTCCACGGCAAGACGCTGCGCGAGCAGGCGGAGCAGATCTTCGGCGATTATCCGGCCCACGCGGATTGGGAAAGCCGGGTCAACGGCCCCGACGTGGCAATGACCGATGCCTACCAGTTCGACGAATCCGACTACAACTACCTGCACCGGCGCTGGGAAGTGCAGGGCTGGCATTACTGGTATGAGCACGCGGCGGACGGCCACCGGCTGATCCTGGCCGATGATTCCACGCTGGCGCCGCCCGTGGAGGGCGGCGACGGCATCCTGCGCTGGAGCGACGAGGCCCACGGGCTGGATCGCGACGGGATCGACCAGTTGGCGCAGGTGCGCCAGATCGTTTCCGGCAAGGTCGCCACCGTCAGCTTCGATTTCAAGAACCCCAAGCCGCAGCAGGCGCTCGACACCACGCTCAATCGCCAGGGCGAGGTGCCGGAGATCGAAGTCTACGAATATGCCGGCGGCTACGGCTTCAAGGACCCCGGCGATGGCGAGACGCTGGCGCGCCGCCGCATGGAAGAGATCGAATCCACCGGCAAGCATTTCGAAGGCGGCGGCAACCATCGCGACGTGACGGTGGCGCGCACCTTCCTGCTGGGCGGCAGCTACGATCCGACAGTGCTCGGCGGCGACCAGCAGGATCGCGAGTTCCTGGTCACCGAACTGCGCCATACCGTCGAAAACAACTACCTCATGGCCGGGGAGCACCCCGCGCTCTACCGCAACCGCTTTTCCTGCCAGCGCAAGGTGGTGCCGTGGCTGCCGGGGCGCGGTTTCAACAGCACCACGCCGCGCATCTACGGCTTGCAGACCGCCATCGTGGTCGGCCCGCCCGGCGAGGAAATCCATTGCGACGAATATGGCCGGGTGCGCGTGCAGTTCCACTGGGACCGCGAAGGCGCCTACGACGAAAAGTCGTCCGCCTGGGTGCGCGTGGCCACCAGTTGGAGCGGCCCCAACTTCGGCAGCGTGTCGGTGCCGCGCATCGGCAGCGAAGTGATCGTGCAGTTCCTGGATGGCAACCCGGATCGGCCGCTGATCACTGGCATGGTGCCCAATGCGGCGACCATGCCGCCGTGGGATCTGCCGGCCAACAAGACACAGAGCGGGCTGCTCAGCCGTTCCAGCCCCGGGGGCGCGTACGAGAACGCCAACGCCATCCGCTTCGAGGACAAAAAGGGCCAGGAAGAGGTCTGGCTGCATGCCGAGAAAGACCAGCGCATCGAAGTGGAGAACGACGAAAGCCACTGGGTCGGCCATAACCGCAGCAAGACGGTGGATAACGACGAAACGGTGCAGGTGAAGCACGACCGTACCGAAACGGTGGACAACAACGAAACCATCACCGTGCACAACTGCCGCAGCGAGCGGGTGGATGTGAACGAAACCATCAGCGTCGGCCAGAACCGCACCGAGGACGTCGGGCAGAACGAAACCATCACCATCGGGGTGAACCGCACCGAAACGGTGGGCGCCAATGAAACCGTCCAGATCGGCAGCAACCGTTCGGTGACCGTCGGCGGCAACAAGGTGGAGACGGTGGCCATGGCCAAGGCCGAGACCATCGGTCTCGCCAAGGCACTGACCATCGGCGGCGCCTACCAGACCTCGGTGGGCGCGGCGATGAACACCACCGTGGCGCTGGTCCAGGCGGAGGAAGTCGGGCTGAGCAAACACGTGGTGGTCGGCAAGAGCTTCACCATCAACGCCGGCGACGAATTCACCGTGAAGGTGGGCAAGTCGAGCTTCACCATGAAATCCGACGGCACCATCATCCTCAACGGTCATACCTTCACCCTGGGCACCAGCGACGATCAGATCCTGAAGGCAGACGGCAACATCACCCTCAAGGCCAAGAAGATCCTGGAGAACTGAGCACGGCTGACACTTTTGAGCTTGTTCAACGCCTTTTCGTGGCTGCGCCACAAAAAGGCCCGGCACAAGAGATGCGACGCCGGCAATGACCGGTTGTTTCCAAGGAGTACCACGCAATGAATGACCTTTTTGCGGCCCGGCGCTGCCATGAAAAGACGCTGAACAGGCTCTGAAATGAACGCGCCCTCCAGGATTTCCGTCGCGACTCAGCCGGACACGAACGCGGCGACGGACGCCGCGTCCGCCGACCTGCTCGACGCCGTGCTCGAACAGACCGCCACGTTGCCGGCCACGGCCGCCGGCATCGCGGTCGGCCAGTTGGCCGGCTTCGATGGCGGCGGGCTGCCGCTGGTCCACGTGCCCGCCCTGCGTCTGTCGGCAGTCGCCGCGCGCAGCATGGTTGCCCTCACGGGGGAACAGCTCGGTTGCGAACTGGCGCTGGGTTTCGAAGGCAACGATCCGCGCCGCCCCATCGTGCTGGGCCTGATGCTGGGGGCGCAGCCGGTGCCTGTCGCGGCGCCGGTGGCCCCGGCGGCGAACCCCGCAGCGGCGGATCGGCTCGATCTGTGGGTGGACGGCGAGCGTGTTGCGCTGCATGCCGCCCACGAAATCGAACTGCGCTGCGGCGATGCCGCCATCGTGATGACCGCCGATGGGCGGATCACCCTGCGCGGCACCTATATCACCAGCCACGCCAGCGCCACGCAGCGCATCCTGGGCGGCTCGGTCAACCTCAACTGAGCCAGTGCTGGCCGTGCGTTTTCCTATCGCCCACTTTCCCGCCGGATCGCCGCCATGGAATTGATCGTCGGTGCCCGGCATCTGCTGGCCAGTACCTTCACCGCGCTCGACGTCCAGGGGCGCGAGCATCTGGTGATCGTGGCCAAGGCCACCTGGCGTGTGCCGCTGCCCGGGCAGCGCCCGCAGCCGGTGGCGCCGTCGCTGCTGGTGCCGGCGGACCTGCATGTCGGCGAACCCGGCGTCAGCGCCATGCTGTACGGCAGCGATTTCGTCCGTCACAAGCCGCGCTGCGACGTGCTGTTCAACGCCAGCGCCCATAGCCCCGGCGGCGAGCCGGTGCGCGAGCTGCCGGTGGTGTGGCAGGTGGGGGCGGTGAAGAAGGGCCTGCGCGTGCTGGGCCCGCGCATCTGGCGCAAATGGCTGGGGCGGCTGGGCCTGAGCCGGCCCGAGCCGTTTACCCGTCAGCCGCTGCACTACGGCCTTGCCTACGGCGGGGCGCGCGAATACGAAACCGGCAAGGGCGATAAAAAGCAGGTGCTGACCGAGGCGCTGCTGACCAATCCGGTGGGGCTGGGCTGGGCCGGCAAGCACACACTGAAGCAACTGGACGGCGCCCCCGCACCCAGCCTGGAGTCGCTGGAACAGCCGATCCGCAAGCCGGGCGGTCCCTACGAGCCGGTCGCCTGCTCGGCCGTTGGCCGCCACTGGCTGCCGCGCCGGGATTACGCCGGCACCTACGACGCGCAGTGGCAGGAGGAAGTGTTCCCGCTGCTGCCGGCCGATTTCGACGAGCGTTTCAACCAGTGCGCGCCGCTCGACCAGCAGATGGATTACCCGTGCGGCGGCGAGCAGGTGGTGCTGCGCAATATGCTGCCCGATCGCGACGACGTGCGTTTCGCGCTGCCCCGGCTGGATGGCCTGAAGCTGCGCGTGCTGCGCACCGACTACAGCGTCGAAACGCCGTCGCCCGTGGTCGATACGCTGTACTTCGAACTGGACGACCCGGATGGGCCGCGCTTCAGCGCCATCTGGCGCGCCAGCGTGCCGATCCGCCGCCGCATCCAGGAATTCGACACTGTGGCCCTGGGGCCGGTGAACAGCCAATGGTGGCGCGACAAGGTGCTGGGCCTGGGTAGCGGCGGTTGCGCCGGATGCGGCCCCAGCCCCGCGCCGACCGAGCAGGAAGCATTGCCGACATGAACGGTTTCTGGAAGACCCTGACCCAGATGCGGCAGCCCGAGACCACGCCGGAGGCATCGGTCGCGTTCAAGCCGCTGCGCATCGTCGGGCGCGGCATCTGCTGCGCGGTGGGGCATACCGCGCCGGCGGCGACGGCGGCGATCAACGCCCGGATGAATCACTTCCGCGAAACGGATTTTCTGGCCGAGGGCCAGGAGCCCATCGTCGGCGCCGCGCTGCACGAGGTGGACATCTGGGGCGCGGCGCGCTGGCGCGACATGCTGCAACGGGTGCTGGGCGAATGCCTGGCGCCCCGGCAACCGCTGCCGCCCGAAGCGGCGCCGTTGATCGTGGTGCTGGCGCCCGAGGCCGGGCGGCCCGGCGCCGGCGCGCACTGGCTGCCAGAGGCGCTGGACGACGCACAGGTGGCGCTGGGCTTGCGCTGCCATGCCGATTCCACGGTGCTGCCGCTGGGCAAGGCGGGCCTGGCCGCCGCGCTGCGCCGGGTCAGCCAGCATCTGCAACAGGCGCGTTCCGACAGCGCCTTCGGCATCGTGGTCGCCGTGGACAGCTTTTTGTCCGCGCCAGTGATCAACCACTACCTTGCGGCGGAACGGATCAAGACCGCCGACAACAGCGACGGCTTCATCCCCGGCGAGGGCGCGGCCGCCATCGTGCTGACCCGCCATACCGACCCGCACGCTCGCGGCGTATGGATCGAGGGCGTGGGCGAGGCGGTCGAGCAGGCCCACTGGGGCAGTGATCGGCCCAACCGCGCGCAGGCGCTGGTGCAGGCGATGCGCCAGGCGGCGGCCCAGGCTGGCTGCAAGGTGGCGGACCAGGCGTTCCAGATCAGCGGCATGACCGGCGAGAGCGCCTATTTCAAGGAAGCCACGCTGGCGATCGGGCGTGCGCTGGAACACCGCGTGGAACAGTTTCCGCACGAACTGCTGGCGCGTAGCGTCGGCGAGATCGGCGCGGCCAACGGCGTGCTGACGCTGGCATGGCTGGCCGACGCCATGACCCGGCGCGCCGGGCCGGGCGAACGGGGCCTGCTGCATCTGGCCAACGACGACGGACTGCGCAGCGCACTGATCGTCCGCTACCGGGAAGCCTCATGAAGACCAACGTCTACGCCAACGATCTGGAGATCGCCTGCAAGGCGGCCAAGACCGACGGCAAATCGATCGCCGCCTTTCCCGATCCATGCTGGAGCCCACCCGCGCCCAGCGCCGGCCCCATCGTGATTCCCTATCCCAATACGGCCTACGCCAAGGACATCACCAAGGGCACCACCAGCGTGCTGATCGCGAAGAAGGAGGTGGCGGTCGAGGACCGCTCGTACTTTGCCACCAGTACCGGCAACGAGGCGGCCACCCAGGCTTTCCAGAAAGGGGCCAAGACCCGGGTGATCAAGGGCAAGGCGTATTTCACCAAATGGTCGCTGGACGTGATCTTCGAAGGGCTGGGCGTGGCGCGCCACACCGACATGACGTCCCACAACCACGGCTCGCAGCCCAGCAACACGCCGCCCACCTATTACATGGACGACGCGTCCACCAAGAAGGCCTGCAAGGAAGACAAGGAAAAGCTGGAGAAAAAATGCGCTGACGATGAGGAAAAGCGCAAGAAACGCAAGAAGAGCAAGACCTTGCCGTCCACCAAATCCGACAAGAATTCGGGCTCCTGGGTGTTGAACCACTGCGACGGGCTGTTCATCAAGCCTTCCAGCGTCAAGGAATTCCAGGATTGGGTCGATGACGTCGATGATTTCCCGGCCAAGGCCTGGGGTCAGATCGAGGACATCGCCAAGCAAAAGGTGGTCGAGAAGCTGGAAAAGGAAGCCGCCGAGTTCGCCGCCAAGAAAGCGGCCGCCTTCGCGGCGCGGCGCGGGCTGACTGGCTGGATTCCCATCATCGGCCAGGTGATCGCCGTGGCCGATGCGGTGTATACCGGCGTCCAGGCCTACCAGATGTACGACGAATTCAAGACCCAGGTCGCCGAGATCAAGGATACGGTGCAGCGGCTGAAGGATGCCGCGAGCAAGGTGCAGGACACCTTCAAGAAGTACGACATCAAGAAGCTCACCGACATCAACAGCGACCAGGCCCAGGCGCTGATGAGCGATGTGCAGACCGCGCTGGCCGCGGCCGACGCCTGCCTGCGCGCGCGCAAGTGCACGCTGGTGCCCTACAGCAAGTCGGGCACCAACATCGCCAACTGGGCGGGGCAGGGCTGCTGCCCGGGGCAGACCGGGCACCACCTGTTGCCCGATTCGATGTTCCGCGATCCCAGCCCGGCGGTGAAACAGAAGGCGTTCGATAGCTGGAAGAGCAGCTACACCGGCAAAAAGGACAAATCGCTGCTCAAGCTCAGCGATATGCCGCGCGACAAGCTACCCAAGGACAAATGCTGGGAGGGGTACTCCGAAGCCGGCGCGCCCACCATCTGCCTCGAGGGAACGACCAACAGCCACGGCTCGCACGGGGCGGCGCATGCCGCGACCAAGAAGGTGATGGAACTGCATCGGGCCAAGCCGACCATGGATTACGAAACGGCGCGCGACGAAATGGCCAATATGGTGAGCGTGGCCTTTGGCTGCGACAAAAAATGCATCAAGGCGCAACTGGACGAGTACTACAAGGATGCGCACAAGTGCGGCGGGCTGGACAAAGCCAAGGTGCGTCCGCATTCGGGGATGGCGGGCGGTGGCAGTGTATTGCCGAGTGGCGGGGACGCCTAAAAGCTGGTTCAAGGATAACGTGATGGAAATGATTTGCGACAAAGAGCGCTACGAGCGCTTTTTCAAAGGCTTTACCGTTTATGACTGTGCGGTTGGCTACGACAACACGCGCTACTGCTTCATCCTGGTCGAGGCCACCGATTCCCCGCACCGCGATCCGTTGCCCCGCACGCGTTTTCTGTTTGCGCGGATGGAACGCCCGATGGAACGGCGTTTCTATTTTCAGGAGGCGGACTATTTCGACTTCACGCGGGTGGCCTATGCCGAGCTGGATGGTCAGTCGGAGTTCGTGGCCGTGGATATGGAAAGGCATGTTTTCCGGTATGACGCGCCTGCGGCCAATGTAGAGCAGGACATTCCCCCTCAGATTCCCGATTCCGAATACTGGTGGTCGCCAACGAAGGTGACCCGGATTGCCGGACGGTCGGTGGTGGCCGGTACGGCGCGGCAGTTACGCATCCGGCATGGTGCCGATGACTGGCGGCCTTTCCCCGCCTCGCCGCCCGTCCCCGAAAGGCTGGCCAAGGAAGGCAAAGGCATACTGGAAACCGGCTTCGAGGATGTGGCCGGGTTTGCCGAGGACGATGTTTACGCCGTCGGCGGCGCCGGCGATGTCTGGCACTTCAACGGCAAGGCCTGGCGGCAGATCGATTTCCCCTCCAACGAACTGCTCTACACCGTGTGCTGCGCCGGCGACGGCAATGTCTATATCAGCGGCAATGGCGGCTCGCTGTGGGTGGGGCGCAACGACCGCTGGAAGCGCCTGCTGGAAGGCGGCTTCAGCCTGCCGTTCAAGGATTCGGCGTGGTTTGCCGGCCGCCTGTGGTGTGGTTCGGATAACGGCCTGTGGGTGTTGCAGGACGGCAAGCTGATCAACCCGCCCGACCAGCCGGCGGCGGTGCGCAACGCCAGCGGGGTGATCGATGTCAGCCCGGACGGCAAGGTCATGCTGACCGCCAGCCCGCACGGCGCGGCGATCTACGACGGCAAGACCTGGACCCTGTTGTTCTCCGCGTTCGCCTTTGCCGAAAAATCGCCGCGTGCCGAAGCGCGGCAGCAACTGGGGCGCGGCCAGGAACGGCTGACCGACAACGACGACATGCAGGCGCTGCTGGACGTGATCGGCAACGACGGCCCCGATGCCGCGCTGGCGGCGCTGGGGCAGCCCGAAACGCTGGATCTGGCCGCGCTGCGCGCGCATAGCTGGCTGCTGCTGGTGAACGCGATCAGCGCCCAGGGCGCCTGGGATGGCTACGACGCCGTGGCCCGACGATTGATCGAGCTGGGCGCCGACGCGGACGCGGCCGACCCCGAAACCGGCATGACCGCCCGCGCCATCGCGCAGGCGATGAACGTGTCGCTGGCATGAGGCGCACCGTGCTGCCATCGCGCCATGACGTGGGCGGTCAATGATGCAGGCTGCGATTCCCGCCCACATCGAGCCGTTGCTGATCCGCCACGCCGAGGACGCCGCGTTCTACTGGGCGCAACTGGATGGCGCGACGCGGGCGTTCAATCTCTACCCGGAGCGGCGCGCGCATTTCAACCGCCTGCTCGACGCGCACCTGGAAGGGCTGCTGATCGCCGAGGAACACGGCGTCGCGCCCGCGCTGAAGGCACTGGAACGCTGGGGCCAGCCGGGCGAAGCCTTTGTTGCCGCGTGGCTGGGATTGCAGTGGCGCCAGCGCGATGAGGCCGCCGTCGCGGCGGTGCTGGCACGGGTTGCCACCGCGCCGGAATCGCTGATGCGTGGCCTGATCAGCGCCGTGGCCTGGCTGCCGGCCGCGGCCCAGCCCGATGCACTCGCCTATCTGGCGCAGCGCGATGCGATCGGCCAGGTCGCCGCCTTGCGTGCCGCCGCGCTGATCGGCGCCGCGCCGGGCGGGTTCGATCCCTTCCCCGGCCTGGGGCCATTGCTCGACGACCCCGGCGCGCAGGCATCGCCATGGGTGCGCGCCGCGGCGTGCCGCGCGCTGGCCGCCATGGCGATCCGTGCCTGGGGCGATTCGCCGCCGCATGAGCAGGCCACCGGCCCCTTGAGCAACCTGGTCGCCGCGTGGGAATCGAAATGGGTCGATGGCTTGCAGCCAACGGTCGATCACTCGCCGCCCGCCTTGCTGCGGCGGCTGCTGGACGACAGCGAGGCGCCGGTTCGCGCCGAAGCCGCGATCGGGCTGGCACGGCTGTACGGGCGTGCGCCCACCCATGCCAACCTGCTCGATGCCCGGCGTACCTTGCGTGACGTACTGCCGCCGCAACTGGCCGAGGTGCAGCGAAGCAGCGGCGTGACGCGACAACTGGCGACGCGCCGGCTGCTGCGCTGGCTGGCCTGCCTGGCCTGGCTGACGCCGCCGGGCGACGCCGAGGCCGAAGCGATCCTGCGCGATCTGCCGCCACGCCTGGCGCTGACGTTCCTGTTGCATCACGGCGACCTTGCCCAGTTACCGCGCATCGTCGCCTGGATGCGAGACCCCTTGCTGGCGCGCCACGCCGGCTGGGTCTGGCAGACCTTGACCGGCATCGACCTGGAAGCGCACGGCCAGGTGATCGAATCGGATGACGTGGACGTGGACGTGGACGTGGACGTGGACGTGGCGAGCGGCGACCCGGCGGCCGGCGATGCGGCGGCCGATGGCGCCGATCCGGTCGCGATTCAGGAGGCCCGACGCGACGAAGCCAGCGGCCTGCCCTATCCGGATGTCGCGGGAATCGCGGCCCGGCCGGCCACGCTGGCCGCCACCGGCGAACGACACCTGCTCGGCCGCCCCGCCACCCGGGAATGGTTGCGCAACGTGGTCGATGGCGATCATCCCCACGCCGTGCGGGCCATCGCCGGGCAGGGCCTGATGCTGCTTGCGCCGACCGAGGCGAACCGCACCAGGGGTTCGTTGTTTGCCGATGGCCAACGCATGGCAGCGCCCTAGAGCGTGTCATCCAATGTTTCGCGGCAGCGCTGGGCCGAAAAAGCACCAGGCACCAGGCGCACGGCGCAGGCAACAACCGGTTATTGGCAAGGAGTGCAACGCGGTGGATGGTGTTTTTTCGGCCCAGCCCTACGGGTTCGGCGCATTTCGGGCGCCACGCGGCGTCGCAGGCCGCTTGGGGTATCCATACCGCCGCGCGTCCCGCGCCTTGCACGGCATCCCGAACTGCACCGAACGCTGTCGTGAAACATTGGATGACACGCACTAGGAACATAGATGCAACCTTCCCCAGAACCCATCGCGCTGCTGGACCCATGGACCGATGCCCGGCGCATCGCGGAACGACTGAACCAGGCCGACACCCGTGCCTGTCTGGTGCTGGGGGCGCAGGCGTGGTGCGAAAAGTGCCGCGCGCTGTACCCGGGCCTGGTCGAGGCGGCGCTGGCCGAGCAACAACGCCATCCGCTGCACCTCTGGCTGTGGCTGGACCTGGAAGACCACGCGGAATTCATCGGCGACTATCTGCCCGAGGACCTGCCCGAGCTGCTGTGTTTCGAGCGCGGCCAACTGATCCACCGCCGCGTGCTCGAACCCGGCGCCGATCTGGCCGGGTTGCCGCCGACGGGGGCGGGCAGCGCCAACGATCCCGCCGTCGCGATCCTGCAATCGCTCCGGCAGGCCAACTGGGGTGCCTAGGGCGTGTCGTCACATGTTTCGTGGCTCAGCCCTGCGGGTTCGGCGCATTGCGGGCGCCACGCGGTGTCGCTGGCCGCTTGCGGTATCCATACCGCCGCGCGTTCAGCGCCTGGCGCGGCATCCCGAACTGCACCGAACGCTGTCGCGAAACCATTGATGACACGCCCTGGCACCCGCGCCGCTTCGCCCGGGATGGCGAGGCCGGTTTCACTGATCTGACTGGACGAACTGCAATGGCCACCCTTTACAAGACTACCGATGCCTTCGGCAATGTGGAGTACTCGGATCGCCCCCCGATCGACCCTCGCGGCCGTACGGTGGAACTGGTGCCGGCGAACGGCGACCGCGCGCGCAACGCCCAGGCGGACTACCAGCAGGCCCAGGCGCTGATCGGCGAGGCGCGCAAGCGGATTCCCAAACTGCACGATTACCTGGGCTATCTGGAATACCTGCGCCACAACAACCCGAGCCGCATGGCGTCGGTCATGGCCGAGCTGAAGCGGACCGACCCGCAAGCCTGGATGGCCTTGCAGCGTTATCCCCAGTTCCGGCCGCTGGGGGAAACGATGATCGGCCTCAAGGCCGGCAGCAAGAACCTGGAAGCCGCAGCGGGCGGCGCGGCCGCGCTCCTGACCGGCAAATACGGCGGCACGCTGGAAAAATGGCTCGAGACCTCGATCCGCGACGCCATGAAGCGCGACCGCTGGGGCCCCTATGCCGACGTGCTGGGCGGCAAGGCATCCACCTTGCCGGCCAAGGAGCCCAGCTACTCCGCCTCGCGCCTGGGCGGCTACCTGAAAGCCGAGGACGCCCGGCAGGCCCAGGCCGCTCGCAAGACCGCCCAGCAACTGAGCGCCGCCGAGGCCTCGCTGCGCGCCGCCAAGGGCGCGGCGGTGACGCGAGCGATGGGGCCGCTGGTGGACCTGGGGATCGGGGCGTTGAATCCGGAGACAATGGCGGGAATTTCAGCGATTGAAGCGATGCGGATCGGCAAACGACTGGTCGATCGCGGCATTCTCGACCCGGAGGAGGCGCTGGAGCTGCGACAACTGATGGCGAGCCAGCGATATGGCGAAGCCAATACCCTGCTGCGCAATGCGGCGCAGCGCGCGGGGCTGAAATGAAGAGGGAGGTGGCTGGCAGGATGGTCTGTTTCAGGTTCGTCGTACTGCTGTGTTTGATTCCGCTCCATGGTTGTTGGGCGGGGGAAACGGTTCCGCGTGCGTGGCAGCCGCTGTGCAAGCAAGCCATCTCGCAACCCTTCAAGCCGCTGGCAGCGGGGGCTGCTGGCGACCCGTTGCTGGCCGCTGTCCGCACTGGTGCGGGCCCGGCACAGTTCAAGCCGTTGCTGGAAGCCGGGGAGCTGGATCGACCCCGCGGGGAACGTGGGTATACGGCGCTGGGCACGGCGGCGATGCTGGGCAACTGGCCCGCGGCGCAAATGCTGCTCAAGGCGGGGGCCCGCATCGATGCGCCGGGGCGCGATGGGAATACGCCGCTGCATTGGGCCCTGGTCGGCGGCCAGTTCGGCATGGCCTGCCAGTTGCTGAAATCCGGCGCGACCCTGCCAGACCCCGAACGCCATCCCACGCTGTTGCCGCTGGTGGCCTTGTCGGAATCGTTCGAGCCCGCCGCGCTGGTGGCGGACTATCTGATTGCTCATGGCTACGCGGTCGATGCCACGGCCACCGGCAATCGCGATACGGCCTTGATGATCGCTGCGGAGCTGGGCAATCAGGCTTTGGTTACGGTGCTGCTGAAGCATGGCGCCGACGTGGGCCTGCGCAACGCGCGCGGCGAAACCGCCGCACAGGTGGCACGCCGCGCCGGCTTCACCGAACTGGCCAGGACCATTGCCGCGCGTTGACGGGGCGTTGCCCCAACGCGCGCTCCGGAAGGGGCGGCCCTCCGCCGGGGGAATGTGGGGGGCGAAGCGGATGCGAGCCCTTGGGCGTTGCGGGCTCGCCCTGATGCTGTTCCCTGCGCTGGTCGCTGCCGGCACACCGTTGCCCTCCTTCCTGCAAGCGTGGTGTGCCCAGGATTCCGGCGTGCGGCATCTGCCTGTACCCGCTACCGCGAGCAAGTCCACTGGCGATCCGCTGCTGGACGCGATTCTTGCCGGTGGCCCGACGAACTCGCTGGCGGAACGCATCCAGCAAGCCCGTTCGACCCTGGATGCTCCACGAGGCCAGAGTGGTGCCACGCCACTGGTCGCTGCGGCGATGACCGATAACCGATCTGCCGCCCGATTGTTGTTGCAGGCGGGCGCAAAGGTCGATGCACCGGATCGCGATGGCGTTACGCCGCTTCACTGCTCCTTGATGTCTCATTCGCTCGGCGTGACCTGCCAATTGCTCAAGGCCGGCGCCAGCCTGCCCGACGCGCGAAGCAACCCCGATCTGCTGCCCATGGTGGCGCTGGCCGGGAATTTCGATGGCGCCGCCGCGATGATCCGCTGGTTGCTGGAACGTGGCTACGATATCGATGCAAGAACGCCCGATGACGAAACGGCGCTGATCGTTGCCGCTGGCATGGGTAATCGAACGCTGGTGGCATTGCTGATCGCGCATGGCGCGGATACCGCAATCCGCAATGCGGCGGGATATTCCGCCGCCGATGCGGCCCGGCTTGCCGGGCATGGGGAGTTGGCCAGGGAAATCCAGCGCCAGCAGGCAAAGCGACCGCGCCAGCCGCAGCGTGTGCAATAGGAAACCAGACGGTTGAAACCCGGTGTTCGGTTCTTGATCCATGGGGTATGCGCAGTGCTGTGGAGCATGGCGGCGCAGGCGGATGTTGCCGTTGGCGCGCGCTGTCCCGCATCGCCCGTGGCGGCATCGACGTTGATACGCTCGCTGGATGAAGCCAAGCCTGACCTCCCCGTGGAATTCGAATCCGCCCGGCCTTATCTCCGCGCGCTGGAATCTGTCGAGATGGAGGCGTTGTCGCACCTGTTGTGGCAGCGCGGCGACCCTGATGTCTGCCTGCCCGGCGCCAGCTTTCTTGCCTATGCTGCGGCGATTGGAACCACGGCACAGGTCGAGTTGCTGCTGAAACACGGCGCTCACCCCGATGCGCCGCTGGACAGCAACGGCGCCACGCCATTGATGACGGCTATCGGGGCGGGCCGCTGGCGCAACGCCGAGGCCTTGCTCGATGCCGGCGCCAACGCCGCGCAGGCCAGCGATGGCGGGATCACCGCCTTGCACGAAATGGCGCTCGCCCGCTGTGGCAAGGCGGTGACTTGTCCGGACAAGGAGCGCCTCGCCGCGCGCCTGTTGGGCATGAAGGTGTCGGTCGATGCAGTCACGACCCGGGGCGCGACGCCGCTGATGCTTGCCGCCTTGAGCGGCGATACGGCGCTGATGAAACGATTGCTGGCGCGCGGCGCGGACCCGACATGCAGGAATGGGCAAGGCAGGACCGCGCTGGACCTGGCGGAGCAGGCGAACCAGCGGGCCGCGGCGGCGCTGCTCGCCCGGTGATCCTGGGCCTGGAAGGCCAGGCCCCTTGAGGCAACGTCACCCGTGGTCGTCGCCCCGGGGCGGGCGTGGTATACATGCCCATCCGGCCAGACCGGATGCGGTCGAAACCCGGTGAGCGCGCTCCCCGGGTTTTTGCTTTACGCCCCTGCGGCGATTTGAAGGAATGGAATACCTCATGCACGGCGAATCACTGGAGATCACCCCGGAACTGTCCGCGATCCTGGACTGGGCGGTGCCGCCGCGCGGCAAGCGGATGCCGCTGTTGATCGAGGCCTCGGCCGGCACCGGCAAGACCACGGCGCTGGTGCTGCTGCACGAGGCGCTGGTGCGGCGCGGGCAGGCGGTGCTGACGCTCACCTATTCGCAAAAAGGACATGCGCGCTGGCTGGAGTTGTATCGCGGGCGGGCAGGCGGCGATCTCGCGCCGCAGCAGGCGGCGCTGCTCTGCAATACGCTGGATGAGTTCGCAGTGCGCTGTCTGCGCGATCATTCGCGCGAGAAGCGCTGGCAGGCCGGCTCGCTGGGGCATGCCATCGTCGATGACGACCGCCCGCTGCTGGCGATGCGGCAGGCGGTGGCGCGGGTGAACGCCTATCTGCCCGAGGCCGGGCTGGAGCCCTTGCGCGCGGACGATGAATCGCTGCTGCTGGCGCTGGACCTGATCGACAATCTGAAGGCGGGGCTGACCTTTGCCCAGCCGCCATTCGCCGGTTTCGATGCTGAGCTGGCGGACGATTACGAGCTGGAGAATCTCCAGTTCGCGCTGGAGCGGCTGGGGTTGCCGCCGTGGGCATTCAGCCTGTTCAACGAATACGAAAAGTGCCGCGAATCGCTGGATTTCCTTTGCCATGGGGATGCGGCCTACGATCTGGCGTACGAGCCGGACGCGGTGGCGGCGGGCTTGCGCGCGCGCGGCGTCGAGGTGGTGCTGCTCGATGAGTTCCACGATACCAAGGCCGTGCATTTCGAGATCGTGCGCGCGATGGCGCGCGCCGGGTGCGCCATCGCGGTGGTGGGCGACCGGGGGCAGGATATCTTCCAGTGGCGCGGCGTGACGCCGTTTTCCGCGTTTGACGAATTCATGCAGCGCTGGCCGCAGACGCGGCAGTTGCCATTGTCGCTGACCTATCGTTTCGGTAACCCGCTGGCCAAGGCGGTGGGTGGGCTGTTGCAGCGGGTGAATCCGGCGTGTGCCAGCCTGCGCTGCGCGTCGGGGCGGCGGACGGCGATGAAGCGCCTGGCGGTGCCCAGGGCGGCGCTGCCGGGGGAGGTGGTGCGGCTGATCGAAGGGGGGCTGGCGGCCGGCGCGGCCGGGCAGGATTTCGCGGTGATCGTGCCGCAGGGGCAGGCGGCGTTTCCGGTGATGCGCGCGTTGCAGGCAGCCGGGGTTCCATATCGGTGTGATCGCATTGCGCCGCTGCATGAATCGCGCGAGGCGCGCATCCTGCGCGCGGCGTTGCTGTTGCAAGGCTGGGCGAAGCCGGATTCGTTCGGGCATCTGGATTGCAAGGCGCTGCTGCAATACGCCGCCGGGCCGAGCACCGGGCTGGATGAGGATGAACGCGCGGCGCTGGGCACGCTGCTGGCGGAGCGGGTGCCCGGCGAGCGTGCGCCGCGCTATATCCCGGATCACGTGCCCATGGCGTTGCAGATGCTGGCCGAGCGCGATGGCGCCGAGGCGGTGCCGTGCGATGCCATAGCGCTGCACGATTGGTTGTCGCGCCACCGGGTGCGGCAGTGGTTCGCCGGCGCGGCGCCCACCGCGGCGGCGGCGCGGGCATCGAGCCAGGCGTTGAACGAACTGGTGGCGTGGATCGTCCGGGACGGCGCAACGGCGTTCCTGGCCGGGCTCGACACCCTGGCGACGCAGTTCGCGCGGGGCAATGTGGGGTTCGGCAGCAAGGTGGTACTGACCTCCATCCTGCATTGCAAAGGCAACGAGTGGCGCAATGTGATCCTGCCCGAGGCGCCGTCGGCGGCCCGGCTGGCGGATGCCGACCTCCAGGTCGTGCGCGAGCAGTACGTGGCCATGAGTCGCGCGCGCGAGGGGCTGTGGCTGCTGGAGGCCACCTGATACCGCACATCGTTTGACGACGATCAGCCCGGTGCCGACGACGGGACACCCCGTATGCCGGGCTGGCGGGTTTCGCTGGATAATCGCCGGCTTGCCCGTTCAATTCAAGCCCGGGGCGCAGGCTGCCGGGCCATGGGAGAAAAAGATGCGATATGCCCGGACCGTCGCCTGCCTGCTGGCGTGCGCCCCCGTGGGCGCCGGGCTGGCGGCGGAGACCGTGTTCCTGCCTGGCGGGGTGGGCGCCGCGACCGTGGATGTGCTGTATGTGAACCGTGGCACCGAGGTGAAGCAGGTGACGCCCATGGCGACGCTGACCTGCCCGGGCTCGCGCCCCTGCGAGCTGGTCGGCCCCGCCGTGCCGTTCGAGCTGGCGCCGGAAAGCGCGCGGCTGGTGCGGTACGCGTTCAGCAAGACCGAGGAGCCGCCCGTGCCCAAGGCCGCCGACCTGCCACAGGTGGCGGTGGCGACGCCGACGGAAACGCAGATCCAGAATACGTCGCTGCTCAATTACAGCGCCGCGCGCTTCGGTGCGCACGATCCGATGTATTTCCTGTTTTCGCCGAATGGCGACGATGCGCGCTTCCAGTTCGGGTTCCGCTACCAAGTGTTCGACCCGGACGGTGCGCTGGCCAAGCGCTATCCCTGGCTGGCCGGCCTGCGCTTTGCCTATTCCCAGACGTCGCTGTGGGATATCGGCGAGGAATCCACGCCGTTCTACGACACCAGCTACAAGCCGTCTTTCTACTACGAGCGCGCCAACATCGCGCAACTGCCGCACGTGGGGCGCTTCGACCTGGCCTATGGGTTCCGGCACGAATCGAACGGCAAGGGCGGCGACGAATCGCGCGATCTCAACCAGTTGTTCATCAACCCCACCTTCACCTGGGGCGACGTGGCGCAGTGGCACTTTGTGTTTTCGCCGATCCTGGGCGCCTACATCACCGAGATGGACGAAAACCCGGACATCGCGGGCTACCGCGGCTATGTGGACTGGCGCTTCAAGGGTGGCAACGGGCAGGGGCTGACGGTAGCGTCGCTGATCCGTTACGGCAACAAGGACAAGGGTGCGATCCAGGTGGACGTGTCCTATCCGTTACGACAATGGCTGGGCATCGATTTCTACGCCTACCTGCAATACTGGGACGGTTACGGCGAAAGCCTGCGTAGCTACGATGAGCGCACCAACAGCCTGCGGCTGGGCATAGGATTCGTTCGATGAGCAAACCCCATCATCTGGAAGTGCTGCACCGCGCTCCCGCTCCGGGCGCCGCGCGCAATGCGCCGCCGCTGCTGTTCGTGCACGGCGCCTATGTGGGCGCCTGGTGCTGGGAGGATACCTTCCTGCCGTATTTCTCCGGCCTGGGCTACGACTGCCACGCGCTGAGCCTGGTGGGGCACGCCGGCAGCGCGGGGCGCGAGCGGCTGGATCTGTGCTCGCTGGGCGACTACCAGCGCGACATCGCCGATGTCGCCGCGCAGCTGGCGGCGCCGCCGGTGCTGATCGGGCACTCGCTCGGCGGCTATCTCGCACAACGCCACGCGCGCAAGCATCCGGTGGCGGGGCTGGCACTGCTGGCGAGCGTGCCGCCCTATGGCCTGGCCGGGTCGCTGACCTATATGGGCCTGAGCGCGCCCCACCTGCTGGGCGGGCTGAACCGCTTCCAGTGGCACCTGGGGCCGGACGGGCTGGATTACGCGCTGCTGCGCGAACTGCTGTTCTCCGACAGCATGACGCGTGAGCGGCTGAACGCCTTTGCCGCGCGCGCGCAGCCCGAATCGACGCTGGCATTGACCGAATTGCTGATGCCGCAGCCCTGGCTGTTGATGGGCATGCCGCACGATGTGCCCTGCATGGTGCTGGGTGCCGAACACGACCGCATCATTCCCCGCATCGACGTCATGGCGACGGCGCGTGCCTGGCACGTGGAGCCGGAATTCGTGGCCATCGGCCATGCGCTGATGGTCGATAGCGGCTGGGAGGGGGTCGCGGCGCGCCTGGCCAACTGGCTGGGGGTCAGCTTCGGAGGCGCCCGGTGAGCTGGCAGGCGGATCGGGCGCTGGCGCAGGCTCGCGACGCCGAGGCGCGCGACCAGTGGGCGGCGGCGCAGGCGGCGTACGCCGAGGCGTTGACGCGTTGGCCCGAGGCGGCGGAACTGAAGCTGGCCTTCG
>NZ_SUMF01000025.1 GCF_005048205.1 Chitiniphilus eburneus
AGTTGGCCATCAGGCCGCTGGGATGGGCCGGGGCTGCGCGGCGGCGCGGTGCTGGCCGGGCGCGACCTTGCCGGCATCGACCTCGCCGGCGCCGATCTATCCGGCGCCGACCTGCGCGAAACGCTGTTCGAACACGCCAACCTGCGCGGCGCCAACTTCAGCGGCGCCAACCTTGCCGGCGCCGTGTTCACCGCCGCCACGCTGGACGGCGCCGATTTCAGCGGCGCGCTGCTGGACGGCGCCAACTTCAGCGCCAGCCACGGCGGCGCAGTCTTCAAACAGGCGTCGCTGCGCAATGTCAGCGCGATGAACGCCGCATGGGGCGGGGCCGATCTGACCGGCGCACTGCTGCAAAACGGCATCGCGCCCGGCATCGACCTGAGCGCCGCCGTCCTCGATGGCGCTGTGCTCGACGGCGCCTTGCTGACGCAGGCCACGGCCGACGGCAGCCGCTGGCGCGGCGCGCAACTGAACAAGACCGTGCTGTTGCAAGCGCAATTGAACGGTGCCGACTTCGGCGGTGCCTCGCTGGTGAAAGCCGTGCTGCTCGACGCCACGCTGGTCGGCAGCGCCTGGCTCGGCGCCACGCTGGACGCTTGCGCGCTGGGCGGTAAGGCGGATTGGTCCGGCGCGTTGTTGTGTGGGCTGAACGCCAGTGCCTGCGGCTGGCATGGTGCCACGCTGGCCGGCGCCGACTTCACCGGCGCGCGGGTGATCGGCTGCGAGCTGGGCGAGTGCGATCTGAGCGATGCCATCCTCACCGACGCCGTCTTCGCGCGCTCGTTGCTGATGCAGGCGCTGTTGCCGCGCGTCTCCGCCCGCCGCGCGGATTTCTTCCAGGCCCTGCTGCGCCGCGCCGATCTGCGTCAGGCCGATCTGTGCGAGGCGAATCTGGTGCAGGCCGATTGCACGGGGGCGCTGCTGTATGGGGCGCGGTTCGATGGGGTGCGGCTGGAAGCGAATCGGAGGGTGGCGTGATGAGGATCGGACGCGTAGCGGTTGTCGTGGTTGCGACTGCAACTGCAACAGCGACTTCAAAGGCTTTAAAGGCTGAGCGCCTTGCGGCGCGGCTGATTGACGCCCTTAGCGGCCGGGCGGGCCGGTTCATTTCTTTTGCTTCGCCAAAAGAAACGAACCAAAGAAAAGGCGACCCGCGCTTTGCGCCCCTCCGGGGTGCCCTCAGTCGGTCGGGAGCCTAAGGTCTCCCTCCACTTCCTCGGCGCCTGCGTAACGGGGGGAAAGGCCGTTGAATGCCAAGGGAAGTGAGAAGGCAAAAGCCACGCCTTTGTACCCTTGGGTAACAAAACCACCAATTTTCACCCGCAGGCACTCGCACACGTCACCCCTTCCCTTCAAGGGGAGGGGCCGGGGGTGAGGATGGTTTGCCCGGGGCCCCTCAGCAGCGCCGAGAGGAAGACAAGCGGGCGGGAATTCGGCGAGGACTGTCTGAGTGAGCGTAGCGAGCGAGTTCCGCAGCCACCGCTCGATTGTCTGGAGCGAGGGAACCCCGGCCTGCCGGGGCGCGTATGCGGGGCGGCCTTTTCTTTGGTTCGTTTCTTTTGGCCGCGCAAAAGAAATGAACCGGCCCGCCCGGCCGCTAAGGGCATCAATCACCCGCGCCGCAAGGCGCTCTGCGTTTAAAGCCTTTGAAGTTGCAGTTGCAGTTGCAGTTGCAGTTGCAGTGGCTGTTGCCGTGGCTGTTGCAACAGCCGTAACTACGGTCACCGCAATCACCCCCCGCCCCGCCGTAGCGGCCCGCTCAACCAGAGCACCCCACAAAAAAAGAAGGAGCGCCCCCCATGAAACGCCACCACGGCAGCATCGCCATCCTCATGCTCGGCATCCTCCTGCTCCTCCTCGGCGCCCTCGCCGTACTCGACGTCGGCCGCGTCATGGCCGAAAAACGCCGCTTGCAGAAAGTGGCCGACCTGGGCGCGCTGGCAGCGGCCGAAGCGCTGACCGACGGGCCGGTGAACGCAGCGCAAAACAGCGCGCTCAGCAACGGCTTCGACCCGGCCGGCGCGGGCCTGCTGCTCACCGTCGAACCAGGCGACTGGCAGACCGACGGCCAGTTCACCGTCGTCGGCACATTCGACAGCGCCAACGCAGTGCGCGTCACCGCGCGGCATGCGCCCTTCCCCACCTTCTTCCTGCCGGACGACGCCACCATCGTCGCCCACGCCATTGCCCGCAGCGGCAGCCATGCCACGTTCAGCCTGGGCACGGGGCTGCTCAATGCCGGCGGCACCAACACCCTGCTGTCCGGCCTGCTGGGCAAACCGGTGAACCTGACCGCCGCCTCGTACAATGGCCTGCTCAATGCCAGCGTGCCGTTGCAGGCGCTGATGGTCGGACTGAACGCCGGGACCGTCGAGCAACTGCTCGACAGCCAGGTCAGCTACGACCGCTTGCGGCTGGCGCTGATCCAGGCGCTCCAGGCGCAGGGCGACGCCGCCAATGTCGCGGTGTTGCAGGCACTGACCAGCACCGTGCCCGGCAATACCATCCGCGTGGGCAATAACGACGGCACCGGCATCCTCGACCTGGCCCTGGTCGATGCAGCCGCCGCCGTAGCCACCCGGGTATCGGCCGGCGAGCTGCTGCTGGCGGGGTTGCAGATGGCCAATCGCGCCCATGCGGCGGAACTGGGCACGCTGGTCAACCTGCCACTGGTGGCCAAGGTCGCCGTGAATGCCACGGTGGTGAACCCACCGGTGGTGGCATCGGGCGTGCCGGGGCTGAACCGCGCCGGGCAGTGGCAGACCATGGACCGGGGCAGCAACACCACGCTGGGGTTGTCGATATCCACGCTGCTGCCGCTGCTCAAGATCACCGTGCCGGTGGACGTGAACGTTGCCCCCAGCGAAGCATGGCTGCAAAGCATCGATTGCACCGGCGACAGCATGACGGTGACCGTGGGCGTGCGCACCGCGGCGGCGTGCCTCACCAGCGGCAATTGCGCGCGCGGCAGCGGTACGCTGGTCTTCACCGTGGACCCCGGCCACCCACTGCCGCAGACCAAGACCCTCGGCGCCAAACAGAACGTGAGCAGCCTGCTCGGCGGCGTGCCCCTGCTGGGACCGGTCCTGGGTGCGCTCGGGGCGCCGCTGGATGCGGCGCTCGACCCGGTACTCGGCGCGCTGGGCATCCGCCTGGGCTACGCCGACGTCACCCTGCGCGGCGCGGAATGCCGTGGTGCGAGTGCGTTGGTAGGGTGATACCCACGAGCGAGGCACAACGCAGCAATGCGCCCGGCCTTCGTCCTTCGCACCCACGTTTGAAGGTCGATTCGCCCTGGGGTTACTGCGACCCCACATCATCGACCGCCGCCGCAGCCTCGGGGCAGGTGGTGGCGACATCGCCGCGATCCAGCGTCAGCACACCGGTGCCGAATTCGCCGCGATAATCGCCCTGCAACCGCTTCGGATCGCCATTCACGCTGACGGTGACCTTGGGGCCGAGCACGAACTCCAGCCGCCAGCCCAACGCCTCGCGCTTGCCCTGGATCGTGATCGGTTGAAAACCGGCGCAGGCGATGCCGAAGCGGCCGCGTGCGGTGAAGGTGTTGGCGCCAGCCTGGTTCAGCGCATCGATCCACAGCGCCCGCGTGTGGCGGTCGCCATGCAGGTTGGCCCAATAGGTACCGACGAAATCGGCGGGTTGCGCCGGGGCGGGCGCGTCGGCCAGCACCACGCCGCACGCCAGGCCCAGCAGCCACAGGTATCTCGACATTGTTCTTCCTCCTTGCCCCTGTCCGGCGGGGCTGGCTGGCATGATATCGCCTGTCCCCCGCCCGCGTGCGGCGCGCTGCGCCACCCGACTTTGATCCCGCGCGTACCCCGCGCGAAAACGGTCGCCCAGCGCACGACGCGGCTCGTTATACTTGCCAGCCTTGTGTCGCCCCCTAGAACGGAGATTTCGATGTTGCCCCGCCTTCGCCATCTGATGCGCCCGCTGCTCGCCGGGCTGTGTACCGCGGCCCTCCTGGCCCCGGTCGTCACGCACGCCGCCAGCGACGACGTGAAGGATTTTCCGCGCTCGCACCTGTGGCGCATCGAAAAGAAGAACGAGCCCACCTCGTGGCTGTTCGGCACGGTTCACGTCTCCGATCCCAAGGTGACCCGGCTTTCGCCCGCCGTGCAGGCCGCGTTCGATTCGTCCGAGCGCGTGGCCACCGAAGTGCGGCTGGATTTCGGCGCCTTCATGGAACAGGCCAATACCGTGCTGCTGCCCGAGGGCGAAAGCCTGAAGGACAAGCTGGGCGCCGCCTACTACACCAAGCTGGTACCGGAGCTGGAAGCACGCCACTACCCCGAGGCCGCCGTGCGCCGCCTCAAGCCCTGGGCCGCCGCGATGTACCTGATGGCGCCCAAGAAGCCCGATGGCGAACTGCCGCTGGACCTGCTGCTGACCAAGAACGCGGTGGACGCCGGCAAGGGCTATGACGGCATCGAAACGGTGCAGGAACAACTGGCGGTGTTCTCGGATATCCCGGCCGACAAGCAACTGGTGCTGCTCAAGACGCTGATCGACAACCAGAAGGACATGGAGGCCGGCATCAAGGCCATCATCGACCGCTACGTGGCTCGCGACTACGCCGGCATGGTGAAGCTGGCGCAGCCGGATTCCGACCCGGTGATCCGCGACTTCTCCGCCGCCGACCGCGCGTACTTCGCCGACTGGACCAAGCGCGTGCTGCTGGCCGAACGCAACGAGCGCCTGGCCAACCGCATCATCCAGGTGCTGCCCAAGGCCCACGCCTTCTTCGCCATCGGCGCACTGCACCTGCCCGGCAAGGATGGGCTGATCGCCCGCCTGCGCGCCGCCGGCTACACCGTGACGCCGGCCGACGTGGTACCCGCCGCCAAGGCAAAGAAAAAGAAGTAGTCCCGCGTCACACCACGCCAGAAAGCCGCTGCCAGCCAGCGGCTTTTTGTTGCGCCCGAAAACGGGCCGGACTGCCTCTTCCCATCCGGGCCGGTTGCGGTACACCATCACCGCATCGCGCCCAGACCCTGGAGAACCCCATGCGTTACCGACTGCTACCCGCCTCCGACCTCAACGTATCCGTACTGTGCCTGGGCACCATGACCTTCGGCGAACAGAACACCGAGGCCGAAGGCCATGCCCAGCTGGACCGGGCGCTGGCGGCCGGCGTGAACTTCATCGACACCGCCGAGATGTACCCGGTGCCCGCCAAAGCGGAAACCCAAGGCGCCACCGAGCGCATCGTCGGCAGTTGGCTGGCACGCCAGCCACGCGACAGTGTGGTGCTGGCCAGCAAGGTGGCGGGGCCGCAACGCGGCATGGCCTGGATGCGCGGCGGCCCGCAGTTCACCGCCGAACAGATCGTCGCCGCCTGCGAGGCATCGCTGACACGATTGCGCACCGATTACCTGGACCTGTACCAGTTGCACTGGCCAGCGCGGCACGTGCCGATGTTCGGCGAGACCTACTTCGACCCCAGCCGCGAGCCGGACATGGTGCCGTCGGTCTACGAACAACTGGAAGCGCTGGACCAACTGGTGCGCGCCGGCAAGGTGCGCCATGTGGGCCTGTCGAACGAAACGCCATGGGGCGTGATGGAGTTCCTGCGCGTGGCACGCGAAAACAACCTGCCGCGCCCGGTGACGATCCAGAACGTCTGCAACCTGCTGCATCGCGGCTTCGAGCACGGCCTGACCGAAGTCTGCCACCGCGAACAGGTGGCACTGCTGGCCTACAGCCCGCTGGCATTCGGCCTGCTGACCGCCAAATACCAGGACGACGCCGCCAGCGACGGCCGCATGACCCGGTTCCCCGGCTTCGGCGCGCGCTACGCCAAGCCCTATGTCCAGGCCGCCATCGCCGACTACGCCGCCCTGGCCCGCGCCAACGGCCTGACCCCGGCGCAACTGGCGCTGGCCTGGCTGAACAGCCGCTGGTACATGGGCAGCGTGATCATCGGCGCCACGACCATGGCGCAACTGGAAGAAAACCTCGGCAGCCTGGCGGTCACCATCACCCCGGAACTGGACGCCGCAATCGAAGCCATCCACGCACGAAGCCCGAATCCGGCACTGTAGGCGGGGGCTGCGCGGCGGATCACGCGGAGCGGGGGCCGGCTCGGGGCATACCCTGATCGCGCGGGGAATACGGGCTGGTCGATGGCCGGCCTACCGCCGCCCAAGGTTCATCCCCGCTCACGTGGGGAACACTGCCATGCCTTCGGGACTCGAACCATCCACACCGGTTCATCCCCGCTCACGCGGGGAACACCAAGGGGCTGGCCGAATGGGCGCAGCGCAGCGGCGGTTCATCCCCGCTCACGCGGGGAACACGCATGCCATTGCTCCATCAAATCGGGAATGTGCGGTTCATCCCCGCTCACGCGGGGAACACAGCTCGGCAACCCTACCATCCAAATCCTGGCGCGGTTCATCCCCGCTCACGCGGGGAACACCCACGAGCGCGTCAACGACCACGCCAGCGTGCCGGTTCATCCCCGCTCACGCGGGGAACACGCGTCGTAGATGTAGTGCCCAGCCTGCGGCGACGGTTCATCCCCGCTCACGCGGGGAACACGTAGCGGTGACCGCGTTCAACCTCGGCAAATCCGGTTCATCCCCGCTCACGCGGGGAACACGACCACCGGCATATCGTCATTCTCGACGATGGGCGGTTCATCCCCGCTCACGCGGGGAACACAACACAAAGATGTGCTGCGGAAGATTCAGTTGCGGTTCATCCCCGCTCACGCGGGGAACACCACACGTCACCCATTAACACGCACGCAGCCGGCGGTTCATCCCCGCTCACGCGGGGAACACGGGAGAAATGACATAATTACGCCTGTAGGACAACGGTTCATCCCCGCTCACGCGGGGAACACACCAATTACAACACATTGATTCATCAACCAATATTCCCCCCACCCAAATCCACCAACCTTACAGCCCTGATCCGGGGGTTCTTGGGGCGAGCGGCGGCGGCCCGGAATCCTGGCCAGGTGGCTCGCCAACCCGCCAGATCAAGCTCATTTCAGTATCCTGATCCCGCCCCCGGCAGGTTGCGGGGGCCTCGGGCGGTTGCGCCAGTCGTAGAGGCGGCGCAGGTTGTCGGGGGAGCAGAACACCGTGTCGCGGTCGGGGTTGTCGATATTGCACAGGTCCGTGGCACGCTGGTCGGGGTCGATGCGGGTGGGTTCGCCGGGGTCGGGGGCCGTGGCCTGGGGTTCGGGCGTGGGTGCCACGGCGGGCACGGGGGTCGGGTCGGGGACGGGAAAGGCATCGACATTGGAGACCGCGCCGCCGCTGTAGTCGAGCCGTTTGCCGTCGCACGGGCGGTCGGCGTAGATCGTCTGGCCATCCTTCAGGCATTTGTAGACGTCGGCGGCGGCTTCGCCCGCCAGCGCCAGGCAGAGCACGCCCGCCATCTCGATCAGGTGTCGCATTGTCTGTTCCTCCCGTTCCGGTATCGGCCGCGCCAAGGGTCATCGGTTGCCGCGCAGGCTCCATAACCGACAGTCGGTCGCCCCACTTTGTCGTACCGCTCGCCATGCCTTACAACGTGCGCCTAATCGATTGCTTCAGGTTACGCTGATGAACGAACAACCGATCCTCGATCCGCAGCGCGTCGCCGCGCTGGAAAACGATGCGCACGCCAACCCCACGCTTTACCAGTTGCGCGTCACGGCGATGGCGCTGGCGGGCTACCTGGCCGTGGTGGGGCTGGTGCTGTTCGGGCTGCTGATCTTTTTCATCGGGGTGCATACCGAACGGGTGTTGCTCACGATCAGTGGCATCGCCTTCGCGGTCACCAGCGTCTATCTGGTGCTGAACTGTCTGACGCAGAACGACGATCTGCCCACCGGGCGACCGCTGCACCGGGCGGAGGCGCCGGATCTGTTCCGCTTGCTGGACAAGCTGGCGCGCAAGACCGGCACGGCGGTACCGGATTCGGTATCGGTCGGCGAGCGCTTTGCCGTCGAGCTGGTGGAGCAACCGACGCGGCTGCCGTTGCAGCGCCGCCGGCGTCACCTGATCGTGGGGTTGCCGTTACTGCTGGCGCTGTCGTCCTCCGAACTGGCGGCCCTGCTGGCGCAGGAATGCGGTCGCCTGCATGGCGACCAGGGCAGGCTGGCCACCTGGATCTGCCAGTTGCGCCGCCGCTGGGCCGCGCGCTATCCACACCTGCATGACGAACACGGGGCGCTGAGCGAGTTCGTGGCGCGCTTTTACCTGTGGTACATCCCGCGCTTCCAGACCTATACCCTGGCATTGGCGCGGCAACAGGAAATGGCCGCCACGCAATGGTCCGCCGAAGTGATCGGCACTCAGGCGGCTGCCCATGCGGCAATCAAGATGGCGCTGTTCGGCCGTTTCTTCGAGCACCATTACTGGACCGCCTACTGGCGGCAGGCCGATACCCGCGCCGAGCCGGGTCTGGCGCCCTATGCGGGGATGGCCGAGGGCTTTCGCCAGGGTGAGCGCGTCTGGCGCTCCAGCCGCTGGCTCAAGGAGGCGCTGGCCGAGCGCCCGAGCTACGACGATCCCCACCCCAGCCTGAAGCAGCAACTGGATCGGCTGGGCCAGGCCGCTTCGCCGGTGGGCTGGCCCCGGCAAAGCGCGGGCGAGAAATGGCTGGGCGTGACGCTGGGCAAGCTGGTGGGCGAGTTCGACCGCGACTGGCTGGCGCTGAACAGCCAGACCTGGAAGACGCGCTACCGTACCGCGCGCCAGGAGGAAGCGGAGCTGGAAACGCTGCGCATGCACAGCCCGGATACCCTGGACAGCCATCAGCTCTGGCGGCTGGCGCAACTGTCGCACTCGCGGCTGGGCGCCGCCGAAACACGACCGTTGCTGGAACGCGTGCTGGCGCAGCAGCCGGAGCACGCACAGGCGCGCTACCTGCTGGCCTCGCTGTTGCTGGATGCGGGCGATGAGCGCGGCCTGGGCTGCATGGAGCAGGCGATGAAGCTGGATCAGCAACTGGTGGATGATGGCATGGCGCGCTGCCAGCGCTATCTGGGCAAGCGGGCACGCCAGCACGATGTCGAGGACATGTGGGCGCGGCTGTCCACGTATCACGGGTGGGCGCACGCGTGATTGCCGGGGGTTTTGCTGACCGGCGCGCCTTGATTGCTCTTTTAGTATTGCCATGAGCCAGTAGCTGCAAGCGCCTGCAAAGCCGGGTGCGAAACATCTGTGGGATGCCAGCAACGGCGCTTCCTGATCGATTCCACTCCCCCCGCCCTCGCCGCCGCGAGGGGGCCTCGCTGCGCTCGATGCGGTTGCAAGCGGGGGTGGGCTGCCGGTGGCGTTCAGCTGCACCCGATGCATAGGGCGCTGCCGGGCCTATCAGGGGGCGCGGCAAGTTCGTGAAAAGCGCGCTGTGGGGGCATGGAGTTGGCGGCGGACTCCGATCAATCCGTGTACGCAGATTGATCGAACTGCGGCGTGTCAGGCTGCTTTTGGCAGTAACGCCATTCCCCCGCCGTCATGAGGAAACCCCGCGATGTCGCGGGGCTGCTGATCGATTGAACCCAGGCTTCTTTTGCGTGCGGGGGCCGGTTCGGTGGTGGTCGGATCAAGTGCTCGAATGCGCCACGCGCTTCGGGCGCTGGGGCATGGCGGGCTGCGCCGGCGAGCGCTGCCGCAGCATGGCGGCCAGCCAGGCGCAGGCCAGCGCGGCGAGCAGGTGCTTGAGGTGGTGGCCACTGAGCCAGCCGCCGCTCAGGTCGTACACCACGGCGTCGCCCAGTTCCGCCACTTTGGCCAGGCCGTAGCACAGCCCCGCCTGGAGGATCGCCAGCCGTTCCGACCACGGCGCCTGGGCGCGATGCTGCCAGCACGGTACCAGCAACAGCGGCGCCAGTTGCAGCCACAGGTAGGGGCGCAGGTCGCCGCCCTCCGCGGTGCCCAGCCCGGTGAAATGCCACCATGCCACGCTGATCACCGCGAGCAGGGCGCACAGGGCAGCCGCTTCGCGCCCCCAGGCGCGGTGGCCCCCTTCGGCCCATCCGGCCGCCAGCATGCCGGCGGCGGCCAGCGCGATCGGCAGGCGATCCCACACCAGACGGGCGTTGTCGGGAGCCCAGTGGTAGAACGCCGATCCGGCGCCGGTCAGGGTCACGCCCAGGAAGAACAGGCGCCAGCCGGCCCAGGCGGTATCGCCGGGCACACGCGGCAGACGGCCCACCACGCGCAGCCCCCACAGCCCTACCAGCAGGAACGGCAGGTTGGACCAGACATTGACGGCTGCCGGCACGCCCCACCACGCCCGATCCCCCACAAAGTCGTGGTAGTGCGGTAGCTGGTGGATCGGGCCGTAGGCCCACAGCAACAGCACGCTGCCCAGCGCCAGCAGCGTTGTCAGCGACCAGCGCCAGCCACGCCAGGGGTTGCGATCGACGACCAGGGTTTCCATCTTGTACATCCTTGTGAGTAAGAGAACACCCCAAGGATGCGTTTGGTGCACCAAAGTCGCTATCTGCATGGCGGAAGTGCCGAAAGTCACGCCCGGTGGTATCGTATTTCGATACTAAACAGGGGGAGAACAACCATGCAGGAAGCCGACGAACTGTTGCAGGCGCTCAAGCGCCACCTGCGCGAGCAAGGCATCACCTATCGCGCACTGGCTGAACCGTTGGGTCTTTCCGAAGCCAGCATCAAGCGCTTGTTCGCCAGTGGCCGTTTCACGCTGGATCGGCTGGGCGAAATCTGCCGCCTGGCCGACATCACGCTGGCCGAGCTGGCGCTGGCAGCGCAGGCGCGGCACGAGGTGTCGCGCTTGAGCGCGGCGCAGGAGGCCGAGCTGGTGGCGGACGAGCTGTTGTTGCTGGTGGCCGTCTGCGCGCTCAACCACTGGCAGACCGCCGATATGCTGGCGCATTACCGGCTGGACGAACCGACGCTGATCCTGCGGCTGGTCAGGCTGGACCGGCTCGGGCTGATCGCGCTGCTGCCGGGCAACCGGATACGGCTGGCGGTGGCGCGCGATTTCGACTGGCTGCAAGATGGCCCGATCCGCCGCTATTTCCGCACGCACGCCGAGGGCGATTTCCTGGCGCATGGTTTCGCCGACGAGGCCTGCTTTTCCTTCAGCCACGGCATGCTGACCCCTGCGGCGCGCGATCGCCTGATCGGCCTGCTGGCAACACTGCGGCGCGAGTTCGCGCTGGAGCACCAGGCCAGCCTGCCGCAGCCGGTCGGCGAGCGACGCGGCCACGGGCTGTTGGTGGCCCTGCGCGAATGGGAGCCGTCCGCATTTGCAAAATACCGCCGCATACCCTCTGGCGCCTGAAACGCGATTACGTATAATGCGAGAACTTTGCTCGATCCGATGCAATGTCCGGCCCGTCCGGCCCGGAGCCTGCCCACGCGATGTCCGCGGCAGCGTTCGGGGTAGAGCCGGTGCGCGGCAAGGCGCGAGGCGCGCGGTGGTGTGACACCACAAGCGGCCGGCAACGCAGCAGCATTCCGGCAGTGCCCCGCACCCACAGGGCCGGCTGGAAAAGCTCCATGCACTGCGTGATGCGCCTTGGAAAACAACTGTTGATCGCCTGCGTCGCACGTCTGGTGCCTGGCCTTTCCCGGCCCGGCGCCCCCGCGAGAATCGCGTGGACAGGCGCTAGGATCGCTGCTTCCGTACTCGTTTCCAGTCCGTCCCTGTATTGTCGAACCGCTGCTCGACTGGTGCCCCGGTAGGGGATCGCGGCGGTCTTCACGGAATATCCAATGTCCTTTGCTTCCCTCGGCTTGAGCGAGGCGCTTGTCCGCGCCGTCACCGAACTCGGTTATACCGAACCCACCCCGATCCAGACCCAGGCCATCCCCGCCATTCTTTCCGGCGGCGACCTGATGGCGGGCGCGCAGACCGGCACCGGCAAGACCGCCGGTTTCACGCTGCCCATCCTGCAACGCCTGACCGAAAACCCGCGCGAAGGCGCGCCGCGCATCCGCGCGCTGATCCTCACCCCCACCCGCGAACTCGCGGCCCAGGTGGAGGAATCGGTGCGCAACTACGGCAAGCACGTAAAGCAGAAATCGCTGGTGATCTTCGGCGGCGTGGCGATCAACCCGCAGATCGAAAAGCTGAAGAAAAAGCCCGATATCCTGGTGGCCACGCCGGGTCGGCTGCTCGATCACGCGCAGCAGGGCACGCTGGATCTGTCCGGCATCGAGATCCTGGTGCTGGACGAAGCCGACCGCATGCTGGACATGGGCTTTATCCACGATATCAAGAAGGTGCTGGCGCTACTGCCGGAAAAACGCCAGAACCTGCTGTTCTCGGCCACCTTCTCCGACGACATCAAGGCCCTGGCCGATAAGCTGCTGGATAACCCGGCGCTGATCGAAGTGGCCCGCCGCAACGCCACCGCCGAGAACATCGCGCAGAAGGTCCACCCGGTGGATCGCGACAAGAAGCGCCAGTTGCTGGCGCACCTGATCAAGCAGCACAACTGGTTCCAGGTGCTGGTCTTCACCCGCACCAAGCACGGCGCCAACCGGCTGGCCGAGCAACTGTGCAAGGAAGACATCCCCTCGCTGGCGATCCACGGCAACAAGAGCCAGGGCGCCCGTACCCGCGCGCTGTCCGAATTCAAGGCCGGTACCCTGCAGGTGCTGGTGGCGACCGACATCGCCGCGCGCGGTATCGATATCGACGAACTGCCGCACGTGGTGAACTACGAGCTGCCCAACGTTCCCGAAGACTACGTGCACCGCATTGGCCGCACCGGCCGCGCCGGCGCCGAGGGCGAGGCGATCTCGCTGGTCTGCGTGGACGAACTCAAGCTGCTGACCGACATCGAAAAACTGATCAAGCGCGATCTGCCCAAGCAGGTGATCGAAGGCTTCGAGCCCGATCCGCATGCCAAGCCCGAACCGATCCAGTTGCGTAGCGGCCAGCGCCAGCAACAGCGTGGCGGCGGTCAGCGCCAGGGCGGCGAAGGCCGTCGCGGCCAGCAGCAAGGCCAGGGCGAGCGCGCCCAGGACGGGCAACGCCAGCAGCAACCGCGCAAGCCGCGCCAGGGGCAAGGCCAGAACCAGGGGCAAGGGCAAGGGCAAGGCCAGGGTCAACGCGGTGGCCAGCAGCAGCAAGGTCGCAAACAGGGTCAAGGCCAGGGTCAGGGGCAAGGTCAACAGCCGCGCGCCCAGGGCAAGGGCCGTGGTCAAGGCCAGGGGCAAGGTCAGGGCCAGGGGCAAGGCCAGGGCGGCGCCGGCGCGCAGCGCGGCAACAATGCCAGCCGTGGCGGCAACGTGGAGCATCGCGGCAAGGATGCGTCGGTGTGGGATGAGCGCCAGCCGACCAGCAACGAGAACACGCCCGTTTCCACGCTGTTCTCGATGCCCCCGCGTCGCTCGACCGGCCGTCATCACTGATCATCGACACCCGGCCCGGCCTGTTGCCCGGCGGCCTTGCCGCCGGGGGACGGATCGAACGAAAGGGCGGCTGCGGCTGCCCTTTTCTCTTGCCACGACGGCAAAGGAGCTTCCATGCATTTCGAACATCTGGTCCAGATCAACGACGACACCAACCCGCTGGCGGTGTCGCTCAGCCCGGAGCAACTGTGGCGCGGACTGGTGCACCGGGCCGAGGCGCCGCAGGATTTCATGGCGCATGTCGAGCACGTGGCGGTGCTGCACCGCGAGGATGATTACGTCGAACGCGAAATGCGCATGGGCAACCTGCGCGTGGTCGATCACATCGCTTTCACCCCCGGCGAGCGCGTGCACTACGACACGCAGCCCAGCGAAGAACACGGCGGCGGCTCGCTGACCATGACCATCGAACAGCCCAGCCCCGGCGTGCTGTTCCTGCGCGTGGTGTACGACACTCCGCTACCCGAAACCCCCGGCGCCAGCGAAACCGACGACAGCTACTACGTGGATTACGTCAAGGAAGCGTATCGCCAGAACGACATCGACACGGTACGACGGATTCGCGAGCTGGCCCAGGCGGGGCACTTCGGGTGAGGGGTGAGGGGGCAGGCACAGGACAAACCGGCCGCAAGTAGCCATTTGCTTTCTCTCCCGTGGGTTTTTTCTCCGTGTTCTCCGGATTTTTTCGTGCCCTCCGGATCTACGGATTTTCCCCTCCCGGACTTCCCCTCGACCTCCCCTCCTACACTGCCTCAGCCTCTGGCCTACAGCGTTTCCGGACACGCGCCGCTGGTGTGGGAAAACATCGTGCCAGCGCCCGCCGTCGAGCCGGAAATCCGGCAATATTCCCTGTGGAACAAGCAGTTAGCCCCCTTAGAGTGAAGGCACAACATCGCCGAGGAGGTCGCCATGCTGCACTACGCCATCGTATTTCTGATCGTTGCCCTGATTGCCGGGGTGCTGGGTTTCGGCGGCATCGCCGGTACCGCCGCCTGGATCGCCAAGGTTCTGTTCGTGGTGTTCCTGGTGCTGTTCGTGGTCTCGCTGATCCGGCGCAACAGTTAGCGCCCCGGCGCCCCAAAACAAAACGGCCGCGATTGCGGCCGTTTTGTTTTTGCAGCGATGAACTCAGGAAGCACGCTTCTTGAATTCGGCGGTGCGGGTGTCGATTTCGATGCGATCACCGATTTCGATGAAGGCCGCCACCTGGATCTGGGTGTCGGTGCCCTTCAGCTTGGCGGGCTTCATCACCTTGCCGGAGGTATCGCCACGCACGGCGGGCTCGGTGTATTCCACTTCGCGCACGATGGTGGTCGGCAGTTCGACGGAGATCGCCTTGCCTTCGTAGAAGGTGACTTCGCAGGCGTCTTCCATGCCATCGACGATGAAGGCCACGGTGTCGCCCACGTTCTCGGCTTCGACTTCGTACTGGTTGTACTCGGCGTCCATGAACACGTACATCGGGTCGGCAAAGTACGAGTAGGTGCACTCGCGCTTTTCCAGCACGACCACATCGAACTTGTCGTCGGCCTTGTACACCGCTTCCGACGGCGCGTCGGACAGCAGGTTCTTCATCTTCATCTTCACGACCGCAGCATTGCGGCCGGACTTGTTGTATTCGGTCTTTTGGACCACGAGCGGCTGGCCATCGACCAGAATCACATTGCCCGAACGGAGTTCTTGAGCGGTTTTCATGAAAATTCCCGTTACTGCGATTGAAAAATAGAAAAACTCGCTATTCTAGCTTGGCCCGCGCAAAGCTGACCAGATTGGCGGCCAGGTCGCGTTGCCCGCCCAGATGGGCGGCCCAGCGCGCCGCGTGATCGCGCAGCGCCGGCAATCCGGGCGCCAGCGCGGCCCAGTCCGGGGTGCCGCCCGCGTTCCAGGCCAGCCAGAACGCCCGCAATGCCCGCGCCGGTTCCGCCGGCAGTTCCGCAAGGTACAGCGCGAGGAACGCGGCCAGTTTGTCGAGATGGGCCGCATCCTCCTGGGGGTAGATGTGCCACACCAGCGGCACGCCGGCCCATTGCGCACGCACGAAGCTATCCTCGCCGCGCACGAAGTTGAGATGGCAGCTCCAGAGCAGCAGATCGTATTCATCCTGTTCGACGAAAGGAATCGACCGTGCAGTGAGCGCGCCACGCTGCACGCCCTGCGCCAGCGCCTCGGGCGTCACGCCCAGCTCGCTGGCCAGCGTGGCGGTGACCTTGCCTTGCGGTGCCAGCAGCCACACCGGCTGCGCGCTGGCGGCCCAGGCATCCAGCAGCGGCGCCAGCGGCGGGTCCTGGTAGGCGAACAACGAAATGCGTAGCGCGTCGGGCGGCACGGTCACGCCCAGGCGTGCAGCCAGCCAGCCACGCGCGGCGGTGTCGTCCCAGGCGGCGCGACGGGACAGCAGGTCGCGCTCGCGCGGCAGCCCGCCGGTTGCGTCGGTGAAGCCGGGAAAGAAGAAGTACTTGCCCAGGCCGCCCGGTTGCGGCGACATCAGGCCATGGCAGCCTGCCACCCAGTCCTCGGCGGACAGGTATTCCAGGTTGATCCACAGCGGCGACGGCCGCCGGGCGCGCATCCGCGCCGGCCACGCCGCCGGCAGGGCGCAGGCGAAGGCTTCGATCACCACGTCGCCGGGCAGCGCATCGGCGTCGGCCTCCCGCCAGTGCAGGATATCGACGCCGGCATGGCGCTGGCGCGGCTGCGCCGGATCCAGCGCGGGCAACAGCGGGGCGAAGCTGTGGAGATCGTCCACCCACAGCCGCACCGTGTGGCCGGACAACGCCGCCAGTTGCCGCGCCAGACGCCAGCACACGCCGATGTCGCCATAGTTGTCGACCACCTGGCAGAACACATCCCAGGCCAGCGGTCGCGTCGCATTCAAACCCGTTGCTTCCAACCCCATTCCCTCATCCGATGCCGGTCAAGGCGCCAGCTTACCCGGAACGCCGCCCGCGCCCCATGACGCACCGCCCGGGCCGATTCGTGCCAATGCCCGCATACGGCAATGTGATTGAAATGGATCATCCAATAAAATTTAAAGAATCTGTCCTGCTACGGACACAACAGATTGAATGCTCAATTGGAAACAAATGGTTGATTTTTGGGTAGTAGGCGGCAAATAAAAACTACAGACAAACAAGATTGAAAGATAACTTACTAATTATCATGACAATTACCACCGTCCATCTGTCTTACATCAATCAATTCACACATTTCCAATACGTCCAATAAGATATGGAGGCTGGTTCCACCCCGTCATCAGAATGGGCAGCCAGTAATCAATGCAATTCAATCGAAAGGAGTGTCACCATGCAACTTAGCAAGATGAAGTCGCTCATCGCAGGTCTTTCGCTGCTCGCCGCCGGCGCCCAGGCCCAAGTCATCGACTGGGATGTGCACGACGTGGTTGAAAGCGCCACCGTGCGCCACAACCAGCTGGAAACGGGTCTGGTGTTCAACGACTACTTCACCTTCCACCTGGATAACGCGTCGCACCTGTGGAGCAACACCGTCGCCAGCAACCTGGGCAACGTGCTGCGTATCTCCGCTGGCCAGCTCGAACTGTACTCGGGCAGCTATTTCGACGGCGTGGCCGATACCCTGCTGGGCACCCACATCTTCGACGGCACCACCGGCAACCTGAGCCACAGCTTCGCCAACCTCACGGGTGGCGATTACTACTACAAGGTGAGCGGTCTGCTGACCGGCGTCCTGGGCGGTCAATACACCATCGCCTCGGCCGTGGTTCCGGTTCCGGAACCCGAAACCTATGCGCTGATGGGTCTGGGTCTGGTCGGCCTGATCGCCGCGCGCCGCAAGAAGCACAAGGCGCAATAAGTCTTTCGCAGTGTACGCCCCCTTGCAGTGAAAAGCCCCGGGGAAACCCGGGGCTTTTTTTCGCCTTGCACATTCATTTGGCCAATTAAATCAACCAATCCACCGGCAATACCTGCCATCGTGGACAGCCGGCACAATTCGCGCAAATTGAATGAAGCAATTGTGAACCCCATTTGACAATTGGCCCGCATCGGCGCGATATCGATATAACCGAAACCTGATTTGCCTTTTATCGATAATGGCCGGCAGGGTAAAACGAAACCCCACACCTTGAATCACAGAGCACAGTGAGAACACGGCGTTAAGCAGAGAGACCTTCAAGCTTTGGTCTTTCTGCGTTTTCCCGCTGTGCCCGCCGTACCCTCCGTGGTTCAAGATATGGGGTTTTGTTCAAGGTATGGGGTCTGCCAGCCGCCTCAGCGCGACCAGAAGAAGCCGCGGGTATCGATCACCACGCGCGTTTGCAGCTTTTCGCGGCGCACCCGCTTGAACTGTTTGTGATCGACCAGCAGCAGCACGATGTCGGCCTGCTCGATGGCCTCGTCGGCGGCAACGAACTCCACCTTGCCTTCCAGCTTGGCCGGCAGCTTGTCGATATGCGGCTCGACCACCAGCACGCGGCCCAGATCGCGGCCGGCCAGATCCACCACGATATCCATCGCCGGGCTTTCGCGCAGATCGTCGATATCGGCCTTGAACGACAGGCCCAGGCACGCGATCACCGGGTTCTTGAAGCGGTCGGCCGCCCGCGCCACCTGTTCGATCACGTGATGCGGCTTGTTGTCGTTCACCTCGCGCGCGGTGCGGATGATGCGTGCCTCCTTGGGCGCGGAATCGACGATGAACCACGGGTCCACCGCGATGCAATGGCCGCCGACACCGGGGCCGGGCTTGAGGATGTTCACGCGCGGGTGGCGGTTGGCCAGCTCGATCAGCTCCCACACGTTGATGCCCAGCTTGTCGCTGATCAGCGAAAGCTCGTTGGCGAAGGCGATGTTCACGTCGCGGAACGAGTTCTCGGTGAGCTTGGCCATTTCGGCGGTGCGGCTGTCGGTGAGCAGGCATTCGCCGCGCACGAAGATCTGGTACAGGTCGGCGGCCATTTCGGCAGCCTTGGTCGTCATGCCGCCGACGATGCGGTCGTTCTCGACCAGTTCGCGCAGCACGTGGCCGGGCAGCACGCGCTCCGGGCAATAGGCCAGTTGCACGTCGGCGCTGTCGCCGGCCTGCTGCGGGAACGACAGGTCGGTGCGGTATTCGGCCAGCCAGCCCGCCAGTTGCTCGGTGGCGCCTACCGGCGAGGTCGACTCCAGGATGATCAGGTTGCCCTGGCGCAGCACCGGCGCGATGGCGCGCGCGGCCGCCTCGATGTACGACAGATCGGGCTTGTGGCCGTCCATGAACGGCGTCGGCACGGCAATGATGAAGGCGTCCGCTTCCTGCGGCGTGGTGCGGGCGACCAGGTTGCCCTCTTTCACCACGTGGTGCACCAGGCCATCCAGATCCGGCTCGACGATATGCACCTTGCCGCGGTTGATGGTGTCCACCGCGTGCTGGTTCACATCGACGCCGATCACCTTGACGCCGCGGCTGGCCAGCACCGTGGCCGTGGGCAGGCCGATGTAACCCAGGCCGATCATGGCCACCGTATTGAACTTGAACATGTCATGCACTCCAGTTTTCGAGGATGTCGTTGATACGGCGCGCGGCCTGGCCGTCGCCGTAGGGGTTATGCGCGCGGCTCATTGCCTGGTAGGCGGCCGCGTCGTCCAGCAATCGGTTGGCTTCGGCCACGATCAGCGCGCGGTCGGTACCGACCAGCTTCACCGTGCCCGCCGCCACCGCTTCGGGGCGCTCGGTGGTGTTGCGCATCACCAGCACCGGCTTGCCCAGCGATGGCGCTTCTTCCTGCACGCCGCCGCTGTCGGTCAGGATCAGGTCGGCCCGGCCCATCAGGTAGACGAAGGGCAGATAGTCCTGCGGGTCGATCAGGTGCACGTTGTCGCGCCCGGCCAGCAGCCGGCGCACCGGCTCCTGCACATTGGGGTTGAGGTGCACCGGGTAGACGATCTCCACGTCGCGGCGATTGGCCAGTTCGGCCAGCGCGGCGCAGATGTTCTCGAAGCCGCCGCCGAAGTTCTCGCGGCGGTGGCCGGTCACCAGGATCAGGCGCCGGTCGGGCGCCAGGAAGGCAAAGCGCGTCGCCATGTGGTCGGCCAGCGTGGCGTCCTGCTTCAAGCGGCGATCCACGTCCAGCAGCGCGTCGATCACGGTGTTGCCGGTGACCTGCACCGTGTCCGGCCGCACGCCTTCGCGCAGCAGGTTGTCGCGCGCGGTATCGGTGGGCGCGAAGTGCAGCGCGGCCACCGCGCCGGCGATCTTGCGGTTCATTTCTTCGGGCCACGGCGAATAGATGTCGCCGGTGCGCAGACCGGCTTCCACATGCCCGACCGGAATCCGCTGGTAGAACGCCGCCAGGCTGGCCGCCATCGTGGTGGTGGTGTCGCCGTGCACCAGCACGATGTCGGGCCGCCATTCGGCGAACACACCGCGCAGGCCGGTCAGCGCGCGCGCGGTGATGTCGGTGAGATCCTGGCCGGGCTGCATCAGGTCCAGGTCGAAATCGGGCGTGAGGCTGAACAGCTCCAGCACCTGGTCCAGCATCTGCCGGTGCTGCGCGGTGACGCACACCCTGGCCTCGAAACGCGGGTCGGCCTGCAACGCGGCCACCACCGGCGCCATCTTGATTGCCTCGGGACGGGTGCCGAAAACCACCATCACCTTTTTCATGCGCGCTGCTCCCGCACGAACGGCCGCTTCACCATGGCCTTGGCCAGCATCACGAAGAAGTACATGTCGTCGATGAAGTAGCGCTTGAACATGCGGCGTGGTTCCTGCAGGAAGCGGTAGAACCACTCGAAGCCCGTTTTCTGCATCCATACCGGCGCGCGGCGGGTCTTGCCCACCATCACGTCGAAGGTGCCGCCCACGCCCATGGCGAACGGCACTTTCATCTGCTCCTGGTAACGGCCGAGGAAGTGTTCCTTCTTGGGCGAGGTAATGGCGACGAACAGGATGTCCGGCCGTGCCTCGGCCACCTGCCGCACCACCTCGGCCTCTTCCTCGGGCTTCCAGTAGCCGTTGCGGTAGCCGGCCAGTTGCAGCGCCGGATATTGCGCCTGGAACTTGTCCGCCACCGCGCTCACCACTTCCTCGCGCGCGCCCAGCAGAAACACGCGCCAGCCTTGCTCGGCCGAGTGGCGCATCAGGTTCTCGAACAGATCGACGCCGGTGACGCGCTCTTTCAGCGGCCGGCCCAGCAATTTGGACGCCCACACCACCGGCATGCCATCGGCGTTGATCAGCGCGCATTCGTTGATGATCTGCTTGAGCGCCGGATCACGATGCGCCTTGACCACCTTGTCGGCGTTGATCACCACGTGCTGGTGCGGGCGGCCCGAGGCGATGAATTCACCGATGCGGCCCAGCGTTTCCTGCATGGAAAGATTGTCTACGTCGCAACCCAGTATGTTCAGTCTGCTCATGTCGTGTACCTCTTTTGTTGGTCGCCACCGGGCAACAGCCCGCTGGCGGCGTTGTGCTCACTTGCCGTACCACTTGTACTGTCTTCGTTTCGCACGCCTTGCCAGCGGGCTGTTGCCCGGTGGCCTTGCCAGCGTTGTGCTCATTTGCCGTACCGCTTGCACCGTCTTCGTTTCGCACGCCTAGCCAGCGGGCCAGGCCCGCCAGCCAAGGCACCCTGGTCGCTCACCGGGCTCGTCGGCATACCTAGCCCATGCTCAACAACCCGTCGGCCCCGACCTCGATGCGATAGCGATCGATCGTCAGCCGCCCCTGCTCCAGCGTGGCGGCGGGCAGCGAGCGACAGCCGATGTCCAGCACGAACAGGTAGTCGGCGGTGGTGCTGGGCGCGCGGGCGACGAAGCGCGCGTGCCACGGCACCGCGTCGCGCTTGCCGCGTTCCAGCGGCCACCGCTGGTCGTCGTCCTGGATGAAGTCGCTGGCCGGGCCACCGACCTGCCGGACGCACAGCGAACGCGCGCCCTCGCCCATCTGCTGGTAACCGTCGCGCGCGGCGCGCCAGCCGGTGGTGCTGTGCAGGTTCCATTCCCAGCGGCGCGCCGTCGCCGAGGCGAGCTGGTCGCGCACCAGCAGCAGGTTGGGCCGCAGATAGGCCCACGCCCGCACGTGGCGCTTGAGCGCGCCGCCATACGCGCCGGTCAGGTCAGCGGCCGCCGTATCGTTGGCGCCGGTCTTGAAGTCGATGAAACGCACGCCCGGCGCGGCGCGCCCCAGCGGCTGGCCCTGGCCGCCGTCGAAGGTGATGGCGTTGTGCGCCACGGTGTTGCGGTACCAGTTCTTCCAGTGCGGCGAGCCATACCAGTCGTAGGCGCCGCTGCTGCCGGCCAGGATCTTGTCGTTCGCGTGGATCAGGAACGCGCCCTGGTCGGCGTGCGCATGGTTGATCGCGCTGCCGCGCGGATCGGCCTTGAGGTAGATCGATACGCCGTTGCCGCCCGCCGCCTGATGCAGCGCGGCGATGCCGGTATCGGGGAACAACGCAGCGTTGGCCTTGGCCGGAAAATCGCCGCGCGCATCCGCCGCAATCTGTACCGAATTCGCCAGCACCACCGCCGCCTTGCGGTCGGATGGCTTGAACTGCGCGGCGTACCACGCCGAATACGGCGAGCGCACCCGGTCCATCGCCGCCAGCGCGTACACCGGGTTGACCGCCGTCTCGTGGCCATCGCCGAACAGGCTTTCCGGCGCCCCGGGCGGCAGGGCATAGGCGAAGAAGCGCGGCACGTTGCGCAGCCAGATGTGCTGATAGGGGTCGAAGCGCGTGACGATGCGGATCGCGTCCCACGCCGGCAACGCCGTCATCAGGCTCCATTGCTGGTAGGCGCCGCTACCGAAGTAGCCGCCGTCCTGCGCGCCGTAGGGATGGCCGGCGTAGACGAACCAGCGCAGATGCCGCTCCAGCGTCTCGCGCGCCAGCGGCGATTCGGGCGCGATCAGCGCGGCCGCCGCCAGCATGGTGCCCACGCCGTCGAAATGAATGGCGTTGGTCGGCCGCAGCCGGTAGCTGTCCAGATTGATGCTGCGCTGCGCGTCGGTGATGCCGGCCTCGATACGGCGACGCAACCGCTCGCGCTCTGGCGCCGGCAGGTCGCCGCCCGTCACGTCGTAGACATAGGCCAGCGTCCACAGCCGCTGCCGCGCCGCGCGCGGGCTTTGCCGGTAGGACGGGCTGAAATCGTCGTCGTCGCCCAGTTCCGCCAGCACTTCGCGGATATCGGCCAGGTACTCGGCCTGGCCGGTGTGGTAATGCAGCATCGCGCCATAGAGCAGGCGGTTGGACCAGCGCTCGACCTCCTGGTAAGCGTCGAGCGACGCGGCGCCGCTTTCCAGCGTGGCGGCGCGTTTCATCCGCACGGCGGATACCTTGTCCAGCCGGCGATAGGCGACCTCCACTTCCTTGATCGCCCACGCCTGGCCGCGCCCGGCGCGCGAGTCGCCGCCGTCGAACAGGAACGGCCGGCGCAAGCCGCTGCGCAACAGCCCCCCCTGCGCGAAATCCTCCAGCTTCGGGCTATCGGCCGCGATGCGGAAGCACGTGGACGCGCCAGCGGTGCCGCCTTGCGGCGTGACGCGCCAGCAGTAGTCGCCCGCCGCCAGCGGCTGCGGTGCGATGTAGTTGTTTTCCTGCGTATCGACCGTGCGCAGCGCCTTGCCGGCGCCATCGCTCAGCGTGAGGCGGTAGCGCCCCGGCCCGGATGCCGGCCACGCGATATAGGGTGGGTTCTGGTACAGCTCCAGCCCCGGTGGCGGCAGGATCTGCTGCGCGGTGGCGGGCGCCGGCTCGGCCTGCGCCTCGTCGGCGCGGCCCGGCACCGCCACGGCGGTCAGCAACGCCAGGATCAGCGACACGCCTCGCAGCGCTGTACCGGCCGGTGCACGGGGGTGGAGGGTGCTAGCCCTGGCCATCGTACAGCTCCTGCAACTGGACCTGGATCGCCGGGAACGAGAACGAACGCCGCGCCCGCTCGCGCGCATCGCACGCCAGCCGCTGGCCGTCCTCGGGGTGGCGCGCCAGTTGCGACAGCGCCTGGTACAGCGCCTCGGCATCGCGGGGTTCCACCAGCACGCCGGCCGCACCGTCGCCCAGCGCGAACGGAATGCCGCCGACGCGGGTGGCGACGATCACGCGGCCGTAGGCCATCGCCTCCAGCACGCCGAACGGCAGCGCCTCCTGGTGCGACGGCAGCACGAACACGCCGCATTCGCGCAGCAGCGCCTCTTTCTGCGGCCCGGTCACCCAGCCGACGAAGTTCACCACGTCGGCCACGTCGTATTCCCGCACTTTCTCCCAGAACCACGGCATCTGGCCGCTGCCGGCCACGGTCAGCCGCGGCTGGGCGCCATCGTCGCGCAGGCGGCGCACGGCGGACAGCAGTTCCTCGATGCCCTTGGCGGCCTCGATGCGGCCCAGGTACAGCAGCGACATCGGATCGGCGCGGGCCTCCACCTCATCGGGGCAGATCACCGCGTTCGGGATCACCGCCACCGGCGCACCCGGCGCCAGTTGGTCCACCCAGGTGCGCCATTCCGGGCTGAGTACCACCACCGTGTGGGCGTGGCGCAGCATGTCCACCAGCCAGCGGCCAATCAGCTTGTGCTGGTTGCGCTGGTAATAGATGGGGAACATGCCGCCATGCAGGTGCACCACGTAGGGACGACCGAACGCGCGCGCCAGCCAGACGAAACCCAGCTTGCGCCACAGGCTGGCGCGGGTGGCCACGTGGACATGCAGCAGCGCCACGCGGCCGCGCAGCAGCATGCCCAGCAGTTGCAGCCATACGCCCAGCGCCACGAAGAACTTGCGCAGGCGGCCGGCCTCCACATGGCTGGACAGATAGCGGATGCGCAGCGCCGCCAGCAGGCCCGATTCGCCGGCCGACTTGGCCCAGAACGCCATGCCGCCATGCGCCAGCGGCGACGGCCCCACCATCACGACCTGACGCCGCGCGCTCATCGAGCCACCTCCGCCACGCGCTCGCGCCCGGCGTCGGCGCGCGCGCCGGGTTCCAGGCATACCGCATCGATGCGCTCATAGGGCGAATCCAGCCGGTGCAGCAGGCCGTTGGCCACCGCCACCAGGCGGTAATGCCAGTGGAAATACGAGAACGCGGCATCGACCGGGTTGCGCTTCTTGCCCAGCAGCGCCAGGAACACCAGCAGCCAGAGCGCGCCAGCGGCGGCGGCCAGCGGCCACCACGCCAGCCCGGCCAGCGCCAGCGCCAGCAGCCCGAACAGCAGCAGCGGCTGCTTGCTGATGCCCAGCGCGCCCTTGGCGTAGCCGTGGCGCAGGCCGGATTTCAGCAGCATGCCTTCGGAGCGCGCGTAGCCGTTGCGCCAGTGCCGCACCAGCATGGCGCCCGTGCTCAGCGCGTGGCCGGTGTGCTGCACCGCCGGCACCGGCAGGCGCACCATCTGGTAGCCCTTGCCGCGCAGCCGCATGCCCAGTTCGGCTTCTTCGTAGGCGGGCAGGAAACGATGCGCGAGGTAACCCGCTTCATCCACCGCCGCCTTGCGGTAGACGCCGCCGCCGTTCAGCCAGGGCACCACGCCCGGCGTGGCCGACGGCTTTTTCTTCACCCTGCCCCGGTCGAACATGTTGCGCACGCAGGTATCGATCAGCAGGCCGCCGACGCCACCCAGCCCGGGCCGGCGTTCCAGCTCGTCCAGCGCGGCGCCGAGAAAGCCCGGCTGCACCACCATGTCGCCATCGATCAGGTACACGTATCTGCCACGTGCGAACTGGTAGGCCAGTTGCGCCGCCGCCCCCGCGCCGCGATCCTCGATGCGGCGCAGTTGCACGATCTTCACCGGGTAGCGGCTGGCGATCTCGACGGTACGGTCGGTGGACAGGCTGTCGGCGAGCACGATCTCGCAATCGATACCGCTCGTTTCACGCAGCAGCGCCTCGATGCACGCGGCGATATGCGTCTCTTCGTTGAGCGCCTTGATCAGCACCGACAGCAACGGGGTGGACTGCGCACCGCTCATAGCAGGGTCGCCAGCCGGCGCACGCCTTCCAGCGCCTGTTCCTTGAGCAGCGGGACACGCTCGTCCAGTTGCGCCTTGATACGGCCCTCGTCGGCCTCCAGCCGCCGCAGCATCGCGCTCAGCGTGGCGGTGCTGACCAGCGGGGTTTCCAGCACGTAGTCGGTGTGACCGAACAGATCGTCGTTGATGCCCTTGGCCTTGACGCTGTAGGCGATGGAGCATGTGGGTACGCGGGTGGACATCGCGGCGATGGTGGCGTGGGTACGCGCGCCGATAAAGAAGCGGCATTGCGAGATCACGTACTTGAGCTGCGGCGCATTCAGGCCGGACGGCACCAGCCCGGCGTGCGCCTGGTGGCTGCCCAGCCGGTCGAACAACTGCTTCAGGTAGGCTTCGTCGCTGTGTTCCGGGTTGCCGTCGAGCGACGCCACGTGCGGGATCAGCATCACGTGGTAGCCATCGTCCACTGCCTGCCGCACGAAGGCGGCGGCCTCTTCCTGCAACACCGAGCGCGGCTCGTCGGCCGGGCGGTAGCGGTGGATCAGCGAGCTGAGGTTCAGCCCCAGCACCGGGCGATCCGACCTGGACCAGAACGGCGTCAGATCAACCGGTTGCGGCACCATCCAGAACGCCGAGTCGGCCACCTTGTGCAGGTTGCGCGCCAGGCCGTGGCGACGCAGATAGTCGTAGCTGACGTTCTCGCGCACCGACACCATCGACAGGCGGTCCAGGTGGGCGATCACCTGCGGCACCACGCGCGGCTCCTTGTCGAACGGGCCGACCGAGGCGCCCCACAGCGTGGCGGGCTTGCCCTGGCGCAGCGTGTACTCGGCGATGTTCACGAAGTGGAACAGCGACACCAGGCCGTAGTCGAGCGAGTAGTTGTCGCCGCCGATGGAGATCAGCGCGTCGGCGCGCTCCAGATCGCGGCTGTGGGCGGGCGAATAGCCGGTCATCGGCCACTGCATCGACTTGAACACCGGCGCGCGCGAGCTGAGCCGCCCCCACCAGCGATGCGCCGACTTCAGCGGAATCGCCGGCACGAACCGCACGCCATCGTCGGCCGCATCCGGCCATTGCCGGCTATCGCGCGCCGCATCGAACGACGGCACCATCACTTCGCAACCGGGAAACACCTGGCGCAGCAGGTAGGCATTGGAACGCGTCAGCGCCTCGCAACCGCGATTGCCGAAATTGTCCTGACCGGTCAGATAGAAATGCTTCACTTCAGTGTTCTCTCAGTGGGATTGGGAATGGGGAAGCAAAATCCGTGGACACGGAGCACACCGAGCGCACGGAGAACACGGAGAAAACCCAAGAGGAGAAAACCGGACGGTGGGTGCTCTGTGTTCTCGGCGCGCTCTGTGTCCACAGATCTGGAATTGGAATCGGGTGTTGCATGCCCCCCAACGGCACGCGCCTCGCGCGGCTCCCTCGCGGTGGCGAGGACGGGGGGAGTGGAATCGATCAGGGAGTGCCGAAACCCGTGTACCGCCGCCGCAGTGCGCCCGGCGATGCCGGGGGCACGATGCTGCCCGGCCATGGCGGAAGATTGCAGGTTCATCTCGGCACTCACCAGACAAACAGCCGGCCCAGGCGGCCGGGGGCGACGCGGTTGACCCAGTCGCGTTCGTTGTCGCTGAAGGGGCGCAGCCAGTGCAGGACCAGGGCATACAGCGCCATGGCGAGGAAGCCGGTGCCGTAGGCGGCCAGCGGGGTGGCGTGGGGAACGACGAACACGCCCGCGACCAGCGCCAGCGTGGTGCCCAGCATCTTGCCGAAGCCACGGAAGTCGATGGCAATGGGCGCGCCGCTGCGTTTCAGGCCGTACCAGCACACGGCGCACCACAGCACCTCGCTGACCAGCGCGCCGCACACCACACCCTGCCCGCCGTACCAGTGGCCGCCGAGCAGGGCCACCGGCAGGCCGGACAGTGCCGCCAGCGTGGCCGCCAGGCTGATGTTGGGCGAGCCGGTGGACATGTTGATCATGGCGAACGCGGTATGGACGCACTGCATCGACACCACCAGGATCATCACCAGCATGATCGGGTAGGCGCCGCCATACTTGCCGTGGCTGATCAGGTCGAGGAACGGCTCGCCGGCATAGACGAAGAAGATCAGCAGCGGAAACAGCGTGAAGTAATTCATCTTCACGACGAAGTTGAACATCTCGTCCAGCACCTGCTGACTGCCGCTGGCGGCGTAGCGCGCCACGAACATGGGGCGGATCACCCCCAGCAGCAGGTAGCCCGGCAGGTAGTTGCGCAGCATGTCGGACAGCGCCTGCGCAAAGCCGTAGTACGCCGCCTGGATCAGGCCGGAGAACTTGCTGACCAGCAGCCGCAGCACGTTGTTGCCGTACACCTGCCCGATCACCTGGCTGATGTAGAACTGGAAGCACACCGACAGCATCGCGCGCCGGCCGCCGCGCACCGGGCCGACCGAGGCGCCGGCGCGTTCGCGGTAGGTATACAGCGCCAGCGCCACCAGCCCGTAGAGGCACGCCGCCACGGTGGACAGCAGGTCGATGGCGACGATGCCGTACAGCGTCGCCGCGTCGCCCTGCCACGCCAGCCAGCCGTAGGCCACCATGCGCAGCGCCGAGCGCACCAGGAACACGAACTGGGTGTGGCCCTGCATCAGCAGCGCGGGGAACACTTCGGTGAAAAAGCGCATCGCCGCCTCGAACACCAGCAGGATCGAGAACAGCAGCAGCAGGTCGGCGTCGAACTTCAGGTCGAAGGCATCGCTCAGCCGGTCGAACGCCAGGAACACCGCCAGCGCGAACAGCAGCGACAATGCCTGCCGCGCCACGCAGCTCCACCACAGCGCGCGGTGCAGCGCGGCGATGCGGCCCTGCACGCGCAGTTCGGTGATGTATTTCTGCGCGAAGGTGGACAGCCCGAAGCCGGTATAAAGATAGAAGATTTCGACGAAGGCGAAGATCGCCACATACAGGCCGTACTCGGCGGGCTCCAGCAGCCGCGCCAGCAGCACCAGCGCGGCGAAGGTCATGCCGGCCGACGCCGCCTTGCCGGTAAGGAAGGTGACGATGCTGCGCTTGGCGCGGGTGGCGGTATAGGGATGCGCGCTCACGATGCGTACGCCTCCCCGCGCCGGCCGGGCTCGCCCTGTGTGGCCTGGCCACCGGCCAGTACCGCGTACGACGCCAGGAACAGCAGGAACACCTGCATCACCGGCACCGACATCACATCGGTGTTGTAGATCAGCAGCAGCACCGCCGAGAGCATGGCCGCCGAGGTGGCACGCAGCCACGGCGCGTGGAACGAGGTATCGCCCAGCCGCGCAGCAAGGCGGCGCGCGCGCTGCCCCAGCACCAGGAAGAAGCCGCACAGCAGCGCGGTGCCGACCACGCCGGTTTCCCACAGCAGGATGGCCAGCGACGAGCGCGCCAGGCGGAACTGCGGGTAATAGCGCCGCGCCTCGCTGCCGATCATGGTCTTGGCGGTCTTGACCGAGCCGACGCCATGGCCGAACAGCGTGCCGTGGACATCGCGGCCGAAGTGCCGGTCGGCCCACAGCGCGATCGCCGCCACCCGGCCCATCTCGCCGGTTTCGCGGTTGATCATGGTGGGATCGACGGTCAGCTCGATGGTGTGCTCGATGTACGACGGCAGGTCGTGCTGCACCTGGTTCTCGCCGAACTGCTTGAAGTAGACGGTCAGGCCACCCCACAGCAGCAACAGCAGCACGATGGCGCCGATGGCGAATTGCAGCGGGCGGCGGAACAGCACGTCGGCGTAGAGATAGAGCGCCAGCAGCGGCGTCAGCATGAACACCACCTTCACTTCGGCCAGGCCGATGCACAGCAGCGCCGACAGCGTGGCCGCCCAGAACAGCGTGCGCGACATGCGGCCCTGGCGATACAGGCCCAGGCAGGCGAAGAAGCCGATCAGCAGGAAGATCGCCATCGCCCCGCTGGCGCCGCCGCCTTGCGGATCGCCGCCGAACGCGCCCACCACCGAATCCCAGCGCGCGCCGACGGTACGCTTGGGCACGATGAACAGCGCCTGGTACAGCACGAACGGCACCTGGCCGATCATGGCCCAGGGCACCAGCGACAGCGCGCGCTGGTACAGGGAGAGGTCACGCTGGGTGAGCAGCAGGAAGAAGAAGAACGACAGGATCCACAGGTAATCCTTGCCGCCCAGCATGAACTGCCACAGCCCGGCCCAATACAGCGCCGAGGAGAACACGCCCACCAGGATGAAGCCCAGCAGCAATGTCACCGGCAGCACCGCCTGGCCGTGGGTGGCGCGCTCGTCGCCGTGGATCAGCGCCTCCATCGGCAGGCGCAGGTACAGCACCAGCCCCAGCAACGCCGGTAGCCAGTTGGCCTGTTCGAAGCGCAGGAAGTAGATCGCCTGGCCGACGATGATGAAGGCGATGCCGAGCATGGCCCACACCAGCAGGCGCGGCGGGACGAAGAACAGCACGGCGATGGCGGTGGCGCCGATCACACCGGCTGCCGCCTTGGTGCCGAGCAGGCCGATGGCGGCGCCCGCGATCAGCGAGAAGCCGGCCAGCATCGAGAGCAGCAACGCCATCTGCAAGGTGGCGCGGCTGGGCAGGGAGAACACGCGACCGATCACGCCACCGTCTCCAGGCGACGCACCACGTCGTGCACGTGCTTGCGGTGCGACAGCGGTACCAGCGTTTCCGGTTTGGGATACCCGACGGCGATCAGCATGACGATGGCTTCGGCGTCGTCCAGGCCGAAGTGGCGATGCACCGCCTTGTCGGAGGCCGGCGCCACGCACCAGTTCAGGCAGCAGCTCACCAGCCCCTGCGCTTGCAGGCCCAGCAGCAGGCTCATGGCGAACAGGCCGCCATCGACGTAGGGCTGGTTGCGCTCGCTGGCGTCGAAAAAGCCACGCATATCGGCGGTGACCATCAGCACCAGCGGCGCGGTATCGCCAAAGCCGCGATTGCCGTTCTGGTAGGCCAGCAGGCGATCGCGCGTGGCCGGGTCCTCGGCCAGGTGCACGCGGCACGGCTGGCGGTTGCACGCGGACGGGCTGAGCTGCGCGATGCGCACCGCCTCGTCGATGACCGTGCGTTCCACCGGGCGCGGCGCGAAATCGCGGAAGCTGCGGCGGATGCGGTACAGCTCGTCCAGCGACTGGCGATGGCGAGCGAAATCGATGTCGGACAGGCTGAGCCGCAGCGGCGTCGTCGCCGTCAGGTCGGGCGCATCCGGCAGGCGCGGCGCGGCCAGGAAGCGCGTCACGCGCTGCGTCACGGCGCCCTGCTGATCCAGCTTCAGCGCCACCAGGCAATCGCGATAGGCCAGCAGGCTGTCCAGCGCGCCGCGATAGATGGCGTCGTCGGTGGCGAAGCCCTTGGCCTCCCACGCGGTGAGCAGGCGCATCACGTGGTCGGCCGCCTCGGCGCCGAACATGCGCTTGGCGCCGGGCATGCACATGCCCTTTTCCAGCTTGTGGTAGTAGAACAGCAAGCGCGCCTGGAGCTGCGTCGGCGTCTGGCCCTGCATCCGGCCCCAGAACATGTGGCGGCCGACGCGGCTGATGTCGTACCAGTGGTAGACCAGCTTGCGCGCGGAGCGCAGCTTCAGCTTGACGTGCCAGTAGTGCTCGAACAGACGCTCGTTGGCGGCGAGCCGGCCTTTCAACCAGCGCTTGATCATGACGCCTCCGTGGCGCCGAAGAACAGCGGCCGGCTGGCCGGCGGCAGCCCTTCGTACAACGCGCCGAGGAAGCGCTGCTGCACGGCGTATTCATCCTGCGGCGAGGTGCCCAGGGTGGAGACGCGGAAGATCATGCCGTCCGGGATCACGCCGCGCAGGCCGTAGGCCAGTTGTGCGATCTTGTGCTGCGTGCCGTTGAGCGTGATGCGGTCGCCCACCGTCATCCAGTAGGTGATCGGCTCGTTGCGCTCGCCCTGCGTGGCGACGAGGCGGCGCACCGGCAGCGTGCGGCCGGCAACGTCCAGCGTGCCGTCGGTGGCCTGCGATACCACGAAGCCCTGCGCCGGGTAGCAGACATCCGGCTTGTGCACACGCAGGCCGTCGCTCTGGTCGCGGCCATAGGCGATGGACAGCATCACGCGCTCGCCCCGGCTGTTGACGTAGGTGCGGCCCAGGGTTTCGGTGTAGAGCTGCGCCAGCTTGGCCCGCAATTCGGGCGGCAGCGACACCACATCCTGCGATGCCTCCAGGCGCCAGTCGCCCAGGCGTTGCGGAATCATCGTTTCCAGCGTGACGCGGCGCGCGTCGGCCAGCGATTGCGTGGGCTTCATCGCCCAGGCCAGCGTGGCGGCGGCCAGCATCAGGATCGCCAGCGGGATCTGCCAGCGGGTGGAGCGGTTCATGCGGTCACCTTTGCGGAAGAACGTTTGCCGAGGAACAGCCCGAGCACACGGTCGAAGAGGAACAGCGAGCCCAGCGCGGCGGCGAACAGGAACAGGCCGGCGGCGCCGTGCACGAAGCCCTGCCCCGCCTCATCACCGAAGTGGTAGGTCACCAGCACCAGCACGATCACGCGCAGGACGTTGGCGAAGAACGCCAGCGGCAGGATGGCGGCGATCAGCAGCAGGTTGCGCAGCACGCTGCGGTGGCCGGTGAGGTAGACATAGAGCAGGCCGACGGCCGACAGGCTGAACAGCGAATTCAGGCCGGAGCACGCATCGGCCACCAGCAACTGGTAGGGGCCGACATTGAGCAGCACGCCGCTGCGCGCAACGGGATAGCCGGCCGCGTACAGCGCGACTTCGGCCAGGGCGGACACTTCCTGCTTGAGCGAGGCGGTGATGGCGTCGATGACGAAGCCGGGCAACGGCACCAGGAACAGCAGGAAGAACAGCGCGAAGCTGCACGCGCGCACGCCGGCCCAGCCCTTGGCCGACAGCAGGATCGCCATCGCGAACGGGATGAAGGCGCCGATCTCCAGCAGCAGGATCGCCTGCGAGCGGCCGAAGGCGTAGCACAGCGCGCCCAGCACACCGAACAGCAGGCCCCAGGCCGGCGCGCGGTTATCCGGCAATGCGGCCAGCACGTCGCGCCGCAGCCAGAACAGCCACAGCACCAGCGCCAGCACGATGGGGCCGTGGCCCAGTTCCTCGGTCTGCCAGACCGTGCGCGACAGGTCGTAGACGGTGGGCACGACCAGCACCAGCAGCGCGACGCACAGCAGTGCGTTGCGCCACAGCAGGCCGCCCAGGTCCGCCAGACCGATCGGCGTCGCGGCTTCGCTGCGCGCCGTCATGTCAGCGGCTCCCTTCGTTCAGCACGGCACCGATCACGCGCGCGCCGGTGGCTTCGAGCTGCTGGCGCAGTTGCGCCAGCTCGCGCAGCCGCGAGCGGTGGCGTTCGGTCACCAGCAGCATGCCGCGCACGCGCGCCGCGATCAGTTGCTGGTCGGCCGCGTCGGTGGCTGGCGGGGTGTTGACGATCACCACGTCGTAGTGCTCGACCACGCGCTGCAACAGCGCGGGGAAGTTGGCGCGCGACAGCAGTTCCTGCGGGTTGGGCGGCAGCGTGCCGGCCGGCAACAGCGACAGCCCTTCCAGCGCCTCGATGGCGGTGATGCATTCGTCGCCGCAGCGCCCGGCCAGCAGGTCGGACAGGCCCTGGCGGTTGTCCAGCCGGAACAGGTCGTGCAGCGTGGGCTGGCGCAGGTTGGCGTCGATCAGCAGCGTGCGCTCGCCCAGTTGCGAGAACACGATGGCGAGATTGGCGGCGAAGGTGCCGGTGGGCACGCCACTGTCGTAGCCGGCGAGGCCGATGGTCTTGTGGCCCTGGGCGATCCAGCGCAGCACGAGTTGGCTGCGCAGGCTGCGCAGCGCTTCGACGGCGGGGCTGAACGGCTGGTAGGCGGCGATCAGCTCGCGGCCCAGCGACATATCGTTGGCGGCGAGGTACGAATACGAGAACTGCCGCGCCAGTGCGTGGCGCAGATCGGGCTCGGCCACGTAGCCGAGCTTGATCGCGGCCTCGCCGAAGCGCAGCCCTTCTTCCCGGTGGACATCCAGCACGTGCTCGGCCTGTTGCGGCGTGAGCTTGCCCATCTCCAGCAACACCTTGCCGATGTGGCTGGCCTCGGGGGGCAGCATGCTGCCGACGGATTCCTGTTTCATGGCGCGGTCCTTTGTGGCTGATGTTGACGTGGGCAAGGCGTGGAAAAGCGCCGAATCGAAGCCCCCCGAACGCAGCGAAGCCCCCTCGCGGCGGCGAGGGCGGGGGGAGTGGAATCGATCGGGGAGAGCCGCTGCCCGCTCCGCAACTGCCGATGACCAATTCCCAAGGCTCGTGCGGCAGGAGTGGAATCGATCAGGGAAGCCGCGCCGCCGACATCCCGCTGGCGCCCCGCGCCCGGCTGGGCCGGGGGCTGGCGATCGCTGATTTGCAACGAGTTCATACAGGTGCTCAAGCAGGTTGCAGGGCAGGGTTGGCCGGGCGCGACCGGCCGGGCAGCCAGCGGCGCTTCTTGGAAACCGGGGCGGGTGCGAGCGCCAGTTCGGCCAGCACCGGCAGGCCGAGGCCGTGCTCGATGTCGCGCACGGAGCGGACGCGGCGATCCAGCAGTTCGAACACCAGCGCGAAACCGATGCCCAGCAGGCCGCCGGTGAAGATCGCCAGCGCCAGGTTGAGCAGCATGCGCGGGCTGGACGGCTTGAGCGGGATCGGCGCGGCTTGCAGCACGGAGATGTTGGTCGCCTCGGCACGGCTTTCGATCATCGACTGCGAGTAGCGGTCGAGCGTGGTTTCGTAGGCGCGCTGGGCGTTTTCCATCTGCCGTTGCAGCACATCCAGCTCGGCGCGGTCGCCCTTGAGCTTGAGCACGCGCTCTTTCTGCGCGGCCAGCGCGCCGGTGAGCGAGGCCTGGCGCGAAGCCGAGCTGCTGGCGGCGCTGGAAAGGCCGCTGGCGTACTGGCGCGTCAGTTCGGCCAATTCGGTGCGGGTGGCATCCAGCTCGGCCTTGGCGGCGATGTAGTGCGGATGGTTGGGGCCCACGCGCTGCGCCAGTTCGTCGAACTTGCCCTGCTGCTGCGCCAGCTGGCTTTTCAGTTGCTGGATCAGCGGGTTGTTCAGCACGTCCGGCGCGTTGTCGCCCCGGGCGCGGGCGCGCGCGTCGTAGGTCTGCGACTGGGCCATCACCACTTGCGACGACAGGTCGTTCAGGCGCTGCGTCTCGGTGTCCAGGCGCTCGTCGGTGGCGACGATGCCCTGCTCGCGCTGATAGTCGGAATAACGGCGCTGCGCGGTTTCCAGGTTCTTCTGCAAGGTCTTGAGCTGCGTTTCGAAGAACACCGAATTCTGCTGCGCGGCGTTGCTGCGGATGTCGCTCACCGTCTTGACGTAGGCCTGGGAGAACGCGTTGGCGATGGCAGCGGCGAACTGCGGGTCGGCGGCGGTGAAGCTCAGGTTGATGATGCGGCTGTCGCGCGCCGGCTCCACCTCCAGCGAGCGCAGCAGCGATTTCGCCAGCCAGTCGCGGATGTTGCCGTGGCCCTGGGTGTCGGCGATGAACGCTTCGCGCGTTTCCGGCAGCTTGTCCAGGCCCAGCGCATCCACCACGTTGAGCGCAGTGTTATGGCTGGTGATGATCTGCGCCTGGGTGGTCATGTAGTCGGGCGCCAGCACGTTGGGCGCGGCCAGGCCGTTGATGGGATCGACCGGCTTGGCATCGACGGTGAGCACCACTTCGCCGGTGTACTGCTTGGGCAGTACCAGGCTGACGACCATCGCGCCGACCACCACCAGGGCGAACACCATCAGGGCCACCCAGATGCGGGCCCGGAGGATCTGGAAGAACTGTTGGAGATTCATGTCGCTTTCCCGATCAGAAGAGTGCTTCGCGCACGAACACCACGTCGTTGGCCTGGACCACGTCGGTGGGCTTCACGTCCAGCACGTCGGTGCCGCCGTCCTGCCGGGTGCGGTGGACCTGCAAGCCTTTTTGCGAGGCGCGCAGGTTGTAGCCACCGGCCACCGACAGCGCCTGCATCACGGTCATGTGGCGTTCCAGGCGGAACGCGCCGGGCCGGTTGACCTCGCCGTAGACGTAGATCTGCTGCGCGCGCGGGATATAGAGCACGTCGCCGGCCTGCACTTCATCGGCCTTGGCGCTGCCGTCCTGCGCCAGCAGCGCGGCCAGCGAGAACTCGCGGCGCTCGCTGCCGCGCGTCAGCACCAGGGTGTCGCCACCGTTGGGGTTGACGCCGCCGGCCAGCGCCAGCGCGTCGATCAGCGTCGAGGCACTGTCGAGCGCGTAGCGGCCGGGGTTGGATACTTCGCCCAGCACCGCCACGCGCCGCGAGCGGTATTGCGTGATCAGGACGTTGACGTTGGGCTTGTTGACGAAGCCGCCGCGCTGCAACAGGCCGGCGATGCGCGATTCGGCCTGCGAGAACGACAAGCCGGACAACTTCACCGCGCCGATCAGCGGGAAGCTGATCTCGCCGGACTGCGTGAGCTGGATTTCGGTGGTGAGATCGGGGTGGTCGTAGACGGCCACTTTCACCACGTCGCCCGCCCCCAGTACGTACTCGGCGTCGCGCGGCTGCGGGTCGGCGGCGCGGGCCGGGTTCAGCGTGAGCACGGCCACAGCGCACAGCGCGGCCAGGCGTTGGATCCAGCCCTTCATCATTTCAGCCCCTTCACGCCGGCCTTCAGATGCTCGGCCGTGCCCTGCCCCGTTGCCTCGACAGCGGCCGCGGGCGCGGCGGCCTGCGCGGTGGGCGCAAAGCCGTTGACGTATTCGACCTGGGCCTTGCCGCGCAGGTCGGCCAGCTTGGTGCGGGCTTCGCGCTCGGTTTCGCCGTTGCGCAGGTAGGCGGTGATCGCGGGGGCGGCATCGGCTTCGCTCACCGGCGCCGGGCGGCTTTCCTCCAGTTGCAGCAGCACGGCGCGGCCGTTGCCGTCCGGCAGGTTGACGATATCGCCGACCTGCATCGTGGCCACACGCGCCAGCAGCGGCATCGGCAGTTGCTCGGCGGCGCGGCGGGTGCGGCCGGCCTTGTAATCGACGCTGGCGGCCTTGAGCGCGGCTTCGGTCTCGGCGGCGGTATGCACGTTTTGCAGCGACGCCAGCAGCGCCTTGTCGGACGCGGCGGCGGCCGGCACGCTGAAGCTGGCAAAGTCGTAGACGCGGCGTTCGGAGAACAGCGCCGGGTTCTCGTTGTAGAACTTGCTGCGCGCATCGGCGGTGGGTTCGGTGGGCTTGCCGATCACACGCTCGGCGGCGGCCTGCGCCAGCAACTGCCGACGGCTCTGCTCCAGCGCCTGCAACACCTGCGGATCGCGGTCGAGCTTGAGTTCCTCGGCCTTCTGCACCAGCAGTTCCTGATCGACCAGTTGTTCGACCAGCTTTTGCTTCGCTTCGTCGGTCACCGGTTGCGGCTGGCGCGCCAGGACGAAGTTGAGTTGGTGAACGGTGATTTCCTTGCCGTTCACGCGGGCCAGCACCTGGCTGGGCGACTTGGCCTCCTGCTTGTCGCCGCACGCGGCGAGCGCGAGCACGAGCAGCACGAAACCGAATCGCAGGGGTCGGACGTTGCGCATGGCATTCCTTTCCAGTGGTTTTTCGAGTTGGTACCGGAGCCCGTGGTCAGGCCCCGTGGTTGTTTTCAGCAAGCAGTGCAATTCATTCGGTAATTCATGCGGTACTTCACATTCCTTCCTTCAAATCCCGGCACGCCACCCAGGCTGAGCCATCGGTCGCTGCATGCCAGTCCCTAATAGGCGTTTCGATCCCGCGCCATGCTGGTCGCCGTCTGCATCACGATCTTCAGGTCGAGCCAGAGCGACCAGTTGCGCAGGTAGTCGAGGTCGTATTCGATGCGCTTCTGCATCTTGTCGATGGTGTCGGTCTCGCCGCGATAACCGTTGACCTGCGCCCAGCCGGTGATGCCGGGTTTCACTTTGTGGCGGATCATGTAGCCGCGGATCAGCTTGCGGTACATCTCGTTGTGGGCGTTGGCGTGCGGGCGCGGGCCGACGATGCTCATCTTTCCTTCCAGCACGTTGATGAACTGCGGCAGCTCGTCCAGCGAGGTGCGGCGGATGAAGCCGCCGATGGGGGTCAGCCGCTGGTCGTTCTTCTGCGCCTGCACCACCTTGTCGCCGTCTTCCATCACCGTCATCGAGCGGAACTTGTAGACCAGGATGCTTTCGCCGTTGGCGCCATAGCGGCGCTGCTTGAACAGCACCGGGCCGGGCGAGGTGAACTTCACCGCCGCCGCCACCGCCAGCATCACAGGCCAGATCAACGCCAGGATCAACAGCGCCAGCACGATGTCGGACACGCGCTTGACCACGCTGGACATGCCCACGAACGGGCTTTCGCATACCGCCACCACCGGGATGCCGCCCACGTGGTCGAAGCGCGCCTGGATCAGGTCGCAGACGAAGAAATCGGGCAGGAAGTAGATCGAGGCGGTGCTGTCCTTCAGGTCTTCCAGCAGCGACAGCACGCGCGGCTGCGAGGTCATCGGCAGCGAGACATAGATGTGGCCGATGCCGTTGGCCTTGACGTAGTCGGCCAGCGTAGCCAGCTTGCCCAGCAGCTCTTCTTCGCCGATGCCTTCCAGGCGCGAGACGTGGCGGTCGTCGAAGTAGCCGGCGAATTCCAGGCGCAGCTCGGGGTTTTCGCGGATGCGAGTGGCCAGGGCGGTGCCGGCCTGGTTGGCACCGATCACCACGGCGCGCGCCAGCGGGGCGTCGCGCGGGCTGAGCAGCATGGCGCGGAACAGCGCATGCACGCCGATCAGCACCAGCGGCGCGGATAAATGCCAGGCGATGAGGAACGGCGGGTAGAAGTAGGCGTTGAAACCGGACAGCCGGCCGATCAGCCAGAGAAAGCCGACCACGCATCCCCAGCCGGCGACAAAGCGGCCCAGGCCCAGCAGCGGGCGGCTGACGCCCGGCACGAACAGGAAGGTGCCGTCGAGCAACTGCGCGGACAGCAGGAAGGCCAGCGCGGCCCAGACCAGCAGGTAACCGTTCCAGGCGATCTCGAACGGGATGGCAAGCAGGTACAGCACGACGACCACGACGATGGGGTCGAGGAAGCTCTTGCAAAAGCTGGCCAGCGGCGCGGCGTGCGCCAGTTGGCCGAAGCGTTCGTTCGACAGGGAGGACTGGACGAACTCCGGGCCGCGCTGCGGTTCGGCCTGGTGGCCGCTGTTCAGGACAAAATCGACGTTCGCGTTCATTCGTGTGTACTCCTGCCGGGTTCAGCTCGGAACCTGCTTCTGATCTGCGCGGCCACGCGGGCCGCGCGGACATCGGATCGCGGGCGGTAGGTACCGCACCGTGGTTCGACCTCCACCGCATCGCCACCCGGCGTGCGTCCGAATCAGATTCCCAGGCCCTTGTGGGGCTTGCCTCGGCGTTATTTCGACTGGATCAGCCAGTGCCTTCCGTGGGTGCCGCGCGGCGTTTTCGGCAGCGCGGCCCAGCGGCCTAGAACCGCCAGTTGGCAGTCAGACCGTATTGCATGCTGTCGTACTCGTTGCTGGGCACGTTGGAATCGCGCCCCTGTTGCTCCACATAGGCGATCAGGTCGATCGCGTTGGTGGGACGAAACGTGCTGGCCAGGCGCCAGTAAAGCGTCTGGTCCTGGATATCCCCCAGGGTGTCGCGGGCGATCTCGCGGTCCTCGTAGCGCACTTCGCCGGTGAAAATCCACTTGGGGTGGTAGCGCCAGTCGGCGCGAATGCGGTAGGTATCGGTGATGCGACGCACCAGGTTCTGGCCCGGGTCGTCGAACGCGCGCTCGTACGCCAGCTCCACGCTGGTGCGCTCGGTGGCCTGCCACTGCGCATTGATGCCGCCGATGAAGTTGTCGGTGGCCTCGCCGCCCGCCTTGTCCTTCCACGACACCCAGCCGATGCTGCCGCCAAAGCGGGTCAGTCCGGTGACCGGTATCTGCCAGGCGAAATCCACGCCGTGCTGGCGGTAGCCGCGCTGGTCGGCGCTGATGAAGCCCAGGTTCTCGACGTATTCCAGCTCGGACATCGTGCCGCGCAGGGTGAAGGTGCTGCCCTTGCCGGTCTGGGCGGTGACGCCGACCGCGACGTGGTGTTCGTCGTAATCCTGGTACTGGCGCGCTTCGTGGCGCTCCTCGGTGCCGCCGATGCTGGCGCCCAGCGACCAGGTCGGGCCGATCTGCCAGTTGCCGCTGGCTTCGGCAGTGCGGGTGCGATACAGATCCTTGATGCCGCCCAGTACGTCTTCGAAGGACGACAGCGATTTGCGGTCGCCATAGCTGAGGCGGCCGCCGACGTTGCTGCCCACGGCCCATTGCCACGCGGCCTCGCCATCCCAGCCCGTGTAATCGAGTTCGTCGTAATGCAGGTAATGCGGGGCGAAGACTTCGCCGTTGAAGGTGAACAACTGGCGCGATACCGGCCATTGCGCCTTGACGCCGACGCGCGGCTCGATCAGGTGATCGCCGCGTTGCGTATCGCCCAGCACGACGCCGGCATCGGCCGCGTCGGGCAGGCGGAACAGGTTGTCGTCGTAGCGGTAGCGCAATCTGGCCTCCAGGACCACGGCATCGCTTTCGTCATAAGCCGCATGCGCGGCCGGCAGCATCGCTGCGCACAGCATCACGGCGGGCACCGACCTGCAAGCTGCCCGGTGCTTAGCTTTCGCATTGCTGTTGCGCACCCAGTTCCCCTTGAGAAACACCAAAATCACTTACTCGCATAGAAATTTACGAGAAAAATGGTGGCAAACGACCGCTAGAGCGTCAATTGCCAAAATTACCTTTTCGCCACCCTTTTGAAAGGGCATGCATCTTAACCGAACCTCACCGGGTATGGGGTGTGATCCACGCCCCGAAAAATAGTCATCAATGTTTGTATTAAATTGTCATATCTATTGACAACCCAATGATCATAAAGAAATTTTTCTTAAAAACACATGGAGCACGCCCGAGCAGACTAGCCATTCGACATTAAGCTTCCATTTAAACGTCATTTCAAATCCAATAAATCATCAAATCCTGATATTTAAAATCACATGGTGGAAAAGGCATGTATTTATAACTTACAAGCCACCCCATCAATACCGATAGATGGCGGAAAAACCCGGGTAACCGGGGTGATTTCCGACCATTTTGTCATAAAGTTGGACAGTTTTTAGTAAGTAGTTTTCTGATGAAAACTACATTTACCGGCGGCACGCCGATAACCTTCGGCATTCATCAAGCGCAACAACACGACCAACGGCGTTCAGCGACGCCTCAGCGGAGGCCGCCAATGTGCACGTGCAGCATTCGTCACCCGACAACGCGATAAAAAAACAGGATGGGCGGTCGTCATGCGGGGGGGCCGCCCGACGGAAAACGGCGGGCCGGAAAAGAAAAAACCAGCATCGAGACTCAGGGCGAAGGGCCGGGAAAGTGCATCAGTGGGCAGCGATGCCTTCAACGAGGCCGGCGCTGGCCCCTACCCGGCCGCCTGGACGGCCGCGCCTCTCGACCGTCCGGCGGGAAGGCTGCTTATAGTTGAAGCGGGAAGGACAAACGAGTCGAGGAGGAAATGCAATGAACGCCATCGAGCTGAAGGATTTCCTGTTATGGAGCACCGTGCTCAATTACATCGTGCTGCTGGTGTGGTTCGGCGTGCTGATAGCGGCCCGCGGCTGGCTCTACCGACTGCATGGCCGCTGGTTCAAGCTGGCGCCCGAGACGTTTGACGCGCTGCACTACGGCGGCATGGCCTGCTACAAGATCGGCATCCTGCTGTTCAATCTGGTGCCGCTGATCGTGCTCTGCGTGCTGGGCTGATCCGCGTGGCCTGGGCAAAACAAAGGCCGCGGCGGATGCCACGGCCTTTTCCTAGACGCGCGTGCCTCAGGCGGGCGGCGCCAGCCGTTGTTCCAGTTCGGGCCGCAGCCGGCGCAGCAGTTCGCTTTTCACGGCGGTGTAGTCGGCGTTGTCCACCCAGACCTGCGCCGACAACCGGGCGCCGGCATCGGTATACTCCGCCACCGCGATCAGCGGCGCGGGCGAGGCCAGGATGCGAGTGTCGGCGGCCACCACGTCGCGCATCAGCGCCAGGCCGGCTTCCACCTGGCTGGTTGCCACCTGGAAGTTGACGTCGATCCGGCGTGTGGCATTGCGGGTGTAGTTGGTCACGGCGTTGGACCAGAGCTGGCTGTTGGGCACATACAGCGCGGCGCCGTCACTCTTGACCAACTGGGTGGAAAACAGCCCCACCTCGCGCACGGTGCCCGCCACCACCCCGACGCCTTCGATATAGTCGCCGGCGCGGAACGGCTTGAGCAGCAGCAACATCAGCCCGGCCGCGATGTTCTGCAAGGTGCCCTGCAAGGCCAGCCCGATGGCGAGGCCAGCGGCACCCAGCGCGGCGACGATGCTGGTGGTCTGCACCCCCAGCCGGCCCAACACGTTCACCAGGGTGAGGATACGGATGCCCCACAGCACCGCCGCACCCAGCAACGGCGCGGCGGTGGGGTCGCCACCGGCGCGGACGGTGAGCCGTTCCATCGCCTGCGCCAGTCGCCGTGCCAGCCAGAAGCCGATCAGCAGGATCAGCAGCGCGACCACCAGATCCACGCCGTAGTTGGCGGCGCGGTTGAACAGGGTGTCGAAGAACCGCTCCACGCGGTCGAGGTGGGCCAATGCCATGTCGTTGCTCCCTATCTTTGCTGGCCGGCCCCTTGGCGGTGGCGCGGCCCGGTCGAACAGGGTTGACGTTATAGCGCGGATTGAGCCCGGTGCGGATGTGGATAGTTGGCCCTCAACCGTGTGGTTCGCTGTGTTGGGTACTGACACTGGGGTCGGGCGCGGCAGGCCGCGCCCCGGTCGGATCGGGCAGGCCCGCGTCGGGGTCGAGCGGCGGGGGCGCGCTGTCGGCCAGCGGCGCGTCGTGGCGCAGGGCCTCCACATTGGTATCGCGCGCGTCTTCGCGCTCGATCTGTTCGTCGAGCGGTGCGTCGGCTTCCCGCAGCGCGGGATCGAAATCCGGGTCGTCCGGCAATACGGTGCGCTCGTCTTCTTCCTGGTAGGGATTCGGCATGTCGGCCTCCTGGATGGATCGCGGCGCCGGATGACGCCGCCCTGCCCCACCGGTGCAATATCCATGCCTTGGCACGGCCGAGCCCGGCGCGGGCATGCGACATCGCGGGAGGCAGGATTTACACTGCGCGCGGCAAGTTTGCGCATCGCCGCGCCGCGCCAGCCGCCGCCGACCGCGACGGTGCCTGGCATGGTCCCTGCATTGCCAGACGCCATCGACATGACAGAGGCAAGCCCGATATGGCGGACTTCGCTTGGTGGCAACGCGGCGTGATCTATCAGCTTTACCCGCGCAGTTTTCAGGATGGCGACGGCGATGGGGTCGGCGATCTGGCGGGCATCCACCAGCGGCTGGACTATCTGGCGTGGCTGGGCGTGGATGCGGTCTGGATTCCGCCGATCTACCCGTCGCCCATGGCCGATTTCGGCTATGACATCACCGATCACTGTGCCATCGATCCACTGTTCGGCACGCTGGCGGAGTTCGACGCCCTGCTGGCGGAAGCCCACGAGCGTGGCCTGCGGGTGATCCTGGATTTCGTGCCCAACCACACGTCCGACATGCACCCGTGGTTTCAGGATGCGCTGCGCGGCCGCGACGCGGCGCATCGCGACTGGTACCTGTGGGCCGATCCCGCCGCCGATGGCGGCCCGCCGAACAACTGGCGTTCGCATTTCGGCGGCCCGGCCTGGACGCTGGACCCGGTCACCGGTCAGTACTACCTGCACGCCTTCCTCAAGGAACAGCCCGATCTCAACTGGCGTAACCCGGCGGTGGCGCGGGCCATGGCGCAGGTGATGCGCTTCTGGCTGGATCGCGGTGTCGATGGCCTGCGGCTGGATGCGACGTGGCACCTGATCAAGGACGAGCACCTGCGCAACAATCCGCCCGATCCCTCATGGCACGCCGGGCTGCCGGAGCACGAGAAGCTGGCCCATGTGTATACCAGCGACCGGCCGGAGGTGCAGCGGCTGGTATGCGAACTGCGCCAAGTGGTCGATGAGTATCCGGACCGGGTATTGATCGGTGAGCTGTATCTGCCGATCGAGCGCGTGGTGGCGTACTACGGCACCGCCGGCAACGGCATCCACCTGCCGGCGAACGCACTGTTGATCGGCGCGCCCTGGGACGCGGACAGCATCGGCGCGGCGGCCGATCGTTACGAGGCGCTGCTGCCAGTGTTCGGCTGGCCCAACTGGGCGCTGGGCAATCACGACAAGCCGCGCATCGCCGGCCGCGTTCCGCCCGGCCATTCGCGCCTGGCGGCGCTGCTGCTGCTGACGCTGCGCGGCACGCCCACCTTGTATTACGGCGATGAGCTGGGGATGTGCGATGGCGAGATCCCGCCAGCGGCGATCCGGGACCCGATCGAGCGGAACATGCCGGGACTGGGGCGCGGGCGCGACCCGCAACGCACGCCGATGCAATGGGACGACAGCCCGAACGCGGGGTTCAGCCCTGGCCAGCCGTGGCTGCCGGTGGCGGCGGGGTTCGAGGCATTGAATGTGGCAGGCCAGCGCGCCGACGACGCATCGCTGCTCACGCTGTACCGGCGCCTGCTGCAACTACGCCGCGCGGAGCCGGCGCTGGCGGTGGGGCGGTACGCCGGCCAGGGCGCGCCGCCCGGCATCTTGCGCTATGAACGCGAACACGACGGGCGCTACCTGACGGTGGTGCTGAACTTCAACGAAACGCCGCGCCGCATCCCCGGGTTGCAGGGGCGGGTGCTGCTCTCGACGCTGGGCCGCGATGAAGGCCGGGACATCGACGACAGCCTGCTGCTGCTCCCTGGCGAGGGCGCCATCCTGACGGGTCGGCCCGGCCCCGCCGCTGGATGAGCGCCCGGCGGCGGCGTTCTTTCAGGTGCAATCGGCGCAGACGATCACGCCTTCGTAGCCGTCGAGCAACAGCGTGCTGGCCACCGGCTCTCCGTCCCGCTTCAAGGTGGTGGAAAGCAGGATTTTGCCGCTCAGCATGCCGCCGAGATCCACCACCTGCTGGGCCGCGTCGAAGTTGAGCAGTACCAGCAGGCGCTGGCCTTCCCGTTCCCGCAGATAGCCGAGCAGCCGGGGGCCGGCGCTGAAACCGCGATAGCTGCCCACCGCCAGCGCGCTCCATTCGTCCCGCAGGTGGATCAGCTTGCGGTACAGGTGCAGCAGGGAATACGGATCGCGCGCCAGCGCCTCTGCATTGACCCTCGGGTAATCCGCGCCCAGCGGTAGCCACGGCGTGGCATGGCTGAAGCCAGCGCCGATTCCGTCGTCCCATTGCATCGGGCTGCGTGCCGGATCGCGCCCCAGACCCAGGCCCGGCATGTTCTTTTCCAGCGGGTCCTGCACCTGGTCGGGCGAGATCGGCACGTCGCACATGCCGAGTTCGTCGCCGTAGTATAAGGTGGGCGTGCCGCGCAGCGTCAGCAGCAGCAGCGCCGCCAGCCGCGTCTGTTCCGGGCCGATCCGGCTGGCAATGCGGTGGTTGTCATGATTGCCCAGCACCCAGTTGGGCCAGCCATGTGGCGGCAGCGCGGCTTCGTACTGATCGATGGCGGTACGGATCAGCGCCGGGTCCCACGCCATGCCGATCAACTGGAAGTTGAACGGCAGGTGCACACCCCGCCCGCCCGTACCGTAGTAGGTGACCAGCCGCTCCACCGGCAGATAGATTTCACCGACCATCATGCGGTCGTCGTATTCATCCAGCAGCTCGCGCATCCGCGCGATGACATCGTGCACTTCGGGCCGGTCGGTGTTGTAGGTGGACAGCAGGCGACGATGCTCGCCCATTTGCGCGTGGTACTCGGGGTTGTCGGGGTTCTCGCGGAAATCCTCGTCCTTGATCAGGTGCCAGATCACGTCGATACGAAACCCGTCGACGCCCCGATCCAGCCAGAAGCGCATGGCATCGAGCATGGCATCCTGTACCGCCGGGTTACGCCAGTTGAGATCGGGCTGTTCCTTGAGGAAGGCGTGATAGTAGTACTGACCGCGCACGGCATCGTACTCCCAGCCGCTGCCGCCGAAGGCGGACAGCCAGTTGTTGGGCGGACCGCCATCCGGCGCTGGATCGCGCCAGATATACCAGTCGTGCCGGGCGTTATCGCGCGACGCACGCGATTCGGTAAACCAGGCGTGCTGATCCGAGGTGTGATTGGGCACGAAATCCAGGATCACCCGCATGCCACGCGCATGGGCCTCGCCCAGCAGCGCATCGAAATCGGCCAGCGTGCCGAACAGGGGATGGATATCGACGTAATCGGAGACGTCGTAGCCGAAATCGGCCATGGGCGAGGGATAGATCGGCGAAATCCAGATCGCGTCCACACCCAGCCACGCCAGGTAATCCAGCCGCTGGCGAATGCCGGCGAGATCGCCGATGCCATCGCCGTTGCCATCCATGAAGCTGCGCGGGTAAATCTGGTACACCACGCCGTCCTGCCACCATTGGAGTTTGTTCAACATCCGCGGGCTCCTTGTTGTCCGTAGCGATCAGAGGCACTGCGCCGAATCGCGCGCCGTCCGGCACGGCATGGCGCGGCTTCGTGCAAAGCGGCTGGCGGGCAAGGTCAGCCCCTGTCTACACCGTAGCGCAGGGCGGGCGGAGCCCTGAAAGTAAGGTGCGTCCTGCGGTGGATCGAACGGCGGCGTCATCGGCGGATGCGAGGGTTCTTCGATCGGTGGCGGGGTGCGATGCGGATCGATCGGGTCCGGCACCACGTCGGGCTCGGGATCGTGCGCGGGCGGGTTGCCCGGCTCGGTGGGCGGCAGGTTCGGCCGATGCGGCGGCACCTGGATCGGCTCTTCCACTGGCGGCCCCAAGGGGCCGGGGCGCGGTGGCTCCGCTGGCGCCGGCGCGGGAATGGGATCGGGCGGTAACGGTGGCGTGGCGTCGGGCTGGGACTCCGGCGCGGCAAGGTGGGGGCTGTGATACGGGAACGTCAGGCGGTCGGGCATGGCATGGCCTCCGGTCTGGGACGCCGCTTGCGAAGGAAACGACGCTTTCGAATCATCGATGCAATGTCGGAGCGCGGCGTGGCGCAGTGCATTTTTTGCGCGGTACGCTGTAAAACCGGCACGCTCAGAGCTTGCCCGGCCCTTTGGGCGTGCGTGGGCCGCTGCTGGGCGCGGTGCCGTCGGGATAGTTGGCTTCGAAGTTGCTGCGATCCGCTTCGTTGGAGGCGGTTTCCTTCTCGGCGGGAACCGGCTGGCGATGCGCGGCAGCCGGCCGGGGCGGATGGGATTGCTGCTGGGTCATGACGAACTCCTGATGGGGCGGCGAATGGCCGCATTGCCCATTTCGCAGCAAGAAGGGTTCCAGGCATGGCACGTTGCTTGCAGCGCAGCCGGCACAGCAAGCCTTTCAAGGAGGCGCATCATGCAACATCGAACCACTTCATCGCATCGCCGCCAGAACACCGGCAACCATGCCGTCGCCACGGCCCTGGGAGCCGCCACCGGCGGTGCGGCCGGCTTGGGCGGCATCCTCGCCGCCAGCGCGGCGGGCGCCACCCTGGGTCCGGTGGGGGCCGTGGCCGGAGCCGCCATCGGCGCCGTTGCCGGCGGGCTGATCGGCAAGGAAACGGCGCAGGCATTCGATCCGTCGGTCGAGGATGAATACTGGCGGGAACATCATGCCAATCAGGATTTCGCCCGGCCCGACCAGCGCTACACCGACTACGAGCCGGCCTATCGGCTGGGCTACGAGGCGGGCAGCCTGAACGACGGCCGCACGTTCGACGAATGGGAACCGGAACTCCACACCCGCTATCTTGCGAGCGGCACCGGGGTGGAATGGCAGGACGGTGGCCAGCGCGCCGCCCAGGCCGCCTGGGAACGCGTCAACGCCCGCTTCAAACCCAAGGATGTGGTGGGCTGAGCCGCACGGCATCGAGCGTGGATGAACACCTGCGGTATCGCCGCCCCACCGCGCGGCGCCAAAGCAAAAACCCCCGAGCCTTGCGGTCTCGGGGGTCTGCATAAGGTGTCTGGCGATGACCTACTTTCACACGGG
>NZ_SUMF01000026.1 GCF_005048205.1 Chitiniphilus eburneus
ACGGCGGTGCCGTAGCCGACGGCGGACGCTTCGACGCCAGCGGCCTTGGCCGCGGCTTCCACACGCTGCACTTCCTGCGACGGCGTGGCGGCGGCGGGCGCCGGCGCCGCGGCAGGCGCACCGGCACCGACCTTGGCATCGGTATCGATGGTGGCGATCACTTCGTCGCTGACGACGGAATCGCCTTCCTGCTTGACGATGGACACCACCACGCCGGCTTGCGGCGCGGGAATCTCCAGCACGACCTTGTCGGTCTCGATATCGATCAGGTTTTCGTCGCGGGCAATGGCTTCGCCCACTTTTTTCTTCCAGCCCAGCAGCGTGGCTTCGGATACCGATTCGGGCAGTTGCGGGACTTTGATTTCAATGATCATCGGGAAAATCTCCAAGCGGTTCTTGCTTGCGACAAGACGCGGCAGACACCTGTCTGCCGCGTTGGATTAAAGCGTCATCGCCTCGTCGAGGAAGGCCTTGAGCTGCGCGGTATGCTTGCTCATGTAGCCCACCGCCGGCGACGCGGACGATTGCCGGCCTGCGTACTTCAGGGTCTGCTTCGGACTCGTCACCCCTTCCAGGCGGTGGCGGATCTGGTGCCACGCACCCTGGTTGCGCGGTTCCTCCTGCACCCACATCACTTCGCGGGCGTTGGGATACTTGGCGATCTCCGCCTGCAATTCCTCCGTCGGGAACGGATAGAGCTGCTCGATGCGGACGATGGCGATGTCCTTGATGTCGCGTTCGCGGCGGGCGTTGTCGAGGTCGTAATAGACCTGGCCGGCGCAGACCAGCACGCGCTTCACCTTCTTGGCGTCCAGGCCGGCCGCGTCGCCGATCACGTTGCAGAATTCGCCGCTGACGAACTGCTCGATCGGGCTGGCGGATACCTTGGCCTTCAACAGGCGCTTGCTCATGATGATGATCAGCGGCTTGCGCACCGGGCGGACCATCTGCCGACGCAGCACATGGAAAATCTGGCTGGCTTCGGTCGGCTGCACCACCTGGACGTTGTGCTCGGCACACAGTTGCAGGTAACGCTCGACGCGGGCGGACGAGTGCTCCGGGCCCATGCCGTCATAGCCGTGCGGCAGCATCATGGTCAGGCCGCACAGACGGCCCCACTTGGTTTCGCCGGAGGTGATGAACTGGTCGATCACCACCTGCGCGCCGTTGGCGAAGTCGCCGAACTGCGCCTCCCAGATCACCAGTTCGTCGGGCGCCGACGAGGCGTAGCCGTATTCGAACGCCAGCACTGCTTCTTCGTTGAGGATGGAGTCGATCACCAGGAAGTGCGACTGGTTCTCGGAGATATGCTGCAACGGGATGTAGACACCCTGGTCCCAGCGCTCGCGGTTCTGGTCGTGCAGCACCGCATGGCGATGGTTGAAGGTGCCGCGACCGGAATCCTCGCCGGAGATGCGCACCGCGTAGCCTTCGGTGAGCAAGGTGGCGTAGGCCAGGTGCTCTGCCATGCCCCAGTCGACCCCGACATTGCCGGCGACCATTTCGCGGCGTTCGTTGATCACCTTCTCCACCGTGGTGCGCAGCTTGAAGCCTTCCGGCACGCTGGTGAACGTCTCGGCCAGGCGGCTCAGATCGGCATGCGCGACGCTGGTGGTCACCGGGTGGCGCCAGTGATTGCCCATGTAGCGGGAGAAATCGATGGCGAAGTTACGCTTGTAGTCGGTGAGCGAGGTCTGCTCGACATGTTCGCCGCGATCCAGCGCGGCGCGATAGGCCTGGATCATGCCGTCGGCCTCTTCGGCCGACACCACGCCTTCGGCGATCAGTCGATCGGCGTACTTCTTGCGCACGCCCGGATGCGCCGCGATCTTGCGGTACATCATCGGCTGGGTCACATACGGATCGTCTGCCTCGTTGTGGCCGTGCTTGCGGAAACAGACGATATCGACCACCACGTCCTTGCGGAAGCGCTTGCGGAATGCCAGTGCGGCTTCGATGGCGAAGCACACGGCCTCGGGATCGTCGCCGTTCACGTGGAAGATCGGCGCCTCGACCATCTTGGCGATGTCGGTACAGTACAGCGTCGAACGGTTGTCGCGCGGGTCGGAGGTGGTGAAGCCGACCTGGTTGTTGATGACGATGTGCGTGGTACCGCCGGTGCCGTAACCGCGCGTTTGCGACAGGTTGAACGTGCCCTGGTTGGTGCCCAGGCCAATGAAGGCGGAGTCGCCGTGCACCAGCACCGGCAGCACCTGCTCGCCCGCCTTGTCGCCACGGCGCTGCTGACGCGCGCGCACCGAGCCTTCGACCACCGGGTTCACGATCTCCAGGTGGGACGGGTTGAATGCCAGCGACAGGTGGATCGGGCCGCCCGGGGTGGGAATGTCGGCCGAAAAACCGTTGTGGTACTTCACGTCGCCCGACGGCAGATCGGTGGTCGGACGGCCTTCGAATTCGCTGAAGAGATCACGCGGCAGCTTGCCCAGCGTGTTGACCAGCACGTTCAGGCGGCCACGGTGCGCCATGCCGATGACCATTTCCTGCACGCCGTCGCGCCCGGCGCCCTGCACCAGGGTATCCATGGCGGCAATGAAGCTCTCGCCGCCTTCCAGCGAGAAGCGCTTCTGGCCGACGTACTTGCGGTGCAGGTACTGCTCCATCGTTTCGGCGGCGGTCACCTGCTTGAGCATGCGCTTCTTCTGCTCAGCGCTGAACGACGGCGTGGATTGCACCGACTCGAAGTAGTCCTGAATCCACAGGCGCTGCTCCGTGTTGGTGATATGCATGAACTCGATGCCGAAGTTGCCGCAATAGATGCGACGCAGCCGGCCGACGATGTCGGACAGCGGTGCGTTTTCCGGGCCGACGAGGTTGCCGCAATTGAACTGCACGGCCATGTCGGCATCGGACAGATCGTACTGGGCGAGGTCCAGCTCGGGCACCGGCGCCATGTCCATGCGCTTGAGCGGATCGAGATCGGCGGCGCGGCTACCCATTAGCCGGTAGGCATTGACCAGGCGCAGCACGCCAACCTGCTTGCGGCTGCTTTCGCGCTCGGCCGCCACATCGCGCACGGCGGCCAGGCGCGGCTGGCGCGCCAGCCGGATGAACGATTCCTCGATCGGCGCGCGCGGCACGTCGCGTGCCGGGCCCCCGCTGGCCTGTTGCAGCTTGTCGAAGTAATCGCGCCATTGCGCGGTCACCGACGCGGGGTCGGCCAGGTACTGTTCGTACAGTTCCTCGACGAACGGGGCATTCCCACCAAAGAGGTAGGAGTTCATTTCCAGTTCTTTCATCATGATGCGGGGCTTATCCTTCAGCCGGCCCGCCGGTCCGGCTGCAACCTGTCTTTGAGCAATCCCTGGGTAATGCCGGGGCGGCATCCGCCGCCCCCTTGTCGCGCCACCGTGCTTGGCGATGGCGTCGTCGTGGTCGATGCCGGATCAGCGGTCGCCGGACGGGACGTAGTCGCGACGCGGCGAGCCAGTGTAAAGCTGGCGCGGACGGCCGATCTTCATGCCCGGATCGGAGATCATCTCGTTCCAGTGGCTGATCCAGCCCACGGTGCGGGCCAGCGCGAAGATCACGGTGAACATCGACACCGGGATGCCCAGCGCGGTCAGCACGATGCCGGAGTAGAAGTCCACGTTCGGGTAAAGCTTGCGCTCGATGAAGTACGAATCCTCCAGCGCGATCTTTTCCAGCGCCATGGCGAGCTTGAGCTTGGGGTCGTTCTCCAGGCCCAGTTCCTTCAGCACCTCGTAGCAGGTCTCGCGCATGATGGCGGCGCGGGGGTCCATGTTCTTGTAGACGCGGTGACCGAAGCCCATCAGCTTGTGGGTCTTGGCCTTCACGCCTTCCATGAACGCCGGCACGTTATCCACCGAGCCGATTTCGTCCAGCATCTTCAGCACGGCTTCGTTGGCGCCGCCATGCGACGGCCCCCACAGGCAGGCGATGCCGGCGGCGATGCAGGCGAACGGGTTGGCGCCCGACGAGCCGGCCAGGCGCACCGTCGAGGTGGAAGCGTTCTGCTCGTGGTCGGCGTGCAGGGTGAAGATGCGATCCAGCGCGCGCACCAGCACCGGGTTCGGCTCGTACGGCTCGCACGGGGTGGCGAACATCATGTGCAGGAAGTTGGCGGTATAGCCCAGGTCGTTCTTCGGGTAGTTGAACGGCAGACCCTGGGTGTAGCGGTAGCACATCGCGGCAATGGTCGGGATCTTGGAGATCAGGCGATAGATCGCCACCTTGCGGTGCTCGGCGTTGTTGATGTCCAGGCTGTCCTGGTAGAACGCCGACAGCGCGCCGGTGACGCCGACCATCATGGCCATCGGATGGGCATCGCGACGGAAACCGTTGAAGAAGCGGGTGAGCTGGTCGTGCACCATGGTGTGCTTCATCACGGTGTGCTCGAACTCCTCGCGCTGCGCGCGCGTGGGCAGTTCGCCGTAGATCAGCAGGTAGCAGGTTTCCAGGTAGTCGGATTCCTTGGCGAGCTGCTCGATCGGATAGCCACGGTAATAGAGCTGGCCCTCATCGCCGTCGATGAAGGTGATCTTCGATTCGCAGGCCGAAGTGGCCAGGAAACCCGGGTCGAAGGTGAACATGCCGGTCTTGGAGAAAGCGCGGATATCGACCACGCTGGGACCGAGCGTACCCGGCAAAACCGGCAGCTCGATGCTCTGGCCGCCGTTGTAAGTCAGGGTGACTTTGTTTTCCATCCTTTTGGGCTCCTGGGTAAAAACTCCGGCCTCGGCCGAATATCGATTCATCGTTGTGCCGCCCGTATCCGCTCGATGATCGGCAGCAATCGAGGGGTCGGGCATGGCGACCGGCCGTTGAGATAATCGAGCAGGTCGTTGTCGGGCAATTGCAGCAGCTCGCGATACAGCAGCAGATCCGCTTCGTTCAGTTGAGGCAGCGCTTCGCTGACGAAACGCTCCAGTTGCAGATCGAGTTCCAGCAATCCACGGCGCGAGCGCCAGATGATGCGTTTGAGTTCGACCTCGTCCAATTCACTCACCTCGCGCCTGGGCGCTGTGTTCCCGCGCCGCCCCATGGCGGCGGCGGGTTTGCAAGGGCGGCAGCGCCGCCCTGCGATCAGGCCATCCGCTTGACCATCAGGTCCTTGATCTTGCCAATGGCCTTGGTCGGGTTCAGCTCCTTGGGGCACACGTCCACGCAGTTCATGATGGTGTGGCAGCGGAACAGGCGGTACGGGTCTTCCAGGTTGTCCAGGCGCTCGTTGGTGGCCGTATCGCGCGTATCGGCAATGAAGCGGTACGCCGCCAGCAGGCCGGCCGGGCCGACGAACTTGTCGGGGTTCCACCAGAAAGAAGGACAGGACGTCGAGCAGCACGCACAGAGGATGCACTCGTACAGGCCGTCCAGCTCCTTGCGGTCTTCCTGGCTTTGCAGGCGCTCGCGATCGGGCGCCGGGGTGTCGTTCACCACGTAGGGCTTGATCGAGTGGTACTGCTTGAAGAACTGGGTCATGTCCACGATCAGGTCGCGGATCACCGGCAGGCCGGGCAATGGGCGAATCTGGATCGGCTGCTTCAGATCATCGATGTTGGTCACGCAGGCCAGGCCATTGCGACCATTGATGTTCATCGCGTCCGAGCCGCAGACGCCCTCGCGGCAGGAGCGGCGGAACGAGACGGAATCGTCCACCACCTTCAGCTTGACCAGCGCGTCCAGCAGCTTGTGGTCGGAGGGGCCGAGGTCGACGGTGTAATCCTTCATGTACGGCTTCGCGTCCTTTTCCGGATCGAAGCGGTAGATGCTGAACTTGACGGTACGGGTAGTCATTGATGCATTCCCCTCAGTAGGAGCGGGTCTTCAGCGCGATGGTCTCGACCGACAGGGGCTTGAGATTCACCGGCTTGTAATCGAGGCGGTTGGCGTCGCGGTACCACAGGGTGTGCTTGAGCCAGTTTTCGTCGTCGCGGCCATTCGGGTGCTCGGGCGTATCCGCCGCGTCGTCCCGCACGTGCGCGCCGCGCGATTCGGTGCGCGCCTCGGCGGAGATCATCGTCGCCTTGGCCACTTCGATCAGGTTTTCCAGTTCCAGCGCTTCCAGGCGCGCGGTATTGAAGGTCCTGGATTTGTCGGCGATCTCGATGGTCCTGACCATCGCTTCGACTTCCAGGATTTTCTCCACGCCTTCCTTGAGCATGTCCTTGAAACGGAACACGCCGCAGTGGTTCTGCATGGTGCGTTGCATCGCGGCGCGGGCGGATTCCACCGGCGTGCCGTTCTGCTGGCCGTCCAGGCGGGCGACGCGCGCCAGCGAGCGATCGACGTCGGCGGTGGCCAGCGGCGGCAGGTCCTTGGGCGCGGTCTTGATGTATTCGATCATCGAATTGCCCGAACTCTTGCCGAACACCAGCAGGTCGAGCAACGAATTGGTACCCAGGCGGTTGGCGCCGTGCACCGAGGCACAGGCCACTTCGCCGGCGGCATAGAAGCCCGGCACCACCTGGTCGTGGACCACGACCTCGCCGCGATAATTGGTCGGGATGCCACCCATCTGGTAGTGGCAGGTCGGCACGACGGGGATCGGCGCCTTGATCGGATCGACCCCGGCGAACTTGATCGAGATTTCGCGAATGCCCGGCAGCTTGGACTTGATGACTTCCGGGTCCAGGTGGGTGATGTCGAGCAGCACGTGATCCTTGTGGGGACCGCAGCCGCGACCTTCGTTGATCTCGGTGACCATGGCGCGCGACACCACGTCGCGACTGGCCAGATCCTTGGCGTTGGGCGCATAGCGCTCCATGAAGCGTTCGCCCGCGCTGTTGCGCAGGATACCGCCTTCACCGCGCACGCCTTCGGTGATCAGCACGCCGGCACCGGCCACGCCGGTGGGGTGGAACTGCCAGAACTCCATGTCTTCCAGCGGAATACCCGCGCGCGCCGCCATGCCCAGGCCGTCGCCGGTGTTGATGAAGGCGTTGGTGGACGAAGCGAAGATGCGCCCGGCGCCGCCGGTGGCGAACAGGGTGGCCTTGGCCTGGAACACGTAGACCTCGGAGGTCTCCATTTCCATCGCCACCACGCCCTGGACATTGCCTTGTTCGTCGCGCACCAGATCCAGCGCCATCCATTCGACGAAGAACTGGGTGTTGGCGCGTACGTTGCGCTGGTACAGCGCGTGCAGCATGGCGTGGCCGGTCCGGTCGGCGGCGGCGCACGCGCGGCGCACCGGCTTTTCGCCGAAGTTGGACATGTGCCCGCCGAAGGGGCGCTGGTAGATGGTGCCGTCGGCATTGCGGTCGAACGGCATGCCGAAGTGTTCCAGCTCGACCACGACATTCGGCGCCTCGCGGCACATGAACTCGATGGCGTCCTGGTCGCCCAGCCAGTCCGACCCCTTCACGGTGTCGTACATATGCCAGTGCCAGTGATCCGGCTCGGAGTTGCCCAGCGAGGCGGAGACGCCGCCCTGCGCCGCCACGGTATGCGAGCGGGTCGGAAACACCTTGGACAGCACGGCCGTCTTCAGGCCGGCTTCGGACAATTGCAGGGCTGCACGCAGGCCAGCACCGCCCGCACCGACGATCACCGCATCGAATTTACGAACAGGAACCGCCATCACGCACCCCACACAACATGAATCGAATAGATAAAGCTGGCGACCAGCCACAGGATGGTCAGCACGTGCAGCGTCAGGCGCAGCCCGACCGGCTGGACGTAATCCATCCAGATATCGCGCAACCCCACCCAGGCGTGCCACAGCAACGCGGCGACGGTGACCGTGGTCAGAACCTTCACCCAGGTACAGGAAAACAGTTGCTGCCAGGCTGCATAGCCGGCATCGGAAGCCAGCAGCAGGAAGGCGACGATGCCGACCGCGTAGACCAGCATGATGACGGCGGTGACGCGCTGCACCAACCAGTCGCGCAGACCATAGTGCGCGCCGACGACTTGACGATTTACCATGCCACCACCCCGATCACAGCAGTCAGAACCAGGCTCACGGCCAGGACGATCCTGGCGGTCAGACGCGCCGTCGGCAGGTCCACGCCCTTATGGATATCCATGAGCAGGAAGCGGATGCCGGCACAGGCGTGATGCAGGAAGGCCCACAACACCACCAGCAAGGCCAGCTTGATCACCGGATGGGCGATACAGGCACGGAAGGCCTCGAAACGCTCCGCCGACGACAGCGTACCGGCCAGGGCATACAGCACGAAGGGAATGGCCAGGGACAAAAGGGCGCCACTGATCCGGTGCAGCCCGGAGACGATGGCAGGCAACGGGAAACTGATGTTCCACAGTGCCAGATGCTTGGGGCGTGTTTTGCTCATACGCGCTTCCTTTTCACTAAGTCTTCGCCAAACCGAACCGGCTGGCCCTTCTTCGCCCAACCCGTCACACGAGCCGGATAAATTTCGAATCTTAACAAACCTTGGTGCACCGCCGCATACTGCGCCGATCCCCATTGACGTCATCCCGTACCACCCGGCGGCGGCTCGAAAGCCACCTGCTCGGTACGAATCCACGCCACGCTCCACATCTGCGGGCGACCATCGAAATCGCGTGCCAGCCGCACCAGTTGCAGCAGCGGCTCGTTCAGCTCCACCTGCAACAACTTCGCTTCCACCGCGCTGGCGCCCACCGCGCGCAAACGCAGATCGCCATCCTTGAGCCGAACCCCGAAATCGAGCCAGCACAGCGCGCGCAGGTTGCATTTCAGTTCGCGGATACGGCGAACCTCCAGCACCGGAAACTGCGCCTCGGGCAGCAGCATCTCCTCCAGCCCGATCAGCCTGCCCTGCAAACGGATCAACCGGCGCACCTGCCACAGCGTGGCGCCGCGCCGCAGACCCAGCATTTCCGCCAGCGCCTCGCCGGCATGGATCTTCACACAGCCCAGCAACTCGAAACTGGGGGCCATCGCGCCATCGCCGGTCAGCGAGGAAAACCCCGCTTCCGCGAGATAATCGCGCACGCCCGTGACAAACGTGCCCACCCCCTGCCGGCGCTGCAACACCCCTTCGACCACCAGCTCGTCCAGCGCCTTGCGTACGGTGCCCTGGCTCACACCGAAACGTGCGCCAAGATCGATCTCGCTGGGCAATGCTTCTTCTTCCCGCCAGGCCCCTGCCTGAATCTCGGCAAGAACCTCGCGCATCACCTGACGATAGAGCGGCAACTGAGAGAGTTTGGCCATGTGGGCGCCATTAAATCATGTTGCCGGAGGGGAGTCCACTACAGTCTTATATAAGACAAAAGACCATGGCCGGAACATCGCCGCAAAGCGGCTCGCCCTCTTACATCCAGCGCCTTGCGTGATAGACTTCGCCCGCACTGCACCACATCGAATCTCGCGCAGGGCCACTCAGGTGCGTCCTGCCGTAGTCGTCCCGGGCGTGACAACCGCCACACGTACAACTCGGAGTTACACAATGAAGAAACCTGTTCGCGTCGCCGTCACGGGTGCCGCCGGCCAGATTGGCTACAGCCTGCTGTTCCGCATCGCCTCCGGCGCCATGCTCGGCCCGGATCAGCCGGTGATCCTCCAGCTCCTGGACATCACCCCCAGCCTGCCCGCGCTCAATGGCGTGGTGATGGAACTGGACGATTGCGCGTTCCCGCTGCTGGCCGGCATCGTCCAGAGCGACGATCCGAAAGTGGCCTTCAAGGATGCGGATATCGCCCTGCTGGTCGGCGCCCGCCCCCGCGGCCCGGGCATGGAGCGCAAGGATCTGCTGGAAGCCAACGGCGCCATCTTCACCATCCAGGGCAAGGCACTGAACGAAGTGGCCAGCCGTGACGTGAAGGTGCTGGTGGTCGGCAACCCGGCCAACACCAATGCCTATATCGCCATGAAGAATGCGCCGGACCTGAATCCCGCCAACTTCACCGCGATGATGCGCCTCGACCACAACCGTGCCCTGACGCAAGTGGCGCAGAAGACCGGCGTTGCCGTGACCGAAGTGAAAAAGCTCACCATCTGGGGCAATCACTCCTCCACCCAGTACCCGGACATCTTCCACGCCGAGGTCAAGGGCCAGAACGCGGCCCAGCTGATCAACAACCAGCAATGGCTGGAATCGGAATTCATCCCGACCGTGCAACAGCGCGGCGCCGCCATCATCAAGGCACGCGGCCTGTCCTCCGCCGCCTCCGCCGCCAATGCCGCCATCGACCATATCCGCAACTGGGTGCTGGGCACCCCGGAAGGCGACTGGGTCACCATGGGCGTTCCCGCCAATGGCGAATACGGCTACAGCGACCTGATCTACGGTTACCCGGTCACCTGCAAGGATGGCAAGTACAGCATCATTCAGGGCCTGGAAATCAGCGAGTTCAGCCGCGCCCGCATGGATGCCAGCGCCAAGGAACTGTCGGAAGAGCGCGACGCCATCAAGCATCTGCTCTAAGACGCTTCGTCACCTGTTTCACGACAGCGTTCGGTGCAGTTCGGGATGCCGTGCCAGGAGTTGGACGCGCGGCGGTATGGATACCGCAAGCGGCCGGGGACGCCGCGCGGCGCCCGAAATGCACCGAACCCGCCGGGCTTGCGCCCGCCGCGCGGACAACAAAAAAGCCACGACAGCGATCGTGGCTTTTTTGTTGCAATCCATTGCCTGAACCGACCAGATGGCCCTACCGATACCACCCGGAGCCCTTTGCCAGCGGGCAAAGAGTATACCTGCGCCACCGGGCGGATAAATTGATACGGGTCAATGCCTCGTGCAATTGCTAGGCCTATGATTTGCGTAGAAATTTGGGCGGATAGAGAAGGAATCGAGTGCTAAGCTCTTCTCCATCCCAAGCAGTTCAGCAGGCTGCCCCGACCAGGGCGGCCTTGCGATCATCCCACGCATAATCCCACGAGGAGCATCACCATGAACGCACCGGAAACCCGTATGGGCGAACAACAGTTGGAAGCCTGGCGTGGCTTCAAGACTGGAGAATGGCAGGATAAGGTAGCCGTCCGCGATTTCATCCAGCTCAACTACACCCCTTATACCGGTGACGACCAGTTTCTCGCTCAAGCCACCGAGCGCACCAAGACCTTGTGGGACAAGCTGTCCAATCTGCTTAAACAGGAACGTCAATCGCCCGGTCAGGTGCTCGACGTTGCCGCCGACCGTGGCACGCGCATCAACGCCTTCGGCCCTGGCTATATCGACCAGAGCCTGGAAAAGATCGTCGGCGTCCAGACCGATGCGCCGCTCAAGCGCGCCATCTTCCCGAATACCGGCCTGCGCATGGTCGAATCCTCGCTCGAGGAAATCGGCCGCACGCTCGATCCCAAGATCGAGGAAACCTACCGGCTCTATCGCAAGGATCACAACTCCGGGGTGTTCGACATCTACAACCCGCTGATCCGCGCCTGCCGTTCTTCCGGCGTCATCACCGGCCTGCCCGATGCCTATGGCCGTGGCCGCATCATCGGCGACTATCGCCGCGTTGCCCTGTACGGCATCGATGCGCTGGTCAAATTCAAGAATGCCGAAAAGGCTGAGACCGACGACTTCGACTTCACCGAAGACGTGATCCGCCTGCGCGAAGAGTTGTCCGAACAGATCCGCGCGCTGGGCGAGCTGAAGGAAATGGCCGCCAGCTACGGCTTCGACATCGGTCGCCCCGCCGCCACCGCGCAGGAAGCCATCCAGTGGACCTACTTCGGCTACCTCGCCGCCGTGAAGGAACAGAACGGCGCCGCCATGTCGATCGGCCGGATTTCCACCTTCCTGGATGTCTACGTCGAGCGTGACCTGCAAGAAGGCCGGATCACCGAATCCGAAGCCCAGGAAATGGTCGACGACCTCGTCATCAAGCTGCGGATCGTCCGCTTCCTGCGCACCGAGGAATACAACAGCCTGTATTCGGGCGACCCCACCTGGGTGACCGAATCCATCGCCGGCATGGGCAAGGATGGCCGCACGCTGGTCACCAAGAACAGCTTCCGTTTCCTGAACACCCTGTTCAACCTGGGCCCGGCGCCCGAACCCAACCTCACCGTGCTGTGGTCCACCGGCCTGCCCAAGGGCTTCAAGGACTTCGCCGCCAAGGTGTCGATCGAAACCAGTTCCATCCAGTACGAATCCGACGACGCGATGCGCCCGCACTGGGGCGACGACTACGGCATCGCCTGCTGCGTGTCGGCAATGGAAATCGGCAAGCAGATGCAGTTCTTCGGCGCCCGCTGCAACCTGGCCAAGGCCATGCTGTACGCCATCAATGGCGGCGTCGACGAAAAGAGCGGCAAGCTGGTGGTGCCGGGCTTCGAGCCGATCAAGTCCGAGTACCTGGACTACGCGGAAGTCGATGCCAAGTTCGACAAGATGATGGATTGGCTGGCCAAGACCTACATCAAGGCACTGAACGCCATCCACTACATGCACGACAAGTACTCGTACGAACGCATCGAAATGGCGCTGCATGACCGCGACATCCTGCGCACCATGGCCTGCGGCATCGCCGGCCTGTCGGTGGCGGCGGATTCGCTGTCGGCCATCAAGTACGCCAAGGTGAAGACCATCCGCAACGAACAAGGCGTGGCGGTGGACTTCGAGATCGAAGGCGAATACCCGGCATTCGGCAACAACGATGACCGCGTGGATTCGATCGCCGTCGATCTGACCGAACGCTTCATGAACAAGGTGCGCAGCCACAAGACCTACCGCAACGCGCTGCCGACCCAGTCGATCCTGACCATCACCTCCAACGTGGTGTACGGCAAGAAGACCGGCAACACACCGGATGGCCGCCGTGCCGGCGAACCGTTCGCACCGGGTGCCAACCCCATGAACGGCCGCGACAGCTCCGGCTTTGTGGCGGCAGGCGCCTCGGTGGCCAAGCTGCCGTACGAAGCCGCGCTGGACGGCATCAGCTGGACAGCCTCGGCCACGCCGGATGCCCTGGGCCACACCCTGGTGGACCGGGTCAACAACCTGGCCAACTGCCTGGACGGCTTCTGCGGTGCCACGGGCTTCCATATCAACGTCAACGTGCTCAACCGCGAAACGCTGCTGGATGCCATGGATCACCCGGATCGCTATCCGCAACTGACCATCCGCGTGTCGGGCTACGCGGTCAACTTCATCAAGCTGACCCGCGAACAGCAACTGGATGTGATCAACCGGACCTTCCACGTCCACGCCTGATGCAACAGGCTGGTCCCGGCTGGCGTCGGGACCAGCGGTTCATAAGGCAAGCAGCAAGCAACCAGCTAAGCTGAAAAACAAAGGGCGGCATCGACCGCCCTTTTTTCCATCTGGAGCCAACATGAACGACATCGCCAAACCACTGGGCGATATTCCTCCCGCCGTGGTGGACGAAAACGGCCGGCTGTGCGGATTTGTCCATTCCGTGGAAACCGGCGCCGCCGTCGATGGCCCCGGCGTCCGCTTCGTGCTGTTCGTATCCGGCTGCCAGTTCCGCTGCCTGTACTGCCACAACCCGGACACCTGGAAGCTGCATAACGGCGCCCCGCGCCCGGTGGACGATGTCGTTGCCGAAATCGGCAAGTACGCACGCTTCCTCAAGTTTGCCGGCGGGCTGACCATCAGCGGTGGCGAGCCATTGATGCAGGCGCACTTCGTGCGCGAAGTGTTCTATCGGGTCAAGAAGGAATACGGCCTGCACACCGCCCTCGATACCCAGGGCTTCCTGGCCGCCCACCTGCCGGACGACTGGTTCGACCCGGTGGACCTGGTGCTGCTGGACATCAAGCACATCGACCCCGCCAAACACGAAGCGCTGACCTCCAAGCCACTGCAACCCACGCTGGATTTCGCCGAGCGCCTGGTCGCCATGCGCAAGCACATGTGGATTCGTTATGTGCTGGTCCCTGGCTGGACCGACGACTGGAACGATGTCGAGCGCCACGCCGACTACGTGAAATCATTGTCGGAACGCGCGCCGGGCTGTATCGAGCGCGTCGAGGTGCTGCCCTTCCACAAGATGGGCGAGCCCAAGTGGAAGGAACTGGGGCTGAAATATGAACTCAGCGATACGCCCGCCCCCAGCACCGAGCTGGCGGAACGGGTCCGGGAACAATTTCGCGCCCGCGGACTCTTCACCTGTTGAGTGCCACGCCGGCGTGACAATGGAATCTTTCACTCCGGCCACCCTCCCCTGACGCCGCAGGTCGCGTGCTACACTCGCGGCGCCTTTGCCTACCCTCGGTAATCCATGTACGAACTGTTGATCGGCCTGCGATATACGCGCGCCAAACGTCGCAACGGCTTCATCTCGTTCATTTCGCTGGTCTCCATCCTCGGCATCGCCCTGGGCGTGGCCGCCCTGATCATCGTGCTGTCCGTGATGAACGGCTTCCAGGAGGAAGTGCGCAGTCGCATCCTGGGCATGGCGTCGCACGTCCAGGTCACCGGCCCCGGTGGCACGCTGGCGCACTGGCGCAACGTGGCCGATCCGGCCTTGAAGCTCGAACATGTCAAGGCGGCGGCCCCCTTCGTATCCGGCCAGGGCCTGCTCAACTACAGCGGCCAGGTGCGTGGCACCCTGATCCGCGGCATCGATCCCAAGCTGGAACCCGGGGTTTCCGAGGTCACCCGCAACATCATCGGCGGCAGCCTGGATCACCTGCAACCCGGGCGGTTCAACATCATCCTCGGCTGGCAACTGGCCGCCGAACTGGGCGTGCAGCCGGGCGACAAGGTCACGCTGATCACCCCGCAAGGCCAGGTGACGCCGGCCGGCCTGGTCCCCCGCTTTCGCCAGTTCACCGTGGCCGGCCTGTTCCGCGCCGACTACTACCCCTACGACGCCGGCCTGGGCCTGATCGACCTCAGCGACGCCCAGAAGCTGTTCCGTACCGGCGACTCGGTCTCCGGCATCCGCCTCAAGCTGGACGATCTGTTCAACGCGCGCGCCGTTGCGCGCACGCTGGTGGACGCCATGCCCGGCATCCTGGCCAGCGACTGGACCCAGGAAAACCCCACGTACTTCCGCGCGGTGGAAATCGAAAAACGCATGATGTTCATCATCCTGACGTTGATCGTCGCCGTGGCCGCCTTCAACCTCGTATCCACGCTGGTCATGGTCGTCACCGACAAGCAGGCGGATATCGCCATCCTGCGCACGCTGGGCGCCTCGCCGTTCTCCATCATGAAAATCTTCGTGGTGCAGGGCGCGATTTCCGGCTGCGTCGGCACGCTGGCCGGCGTGGCGGGCGGCGTGCTGGTCGCGCTCAACCTGGATGTGATCGTTCCGCTGATCGAAAAGGTGCTCGGGTTCCACATCCTCTCGCCCGATGTCTACCTCATCACCGAACTGCCATCGCGGGTGGAATGGTCCGACGTCGGCACCATTGCGGGCATTTCGTTGCTGCTGGCGCTGCTCGCCACCCTCTACCCCAGTTGGCGGGCGTCACGCGTGAACCCGGTGGAAGCACTGCGCTATGAGTGAACTCATCCTGAACGCCCAGGGCCTGGGCAAGACCTACCGCAGCGGCAAGCTGGATACACCCGTGCTGTCCGGGATCGACTTCACGCTCGCAGCGGGTGAAACCGTGGCCATCGTCGGCGCCTCCGGCTCGGGCAAATCCACCTTGCTGCATTGCCTCGGCGCACTCGACCAGCCCAGCGCCGGCTCGATCAGCCTGCTGGGCAGCGATCCGTTCCGCCTGGGAGAACAGCAACGCGGCGCGCTGCGCAACCGGCACCTCGGCTTTGTCTATCAGTTTCATCACCTGCTGCCGGAATTCAGCGCGGTGGAAAACGTGGCCATGCCGCTGTTGATCCGACGCATGGACCGGCCGCAGGCCTTTGCCGCCGCGCGGGACATGCTGTCCCAGGTGGGCCTGGGCCATCGCCTGGAGCACAAGCCGGGCGAGCTGTCCGGCGGAGAACGCCAGCGCGCCGCCATCGCCCGCGCCCTGGTCACCCGGCCGGACTGCGTGCTGGCCGACGAACCGACCGGCAACCTGGATCGCGGTACCGCGGACGCGGTGTTCGCGCTGATGATGCAACTCAATGCGCAATTGAACACCGCCTTCGTGCTGGTCACGCACGATCCCGATCTCGCCGGCCGCTGCCAGCGCGTCCTGCATCTCACCGATGGCCGCCTCGGCACGGAGATGGCGGTTCAGCAATAACCGGCGAACATCCGGTTCGCCCTCCGCCACACCACGGCTGCCGCACTTTTTACGAAAAATCATAAACTTGTTGCAACGCAATGCGGATGTATGGATAATCCGCACCTTCGTCGAGCCAACCCATGGCTGGCGATAAATTTGATTCATCGCCTCTAGCCTTTTCCGCGGTTTCGAGCCTGGTTCCATGCAGGCGTGTGTTGCGGTTGTCCCGGTTAGCGTCGATGCCCCGCGCCATTACGCGCCTAACCGAGGAATTACTGCATGACTCACCCGATCCAGGGCGAGTGCGGCTTTGCTGCGCTCGGCCTTTCCACCGAACTCGTCCGCGAACTGAACAAGCAAGGCATCACCGAGCCCACGCCGGTCCAGGCCCAGGCTATCCCCGTGCTGCAGGAAGGCCATGATCTGATGGCCTCCGCCCAGACCGGCACCGGCAAGACCGCCGCGTTCCTGCTCCCCGCGCTCAACCGCCTGTCCCGCCCCGCCACCCATCATGGCAAGGGCCCCCGCGTGCTGGTGCTCACCCCCACTCGCGAGCTGGCCGAACAGGTGTCCAAGGTGGCCATCACCTATGCACGCAGCACCCAGCGCTGCAAGGTCGTCACCATCACCGGCGGCGTTCCGTACCCGGTTCAACATCGCGAACTCGCGCTGCCGCTCGAAGTGCTGGTCGCCACCCCGGGCCGCCTGACCGACCTGATGCGCAGCGGCCGGATCGATTTCCGCCGCCTTGAACTGCTGGTGCTGGACGAAGCCGACCGCATGCTGGACATGGGCTTCATCGACGAAGTGGAAGCCATCGTCGCCCAACTGCCGCAAAATCGTCAGACCGCGTTGTTCTCCGCCACGCTGTCCGAAGCGGTACAACGCTTCGCCGCGCCGATGCTGAAGGACCCGCGCAAGGTCGAACTGGCACCGCAAGGCCTGCCGACCGCCAACGTGCAACAAGCCGTGCACTGGGCCGACGGTTACGAACACAAGCTCAAGCTGACCGCCGCGCTGCTGCAATCGGCCACCGAGACCCAATCCATCGTTTTCGTCGCCACCAAGGCCGACGCCGACAGCATCGCCGACTGGCTGCGCCTGGAAGGCATCAAGGCCGACGCCATGCACGGCGACCTGCAACAGCGCGTGCGCCGCAAGGTGCTCGATCGCCTGCGTCGCAGCGAAATCGATGTCCTGGTCGCCACCGACGTGGCCGCCCGTGGCATCGACGTGGCCGGCATCGGCCAGGTGCTGAATTTCGACCTGCCCAAGTTCGCCGAAGACTATATCCACCGCATCGGCCGCACCGGCCGCGCGGGCCGCAAGGGCTCGGCCATCTCGCTGGTCACCAAGAACGACTTCGGCGCCTACACCCGGATCAGCCGTCGTTATGAAGTGAAGTTCGAACAACTGGAACTGGAAGGTCTGGAAGCGCGCTTCAAGCCCGGCCAGGGCCGCCCGCAAGGCGACCGTGGTGCCCGCAAGCCGGGCGGCTACGCCGGCAACAAGCCGCGTACCGGCCAGGGTGGCGGCGGCTGGAAGGGGCGCGATCACGATCAGCGCGCGCCGCGCACCGACCGCCCGTATGCGCAGAACGAAGGTGGCGAACGCCAGTTCGAACGCGCACCGCGCGAAGGCTTCCAGGCTCGCTCGCAACAGCCGCGCAGCTACGAGGATCGCCAGCAGAAGCCCTACGGACACCAGTCCCACGAAGGCCAGCCGCGCGAATTCAACCGCGCGCCGCGTGAAGACCGTTTCGCAGGCAAGTCCGGCGATTCGCGTAGCGACAAGCCCTATGGCAAGTCGTCGTACAGCCGCGATGGTCACCGTGACGGCCAGCGCCGCGATTCGCACCACCACGACGGTCAGCCGCGTGGCAATGGCAGCCGCTATCAAGGCTGATCGCGCAATCCGGCAGTGACGAAAACGGCGCGTTTACGCGCCGTTTTTCATTGGGGCGTAGCCGGCACGGCATCGCGAGGGCGGCCCCGCAGGCGACCGGTGACGATCAGTCCCCGGCCCCCAGCGGAGGCAGGCCATGACGCGCCCGCGCCCGATTGCACGCCGTGCCAAACACGCCGACCTCTGCCAGTGGCGCAAACTCCCGGCAGGGGCCGGGGCGCTCCGCATAGATACCGCAACGGACAGCGACCCCGATCTCGCCCACCAGCGCGAGGCAGCGTGGCCGGGCATAGTCCGTGCCTTTGAGCCGCGCCAGCGTTGTGGTTTCGCGATCAGCCAGGCCATCGGGCACGCAACCGCCCTCGCCCTCCAGTTCGGATACATCGAAGGTGACGCGAAACGCCGCGCAGCAAGCGCCGCATGAAAGACAGTGGCTATCACTCATGATGGGATACGGATGGGGAAACGCCGGAATGGTATCCGCTACACCACCATTGCCGCGAGCGGCGAATCCGGGCTACCCTTGTTTGCTGAATAGATAGAAAGGTTTTTGAATACCCATGCAGCTTCGCCTGCTCCAGGAATCCGATCTCGATACCGTCTTGGCCATCCAGGCACAGTGCTACCCGCATGCATGGCTGGAAAGCCGCGCGGTGTTCGCCCGCAAGCTGGCCTTGTCGCCGCGTTCGAACTGGGTGGCGGAGGATGCGGACGGCGTGCTGGGTTACCTGTTCACGCATCCCTGGCATGGGGCGCATCTGCCACAACTGGATACCCGGCTGCCGGCATTGCCCAGCAATGCCGATCAGCATTTTCTGCATGACCTCGCGGTACACCCGCGCGCCAGAGGGCGCGGGGTCGCCGCGCGGCTCGTATTGCACGCGCTGGCCTGGGGCATGGCCGAAGGCCTGCGCGAAGCGCGCCTGATCGCCGTATTGGGCGCGGAACGTTTCTGGAGCGGTTTCGGTTTTGCACCGCTTGAACAGCCTCAGGGCCAGCTTGCCGCCTATGGCGAGCAGGCGCGTGCCATGGGGCGGGTGCTCGCCCCGCCCTGACCGGACCCGACCGTCATCATCACGGAGGGCCGGCCTACACAGCCGGCCTTCTTCTTTTTTCAAGGAACCCGCATCTATGAAACCGACCATCGTTCTCGCCGAATCCGACCTGGAACGCCTGGAAACCCTGATCGCGCGCCAGACCACGCGCACCCCCGCCATCGATGCGCTGGAAGCGGAAATTGCCCGTGCCGAGATCGTCGATGCCACCGCCCTGCCGCCCAACGTGGTCAGCATGGGCAGCACCGCGCGGTTTCGCGATCAGGCCACCGGCCAGGAACATGCCTATACCCTCGTCTACCCGCACGAGGCCGACATCGTCGCCGGCCGTATCTCGGTGCTGGCCCCCGCCGGCAGCGCGCTGCTGGGGCTTGCGGTCGGCCAGACCATCGACTGGGCGGCCCCGGACGGCCGGGTGCTGCATCTGGAAGTGCTGGCGGTCAGCCACGGCTGAGCGCATCGCCTCGCGTCGGGGCAAGCCGGAACAAGGTTGACGGTGACGCGGCTACGGTACAATCGCGCATCTTTCGAAAACAGAGCAGGAGCAGCCATGATCAAGCGCAATCGTCCTTCGCGCCGTGGACGCAGCACGGCCGATGAGGCGGATCTGGTACGACTGGCCGAAGGCATGGCCGATTCGTCCAGCCGGCTGGAAGACGGTTTCTGGGCCGCGCGGCTTTCCGCCGCCGTGGCGCGCCTGATCGCGGAGCGCGACGAAGACACGCTCAATGCCGCGCTCGATCAACTGAGCCAGCATGACCCGGACGCTTACAACGCCCTGGCCGACGCCGTGGAAGGCGCCTGTGAATCCGCGCGCATCGAACGCAATGGCGCGGCATGGGATGTCCTGCTGTTCACCGCCCCGGTGCTGGCGTGGTCCCGCTGGCAGATTCCCTCCGAAACGCTGAACGCGGACGCCCTGCAAAACCTGCGCGTCCACCTTGGCGCGCACGTACTGGCCCGCGACGTGAAAGTGGCGCTGGCCGACTATCTGTTCAGCCCGGATCAACTGCCGCGTGGCTTTGTCCCCACCGCCGAACTGACGCAGGCGCTGGCCGAAGCGGCGTTCAGCGGCGGCAGCCTGAAGGTGCCCGTTCGCGAACTGCCGGAAACCAAGCAGTTCCTGTCCGATACCCGATACCTGATCGGCGCCGCGCTGGTGCCGGCCGGTGGCGCGATCTTCCGCTGGCAGGAAGAAGACGGCGATCGCGAAGAAGCCTTCAAGCAATGGGCGCAGCAAGGCGGCGCCGCCTTGCAACCGCTGCTGCCGGGCTGCGCGGTGGAACCCTGCATGCCGGGCGCCTACCACGCGGCATGGCGCGAGGCCGACCGCGAATCGCGCGCCTATTCACTGCATGCCACCGTCACCTTCCTGATGCTGTCGCTCAATATCGACGCGCGCCAGTTGCAGGCCACCATCGCCCCCTTCGTCGGGCGCCGCCTGGAAGAATACCGGGTGGGCTTCGTCAAGCTGGGCTCCGACCAGGTGCTGCATGGCGTGGTCTGGCCCTTGCTGGATGGCGAGGACGAAAACACCGACATCGTGGGCGAGATCGAAGCTGTGCTCAAGGAAATCGGCGTCAGCGAAATCCGGGTGCACGAACACGATTTTCCGCTGGATTACTGCGACGACTGCGGCTCGCCGCTGTATCCCAATCCGGACGGCGACGTGCTGCACGCGGAGCTGCCCGAAGAAGAAACGCCGGAACAACCACGGCATCTGCACTAGGGCGTGTCGTCACCTGTTTCACGGCATCCCGAACTGCACCGAACGCTGTCGTGAAACAGGTGACGACACGCCCTAAGAACGGGATGGAAAAAGGCCGGCTGATCGCCGGCCTTTTCAATGGGCCACGCCGAGGTTCAGGCAGCCTCGGGCAGTTGCTCCCGCAGCAGCTCCGCCAGCCGCGCGATCCCCGCCTCGATGCGTTCCGGCGCGGCATGGCTGAAATTGAGCCGCAGATAGGAGGCGCCGGCCGCCTGCTGGAAAAACGCCTCGCCCGGCATCAATGCCAGATCGCGTTGCAGCGCCTCGCGCATCAGCGCCATCGTGTCCAGCGCGCCGGCCAACCGCACCCAGAAGAACAAGCCGCCCCACGGGCAGGCCCAACTGGCATGCCCGCCCAGATGGCGCCGTAGCGCCGCATCCATGGCATCGCGCCGTGCCCGGTACAGCGGCAGTACGCTGGCGACGTGGCGATCCAGCGCACCATTCGCCAGCACCTGCATCACCAGGTGTTGCGACAGCCGGTTGCTATGCAGATCGGCCGCCTGCTTCAGCCGGATCAGCGGCGGCATCAGATCGGGATGCGCCACCAGATAGCCCAGCCGCAGGCCGGGCGACAGCGTCTTGGAGAACGAACCCTGGTAAACCCAGCGCGCACGGTGCAGCCGCCCCGCGATGGGCGCCGGGGCCGGGCCTTCGTAGGACAGATCGCGATAAGGGTCATCCTCGAACAACACCGCGTCGTGTCGATCCAGCGTCGCGGCAACCCGATCGCGCTCGGCATCCGAATAGCAATAGCCGCTGGGGTTCTGGAAGGTGGGCGTGAGATACGCCAGCCGCGCCCGCGCGGCCTGCGCCTCGAATTGCGCCAGGTCCGCCCCGGCCAGCGGATCGACCGCCACCGGCAGGCATTCCGCGCCAAACAGGCGGAATGCCTGCAATGCGGCCAGATAGGCGGGCGCCTCGACCAGCACCGGCGTTTCGCGCTCGATCATCAGCTTGGCGACCAGATCGATCCCCTGCTGCGAGCCATTGAGGATCAGCACCTGCTCCGGCGTACAGGCCAGCCCCAGCGCCCGCACCCGTTGCGCGACCAGCTCGCGCAATCCCCACTCCCCTTCGCTCTGGCCGTACTGCCAGACATCGGGCAGCGCCTGCAAGGCAGTGGCATCGGGCCGAAACAGGGCTTCGTCGGCCGGCAGGCCGCCGGCAAAGGAAATGACTTCGGGACGTTGGGCGGCGGCGAGGATATCGCGCACCAGGGATGAAGTAAGACGGTCGATACGCTGGGCAAACATCACGGCACTCCGGCAGGGGCGAAATGGAGGAATTCGCAGGGGCCGGCGCGGGTGGGCACCGTGGTTCACCATTAGGGCGAATCGACCTTCAAACATGGGATGCGTTGGTTCGTGGGCCGGGTGGCTGCGCGAAGCGCGGCGCCGCAGAGAGCCTTCCTCTCTGCAAGCCGTGCGACAAAGCAGACATCGGCCCACGGACCAACCCGAAGGGAAGGAGGAAGGCCGGCGCAGCGCTGCGTTGTGCCTCGCTCGTGGGGATCACCCCACTTCGCTCGACACGCCTTGCCCTGCATCCGGCCTTCGTCCTTCGCACCCACGTTTGAAGGTCGATTCGCCCTAGGGCCGGAAACGGATACGTCGGGCCCTGCCGCCGTCGGGCCTGCGGATAGGCATGGCCACGGCGGGTGAATGATGCGATAAAGTCAAGTTACTTGCCCTATCATGCCACGCGAGATATATAAGTCAATATGGTTGATATAAATAGCCAGGACGAACGGCTCAATGCCGCCATGGAGCTGTTCTACTACGCCTACCGCGCCTTCACCGCCCAGCCCGATACGCTGCTCGCCGCGCGCGGCTGGGGCCGGGTCCACCATCGCGTGCTGTATTTCGTGGGCAGGGAACCCGGCCTGTCGGTCAACACGTTGATTGCACGCCTGGGGGTCAGCAAGCAGGCACTGCATGGGCCGCTGCGCGACCTGCAAGAGGCCGATCTCATCGTCGCCACCCCCGCCGAACAGGACAAACGAGTGCGCTGCCTGTCGCTGTCGCCGGCCGGCGCCACACTGGAAAACGAAATATCCAGCAGCCAGCGCGTGCTGCTGGCCACCGTGTTCCAGGACAACGGCAGCGATGCCGCGCAGGGCTGGCAGCGCATCATGACGGCGCTGGCGGCCCACGACCAGAGCGTAAGCATCTGCCCGAACAGGCGGCCACCCGCCTAGGCTAATTATCCGATTCTTGATCACGCGCACGGCGATGAAAGGGGTTGCGACCTAAGCTTCAGAAAATTCGGCAAGCCCAGGAGCCCACCATGCCCCACTATGCCAGTCCCGAGCTCGCAACCACCTTCCTCGAGCAACCGCTCGACAATCCGTTGATGAATGCCGCAGGCGTGTGGTGCACGCTCGCCGCCCAACTCGACGCGCTGGTGGAAAGCAGCGCCGGAGCAGCCGTGACCAAAAGTTGCACGCTGTCCCGCCGTGACGGTAATCCAGAACCACGCTATCGCGCCCTGCCGCTGGGCAGCATCAATTCCATGGGCCTGCCCAACGAGGGGCACGTCTATTACCTGGATTACGCGGCCTGCCACGATTACGAGCGCAAACCGCTGTTCGTCTCCGTCTCGGGCCTGTCGCTGGACGACAACCTGACCATCGTGGCCGCGCTGCGCGAGGCCGTGCTGCCGGCGTTCCTGGAACTGAACCTGTCGTGCCCCAACGTCGAAGGCAAGCCGCAACCCGGCTACGACTTCGAGGCGATGGACCAGTTCCTGGCCGAAGTGGCCACCGCGTATCGCCGGCCCTTCGGCGTGAAACTGCCGCCGTACTTCGACTTTGTGCATTTCGACAACGCGGCGGAAATCCTCAACCGCTACGACAACCTCGCCTTCATCACCTGCATCAACTCCATCGGCAATGGCCTGGTGATCGATACCGAAAGCGAAAGCACCGTGATCCGGCCCAAGGACGGCTTCGGCGGCCTGGGTGGCGACTACGTGCTGCCGACCGCGCTGGCCAACGTCAACGCGTTCCACCGCCGTTGTCCCGGCAAGACCATCATCGGTTGTGGCGGTGTCAGCACTGGCGAACACGTCTTCCAGCATCTGCTTGCCGGCGCCACCCTGGTGCAGGTCGGTACCGCGTTGCACGAGGAAGGGCCGTCGATCTTCGACCGGCTGCAAAAGGAGCTGCGCGAGCTGATGGCAAAAAAGGGGTACACCCGGATCGAGGATTTCCGGGGTCGCCTGAAAACGCTATAGCGCGAGGCGACACCCGCGATCGACGGCAGCTCCGCGCTGCCGTTTTCCTTGCCCGGCGCCGGCGCTCAGTAGGATACGGGCAAGGGGTCCAGGCTACGCCAGAGATACCACGTCGCCACCGAGCAGAACGGCGCCCAGCGCGCGGCCAGTGCCTGGACCTCCTGGCGCGGCAGCCGCTCGCCACCGTGGTAATGCAGGGCAATGCCCTTGAGCAGGCCGATATCGTCGAGCGGCAGCACATTGGGCCGCATCAGGTGGAAGATCAGGAACATCTCGGCTGTCCAGCGGCCAATCCCGCGGATATCGGTCAATGCCGCAATCACCGCCTCATCGTCCAGCGCGGCCAGCCGGCCCGAATCCAGGCTGCCGGCCACGTGATGGCGCGCCAGGTCCAGCAGGTATTCCGCCTTGCGCTGCGACAGACCGCAGCTCCTGAGCGCGGGAATCTCGAGCCGCAGCAACTGCTCGCCTTCCAGCGGGCCGGTCAAGGCCAGCAATCGCTGCCAGATCGTATCGGCCGCCTTGACCGAAATCTGCTGTCCGACGATGGATCGCGCCAGGGTCAGCAGCACATCGCCCCGCCCTTCCAGCGCCATACCCGGATAGCGGGCGATCAGTTCCGCCATCACCGGGTCGCGCGCAGCGAGTTCGCCGCAGGCGGCATCCCAGTAGGCCGGCCTGCCCGACATCACTCGCCCGCGACCGTCATCTTGCCGATCAGGATCGAACCGACGCGCCGGCTGCTGGACATCAGCACATCGTCGCCGATGCCGACAATATCGTGGAACATGTCGCGCAGATTGCCGGCCACGGTGATCTCCTCCACCGGGTACTGGATCACACCGTTCTCCACCCAGAAACCGGCCGCGCCACGCGAATAGTCGCCGGTCACCAGATTGATGCCGTGCCCCAGCAACTCGGTCACCAGCAGGCCGGTGCCGAGCTGGGCCAGCAACGATTCGAAGGTGGCCGTGGGCGTGACCAGCAGGTTGTGCGGCCCGCCCGCGTTGCCGGTGCTGCTCATGCCCAGCTTGCGCGCCGAATAGCTGGAGAGGAAATATCCCGACAGCACCCCGGCGCTAACCAGCTCGCGCCGGTGCGTCGCAACCCCCTCGGCATCGAAGCTGCCGCTGGCCAGGCCCTTCTTCAGGAACGGGTCTTCCACGATCTCGACGCAGGGCGCAAACACCTGCGTGCCCAGGCTGTCGAGCAGGAACGACGACTTGCGGTAGAGGCTGGAACCGCTCACCGCCGACACCCAGTGCGACAACAACGAGCTGGCCACCGGCGCCTCGAACAGCACCGGGTATTCCCCGGTCTTGCAACGCCGGGCGCCCAGGCGGCGCACGGCGCGCTCGCCCGCCTTGCGCCCGATGCTGGCGGCGGAATCCAGATCGGCATGCGCGCGGGTGGCGCTATACCAGTAATCCCGCTGCATCGCGCCGTTTTCCTCGGCGATCACGGCGGCGGACAACGAATAGCGCGTACCAGTGCCCGCGCCGGAAAACCCCAGCGAATCGGCATAGGCCCAGCGCGAGGCATGCGTGGACAGGCTGCCGCCATCGGAATTGCGGATGCGCGGATCGACATCGCGCGCCGCCTGTTCGCAGGCCTGGGCCAGCTCGATCGCGCCTTCCACCGGCAGCGCCCACGGATGGTAGAGATCGAGGTCGGGAAAGGACGTGGCCAGGGAGGCAACATCCGGTAGGCCGGCGAACGGGTCCTCGGCGGTATAGCGGGCAATGGCCAGGGCCGCCTGGACCGTATCGCTCAGTGCCTGCGGGGAAAAGTCGGACGTGCTGGCGTGGCCCTTGCGCTGGCCCATGTAGACCGTGACGCCGACCCCCTTGTCGCGGTTGTATTCGATGGTTTCCACTTCGCCCAGCCGCACACTGACGTTCTGCCCGACCGACTCCGAGACCTCCACGTCGGCGGCGGTGGCGCCCTGCGCACTGGCCTGGTCGAGCACCTGTGCGGCGAGTTGTTGCAATTGCTGTTCGCTGAAGGAGAAGGCGGACACGAGTTATTCCTTGGCTGGTGGGCAATGGAGGGTGGACCGTTTGGTATCATAACGGTTTTGCAAAAGCCGCCCCAAACGATGAGCCAGGATGATCTCGACCGAGACGACGATGTCGAACTCGTGAGCAAGACGCGCATGAAGCGCGAAGCCGAAACCTTGCAGGCCCTGGGCGAGGCGCTGATCCCGCTCGACCGCAAGCATCTGGAAACGCTGGACCTGCCCGACAAGCTGTTCGATGCGATCCTGGAGGCCAAGCGGCTGAAGGCGCACGGCGCCATCGCCCGCCAGAAACAATTCATCGGCAAACTGATGCGTCACGTCGATCCCGCGCCGATCCAGGCGCTGCTCGACACGCTGGCTGGCGTTTCCGATCGCCATACCGCGTGGCTGCATCAGCTGGAACGCCTGCGCGAAGCGCTGATCACCGATCCCAAGCGGCTGGAAGGCTTCGTCGCCGACCATCCGGACGTGGATATCCAGCGCCTGCGCCAGTTGATCCGTGGCGCGCAGAAAGAGCGCGCCGACACCGCGGCCGGCAAGCAGGTGCCGCCCAAGGCGTTCCGCGAGCTGTTCCAGATGCTGAAGGACCACATCACCGAACCACCACTTGCCGAGTAGGATTGCCATGTCGCTTGCATTACCCGCCACTTTCGATGCGGTGCTGTTCGACATGGATGGCACGCTGATCGATTCCACGCCTTGCGTCGAACGTATCTGGCGCCGCTGGGCCGCCGATGTCGGCATCGATGCCGAGGAACTGATCGCCCACATGCACGGCGTGCGCGGCCAGGACACCATCAAGCGCTTCGCGCCGCATGTCGATCTGGATCGCGAATTCAACCGCCTGCTGGAATGGGAACTGGCCGACCTCGAAGGCACCACCGCCATCGTCGGCATCGAGCAGCGGGTTGCCGAACTGCGCGGCGCCCGCTATGGCATCGTCACCTCGGCCATGCGCCAGTTGGCGCAGGTGAAACTGAATTACTGCGGCCTGGTTCCCCCAGCCGCGATGGTATGCAGCGAGGATGTGGAACACGGCAAGCCGTTCCCCGATCCCTTCCTGCTGGGCGCGCGCCAGTTGCTGGCCGACCCGGAGCGCTGCCTGGCGTTCGAAGACGCGCCGAGCGGCATCCGCGCCGCCAAGACCGCCGGAATGACGGTGGTCGCCCTGACCACCTCGCATCACCCCGACGAACTGGCCGAGGCCGACCTGCTGATCAGCGACTGGCGCGCGCTGCGTTTCGCGCTGGCCGATGGTGGCGCGGTGGTGGTGGCCCACGCATGACCGTGCTGAAAATCGGCCTGGTCGCCACCTCCGATCGCGCCAGCCAGGGCGTCTACCGCGATCAGGGCATTCCCGCGCTGGAGGCCTGGCTGGCCCAGGCCCTGTCCACGCCATTCGAAACGGTCTCGCGCCTGATTGCCGACGACCAGGCCGAGATCGAAGCCACGCTGATCGAACTGGTGGATGCGCAAGGCTGTCATCTGGTGCTGACCACGGGCGGCACCGGCCCCGCGCCGCGCGACGTAACGCCGGACGCCACACTGGCGGTTGCCAGCCGGGTGATGCCCGGGTTCGGCGAGCAGATGCGGCAGGTAAGCCTGCATTTCGTGCCCACCGCCCTGCTCTCACGCCAGGTCGGCGCGATCCGGGGTAGCTGCCTGATCCTCAACCTGCCGGGCCAGCCCCGCTCGATCAAGGAAACGCTGGAAGGCGTGAAGGATGCCGCCGGCGCCACCGTGATCCCCGGCGTGTTCGCGGCCGTGCCCTATTGCCTTCAGTTGCTGGGGGCGCCCCATGTCGATACCCATGCGCAAGTGGTCGCGTCTTTCCGCCCCAAATCAGCCAGCGCACCCAAGGACCAATGAAATGAGCCAGAACGAATTGTTGCCCTGCGTGGAAATCGAAACCGGGGCCACTCCCGTCGCCAGCGTGATCTGGCTGCACGGCCTGGGGGCCGACGGCAACGACTTCGCCCCGGTGGTGCCCGAACTGGGCCTGCCGGACAGCCTGCCGATCCGCTTCGTCTTCCCGCACGCACCCTACATGCCGATCACCTGCAACAACGGCTACGTGATGCGCGCCTGGTATGACATCCTCTATTTCGACAGCATCGACCGGCATGCCGACGAGGCCGGGGTGGCCCAGTCGGTGGACTTGGTGCGCGATCTGATCGCGCGGGAAAACGAACGGGGCATCCCGACCGAACGCATCGTCCTGGCCGGCTTTTCGCAGGGCGGCGCCATCGCCTACACGGCCGGCCTGCTGCACCCGGAGCGCTTGGCCGGCATCGTCGCGCTATCGACCTATCTGCCGGTCCCCCGGCTGATCGAAACCGAGCGCAGCGCCGCCAATGGGCAGACGCCCGTTTTCGCCGGCCACGGCACCGCCGACCCGGTGGTACCGCTGGCGCTGGGCCAGGCCGCGCAGCAACGCCTCACCGAGCTGGGGCACCCGCTGGAATGGCATACCTACCCGATGCAGCATTCGGTCTGCCTGCCCGAAATCGCCCAGATCGGCGCCTTCCTGCAACGCGTGCTGGCCTAGGGCATGTCGTTACCTGTTTCACGACAGCGTTCGGTGCAGTTCGGGATGCCGTTCCGCACTGCACGAACGCTGTCGCGAAACAATGGATGACCCGCGCTAGCCGCGCCGAAAACGACAACGCCCTCGAACGAGGGCGTTGTCCGAAGGCCGCCACCGGCTACTGCTTGATGACCTGCAAGGCCACCCAGATCCAGTCCACGCCTTTTTCCAGGATCGACCCCAGGCTGACGGTAAAGCTGCGATCGCGGGCCTGCACCCGGTAGAGCCGGTCGCTCGCGTAGTCCGCGCCATACAGGATCAAGGTGTTCATGTTGCTGCCATCCTGCCCGCGATAAGGCAGGTAGAGCGCCAGCTTCTGGCTGGGCAGTTCGATCCCCCCCAGCTCGGTCAGCTCCGACACGATCATCGGTTCGTTGCTGCTCTTGCCGTTGATCTGCTGGATGCTCACCGCCACCGGCGTGGCCGACAGCACCTGGATGCCGGTATAGATTTCGTCGTTGCCGCGACGCGCCAGCCGGCGCACCACGCCCACCTGCCAGTTCTGCGCATCTCCCAGCCGCACGCCCAGCAGACGCCCCGGTCGCACCCAGTCGTTTTCCGAATAGCGCAACACCGCGCCGAAGCCACCCTTGGATTCGTTTTCGATCAGCCAGGACTGGGTTTCGATGCGTGGCGCGCCAATCGTGCCCCCCGGCATCTGTTGCAGCTTGGAGCGCGTACGTGCGGAAACGAAGCCATACAGCCGCATGTCCATCAATTCGTCGTAATCGACCTGGGTCCGCGTTTCGGTCGGCTGGCGGGTGTGCTTTTCGTTGTCGGCGCGAACCTGCTGGCAGATCACATCCAGGCCATGCACCACCTCGGCGGCCTTGCGCACATCGAAACGCTCGCTGCGCTGGATCTGCGCATTGCGGATCGACATGGTCCAGAACATCTCGATGTGCTTGAGCAGCTCCAGGCAGGATGGCGTCCGGCAATCGCTGCCCAGGCCCAGTTCCGCCGGCGAAGCCCCACCTTCCAGGCGCTTGATCGTCTCCTGCACCTCATGCAGCAGGTCGAACAGCCCCCAGTAGCGAAATGGCTCGCCGGTGGATTCGGGCTGAATCTTCTGCGGCCCCTGCGGCTCTTGCAGGTTCACGCAGAAATGATCGCGGTCGTCCTGGTTGCGGCGATTGAGCTGGACCAGCTTGGACCAGTTGTCCAGCCACTGATCCACCCAGTCGATCTGGCGCACCGACAGATTGTTCGCCGACAGCGTCGCCAGCATCAGCAACTGGATGTATTCGTCGGCGCAGGAGCTGACCCCCTTGTCGCGCGCCGGATAAAGCGCGAAGGGATTGCTGTCGAAGCCTTCGATTTCGGACAGCCGATAGAAGCGGTGCGCCAGCGTCCACAACTTCCCCGGCACCTTCTCGAAGCGAAAGTAATGCCATTTGGCCTCGAGCGCGATGTAATGCAGGCTGCGCGCCAGTACCAGCGGCATATGCTCCGTGAACCCGGCGGTACGGTAGATTTCATCGCCTTCGTGTTCGATGAAGCGCTGGTAGCTGTCGATCATCCGTTGCGAAAAACCAACGATGTCCTGCCACAGCCGCTGCTCCATGTCCTTGGCCATGCGCGGGTTGGACACGTACTGGTAACGAATCGCCTCGAAAGCGGCCTGGGCGACGTTATCCACCATCACCAGTGCCTGGAGCGACTCGAAGTCGGGCTTGCCCGGGTGCTCCAGGTACTTGGCAACCGCCTCGCTCACCTTGCCGAGCTGCGTCTGGGGGTCCAGTACGTCGATGCGCCGACACCAAGCCATTGCGATCTTGGGGTTGGAAAGCGGTGATTTTTCGCGTGAGAGCAGGCTGGTAATGAATTCGCGCATCGTTGGATGTCTTTTATGTTGAAACTGGCGCTCGATCCGTTTCGCTGTCCGCGGTCAGCCAGAGCTTGGCGCTCTCCATATCCGGGAACAGCTCGATTCTCGCGTCGGTGAGTATCTGGGCCAGCCAGGCCGACCACGTCACCCACTGATCGTTCGTCAGGAGGGCCACTTTGCCGAAATCCTGTCGATGTGCCCGACTGAATCGTACTTCCTCGACCGCCATGTCGATCGTGTAGCTTAGCATCTCCGTCAGATCAAACAGCAAATTAGCGCGTCCACGGAAGCGTATTTCATACAGTACGTTTTCCTCGAACTCGCGAAAATCGCTCAATGTGAACTCGCCCAACACGGCGACGTGCACAAAGTCCTGCTCGTGAGTGATGGTGATCATGATCCAGCCCTCCCGGCATAGCCGACAATTTCCAGTTGTCAGCATAGCCTTTTCAGCCACGGAGCGGTGATGCGGCAACCGCCCTTCGTCGGTGGTCAGAAGCGCTGCAAATCGATCAGGAGCTGCCGCGTATGCAAGGGCTCGCCGCCGATCAGCGAAGCGATCATCTGGCGCATCAGTGGCTTGACCTGAACCAGCCAGCGGGGTTCCGGGTTTCCCGCGGCCAGCGCCAGCAATGCCTCGCCGGAACAGGAGCCCGCCGTGGCGGCGGTGCGTGCCAGGCCAGTACCGGCCGCGAACCCGTAGCGCAGCCCGGCTTCGATGGCCTGGCCCTCGGCGGTGATGCCCCAGTCCGGCGCATACCCCAGCGTGGAGAGCAGCGTGAGTTCAAAGCGCCGCAAGATGGGCTCCACCTCGCCGCCGGCATCGCGCGGCAATGCGGCCAAGGCCTGGATGGCTTCGAAATAGGCGGCAAACAGGATGGGACTGGGCGTGTCGCGCGGCAGTAGACGCTGGAGCAGCTCGTTCAGATAAAAGCCACACAGCAAGGGCTGGCCGGAAAGCTGCGCGATGCCGCCCTGCCATTCAGCGGCGTGCAGGGTCTTGAGTTCGCCGGCCCCGAACCAGGACAACAGCAGCGGCTGAAACCCGAGCAGCACCGCCCTCGCCTGCGAACCGGGGCGTTGCGCGCCCCGCGCCACGATGGCCAGGCGGCCGTGATCGCGGGAAAACACGTCCAGCAGCCGGCTGGTCTCGCGATATGGCTGCTGATGCAGCACGAGCGCAGGCTGGGCATCGACGCGCGGCGTGTCAGCAGCGCTCTTGCGTCGCGGTTTTCGAGCTGCCGCCACGATGGTTTTCTTACTCGAAGCCTTGCTGGCGCAGCACGCGGGTGTCGTCGGCCCAGCCGCTCTTCACCTTGACCCACACTTCGAGATACACCTTGGCGTCGAACAGCTTTTCCATGTCCTGCCGCGCCTCGGTGCCGATACGCTTGAGCTTTTCGCCGTTCCGCCCGATCAGGATCGCCTTCTGGCTGTCCCGGTCGACCAATACGGCGGCGTAGATCCGGCGCAGCTCGCGGCCATCCTTGGTCTGCTCTTCGTCGAACTTCTCGATCTCCACCGTCATCGCATAAGGCAACTCATCGCCCATCAGGCGGAAGATTTTCTCGCGCACGATTTCGGCGGCCAGGAAACGCTCGTTGCGGTCGGTGACCTGGTCTTCCTCGTACAGCGGCACCGATTCGGGCAGCAACGGCTTGACCGCCTTCAGCAACCCATCGAGTTGCTGGCCCTTCTGGGCCGACACCGGCACGATGGCGGCGAAATCGCGCTGGGCGGCGATACGCTCGATAAAGGGCAGCAACTGGGCACGATCCGCCATCAGGTCGATCTTGTTGATCACCAGCAGCGCGGGACGATCGGGCGGAATCAGCTTGAGCACGGCTTCATCGTCCGGCCCCCAGCGCCCGGCCTCGACCACCAGCAGGATCACATCCACATCGGCCAGCGTGGTGGTCACGTTGCGGTTCATCGCCTGGTTCAGCGCGTTGCGATGCCGGGTCTGGAAGCCCGGCGTATCGACGAACACGACCTGCGCATCTGCCTCGGTCAGCACGCCGGTGATGCGATGGCGGGTGGTCTGCGCCTTGCGCGAGGTGATGCTCAGCTTCAGGCCGATCAGGTGATTGAGCAGCGTGGACTTGCCGACGTTGGGACGGCCCACGATAGCGACAAAGCCACAGCGGTAGCCATCGGCCCCGCTTTCTTCGAGATGGTCGGACATGGATTTCCTTGTAGGCCGGCCGCGCCTCAGAAGCGCTTGGCCTTGCCCGGGTAACGGTCTTTCAGCGTGCCCAGCGCATCGGCTGCGGCGGCCTGTTCGGCCACGCGGCGGCTGGCACCTTCCGCGCGGGTTTCGACACCGAGTGATTCGATGCGGCAACCCACTTCGAAAATCTGGTTGGGCGAATCGCCCTCCTGGCGCAACAGCAGGTATTGCGGCAATGCCACGCGGCGCGCCTGCAACCATTCCTGCAACGCGGTCTTGGCATCCTTGAGCGCGCGCGACGGATCGATGCCGGCGATACGCGGTGCGAACAGCCGCTCGACCACCGCCTGCGCCGCCTCGAAACCGGCGTCGAACCAGATGGCGCCAAACAGGGCCTCCAGCGCATCGGCCAGGATGGAGGGCCGGCGATGGCCGCCGCTCTTCAATTCGCCTTCGCCCAGATTAAGATAGTCGCCGAGATGCAGCGCGCCAGCCACCTCGGCCAGCGCGTCCTGACAGACGAGGCTGGCGCGCAGCCGGGACAGTTCGCCTTCGGTCAACTGGGGAAAGGCCACGAACAGCGCCCGGGCGACCACCGCGTTGAGCACGCTGTCGCCGACGAACTCCAGCCGTTCGTTATGCGTCGAGGAAAAGCTGCGGTGGGTCAGTGCCTGCCGCAGCAAGCGGGGATCGGAAAAGGAATGGCCGAGCACCTTGGCCAGGTGCTCGGCGGGCAGCACGACGCTCACTACTCGGTCGATCCCGACGCTGCCTCGGCATCGAAGTCGAACAGCAGGCTGACATTGGCCACCAGCGGTACCACTTTCTCATAGCTGGTACTGATGGTGGTCCGGCCGCCGGTCTGCACGATCACCAGATCCTGCGCCTTCACCGCTTCGATGTTGCTGATGTTGGCATGGCGATTGTAGGACTCGCGGATCGCCGACGGCGGCTCCGAGGCGTGATCCCTCACCAGGATTTTCAACGTGCTTTTCACGCTGAAATACTCCACATACGCCGGAACCACCTTGAAGAAGGTGATGGCAGCGAGCGCCACCAGTATCGCGACGATGATGAAGCCAACGAACGACATGCCCGATTGCTTGCGCATTGACTGCTCCCCTGTTCCGGCCATCAGCGGATGACGGTGCCGATACGGCCGAGTTGCTTGTAATTGAACCAGACGAAGAAGGCGCGACCCACCACGTACTCGTCCGTCACGAAACCCCAGTAGCGGCTGTCCGCGCTGTGGTCCCGGTTGTCGCCCATCATGAAGTAGTGGCCTTCCGGCACCTTGCAGACAAAGCCGCTGTCATCATAACGGCAGTTTTCGCGATACGGGAAGCTGTCCACCTGGTCTTCCTTGATCCAGGGCTGATCCGGCACGACAAAGGTATCGTACTGCTTGTTTTCGAACTTCTCGTGCACGCGCAGCACCGGGTTCATGTAGATGCCTTCCGCGTACTCATCCGGCCCGGCCACGTCCGCCGTGACCATCTGGCCATTCACCGTCAGCTTCTTGTCGCGGTATTCGACCGTATCGCCCGGCAGCCCGATCACGCGCTTGATGTAGTTGATCGCCGGATTCTTCGGATAGTTGAACACCATCACATCGCCGTGCTGCGGCGTGCCGACCGGGATCACCACCGTGTTGAGCACCGGCAGGCGAATGCCGTAGGCGTACTTGTTCACCAGGATGAAGTCGCCCACCACCAGCCCCGGGCGCATCGACGACGACGGAATCTGGTACGGCTCGACCAGGAAGGAGCGCAGCAGGAACACCACCAGGATCACCGGGAAGAAACCGCGGCCGTATTCCACCCAGTCGGCCGGGCGCGCACCCTGGCGCTTCTTGGCCAGCACGCACTTGTCGGCCACCCAGATCACGCCGGTGATCACGACGAAGATCAGCATCGCGGCGGCGATCGAGAAGAAGTTCACCAGCAGGATGAACACCCCGACGATCACGGCCAGATAGCCGTACTGCACCAGTTGCGGCGGCTCGTCGCCCTTGCGTTCGTGCTTGGCGCCAATGATCGAGAGAATGATCCCGACCACCGTCACCACGACACCGATGAGTTGCCAGTTCATGCGGATTCCTTATTTTATTTATCGGAGACTTGCAGGATGGCGAGGAATGCCTCCTGCGGGATTTCCACGTTGCCAACCTGCTTCATGCGCTTCTTGCCGGCCTTCTGCTTTTCCAGCAGCTTCTTCTTGCGGGTGATGTCGCCGCCATAGCACTTGGCCAGCACGTCCTTGCGCATCGCCTTCACCGTTTCACGCGCGATGATCTGCCCGCCGATGGCCGCCTGCACCGCCACGTCGTACATCTGGCGCGGAATCAGCTCGCGCATCTTGCTGACCAGCTCGCGGCCGCGATACACACTGTTGGCCCGGTGGACGATCAGGCTGAGCGCATCGACGCGCTCGCCGTTGACCAGCACGTCCAGCTTGACCAGATCGGCCGGCTGGAATTCCTTGAAGTCGTAATCCAGCGACGCATAGCCACGCGACACCGATTTCAGCTTGTCGAAGAAATCCATCACCACTTCGGCCATCGGCAGCTCGTAGGTCAGCATCACCTGCCGCCCCATGTACTGCATGTTGCGCTGCACGCCGCGCTTGACGTTGCACAGCGTCATCACCGGGCCGACATAATCCTGCGGCACCAGAATGGTGGCGGTGATGATGGGCTCGCGGATTTCCTCGTACTTGGACGGATCGGGCAGCTTGGACGGGTTTTCGATCTGCACCACGTCGCCGCCCTTCATCACCAGTTCGTACACCACGGTGGGCGCGGTGGTGATGAGGTCCATGTCGAATTCGCGTTCCAGCCGCTCCTGCACGATCTCCAGATGCAGCAGGCCCAGGAAACCGCAGCGGAAACCGAAGCCCAGCGCCTGCGATACCTCCGGCTCGAAGTGCAGCGAAGCATCGTTCAGCTTCAGCTTGGTCAGTGAATCGCGCAGCGACTCGTAATCGTGGGATTCCACCGGGTACAGCCCGGCGAACACCTGGGACTTCACATCCTTGAAGCCCGGCAACGGCGCCTCGGCGGCCGGACGCACGTGCGTGATGGTGTCGCCCACCTTGGCGGATGCCAGCTCCTTGATGCCGGCGATCACGAACCCCACCTCGCCCGCCTTCAGCGTCTCGCGCGGGATCGATTTCGGCGTGAATACCCCCACCTGCTCGCACAGATGCTGCGCCTTGGTGGACATGAACAGCAGCTTGTCCTTGGGCGCGATCTGGCCATCGACCACGCGGACCAGCATCACCACGCCCACGTAGTTGTCGAACCACGAATCGATGATCAGCGCCTTGAGCGGGCCATCGGCGTTGCCGGTGGGCGGCGGAATGCGGCTGACCACTTCCTCCAGGATGTCCTGGATGCCGATGCCGGACTTGGCCGAGGCGCGCACTGCGTCGGCGGCCTCGATACCGATGATGTCCTCGATTTCCTGGGCCACGCGCTCGGGCTCGGCCGCCGGCAGGTCGATCTTGTTGAGCACCGGGCGCACTTCGACGCCCAGCTCGATCGCCGTATAGCAGTTGGCAACGGTCTGCGCCTCGACGCCCTGCGACGCATCCACCACCAGCAAGGCGCCTTCGCAGGCGGACAACGACCGGCTGACTTCATAGCTGAAGTCCACGTGCCCCGGGGTATCGATCAGGTTCAGGTTGTAGATCTGGCCGTCGAGCGCCTTGTACTGCAAGGCGGCGGTCTGGGCCTTGATGGTGATGCCGCGTTCCTTCTCGATATCCATCGAGTCGAGCACCTGTTCGCTCATTTCGCGCAACTCCAGCCCACCGCAGAACTGGATGAAGCGGTCGGCCAGGGTGGATTTGCCGTGGTCGATGTGGGCGATGATCGAGAAATTGCGGATATGCTTCATGTACGGCTTGGACTTCCATTAAAAAGGGCACGCAACGCGTGCCCTTGCTGCTTTTTCGAATAGCCGTGGATTCTAGCGGAATTTCGCCAGGCGATCATCCAGCGCCGCCAGGTCCAGGTGATAGTGGCAGATTTCGACGTCGTCGCCATCGGCCAGCACCGGCACCCATTCACCGTGGCGTGTCTCCAGCGCCTCATCGTCGTCGATGTCCACCCAGCGCACGCCAAACCCGCGCCCGGGCGCGAGCTGCGCCAGTTGCTCGCGCATCGTGGTGCACAGCCCGCAGTATTCGCGCCCGTACAGCGTCAGTTCGATCACTTGTCCGGCGCCTTCAGCGAAATGAACAGCGACGCTCCGCCGCGCAATACGCGCAACGGCAACGCCTGCCCCGGCTTGAGATCGTCCAGCGCCTTCTTCAGTTGCGCGGTGCTGGTCAGCTCCTGGCCGCCGATGCCGGCAATCACGTCGCCCTGCATCAGCCCGGCCTTGCTCGCCGCGCCGGCGGCCCCCTGCACGACCAGCCCATACTTCAGGCCCAACTCCTTCAACTGGCGCGGATTGGTGATTTCGCGCACCGAGAGGCCGAAGCGGTTGCTGTCTTCCTTCTTGCCGCCCTTGTACTCGCGCCCCGCGCTCGCACGGTCCGGCTGATCCATTTCGCCGATCACCACGTTCACGTCACGGGCGGCCTTGTCGCGCCATATCTGCAACCTGGCGTTGGTCCCCGGCTTGGTATCGGTCACCATGCGCGGCAGATCGGACGTCGTCACCACCGGCTGGCCATTGAAGGCCATGACGATATCGCCCGGCTTGAGGCCGGCCTTGTCGCCCGGGCCATCCTTTTCCACCGACGACACCAGTGCGCCGGACGCCTTGGGCAGGCCAAAGCTCTTGGCCAGCTCTTCATTCACTTCCTGCACGGTCACGCCGATCCGGCCGCGCGACACCTTGCCGCTGACCTTCAGTTGTTCGGCCACCTTCATCGCGACATCGATGGGAATCGCGAACGACAGCCCCATGTAGCCACCGGAACGGCTGTAGATCTGCGAATTGATGCCGACGACCTCGCCCTTCATATTGAACAACGGGCCACCGGAGTTGCCCGGATTGATCGCCACGTCGGTCTGGATGAAAGGCACATAGGTTTCGTCGGGCAGGTTGCGGCCCTTGCCGGAGACGATCCCCGCGGTCACGGTGTTTTCCAGCCCGAACGGCGAACCAATGGCCACCACCCATTCGCCCACCTTCAGTTGCTCGGCATTGCCGAGGTCCACCTTGGGCAGATTGGGGGCTTCGATCTTCAGCAACGCCACATCGGTCCGCGCATCGGAGCCGATCACCGTCGCCTTGAACTCACGCTTATCGACCAGCTTGACCTTGATTTCATCCGCATCGGCGATCACATGCGCATTGGTCAGCACATAGCCCGCGCCATCGATGATGAACCCGGAGCCGAGCGACTGCGTCTGCCGCTCGCGCGGGGGCTGCGGCGCCATCGGCGGCAACGGGAATCCAAAGCGGCGGAACAGATTGAGCGTATCGTCGTCCAGGCCGCCGATACCGGCTTCGTTCTCGCGCACGGTCCCCGTGGTCGAGACATTCACGACGGCACGGCCTTCCTTTTCGACCAGTTGCGTAAAGTCGGGCAACGATGCCGCGTTGGCGGCGAACACACTGGCAGCCCCAAGGGCCACGACACCGGCAAACATCCAGGCTTGAGTCGAGATCGTTTTCATGGCTTTTGATGGAGAGTGGAACGGGAACAGTTCGAAACCCGCGCGTCCGGGCGGGCTCCAGGGGAATCCGAATCAGGGTATACGGCAAGGATGCGTGGCTCCGCATTGTGCGGCGCGCGTCGTTTCAACCAGCCGAAGGCGCCGAGCAAACCCAGCCCGCCCCCCGCCACGGCGCCGAACTCGCGCCACGCGGCGGGCACCAGCATGCCACCCAGCGTGGCGCCGGCCAGCAAGGCCACCAACGGCACGCCGTAGCCGGTCAAGGCCGCCGACAACAGCGCGCGGTCACCGATGCCGACCCGCACCTGGTCGCCCGGTTGCGCCACCAGATCGTTCTTCACGCGAAAGCCGCGCTGCGTCTGGCCGAACAGCCGGCTCAGCGCCACCGCCTTGCAACCGGTCGCCGGATCACAGTGGCCACAGGGCGTGTGCGGCCTGATGCGAACCCAGGCGTGATGGCCGCTGACGCGCTCCACTTCCGCATCGGTTTCGATCCAGCCTGGCATCGATCACTCCGCCGGCGTGGGTTCGCGCAGCACGTAGGCGTTGCTCAACTGCTGCACCGCCTCGGTCGGTACTTCGCCCACCACCGTCAGCACATAGTTGCCGAAGGGACGGCTGAAGAAGCTCAGGCCACCCTGCTGCGAAATGCTGGGCACCGTCGCGCGTTGCATCGGCTCGATAAAGACCGAAACCGTCACCAGCCCGTCGCTGTAGAGATGATGCGTGACAGGGCGGGCCTTGCCCCACAGGCTGCGCTTGGCCTTGACCAGCCGGAAGCCCGGCGGCAGGCCGCGTACCTCCCACTCGGGGTCCTGCATCTTCAACGCATCGCCCTCGCTGTTCTCCAGCGGCAACACGCGCAGCGGATGGCTCGGCTTGAGCAGCTTGCGGTCGATGGTCCCGCCGATCTGTATCTGCGAAAAGGTGAACAGCTCGATGGGCTCGTTCCGCAGGCCGACCATCATCGACTTCAGCATCAAGCCGCTTTCGGGGTGAATCCAGTAGCGGTGCGGATAGCGGAAGCGGTCGCGCGGCTCGAACTCATAGATATCGGCCGCCACGCCGGCCACGCGCGCATGGCCCGCCTTGCGGATCACGTAGCCGGATAGCACCTGCTGCGCCTGATCGGGCCATTGCCGGGGGAAAAGCTTGGACATCATGCGGCGGTCGATCGACGACGGATAGGCATCCTCCGGCAGGAACAGCCCGACGCGATCGCCCTCGCGCATCAGCTCCAGCGGCGGACCATCGAGCGTTTCGCGACGTTCGATATCCTTGTCGCCATCGGCGATGTGCACCACGCGCACCGTCTCGAAACGGTCGCCGTACTGGTGGACATACACGCCATGGTAGGAAACCAGTCGGGGGGCGTTGGCCACCCGCTGCACCAACTGATTGGCTTCGGCCGCCGACAGGGGAGTCGGCGTCGCCGGCCCTGCTGCCAACAGGGAAGTACTGGCCAGCAATACACCACCAGCCAACAACCACGCGCTTGGAATTCTCATTACTTTGCTTGCGAGGGATCGAAAGAAGCCTGCATGAACTCCCGCCCCGTAAAGGGGTTGCCGGAGTCGTGGCGATGGGCGGCAAGGTAGCTCTGCATGCGCAGGCCTTCGTCGTCCACGCCCTGGGTCTGCTGGGCCAGCGCCACGGCGGGGGCCGCATTGTTGCGCACGGCGCTGTAATAGGCCTGCCAGCCGACGACGCTGACAAAAGCCACCGACGCGGCGGCGGAAAGCGGCACCAGCGCCCGTCGCAACAGGGAACGACGCCTGGCGGGCACCATGACGATGGGCTCGGCGGCCAGCCGGTCGGAGAAGCGCTTCATGAAATCGGGGGACAGCAGGGGATGCTCCTGCATCACGTCGCCGACCAGATGCCAATCCTGCCAGTCCTGGCGCAGGTCACCATCGACGCTGAGCTGGCCGAGCAACCGATCGTGTTCCTTGGCTTCAAGCTCGCTGTCGATCAATGCGGACAACTGCTCTTTCATGGTGGGAAACCCTCTTTATTTATGCCGGCCTACCAGCGCCGGTCTTTGCCGACCGTTTCCAGCAACGGCTTCAATTTTGCCGAAATAGCCTCGCGAGCGCGAAAGATTCGTGAGCGCACTGTACCAATCGGGCAATTCATCATGCTGGCGATGTCTTCATAGGAGAGCCCCTCCATCTCGCGCAGCGTGATCGCGGTACGAAGCTCGTCGGGCAACGTCTCGACGACTTCATTGACAGTTCGGACAATCTCGCGATTGGCAAGTTCAGACTCAGGCGTGTGGTAGTCAGGTATTTGTGCCGCCGCGTCGAGTGTCTCGCCGTCTTCGTCTTCGTAATCGGCGGAAAGTTGCGGCCGTCGCCCCAGCGAGGCGAGGTAATTCTTCGCGGTGTTGATCGCGATGCGGTAAAGCCAGGTGTAGAAGGCGGATTCGCCACGGAAGGACGGCAGGGCGCGATAGGCCTTGATAAAGGCTTCCTGGGTGACATCCTCGATTTCGCCGGGATCGCGGATCAGGCGCGACAGCAGGCGCGCGATACGCCGTTGGTATTTGGCCACCAGCAGCTCGAAGGCGCGCTTGTCCCCTGCCTGGGCGCGGGAAACCAGCTCCTGGTCGATCTCCCGTTCAGTGCGTTTCTCCAAAAGCATGCTCCGTTCATCGGCCCGCCTGGCGGGCTCTTTCTCGTAATGCTGTATCAAATGGTGCCGGACGAACGGTTTTACAAGAGTCTTGATCCAGCCCATCTTTTACAGAGCGGGCGCCGCAAGCGCGAGCCCGCTCTGTTATATTCGCTGGCCTCACAATTCACCAGTGAAAATGAACACGCCATGCAGCAATTCGACGTTCTGATCGTGGGTAGCGGGCTGGGCGGGATGACCATCGCGCTGAATCTGGCCGATACGCTCAAGGTAGGCCTCGTCACCAAGCGCACCCTGCGCGACGGCGGCAGCGGCTGGGCCCAGGGCGGCATCGCCGCCGTGCTGGATGGCCAGGACAGCATCGAACTGCATATCAAGGATACGCACGTGGCCGGGGCCGGCCTGTGCGATACGGACGCCACCCGCTTCATCATCGAACACTCGCGCGACGCCATCGACTGGCTGATCGCCATGGGCGTGCCCTTCACGCGCGACCAGGGCGGCGAAACCAGCTACCAGGGCTTCCACCTGACCCGCGAAGGCGGCCACAGCCACCGCCGCATCATCCACGCGGCGGACGCCACCGGCGCGGCGGTGATCGACACCCTGGCCAAGAAGGTGGCGGCGCACCCGAACATCACGGTGCTGGAAAACCACATCGCGCTCGACCTCATCACCTCCGCCAAGCTGGGGCAGCCCGAGCCGCGCGCCTGGGGCGCCTATGTCTACGACATCGAGCGCGACCAGGTGAAGACGGTGCTGGCCGGCCAGACCGTGCTGGCCACGGGCGGCGCCGGCAAGGTCTACCTGTACACCAGCAACCCCGACGTCGCGACCGGCGACGGCATCGCCATCGGCTGGCGCGCCGGTTGCCGCGTGTCCAACATGGAATTCATCCAGTTCCATCCCACCTGCCTCTATCACCCCGACGCCAAGTCGTTCCTGATCACCGAGGCGGTGCGCGGCGAAGGCGGCATCCTGCGCCTGCCGGACGGCACGCGCTTCATGCCCGCGCACGACGAGCGCGCCGAGCTGGCCCCGCGCGACGTGGTGGCCCGCGCCATCGACTTCGAAATGAAGCGCGGCGGCTACGACTGCGTGTACCTGGACATCAGCTACAAGCCGGCCGCCTTCGTGAAGGAGCACTTCCCCACCATCTACCAGCGCTGCCTGGAACTGGGCATCGACATCACCAAGCAGCCGATCCCGGTGGTGCCCGCCGCGCACTACACCTGCGGCGGACTGGTGGTGGATCTGGTCGGGCGTACCGACCTGCCCGGCCTCTACGGCGTGGGCGAAGTCGCCTGCACCGGCCTGCATGGCGCCAACCGGCTGGCCTCCAACTCCCTGCTCGAATGCATGGTGGTCGGCAAGGCCGCCGCCGCCGACATCCTCGCCGCCGGCAAGGTCGAACTGCCGCCGGTCCCCGAATGGGACGAAAGCCGCGTCACCGACCCGGACGAGGAAGTGGTGATCTCGCACAACTGGGACGAACTGCGCCGCTTCATGTGGGACTACGTGGGCATCGTGCGCACCAACAAGCGGCTGGCGCGCGCGCTGCATCGCATCCAGTTGCTCCAGGGCGAAATCCAGGAGTACTACAGCAACTTCCGCGTCTCCAATGACCTGATCGAGCTGCGCAACCTGGTGATCACCGCCGAACTGATCGTGCGCTGCGCCATGGCGCGCCAGGAAAGCCGGGGCCTGCACTACAGCCGCGACTACCCCGGCCTGCTGCCCGAGGCCAAGCCCACCATTCTCACCCCCTGACCGGACAGCGCTTGCCGGCGCGACGGTCCCACCGGCCGAGGTTCGCTTGCTCACCACGCTGGCCATCGCCAACTACCGCTCGCTGCGCGCCCTGACCTTGCCGCTGGGCCGGCTCAACGTCGTCACCGGCGCCAACGGCAGCGGCAGCGGCAAATCCAGTGTCTACCGCGCATTGCGCCTGCTGGCCGAAACGGCGCAAGGCGGCGTGATCACCAGCCTGGCGCGCGAAGGCGGCCTGCAATCGACATTGTGGGCGGGGCCGGAAACGCTGTCCCGCGCGATGAAGCGCGGCGACGTACCGGTACAAGGCACGGTACGCAGCGAGCCGGTCAATCTCAGGCTCGGCTTCGCCGCCGACGACTTCGGCTACGCCATCGACCTGGGCCTGCCGCCGCCGATCCCGCGCACCATGTTCCAGCACGATCCGCAGATCAAGCGCGAATGCATCTGGGCCGGGCCGCTGTTCCGCGAAGCCAGCGTGCTGGCCGATCGCCGCAATGGCGCGTTCAAGCTGCGCGATGGCCGCGCCTGGCAGGTACTGCATCAGAACGTCCCCAGCTTCGACAGCATCTTCACGCATTGCGCCGACCCGCGCGCCGCGCCCGAAGTGCTCACCTTGCGCGAACGGATACGCGGCTGGCGCTTCTACGACCATTTCCGCAGCGACGCCGACGCACCCGCGCGCCAGCCGCAGATCGGCACCCATGCCCCGGTGCTGGCCAACGACGGCGCCAATCTGGCCGCCGCCTTGCAGACCATCCGCGAGATCGGCGACGGCGAAGCGCTCGACGCGGCCATCGACGACGCCTTCCCGGGCGCGCGCATCGAGATCGAGCAGGCCGAGGGGCGCTTCAGCATCGGCATGTGGCAACCCGGCCTGTTGCGGCCACTGCGCGCCGGCGAACTGTCGGACGGCACGCTGCGCTACCTGCTGCTGGTCGCCGCGCTGTGCTCGCCCCGCCCGCCCGGCCTGCTGGTCCTGAACGAGCCCGAAACCAGCCTGCATCCCGACCTGCTGCCGGCGCTGGGCCGGCTGATCGCCCTGGCTGCCGAGGACACCCAGGTGCTGGTGGTGTCGCATGCCGCCCGCCTGATCGCCACGCTGGAACGCGCGGACGACTGCCAGTCGCTGATGCTGGAAAAGGAACTCGGCGAAACACGCATCGTCGGGCAGACCCCGCTGGACCAGCCACCCTGGCACTGGCCCGCGCGATGATTCCAGCCATCGTCATCCATACCCGCTGGCTATTGTCCCGCTGGATGGGGGGCCGCTCCCTAGGGTGAATCGACCTTCAAACGTGGGTGCGAAGGAGGAAGGCCGGATGCAGGGCAAGGCGTGCCGAGCGAAGTGGGGTGATCCCCACGAGCGAGGCACAACGCAGCCATCCGGCCCACGGACCAACGCATCCTATGTTTGAAGGTCGATTCACCCTAGGACCATTCGTGCTGATCCGGCCCGAACACCAGGGCGATGCCGCGCTGCTGGCGCATGAACTGGAACACACCCGCCAATGGTGGTGGCTGGCGGCGCCGACAGCGCTGCTGGCCGGCGTGCTGGCGCTGGTGCCCGCCCTCGCCGACTGGCGCCCCTGGCTGGGCGCGCTGGCCGCCTTCGGCCTGGTGTTGCAGGGTGTGCACTACCTGTTGCTGCCACCCTACCGGCGCTGGTCCGAAATCCGGGCCTATCGCATCACCCTCGCCCACGCCGCGCCCGTCCATTTCGAGCGGACATTACGCTTCGCCGCCCATGCGCTGGCGCACCACTACTGGCTGCGCCTGAGCGAAGACGAAGCACGCCGGCTGTTGCTGGCCCAGTCCCGCACGCATCGGTAAAAACGCCAACGCCGCTGGCATTTCTACATCCGCATGGTCATACCCCCAGGTCGTCGCTGGCATCGCGCCGCTGCCGGCGGCGCTGCTCGCTCACGGTGGGGTCGGACGCCACATAGTTGCCCTCCCCGCGCTCGCGCGTCGCCGGATCGTCGCTGCGACCGCGCTCCACCGCCGTTTCATCGCCTAAGCTGGCGCTGTCGACATGTTCCACCCGCCGGGGGCGTACCTAGGGCGAATCGACATTCAAACACGGGATGCGTTGGCCCGTGGGCCGGATGGCTACGCGAAGCGCGGCGCAGCAGATAGCTCTCCTATCTGCAAGCCGTGCGACAAAGCAGACGCCGGCCCACGGGCCAACCCGAAGGGAAGGAGGAAGGCCGGGCGCATGGCTGCGTTGTGCCTCGCTCGTGGGGATTACCCCACTTCACTCGGCACGCCTTGCCCTGCATCCCGGTCTTCGTCCTTCGCACCCGCGTTTGAATGTCGATTCGCCCTTGTGCTCCCGGTCGGCCGCGTCGCTGGCCACGGTCTGGCCGGAAGTCCGCATCGATGTTGGATCCGTTTTCATATTGCCGCCTCCAGAGATGATTGCGCGTCCTGACCCGCGTGGAACGAAGCTTGCATAGATCGACACCGCACCCGCGCCGGCCCCTTGCCGGCATCCGGATCATGCAAACCCCATGCCACCACCCCATACCCCCAGGCAACCACACAGGAGTACCCGATGAGCGACATCCTCTACACGGCCCGCGCCACCGCCCATGGTGGCCGCGAAGGCACCGTGAAATCGTCCGATGGCGTGCTGGACATCAAGCTCGCCGTACCGAAGGAGCTGGGCGGGCCAGGCGGCGCGGCCACCAACCCCGAGCAACTGTTCGCCGCCGGCTACGCGGCCTGCTTCGAATCGGCGATCCGCTTCGTCGCGCGCCAGCGCCATATCCAGCTCGATGACGTCCAGGTCACCGCCGAGGTCGGCATCGGCAAGCGCGACGCGGGCGGCTTCCAGCTCGCAGTCCACCTGATCGCCGCCTTCCCCAACCTGGATTACGCCCAGGCCAACGACGTGGCCCAGGCGGCGCATCACGATATCTGCCCGTACTCCCACGCCACGCGCGGCAACGTGGACGTCACCGTCTCGGTCACCGGCACCGACGGCCAGCCCTTGCCCGCCACCAACGCCACCGGCTGACGGCCTGCCCGGCGCTGGCCTGCGCATCCGGCCAGCGCCCTCCCCCTTTTTCACTGGCCGGTCTTGCCAAATACCCCCGGGGGGTTCAATATACCCCCATACCGTATGTGAGCAGGTCGCCCCATGAACCGCGAAATCACCCTTCCCATCTCCGGCATGAGTTGCGCCGCGTGTGCCACGCGCATCGAAAAGGTACTCAACCGGCAGCCCGGCCTGCGCGCCACCGTCAACTTCGCCACCGAAACCGCCCAGATCGCCCTGGAAGGCGACGCCACCGTGGCCCAGGCGCAGGACGCCATCCGCAAGGCCGGCTACGATGTGCCCCGGCAGACGCTGGAACTCGACATCGACGGCATGACCTGCGCCGCCTGCGCCACGCGGATCGAAAAAGTGCTCAACCGGCAGCCCGGCGTGCAGGCCACCGTCAATTTCGCCACCGAAACCGCGCATCTGGAATTCGCCGCCGGCTCGTTCAGCGACGACGATGCGGTACGGGCGGTGGAAAAGGCCGGCTACCAGGCACGGCTGCGCGTGCCGGATACCCCCCGCCCCCATGACGACCGCGCGTTGCGCCGGGCGTGGTGGTCGTTCGGCATCGCCGCCGTGCTGACCGCGCCACTGATGCTGGAAATGGCCGCCATGCTGGGGGGCCGTCACGAAGTCGTTCCCCGCATGCTGCAATTGCTGCTGGCGACGCTGGTGCAGTTCAGCGTCGGCCTGCGCTTCTATCGCGGGGCGTGGCACGCGCTGCGCGGCGGCGCCGCCAACATGGACGTGCTGGTGGCCCTGGGCACCACCATGGCGTGGGGCTACAGCGCGGCGGTCACGCTCGGCGGCGCCCAGCACCAGCATGTCTATTTCGAAGCCAGCGCAGCGGTGATCACGCTGGTCATCCTGGGCAAGCTGCTGGAAACCCGCGCCAAGGGTCGCACCGCCGGCGCCATCGCCGAATTGCTGGCGCTGCAACCCCGGACAGCCCGCGTGGAGCGCGACGGCAAACTGCTCGACCTGCCGATCGGCGAACTGCGTCCCGGCGACGTGGTGGTGATCCGCCATGGCGAGCAGGTCCCGGTGGATGGCGAAGTGCTGGAAGGCCAGGCCGCCATCGACGAAGCCATGCTGACCGGCGAATCGGTGCCCGTCGCCAAGGCCGCGCGCGACACCGTCTATGCCGGCACACGCAATGTGGACGGCATGCTCAAGGTGCGCGCCACCAGCGTGGGCGGCGCCACCCAGCTTGCCGAGATCGTCCGGCTGGTGGCGCAGGCGCAAGGCTCCAAGGCACCGATCCAGCAACTGGCCGACCGCATTTCTGCCGTGTTCGTGCCGGTGGTGGTGGCGATCGCGTTGGTCACCTTCGCCGTTACCTGGTGGTGGAGCGGCGATTTCCCGACCGCGCTGATGCACGCGGTGGCGGTGCTGGTGATCGCCTGCCCCTGCGCGCTGGGGCTCGCCACGCCGACGGCGGTGATGGTCGGCGTCGGGCTGGGCGCGCGCCACGGCATCCTGTTCCGCAACGCGGAAGCGCTGGAGGCCGCCGGCAAGCTGGACGTGCTGGTGGTCGACAAGACCGGCACGCTGACCGAGGGCCGCCCCGCCGTCACCGCCATCGCGCCCGCCGAAGGACAGGACCCCGCCGCGCTGTTGCGGCTGGCCGCCAGCG
>NZ_SUMF01000027.1 GCF_005048205.1 Chitiniphilus eburneus
TCGGTGGACGTGATCACCGGGCTGATCAAGGCCAATATCCCGACGCGGATCGCGTTCCAGGTATCGAGCAAGGTGGATAGCCGCACCATCCTGGACCAGATGGGTGCGGAGGCGCTGCTAGGCCAGGGCGACATGCTGTTCCTGCCGCCGGGCACCGGCTATCCGCAGCGGGTGCATGGGGCGTTCTGCGCCGACGATGAGGTACATCGCGTGGTGGAATACCTCAAGCAGTTCGGCGAACCCGATTACGTGGAAGGCGTGCTGGGCGGCGGTTTCGACGCCGAAGCCGCCGCTGCGGGCCTTGCCGGCGGCAGCGAGCAGGACGCCGAGGCCGACCCGCTTTACGACGAAGCGGTAGCGTTCGTCATCAAGAGCCGTCGCGCGTCGATCTCATCGGTGCAGCGCCAGCTACGGATCGGCTACAACCGCGCCGCGCGCCTGATCGAACAGATGGAGACCGCCGGACTGGTCAGCCCGATGGAAACCAACGGCAACCGCACCGTGTTGGTACCGGCCGGAGAATGACGGCCCCGTTCACGAGGATTGCACCGTGGATGAAAAAACGCTGAGCCAATTCCTGGAACAGATCCTCGCCACCGCCCAGGCGGGCCTGACCTATTCCACCGACCGCTTCGACATCGAACGCTTTCGCGCATTGCAGCAGGCAACCGCCGCCCTGCTGGCCACCGACACCGGCCAACCCGTGACCCGCATCCAGAACTGGATCGACCTGGACAGCCACTACCCCACCCCCAAGCTGGACGTGCGTGCGCTGATCCTCGACAGCAATCAACATGTGCTGCTGGTGCGCGAAGCCAGCGACGGCCTGTGGACCTTGCCAGGCGGCTGGTGCGACATCGGCGAATCCCCCGCCGATGCCGTGGTACGCGAAGTGCGCGAGGAAACCGGGTTATCGGTACGCCCGACCCGGCTACTCGCCCTGCTGGACAAACACAAACACGCCCATCCCCCGCAACTGCCACACGCGCTGAAGGCGTTTTTCCTGTGCGACAGCCACGGCGGGGAACTACTGCAACAAACCAGCGAAACCACCGCCGCCGGTTTTTACGCCCCCACGGCCCTGCCGGAACTCTCGACGCACCGGGTACTGACGGAACAAATCCGGTATCTGTACGCGCAAGTAGCGGCGGGAAACATGGCCGCCGCATTCGATTGATGCAACACCTTCAAATACCAGGCAGGTGTGAACGATGATGCTTCGATCGCGACACATTCCCGCTCACGCGGGGAACACTCGAGCTTGGTGCGTGACGCTGCATTGAAAGTCGGTTCATCCCCGCTCACGCGGGGAACACAGCGCTGGCGGCGAACGTCAGGCCGAGCCGGGCGGTTCATCCCCGCTCACGCGGGGAACACGTGGCCCGCGCACCTGGACGTGGTCCTCGCACCGGTTCATCCCCGCTCACGCGGGGAACACGTGGTGTTGTTTGGTGTTTTCGCTGTGGTCGGCGGTTCATCCCCGCTCACGCGGGGAACACGCGCAGTTGCTGCTCGGCAACGCCCCGGCGGCCGGTTCATCCCCGCTCACGCGGGGAACACGGTTCGATACCAACCTGTAGCCGGCTTAAATTCGGTTCATCCCCGCTCACGCGGGGAACACGTAGCACGGCGGCACGTAGCCCTGCCCTAGTCCCGGTTCATCCCCGCTCACGCGGGGAACACTTCAAGTAGCTGTTCCATTTCGTCCAAATACACCGGTTCATCCCCGCTCACGCGGGGAACACAACGCGGACGGAACGTCTAAAGCCACCCCTCGCGGTTCATCCCCGCTCACGCGGGGAACACTTGTGAAAATGGTGTGGGGAATTTCCAAGGGGCGGTTCATCCCCGCTCACGCGGGGAACACGAATCAGTTGCAATTGCGAGCGTCATTTTCACCGGTTCATCCCCGCTCACGCGGGGAACACACCAATTACAACATATTGATTCAGCGAGCGAAATCCGGTCGGGCTCAAGCCACCAACCTTACAAGCCGATCGACAGGCTCTCCACCATGCTTCAAGTTCCACCGCTCACAGCTTGATCCAAGCATTCCCACCCGCCTGACTCGCCAGTACCGCGTCGATGAATCTTAACCCCGCCACCCCGTCATCCACCGTCGTCAACGCCAACGACTCGGACGGCGGTGGGGTGTTGGTTTGTTGGGCTGTGATTTGCAATGCAGCGTCACGGTAGAGCTGGGCGAAGGCTTCCAGGTAGCCTTCGGGATGGCCGGCGGGGACGCGGGTGGCGTGGGCGGCTGCGGCACCCTCTACACGGCCTCGGGTCAGGCGGGTGGTTTCGCCGCCTTGCGGGGTGAACCACAGTTCGTTGGGTGATTCCTGGCTGAAGCGCAGGCTGGCGCGGGTGCCGTGGACGCGCAGGTTGAGGGCGTTTTCCTCGCCGCTGGCGATCTGGCTGGCGACCAGCAGGCCGCGCGCGCCGTTGGGGTAGCGCAGCATCGCCTGCACGTGGTCGTCCACCTGCCGGCCGGGGACGAAGGTGTGGGTTTCGGCGGCCAGCTCGCTGGGGGTCAGGCCGGTGACAAAGCAGGCCAGGTGGTAGGCGTGGGTGCCGATATCGCCCAGGCAGCCGGCCGGGCCGGCCAGGGCGGGGTCGGTGCGCCAGCCGGCCTGTTTGTTGCCGGTGCTTTCCACTGGCTCGGCCAGCCAGTCCTGAAGGTATTCCACCTGGATGTAGCGGAGATCGCCCAGTTCGCCATTGGCGACCAGTTCGCGCGCGTGGCGCACCATGGGGTAGCCGGAGTAGGTGTATGTCAACGCGAACAAGCGCTGTTTCCGCCTTGCCAGCGCAGCCATTGCCTCGCCTTCGGCCAGTGAGATCGCCAGCGGTTTGTCGCAGATGACATGAATGCCCGCTTCGAGAAATGCCGTGGCAACCGCTGCGTGCAGGTGGTTGGGGGTGACGATGGCGACCACGTCGATACCGTCATCGCGCGCAGCCTCGGCACGGGCCATTTCGCGGTAGTCGCCATAGCTGCGGGCGGGGTCCAGCCGCAGATCGGAGGCGCTGGCGGCGGCGCGCGCGGGGTCGGACGACAAGGCGCCCGCAACCAGTTCGTAGCAGTCGTCCAAACGCGCGGCGAGGCGATGCACCGCGCCGATGAAGGCGCCCTGCCCGCCGCCAACCATCCCCAGGCGCAGACGTCGATTCATGTCGGTTCTCCGGAGAAACTTCAAATACGAGAAGGTGAAACGGGGTTCTTTGAGCACGGGAGCCGGCCAGCCCAAAGGCGTGTGGCACACCCCGAAGCCGTTTTACATCCCCTACAGCCCCAACAAGGCGTCGATCTGTTTTGAATCGATGCTGCTGCCTGCAAAGTCGTCAAAGGCGTGTTCGGCCACGCGGATGATGTGGCGGCGGATGAAATCCGCGCCTTCCAGTGCGCCGTCCTGCGGGTGCTTCAGCGCGCACTCCCATTCCAGCACAGCCCAGCCGGGAAAGTCGTACTGCGCCATTTTTGAGAAGATCGCGCCGAAGTCGATCTGGCCGTCGCCCAGTGAGCGAAAGCGCCCGGCGCGTTCGGCCCAATCGCTGTAACCGCCATAAACGCCCTGACGGCCGTCGGGGCAGAACTCGGCGTCCTTCACGTGGAAGGCCTTGATGCGGGCGTGGTAACGGTCGATGAACGCCAGGTAGTCGAGTTGCTGCAATATGAAGTGGCTGGGGTCGTAAAGGATGCAGGCGCGCGGGTGATCGCCCACTGCGGCGAGGAAGCGTTCGAAGGTGATGCCGTCGTGCAGGTCCTCACCGGGATGCAGTTCGTAGCAGAGATCCACGCCAGCCGCGTCGAAAGCATCCAGGATCGGCCGCCAGCGTTTGGCGAGTTCGGCGAAGGCGGCATCCACCAGCCCGGCCGGGCGTTGTGGCCAGGGGTACAGGTATGGCCATGCCAGCGCACCCGAGAATGTGACGTGCGCGGTCAGCCCCAGGCGGCGCGAGGCTTCGGCGGCGGCGATCACCTGGCTGATCGCCCACTCGGTCCGCGCCGACGGGTTACCACGTACTTCGGGGGCGGCAAAGCCGTCGAACAGCGCATCGTAGGCCGGGTGCACCGCCACCAGTTGCCCTTGCAGGTGGGTGGATAGTTCGGTGATCGCCAGCCCGTGCGCGGCAACGCGGCCAGCGACTTCATCGCAGTAACCCTGGCTGCGCGCGGCCAGCGCCACGTCAAACAGTCGGGGGTCGTTGGTCGGCACCTGGATGCCCCGGAACCCGAGCCCCGCCGCCCAACCGGCCAAGCCGTCCAGCGTATCGAACGGCGCGGCATCGCCGACGAACTGGGCCAGGAACACCGCCGGCCCTTTGATGGTTTGCATGGTGTAACTCCTGTGAGGAGTGAGGAGTGAGGTGCAAGGTCAAAAGCAAAAGCAACACAGGCTGGCGCTGCGGGTTTTACACCTCACCCCTCACCCGCTCAAAACGGCGAATCCGGGAAGTAGAACTGCTTGGCGTTTTCCTTGGTGATCAGCACCGACGGAATGATGGTGGTCGCCGGCAGTTTTTCACCTTTCAGCCGCGCTTCGGCGGTGAGCTTGATCGCGTCGTAGATGAACTTGGGCGAGTACGACACGTCGGCCTGGATGCGCTTGTCCTTGCCGTCGAGGATGGTCTTGACCATGCCCTTGGCACCGGCGCCGCCGAATACTTCCTTGATGTCGGTACGCTTGGCCTGGTCGATGGCCTTGAGCACGCCTACCGCCATGTCGTCGTCGGCCGCCCAGACGGCGTCGATCTGCTTGAAGCGGGTGAGGTAGTCCTGCGTCACCTTGAAAGCATCATCGCGGTTCCAGTTGCCGTACTTGGCATCCAGTACCTTGATGTCCGGGTGCTGCTTCATCACGCCCATGAAGGCGTTGTAGCGCTCGTTGTCCAGCGTGGTGGGCATGCCGCGCAGCATCACGATGTTGCCCTTGCCGTTCAGCCGCTTGGCCAGGTATTCGGCCGGCAGCTTACCGAAGGCGGTGTTGTCGCCGGCGACGTAGGCATCCTGCGCGCTGGTATCGGTCAGACCGCGATCGACCACGGTCACGTAGACGCCTTTACCCTTCACCTGCGCCACGGGCTTGGTCAGCGATGCCGATTCGAACGGGAAGATCACCAGCGCATTGATCTTGTTCACGGTAAGCAGATCCTGCAACTGATTGGCCTGCTCCGGTGCGGAGCCGGCCGTCTTGACGATGATCTTCAGGCCCGGATGCGCTTTTTCCAGATCCTTTTTGGCCTGGTTGGCCCACCAGACGATACCGCCGGTGAAGCCGTGGGTGGCGGTGGGGATCGCCACGCCCAGGGTCACTTTTTCCGCCGCGAAGATGGTGCAGGCGGAGAGCGCCAGTACCCCGGCACCCACTACGCGAATCAAGCTTTTCATGGTGTTGTCTCCGTGATGTATGGGCAGCCCAACCCCCGCCCGTGGGTGTTTTTTGGGTGAGGCGTGAGGGGTAACGGCAAAGGCAACAACTACGGCATCCGGCTTTTGACGTTGCCTTTACACCTCACCCCTCACTCCTCACATTCCGGTTCACCGCCGCCCCCGTTGCAGGAAGGCCACGACGATGATCACGCCGCCCTGCACCGCGGCGTTCAGGTACACGCTGATGATGCTGGTGAGGTTGAGGATGTTGCTGATCACCGACAGCAGGATGGCGCCGACCACAGTACCCACCAGCCGCCCTTCCCCGCCCTTGAGCGCGGTGCCGCCAACGACGACGGCGGCGATGGCTTCCAGCTCCCACAACAGACCAGTGGTCGGCGACGCCGAGCCCAGGCGCGGTACGTACAACAGCGTGGCGATGCCCACGCACAGGCCCAGCAGCATGTAGGTCAGTACTTTCACCAGATCGACGCGGATGGCGGCATAGCGCGCCACCTGCTCGTTGGAGCCTATCGCCTGCACGTGGCGGCCGAAGGCGGTACGGTTGAGCAGCACGCCGCCGGCCACGGCCACCGCGGCGAAGATCCACACGGGGATCGGCACGCCCAGCAGGCTGGCGTAGTAGACGGGGCTGTAGCGGTCGGATAGTTCGCCATCCAGCGTCAGCGCGCCGCCATCGGCGAACCAGGTGAGAAACGCGCGAAAGATGCCCAGCGTACCGAGCGTGACGATGAAGGGCTCCACCCGGCCTTTGGTGATCAACAGGCCGTGCGCGCAGCCGAAAGCGGCGCCCAGCACCAGCGATAGTCCCATGCCCAGCGCCACCACCAGCGTGGCCGGATGGCCGCCCGCGCCCAGGCTGTTCATGAACAGGATCATGCTGCCGGCGATCAACGCCGCCATCGACCCCACCGACAGATCAATGCCGCCGGACATGATGACGAAGGTCATGCCCACCGCGATGATGCCGATGAACGCGGTGCGGGTGAGCACGTTCATCAGATTGTCGACCGTGGCGAAATCCGGGTTCAGCAAGGTGCCGGCGATGCACAGCGCGATCAGGCCGAGAATGGGCCCCAGCCCGCTCAGCGCCGTGCGCCATCGGCGCGACACGTTGGGGGATTCAGTGCGTTCCGGTTGCATGGGCAATCAGTTCCTCTTCGGTCAGGCGTTCGAGGCCGAGCGTGGCCTGCAAGTGGCCGGCGCGCATCACCGCCACGCGGTGGCACAGGCCGATCAGCTCGATCAGTTCGCTGGAAATCACGATCACGGCGCGGCCCTCGGCCGCCAGCCGCCGGATCAGGAAATAGATGTCGCGCTTGGCGCCGACGTCCACGCCGCGCGTGGGCTCGTCCAGCACGATCACGCGCGGATCAGGGTGCAGGAACTTGGCCAGCGCCAGCTTCTGCTGGTTGCCGCCCGACAGCATCCGTGCCTTGCTGGCATGGTCGCCGGTGCGGATGCCGAACTCGGCCACGGCGTGCGCCAGCGCGTCGCGCTCGCGATCCAGCCGCAGCCATGGCTGGGCATAGCGTTCCAGCACCATCAGGGTCAGGTTGTCGCGCAGGCCCAGGTCAACGTGCAGCCCCTTGCCCTTGCGGTCTTCGCTCAGGTAGGTGATACCGTGCCGCATCGCCTGGCGTGGATTGCGCAGGTCCACCGGCTGGCCGGCCAGCTCAATCCGCCCCGCCGTGCGCGGCCGCAGGCCGATCACCGCTTCGAACGCTTCGGTACGCCCCGCGCCGACCAGCCCGGCAAAGCCCAGGATTTCGCCCTCGCGCACCTCGAAGCTCAGGTCCTCGGCCCAGCCGGGCACGGTCAGGCCGCTGACCTTCAGCGCACTGGGCGCATCCGGCGCGGGCGGCTGCTTGTCGGGGAACATGTCGGACACGTCGCGCCCCACCATCAGATTGGCCATCTGCCGCCGATCGACCTCGGCCGTGGCTGCCCGCGCCACGAAGCGGCCATCGCGCATCACCACTACCTCGTCGGTCACGCGCTCCACTTCGTCCAGCTTGTGCGAGATGTAGACGATGGTGACACCCTCCGCCTTCAGCCGGGCGATCAGCGCGAACAGCCGTTGTGTCTCGCCCGGCGTGAGCGTGGCGGTGGGCTCGTCCATGATCAGCAGCCGGGCGTGGCGCGACAGCGCCTTGGCGATCTCCACCAGTTGCTTCTCGGCCACGATCAACTGCCGCACCGGCGTATCCGGGTCCGCCTGTAGCCCCACCAGTTGCAGGTTGCGCGCGGCTTCGGCGCGCATTGCGGCATCGTCGAGCAACCAACCCTTTTTCTTTTCGTGGCCGAGAAAGATGTTCTGCGCGATGGTCAGGTGCTCGGCCAGGTTGAACTCCTGGTGGATCAGCACGATGCCGGCCGTCTCGGCCTGGCGCGAACTGTCAAAGCGCCGCGCCTCGCCGTCGATACGCACCTCGCCCGCGCTGGCGGCCTCGTAGCCGGCCAGGATCTTCATCAGCGTGGATTTACCCGCACCGTTCTCGCCCAGCAGGCCGTAGACCTTGCCCGGCGCCAGCTCGAAACTCACGCCATGCAGCACGCGCACCGGGCCGAAATCCTTGGTCAGGTCTTCAAATTGCACCGACAGGCTCATTTCAGAGCCTCCTCATGGTCTTTTCGCGACAGCGCGCGGCAAGGCGCAAGATGCACTGCGGTATGAACATCGCGCCCAGCTTGTCACGCCCCTATCCACGGGTAATGCCCCGAGCCCGGCAGGCCGGGCCGCATCGGGTCGGACCAGAAAAAGGTCATCCACTGCGTTGTGCTCCTGGGAAACAACCGGTTGTTGCCTTCGTCCTTGTGCCAGGCCTTTCCGGCCCTGCGCCGCAGCGAAAGGATCGCAAGGCACTCATCCACTCGCTCTACGGATCAACCGATGCGGCAGCAGCATGCCGGGCACCACCGCGCCAGGCTCCGCCAGCCGTTGCAACAGCAGGCGGGCGGCGGTTTCGCCCAGTTCACGCATCGGTTGCAGGATGGTGGTCAGCGGCGGGTCGATCTGCGCCGCGATGGCAATGTCGTCGAAGCCGATAACCGCCACGTCGTCCGGCACGCGGCGCCCCACATCGCGCAGGCCGCGCAGCACGCCGATCGCCAGTGTGTCGGACACTGCGAAGATCGCCGTCGGCGGTTCCGGCAGCGCCATCAGTTGCGCCGCCGCCGCCGCGCCGGCGGCGAAATCCAGGCTCTGCACGGTCAACTGCCATTCCGGGTGCAGGCGCAACCCGGCATCGGCCAGCGCATCGCGATAACCCTGCCGGCGTTGCCGCGCATAGAGAAAGCGTTCGTCCGAATTGATCAACGCGATATCGCGGTGCCCCTGCGCCAACAGGTGATTCACCGCCTCCGCCGCCGCCGCGCGGTTGTCGATGCCCACGTAGGGCACCGGCACGGCGGGGTCGAACTCGCAGCACGCCACCCACGGCAGCGACGCCGATTCCTCGGCCAGCGCGTGCTGCACGGTGTCCGGATCCAGGCAGATGGCGCCATCGGCACGGCGGGTGCGCAGCAGGTCGAAATAACTGCGCTCGCGTCCTGGATCGGCACCGGTATCGCACAGCAGCACGAAGTAACCATGCTGCCGCGCCACACTGTCGATACCGCGCACGATCTCCGCGTAGAACGGGTTGCCCACGTCCGGCACCATGGTCAGCAACAGGCGGCTGGCCGCCGTACGCAGGTTGCGCGCCAAGTGGTTCATCCGGTAGCCCAGCACCTCGACGGCAGCCATCACCTTGTCGCGCGTTTCGGCCTTGACCACCGCCTGCCCGTTCAGCACACGCGATACGGTGGCCACCGATACGCCGGCCTGCCGGGCCACGGCGGCGATCGAGACATTGCCGGCTTCGGCGGAAGCCGCACCAGGACGAGGCATGAGGCGCACCATGAATGTAATCGATTACATCGTGTATGCGTTTTTGCGATTAATCAAGAAAAATGTAGTTTGCTGCAACGCACTACAAATGATGCGGTGCGGTAAAGAAAGCGCCACGAAAACCATCTCACCGTGGCCGCCGAGGGCAGGAATGCACGCCGCGCCATGTCGGGAGCAGCCGGCCACCCGCACCGTGTCAGGCGGGGCTGTTCTGCCGCCCGAGATACATCCCGCAGCGGCGATTTTCTTTCAGCCGCGTCTTGCTGCGGTCACATACCGCCCTGCCGCCACGCCCCCGACAGGTGCCGACGATCGGGTCATATCGGTCTTCGGGCACCGCATGGGCGGGCTGCCAATTCGGCAATCCGTACGCCATTGCACGGCCTGGCGCATTCGTGCAATTGCCGGCAACCAAATACATCGTTGTTCGTATTCAATTCCGTCGGCTGGGCAATATGGGCAATTGTTGCAATTTGAACAGCATGAATAAAAATAAAGCCTTACTTGTCTGGATCATGGCAATGCTATCACCGGTATTTACCGATCTTGTCACCCCTTATTTTTATCAGGTTACAGCCCCCACCCATCCCGCCTTTAATTCCGCAGCTTTCGCAACACCACTCAATAAGCAACACATGATGTCAAAAACGGCGAAAGCCGGGTTTGACCAAAAACAAATCAGCCCGAATTGAATCAACGTCATCTCATTCATCCCGTGCCGCTGGGCGGGACGAATCGTCGCGGGTCCAATTCGTCATCAAATTGCAATGGCGATTGATATCCGGCGCGTCAAATACCGCTGGCCAATATCGCGCAATCCCTATCGTTCAACCGGGCCGATCCGCGTCAACGCGATGGCCCCGGGGCAACCGGCGCCGCCAGGCGGCCCGCACCCCACCCCGAGCAAGGAGTAACCATGCTGATCGCCGAGCAGAACGAGATCACCGCGCAGTGGTACCAGCGCGCCACGGTTCGCTATACGCCACGCATCATCGTTCCCGACTATTCCGACGAGGAACTGATCTACCCGCTGGCGCGCTGCGCGGTGTGCGAGCACCCGCTGGTGCTGGAGCGTGGCCAGGCCACGCGGGCGTTCATCCTGGCGCAAGCCGCCTACCAGTTCCTCTACGGCGTGGGCCTGCTGGAAACCAAGTTCGTCATCCAGTGCAGCCTGGACCTGCTGCACAACCAGATTCCCGGCATCGGCGAATTCGACAAGTTGCAGGCGCTGACCGTGATCATCGATGAGGGCTACCACGCCCACGTCGCGCTCGACTACATCATGCAGATGCAGCACCAGAGCGGCATCACCCCGCTCCAGGTGCCCGAATCGAACCACAAGCTCGACGCTGCTGCCCGCGCCAGCGCAACCCTGCCGCCGGCCATGCGCCCGGATTTCCAGTTGCTGGCGGTCACGCTGGCGGAGAACGTGCTGACCGAGGAAATCGCCACCCTGGGGCGCGACAAGGGCCTGGCACAGACCTTCACCACGCTGATGATGGATCACACGCGCGACGAAGGCCGTCATTCAGGCTATTTCGCCGACCTGATGAAAAAACGCTGGACGCAATTACCCCAGGCCACGCGTGATCAATTCACGCAGATGATGCCGGATTACCTCGAAGACTTCCTCGGCACCGATACCACGCGGCAATTCGAGCGGCGAATCCTGCGTGCCTGCAAGTTCACGCCGCAGCAGATCGAACAGATCATCGCCGAATCTGAAAGCGAATTCATCGACCTGCATCGGCAATTGACGCAAAAGACCAGAATCCGCCTCGACCGGCTGCTCAAGCAGATTGGCGTTCGCGAGCCGGATACCAATACAACCGCGACGGCCCACGCCAGCGACGCTGCCTGATTCACCGGGGAATTGCCATGTGCAAAACGCTTATTGTCGATAATTTCGATTCGTTTACCTACAACCTTTACCAATACATGGGCGAGGTCTGCGGCGAAGAACCCACAGTGGTGCTCAATACCGCCAGTTGGGACGGCCTGCGGCTCGACGATTACGACTGCGTGATCGTCTCGCCTGGCCCCGGCACCCCGGCGCGGGCGGCCGACGTGGGCATCAGTGCGGAGGTCATCCGCCACAGCCGCATCCCGGTACTGGGCGTGTGCCTGGGCCACCAGTGCATGGCGCACCTGCACGGCATGGACGTGGTGCATGCGCCCGAGCCGGTACACGGCCGCGTCAGCGTGATCCGCCACAACGACGAAGGCGTGTTCAAGGGCCTGCCACCCGATCTGCCGGTGGTGCGCTACCACTCGCTGGTAGTGAAAGCGCTCAAGCCGCCGTTCGCTCTCACCGCCTGGGGCGCGGACGGCATGATCCATGGCATCCGCCACACCGAACGGCCGCTGTACGGCATCCAGTTCCATCCCGAATCGATCTGCACCGACGCCGGGCTCGACCTGCTGAGCAACTTCCGCGACATCGCCGTGCGCCACGCCCGGCACGAACGCCATGCCTGAGCGAGCGCCGCGCGTGTGCCCGGCCAGCCGGAGCGCCGGCCCGCCGCGCCGTTTTTCCGCCTTTCGGGGACGCGCCCTCGCCCGCGCGGCCTTCACGTTGCTGTGTCTTCACATACAAGGAGTCGGCGGTGAGCCTATTTCAGATTGAAGTCCGAACCCTGGATTGCTGTCCCGATCCGCTCCAGGTGTTCAAGCAGGAATTCCTGCACGCGCCGAGCAAGTTCTTCCTGGAAAGCAGCGTGGTGCGCCCCGGCTTTTCGCGCTTTTCCTTCATGGGCGATGCGGCTGGACGCTTCGGCGAAACCATTGCCTACTCGATCGACGACGGCCTGGCCGTGATCGAGCACGGCGGCGAGCGCGCGGTGGTGCATACCCCCAGCGTGTTCGAACTGCTGAAGGCGCGGTTGCAGCAATTTCGCACCGAACTGCCCGCCGACCTGCCGTTCGCCTTCAACCTCGGCTACGTCGGCCTGCTGGGCTACGAGCTGAAGGGCGAAACCATCGGCAACAAGGCACACCGCGCCGACACGCCGGACGCGGTGTTCCTGTTCGCCACCCGCCTCATCGCCTTCGACCACGCCGAGCAGCGCTGCCATCTGCTGCACCTGATCGCCGACGAGGCCGACCGCGCCGACGCCCACGGCTGGTTCGACGATGTGGCCGCACGGCTGGGCATGGCGGGCGCCGCCGCGCCGGCCACCCCGCAGGGCAGCCGCATGACCTTGCCCGACGTGGAACGCTGGATCGCCGACCATGCGGCGATCCGCCATCCCAAGCCCGCCTATCTCGACAAGATCCAGCAGGCGCTGGGCGAGATCGTCAACGGCGAAAGCTACGAAGTCTGCCTGACCAACATCATCGAATTTCCCTTCGCCGAATCGTCGTTCGACCTGTATTGCGTGATGCGCCAGCTCACGCCCGCGCCGCACGCCGGCTACTTCAACGTCGGCGACTTCCACCTGGTCAGCTCATCGCCGGAACGCTTCCTCAGCGTGGACGCGCAAGGCCAGGCCGAGGCCAAGCCGATCAAAGGCACCCGCCCACGCGGGCGCACGCCGGACGAAGACCGCCAGCAGATGGACAACCTGCTCGGCGACGAAAAGGACCGCGCGGAAAACCTGATGATCGTCGACCTGCTGCGCAACGATCTGGGCCAGGTCTGCAACCTGCGTTCGGTGCACGTGCCCCGGCTGTTCGATGTGGAAAGCTACTCGCACGTGCACCAACTGGTATCCACCATCCGCGGCCAGCTCAAGCCCGGCGTCTCCACGGTGGACTGCGTACGCGCCGTGTTCCCCGGCGGCTCGATGACCGGCGCGCCGAAGAAACGCACCATGGAAATCATCGACCGGCTGGAACAGGGCCCGCGCGGTTCGTACTCCGGTGCGCTGGGCTGGTTCGGCCTGTGCGGCGCCTGCGACTTCAATATCGTCATCCGCTCTGTGACGGTGGACAAAGGCCACGCGCGCTTCGGCGTCGGCGGCGCCATCACCGCGCTCTCCGACCCCGAAAGCGAGTTCGCCGAAACCATGGTCAAGGCGCGCGGCGTGGTGGAAGCGGTGGAACGGCTGCGCGAGGTGCGCGCATGAACGCCTTCCCTCCCGGTAGCCGCGCCCTGGTGGTGGGCGTCCACGGCTCCATCGGCGCGATGCTGGCGCGGCAACTGGCCAGTAGCGGCTTTCGCGTGACCGGTATCGACCTCGCCCGCGCCGACGCGGCGCCGGCCAACGTCACCGTGCTCCAGGCCGACGCCACCCGCCCCGACGCCGCGTTGCGGCAGGTGCTGGGCGAAACCCGCATCCTGGTGCTGGCGGTATCGCAACACGTGCTGACCCAGGCGCTGCCGCAACTGCTGCCCCACCTGCCGGCCGACGCGCTACTGGTGGAAACGTTATCGATCAAGAGCCCGTTCGCCGCATGGCTGGCCGACCAGCCGACCACGCAGGCGGTGCTGGGCATCAATCCCATGTTCTCCGGCGACCTGGACCCGGCCGGCCGGCCGCTGGCGGCGGTGCCGTATCGCGACGCGCCGCTGGCCGACGCCTTCATCGATCTGCTGCGGCAATGGCGGCTGGACGTGGTGACACTGACACCGGCGCAACACGATGAAGCGATGGCCATGCTGCAAACGGTGGGGCATTCCGCCGTGCTGGCCTTCGGCCAGACGCTGGCCCGCTCGCCGCTGGCACTGGATGCGCTGCTGCGGCTGGCGCCGCCGCCATTCCGCGTGATGCTGGCCCTGCTGGCGCGGATGACGCAGAACCACCCCGACGTGTACTGGGAAATCCAGGCCGACAACCCCTGCTCCGCCGACGCGCGCCGCCGCCTGCTGAACGCGCTGGCCACGCTGGACGATGGCGTTGCCAGCGACGACCACGCGGGCTTCCACACCGCGCTCACCGCGCTGAAGGAAGACCTGATCGCGGATCACCCCGATTACGTGGATACCAGCCGGCGCATCTTCGAATTCATCAACCAGCCGCCCGCGCCGGACACGCTGCCCGCGTTCCGCGCCGCCATCGACCGCATCGACGACCAGTTGATCGACCTGCTGGGCCAGCGCCAGGCGCTGATCGGCCAGGTGGCGCACTTCAAGAAAACCAGCCAGACGCCAGTGATGCAACCCAACCGCGTGCTGGAAGTGGTGCAGCGCTGCAAGACACGCGGCCAGCGCTGGCACCTGCGTGGCGAGCTGATCGAGCAGCTCTACCGCCTGATCATCGAAGAAGCCTGCCACATCGAATACGAACACGTGGGCGGCCCCCGCGAACCCCTCCTCCAACGCAGCGCGCCGGCGTTCCAGTCGGCCGGAGTCAACGAATGAACCACGCCAGCCAGCAAGCCCGCCAGGTCGTCGACCGGCTGAACACGGTACTGGGCAAGGATTACCGCTACCGCTCGGACTGCCTGAGCCTCACCGCCAACGAAAACTACCCCAGCGCGCTGGTAAGGCTGGCCGGCAGCGCCACCGCCGGCGCCTTCTACCACTGCTCGTTTCCGTTCGACGTGCCGCCGGGCGAGTGGTATTTCCCCGAATCGGGCCAGATGGGCGAACTGGCGCAGCAACTCAACACATTGGGCCGCTCGCTGCTGGGCGCCGGCACCTTCGACTGGCGGCCCAACGGCGGCTCGCCCGCCGAGCAGGCACTGATGCTGGCCGCATGCAAACCGGGCGACGGCTTCGTCCACTTCGCCCACCGCGATGGTGGCCATTTCGCGCTGGAAGCGCTGGCGCAAAAAGTGGGGATCGAAATCTTCCACCTGCCGGTGGACCCGCACACGCTGCTGATCGACGTGGCACGGCTGGACGATCTGCTGCGGCGCAACCCGCATATCCGCATCGCCATCCTGGATCAATCGTTCAAGCTGCGCTGGCAGCCGCTGGCCGAGATTCGCAAGGTGCTGCCGCCCTCGTGCGCGCTGACCTACGACATGAGCCACGACGGCGGCCTGATCATGGGCGGCGTGTTCGATTCGCCGCTGCATTGCGGCGCCGACGTAGTACATGGCAACACGCACAAGACCGTGCCCGGCCCGCAGAAAGGCTATATCGCGTTCAAGTCCGCCGAGCACCCGCTGCTGGTCGATACCTCGCTGTGGCTGTGCCCGCACCTGCAAAGCAACTGCCACGCCGAACTGCTGCCGCCAATGTGGGTGGCGTTCAAGGAAATGGAAGCGTTCGGCCACGACTACGCGCCGCAGGTCGCCCGCAACGCCAAGGCGCTGGCCGGCCACCTGCACCGGCTGGGCTTCGAGGTCTCCGGCGAAGACTTCGGTTTTACCGAAACCCACCAGGTGCATTTCGCCGTGGGCGACCTGCAACAGGCGCTCGACCTGTGCATGAACACACTGCATCGCGGCGGCATCCGCAGCACCAATATCGAAATCCCCGGCAAGCCCGGCATCCATGGCATCCGCGTGGGGGTGCAGGCCATGACCCGGCGCGGCATGTGCGAAGCCGATTTCGAAGCCGTGGCGGGCTTCATCGCCGATCTGCACTTCCGAAAGGTGGAACCGGCGGTCGTCGCGGCCCGGGTGGCCGACTTCCTGCGTGGCTTCCCGCTGAGCCCGCTGCACTATTCCTTCGACCAGGGACTGGACGAAGCGCTGCTGCAAACCCTGTACCGGGAGGCGCTGCAATGAGCCGCTTCGACGGCGGCGCCGCCGCATCGCGCGACATGACACTGGGGCGCCTGGTAGGCGCGGTGCTAGTGGAACAGGGCATCGCCGACCTGTTCTGCATCCCCGGCGACTTCACCATGCAGTTGTCGCGCGAACTGTTGCAGACCGACGGCCTGAGCCTGCGCACCATGTCCCATGAATACGGCACCACGCTGGCCGCGCTGGGCTACGCCGTGGGCCGGCGCGTGCCGGGCGCAGTATGCTTCACCTACGGCGTGGGCGTACTCAACGCCACCAACGGCATCGCCCAGGCCTATGTCGAGCGCGTGCCGCTGATCGTGCTGTCCGGCGCCCCCGGCCAGCGCGAACGCGACGCGCCGGTGTTCCTGCACCACACCGTGGTGGACGACGACACCCAGTACCGCGTGATGCGCGAAGTGACCGCGCACCAGGTACGGATCAGCGATCCGCACCGCGCCTTGGCGCAACTGCGCGAAGCCGTGGCCGTGGCGCTGGCGCAATCGCGCCCGGTCTACGTCGAAATCCCCCGCGACCTGTACCTGGCCCCGGTGCGCTATACCCCCGCGCCACGGCTGGCTGCCCCGCCGCCCGCCTACAGCCAGCCCGCCTGGGATGCCGCGCACGCCACGCTGGCCCTGCTGCGCGCCGCGCGCCAGCCGGTGCTGGTGCCCGGCCTGGAGATCAAGCGCTACGACCTGGCCGCGCCCGTGACACGCATCGTCGAAACGCTGGCGCTGCCGTGGGTGGCCAGCCCGATGTCGCGCATCGCGCTGTCGCCCGACCACCCCAACTATCGCGGCGTCTACGCCGGCCCGGCGTCGCCAGCGCAGGTCACCCGCGAACTGCTGGCCGATTGCGACGCGCTGCTGCTGCTGGGCGAGCCGAACTCCGATGTCAACATGGGCATCGCCAGCGCCATCCCGGCCGGGCAACTGGTGCAGGCCTACGACGGCGTGGTGCGCGTGGGCCGCGAAACCTACCCCGCCGCCACGGCCGATTTCGTCACCGCGCTGGCCGAAATCTCCCGCCCGCGCGACGGCGGTCTGCCCGACCTGCGGCGCGAGCAGAAGCCCTTCCTGCTGCCGCAGCCGGTACACGAAGCGCCGGACACCGATGCGCCGGACGATGAGGCACTCACGCCCTATCACGTGATCGACGAACTGAACCGCCACTTCGCCGCGCACCCGGACACCACGCTGGTGGTCGATTGCGGCGATGCCTTCTTCATGTCGTTGGGCATGTTCCCCGCCGACGTACTCACCTCCTCGCTCTACATGAGCATGGGCATCGCCGTGCCCGGCGCGCTGGGCTACCAGTTGGGCAGCGGCCGCCGCCCCGTGGTGCTGGTGGGCGACGGTGCCTTCCACATGACCGGGCAGGAACTGATGCACGCGCGGCAGGCCGGCGTCAGCCCCATCGTCATCGTGCTCAACAACCAGCGCTGGACCTCGCTCTCCGCCGATGACGCCGACGAATCGCTGACGCGCCAGGCCGCGCTGGACTTCGCCGCACTGGCGCAGTGCTACGGCGTACCCGGCCTGACCGCCACCCGCACCGGCCAGTTGCGCGAGCACCTGGCGTACGCGCTGACCCGCGACGAGCCGGTGCTGATCGACGCCCAGGTGGACCCGACGCAGCGCTCCTACCTGTGCGAGCGCTTCTTCGACGCCATCAAGAACCAGCAACACCTGCCCCGACTGTGACCGCAGTCCCCCGTTTCCCCGGAGCGCAAGCAATGCCCATGTCCGCCCTACCCCTGACCGCCGCGCAGCAGGCCATCTGGCTGGGTCACCAGTTCGACCCGCAGAGCCCCGCCTACAACGTCGCCAGTTGCATCGACCTGCGCGGCGAGCTGCGCCACGACCTGCTGGCGCGGGCGCTGCACCAGGCGGTGCACGACACCGACGTACTGCGCACCCGCTACGCCGAACAGCGCGACGAGCACGGCGACAGCGTGGTCCGCCAGCAAGTCCTGCCCGAAGTGCCGGTGGCGTTGCCGCTGCTCGACCTGCGCGACGACGCAGACCCCACCGGCGCCGCGCGCCGCTGGATGACGCAGGACACCGCGCGCCGCATCGACCTGGAGCACGGCCCGCTATTCGGCGCCGCGCTGCTGCGGCTGGATGCGCACCACCACCAGTGGTACTTCAAGACCCACCACATCGCGCTGGATGGCTTTGCGCTGTCGATGTTCTTCCGGCGCGTGGCGCAGTGCTACACCACGCTTGCCCGCGATCAGGCACCGGCAGGCGCGCCGTTCGATACGCTGGCCGCGCTACTGGATGACGACCACGCGTGGCAGGCGTCCCCCGCGTTCGCCACCGACCGCGAGTTCTGGCGCGACCGTTGCCGTGGCGGCGGCGAAGTGCCCAGCCTGGCGCCCGACAGCGCCATGCCCGCCCACCACGCGCTGTACCACGTTGCCACGCTACCCGCCGCCGACATGGCGCGGCTGCGCGCGCTGGCCGATGCCGTATCCAGCCACTGGGTGCCCGTATTGGTCGCCGCGTTCGGCGCCTTCCTGGCGCGCGCCACCGGCCATCGCGACATCGTGCTGGGCGTGCCCTTCCTCAACCGCCTGGGCAGCGTGGCCACGCGCGTGCCGTGCAGCGTCGCCAACGTGCTGCCGTTGCGGCTGTCCGCGCCGATGCATCGCAGCGTCGGCCAACTGATCGAAGCGGTCGGCGCCGAACTGGCGCAGATGCGCACCCACCAGCGCTATCGCGCCGAAGACGTGCGGCGCGACTGCAACCTGCTGGGCGAAGGCCGGCGCCTGACCGGGCCGCAGATCAACATCGACGTGTTCAGCGACACGCTGCACTTCGACACCGCGCAAGGGCACGCCGACGTGCTCAGCGCCGGCCCGGCGGACGACCTCTCGCTGCTGATCCAGCCCAACCTGGATGGCGGCGGCCTGCGCATCGTCGGTATGGCCAACCCCGCGCTGTACCGCCAGGACGACCTGGCGCGGCATGTCGCGCGCTTCCTCGCCTTCCTGCCCCGCTTCTGCGCGCGGCCCGACACCCCACTGGGGCGGCTCGACGCCTATGGCGACGACGACCTCGGGCTGTTCTTCGCCGAGATCGCCAAGCAGGAGCCGGCGCAGGCCGCGTCGCCCGATACGCTGGTCGATCGCTTCGAGCGCTGGGCGGCCGAAACGCCGGATGCCATCGCGCTCACCCTGGACGGCGAACACCTGAGCTACGCCACGCTGAACGCCCGCGCCAACCGGCTGGCACATGCACTGGCCGCCCCGCCGCGCGGCGCCGGCCAGCCACTGATCGCGCTGCTGCTGGCGCGCTCCGTCGAAACGGTGGTCAGCATCCTGGCCGTGCTCAAGGCCGGTGCCGGCTACGTGCCGATGGACCCGGACGCGCCGGCCAGCCGCATCGAAACCATCCTCGACGACACCCGCCCGCTGCTGCTGCTCGCCGATCGCGCCAGCGCCGCCACCCTGGGCGACACCCCGTGCCCGGTCTGGCAACTGGACGATCCCGCGCTGCGCGAGCAACTGGCGCGCCAGCCCGACACCGACCTGCCGCGCCGCGCCGCGTCGGACGACCTGGCCTACGTGATCTACACCTCCGGCTCCACCGGCAAGCCCAAGGGCGTATGCATCAGCCATCGCAACGTGGTACGGCTGTTCGACAGCACCGACGCCTGGTTCCACTACCGGCGCGACGATGTGTGGAGCATGTGCCACGCATACATCTTCGATGCCTCGGTCTGGGAAATGTGGGGGGCGCTGCTGCATGGCGGTCGCCTGTTGATCGTGCCGGTGGCGACCACCCGCGCACCGGACCAGTTGCTCGAACTGATCGTGGCCGAACAGGTCACCGTGTTCGGCCAGATTCCGTCCGCGTTCTACCGCTTCATGGAAGCCGAAGCGGATCGCCCCGACCTGGGCGCGCAACTGCGGTTGCGCTACCAGTGCTTCGGCGGCGAAGCGCTCGACCCGGCACGCGTCGCCCCCTGGTTCGACCGGCACCCGGAGGATCGCCCCCGCCTGCTCAACATGTACGGCATCACCGAAACCACGGTGAACACGACCTACCAGTTCGTCACCGCCGCGCAGGCGCGCGCCGGCAACGGCAGCCTGATCGGTCGCGCCTACGCCGACCTGGGCCTGCTGGTGCTGGACGACGCACTGCGCCCGGTGCCGGCCGGCGGCTACGGCGAGATGTACGTCACCGGTGCCGGGCTGGCGCGCGGCTACCTCAACCGCCCCGACCTGGACGCCGTGCGCTTCGTCGCCAACCCCTACGGCCCGCCCGGCAGCCGCATGTACCGCAGCGGCGATGTCGCGGCGCTGGGTGCCGACGGCGTGCTCGAATACATCGGCCGCGCCGACCAGCAGGTGAAGGTGCGCGGCTACCGCATCGAACTGGGCGAGATCGAAGCGCACCTGCGCGCCCATCCGCAGGTGTCGGACGCCGTGGCGTCGGTGCGGCGGGATGCGGCGGGCGATCCCAAGCTGCTGGCGCACGTGGTGCCCAGCCTGGCGGCCGGCGGCGAAGTGGATGTGGCGGCACTGCGCGACTACCTGCGCGAACGCGTGCCGCCCTATATGGTGCCCAACGCGCTGGGCGTGCTGCCGGCGCTGCCATTCACGCTCAACGGCAAGGTGGACCGCAAGGCGCTGCCCGATATCCAGGTGGCGGGCGACGCGCACGTGGAACCGGCGCGCGACGCACTGGATGAGCAGGTGCTGGCCTGCTGGTGCAGCCACCTGGCCGTGGCGCAACTGGGCATCGACCACAACTTCTTCGAAGTCGGCGGCGATTCGATCAAGGCGATCCGCGTCTGCCGCGACCTGGATATCCCGGTGATGACGCTGTTCGACGCCCCGACGCCACGCGCCAGCGCCGACTTCCTGCGCCAGCGCGGCAGCGGCGCCGCGCCGCTCGGCCAGCCCCTGCTGCACCGATTCGCGCAGGGCGATGTGGCCGGACGGCTGACGTTGCTGTGCGTACCGTTCGCCGGTGGCAACGCCTTCGCCTTCCGTGGGCTGGTCGAAGGACTGTCGGCGCGCTTCGCCTGCGTGGCGGTGAACCTGCCGGGGCACGACGTGCTGCGGCCGGACGACGAACTGTGCGCCATCGACGACGTGGCCGAGCGCGTGACGGCGGAGATCGTCGCCAGCGTCGAAGGGCCGATCGTGGTGTATGGCCACTGCGCCGGCAACGCGGTGGCGCTGGCCATCGCACGCAAGCTGGAACGCGACGGCGCGGCACTGGCCGCATTGGTGATTGGCGGCATGCTGCCCGACCAGGATCCGCTGGCGGTGCGCGACCGCGTGGCCACGCAGAGCGGCCAGGACATCATCGCCTTCCTGCGCAGCATCGGTGGCTTCCAGGAAGCGCTGGACGAGGAAAGCCTGGCGGCCATCGCCCGCATTACCAAACACGACGCCGACCAGACCGCCGACTTCTTCGCCAACGATCTCGATGCGCGGGTACGGCTGCGCGCGCCGATCCACGTGGTGGTCGGCGACGCCGACCCGCTCACCCCCGACTACGCCACGCGCTACCTGGATTGGCAGGGCTACGCCGATGCGGTCAGCCTGTCGGTGATCGCCGACGGTGGACATTACTTCGTCAGCGACCAGCCGCTGGCACTGGCGCAGGTGCTGGAACAGCGCTACGGCGCGCTGGGCCACGCCGCAACGGTGCGCGCACCGCGCACGCTGCGCGACTTCCACAACCCGTTCGACGACGACAGCGCGCGCTTTCTGCTGCTGGGCAACGCGGCGGGGCAGCGCTCGCTATGGCCGGCATTCACCGCCGCACCCGACGGCTGGGCGGTGCGTTTCGGCCCGGCCGCGCATGCCGACTGCCTGGCGCGGCTGCGCCAGCCCGACAGCGCCGTACCCACGCCACCGGGGCTGGACGCGCCCTACTGGCCGGCCGACTTCGCCGCCGCATATCGCGCCAAGGGTTACTGGACCGGCGCCACGCTGGGCGGCATGTTGCGCCGCCATGCCACGCAAACGCCCGAGCGGCTGGCGGTGGTCGATGCCACACGCCGCCTGAGCTATGCCGAACTGGACCTCAACGCCGACCGGCTGGCGTCGGGCTTCGCCGAGCTGGGGCTGGGCGCAGGCGATCGCGTGGTGGTGCAACTGCCCAACTCGGTGGCCTTCGTCGAAGTGGTGTTCGCCTTGTTCCGCCTGGGTGCGATCCCGGTGTTCGCCCTGCCATCGGACCGGCTCAGCGAGATCGGCCACATCGTCACGGCATCGGGCGCCGTCGCCTACGTGATCCAGGACAAAGCCCACGGCTGCGACTACCGCGCGCTGGCCCGTGCGCTGCAACCGACTGCACCAGCACTGCGCCACGTGATCGTGGCCGGCGACGCTGAGGAACTGGTCGCGCTGGACACCCTGTACGGCGCGCCGGCGCAATGGCCGGAACGCGATGCGCGCGAAGCGGCGCTGATCACGCTGTCGGGCGGCAGCACCGCCCTGCCCAAGCTGATACTGCGCCGCCACGACGACTACCTGTACAGCATCCGCGCCAGCGCCGACCTCTGCGGGCTGGACCGCGACAGCGTCTACCTGTGCGCGCTGCCGGCCGGCCACAACTTCGCGCTCAGTTCGCCCGGCTTCCTCGGCGCGCTGTACGCCGGCGGGCTGGTGGTGATGACCGCCGACCCCAGCCCGGCCAGTGTGTTCGCCACCATCGAGCGCGAGCGCGTCAGCGTCGCCGCGGCGGTGCCCAGCCTGGCGCTGGCCTGGCTGCACGCCGAACGCGCGCACGATCTATCCAGCCTGCGGCTGTTGCAGATCGGCGGCGCCAGCCTGGGCAAAGCGCAGGCGGCCGCGCTGGCCGACGCCTTCCCCGGCGCGCTGCAACAGGTATACGGCATGTCCGAAGGGCTGGTCTGCTACACCCGGCCGGGCGACGCCGCCGAGCAGGTGCAGGGCAGCCAGGGCCTGCCAATCAGCGCCGACGACGAAATCCGCATCGTGGACGAGCACGACCAGCCGGTACCGGACGGCACGCCGGGGCAGTTGCTGGTGCGCGGGCCGTACACGATACGCGGCTACCTCAACGCGCCCGGGCACAACGCCGTGGCCTTCACCCCCGATGGCTTCTATCGCACGGGCGACGTGGTCCGCCGCCGCACCGACGGTTACCTGGTAGTCACCGGGCGGATCAAGGACCAGGTGAATCGCGGCGGTGAAAAGATCGCGGCCGAGGAGGTGGAAAGCCACCTGCTGACGCATCCGCAGGTGCGCGAAGCCGCCATCGTCGGCATGCCGGACGGCTACCTGGGCGAAGTGGCGTGCGCCTTCATCGTGCTGGCGCCGCAGCAGCAGGCGGCGCCGCCCGCGCTCGCAGCCTCGCTCAAGTCGTTCCTGCGCGAACGCGGCATCGCCGCCTTCAAGGTGCCCGATCTGATCCGCTTCGTCCCCGCGCTGCCCAAGACCACGCTGGGCAAGACCGACAAGAAGGCGCTGCGCGCACGCCTGGCCGAATAGACCATTACCCCTTTCCGGAGACCGACCACATGGCCATCCCCCTGATCCAGGATTACCCGGTACCGACCGGCGTGACGCTGCACCGCCCGCCGCTACCGTGGCAGGTGGCGCCCGAACGCGCCGCACTGCTGATCCATGACATGCAGAACTACTTCGTGGCGCGCTACGAATCGGACGCATTCGTGCGCGGCCTGGTGGAGCGCATCGACGCCATCCGCCAGCGTTGCCACGCGCTGGGCATTCCCACCTTCTATACCGCGCAACCGGGCGACCAGCCGCGCAGCGCACGCGGGCTGCTGGTCGATTTCTGGGGGCCGGGCATGCCGCAGGCGGGCGACGGCCGCGCCATCGTACCGGGGCTGGAGCCCCGCCTCGGCCATGACCAGTTGCTGGTGAAGCATCGCTACAGCGCGTTCGAGCGCAGCGACCTGCTGGAGCGCCTGCGCGCGCTGGGGCGCGATCAACTGGTGATCTGCGGCGTGTACGCACACATCGGCTGCCTGGTGACCGCCACCGACGCCTTCATGGCCGATATCGAGCCGTTCCTGGTGGCCGACGCGCTGGGCGATTTTTCGCAAGCACACCACGAAATGGCGCTGCACCACGTAGCGCATTGCTCCGGCAAGGTGCTGTCCAGCGCCGAGCTGCTGCAACAACTGGGGGACGCCGCATGAACGCGCCGCTGCCGCACTTCGACCGCGCGCGCTTCGACGCGGACATCGCCGCGCTGCTGCGCCTCGCCCCGGCCGAGCTGGCCGGCATCGACGACCCCATCGACGCCGGGCTGGATTCGGTACGGCTGATGGTGCTGGTCGAAAACTGGCGCCGCCAGGGCGTGGCGGTGGCCTTCGTCGAACTGGTGGAGCACCGCAGCTTCGACGCCTGGTGGGCGCTGATCGCGGCGCGCCGCTGATGGAGGCCGCCATGCAGACCCCGCAACGCTTCAGCAACCGCGCGGTACTCGTGACCGGCGCGGCGCAGGGCATCGGAGCCGCCATCGCGCGACAGCTACTGGCCGAGGGCGCGGTGGTGCACGCGGTGGACCGCAACGGCACGGCGCTGGCGCAATGGCTGGAAACCCAGTCGCCGGCGCCCGGCCGGCTGTTCGGCCACGTGCTGGACATCGGCCAGCCGGCGGCGGTGCGCGACACCGTGGCCACCATCGACGCGGCGGGGCCGCTGTACGGGCTGGTGAACTGCGCTGGTGTGCTCAGCCCGGCCAGCCTGCTCGATACCGCCGCCGAGGACTGGCTGCACACCTTCGAAGTGAACGTGCACGGCACCTTCCACGTGTCGCAGGCCGTGGCGCGGTGGATGGTCGGCCGTGGCGAGGGCGCCATCGTCACCGTCGCATCCAATGCCGGGCTGACGCCCCGGGTGGACATGGGCGCCTACTGCGCGTCCAAGGCCGCCGCCGCCATGTTCACCCGCTGCCTGGGGCTGGAGCTGGGCCGGCATGGCATCCGCTGCAACGTGGTCTCGCCTGGCTCCACCCGCACCCCGATGTTGCAGTCCCTGCTGGACGACAACGCCGACGCGACCCGGTGGCTGATCGATGGCGACCCGGCGCGCTACCGCACGGGCATTCCGCTGCGCAAGGTGGCCGAGCCGACCGACATCGCGCGCGGCGTAGCGTTTCTGCTCTCGCCCGACGCCGGCCACATCACCCTGCAAAACCTAGTGATCGACGGCGGCGCCACCTTCGCATGAGCCCTTCCGAGGAACCGACATGGATCTCTCCGAGCTGAAAACCCGCCCCCGCTGGCACCCGCAATGCTGGCGGGACAAAGAACACCGCCACATGCCGTCGTACCCCGACTTCGACCTGGCCGGGGTGACCGAGCGCCTGGCCAGCCTGCCCGGGCTGGTGCGTTACGGCGACATCGAACGCCTCCAGGCCGACCTGTGCGCCGCCGCCGAGGGCCGGGGCTGCGTGCTGCTCACCGGCGACGCGGAGGAATATTTCCACGATGCCAGCCCGGCCCAGCTTGGCGCGCGGCTGCGCGCGCTGGCCACGCTGCGGCGCTATCTGGCGCTGGTGGCCGGCACGCCGGTGACCACGGTGGGATTGCTGGCGGGCAACTACGCACGCTCCCGGCTGCAACCTACCGAAGTGGTGAACGGCCTGACCATGACCAGCTACTACGGCGACATGGTGAACAGCCGCGCCCCCAGCCCGTGGTGCCGCCAGCCGGACGCCAAGCGCATGCTCTGGGCCTACGAGGCGGCGCAACTGGCGCTATCGCTGTTGCGGCGCGACGACGGGCCGCTCTACACCGCCCACGAGGGCGCCAACCTGCATTACGAAGCTGCGCTGGTGCGACGGCACGACGACGCCTTCTACGCCGCCAGCGCGCACCTGCTGGTACTGGAACAGATCAACCTGTTCCCCGACAGCAGCCACCTGGAATTCTGCCGGGGCGTGCGCAACCCGATCGGGGTGCGGGTGTCGCCACAGCTCAGCCCGGCGCGGCTGGTGGGCATCTGCCGCATGCTCGATCCCGACCGGACCCCCGGCAAGCTGGTGCTGATCAGCAGCATGGGGCGGCAATGCGCCGCGCTCGGCCCGCAACTGGCCGCGCTGCGCGAGGCGAATGCGCCGGCGGTATGGCTGTGCGATCCACTGCGCGGCAATACCCGCGACGACGGCGAAATCGTGCTGGACGACGCCATCGCCGAACTGACGCAGACCGTCGCGCTGCACGCCGCGCAGCACAACCGGCTGGCCGGGGCCTACCTGCACGCCGGGCCGGCGGGCGGCAGCGGCCCGCGCCCGTCGCAACTGAAATTCCAGGAAGCGCTGCAACTGTGCAGCAACCTTGCCCTAGCCTTGAGGAACGCCGGATGAAGACCGTCAAACGCGTCACCTGCCCCAATCCGCGCCCGGCACTGGGCGTGAACCTGTATGGCTCGGCCGTGCTACAGGCACTGGAGCAGCGGCACCCGGCGCTGGCGGCCGAGTTCACCGCGCTGTTCAGCTACCCCACCGAGCAGGGCACGGTCTCGCTGGTGGCGCTGGGCTGCGAGATGCAGGTGGAAGCGCTCAAGGACGGCGACCAGGTGACGGTGCGCCTGCGCCATGGCGAGGCGATCGAGCGCAGCGCGCTATTCCGCCTGGATAGCTCGCTGCCCTACCACGAGCAGGTGTTCCGCCTGGCCGCCGTGTTCCTCGACGAGATCCGGCCGATGCTACAAGACCGTCACGGCCTGGCACCGGAAACGCCATTGCTGGGTGGCTGGCGCTGCGGCACGCGGCCCGAGCTGGTGACCGAGCCGCTGGTGTTCACGCTGCCCCGGCTGTGGTGCCGCATCGACGCCACACATTGCGCGCTGCATTGCTTCGACGGGCCCCACGCCGCCACGCTGGACGCGCGCCTGTTCGAACAGGCGTACGACCTGCCACCGGCGCCCGGCCTGCAGGTACTTCAGCACCAGGACACGCCCGAATGCGTGGATTACGTCGATACGCTGGTCGATCTACTGCAAGCGCTGACGCCGGACAGTGCCGAAAAGGTGGTGCTGGCGCGAGCAGTGAAGCTGCGGCTGAAGCACCCGCCCACGCCCAACGCGCTGCTGCGGATGGTGGCGCCGCGCCGCGCCGGCAGCAACTACGAATTCGTGTTCCGCTGGAACGACGGCGACGCCTGGGTCGGCATCTCGCCGGAAACGCTGGTCCGCAAGACAGCGGGCGAAGTGGTGGTGGAACCGTTGGCCGGCACGCGCAAGGGCTCGGCCGTCAGCGAAAAAAGCGTGCGCTATCGCCAGGAATTGCTGAGCGACAACAAGGAACGTGAGGAACACGAAACCGCCGCCGGCATGTTCTACGACCACCTGGCCGCGATCTGCCTGCCCGAGACGCTGAGCCTGCGTGAATCGCGCAGCGTGATCGACCTGGGCTACGTGCAGCACCTGAAAAGCGTGATCAGCGGCCAGCTCAAGCCGGGCATGAACATCTTCGACGTGCTGGCGGCGGTGTACCCGCCAGCCACCATCTGGGGCAAGCCGCTGGATCTGGGCGGGGAGCGCATCCGGCAGTTCGAGCGGATCGAACGGGGCTTCTTCACCGGCGGGCTGGGTTTCATCACGCTGGGCGACGATGCCAATTTCGCGCTGGCGATCCGCACCGCACGGCTATCCGGCCACGAGGTACAGGTCTATGCCGGCAGCGGCATCGTGCAGGGGGCCGATCCATATCGCGAATGGCTGGAAACCAGCAACAAGATGGCGCCCTTCCTGAACAACGATTTCGTCGCGCTGCTGTCGCCGCCGGCATCGGCGCATTCCGCCAATCCAGTGTGGATGTAATGCAACGGCGGACGGTCCGGCCCATTGGCATTGCGCGCGACCGGCCATCCGCCCCTGCCCGGCGCCGATCGCCCATGTCCGGGGTGGCGGCGGGTCGTTTTTCAATGAAAGTGAATGGCGGCCAGTACCGGGGATTGATCCCGGCGCCAATCGTGCCGCATCAGCTTATCCTCATAAATACTTACCAAAAAAAACGATGCTAGAATCGCCAACCTGTATAAATTCACCAATTTCACTTACAAAAATGATTACGATCTCTTTGCCCGATGGCAGTAAACGCGAATTCCCCCAGTCATTGACGGTGCAGGAGCTTGCCACCGCCATCGGGCCGGGGCTCGGCGCCGCCACCCTCGCCGGGAAAGTGGACGGCAAGCTGGTGGACGCGGCCTACCCGCTGACCCGCGACGCCACCGTGGAAATCGTCACCGACCGCCACCCGGATGCGCTGGAGGTGATCCGCCACTCCACCGCGCATTTGCTGGCACAGGCAGTGCAACGGCTTTTCCCCGGTACCCAGGTCACCATCGGCCCGATAATCGAAAACGGCTTCTATTACGACTTCGCCGGCGAGCGGCCCTTCACGCCGGAGGATCTGCCCGCGATCGAAGCCGAAATGGCGCGCATCGTGAAAGAAGGATTACCCGTCACCCGTTCGGAAAAAACCCGCGACGCGGCCGCCGATTTCTTTGCCGGGCTGGGCGAGCAATACAAGGTGGAAATCCTGCGCGATATCCCCACCGACGAAGCGCTCTCGCTGTATACGCAGGGCGAATTCACCGATCTGTGTCGCGGCCCGCACGTTCCCAATACCGGCAAATTGCGCGCATTCAAGTTGATGAAGGTATCGGGTGCCTATTGGCGCGGCAATTCGGACAACGCCATGCTGAGCCGGATCTACGGCACCGCGTGGCTCAATGAAAAGGACCTGAAGGCGTATCTGCTGCAACTGGAAGAAGCGGAAAAGCGCGATCACCGCAAGATCGGCAAGCTGCTGGATTTGTTCCACCAGCAGGAAGAAGCACCCGGCATGGTGTTCTGGCACTACAAGGGCTGGGCGCTGTGGCAGGCGGTGGAGCAATACATGCGCCGCGTGTATCGCGATTCGGGCTATCGCGAGGTGAAGGCGCCGCAGGTGCTGGATATCTCGCTCTGGAAGCGGTCCGGCCACTGGGACAACTACCAGGAAAACATGTTCATCACCGAATCGGAGAAGCACCAGTACGCGCTGAAACCGATGAACTGCCCCGGGCATATCCAGATTTTCAAGCAGGGCCTGCGCAGCTATCGCGACCTGCCGATCCGCTACGGCGAATTCGGCGGCTGCCATCGCAACGAGCCTTCCGGCGCGCTGCACGGCATCATGCGCGTGCGCGCCTTCACCCAGGACGATGGCCACGTGTTCTGCACCGAAGCGCAGATCGCCGACGAGGTGAAGGCCTTCCATCGCCAGGCGCTCAAGGTGTATGCCGATTTCGGTTTCCACGACATCGCGGTGAAGATCGCACTGCGCCCCGAAGCCGGCAAGCGGCTGGGCAGCGACGAGGTGTGGGACAAGGCCGAGGCACTGTTGCGCAATGCGCTCAGCGCCTGTGACGTGACGTGGGAAGAACTGCCCGGCGAGGGCGCGTTCTACAGCCCCAAGATCGAGTACCACCTGAAGGACGCCATCGGCCGCGAGTGGCAGGTCGGCACCATCCAGGTCGATTACCTGATGCCCGAGCGCCTGGGCGCGGAATACATCGACGAGCATTCGCAGCGGCGCAGCCCGGTAATGCTGCACCGGGCCATCGTCGGCTCGCTGGAGCGGTTCCTCGGCATCCTGATCGAGCACCATGCGGGGTATTTCCCGGCCTGGCTGGCGCCAGTGCAGGCGATGCTGATCAACGTGACCGATGCACAGGCCGACTATGTGGAAACCGTGCGCGCCACGCTGGTGCGCGAGGGCTTCCGCGTCGAATCCGATCTGCGCAACGAGAAGATCGGCTACAAGATTCGCGAGAACACCTTGCAGCGCATTCCCTACCTGCTGGTGGTGGGCGACCGCGAGAAAGAGGAAGGCACCGTCACCGTGCGCGCCCGCTCTGGCGAGGACCTGGGCACGCTGTCGCTGGCCGACTTCGCCGCGCGACTGCGTGCGGAAACGACCATCGGCTGACCACCCGCGAACCTTGCCCGGCCCGCCGGGTGGCCGGGATCGCTGGGCCGATCAGGCGGAGCGCCCGCCTGCACGCCGGCGCCATGCGCATTCCGGACAGGGTCAATGGGTGGGCCAACGATGTAACGCTGGGCGGGCACGACGCCGCCCGAAGTGCACCGAACGCTGTCGTGAAACAGGTGACGACACGCCCTAGATCAGCATACCCAGCAGCGCGGCCCGCACCACCGCCGCCGTCTTGTTGGCGGTCTGCAATTTGACGATGGCGTTGCGGATGTGGAAATCGATGGTGGTCTTCGACAGCGACAGGATGTCGGATATCTCCGCCGCCGACTTGCCGTCGGCGGTCCACTTGAGCACCTCCTGCTCGCGCGCGGTCAGCGCTTCGGTGGTCTCGTTGCGCAGGCGGTCGCCGACGATGCGTGACAGCGTGAGATGCGTCAGGCTCGCCAGCCATTTCAGCTTATGTTCCTGCGCCGCCAGTTCGTGTTCGCCCAGCGGCTCGCCGGAGCGCGCCACGGTGAGCATGCCACCGACCCCGCGCGCATCCAGGCTGGATTGCGCCCACCCCACCCGCAGGCCGGCCGCGCGCGCCTCGCTCCACAGCCGCGGCGTGCCAGCGAACAACGCGTCGTCCCACAGCAGGGGCCGCTGCGAGCGCCGCCCGTGGTGGATGCTGGGATCGAGCGCCATGTAATCCTGCGCCAGGTAGTGATCCCGCCAGCTCGGGGGGTAGTTGTTCAGCCAGACAATGCGCGGGCTGGACATCGGATACGGCAGTTGCAGGCCATAGGCGCAATACTCGAACCCCAGTTCGCGGGCCGCCTGTTCGACGCGCGCGAACACCGCCTGCTCGCACCCGGCCCGCTCGGCCAGGTCCAGCAGATCCGCTTGCCAGGTTTTCATGCTCGTTGCCGCCCTGTCGCCCGCAGTTGCAGGCTGGTCATATCGGTATCTAAATCCAGTTTTATTTCTGGATAATTACAAATATAACTAGTAAATGCAAATAATTATCTTATTAATAACTTACGAATATAAGAATAATTAGGTAAAAGCCAGGTCCAGGCAGCCGAGGCAAAACGCATGCGGGCAAGGGATCAAAGGGGATCGAGCCGACCTAAACCAGTGCCGAAGCGCCGTGATAGCTCACCCACAACCCCACCAGCACGATCAGGACGCCCGAGAAATAAGGCGTCCGGCGCGCCAGTTCGCCGAAGCCCCGCCAGCGACGGGATGCATGCCGCACGCTGATCGCGGCCAGGCTACCGGATAGCACCAGCGTCAACGCCAGGCCAATGCTGAAGCACAGCACCAGTGATGCGCCCAGGGTGAGCTGCTTCAGTTGCAGGCACAGCAGCAGCACGGTGATCGACGCCGGGCACGGGATCAGGCCACCGGTCAGCCCGAACAGGGCGATTTGCGTGGTGGTGACGTCGCGCTGGGCGAAGCGACGCTGGATCTGCTCGGCGTGCGCGCGCTCGTGGGCATCCGCGTACTGCACTTCCAGCACAACCTCGCCGTTGCGGTTTCCCTCGGCGAAGCGCAGTAGATGGTCGTGGGCGTGATCGCCATGGCGCAGCACCAGCGTCGCTTCGAACGCGTGTGGTGCCGGCACCGGGTCAGCCGATTCCAGGCTGCCCATGCGCGACACGAAGCCGAAGGTCTGCTGCGAGCCGTCGGGCCGCTGCGTGCGCACCTGCACATCGCGCGCCAGCCAGTGGTGCCCCATCCTGCCCTGCTGACGCAGGCGGAAGCGTGGCACCTCATCGTCGGTCAGCGCCAACCACACCATGCCGTGCCCGGTATCGATGCGGTCGGGCTGGGCGGATTCCGCCACCACCTGCAAGGTGCGCTGCGCACGCCAGGTGCGCCACAGCATCCACAGCGCGATGACGACGATCAGCACGCCCGACGCCAACTGGAAATACGGCTCGGTAGTGGCGACATCCCAATGGTTGCCAAAATAAAAGCCCATCATCGCCACCGCCCACACCACCGCCGTGTGCGACAACGTCGCGGCCAGACCCAGCAGCGCGGCCTGTCCCACGGTGCCGCGCACCGCCACGATGAAGGCAGCCATCATGGTCTTGGAATGGCCCGGCTCCAACCCGTGCAATACGCCGAGCAGGATGGCGCTGGGGATGAACAGCCAGGCGTTACCTTGCTGCAACAGCGTGGAAAAGTCGTTCATGGCGGTGGGCAGGCCGGCAATGGGAAGCTGCCGATGATACTACCCCCCAGTATCTGCATGCTACGCTGCGATGGCTTCGCACTTTGATATGGATCACCGATGGCACACACGATCAGGGACAAAGCCAAACTGCTGGCGCGGGTACGCCGCATCCAGGGCCAGGCGACCGCGCTGGAAAAGCAGCTCTGCGACGAAACCGATTGCGGTGCGGTGCTCCAGCAGATCGCGGCGATCCGTGGTGCGGTGAACGGGCTGATGGTGGCGGTGATCGAAGGTCACCTGACCGATCACGTGGTGAAGGAAGCCGATCCGGCACAACGCCAGCAAGACCTGGACGTGGCGCTGGGAGTGATCAAGTCCTATCTGAAGTAGCTGCCCGCCGCCGCAATCGACATATGTTTTCTACAGAGAAAAAGTACCGATGAAGCTGAAGTATCCAGTTCTGGCGATGATTTGCGCGGCCAATGGCGTGATTCTGTTCTTTGTCTCGTTTCTTGCAGTCGGGGGGCATGGCGAGGGTCGCGGTGTCATCACTGTCCAGGTGCTCGGGTTCGCCTGGATCGCCATGTTCACCTTGGTTGCCGTGCGCACAGCGCAACGCGGGAAGTGCGCGCTTGCAACGATACTGGCGGCCATGACCTTGCCCGCTGCCTGGGTAGCGGGAATGGTTGTGCTCATCGGCAGCTTGCTGAGAAGCCTGCTTGGTTTCTAGGGCGTGTCGTCACCTGTTTCGCGGCAGCGCTGGGTCGAAAAAGCACCAGCCATCAGGCGCGCGACGCAGGCAACAACCAGTTATTGGCAAGGAGTGCAACGCAGTGGATGGTGTTTTTTCGGCCCAGCCCTGCGGGTTCGGTGCATTTCGGGCGCCGCGCGGCGTCGCAGGCCGCTTGCGGTATCCATACCGCCGCGCGTCCAGCTCCTGGCATGGCATCCCGAACTGCACCGAACGCTGTCGCGAAACAGGTGACGACACGCCCTAGCATTGCGCCTGGCTGGCCGGCACGATCACACGAACGCGCCCAGCATCGCCGCCAGCTTCACCGCCGCCAGGATGCTGGTCTGGATGTCCGCCGCACGGTCGATGTCCTGCTTGAGCTGGCGGATCGCATCCAGATCGGCCGGGGTGGTCAGCACGCCTTCCTTGAACAGCGCCAGCCGCGCGCTGAGCAGCTCTTCGGTAGCCTTGGTGATCGCAGGCTTGAGCTGCCACTTGTCCGCCGGGCCGGCGGCGGCATACTGGTCGAACAGCGCATCGAGCGCGGCTTCGGCAAGGCGGACGTATTCGCGGTCCTGGATATCGGCCATGGTTCAACGCTCCGTGGTGGCGCATTCGGCGATGGAAGCCAGCGGAACCGCCTCCACCCGTTGCCAGTAAGGGCTGGCGTCCAGCTCCGCCTTGGTCGCCTGCAACCGGCTGGACGCCGTGGCCGGGTCCACGCCCTTGAGCGTGCCAGCGAAGGTGAAGCCATACTGGATCGCGCCCAGCAGGCCGGATAGCGTAACGTCGTCATAGCGGGCCAGCAGCCCATCCAGCTTGCGGCCCTGCTCCACCGCCGCCAGCGTCAGCCGCAATGCTTCGGCATGCCTGGCCTCATAGCCAGCGACGCCGGTATAGAAGCGATCGAACTGACGCTGCGCCAGGCTCTGGTCGCCCTTGGCGGCGACCTTTTTGAACTCGGCGAAGGTTTCGCGCAGCGCGGTGGGATACAGCGGATCCTGATCGACATCGCTGGCGAAGTTGACCAGTTGCAATGTCAGCTTGGCCACGGCGCTGCGACCGCACGACACATGCCGCGCACCGAGCGCACTGCCCTGCGGCAGGCTGTCGTAGGCACTGCCCAGCAGCATGTAGGCAGTGCGAATCTCGCGGAACTCATTCTCGATGGTGGTGTTCTGGCGCGTGGATTTCAGCGTGCCGACCATTTGCACCGCATCGGAGAAACTGGGGCTGCCCGCCCCCCGCTGCGCGACGGCCGCATAGGCCTGCTGGAACAGTACGTCCTGCGATTCGTTGCGTATCTCGCCGTAATCCTGGAACAGCGCTTCATACGCATCCAGCGCCTCGTTGGATTTGGCCTCGAACGCCTTCACCGCCGCCACCAGCGCCTCCGCCTTTTCCGGCGTGCACGCCGCCAGCGGCAATGCCAGGGCCAGCAGACAGATCGCTTTCATTACAGGTCGCATGCACGTTTCCCATCGGTTAACCGCCGGTCGCAACGCGACCCTCGCCACACCGTAGTGAATGCCGAAGGCATATTCAAGCCGGCCCGCGATTCCGAGGGCGGGGAGTGGAATCGACCAAACAGAGCCGGTGCCCGCACTCCACCGCGAACTCGCGGCGGCTCGCCGGGGGCCAGCCATCGTCGGAATCCGGACCCAGGCCAAACAACACACCCCAAGGCTCGCCGCACCGATTAAACTGGCGCCCATCGTGCAACCCCCAGTGGATAACCCATGGCCCAATACGTGATGTCGATGCTCCGCGTGAGCAAGGTCGTACCCCCCAAACGCCAGATCATCAAGGACATTTCCCTCAGCTTCTTCCCCGGCGCCAAGATCGGCCTGCTCGGCCTGAACGGCGCCGGCAAATCCACCGTGCTGCGCATCATGGCCAACGTCGACAAGGAATACGACGGCGAAGTCCAGCATCTGGCAGGCGTGAAGATCGGCTACCTGGAACAGGAGCCCAAGCTGAACAACGAATCCACCGTGCGCGAAGAAGTGGAAAGCGGCATGGGCGACGTGATGGCCGCGCAAAAACGCCTGGAAGAGGTCTACGCCGCCTACGCCGAACCGGACGCCGACTTCGACAAGCTGGCCGAGGAACAGGCGCAACTGGAAGCCATCATCTCCACCGGCGCCGGCGACAACACCGCGCTGCAACTGGAACTGGCCGCCGACGCGCTGCGCCTGCCGCCGTGGGACGCGGTGATCGGCAACCTCTCCGGCGGCGAAAAGCGCCGCGTGGCGCTGTGCAAGCTGCTGCTGTCCAAGCCCGACATGCTGCTGCTGGACGAACCGACCAACCACCTGGACGCCGAATCGGTGGAATGGCTGGAACAGTTCCTGGTGCGCTTCCCCGGCACCGTGGTGGCTGTCACCCACGATCGCTACTTCCTCGACAACGCCGCCGAATGGATCCTGGAACTGGATCGCGGCCACGGTATCCCCTGGAAGGGCAACTACAGCAGTTGGCTCGAGCAGAAGGAAGCGCGGCTGAAGCAGGAAGAAGCCACCGAATCGGCGCGGCAAAAGGCATTGAACAAAGAACTGGAGTGGGTGCGCCAGAACCCCAAGGGCCGCCAGGCCAAGAGCAAGGCGCGGATTGCCCGGTTCGAGGAACTGTCCAGCTTCGAACACCAGAAGCGTAACGAAACCCAGGAAATCTTCATCCCCGTGGCCGAGCGCCTGGGCGACAAGGTGATCGAGTTCAAGGGCGTATCCAAGGGCTTCGGCGACCGCCTTCTGATCGACAACCTGAGCTTCGCCGCGCCGGCCGGCGCCATCGTCGGCATCATCGGCCCGAACGGCGCCGGTAAATCGACGTTGTTCAAGATGATCGCCGGCAAGGAACAACCCGATTCGGGCGACGTGGAAATCGGCAGCACGGTGCAGATGGCCTTCGTCGAACAGAGCCGCGAAGGCCTGGAAGGCGACAAGACCGTGTTCGAGGATGTATCGGGCGGGCTGGAAAACATCACCGTCGGCAAGTTCGAGATGAGCAGCCGCGCCTACCTGGGCCGCTTCAACTTCAAGGGCGGTGACCAGCAGAAGAAGGTGGGCATGCTGTCCGGCGGCGAACGCGGCCGCCTGCACCTGGCCAAGACGCTGCTCAAGGGCGGCAACGTGCTGTTGCTGGACGAACCATCCAACGACCTGGACGTGGAAACCCTGCGCGCGCTGGAAGACGCGCTGCTGGAATTCGCCGGCACCGTGTTCGTGATTTCGCACGATCGCTGGTTCCTCGACCGGATCGCCACCCACATCCTGGCCGCCGAAGGCGACAGCCAGTGGACCTTCTTCGACGGCAACTATCAGGAATACGAAGCCGACAAGAAGAAGCGCCTGGGCGAAGAAGGCGCCAAGCCCAAGCGCATCCGCTACAAGCCGATCACGCGCTAAACACGCAGGCGCGCGGGGAGGGGGAAAGAGAGCAAGGGGAAGGGAAACAAAACCTGACCCCCAAATCCTGAACCGCAGAGAACACGGAGAGCACAGCGTTTCACGGGGAAAACCAAGGGAAGAAAAGGAAAGAGGAAGGAAGCCAGGCGCACCGGGCAATGCGTTGCCCCGCCGTGGCTCCGCTCTCTTTCATTTCCTCCGGTTTTCTTCGTGAAACGCTGTGCTCTTCGTGATTCAAGACTTGGGGTTTGGGGTATCGCGCGCGGTTGCGCTTCCCCCTTCTCTCTTCCCCTCCTTTGCCTGCGCTGCCTTCCTTACAGCCTGCCCGCTTCCCCCATCGACGCCCTGGACCTGGCAAGCGTATCTTCAGATATCGCTTCGCAAGGGCCGTGTCCATGACCTCCCAGACCGTTTCCGCCCCCGCTCCGCTGCGGCTGGGCATCGTCGGCTGTGCGCCGTTCACCCACGGCCGGATGTGGGCCGAGCAATGGCAGCGCGAACCCGAGCACGGCCTGATCGCCGCGCGGCTGTGGGATGACGATCCGGCCATCGCCGGGCAACTGGCCGAACGGCTCGGCGCCAGTGTGGCCGATTCGCCTGACGCCGTTGCCGACGACTGCGACGGCATACTGATCACCGTGCTGGACGCCGACCGCTACCTGGAACTCGTCCGCCCCCACCTGCTGGCCGGGCGCCGGGTGTTCCTCAACCGCCCGCTGGCCGGCAACCTGGGCGATGCCCGCGAGATCCTGGCGCTGGCCGAGGCGCATGGCGCGCGCGTCTATTCCGCATCCGCGCTGCTGCACACCCACGCCGCCGAACGCATCCGCGCCGTGCTGGCCGAACTGGGCGAGTTGCGTTTCTTCAGCGTCACCGGCCCCACCGACACCGCCGACTGGTACCTGCCGCACCTGTTCGCCTGTCTGGCCGGCACGCTGGGCTGCGGCCTCGCCCGCGTGCTGCACGCCGACCTGCCGTGCATCGACGGCGACCCGCATCGCCTCAGCGGCCCGGCCATCGTCAGTGTGGAATACGGCCAGGACGCCGCCATTGGCCCGGTACGCGGCGTGCTGGCGCTGGTCGGGCCGGGCAGCGACTGGTACGGCTTCACCCTCAAGCTCTACGGCAGCCTGGGCATCTCGCAGGATCTGGAATTCGATGTGGGCTACGGCCTGATGTTCGCCGCAATGCGCGATTTCTTCGCCACCGGCGCCGAGCCGCTGCCGCGCGCACTGATGCTGGAACAGACTGCCGCCCACTACGCCGTACTGCGCGCCGCGCGCGAGGGCGGCCCCGCCGAGATCGACCCACAAGGAGCCCGACCATGAACCCGCTTCGTTTCGGCCTGATCGGCTGCGGCCAGTTCGGCGCCTTTCTGGCCCGGGCAGCCGTCGCCACCGGCCGGCTGCAACTGGTGGCCGCCACCGACAGCGACGCCGCCCGTGCCGATACGCTGGCGGCGGAACACCAGGCCGCCGCCTGCGCCGACGCCGCCGCGCTGCTGGCCCACCCCGCAGTGGACGTGGTGCTGATCGCCACGCCACCCGCGCTGCACATGCAGCACGCCATCGCCGCCGCGCGCGCAGGCAAGCCGGTGTTTCTGGAAAAGCCGATGGCCATCGGCGAGCACGCCTGCGAAGCGATCAACGCGGCGGTGCGCGAAGCCGGCGTCAACCTGATGGTCGGCCACGTGCTGCGCTACTTCGAGCCCTACCGCGCCATCGCCGCCGCCTACCGCGCCGGCAAGCTCGGGCGTGCGCTGCACCTGTCGATCTGGCGGCTGGAGCATGATTTCCTGAACATCTCGCCGTGGAAAGGCCAGCGCGCCGTCAGTGGCGGCTATCTCTACGAAGTGGCCGCGCACGAGCTGGACTGGCTGCGCGCGATGCTGGGCGAACCGACCGCCATCCAGGCGCAGATCACCCGCCAGCCATCGTCGGCACACCAACTGGAAGACACCGTGGCGCTGCAACTGATGTTCCCGGGCGGCGCGGGCGTGCACTACCTGGGCGGCGCCGGCTTCCCGCGCAACGAACACGGCTTCCACCTGCGCTTCGAACACGCCACGCTGAACAGCGACCAGGCGTTCGACCCCGCGCGGGTCCAGGTGGCCTCCAGCACCGGCCTCACCGCCGCCGACCTGGGCTTCGGCGATGCCGACCCATACAGCATCGAACTGAACGCCTGGCTCGACAGCCTGGCAACCGGCAGCCCACCGCCCATCACCGGCGAAGACGCCGCCCAGACCGTCGCCCTGATCGAAGCGGCCTATCGCGCGGCGGGGTGGTGAATGCGTGTCGGGGGTTGAGGCCCCAAATCTTGAAACACCGAGAACACAGAGTTCCACAGAAGAAAGCGCAAGAAATGGTGAGCCGGCAACAGGGGCGCTCCCGATTTCAGGTTTTCTCTGCGTGGCTCCGTGCGCTCTGTGTGTTTCAAGATTTGGGGGTCATTCCCGCCCCGGGGTGAGCCCTACTTCCGGTAACCACCCTTCATCACTGCTAGACTGAGCGCCTTTCCAGTATTTGGCGGCCACCATGCACGCTTTTTCCTCGCTGGCCCTGCCCGCGCCTTTCCTCGCCAATCTCGCCAGCCTGGGTTATCAGGAAATGACCGCCATCCAGGCGGCCGGGCTGCCTGCGGTGTTGTCCGGCCGCGATCTGATCGCACAGGCCAAGACCGGCAGCGGCAAGACCGCCACTTTCGGCATCGGCCTGTTGCAAAAACTTAACCCGCGCTATTTCGGCATCCAGGCGCTGGTGCTGTGCCCCACCCGCGAACTGGCGGACCAGGTGGCGAACGAGTTACGCCGTCTGGCGCGCCACCTGGACAACGTGAAGGTGCTGACGCTGTGTGGCGGCGTGCCGATGGGCCCGCAGATCGGCTCGCTGGAGCACGGTGCGCATATCGTCGTTGGCACGCCGGGGCGTATCCAGGATCACCTTTACCGCCAGACGCTGGATCTCTCGCACATCGGCACACTGGTGCTGGACGAAGCCGACCGCATGGTGGACATGGGCTTCGTCGACGACATCGGCCGCATCGTCGAAGCCTGCCCGGCACGCCGGCAGACGCTGCTGTTCTCGGCCACCTACCCGGACAGCATCCGCCGCATCGCCGCGCCGTTCCTGCGTGATCCGCTCGAAATCAAGGTGGAAAGCCAGCATTCGGCCAGCCGTATCGAACAACGCTTCTACGAAGTGACCAACGAAGACCGCAACGCCGCCGTGGCCGAAGTACTGCGCCATTACCGGCCCACCTCGGCGCTGGCGTTCTGCAATACCAAGATCCACTGCCGCGAACTGGTGGCGCAATTGCAGGAAGCGGGCTTTTCCGCGCTGGCGCTCTATGGCGAACTGGATCAGCGCGACCGCGACGAAACACTGGTGCGCTTCGCCAACCGCAGTGTCACCGTACTGGTAGCCACCGACGTGGCCGCGCGCGGGCTGGATATCCAGACGCTGGATATGGTGATCAATGTGGACGTATCGCGCGATACCGAAGTGCACGTGCACCGGATCGGCCGCACCGGGCGCGGCAGCGACAAAGGCATGGCGATCAGCCTGGGCAGCCCCAGCGACCGGAAGTGGGTGAAGCTGATCGAGGAATACCAGGGTGGCCCGGTACGCTGGTTCGAGCGCGATACCCTGACCGACGCCGACGCCAGCCCGCTACTGCCGCCAATGCGCACGCTGAACATCGCCGCCGGCAAAAAGGAAAAACTGCGCCCTGGCGACATCCTGGGTGCGCTGACCGGCGATGGCGGCCTCGGCAGCGGCCAGGTCGGCAAGATCAATGTGTTCGACTTCCAGAGCTTCGTCGCCATCGACCGCAACGTGGCGGATCAGGCATTCCAGCGTCTGTCGGCGGCGAAGATCAAGGGCCGCCAGTTCAAGATGCGCTGGCTGGGTGAGACCGGGTGACATGAAACGTGAGGAGTGAGGTGTGAGGTGCAAAGGCAAACCATGGCTGTGGCGGTTGCTTTTGACGTTACTCCTCACACCTCACCATCTTTCAATCCTTCGTCGTCTCATGCCCGATCACGCCGCCCACAGCCGCACCGCCGACAGTGCCCACGGCCGAGCCGTTGGTGAGGATGGCGCCGGCAGCGCCGCCGATGGCGGCGCCCGCCGCTGTGTTACGGGTCTGCTTGTCCATGCTGGAACAACCGCCCAGCGCCGCCAGCAGCAGCGTGGCGCCAACCGCCTTGATCAATGTCTGGTTCATGATCCGCCTCCTTTCGATGGAATGGGCGCCCGGTCTGCGAGCGCGTCAAGTCGTTGGAGGCATGAGACCGCGCGGGGTTGCGGCGGGGAGTCCTGAAATCGCGTGGGACTTCACCGACACGCCCCCGCCGTCACTCCTCGCCCAGCGGTAGCCACAACTCCAGTTCCACCAAGGCACGCTGCGGGTGGAAGCGCTCGTCGTAACGCTCGAACTCCGGGCCGGCGCCGCGCAGGTAACCCGATGCCGGCAGCCAGGTCCGGTGCAGATGGAACCAACTGGCGGCAATCTCGGCGCCGCAGTTCTCGGGCGGGGTGGGCGTGGTGGTCAGCACCGCATAGCGGCCGGCGGGCAGTTCGCACGGCTGCATGCCTTGCGGCAACGGCTGCGCCACCGGGTGCTCGAAGCCGGCGAGGTAGGTGAAATCGCGGCTGCTCGGGTCGAATTCGATCACCGCGCCGTAGATCGGCGCGCCCTCCGCCAGACGGAACAACGCGCCGTCCTGGCTCAACTGGCGCCAGAACGCCGGAATTTCCCGCAGGTTGCGCTCGTCGCGCAGGGAGGTCTTCAGTGCGATGCCAACCAGGTGCGTGGCCGGTCGGGTGCGGATTTCGACGTTCATGGTAGCTCCGGGGACAAGGGTGCTACAGGGTAGTGCGGCGGCCTGGTGGCCGCCACACCACTACGACCGCGCGGCGGTGGCACAGTGCCCGCTTGCTCCGCCCGGCCGCCGCCCGGACAATCCCCCTTCCATGCCCTACACCCTGTCCGCACCGGTAGAAAGCCGGCTGGAAATCAAGAAAAGCGTCTTCCTCGGCCTGGTTGCGCCCGTGCTGGATCGCCCGGCCGCGCAAGCGTTGGTCGAGACGCTGCGCGCGCGGCACCCCGATGCCGCGCATGTCTGCTGGGCCCTGCTGGCCGGCGGCCATTCGGCGGCGGTGGACGACGGCGAACCCGGCGGCACGGCCGGGCGACCGATGCTGGACGTGCTGCGGCATCAGGACCTGGACGGCGTGGTGGCGGCGGTGGTGCGCTACTACGGCGGCGTGAAGCTGGGTGCGGGCGGGCTGGTGCGCGCCTATACCGACACGGTGGCGCAGGCGCTGCTGTCGGCGGACAAGGTGCCGGTACGCCGCAATGTCATCCTGGTGGCCGAGGTACCGTACGCGCTGGAAGGCACGCTGCGCCGGCTGATCCAGCAAGCGGGCGCGCAACTGGAAACCGTCGCGCATGCCGACAGTGTCACGCTCGCATTCACCCTGCCCGCCGACGACGCGGCGGCATTCCAGGCCGCCGCGCGCGATGCGTGCCATGGCGCGCTGCGCTGGCTGGGGCCCTCCGACGAAGCCTGACCGCCCATCTGCCCGGCCTGGCGGACACGATGGCATGGGCAAGCGCGCGGACTCGCCCTATCATGCAGCCCGTTCCGATCCTGCCGTGGTGCCATGTCGTCCTACCGTTCGCTGTTTCTCCTGCCCCTGCTGCTCACCCTCGCCGCCTGTGGCCCGCAGACCCCCTCCGCCGCCAGCCTGGAGCGCAACACCCTGATGCCGCTGTTTTTCCCCGGCTGGGCCTCGCGCGACGGGCAGCGCATCCAGCCGTTGCAACTGGAGGAATCCAGCGGGCGGTTCGATATCTCGCCGGTGCAGGTCACGCGGTTGTCCGACCGGCGCGCACTGATGATCACCGCCGCCACCGAGGTGGACGAGCACGGTGAAGCAGTCGGCGGCCACGATACGCCGGGCCTGATCGGCGCCTACTGGCTGCTCCGCGACGGCGAGCGCTGGGTGGCCGACACACGCCAGGACGATGCTGGCCGCGCGGGCTTCTTCGGCGAGATCGGCAGCACCGAGGTAGTGAAGCTGGCGGCAGGCCGATTCGCGCTGGCGGTGGAATACAGCAGTTGCTGGCAAGGCGAATGCGGCGGCTGGCTGTCACTGTACGAACTGGGCGAGCAGCGCGTGCGCCCGCTGCTGGATGAACCGATCGCGATTTCCGCGCTGAACTCCGGCGCGGTGCCGCCCCCCACCGATTGCGATGCCATCCTGGTCCGCGAGCCGGGCCAGACCGAACGCCTGGAAGAAGACGAGGAACGCCGCGCCTGCTACGAAGTCACCGGCAGTTGGCAGATTGTCCCCGGCCACGACGCGCCGGGCGACCTGGTGCTGGATTTCCGGAGCCTGAACGAGGATTACCACCCGCAGCAGGATGCCTCGTCGCCCACGATCCTGGTCGATTCCGCCACGCGCCGCAGCACGCAGCGCATGATCTATCGCTACCAGGGCGACCGGTACGTGCCGCGATCCGGGCGCAATCCCGTGCCCTCGTTCTGACCCGGAGCCCGCCATGACCGACGACATCGTGATCGCCCGCACCCGGCAATGGCTGGAAACGGCGGTCATCGGCCTCAACCTCTGCCCGTTCGCCAAGGCAGTGTACGTCAAGCAGCAGGTGCGTTACGCGGTCAGCCACGCCCGCCACCTGGATGCCTTTCTGGACGAACTGGAAGCTGAGCTGCGCTTGTTGGCGGATGCCGATCCGGCACAAGTGGACACCACGCTGCTGATCCATCCCACGCTGTTCGGCGACTTCGACGTCTTCGTCGATCTGATCGCCAGCGCCGAGGACGTGCTGACGGACCTGCAACTGGAAGGCACGCTGCAACTGGCGCACTTCCATCCACGCTACGTATTCGAAGGCAGCGACCCGGACGACGTGGCCAACTGCACCAACCGCGCGCCCTACCCCACGCTGCACCTGCTGCGCGAAGCCAGCATCGCCCGCGCGGCCGATGCCTTCCCCGATCCCGCCGCGATCTACCAGCGCAACGTCGATCTGCTACAAGACCTGGGCGTCGAAGGCTGGGAAGCGCTGGCGGAAAACTGGGCGGAAAAGCGCAATCCGCGCTGAAGGCCTCAGTGCGCCGGCCCGCGCCGCCGCGCCCGTGCTTCGTCCAGCGCGTCGGCCAGTTCGATCACCGTGCGCTGGGCGATGGCCAGGTGCGAGGGGCTTTTGTCGTCGGGCTGGATCGCACGGCGCAGGCCGTCGGCATACTGCGGGCCGTTGATGTGGCCGGCATCCTCCAGCGCCACCACCAGGTGCAGCACCATCTTGGCCACCCCTTCGATGCGCCCCGCCAGCTCGTCGAATTCCCTGTCTTCCATGATTCAGCCCTCCGCAATGCGCCGGCCTGCGCCGTGCGTCAATCCACGTCCAGCCACAGCCGGGCGCGCGGGATGTAGAGCGCGCCGCGTACCGGCAGCCCGCTCAGCGCGGCCACCGACGCCATGTAGTCCTGCAATTGTTCACGGTAGCGCGCCAGCATGCGCGCGGCGAACGCATCGTGGTTTTCGTCGGGATGCGGCGCGGTGGTCTTGTAGTCCACCACCAGCCAGCCGTCGTCGGTGCGCAGCGCCAGATCGATCACCCGCTGCAAGCCGTCGCCCCCGCCCAACCGCCATTCGCGCTGCGCCTGCCGCGCCAGCAGCCAGCGCCCGCGCTCGTCGGCCAGCGTGGCGACCAGCGTATCGAGTACGGTCTGTGCGCCAGCGGCCAGTTCGGCATGCGGCATGCCGGCACGGCTGAGCTGGCGTTCGATGGCGGGCCGCGCGGCATCCAGGCGCGTGGCGTCCCAGCCCGTCAGGCCATCGCGGCCGATGCGCTCCAGCCACGCATGCGCCACGGTGCCGGCCTGCGCTTCCTGCCGGCGCTGCACCCAGTCGATACGCCCGAACATCGGCGGCACGACAGGCACCAAGCCGGCGGGCGGCAGATCGCCCAATGCGGCCCGCACCAGCGGTGGGCCGACCAATGCGGCGGCGCCCTCGCCCACCCCGCGCACCGGCTCGGCGGGTGGCAACGGCAGTTCCAGCAACGGCCAAAGACGGCCGAGCAGGCTGCTGCTTTGTGGCCGTTTTGCAGTGCCGTCGTCGGTCACCGACACCTCGCCGACCAGATGCAGCCGGTGCCGCGCGCGCGTGGCCGCCACGTACAGCAGCCGGTCGGTTTCATAGGTGCCGCGCCGCGCTTCGCGCACGCCGAGATAGCGCGATACCGGATCGGCATCCTTTTCGGCGAGCCGCTTGATCGGCCCCATCAGCAGGCGCACGCTCTGCGGTGCGCGCAGCGGTTCGAAGCGCACCAGCGGCGCGCTGTCGGCCGCGCCCTTGCGATGCAGGCCGGGCAGGATCACGGTGTCGAACTGCAGGCCCTTGCTCTTGTGCATGGTCATGATCTCGACACCATCGGCGGCGGGATCGGGCGCGGCGTACAGCCGGCCCAGCGCCTCGTCCAGCGCGGCCGGGTCTGGCGCGCCGTGCGGCGACAACGTTTCCAGCAGGCGGAACAGCGCCTCGGCATCGGCCGCGTCGCGCGCGCCGGCGTGGATGGCATCGCCGCCCAGCCGGCGCCAGACGCGCTCCACCCACGCGGCAAACGGCAGCACACCGGCATCGTTGCCCGGATCGAGCAGGATGGCGGCGGCGCGCTCGGCGCGCGCGCGTTCGTCGGCTTCGAGCAGATCGAAGCGCGGCGCATGCGCCAGCAAGGTCGGCA
>NZ_SUMF01000028.1 GCF_005048205.1 Chitiniphilus eburneus
GCGCCAACTCGGGCACCGTCGGCGCCTGGGTGGAGCGCGACGTCAGCCGCATCCGCCTCGGGCTGGATGTGCAGCAGGATGGCGACGGCGATATGGACGTGCGCGTGCGCGCGGGGTGGGTGTTCTGATGCGACGGACCGACCCCAGGATCGCCGGCTGGCGCGGCGCGCACAACGTGCTGCCGCCGGACGACCTGCCCGAGGGCTACGTGGCCGACGCGCTCGATGGGTTTTTCGACGTGGCGCGGGTGTTCGAGGCACTGCCGGCCACTACCGACCGCGGCGGGCCGGACCTGATCGCTGTGTGGCGCGGGCCATTGCAATTGGCGCTGAGCGCGGACGGCACGCTGTACCGCCTCGACCACCTGCCGGCCGAGCCGCTGCGCACTGGACTGACCGGCGACTGGCTGGCCGCGGTCGCGGTCGGGCCATCGGTCTATCTCAGCGACGGCCGCGACCTGCTGCTGATCGAGGACGGTGCCGCCCGGCCGTGGACCGTGCCGGCGCCGCAGCCGCAGGTGAGCCCTATCGATGGCGCGATCTCGCCTGGACAGTACCAACTGGCGGTGACCTGGGTGCTCGACGACGGGCGCGAGAGCGGCTGCGAGCCGCTGGTGCTGACGCTGGCACAGCCGTCCGGACTGCTGCTGCGCCACGGCGCACCGGTCCCGGAGGGCGCCGCCTATGCCCGCGTCTATGCCACTGCCACCGACGGCACCGCGCTGTACCAGCGCGGTGCTTGGGCGGCGGATCGCCCGGAGTACCGGCTGCTGGCGCTGGGCGAGGCCGGCGCCACGCTCGACACCGGCGGCTATGACGCCATACCGCCTGGCCAGTGCGTCGGCGCCTGGGGCGCGCGACTGGCGGTCGCGGTTGGCGCCGACCTGTATCTCAGTCCCCCCTACCTACCGCATCTGGCAGACCTGGCGCTGACCTATCGCATGGAACACCCGATCACCGCGCTATGGGATTGCGACGCCGGACTGGTGGTCGGCACCACAGCCGGGCTGTTCCTATTGTCTGGCCAGGACGCCAGCGCCGCGCCGCTGCTCACCCTCAGTCGCTGCGGCGTGCTGTTGCAGAACCCCACCCCGATCGACGCCCAGCAGTTGCGCTATGGCGACGGCTGGCTGCCGGTCGGGGTGCTGCTGGTCAGCCGCGCCGGCGTGCTGCATGTCGCCGACAGCGGCCAGGCCACGCTGCTGACGGCCGATGTCTACCAGTTCCCCACCGGCGAGCGCGCTACAGGCGCGGTGATGCCCTTCCCGGGCGGCTCGCAATTCCTGTTCACCATTGAGGAGTGACCCCATGCAACGCTATTCCACCCGCCTGCGCGATTTCGTGTTGGGCGGCGGCTCCTACAAGGCCGCGCTCACCAACGCCGAGATCCGCATCTATTCCGGCGCGCAGCCGGCCAGCGCCGACGCCGCGCCCACCGGCACGCTGCTGGCCGTCATCACCGGCGCCAGCGCCAGCCGCATCGTCGAGGTTCCCGCTGTCGGTACCGTGACCCTGGCCGGCGCGGCTGGCGCGCTCGACAGCCTGACCATCGACGGCGCTGCCGTGCTGACCGGCCCGGTGCCATTCGCCACCGACCAGGCCACTACCGCCGCGCTGGTCGCGCGCCGCATCAACGAACGCCTGACCGCGACCGAATACTGGGCCACCGCCGTCGGCGCCGTTGTCTCGATCCACACGTTGCCGGGTACCGGCGCCGCGCTCAACGGCAAAGTGGTCGCCGCCACTGGCTCGGGCGGCCTGACCGCCACCACCGCCAACCTGGCCGGTGGCGCCGATGGCAGTGGTGGCCTGCTGTGGGGCGCCGCTGCCAATGGCGTGCTCGACAAACTGCCGGCGCAGGTATGGAGCGGTCTGGCCACTGCCAGCGGCAACGCCGGCTGGTTCCGTATCTGCGCTGGCGCGGCGGACGACGGTAGCGCCAACCCGGCGCACCCGCTGGTGTTCCGCGTCGATGGCGCGATCGGCGTCGGTACCGGCGAGTTGCCGATGGCTGGTTCGACCTGGATCACCGAGGGTGGCCAGCAGACCATCGGCGCTGCGCCGTTGACCCTGGCGTGAGCGCAGTGCCATGCGAATCGCCGTGGCCGGCAGACCCTCGCAAGCCACCGGCCAAGCCGGCGGCGTCACAGGAGCGGTGCGCGAACGTCTGGCGCTCCCCCTGATTGATTCCACTACCCCCGCCCTCGCCGCAGAGCGCCATTCGCGCGCCCCCGCAAGGTTGGAAGGCAAAGGGCGGCGGGCCCCCGGCAAAGCCGGGCGCGTAGTAGGTCAGGTACGCCGGTATCGGCGCTACTTGCTTGATTCCACTCCCCCCGCCCTCGCCGCCGCGAGGGGGCCTCGCGCTGCTCGGGCGGGGGCTGCTTGCCTTCTTCACATAGGAATCGGCCATGTCTGATCCGCTCGCCGCCAGCGTCACGGCGCTGGCCAACCTGGACGACCCGCTCGGGGCCAGTACGTTCAGCGACCTGACCGGCAAGACCATGATGGCGCAGACCGGCATCGTCCCGTCCGCCACCCACAGCCGCTACGGCACCACCGCGGCGGTCATGCCGGGCAGCGCCGCACTGGGCTATGTCGATGGCGCGCCGGTGGTGGCGTTCGGCACCGGGCCGTTCACGCTGGAGGTGTGGCTGTGGTGCAGTGTGCTGCCGATGGGCACCGATTCGGTCTTCACCGTCTTCTTCGCGGCCCCGGGGACCGGGCCGACCGATCCACGCCTGACGCTGCTGGTCTATCCGGGCGGTGGCATGCAGATGGCCGTCGGCGACCGCAACGCGTTCGTTGATCTGGGCGAAGGGCTGGTGAATGCCAATACCTGGACCCACCTGATGCTGGCGCGCGACGCAGCGGGTGTGGTCAGCGCCAGCGTGAACGGCGTGTCGTGTGCCAATACCCTCAATGCGGGCAGCGTGGACCTGAGCGGCTGGAGCCTGTTCACCCTCGGCAGCTCGGCGCCGTTCGGTGGGCCACCGGGTGGCCTGAACGGCTACCTCAACGGTTTCCGCGCCACCGCGGCCCAGCGCTATGCCGGCAACTTCACGCCTGCGACCACGCCCTACGATCTGGAAGCGCCACCCACACCGCAGGACCGCCAGCATACCCTGGCCCTGTCGCTGACGCGCCCGCTGCTGGCGGGGCGGATGGCGCCAGTTGCGACACTGGCACCACCGACCCCACGCCCGGCGCTGCGCTTCAGCCAGTGGACACTGCTGCTGAACGCCGCCGCACCGCGTATCGGTGCACCGTGGCTTGCGTTACCGGTCACCGCACCGGTGCTGCGCCTGGCGATGGCCAGCGATCGCAGTCATGCGTTGGCGTTGAGCGCAACGGCGCCAGCCGGTGGGCTGGTGCTGGTGGCCGGTCGTAGCATGGCAGTCCAGCTCGGTGCGGTGTCGCCGCAGTTGCTGCTGTCGCTGGCCAAAGGCGTCACCCACGCCATTGCGTTGCCGGCCGCGTCGCCCACGCTGGCGCTGGCTAGGGTCGAATCGCGCATTCACCAGATGGTTTTGGCCACCCCGCCCGCCGCGCTGGCGCTGCGATCGGCACAGGCCGGTCGCTATGACCTGGTGCTGAATGCGCCGCCGCCGCAGTTGGCGCTGGTCATGCTGCGCCAGCGGCTGCGGCACGGCTTCCTGATGGGCCCCTATGCCGCGATGGCGCGACATTCGCTGGCGGCGGCCGGCTACGTCGTGCTCGATGGTGTGCCGGCCGCACTCGGCGCCGGGGTGGTCACGCTCGATGGTGACGGCCATGCGCCGGCCGAACTGCATACCGGCGCCAGCGACTACGGCGACCCCTACACCAAATCGGCGCAGGTGCTGTGGCTCGACGGTGACCTCGGCGCCGACGCCGCACTGACCTGTCGCATCGACGACCGCCAGACCTACCAATACACCGTGCCCGCCCACGCCAGCCAGCACACCCAGCGCGTCACCCTGGGCCGGGGCGCGCGCGGCCGGCGCTGGCAGTTCGTCATTGCCGGGCAGGGCGGAGCGCTGCGCCTGCGCGCCCTGGAACCCATGTTTGGCGCGTCCAGCACGCGTCGCAGCAAATAGGACACCTCATGGCCACCGCCTCGCAGATCATCGACAGTGCCAACGCCAACCTCCAGCGACTGACGCAGGAAATGAGCGGCTTCGTTTCCAGCCTGAACAGCATCGCCGCCTCACCGCCGCTGTTCATCCCCGGCGACTATCAGGAGTTCGAATCCAAGTTCCAGCCTGGTGAGATCGACTACACCCCGGAGCAGGTGGAACCCTTTACCCCGCACAACGCCGATCCGCTGGAAAGCGTGGAGTTCCCGCAGGAGATCCCGGCGGGGCCGCAGTTCCAGACGCGCAATGCCCCGACGCTGGGGGAGTTCAACATGCCGACGCGGCCGACGCTCGACCAGCCGCTGCAACCCAGCGCGCCGAACGTCGCCTTCGGCGCCAAGCCTACCCTGGTGAGTATCGATATTGCCCCCGCGCCGGAGGTGGTGATTCGCGATCTCGACCCCGAGGCATATCGGCCGACCGATGATCTGCCGCCGGTGCCGGAATTCGCGGTGCAGGATGTGGAGCGCGAGTTCTCCCAGGCGCTGACCGACCAGACCTTCGCCGGCTGGCTGCAATCGCTCTGGAACGGCGACAACATCGCCGACGGTCACCGGCTGTTCGAGGCCGGTCGTGATCGCATCGTCGCCGAAGCACGCCGGGTACAGGATCAGGCACTGAACGCGCTCTCGGGCCGGCGTCTGCGCCTATCGTCGGGTGTCGTCGCCGGCGCATTGCGCGACGTGGCGCTGGGTACCAGCGGCCAGATTGCCGACCTGAACCGCAGCATCACCAACCAGCGCGCCGAACTGCTGGTGCAACAACAGCAGCAGGTGACCGCCAGCGGACTGCAATTCATCGACCTGCTCAAACGCACCGCGCAACAAGTGATGGAGCGTGCGCTGCAACTGCAACGGCTGCATCTCGACGCCGCGCAGGCCACGCTGAACTACGCCATCCAGCGCTACAACGCCCGCAACGATGCGCTCCGTATCGCGCTGGCGGCGTATCAGGAAGAGCGCGAACGTGCGCAAGCGAAGATCCAGCTCTACAGCGAATCGATCCAGGCCGAACGGCTGAAGAGCGAGGTCAACGCCCAACAGATCGAAAGCTGGGAAGCGGAGATCCGCGCGGAGCAGACCAAAGTGCAGGTCTACAGCGAGTTGATGCGCGGGGTAGAAGCGGTGGTCAACGTCAACCGTGCCCGGATCGATGCCTACCGCGCCGAAGTGGATGCGGAAGTGGCTCGCTACAGCACCAACGAGATGAAGGTACGGCTCTATGAAGCCGACCTGCGTGGCGACCAGACCCAGGCCCAGACCTACGGCGAACTGGTACGCGCCTATAGCGCCAGAGTACAGGCAGCGGCCAGCCAGGCCGATGCGCGCGGCGCGGCCTTCAGGGCCGAAGTGGACGCCTATCGTGCCCAACTGGACGCCACCCGCAGCAACAACGCCGACCAGTTGGCGGCGCAGCAATTACGTGTCGAACAGGACAAGCTGCTGGCCGAGATCGAGCGCACCGACGCCACCACCAAGGCCCAACACAACAGCATCGTTGCCCAGGAAACCGGCGCAGTGCGGGCCCAGGCGGTGCAGACTTACGAGGGCCGGCTCAGCGCCATCGCCGGTGCCATCGGCTCGCTGGGTTCCGCCATTGGCGGCGCGTCATCGGCCATTGCCGGCGTCGCCATCAATCAAGAGATGTCGCAGTGAGCCCGGCGCAACCGGTCCCGCAGATCCTGGTGCGTGGCGGTACCCAGGCCTGCCGCGCCCAGGTGCGCCGGGTGGCGCGGGCCACCCTGGCCGGCAACCCCGGCTACACCGGCACCCGGATCATCCCCTTTGGCGACGAAATGGCGATGCTGCGCTTTTACGACGGCCGCTGCGTGGCGCAGATCTCGGGCGAAGGCGAACCGCAGGTATGGGGTGACATCGGCCCCTCACCGCAGGCACTGCGCCGACCGTGGCTGCTCGACGCACGGGGCGCCTACCGCGTGCGCAGCACGCCCTACCACCGCAGTTCACTGGCGGCCGACGGCCAGCACTACCGGCAATGGACCGGCCGCTACCCCGAGTGCTATCGCCCCGAGTTGAATGGCGGCCTGTGCAGCGCCATCCGCCGCCTGCGCATCGGCAAGCGGCCACCGGTCAACTTCCAGACCAGCGGCTTCGGCATCGCGCCCCTGCACGGCCGCGAAACCCGCAGCGCCATCGGCGAGGGCGAAGGGGGAGGTATTGTCTTCCCGGGCTGGCTGTCGGGTATGCACGATCTGTGGGGCGGAATCCTGGACGGCGACAACGTGTATCCGTATGCCGCCAGATACTTCCAGCGAACGGGAGATATCCCGGACTATACGGTGGATTGGTATCTGGGTGCGGCCTTCCCGGACGGGGTGCAGCACCAGACCAAGATCGTACTGGCCGAGGCGTCCCTTGAACAATTCCAGCCGCTGAGCTACCCCATGGGGTTTTGCTGCGATCACGGTTCGCTGATCACTATCCTGGTCGGTACCTCCGACTCAATCGACAGCACGCTGACCCCAGAAGACCAGATCATTACCGATATCAAAATCCACGACACCTATAGTGGCTGGCTGCACAACAAGTTGGCCGTAGTGCAGACCAAATACGCGCAGTACACGAAAATATGGCGCAAGACGTACCGGGTATCTCGCTCCGGTATTACGCTGGAAAGCGAAGAGCTGGTCTTTGAGCAGACGTGGTACCTGTACGACGCGCTGATGTTCGAGTGGGCAGAAACCCCCCAGCCTATTAACGGCGATGGGAGCGCGGTAGCGCCCGGCACCAGTTCGTCTGCGTATGCCGCCGCGAACGATATGCGCGATTTTTTGGCTGATGTATCGGCGGAACTGAAAGCGGGGACCATCGAGTGGTATCCCGTAGCCGCAGGCAACTACGGGGTCAGCGCGCTGTACGGTTCCACGCCGGTTTGCGCCAGCCGCATCTGTGCCAGTGCTAGATACATCCAGCAGATGGACCCCGGTCCCGTACCGGCCAGCAATATGCTGGTTTACTCGCTGCTGAAGCCGATCTTCGATGCGTGCGGTGTCCCGGCCGGTCGGCCAGTTATGTTCAGACTCATCGCCTTCGGCCTGCCGGACCCGGCTGGTCTGAATCCGGATACCTTCAACTTTATGTCGTCCGCGTATTTTGGAACCTATCCTATCGCGTCACGGTTCTATGAGCTATTCGTCAACGCGCCCGGGTTGCCGTACCCATCAGGTGACGCAGAATGGTTGTACGTTATCCCGATCATGACCCGTGGTTGGACTGACTCCGAAGGACACCAAGTTGGCCCCAACTGGATAACCCTTTGGACCAAAGAGTACAGGGCGCCACTGAACTGGTATTCGATGCCGTACATCTACGGGCCGGACGACACCAACGCTAAACCGCCAGTTCCGCCGATTCCCGACCCCTCATCCGGCCCCTTCTTCTTCGCCGACGTATTGGAAGGTAGCGGCAGTATTACGACTCCTGGTGAGATTGGTTTCAAACCGATCGACCCTGGTAGCAGTATCACCGTAGGCGACGTCACCTTCGCAGTTCCGCGTTTCACAGCAGACCCCGGAACGCTACCGGAATTGTACGTCTTCAGAGAAACGACACTGGTTGCCAGTGCGCAAACGAACTGGTACATGGCAGCGGGTGGCGGTTACGCACGAGCGCAGACCTTCTTCATCATGCGCTTCCCGGATGGGCGTTCCGACTTCCAGCCCTACAACCCCGGCAAGTACGACTACGCGATCAAGCAGAGCGACGGATTTGCTACCCTGTTGATCGCCGGTAGCTGGCTCGGCACCTATAACGCCTGGAGCAACGACAACAGTGGCCCCCCTTCTGAAAATCCTGAGTACTGGGGTGGCTTCATCGCCGACAGCACCGCCGCATCCCGTGATGCCGCGTTTGACGTCACCGACGATGAGGGCACACCGACGCGCTGCCTGATCGTCGGCCAATACCTGAATGAGCGCTGCCGGATCCGCCTGGTGCTGGTCCCCGCTCCAGGCCTGGCCGGCCCGATCGTGCTGGATGCGCAGCAGTTCATGGCCCTGCCCACCGCAGACGCCTACGCGCTGGCTGAATTGCCAGTGGTGGCGCGCGGTGCGGCGCAGTCCATCAACCCCGCAACAATGAACTGGGTGAACTACACAGAGTTGGCTTAGCGTGCTTTGCAAACACAGCCGTCATCGCGATGCCTTCCGCAAGGCCGCACAGGTGAAGACGTGCAGTGCCGCGTCCGTGTCGGAGGAATGGACAATCACCGCTGTTCGTAATCACCTCAACAACAACAAACCGAGGATCCGATATGACCAGCACCCGCTGCGCCACACCTGTCACCCATGCCGAACATTGTGCCGTTGCAACTGCCCGCTACGATGCCGCAGCCATTGCTCACAGCTATTCAACCATGATCGCCACCCTGCTCAGCGTGGTCGCCAAGCTGCACAAGGAGGGTGACCCGTTGCTGGGGCCGGTGCTGGATGTGGCAGGCTATCTCACCGAGGAAGCGGAACACTGTCTGGCAAGTGAGGTGGATGAGGCGCAGATCCGGTTGAGTGGGCTGCGCGAGGGGCGTTGAGCCGCACGGATGCCCTGGTGCTGGCAGTACCCTGGTTTCAGTCAGGGGCCGATGTGATGGGCATCCCCAAATGGGGTTGTCGTTGGTGTGAGAGAAGGATCGAGAACCCTTCCATGCGGAAGGGGCCTGCTGCGTAAGATCGTGCGCTGACGCGGGGTCAGACGGTTGGTCGCACTCATGAAGCATCGGGCCACAAGCACCCGGTGCCGATCCACGAGCGTCGCGCCCAGCGCCTGTTCGAATGGCCTGATTAGTTAGTCCGATACGGTAGACGCGTTGCGCCCCGCTGATGCGGGGCGTTGTCGTTTGTGCTTGTCCAGCCCGCTGACGCGGGCTTTTTCGTTGCCCGCCATGCGCGGGCGTAGTTGTTTCTGGAGACCCCTATGGCAAATGACCCGCGATTGATCCCGGCGCCCCCCTCATCTGCGCTTGGTAGCGCAAACAAGCCCGAACCCACCAGCAATGTTCCAACCAGCGCCGCAAGCAGTGGCGGTTCGTTGCGCCCGGCGGCGCGGCCGCCCACCGCCGCGCCAGGCCGGCCCAGGCCTGGGGCGCAGCTTGGTGGATGGGAAACATTGAAGCGTACCGTGCTGTTTCCGGTGAGGTTCGTCAACCAGGCCGCTGCGCCGATGTTCGACGTCGCCGCCAACATGGGAGCACTCATGCTGGGCGCGCGGCGGGAAGATCCGTTCGGGCTGACCAAAAAAGCCGCGCGACAAACCGCCTGGGCCGCCGAGCCAATGGCGAAGAGCCTTTCACAGTTGGGGGAACTGGCAGGCGAGGCGAGGCAGTACATCATGGACAAGACCGGCTTGAAGCCCCTGGCGGCCCCGGCTTCCACACCGCCGGCTCCAAGCCCGCCTGCCCGGCCTGGGAGTACGTTGCCCACTGGCCATGCGGAAACACAGGCGGCCATTGCCAACGCCAACAGCGGGCCGGGGAAGGTGCCCGTGCCGGATCAGCCCAAGTCGAATCTCGACAGGCTGAGGACCCTGCCCGAAGGGCAATACCAGCGCATCGATCAGCCGGGGCAGGCACCGCTTTACAGCAATTTCGCCGATCCTGGCGAGGCAACCAATCTGGCCAGCGGCAACGTGTCCGGGGCAATCTGGGAAGGCGATCCACACATGACGCAGGCCCAGCGGACAGCACAGCGTGTTGCCGAGATCGAACACAGCACGCAGCTTCAGCGCGAGCTGCATCAGGCGCGGATCGAGGCGATGGATGGCCCGAACAGGCTGGCCACGCCGGTCACACCAAGCGAGATGGCGCGCCGGCTGCTGGGCTCCACCGACGTTCGTTCCCAGCGTACCGGCGCGGAACTGGCTGCGCAGTTGGGCCAGCAGGATCTGGCTAGGCATGCCGCTGCAAGCAGACCCGAATCCCCGCTGGCCATGGCCCAGGCGCGCGGCCAGCAGTTGCAGAACCAGGTCCTGAGCCGGCGCGACCAGATGGAGCGGCAACTCGCCGGCCTGACCGACACCAACGATCCGGACGGCTCGCAACGCAAGAAACTGATCGCCCAGATGACCTTGATGGGCTATCGCCAGCCGGCGCAACGCGATGCGAGGAATGCCGCGGATGGGCTTGGACAGACTGACGAAGTGGGGGAGCTACCGCAATCCCAGGGTATGAAGCATGACCCCCCTCGTGCCGGAGTGCCCGGCCCCGTCGCTCCCGCTCCACAACCTCCGGCAGCGGAAGCCGTTGTAGCGCCCGCTGACCGACAGGCCGATCGTTCCGACTTCGTGCGTGGCGTGCGGGACTACTTGCCACAGACCCGATCCATGCTCGGCGGCGCAGTGGCTTACCTGGGCGATGCGGCGGCGCGCGCTGGGCTGGACGATGTGGGTGGCGCGGTGCGGAATTGGGGCCTGAAACAGTTCGAAGCGGGCCGGCAAGCGGTCGAGCAACGCGGGCATGGCAGCGACACCCTGACTGGCGCGCTGGCGGGCACGGATGGCGATCTGATGGATTGGGTCCAGTACAACCTGGGGCAGATGGTTGGAAATGTGGGAGAGTCGGTGGCCGCAGGCTTGGCGGGGGCGGTGCTGGGTTCGGCGGTGCCTGGCCCGGGGACACTGGGAGGTGGTGCGGCCGGCCTTGTCGGAAAAAGCCTCATCAAAGGGTTGATCAAGGACGAGGCTGCCCGGATCGCAGAGCGACAACTGGCCAGAAGCCTGGGCGCCGACGTGGCCAGGGCGGCCACGTTCACGGCAAAAGCGGTGGGTTCCACCTATGGCGAGGCCCATCGAGAAAACCCCGATCAGCCGGTTGATCTACAACGGGTTGGCGCAGCGGGTCTGGCCTCGGGATTATTGGCATCCGCGGCCGACAAGCTGGGTCTCGACAAGCTGATCGCAGGCTTGGGCGCACGCCATGCCAACAGGCTGCTCGGCAAAGCGAAAGGGGCGGGGGCTGCCGGCACAGCCGAGGCTGGCATCACAGCGGGGCAAACGCTTCTCGAGCGCTTCGGGGCTGGCAAGGACCTGACCTCCCAGGAGGCATTGCGTGCCTATGTGGATGCCGCCGGGGGGGGCTACATACAGGGGGCGGCAGCGAAGCCGGCGGGTGAGGTGTTCCAGGGCAACGCAGCGCAGTCCGGAAAAAATGAGTCGTCCCTGCCGCCGAAATCGTCCGCCGTGCCGCCAGGGCCGCAGGAAGGCATGCCAAACCCCGGGAACGCCGACGCCCGAGGCGTGGCCGTATCGGCCGGGGAACCTGCGCTGGTTGAAACCGGCCCTGTGCAAACAGGGCGGCCGGAAGCAGCGCCGCCGCCTGCTCCCACGCAGGCGAACCCACCGGACAATGTCCCGCCCAGCGCGGAGCAAGTTGCTCCCGGACTGCTGGCGGGTGCCTATCGTAACGATCAGGGCGCGATCCGCATCAAGGGCGAGGTGGGCCAGTTGCGTGCTTTACTGGCGGAGCGTGGCATAAAGGGGGGTGTCTATGATCGTCGCCACGGCGAACTGGTGTTCCCGCCGGGCAGCAAGGTGGCCAATGATCCAGAGGCCCTGACCAGAATACGCGGTGGCGCGTGATAGGGTTGCCGCCGCTGCGCCGGAAGCCTATAGCGCAGGCTGGCAAACCGTTGAGCCTGCCCCCGGGGCACGGCCGGTCATTCTCGCCGACGCGTAGCGTGGTGGTCACCGCTGGTGTGGATGCCGCGATCGCGACGTGTCGTATTCATCGCTGGTAGGCATGTCGGTATTCGGCCGGCGTCATGCCCGATACCTGCTTGAAAGCGCGCCGCAGGCTCGATTCGTCGGCGAACCCCACCGCCTCGGCGATCCTGGTCAGGGACAGCCGGGTGTGTGCCAGTTGCTCCGCGACCTGGTTGAGCTTGACTTGCCGGGCATATTCGCCGACAGGGCCGGCGCCCGCCGTCACCGTCTTGCGGGCCAGGGTACGCGGCGAGACTGCCAGCCTGGCTGCCAGCCGTGCCACCGTGAGTTCGGATGCCGGAACGGCTTCGATCGCAAAGCGCAACTGTCGCAGCCACGGGTCCGTGGTGCCGATCAATGCCAGCGACTGGAACGCGGGAGCCACCGGCAATGGTCGCGGCAACACCATCAGCTGGTTGAGGTCGCGCCATCGCTCGGGCGACAGCCGCTGCTCGATCTGCTCGCACACGATGGGCAGATAGCCATGTACGCCCGAGGCCGTGGCGTGGCCGGGATTCACCACACAGTGGCGTTCCCATTGCCAGTTCACTCCGGGGTAGTGCTGTTGCAGCCAGCCCGCCATCCACCAGGTTGCCGTTGCGGGCTCGCCGTCCAGGCGATTCGTCGCCGCCACGAGGGCCACGCCGGTGCAATAGCTCCAGCATTGCACGCGGGGCGGCAATGCCCGCAAGGCATCCAGCAGCGCTTGGTTTTCCGTCAGCGTGCGCTGCACATCCCAAACCGATTCCGCCCACATGCCAGGGATCAGCACCGCGTCGCACTTGTGGTCCCCCAGGGTGGCTTCTGCGGTCAGGGTCATCCCGTGGGCACACTGGATCGGTGCGTGCCGCACACTCAGCCAATGGCAGTTGAACAGCTCGCGGCCATTGCGGCGATTGGCGGCCTGAAGCAAATCCGCTGCGGCAAACAGACCGGTAGGCATGCAGCCGGGGTAAAGCAACAGACCGATACGGAAGATTGGCATGTTATGCAATAAATATGGCGAATCCGGTCATGGTAGGTGGTGGCCGGACACTCGACAATCCGGGGCATGAACCTCACTCAACTCCGTAATGCCACCATCATCGTGGCCTATGACGATTGCCGCATCCTGGTCGACCCCATGCTCGCCGACCAGGGCGCGATTCCTCCATTCAAGTGGTTGGTCGGCCAGCGTCGTCGCAATCCCATCGTCCCGCTGCCCGATGGTACGGCGGAGCACTTGATCGGGGTGACGCACGCGCTGATCACCCATTGCCGCAAGGGCCACGTCGATCATCTGGATCGTGCCGGTTGTCGCTGGTTGCGCGAGCGCGGCATTCCGGTGTTGTGCATGCCGGACGATGCCACTTTCCTCGCTCGACGCGGGCTCAACGTCCAGCCGCTGAATGCAACCGGGCCCACACCGTTTCATACTGGTTCGATCACCCCCATCCGCTGTCTGCATGGCGAAGGCTGGATCAGCCGCTTTATGGTGCACGGATATGGCTACTACATCGAACAGACAGGGGAGCCCAGCCTCTACCTGGCAGGCGATACGGTGCTGACCGACGAGGTGCGTCGTTGCATCCTCGAGCGGCGGCCGGCGGTGAGCGTGGTGCCGGCTGGCGGGGCCAGCATGGATTTCGGCGCGGAACTGATCATGGACGACGACGCCGTGCTGACCCTGGCTGCGCTGGGGCAGGGAATCGTCATCGCCAATCACCTGGAAGCGCTGGACCATTGCCCGGTTTCGCGCGCTACGCTGCTGCGCCGCGCCCAGGCGCTGGGATTGGCGCAGCGGTTGCGGGTGCCGGACGACGGCGAGATGCTGGCCTTTGCCGGTGATTGAAGCGCCAACGGGGGGGGGACCTGCTCCCCGATTTTCCTGGCTCGAAACCCTCGAGTGAGTAAGTCTCCGCGAACCCGGGGTGATTCAGTTACGGGTACCCCATAAGTGCCATGTTGCCTCAATAGTATTGCCGGATGTAGCTGTAGGCTTTCTCGAACAACTCTTCATCCGCATGCAGCTTGTACTTGAACAACGCCTTTCGTAGTGCCTTCTTGACCTCACGCTCGCCGGCCTGCGTGCCTTGCCAGCCCGGAAAGCGGACAAGGCGCACGATCTCGTCAATGTCTGCGACCACCCGTTCGACCATGATGGGCGTCTCCGACGTTTTGACCTCGTTGAACAGTTCGGTCAATGCCGCCTTGCCACGGTCCTCGTCTTCTTCAGGTGGCACTTCCTTCTCAGCCTGCAGCGTTTCCTTGGCAATCTCCAAGAGCTGCTTCAAGAATTCGGCGCTGTTGATCTGACCAGATTCAAAACGGTCCTTCAGCGCATCCAACCGTTCCGACAGTTGTTTGAACTTCGGATTACCCGCATGTTTGCGCATGCGTCGGTTCAGCTTGATCTCGATCTCCCTGGCCTTTTGGGGGTCAGGATTGGCGAGCACAGCTTCCAGCAGGTCAGCATCCAGCACCAGCGTGTCGAGGTCGTCGCGCACCGCATCGACGTGCACGTTCTGATGGATCAGCTCGATGGTTTTGGCACCCAGAGAGTGCCAGATCAGCTTGCCGTGGCCGCTGGACGGCTGCACCGACTGGTATACCTGCGACAGCCACTTGTAGTCCTTCTCGAATGGGCCCAGCACGGTGTCTGGTGAGAGCGCCTCCCAGATACGGCCCAGCACGCTGAACTCGGCGGCAAAGTTGTCTCGAACCTCGTTGTTGGGCAGGCACTGTTGCGCAGCGATCAGACCTTCATAGCCCTGCAAACTGCGGTCACAGCCGGTAAAGAAGGCCAGGCACTTCTGCATGGCTTCGGGCAACTGGTCCTTCAGCTCCTGGATATTGCTGACCACCTGCTTGACGGTCTGGTCATCGAATTCCAGCGCCGCCGCCACATCGTCGAAGATGCCGAGATAGTCCACGATCAGGCCGTGGGTCTTCTGCTCGGAGTAGGTCCGGTTCACCCGGCAGATCGCCTGCAACAGCGTGTGGTCGCGTAGCGGCTTGTCCAGGTATATGGCCTGCAAAATGGGTGCATCGAAGCCCGTCAGAAGTTTGGCCGTGACGATGATCAGCGCCAGCGGGTCTGCCGGGTCGCGGAAGCGATCCAGCAATCGCTCTTCTTCATCGCGGCTTCGGTCGTAGGGCGCGTACTCCGGGTGTTCTTTCTTGTCTGCCGCCTGCACCGACATGACGATGTCTGTGGCCTCGGGCGGCAGCAGCTTGTCCAGCTCGGCCTTGAACAGCAGGCAGCTCTCACGGTCGAAGGTGACGATCTGCCCCTTGAAACCGTTGGGCTCCACCTTGGTCTGGAAGTGCTCGACGATGTCCTCGCAAATCTTGCGAACGCGCTCGGGCGTCTTCACCAGCACGGCCATCTTGGCGGCGGTCTTGGCGAGATTGTCCTTATCGAGATCCGACAGGCCACCGGTCAGGTCTTTGTAGGCGGCATCCAGCGCCGTCTTGTCGATGTGCAGGTCAATCAGCCGGGGCTCGAAGTGCAGCTTTAGCGTGGCACCGTCGCGGATGGATTCCTCGAAACCGTACCGGCTCATATAGCCCTTTTCGTCCTCGTCGGCGCCGAAGGCGTAGAAAGTGTTGCGGTCGGCACGGTTGATCGGCGTGCCAGTCAGACCGAACAAAAACGCATTGGGCAGGGCCTCACGCATCTTGCGGCCGAGGTCACCCTCCTGGGTGCGGTGCGCCTCGTCCACCAGCGCGATGATGTTGCTGCGGTCATTCAGACTGCCCGTGGCCTCGCCGAACTTGAAGATCGTGGTGATGATGATCTTGCGCACGTCCTGCGCCAGCAATTGCTGCAGCTTCTCGCGGCTGTCCGCCTTTTCCAGATTGGGGATGTCCGCGCCGGTGAACGTGCCAGTGATCTGGCTATCAAGGTCGATACGGTCCACCACGATCAGCACCGTGGGGTTCTTCAAGCCCGCATGCATGCGCAGCTTCTGCGCGGCAAACACCATCAGCAGGGACTTGCCCGAGCCCTGGAAGTGCCAGATCAGCCCTTTTCTGGGGTAACCCGCCAGCACCCGCTCGACGATCTTGTTGGCCGCTTCAAACTGCTGGTAGCGGCAGATGATCTTGATGCGCTGCTTTTTCTTGTTGGCGGCGAACAGAGTGAAGCTGCCCAGAATATCCAGCACCACATGCGGGCGCAGCATGCTCTCAGCGGACAGCTTGAGCGACTTCAGCGGATGGTGCTGACCATCGTCGTCATCACCATCCAGATGCCAAGGGCCCCAGTCCTTGACCGGCAGGCCGATGGAGCCGTAGCGGTAGGCCTTGCCCTCGGTGGCCACCGAGAACACGTTGCAGACGAACAGCTCCGGCACGAACTTTTCGTAATCGTCGTGCACCTGCATTGCGCCATCCACCCAACTGATGCACTTCTTGACCGGGGTCTTGGCCTCGATCAGTACCAGCGGCAGACCGTTCACCAACAACACCAGATCGGCGCGGCGCTCAGTGGAGCCGGCGCGGTAGATGAACTGCTGGGTGACGATGTACTGGTTCTGCGACAGGTCATCCAGGTCGATCAGCCGCACCGGCACATGCTCATTGTTGTGGCCGAAGGGCATCGAGCGCTCACCACGCATCCAGGCGGTCATTTCCTCATTGGCGCGGATCAGGCCGTCCGAGCGCACCGAAAGCACGATGGCGCGCAGCTTGTAGAGCACTTCATCGGCGCGGTCGGGCTGGGCGGCAATCTCGGGGTTCAGGTGAATCAACGCCTCGCGCAGCCAGGGTTCGACCAGCACCTCCTGAATCTGGCGCGGCACCTCAGCTGGGGCGGCGTAGCGCCAGCCGATGCCTTTGGGGCTCGGGCCGTAGGGGGCTTGGGGTTCTTGGGCGGTATTGGCCGGGGCAGCCTTGATTGGGCCGGCGAGCAGATCGCGGACGTAGGCTTCGACTGTGTTGGATTCTGTGAAGCTCACTAGTCAGTCCTCCCCAAAGGCTTTATTCAAAAATGACCGTTTGAATGACAAGACAGCGCCCCTACGCTTTTCAAGTGCCTTCTTGGCGCGTTCTATTTCTTCCATGGCTCGGCCAATGTCCTCTTGTTGGCCCTTATCGAGGTGGACCATTGGCGCCGCAAGAAATTTTTCTTGAGAAATGTTCTTTGCTTCCGTTCCTGAGCACAGAGCTTCGATATATGAGCGGAACTTCGGCAATTTTGTCCAAGCCAATATGAATTGCTTGGGAGGTGCATCCGCAGTGAAGCGCAGCCTCCATGTTTTGTCACACAACATAAGATTGTTGGGCGTCGACTCAACGATGCAGGTACGAGCAACGCCCTGCGGCTGGGCATTGGCTCGTGTTACAAGGAAATCACCAATTTCGACGGTAGCTTCAGGGATGAAATCATTCGGGTTCAGTAGCGCTTTGTTTTCCTCCGGGCAGTAACCCTGCGAACCAACCGCACTCACCTTCAATACACCAAGCTCGTGAGGCTCAGCGGGCAACGATGAAGCTTTAGGGCTCTTGCCAGCTTCAATGCTTTTTACGACGCTTTTCATAGTCGCCATTAGCCATTTGTCATCTTCTCCAAGAACGGATTGAATCGCTGAGCGCTCGGCAATAGCCAACTCCCTTTGCGCAGAATCCAGTTCGTGAAGAAGTTCGTCGATCGATGAGAAAGCGGTCGCTAGGCTAATTTGCTCGTCCATCGACGGCAGCGCAAACTCTTGCGCTGCCATTGTTTTCCAATTGATCGTGGGAGATAACGAACCCACCGAAATCTCCACTGCCCGGTTCATGAAAAGATTACTCTGCATGAAGAACGGTAGAAACTCAGGCAGCACGACTTCAGGCTTGGCACGCAGCACCATCGCGTGTGCCGAGCAGATGCCATCGAACTCAGCGACGCCGAGCTTTCGCTGGTAAGCCCGGCGGCGAGCAAAGATGATGTCGCCCTTTTTGAACATCAGCTTGGTAGCCTCCACGTCATCCGGCGTGCCCCAGCGGCGAATCTTCAGCGAGTCAGCATCCAGATGTTCCAGTCCAACGTAGTGCTCCATACCGGACTCGGATGGGTTATCGATGCGGACATTGACGTTGATCGCTATCTGATCGAAGCGCCAGACCTTCCAGCCAGGCTTTAAATTCTTGTTATCAGACACGCTCGATGTCCTCCGTAATCAGTCCATCCAGCGTTTCCACCAGCGCATCCATCTGTTGCCAGAACGCGCGCCCTTCGGTTTGCCATTGGTCCCAGGCAGAGCGCAGCGATACCGCGTCGCCATTGCCGTCGGTGGCAATGGCGGCGGCCATGCGCTTCACGTACAGCGGGATCGAGAGGTTGCCCGCATTGGCACCGATTTCGGCCAGTGTGGCGACCTTGGCGAAACCAGGCACATCCGCAAAGACCTTGAAAGCGCTCAGGATACGCTGCTGGTGCCCAGGCTTGAGAAAGCTCTGCGCCCGTTCCCGCGTGACCTCGTTCACTGCATCAATGAAGATCACCTTGCCCTTGCGAGCGGCTGGCTTCTTGCGGTTGCAGATGACGATGCAGGACTCCATCGGGGAGTTGTAGAACAGATTGGGGCCCAAGCCGATGATGGCCTCGACCCAGTCTTGTTCGACCATCTTGGCGCGCATGGCTTGTTCCTCGTTACGGAACAAGACGCCATGGGGCCATAGCACCGCACACCGACCCTTGGCGCTGAGGCTGGTCAGGATGTGTTGCTGGAACGCATAGTCTGCGCGGCCCTGCGGCGGCGTGCCCAGCGAGTTGCGGCCCCACTTGTCGCTGCTCCAGGCCTCGCGGTTCCACTGCTTGATGGAGTACGGCGGGTTGGCCAGGATCACGTCGAACTGACGCAGGCGGTCGCCCTCAATATGTTTAGGATCGGCCAGCGTGTCGCCGCGGCTGATCTCGAAGTCTTCCACCCCGTGCAGGAACAGGTTCATGCGGGCGATGGATGAGGTGATGAGGTTGCGCTCCTGCCCGTATAGCTTGAGGGTGCGGTATTCGCCGCCCGAGCGCTTCACTTCATCCAGGGCCGAAATCAGCATGCCACCGGTGCCACAGGTGGGGTCGTAAATCGACTCGCCCGCCTGCGGCGCCAAAAGCTGCGTCATCAGGTGCACGACAGTGCGGTTGGTATAGAACTCGGCCGCCGTGTGGCCTGAGTCGTCGGCGAACTTCTTGATCAGGTATTCGTAGGCATTGCCCAACTCATCCTCGGGCACGTTGGCCACCGAAAGCGTCTGGGTCGAGAAGTGCTCGATCAGGTTCTTCAGCGTTTCATCGGGCAGACGCTCGCGGTTGGTCCACGGGGCATCGCCGAAGATGCCATCGAGCATGTCCGGGTTGGCCGACTCGATGGCGCGCATGGCCTTCTGGATGGCGCTGCCAACATTCTTCGGCGTTTGCCGCACATCGTTCCAATGCGCGCCCTCGGGGATCTGAAACCGGTGGTTCTCAGCAAACTCGGCGTAGGACAGGTCGCCGTCCGAATCGGCCAGCGCAGCTTGGTACTCCTCGTCCCAGACATCCGAGACGCGCTTGTAGAACAGCAGTGGAAAGATGAACTGCTTGTAGTCGCCGGCGTCGATCAGGCCGCGCAGCAAAACGGCCGCGCCCCAGAGGTAGCTTTCGAGGTCTTGTTGGGTGATACGGCTCATTTCAGCCATCCTCCTTCGGTCATGACCTGCGCGAGCCGCTCTTCTGCCTTACGGCAGCGAGTCAGTGCGTCCATGAAGGCCTTGATGGCCTCAGGCAGCGGAGGAATGTCTTCTTGCAGCGGTGGTAATACGTAGCGCGAAATGTTCAGCGTCCAGTCCTCGGCCTTGATCTCATCGAGGGTGACCACGCGAACTGCATCCTGTACATCGGCAAAGCCGCGATACCAAGCAAGGATATCAGCGGCGTGTTCGGGCTCCAGGTAGTTTTGCGCTCTCCCTCGGCGGAACAACCGCGACGCGTCGGCGATCAGCACCTTTTTCTTGTGCTCGGCTGGCTTGCGCTTGCGCAGCACAAGGATGCATGCGGCGAGTCCCGTGCCGTAGAACAGATTCGGTGCCAGACCAATGACGGCCTCGACCAAGTCCATTTCCAGCAGCTTTTGCCGGATGTGGCCTTCTGCCCCTTTGCGGAACAGGGCCCCCTGGGGTAGCACCACGGCCATGCGGCCAGTCACATCGGCCATCGACTTGACCATGTGTTGCACCCACGCAAAGTCGCCGCTGGATGATGGTGGCAGGCCAGCAAAGCTGCGGCCAAAGGGGTCGTTCAGCCACAGGTCTTCACCCCACTTTTCGAGCGAGAACGGCGGATTGGCGATGACGCAGTCGAAGACAGCAAGCCGATCGCCCTCAAAGAAGGCCGGGTTGCGCAGCGTGTCGCCGCGCACCACCTGGAAGTCCTCGATGCCATGGAGAAACAAGTTCATCCGCGCGATGGACGAGGTGGTGAGGTTTTTCTCCTGCCCGTACAGCTTGCCCCACAGCCGCTTGACGTCGCCGTGCATCTCTTGGACGTGCTGCACTGCCGCCAGCAGCATGCCGCCGGTGCCACAAGCCGGGTCATAAATGGTCTCGGCCTCCTTGGGGTCGAGCATGTCGATCATCAGCCGCACCACGCTGCGCGGGGTATAGAACTCGCCGGCCTTCTTGTTGGTGGCGTCGGCAAATTTCTTGATCAGGTACTCGTAGGCATCACCAAGCAGATCGGATGTGACGTTCTGATTGCCAAACGGCAACTTCGAAAAGTGCTCGATCAGGTCCTTGAGCAAGGCGTCTGACAGCCGCTCCTTGTTCGACCACTGGGCGTCGCCGAACACGCCATACAGGGTGTCCGGGTTGGCTTTCTCGATCTCGCGCATCGCGCGCTGAAGGGCCGCACCAACATTGCTGGCCTTGGTGCGAATGTCGTTCCAGTGGCAGTCCTCGGGGATCTGAAAGCGGTGCGACTCGGGAAACCAGGCCAGTTGCTCGTCGCCGGTTTCATCAACGATCTCCTGGTACTCCTCATCCCAGACATCGCAGATGCGCTTGAAGAACAGCAGCGGGAAAATGTAGGTCTTGAAGTCAGCCGCATCCACCGGGCCGCGCAGGATATTGGCGGACTCCCAGAGATGGCCTTCGAGTTGGCTGAGAGTGACTTGGTCTGCACTCATTGTTTTTGTCCTTGGCAGTTTTCTCTGGTGCCTGTAACCCGGCGCAGGTTTGGCATTATCAACGCCATCCTGTGCCTGTGGATCGCTGGGCCGCAGGCAGTACTGTACTTCTGAAAGGTGGTGACGATCGGGTGGAGCACCAATGTTCTAACGCTCAAGGCGTTCGTAGGCCGTTGGTGCTCCTTCATGCAAGCTTTGGTTTTTCGATGCACGTGCCGGCGAAGTTCCGAAACTATCCACATTTGCGGTCAAAGGACCGACTGTGCCACCGCGGCCCGACGCCCACCGGGTAAAGACGCATGATGACCTGCTCTGTTCCCCAGCTACTCATCGAGTCGCATAGGAAGGCTTGTGGCGTCTGAAAAGGCCCGACGAGCGCGGGTAACAGCCGGTGGGTCATGGTCCACTGAATGGCCCGCTAGAAGGTCACGAAAAAGAAAAGGCCCTGAAAAATCAGGGCCTTATTCAAGGTTTTTGGTGGAGCCGGCGGGAGTCGAACCCGCGTCCGAAAGTCCTCCACGAAGAGTTCTACATGCTTAGCCAGGTCTATTGGGATTTAACCCGTTACACGCCGGCCGACAGGCTTGTAACAAGCGAGTGACCTTGGATTTAGCCCCTGACCAAGTCACCCGGCCAGAAGCGATCTGATGTTAAGTGACGCTGCTGCGGGTTGCCCCGCCCGGCCCATCAGAAAACCGGTGCAGCGTCCAGCTGGTTATTAAGCAGCTAGAGCGTAAGTTTCGTCGTTTGCGACTATTACTATTCAGTGTTTAACGGGGTGACTGAGATCCCGGCATGCCCTCATCCGCTTTGCAACCCCCGTCGAAACCATGGCGGCCCCAGATGAACTTCCATTGTACCCCGCATCCGCCTTGCGTGGCGAATCGCTTGAGGCGCGCGCGGGGAGAGCCTTCGCCGGGCGCGGGCGGGGCGTGCGAAGCGCCTTGAACGGCGATCGATCGGGCATCCTTCGGCCGTAGCTGGCGGGGCGTTATGGCAGGTGAGGTGGCAAGTCCGGCCTGGGCGGCAGGACTTTGTTCATTGCCTCAGTTCAGGCCGTATTTGCCACGCAGTTTGGTCAGGGTGCCGTTGGTTTCCAGGCGGCGGATGGCTGCGTCGATCGTTCGCAGGTCCGCTTCGGGGACGCTGGCTTTGCTCAACATCAGGTGCACCGGGGCCTGGTTGGGGACGAAGGTGAGCTGGGTGACCGGCAGTTTGGCGATATAGCGGGCTTCGTAGAATACGGCGCCCACGTCGCCGAGGATCAGGTCGGCGCGGCGGGCCTTGAGCATGCGTATGCCTTGGTCGAAGGTCTCGAAATGCTGGAGCTGGCCGCTGGCCTTCAAATCGGGCAGGTAGCGTGCGTAATCGTCGCCGTACCAGCCGCTGTTGGGGGCGAGCAGGCTGATGCGGCCGCTCAGCAGGTTGTCGAAGGAGCGGATGCTGGCGAAGCGCGTCGCCTCCTCGCTGCGGGCGAACAGGCCGATGGTCTCGGAACGATAGGCGATGGTGAACCAGCTAAAACGGCGGCGCTCGGGCGTGGGCGACGCCGCGAACAGGACGTCGAGCTGGCCTTCCTTGTGCATCAGATGGCGACGCTGGCGCGGGATGTCCTCGCGGAATACCAGCGTGCAGCCCGCCTCCTTGAAAATGGCCTCCATCAATTCGATGTCCAGCCCGCTGGGCTTGCCCAGGGTATTGAGCTGCGAATAGGGCGGCCAGTCTTCCACGGCCACGCTGAGGGGCTTGCTGCACGCAGCCCAGACGAAGGTGGGAAACACACAGGCCAGGATGAATGCGGGCAGGATTTTCATGGTTGTTGTTCTTGCCGGATATGCCACGGGTATATTGAACGCTTGGGGCGTAAGCGTCGAGCGCTTGATGAAGAGTGGTGGCGGATCGGGGCCGGATTCAATCCTGCGGCGGCGTTGCCCAATGGCTCAGCCAGTCGGACAACGGTGGGGAGGGGGCGTCGTGTCCTGCCAACGCCATCAGTTCCGAGGTGGCCACCGAACCGCCCGTCTGCCGCAGGAAGCGGACGCGGATGGCGGCAACGGCCACCGATTCGCCCTGTCGTACCACACGTTGTTCCAGGAAGATCGACTTGTCGTCCCAGCCCAGGACGCGGGTGTGGATCTCGAAGCGCTGGAATACCGTCAGCGCGTGCCGGAACTGCATCGTGGCCATGGTGGCCACTGGAAACCAGCCGGCGGCCTTGATCCTGCTGGCCAGCCCGCTACGCAGCATCAGGTCGGTGCGGCCGAGATCGAGCAGGGTGAAGTAACGCCCGTTGTTCACGTGGCGGTAGAGATCCAGATCGTTCGGCCATACCCGCAGCGATGTGATGCACGGCCCGAGCAGAGCGCAGGGCGGTCGGCGGCGGGCGGTGAGCCATAGCCAGAGCAGGCGCAGGTACAGGTTCATGACGTTCGCCAGCATGGGCATTGAGGGTTATCGTTATCCCCATTGCTTGTCACTGCGTCAAATTCTCGCTACGGAGGCCCCATGTTCAGAACGATTCTGTTGCGTCGGGAGGACGGTTGTTTCGAAGCGCGCGCGACCGAGTTGGAAGAGGTCGCGCTGCCCGACGGCGACATCCTGCTCGGCGTGCATTACTCCACGCTCAACTACAAGGATGCCCTGGCGATCACCGATCGCGGCCCGGTGGTGCGTGCCTGGCCGATGGTGCCCGGCATCGATGGGGCGGGGGAGGTGCTGGAATCGGCCCATCCCGATTTTCGTCCCGGCGATCTGGTGGTGCTCAACGGCTGGGGCGTGGGGGAGGTGCATTGGGGCTGCCTGGCGCAAAAGGCGCGCCTGAAGGGGGATTGGCTGGTGAAGTTGCCGGCGGGGTTCTCCACGCGGCAGGCGATGGCGGTGGGAACGGCTGGATACACGGCCATGCTGTGCGTGCAGGCGCTGGAAGCGCACGGCGTGCGGCCGGCCGACGGGCCGGTGCTGGTGACGGGCGCCACCGGCGGCGTGGGGTCGGTGGCGGTGATGCTGCTGGCGCGTCTGGGGTACGAGGTGGCGGCGCTGACCGGCAAGGCCGATGCCGGCGCCTATCTGCAAATCCTCGGCGCGCGTGAGGTCCTGGAGCGCGGCGAGTTCGCGCAGCCGGGCAAGCCGTTACAGAAGGAACGCTGGGCGGCGGTGATCGATACCGCCGGCAGCCATACCCTGGCCAATGCCTGCGCGCAGGTGCGTTACGGCGGTGCCGTGGCGGCCTGCGGCCTGGCGCAGGGCATGGATTTCCCAGCAACGGTGGCGCCGTTCATCCTGCGCGGGGTCACGCTCCACGGGATCGACAGCGTGTACGCCCCGTTGGCCAGGCGGCAGCAGGCCTGGCAGCGCCTGGGGCGCGATCTGGACGTGGCGGGGCTGGAGCAGATCGTGACCGAGATCAGCCTGGCGCAGACGCTGACGGCCGCGCAGGACATCATGGCCGGGCGGCATCGCGGGCGGTTCGTGGTGGACGTGAATCGCTAGGGCATGTCGTCACATGTTTCACGACAGCGTTTGGTGCAGTTCGGGATGCCCTGCAAGGATCTGGACGCGCGGCGGTATGGATACCGCCAGCGGCCTGCGACGCCGCATGGCGCCCGAAATGCACCGAACCCGCAGGGCTGGGCCGAAAAAACACCCTCCACTGCGTTGCACGCCTTGCCAATAACCGGTTATTGCCTGCGTCGTGCGCCTGGTGTCTGGTGCTTTTTCGGCCCAGCGCTGCCGCGAAACAGGTGACGACACGCCCTAGAAAGGGGCGCCGCTAGCGGGGCAGGTGTCGCAGCAGGTCCAGCGGGTGCTCGATGCCGACATCGGCACCCCAGGCATGCGGCAGGTCAGTGTGGGCGATATAGCCCCAGTGCGCCAGCGCGGTCTTCATGCCCACGGAGCGGCCGGCGGCGATATCGCGCTCGGCGTCGCCCACGTACCAGCAGCGTTCGGGTGCCACGCCCAGGGCCTCTGCGGCGAAGCGCATCGGGCGCGGGTCGGGCTTGGCCACGCCGACGGTATCGCCCGATACCACCACGCCCGGCGCGCTGGGCCAGTCCAGGCGCAGGATTAGTGGGTCGGTGAAGCGCATGGGCTTGTTGGTGACGATGCCCCAGGGCAGTCCGCGCTGCGCCAGCGCTTCGATCAGCGGCGCGATGCCGTCGAACAGTCGCGTTTCGTCGCACAGATGGCTTTCGTAGTGATCGAGAAAACGTTCGCGCAGCAGCGCGAAGGCGGCATCGTCCGGTGTGATGCCGTAACCCAGCCCGATCAGCCCCCGCGCGCCATGGCTGGCCAGCGGGCGAATCGCGCTGTAGGGCTGGGGCGGCAGGCCTTCCTCCAGCAGCATGCGATTGAGCGCGCCGCCCAGGTCGGCTGCCGTATCGGCGAGTGTACCGTCCAGATCGAAAAGCACTGCTTGAACCATGATGGGATATTCCTGTGCGCCGTTGGCGCTTACTCGGGCTTGCGGCAAGCCATCAGATAATTCACGTCCGTATCGCCACCCAGCGTATAGCCACGGCTCACCGGGTTGTAGTGCAGCCCGGTCAGCGCCTGGGTATCCAGGCCGGCGGTGCGGGCCATGCGCGACAGTTCGGATGGCTTGAGGAAGCGGGCGTACTCGTGGGTGCCGCGCGGCAGCATGCCCAGCACGTATTCGGCGCCCAGCACCGCCAGCAGATAACTCTTGGCGTTGCGGTTGAGCGTGGAAAAGAACACCCAGCCGCCCGGCCTGGCCAGGCGAGCGCAGGCCGCGACGACGCTGGCGGGCGAAGGCACGTGTTCCAGCATCTCCAGGCAGGTCACGATATCGAAGCTTTCCGGCGCTTCCTCGGCCAGCGCCTCGACCGCGACATGGCGATATTCCACATTGGGCTGGCCGGTTTCGATCAGGTGCAGTTTGGCGATCTTCAGCGACTTCTCGGCCAGGTCGATGCCGGTCACCTGCGCACCGCGCTGCGCCAGCCCTTCGGACAGGATGCCGCCGCCGCAGCCCACGTCCACCACCCGGCTTGCGCTCAGCGTGGCGTGCTGCTCGATGAAATCCAGGCGCAGCGGATTGATGTCGTGCAGCGGCTTGAATTCGCTGTCCTTGTCCCACCACTTGTGGGCGAGCGCGGAAAACTTGGCGATTTCCGCAGCGTCGGCGTTGAGCACGGGTTCAGTCATCGATGGGTCTCATACGGAAAGGATACGGCTGTGCCAGCGGCGTGCGCGGGCCTGGGTTTCGGCCAGGTTCAGGCTCAGGTGGCGATGGTCGGCGTAGACGTTGCGACCGGCGATCCACACATGGCTGACCTGGCTGCGATCGGCCGCGTAGACGAGATGCGAGAGGGGATCGTAGCACGGCTGGGTGCCTACGGCGGACAGGTCGACCGCGATCACATCGGCCTGTTTGCCGGGGCGCAGACTGCCGATGCGGTCGTCCCAGCCCAGCGCGCGGGCGCCGTTCAGTGTCGCCATCTCCAGCGCCTGCCACGCCGGCAGCGCCTCGGGGTTGCCGCTGGCGCCCTTGGCCAGCAGGGCGGCCAGCCGCAGCTCCGCGAACATGTCCAGCTTGTTGTTGCTGGCCGCGCCGTCGGTGCCAATCCCGACATTGATCCCGGCGGCGAGTTGATCCGCGATGCGCGCAAAGCCCGATGCCAGCTTCAGGTTGGAGGCCGGATTGTGCGCCACGTGCACACCCTGGCGCGCCAGCAACGCCAGCTCCTCGTCGGTGGTGTGCACCATGTGCGCGGCGATCAGATGGCTGCCCAGCAGCCCCAGGCCGGATAGCCGCGCCAGCGGGCGCACCCCGAATTCCTTCAGGCTGGTGGCGATTTCGTCCTGCGTCTCATGAATATGGCAATGGATACCGATCTGCAATTCGTCCGCCAGCGTGATGACGCGGCGGAAGGTTTCGTCGCTCACGGTATATGGCGCATGCGGCGCCAGCGTAAAGCCGACCAGGTTTTCGCCGCGGAATTCGTCCATGCATTCCAGCGCGCGGCGGATATAGCCATCGGCATTGGCGGCATAGGCATTGGGGAATTCCAGGATCGAGCAGCCGACCATGATGCGGAAATCGCTGGACAGCGCGGCACGGGTCACGGCCGCATGGTGGAAATACATATCGTTGGCGCACGTGGTGCCACCAGCGATCATTTCCGCGATGGCCAGCAGCGTGCCATCGAAAACGAATTCATCCGAAACGTGTTTGCCTTCGGCGGGCCAGATATGCTGATTCAGCCAGGTCATCAGCGGCAGATCGTCGGCGTAGCCGCGCAGCAGCGTCATGGCCGAATGCGCGTGCAGATTGATCAGGCCGGGCAGCAGGGCGTGATCGGGCAGGCGGGTGAGCGTGGCTTCGGGGTAGCGCGCCAGCGCATCGGCGGCGGGCAGCAGATCGACGATGCGTTCGGCATCGATGACGAGCGCGTGGTCCAGCAGAACACCACGAGGTTCGATGGCGATCAGCCAGCGGGGCAACAGGATGTGCATGGGCGGGCCCGGGATGGAAAGCCGCCATTATACAAAAACAAAAAGCCGACCTTGCGGTCGGCTTTTCATTCGCGATGCCTGAATTACTGGGCAGCGGAGGCAGCGGAAGCAGCCGGGGCGGAAGCCGGGGCCGAAGCAACCGGGGCAGCAGCCGGAGCGGAGGCTTCAACCGGAGCCGAAGCTTCAACCGGAGCGGAGGCAACCGGAGCTTCTTCCTTCTTGCCGCAAGCGGACAGGGCAACGGCCAGCAGGGCAGCGACGAGCAGAGATTGTTTCATTTTGAAAATACCTTTTTGAGCTGATGGGTAGTAAACCTATTTGGCCGACGATTGGCTCTGCTGCCTTGCGGCTTATTAGCTGTCATCGACAACACGGGGCGAATTCTAGCGATAATCCGTAGCTAAACCAAAGGTTCTATGGCTACGCCGTGTAACAGACTGCAACCTGCGCGGATACGTGGGTCGGCCCCGCTTCCAGGCGGTGCGCAAAGCAATCTATGTAATTGATGAGGCAAGGTATTTTTTCACTGCGATGCGCGTGGCCGGCACCTTTATCACCGATTCGGCAATTGACTGGCATCCAGGGATTTGCCCAAATGGCGTATTCGGGGCGCGCCTGATACAAGGTAGCGACAGTTGGCCGTAACATCTGCGCTTCAATAGCGAAGGGCAGGCAGATGGAAAAGATAGTCCGTTTGGGGCTGATCGGTTGCGGCGTGGCGGCGCGCGAACTGCATTGGCCGGCATTGCGCCAGGTGGGGGATGCGGTGCAACTGGTGGCGGTCTGCAATCGCACGGCCGACAAGGCGCGCGCACTGGCGGAGCTGGCCGGGGGCATCGACTGGTATGACGATTGGCAATCGCTGCTGGCACGCCCGGATATCGATGCCGTGGATATCGTACTGCCCGCCACGCTCAACCTGGAGGCCACGCGCGCCGCCCTGGCCGCTGGCAAGCACGTGCTGGTGGAAAAGCCGCTGGCCGCGAATCCCGACGAAGCCCGCGCCATGCTGGTACTGGCGCAGGCGCATCCCGACCGCGTCACCATGGTGGCGGAGAACTTCCGCCACGCCTGGTTTCTGCGGCGACTGCGCGCATGGCTGGCCCAGGGCGAGGTCGGCCGGGCGTATGCGCTGCACTGGCACGCCATGACCACCATGGCGCACGATAACCGTTACATAGTCAGTGGCTGGCGCGGCAGCGAGGCCTTCCCTGGCGGGCTATTGCTCGACGCGGGCGTGCATTACGTCGCGGTGGCGCGGGCCCTGCTCGGCGAGGTGACCGAAGCATCCATCGAAGTCTCCAGCGTCGATCCGCACCTCGGCCGCTACGACGGCGGCAGCCTGACGCTGCGTACCGACAGCGGCGCCCACGCCACGCTCAACCTGTATTTCTCCACCGTGGGCCATGAAGAATGGCGACTGGTGGTGCTGGCCGAACGCGGCAGTGCCGAGTACGACGGCGCCACGTTGACGCTGCGTGGCGCCGACGGCCGTGTGCAGCACGAACCCAAGCCGGATGACGACGGCTATGCCGCGGAGTTTCGCGCACTGGCGGCGGCGATCCGGGCGGGGCAGGGCGGTTCGGACTTCGCCGAGGGATGGCGCGACATGCGCGTGATCACCAGCGCGCTGGCGCAACCGGGGCAGCGGGTGCGCATCGGCGACTAGGCATGGCCACGCCATGAAAAACGGCCCGGAGGGCCGTTTTCCTTTGCATGTGGCATGGCGATGCCGGCGGTCAGACGCGATAGCGGCTGATGGTCTGTTCCATATCGCGGGCCAGTTGTTGCAGATGCTCGGCCGCCTGCGAGGTATTGCCGGCCGCCGCGCTGTTTTCCTCGGACATGCGCGCGATGGTCTCCACCACCTGCGCGATACTGTTGCTGGCCACGCTCTGCTCGCGGATCGCCTCGGTGATGTCCGCCACGCGGCCCACCACGTCGCCCGCGCTGCCACGGATGCGGCGGATCGCATCGCCCGCCGCGCGCGCGTTGCCCACGCCGTCCTCCACCTGACTGACCACGTTCTGCATCCGGCCCACCGCCAGATTGGCGCCGTCCTGGATCGAAGCGATGGTGCCGGAGATTTCCTGCGTGGACGACGAGGTACGTTCGGCCAGCTTGCGCACTTCGTCGGCGACCACGGCAAAGCCGCGCCCCTGCTCGCCGGCGCGCGCCGCCTCGATGGCCGCGTTCAGCGCCAGCAGATTGGTCTGGTCGGCGATTTCCTTGATCACATTGACCACGGCCGAGATATCCGCGCTCTTGCCCTGCAACTGCGCAATCTCGTCGGCGGCCTCGCGCACGGTGTCGGCGATACCGTCGATCTTGGCCACGGTGGATTCGATCACCTGCCCGCCATCCTCGGCCAGGCGGCCCGATTCGCGCGACAGCTCATCGGCCTCGCCCGAACGGTCGGCCACATGGTTGATGCTGACCGTCACCTGTTCCACCGTTGCCGCCATATTGGATGCGGCCTCGCTGGCCTGGGTGGCGGTGCGGGTCAGCCCGCCCGCGGTATACGACAACTGGTTGGCGGAGCCGGCCACATCGCCGATGCGGTTGCGCATCTCGCGCAGGCTTTCCTGCAAGCGGCCGATCAGTGTATTGAAGGCGGTGACCGTCTGGCCGATCTCATCCTGGCTGTTCACCGGCGCGCGGCGGGTGAAATCCAGCGTGTTGCCGATCTCGGTCACGGTTCGCTGCATTTCGGCCAGCGGGCGCTGGATCGCGCGGGTCAGCAGCGTGCCGATCACCGCCAGCAGGGCGATGGCGGCCAGGATCAGCACGACGAACTGGATCCGCGCGCTGCGTTGTTCCTCGGCCACTTCGGTGCGGTAGGTGCTGGCCAGCTTGAGCTTGTAGTCCACCAGCGCCTGCAACGCCTGTTCGGTGGCGATGGCGGTGTCGCGCGTGGCGGTCAGCGATGCCGCGACATCGCCGAAATCCTCGGCGGTTTGCAGCACGTCCCGCGAAGATTTGTCGAACGTGGCCAGTTGCGGTTGCAGCTTCTGGAACAGCGCGCGCTCGGCCGGGTCGGAAATGGCCGTCTCGTAGTGCGCCACCTGGCTGGCCAGTTCCTTTTCCTGATCCTTCAGGCGCTGGATCAGCCTGGTGCGCAGGTCGGTGTCGAACGACGAACCGATCTGGTACAGCACCAGTTGCTGCACCTTGAAGGCATTGTTCACGCGATACAGCGTTTCCAGCCCGGCCACCGCCTCGTTGCCCAGGCGCGATACGCGTTCTTCCACGCGGTTGAATTTCACGAACCCGACCGCGCCGACGACCACCAGCGAGAGGATGGCGATCGCGATCAGTAAAAGTAATCGTTGGCTAATTTTCATGTGTATCCCCAAGCTGAGCAAAACCGGATTCGGCTCACTGGCGGTACTTTACCTTACATTCGCCCTTGCTAATACTCAATGGATTCACTGAGCTTGCCGCGTGTCGGAATTTTCTGCTTGCCATATGCTTTCTAAATTATTTCAATTTTGAAATGATTTGCGATTGCGTTCATACCCACGGCTATCGGCCGGTGCGGCGCCAGCAATCCGGATGGTGATCGTCCACCATGCCGGCCGCCTGCATCAGCGCATAGCAGATGGTGGGGCCGACGAACTTGAAGCCGCGCTGGCGCAATGCCTTGGACATCGCCTGCGATTCCTCGGTCTGCGCCGGCGTCTGGCCGGGCCCCCAATGGTTCACGCGCGGCGTGTCGCCGACAAAGGACCACAGCAACGTGGCCAGATCCTCGCCGCGCGTCTGCATGGCGAGGTAGGCCTGCGCGTTGGCGATGAACGCGGCCACCTTGGCGCGATTGCGGACAATGCCCGGGTCGGCCAGCAGTGTGGCCACCCGTGCGTCGTCGTAGCCCGCCATGCGTTGCGCGTCGAAACCGTCGAAGGCGCGGCGATAGTTGTCGCGCTTTCTCAGCACGGTGATCCACGACAGCCCGGCCTGCGCGCCTTCCAGGCACAGCAGCTCGAACAGCCGGTCCGCGTCGCGGCAGGGCATGCCCCATTCGTCATCGTGGTAGGCGACATACAGCGGATCGTCGCCGCACCAGGCACAGCGTTGCGTCATACCTTGTACCTCGAAATATCCCTCTGCATGGTATCGGCAAGCTGGTTCAGGCGCTGTGCCGAGGCTGCGCTGGCGCCAGCGGTGCCGCTGGTCTGCTCCGACATCTGCGCGATGCGCTCCACCTGCTGCGCGATGGCGGTGCTGGCGCTGCCCTGCTCGCGGATCGCGCTGCTGATCTCGGATACATAGGACACCACCTCGGACGATGCGGCGCGGATCTGGCGGATGGCATCGCCGGCCTCGCGCGCCTGGCCCACGCCGTTTTCCACCTGGGCGACCACGTGCTGCATCGCGTTCACCGCGCGCTCGGCGCCATCCTGGATCGTGCCCACCGTCTGCGTGATTTCCTGCGTCGATTGCGCGGTGCGCTCGGCCAGCTTGCGGACTTCATCCGCCACCACCGCAAAGCCCCGGCCCTGCTCCCCGGCGCGTGCCGCCTCGATGGCGGCGTTCAGCGCCAGCAGGTTGGTCTGCCCGGCAATGTCCTTGATCACATCCAGCACCGCCTTGATGTCGCCGCTGCGCGTGCGCAGCTCGGCCAGCTCCTCGGCTGCGTTGCGCACTGTATCGGCGATGCCGTCGATCTCGCGGATGGTGGTTTCGATGATCTCACCGCCCTGGCTGGCCAACTGGCCCGATTGCTTGGAGCGATGATCCGCCTCCTGCGCGCGCTCGGCCACGTGGTTGATGCTGACCGTCATCTGCTCCACGCTGGCGGCCATGTGGGACGCCGAATCGCTGGCCACGTCGGCCGCGCTGGCCAGCTCCCGCGAGCTGCCCGCCATCTCGGTGGACGAGCCGGCCAGTTCGCCGCTATGTTCCCCCACCCGGCGCAAGGTCTGGTGCATGGCGTCGATCAGGCGGTTGAAGCTGCCGACCATGCGGCCGATCTCGTCCTGCGCCCGGCTCGGCACGCGGCGGGTGAAGTCCAGCGTGTGTTCGATCTCGCCGATCACCGTCATCGTCTCGTGCAGCGGGCCGCGAATGGCGCGCACGATCAGCCAGCCCAGCGCCAGCAGCAGCGCCACGAACACCAGCACCACGATCAGAAAGGTGATTTCCGCATTGACCGCCGTGCGCTGGGCCTGATCCTTGGCGGCATGCGCCAGCTCGGTATTCTCGGCCACCATCTTGTCCAGCGTTTCGTCGGCCGCGCGATAGGTGCCGTAGGTGGCTTCCAGCGCAACGCGGGCCCCGTCGGCATCGCCCTGGTTGGCCAGTTGGCGCACGCCGTTGAACTTTGGCTGGTATTCGCCGATCTGCGTTTTCAACTGGTTGTAGAGGCGTTCGTCGTCGGGGCTGCTGATCAGCCTGGCATAGGCGGCCAGCGCGGTGTCGAACGCCTGTTGTTCCGTGGTGATCTCGCCATCCAGCTCGCGGTTGCGCTCCGGTGTGGTGGCCTGCAACTGCACCATGATCTTGGAGCGCAGCTCCTTGTAGCTTTTGTCGATGCTATTGATGACCAGCACGCTTTCCAGCGATTCGTCGGTGATCTGTTCCGCCAGGCGTTCGATCCCCGTGATCTGGTAGATGCCGATGCCGCCCACCAGCAGCAGGGCGGCGATGGACAGGGTGATCAGTAACCAGAGGCGTTGCACGATGCTCATGAGGTGGGTTCCGGCAATTGAAAGGGAACTGACCAGGTGCGGCCCGTCTTTCGGATGGTGGGGCGCGCGTCGGGCAGTGGTATTTATGTCTATGGCATTGAATGCCAGTCAAAGCGCATTCCTACTATAAGAAATTTTGATTTGGTATTGAGCTACATCAAGCTTGGTTTTATAGTTTCAATAATTTCTGAAATTACACGAACGAGAAGATGGAACTCACCCCCCTGACCGAGCGGTTTGTCCTGCATTTCGGAGAAATGGGCAGCCGCTGGGGCATCAATCGCACCGTGGGCCAGATGTATGCGCTGCTGTTCATCTCGCCCCAGCCGCTCAATGCCGACGAGATTGCCGAAACCCTGGGTTTTTCGCGCTCCAACGTCAGCATGGGCATGAAAGAACTGATGTCGTGGCGCCTGGCCCGGCTGCTGCACCGCCCCGGTGACCGGCGGGAATATTTCGAGGCGCCCAAGGACATCTGGGAAATCTTCCGCACGCTGGCGGAGGAAAAACGCAAACGCGAGATCGAACCGACGCTATCCATGCTGCGCGACGCCTTGCTGGAAGTGCCGCAGACCGACGCCGAGCACCATGCGCAGGGCCGCATGCGCGAAATGCACGAATTGATCGAAATGGCCACGGTGTGGTTCGACGAAGTGCAGCGGCTGTCGCCGGAAACGCTGGAAAGCCTGATGCGCCTGGGTGCCAAGGTGCAGAAAGTGCTGGGCTTCACCGACAAACTGCGCGGCAAGGACTGAACCGATGCGCGCGGGCGTCCTCAAGACCGGCCTGCCCCTCTGGGCTGAGATCGTACTGATCCTGGCGATCAAGGCCCTGCTGCTGTGGGGCGCCAAGCAGATGTGGTTCTCCCAGCCGCTGACCCGGTCCTACCAGATGACCGTGCCCCAGGAAACCATCGGCGAGCAACTGATCGGGCCCGCCGAGCATCACCCGACCCCCCGAGAAACCGCCTCCCAGCCATCGCGCCGTTGATCCGGCGCGAGGCGAAGGCAACCCTGGAGACTGCCATGCTACCCGTCGCCGACGTGGTGGAGCTGTCACGCCTGCAATTCGGCCTGACCGCGATGTTCCACTTCATATTTGTGCCGCTGACCCTGGGCCTGTCGTGGATCCTGGTGATCTGCGAATCGGTTTACGTGATGACCGGGCAACAGGTCTACAAGGACATGACCCGCTTCTGGGGCAAGCTGTTCGGCATCAACTTCGCCATGGGCGTCACCACCGGCATGACGCTGGAGTTCCAGTTCGGCACCAACTGGGCCTATTACGCGCACTACGTGGGCGATATCTTCGGCACCCCGCTGGCCATCGAAGGGATGATGGCGTTCTTCCTGGAATCCACCTTCGTCGGGCTGTTCTTCTTCGGCTGGAACCGATTGTCGCGGGTACAGCATCTGGGGGTGACCTTCCTGGTGGCGCTCGGCTCCAACCTGTCGGCGCTGTGGATCCTGATCGCCAACGGCTGGATGCAGAACCCGGTTGGCGCGGCGTTCAACTACCAGACGATGCGGATGGAGCTGACCAGCATCACCGAGGTGATCTTCAACCCGGTGGCGCAGGTGAAATTCGTGCACACGCTGGCCGCCGGCTACGTGGCCGCCGCCATGTTCGTGCTGGGCGTATCGGCCTGGTACCTGCTGCGGGCGCGCGATACCGGCTTCGCCATCCGCTCGTTCGCGGTGGCCGCCGGCTTCGGCCTGGCGTCGGTGTGCTCGGTGATCGTACTGGGCGATGAATCGGGCTATGCCACCGGCGAAGTGCAGAAAGTGAAGCTGGCCGCCATCGAGGCCGAATGGGATACCCATCCCGCGCCGGCATCGATCACCGTGTTCGGCCTGCCCAACCAGGAAGCGCAACGCACCGATTACGCCGTGCGCATCCCCTACGTGCTGGGCCTGATCGCCACGCGTTCCACCGACAAGCAGGTGACCGGCATCAAGGACCTGATCCGCGAACACGAGGCGCGCATCCGCAACGGCATCCTGGCCTACGAGGCGCTGGTCAAGCTGCGCCAGGGCGATACCAGCGAGGATGTGAAGCGCCAGTTCGACCGGCATCAGGCCGACCTGGGCTTTGGCCTGCTGCTGAAGAAATACACGCCGAACGTGGTCGATGCCACACCGGCACAGATCAGCGCCGCCGCCCACGACACCATTCCGCGCGTTGCACCGCTGTTCTGGAGCTTCCGCGTCATGGTCGGCCTGGGCCTGCTGTTCCTCTTCATCTTCGGCGCATCGTTCTGGTTCCTGGCGCGACGCAACCTGGCGCCGCAGCGCTGGCTGCTGCGGCTGGCGGTGGTGGCGATCCCGCTGCCGTGGGTGGCGATCATGACCGGCTGGTTCGTGGCCGAATACGGCCGGCAACCGTGGAGCATCTCCGGCGTGCTGCCCACCTTCCTCTCCGCGTCGTCCATCGACGCCGGGCAGGTTTGGTTCAGCCTGATCGGCCTGATCACCATGTACGTGCTGCTGTTCGTGATCGAGATGTACCTGATGCTGAAGTACATCCGCCTCGGCCCGTCCAGCCTGCATACCGGACGGTATTTCCGCGAGACCGGCACGCCGGCCCATTCCGCCAACGCATCCTGACCGGGCAAGGGGAACGCAATGATCGACTACGAAACACTCAAACTGATCTGGTGGGGCCTGATGGTGCTGCTGATGCTGGGTTTCGCGCTCACCGGTGGCTGGGACCTGGGCGTCGCCACGCTGTTGCCCTGGGTCGGGCGCAACGATGAGGAACGCCGGGTGGCGATCAACGCCATCGGCCCCACCTGGGAAGGCAACCAGACCTGGCTGATCACCTTCGGCGCCGCGCTGTTCGCCGCGTGGCCGCTGGTCTACGCGGCGGCCTTCTCGGTGCTGTACGTGGCGCTGATCTTCACCCTGTTCGCGCTGTTCCTGCGCCCGGTGGGCTTCGACTACCGCAGCAAGGTGGAGGATGCGCGCTGGCGCAACGGCTGGGACTGGGGTCTGTTCGTCGGCGGCGCGTTCCCCGCGCTGGTGTTCGGCGTGGCCATCGGCAACCTGTTCCTGGGTTTGCCGTTCAACTACGACGACACGATGCGCGTGACCTATCACGGCGGCTTTCTCGACCTGTTCAGCGGCTTCACCGTCGGCACCGGCCTGCTGGCCGTCGCCATGCTCACCCTGCACGGCGCGGCGTATCTCTACCTGCGCACCGACGACGCCGTTGCCGAGCGCGCGCGGCGTGCCGCCATCGCGTTCGGCCTGGCCACCGCCGTGCTGTTCGGTGTGCTGGGGTTCTGGCTGGCGCGCCTGCCTGGCTACCAGGTTGTTGCCATCGGCGACGTGAATGGCGTACTGACGCCGATGCAGAAGCAGGTATCGCACGAGGTCGGCCTGTGGTTCGCCAACTTCCACGCCTGGCCACGGCTGTGGCTGCTGCCCGCGCTGGGCCTGGGCGGGGCCTTGCTGGCGGCGGCCGGCGCTGCGCGGCGCTGGCGCTGGCTGGCATTGGCCGGCTCGTCGCTGGCGCTGATCGGCATCATCGTCACCGCCGGTGCGGCGCTGTTCCCCTTCGTGCTGCCGTCCAGCGTCGATCCGGTGGTCAGCCTGACCGCGTGGGATGCCGTTTCCAGCCATCGCACGCTGGGCCTGATGCTGGGCGTAGTGGTGGTCTTCATCCCCATCATCGCGCTCTACACCGGCTGGGTGTACCGCGTGATGCGCGGCACGGTGACGGTGGAGCAGATCCGCCGCGAAACGCATACCAGCTACTGAGCATTCCCGGCCGCTCCGCGCGGCCGGCACGGAGGAACATCGAATGTGGTACTTCACCTGGATTCTGGGCATCGGCCTGGCGCTGGCCTTCGGCATCATCAACGTGCTGTGGCTGGAAAGCCATTACGCCTTCGGCCTGCGCAAGGCCGACGAAACGCAGGAGCGATTCGAGCGCTATCGGGCCAAGCGCCGCAGCAGGCGACAGGGCGGGCGCTAGGGCGTGTCGTCACCTGTTTCGCGACCGGGTTCGGTGCATTTCGGGCGCCGCGCGGTGTCGCAGGCCGCTGGCGGTATCCATACTGCCGCGCGTCCAGCGCCTTGCACGGCATTCCGAACTGCACCGAACGCGGTCGCGAAACCGGTGATGACACATCCTGGAACGAATCGATCTTCTTCACCCAGGAAACGCAGGACGAAGGCCGGGCGCATTGCCGCGTAGTACCGCGTTCGCGGGGATCGCCCCGCGCCACCCGGCGCTTTGCGCACTGGCTCCCGGCCTTCGTCCTTCCTGTGGATTGACCCGTGGGCTGCCGCCGGTTTGGTCGCACCGCCTGCCGAGAGCAGCGATTCCCGCCGCACCGCGCTTCGAGCAGCCGGACCCACACCGTCCGTGCTTGAAGATCGATGTGCCCCGGCAGGGGTGGGGTGGGGACCCAGCCAATCCTGTGACACGTGGTAGGGGCGGCGATGACATGTAGACGGCCATCCTTCGGTCGCTCCGCCACAAACCCGCGCCGATTGTTGCGATGCAGCAGATTCTCCCGGCAAAGCATCGCGCGGCTTCCCGTTCTTCACCTGGCCGGGTGGGCCATTCCTTCGTATGGCAATTGCGCGTGAATCGTTTGCGCCACTTCGCTAGGCCATCCTCGGGGGGGTGGGTTACAGTGGATTTACAAATCAACAAATCAACTATTCCAGAGGAGCCCACCATGCAACCTTATGCCTCCGTTCCCTTGAGCAAGGCCACCACCTTGCTCAACCATGGTCCGGTGACGTTGGTCAGCAGCGCGCATGATGGGGCGCGCAACGTCATGGCTGCATCGTGGGCCATGCCGCTGGATTTCACCCCGCCCAAGGTGGCGGTGGTCATCGACGCCACCACGATGACGCGACGGCTGGTGGAATCGTCCGGCGAATTCGTGCTCAACATTCCCGCGCGCGGTCTGGCCGAAGCCACGCTGGCGGTGGGCTCCCGCTCCGGCGACGAGGGCGACAAGTTCGAAGTGCTGGGCCTGCGGACCTTCCAGGGGACGGTAGTGGAGGCCCCCTTGCTGGAAGGCTGCGTGGCATGGCTGGAATGCAAGGTGTTGCCCGAACCGCACAACCAGCAGCGCTACGATCTGTTCCTCGCCGAAGTGGTTGCCGCCTGGGCCGATCCGCGCGTGTTTGCCAACGGGCGCTGGCGCTTCGAGGATGGCGCGCTGCGCACCATGCACTATGTGGCGGGGGGCGATTTCTTCGCCACTGGCGAATCATTCAAGGTGCGCAACGCCATCGATTGAGCGGCGGCATGCAGGCCACGAAAAAGGCGAGCGCAGGCTCGCCTTTTTCATGGTCGTTGCACGCCCGGGCCGATCGGAAGGCGCCGCGCGGCGCTGGCTTCCGCCCATCGACCCCGTTCAGCCTTCGACGCTGTGCCGGGGCGGGGCGGGGCGGGGCGGGGCGCGGTCCGGGCAAGGTGAATCCGTTCACCCGGCGTCGCGGCGGCCGAGGGCAGGCTCAGTGAACCGGCTCGGTATGCGCATGCGCCCGCTGGAACGCCCGGATGGCCAGCATCACGCCGCACACGAACAGCGCGATGGCCGCCAGCTCGCTGCCGCGCGGCGCCCGCCATGCCAGCACGAAGCCATACAGCAGTGCGAACACGGTTTCCGACACGATCAACTGGCCCACCAACCCCACCGGCAGGCGCTGGCTGGCCAGGTTCCACAGCCAGGTGGCGATCCACGATGCGCCGATGCCCAGCAGCAACGACCAGCCGATCAGCGCGGCATCCAGCGTGAACTGCGCGCCCCCTGCCAGCCCGGCCAACGGCAGCAAGGGCACGAAACCCAGCGCCGTGCCCAGCCCGAGCAGGCTGGTCCAGGTGCCGTTGTCCACACTGGAGCGCTTCAGCACGCGCGCGTTGAATGCCGCGAAGGTGGTCCAGCAGGCGGCCGCGATCGCGGCCAGCGCCACGCCCAGCAGGAAGCGATGGACATCGCCATGCTTCAGGTCGGCCAGCCCCGCGTGATTGATCAGCAGCAAGCCGGCGAGCACGCATGCCAGCGGCACGATCAGCGCCCGCATCAAGCGCCGCCGCACGGCGGCGCTGCGCCGCGTGTGGGCCAGGTCGATGGCGGCCAGCCACAGCGGGATGGTGCCGATGATCAGGCTGACCACCGCGCTGTTGGCATAACGGATCGCCAGCGACAGGATGGAATAGTAGAAAGCATTGCCCAGCAGCCCCAGCCCGAAGGCGGCGGCCAGCAGGCGCGGCGGCAGCGCCCGCACGCGGCGGTGATGCCGCGCCAGCAATACCGCGCACAGCACCGCGTAGACCAGGTAGCGTCCCATGGCCACCGCCAGCGGCGATTGGTGCGACAGCGCGGCGGGCGCCACGAAGGCGAAGCCCCACAAGGCGCCGGCGGCCAGCCCGGCGACGATTCCGCTCCACATAGTGTTCTCCGAAAGGTGCAGCGATCGGCGGGGCGGCGCCGAACCGTACAGGCGGTTATTGTCTCGTGTGCCGGCGCCGGGCCGGGGTAGGGGATTTCCCGTCTGGCGCGCGGGCGGCGGGAAACCTCGGCGGCGCATGGCGGTCCATTGCCGTCGGGAGCGGCGTGGCCGTGTCACAACCCGGGGAGGGTGAATGTCGTTCTGGATCGTCGTGTCGTGGCTGGGTCATACCTGGCTGGTGTTGCCGCTGGCGCTGATGTTCGTCGTCGGCGGCGATGCGCGCGGTGCCTGGCGCTGGCTGGCGGCGCTGACGCTGGCCATCGGCCTCACCCTGGTGTCCAAGCTGGCATTCCTCGGCTGGGGCATCGGCCTGCGCGCGCTCGATTTCACCGGTATCAGCGGCCACGCCATGTACGCGGCGGCAGTCTGGCCGGTGGCCGGTGCGCTGCTGGCGTCGCCCACGCGGCGCCGGCTCGGCTTGACCCTGGGGGGAGTACTGGCGCTGCTGATCGGGGTGTCGCGCCTGGGGCTGGCGGTGCACTCGCCGTCCGAGGTGGTGGCCGGCTGGATGGTGGGGGCCGCCGCCGCCACCTGGGTGCTGCGGCGGCCGCTGCCGCACACCGGCACGGCCTGGCGCTGGGCGTCGATCCTGGCCGTGGCGCTGGCTTCGCGCTGGGTGGCGGTGCCGCCGTCCACGCTGGCGCAGCCGCACCAGATGCTGGTCAGGCTGGCCCTGGCGGCCTCCGGACGAACGGCCCCGTACGACCGCCATACCTTTTGGCGGCCCCCCCACCCGAGACTGCCTCCAGGGCAGCGCTGAAGGCGAATATCATGGAGCTGAGGATGGCGTCACCCGAGGGGTAAAAAGGGTACGGTGCCACGCGTGGCTTCGGGGGGAGCTATGAAAACAGCGCGATACTGCCTGCTATGTTGCCTGCTATGGTGGGCCTTGCCCGCGTTCGCTCAGCAGAAGGTATTCGTCTGCGGCCTGAACGACAATTTCCAACCGTATCAATACCGCGATGCCGCGGGCCAGGCCGCCGGCCTGGATGCCGAGGTGGCGCGCCTGGTGTTCGCCCGCATCGGCCGGCCGCTGGTGTTTCGCATGGGCAATTTCGAAGAGCTGTACAGCGCCATGTACTTCGGCCTGGGCCTCACCCACGGCATGTGCGGCGGCGAGTTGACGCCGGATCGGCTGCGCCGCGTGCTGGGAACGCAGCCTTACTTCTGGCGGCGCAGCATGATCTTCGTCCGCGCCGATGGCCCCATCCGGAAAACGCGCGATCTCCATGGCCGCATCATGGTCGGCGATGCCGACTCCTACGCCGAGCACGCACTGGGTGATCAGTTGTCGCGCATCCGCGTGCGGCGCGGCGTGCCGCAGGATATTGGTTTTGAATTGCTGCGGCAGGGCAAGGTGGAGGCGGTGATCGCCCCCGAGCATGTCGGGGCCTTCCTGGCCAAGCGTTCCGGCGTGGCGGTGCGCGAGCTGGACCTGGGCGACCCCGGCACCCCCGTGGGCTTCCTGCTGCCCAAAGGTGAAAGTGCGCAGCGCAACGCCATCGACCGTGCGCTGCTGCTATTGAAGGCCGAAGGGCGGATCGCCGAGGTGGTGCGCCGCTACAACCTGGACGAGTCGTTGCCCGACGACGCCGCCGTCAAGCCTTAGCCGCCCGGCCCGCGGCGCGGAGCACGCCTTAGCGCCGCCGGCCGCGCCCGCCCGAGATCGACCCCAGCACGCCGCGCAGGATCTGCCGCCCCAGTTCGTTCCCCACCTGGCGCGCCATGCTCTTGGCGGCCGATTGCACCACGCCGTCGGTTTTACCGCCACGTGGGCCGGTACGGCCGAACAGCATTTCGCCCAGCGCGCCGAACAGGCCACCGCCGCCGCCGCTTTCGGCCTCGGCCGGCTTACCCGCGCCGGTGCCGGCAGGCGCGGTGGCCGGCGTGGCGGCGCTGCCGCGCAATACCTCGTAGGCCGATTCGCGATCCACCGCCGCTTCGTAGTGGCCGTACAGCACCGATGCCTTGATCACGGCTTCGCGTTCGGCCGGCGCCAGCGGGCCGATGCGGCAGCCCGGCGCGGTGATGAAGGCGCGTTCGACGATGCAGGGGCTGCCCTTGGCGTCCAGGAACGACACCAGCGCCTCGCCCACGCCCAACTCGGTGATCGCGGCCTCGGTATTCAGCCGGGGATTGGCGCGCAGCGTTTCCGCCGCCACCTTGACCGCCTTCTGGTCACGCGGCGTGAAGGCGCGCAAGGCGTGCTGCACGCGATTGCCCAACTGGCCGAGCACGGCGTCGGGCACGTCCAGCGGGTTCTGGGTGACGAAGTACACGCCCACGCCCTTGGAGCGGATCAGCCGCACCACCTGTTCCACCTTGTCCACCAGCGCCTTGGGCGCGTCGGCGAACAACAGGTGGGCCTCGTCGAAGAAGAACACCAGCTTGGGCTGCTCCAGGTCGCCCACTTCGGGCAGTTGTTCGAACAATTCGGACAGCAGCCACAGCAGGAAGGTGGAGTACAGCCTGGGGCGCTGGTAGAGCTGGTCCGCCGCCAGCACATTGATCACGCCCTGGCCGTTGGCGGTCTGCATCAGGTCGGCGATGTCGAGCATGGGCTCGCCGAAGAAGCGGTCGGCGCCATCGCTTTCCAGCGCCAGCAGGCCGCGCTGGATGGCGCCGATCGACGCGGCCGACACGTTGCCGTATTCGGTGGTGTATTCCTTCGCATGCTCGCCCACGTGCTGGACCATCGCGCGCAGGTCTTTCAGGTCCAGCAACAGCAGGCCACGGTCGTCGGCGATCTTGAACACCAGGTTCAGCACGCCTTGCTGCGTATCGTTCAGATCCAGCAGCCGCGCGATCAGCACCGGGCCCATGTCCGAGATCGTGGCGCGCACCGGGTGGCCGGATTGGCCGAACACATCCCAGAACACCGTCGGGCAGGCGGCATAGTCGAGCGATATCCCCAGCGCATCCAGCCGCGCCTTGAGCTTGGGCGTTTCCAGCCCCGCCACCGCCACGCCGGACAGATCGCCTTTCACATCGGCCAGGAACACCGGCACGCCAATACGCGAAAACGCCTCGGCCATGCGTTGCAGCGTGACGGTCTTGCCGGTACCGGTGGCCCCCGCGATCAGGCCATGGCGGTTGGCCAACGCCGGCAACAGGGCGATCTCGTGTTCCGCGGCGCGGGCAATCAGCAACGGGTCGGACATGACAGCACTCCAGAGGGGAATGCTCCGGATTGTGGAATAGGAAACGGCGAAGTGGAAAGGCCCGCAGTGTGGGGCGTGGCAAAACCCAAACCCCACATCGAGGGTGCGTTGCCTATCCCCCCAGTGCGCCGCTGGCGAGGCCGGCTGCCAGGGTGGCCATGACCAGGGCGGTGATCAGGTCGATGGCGCGCCAGAATGCGGGGCGGGCGAACCAGGGTGCCAGGGCGTGGGCGGCGCCGGCCAGGCTGAAGAACCAGAGGAACGATGCGGTGATCGCGCCCAGGCCGAATGCGCCGCGTGCCGGCCATGGATGTTGCGCGCCGACGCTGCCCAGCAGCAGGACGGTATCCAGGTAGACGTGCGGGTTGAGCAGGCTGAACCCCAGCGCGGTGGCCAGCGCCTGGCGCCAGCCCATGCCGCTGCCGGGCGCGGTGGCCAGGGTGCCGGGCTGCATCGCGGCGCGCAGCGCCCGCCAGGCGAACCAGGCC
>NZ_SUMF01000029.1 GCF_005048205.1 Chitiniphilus eburneus
AAGCGCAGCGTCGCGCTGGCATCGGCCTGCTGGGGCAGCTTGCCGGTCAGCCGGTTGAGCACCGTCGGGCGCTGCATGCTGGCGGCGAACAGGCCGGCGGACTGAACCGTAACGGCCTGCGGCGAACCGTAGGGAATGGTGGTATCGGACATGATGCGTCTCCGGAAAAGGAAATGAAAAAACCCGCCAGTGGCGGGTCGAGGTCAGGGGTCGGGCGGAAGCGGTCGGTTACACCAGACGGTCCAACAACTCCATGATTTGCTCCGGCGACTTGCCGGCGAAACGATCGATCAGACGGGTACCGCTCATGTCGCGCAGCGCAGCGAGTTCATCGCCCGGCGCGGCCACCGTCGCCGGCACCTGCGACAGGCTGGTGGGCGGCCTGGGCTTGGTCGCGGCGACGATCTCGGCGGCCCTGGCCGCCACATCGACCGGCGGAGTGGGCGCCGTGGCCGGGACGGGTTGCTGCGTGACGGGATCGGCCGGCTTGAATTGCGGCGCGATCCTGGCCGCCGCCCGCTCCAGAGCGATATGGGGAAGGTCGCCCTTGTCCGCGTAGAAATCACGCCACTCGATCACTTCGGCCAGGGCCGCCTCGTTGTCGTTGAGGTACGGGTAATCGGTGAGCGTGCGCAGGATGGCCACTTCATACAGCTCCCTGATCCGCTGCTCGTTGAACTTCGCCTCCACGCGGTACTCGGCATCGGCCAGGATTTCAGCCTCCAGCATCTGGCGTTGCGCGGCAAAGATTTCGGCGCGCAGTTGGGTCGCGGTTTCGTGATCGCCGTTGACGATAGCTTCCATCATGGCCTGTTCCGCCCTGGCGAAATCGTACCCGGCGGGCTCAGCCGGCTGCGGCGTTGCCGCGACCGCCTCCCTGGCCGTGGCGCTGCTCAGGGCCTGCAACAGCACCTGCTTTTCCTGCGACAGTTGCTGCACCTGGTCCCGTACCGATTGCAGTTCGGAGAACGGAATCGTGTGCCTGCCATCGCGGGTCAGCACCACGGCTTCCGGCACGGCTGGCGCCGCTTCGGTGCCGCTGCTGGCAAGTGGGGACGTGGCCGGCCCTTCCTGGCCATCGGGCCTGGTCGCCTCCTGTTGTGCTCCGGCGGCGGCAGGCGTGTCGCTGCTGTCCCCGGTGCCGGTCTCATCGCTGCCGGCCTTGTCGGTCGGCTCGGGATCGGTGGGGGTATCGCCTTCCAAGGTACCGCCGGCAAACAGCGCCGCCTTGTCGTCATTGCTCAGGATGTCGAACTCCGCCTGATTGGCCATGAAAAAATCCAGGTCTTTCGCCATTTCAATCGCTCCATTCCGGGATCGACCTCACGTCGAGCCGGCCCCGTCTCGCTGGGGTGCGGTGATGAGCGTACAAACAGAAAAGCCGGCTTGCGCCAGCTGTCCTGAATTCGATGGGTCAAGGCGCGCCCAGCGCGCCACCTTCGATGCCGCGCTCCACGGCAACCGGCGCCAGCGGCGCATCGGCATCGACGTCGGAGCCAGCCGCCTCCAGCAACTCATCGGCCAGCAGTGCAATGCCCGGTTGACTGGCAACGCTTGCCGCGGCCTGAGTGGCGCGGACCAGGCTCTCGACCCCCTTCCCCGCCGCCTCGTGCCGGGTACGGCGCACCTGGGCATCGATCAGCGGCTGGCGCTGGTCCAGCTCGCGCAGTTTCAGGTCGTACTGCGCATCCTTGAGCGCACGCTGCACCTGCATCTCGATCGCCTGTTGCACCTGATCCGGGGTCTGTTGCTGATCCGCCTGCTGGATCGCCTCGATGATCGCCCGCTGGTTCGGCACATCCATCAGCGCCAGCAGGTGGGGGAACATCACACGCTGGTACTCCCTCGGCATCGACTTGAAGGCTTCGCTCATCGCGCCCAGTTGCTGCGCGCGGAACGTCGGCGTGCTCGGCACGTCCTCCATGCCAACCTTCAGCCGGATACGCTCGATATCGTTATCCAGATACCGCACGCCGGTGGCTGGATCGGTGCGCGGCGTGTTGAGCGAAATCCGCTTGTCGTCGCGAATCCCCTCGCCATCGATGAACACCTCGTCCGGCTTGCCGATCAGGTCCTCGATAATCATCGACAGCAGCAACTCGCCCACCTGGCTGCGCGCATAGGCGGCGTTGTCGTTGAGGTCAGCCAGCGTCTGGTTGCTCTGCTCGACCAGCCCGGCAATGGCCACGCCCGATTTCGCCTGGCCATCCTGGCCCATGAAAGCGTTGTAGACACCGCCGGTGCGCTTGATGCCTTCGCGCGCATCGGCCAGCCGCTGGTACTGCTGCTGGTTCAACTGGAAATCGCGCTCGACCTTGAACACCCCCCCTTCGCGCATGCGGTCGTGGTCCAGCACGATGTCGGCATCCGGCCGGGCCACTTCACGGCGGAACGTGGTGTCATCATCCTTGACCGCACCCTCGGTACGGGTGGTGCGGGTGGCGGCCAGGCCCCAGTGCATCTTGGAGATACGGGCGTTCACTTCATCCTGCAAAAACATCATGCCCCGGATCAGGCCATACGGTGCGCGGGTGCGATCCTCGCGCTTGCCCCAGAACGGCACATAGGGAAAGTGCCGGTGGCGGTAAGGCGAAGCCGCGTCGCTGAGGCGATGCGGCCCCAGCCACCACGACAGCCGCACCCGCGACACCACGGCGTATTCCGGCACCACGCCGCCCAGCGCGACCGCAACCTGATGCGCCTCGTTGTCGGGCGCATACTCCACCACCCGACCGTCGCCCAGCTTGAGCACCAGCACACGTTCCCACTGCCGGTACCAGCATTCGAACAGGCACACGCGCTGGTTGGCGCAGTCGCGCCACTCCTGTTCCTCGATCGACCAGCCGCGCGCCATGTTCCAGGACATCGCCAGATCGGTGGAAGCGCCGCCCTCGGTACCAAGATTGGCCAGGTCCAGCGCATGCCCGCCCATGCCGGCCGAACGGATCAGCCCGGCATGCTGCGGGAACAGCAGCGCCGCCTGCCCGATCTGCATCCACTTGCTGCGGATCAGGTAGCGCGCATCCGAAAGGTCCGGCTCCCTGGCCAGGAAATCCCACCAGATTTCATTGCGGTGGATCGCCAGACAGCGATACGGAAAGCGGAACGGGTCCGCCTCGCGCGCCACCTCCACCCAGCCCACGCCCACCTTCACCTGGCTGGCGTAGGCCGCCGAACAGGCATCGTCCGCCCGCGCCTGGCGCTCGGCCTGGTTCAGCCGCTGGTTCAACGCCTCGGCCACATCCACGCCTTCGCGGTCATGGTCAGCGGTCACGCGCCAATCGGTCCGGCTCTTTGCCTCCGCGCCCAGTACCGCATCAATGGTCGGCCCAATCAACGGCTCGATGGCCGGGGGGATGCCAATCTCCCGCTGGCGACGCAGGATATCCGCGTCGAGCTGGTTACCGTCGTAGTAATCGGATTCCCGATCCGCCCGGGCGCGCCAGGCCGGCTGCTCCTGCAACTCGCGCAGCCAGCCCGAAAACTCCGGCAGGCCCAGGCCGTCATCACGCTCAGCCATCACGATATCGCCTTCTCCCATGATCAACACACACGCCAGTCCGGTACCTCGCGGGCCGTGCGCTGGCGCGCCGGGCCCGGCATTGGGATACCGGAAACAAAAGTCAGCGCCACGCTGTCGCCCTTGTCGGGCGACCTGCCCAGCAGCTCGCGGATTTCATCCTTATCCCGAATCTGGATCGCGGCAGCCTTGCCCAGTTGCGCCACCTTGTAACGCACCGCGCACAGGTCGCCGAGCAACTCCTGATCCGGCGGCAACGCAATCGGTGGCTCGGCCGCCGGGTCCAGCGCCTCGCGCAGCCGCCAGTACATCTCCGCGCGCTTGTTGCGAAAGCGCAGGTTGCCCGCCACGGTAGAACCCGTACTTGCCTCAGAGCCGGCCACCGCCAGCACCAGCAGATTCAGCCCCTTGATGAAATCCAGCGCGCTGGAGCCGATACCGATCGAATCCACGCAGATACACGCGCCATTACGCACCAGCGGCGCCACGAAACCAGCGGCCGTGGGGCCATCGCAGGTGACCTGGCCCGGCGCGGTGACCAGCACATCGAACCACGCGCCGTGGCGCCGGGCCGCCGAGGTCTTGTCGGCCCCGCCACGCGATGGGTCCAGCCCCAGCGCCGTCATCGGCCCCTTCTCCTGCCGTGGCGACCACCTGGTCATCGCCGCCTTCACCCAATCGGTGGGAATCAATTGCCACACCGGATCAGAGCGGCCAGCCATGAAGTTGCCGCGCAGCATCTGGCTGCGCAGCGGCTCCGGCAGTGCCTGCAACGTCGCCTTATAACCAGTGAGTTGCAGAAACAGGTTGTCGTCCACGCTGGAGCGGATGAACGTCCGGCTCTTGGGCGTCATCAGCTCGCCCCCCACCATCACCGGCTCCGGCCCCGGCACCTCGCGGTCGCCGCCCTCCTCGTCCGTGACGAACCACCGCAGCTCGCCCGGCTGGGCAGGGTTCGGATGCTGTGGATCCAGCCACGGCGCCCAGTAACGGATCACCCACTCGCCCTCGGCATCGGTCGGCGGATTGCCCGCGCAGATCACGCGCTGGCGCACCGAGGGGTTGTCGGTGCGCATCCAGCCGATCAGCGTGCGAAACTGGGTTTCCAAGAAGTGGGTGATCTCATCGAATCCCTTCAGGTCATGCGCGCGCCCCTGGTACTTCATCCAGTCGTTCGGCTCCTTGACCGAACCGAACTCCAGGATGCGTGGCGTAGCGCCGGGCAAACGCCATACCTTGGCCTGGCCGTTGTAGCCGCTGCGCGAGCCCAGAATCCTGGCCACGCGCTCCTCCAGCCCAACCAGTTGCACCGACTCCCGCCGAAAAATGATGCTGTGCTCGTGCCGGGTCAGCGCCGCGCCCAGCAGCAGGTCCGATTTACCGCCACCCGCCTGGCCGCCGTAGAACACGATATCGGCCTCGGATTCCAGCGCATCGGTTTGCGGCCCCACCTGGGGCAGCCACCTGGGCAGGCCCGCCGTCAACAGATGATCCAGCTCGGCCTGCTCTTCAAGCGTCAGCCGCTGCATCAGTTCGACCAGTTCGGTCGGCGTCAGATCGGCCGGCAACGGACTAGGCATCCTGGCGCCTCGCCTTATCGAGCAAGGTCGCGATGCGACTGGCGCGCTGTGCATCGGTCAATGTCGTGCCGCCCTCCTCCTCGATGGCATTGGCATCCAGATTGAAAGCCTGGCGCTCCATGTCCACCACCTTGGCCAGCAAATCGCTCAGCACCTTCATCGTCTTGATACGTTCCGGCAGGCTGATGATCTTGTGGTACAGATCGTTGAGCGGATCGCGGTCGCGCTCATCGGGCGCGCGCATCATCTCGCCCAGTTGCGCCAACAGCGCCACGGTATCCGCGCCACACAGCGGCTCCAACTCGGCAAACAGCCGGGAAACCAGCTCGCGACTGCGGCCGATATCGCGCCGATGCGCCAGCCGGACAGCAACGATCGCATTGGCGTTGGCCTCGACGATCTCGCGCTCGGCAATGCCGGATTCCTCGGCGGCCCCGGGCACCGCCTGCGCGGACACCAGCGCCTCGGCCCGCGCAGCGATCTTCGCCGACAGATCGCGCGTCCAGCCGTCACGCCCGGCGCGGCGGGTTACCGTGCCATGCGTAATGCCATGTTCCTCGGCAATCTGGCGCAGCGTCTTGATGCCCGCGCGGTAATCGCGCTCGATCGCCTCCCAATCGGTGTGCACGGCCATCTCAGCCACCCGACCGGAACCAGGCGATGCCGGCGCCAATCACCACCGCAACGCCCCCCAGCCACTTGATCAGGTTGCCCAACAGCGACAGCGTACGCAGCGTACCGCGCAGATCGCCGAACAGCGCCAGCAACGCACGGATATCGGCCTGCATTTGGCGAACTTCGCTCAAGTGCGCGGCATGCGCCTGCTGCGTGACAACCAGTTGATCCACATGCGCTTCCAGCCTGCCGAAACGTTCCGTACCCACTTCCAGCCGCGTCTCCAAGCCGGCCATATGCCCTTCCAGTTGCCGAACGCGCGAGGTCAGCCCATCGATCACGCGCTCTCGCTCGCGCAGCTGCCCCTGCAAAGCCTCGATCGCCTGTTGCCGCATCGCGGCGCTTGCGGCCGGGATGGATTCAGACACGATCAGCCACCCAGCCCGAACCGGGTGCGCAAAATATCGCCCGGCCGTGACCCCGCCCCGGTCATGGCGGCCTCGATACCGGCCAGCGAAACACGCGGCACAGCCAGCCCCCGGACCGGGATCGCCTGCTCAAAAGAAAGGTGGGTCATGCGGGCTCCAGAAACGACAAAGCCCGCTCGCGGCGGGCTACACAAACCTCGCCCCGCACCACCCGGGAATCACCCCGAATGGCGCAAGGCGCTACCAATCTGGCCCAAGACCCCGGGCCGGAAACAAAAAACGCCACGCGGATTGATCCGGATGGCGCTGGTTTTCTGGCATCGGCTCCCGCTGAACGCAGGATCACCAGAATATGGATTCATTGTAGATATCGGGTGTTTCGGGCGTCAAACACTACTGCACTCTCTCTTATAAGATAAGAAATGCATTTGGCATTGCCTGGCGCTATTGCTATACCGTGGTTTCCCCATCCTCCAGGCAACCACCCATGGCATCTTCCAGCGCCAGCGGCACCGATCTGCGCGCCTCGCACGTCCCCAGCACCATCGCCGGGTGCGAAGCCGCCGTGATCAAATCGAACGATGACATGACGGTTTATGGCCCAAAGCGCGACGACGGCACGATCTCCCCGTTTCCCCACGTGACCGTCCGGAAAGATAGCGTCCACATGAGTGATATGGTCAACACCAAAGGCACACTCCCGCCGGTGGGCTCGACCCTCAGCCTCAAACGGCATTTCGCCGGCCCCAACGCGCCAGGCCCCAAAGGAACCAAAGTGCAGGTGATGGACGACGCAGGTACCACGCAGATGGTCACCAGTGGCGGTCAAGCAATGTCGGCGCCGTTATCGCCAAGGACATCCACCAATACCAAAGCCAGATTTGAGGTGGCGTGGACGAAGTTCGAAGAAGCCAAAAAGTAACCGCCGCCCGCCTTGCCACCTGAGGCAATCCGGCACAGGCCCGCAGCGGCCAGCGGCCTACTGCTCGTGTCTATTGCTCCGAATGATGAGCACCCACGGCCGGTTTCAAAACCTCAGCCGTTTATAGCCACCATCACCAGGCAAGCCGGCTGGTATCGGCCCGCGCAAGATGGGGCACTTGGGCTGTGGCGGCTTCAAGGTAGGGGCCTTCGATACGGTGTAGCCCCACCCTATCCCGCCCGCCTCTGGCCTGAGCATCGATACCCAGCTTGCGAAGCCAACCAAACAAGGGGCGCAGGTTGTCGGCCGCCTGCTCGCACTGGACGTCCAGCCGCCTTATTTTGAAACCACGACAGCACGTCGAAACTTGGGTATTGACGGCCCCACCGCGCTGGTATGGCCCTTGGCAGCACCAATCCATCCATTGCGGCACAATCAACCTTCATCGGGGTTCGCGGCCAGATATTCGGCCCACAGTCGTTGCGACCATGGCGCCGAAAGCATCGTCTTCAGAAATTGGGCACAGCTCGATGCCCTTGAGCGTATCCCGGTATAACGCCTCACCACCAGACTGGGCGACGGCAAGTACAGTTCAGAAGCTCGGGCCATCACGCCCCCAATCCGCCAACAACCGTCTTGTTTTTCTATTCTTTTATAACAACGCGCTGGCTGAATCGACAATACCCCCGCACTGGCAACTCGCCAGCACTTTACAAGAATGGCTTTTGACACTGATCACATAATTCATTCGGTCATCAGGCGCGCCAGCCAGCGGGATGAGATGGAATCAAATTCCATATAGGTCTGATTTCCCGTATCGGATCGATGTTCGCGTCCATGCCTGGCGCGTTCCTCCCACTCTCCCACCCAAATCTGCTCCACCCCCAACCAGGCCAACCCCGCCAAGGTCCAGAGCACGCCGCAGCACAGGGACACCACCAAGACTTTCAACGCCTGCATGCTCAGCGCTCCGCCAGGTACAGAATGCCCTGCCGACGTCGCACCACCCTGCCGGTGGTGACTTGGAGCGCCCGCAGCAGGCCGCGGCGACCAGCCAGCGCCGGATGCACCAGTACCCGCAGGGAGCCCAGCGCACGCATCACACCACCGCCACATAGCGATGGCCGCGCGTGGCCTCCAGCGCAGCGGCAATCGCGTCGTGATCGAGCAACACCGGCCAGCGATTCGGCGTCCAGCGCCCGGACGCACCCAGATAGCCATCCTCCGCGGGCAGTGGATCGATCGCGCCGGGCAGATAAACACACTCCACCTCCCCGTCATGCGTCAGCAGCACGTCCAGCCGCATGCAGGCGGTCGGACTGACCGGCACCGCCACGCTGACCGTGGCCGGGCGCAGCAGGTCCGCCAGCATGGCGTGTACCGTTCGTACCGTAGCCACCACCGTCGCGGTATCGGCGCCCTCAGCGGCCATCAGCCGGGCCGCTGCCTTCATCAACGCATTGTCGCGCTTCATCCAGATACTCCTCATCGATGATCATGGGCCGGCGGTTCAACACCGCGTACTCCCGTTCGCAACGGCGAATCAGATCGACCAGCGCCTGCATTTGTTCGGGGTCCATCTCGCTTCCAGAAAAGACATCGCCCGCAGGCGTGGCCACTGGCACTAGCCCCTGATCAACAGCGTTACTGCTGTTTACTTCGCCTTGCTGACGCCAAATATTAGCAATACTCAAAATGAAACATCAACACCAATGCTGATAATTTTCGACGTACCGAGGCCATACCTTTGAATAGATGGAGGTTTTTCTTTCATGAGGATAAAAAAAAGCACCCGTCGGGGCGCCTGGATCATCGGGCTGGGTGGCTAGGCGAACCCACCTTCATGCGGAAGCTGCTCACTCGCGAGTATCCTTTGCCCCTCGTGATCACTGTGTTGATGAGGTTGATCATCGCGCCTTATTAACGGCAGCAGATCGGCCAAAGCGGACAGTCGGGAGGCAATTCATTTATGACCGCTAAGCAGCGGGTGCGGTCTTTCGCTTCCACGAACTCGGCGCCCATTAGTAGCCGTTCAATATGCAAGTTGCGGTTCTGCCCTGCGTCGGCTGTCCCCGGTACGGTGTAGACTGGCTTAAAAAATCAAACGTGGTCAGGGAGGTTGTGTGCCAATCGAACTAACTCCGTTCGGAGCGACGGATCCGCTTTGGACCGGCAATACGTGGGCTGTGCCTGACGACGACGTCCTTGCTAAATGGATTGCGTGGGTGGCCATTGGCCAAGCGTCCCACGTCGCAGAGATTCTTCACGCAGCGAACCCCACCGGGACCCCACCCACGAACGACGCGGCGAAGTTAGACGCCGTGGAACTCCTAACCCAGAAAGGCGCCGACCCATGGCACCGAGATGGGTGGATGTTTCAGGTTATGTCGTGGCTCGCGGCCCATGTGAACACGCGAGGCGCCCTTATTGCGCTTCCGCACTTGATTCACGCCGAGAAAGGCCTCGACGGCCTCGAAATACTGCTTGATGCGTCGCAGGACGTTGTCGCGACCATTATTTTCGAGGACAAGGCGACCACAAACCCGCGAGACACAGTTCGAGAAGATGTTTGGCCGGAGTTCGTCAAATTTGAGTCGGGACATGGGGTGAACAGACTCACGCAACAAGCTTCTGGAATTTTGGCAGCGGCGCATCACCCGAACCCGACAACAGCCGTCAACAAGATTTCGTGGAATACGACTAGGCGCTATCGCATTAGTATTACCGCAAGCAAAAGTACGCCAACTTCTCGGAAACGCCTCTTCAAGGACTACGACAAGAAGATTCAGGGGAGCATTGACCGTCGAAAGGCGGAAGTTTTCGTGGTCAGCGACGTTAGAGCGTGGATGGCGAATCTAGCCGCCAAAGCAATCGCTCAAGTGTCCACGTTCTAAGTTCGGGAGGGCTTTGCGATGTTTGACCCTTCTACCGAAGAACTGATTCGGCACGCTCCTACTCTTGATGGACTGGATAACAACCAGCTCTCAAAAGAGTTCACCCGGATATATACAACCATCGTGGCTGCGCGCATGCGGCTGCGTGACTTGGCAGCACAGCCCGACGAAGGAGATGAGTCACGGGCAGAGACGCTTTCAAACGTCGCCAAAGAGATGAAGTTCCTCAGGGAGCTTGCGAGTACCCAGGAAGCTCTCATCTCTGTGAGCCCTTCTCGCGAAGACCGACGCTCGGCGGCTTTCGTCGCTGCTACCGCGCACTACGTTCTCTTGCAGGCAGAACGCATCCTTGGGGAAAAGGTGGTCTCCCGCCTTGAGCTGGATTACGTCTCGCCTGAGGTGTCTGCGACTGTGCTCTTCATGATTGCTGGAGCGAGTGCTGACGCCGCCGAGATGGCCGGAGAGATTGAAGAAGACTTCTCTCAGTCGAATTCCCATCGGGCTTCGCTCTTAGCCGCTATCCGTCGATTTGCCAAGGGAGAACTCGGCTACATTCAGCCGCAGTCCGAGTTCATAAGTACCACTAGTGATGGTCGCAAGAGCATCGGGGAGGCGATTGATGCGCTATACCACTTGATTTACAACGGGCTGGCCGCCCTAGCAGCGGAGATGCTCGGCGATGCGGATTCGAGTAGCGAGGCAGAGTTCGCGAGAGTGGAGGCTCTTTGCAGCCGAACAATCGGTAGCCCGTATGAAGGTCAAACTATAGTTCGGGTCCTTGCTGGGCCGCGACATTTAGCCGTGTTGCTCAAGATTCTCGCCGGGGACTTTCCGCAGGCTAGTGTTGCCAATCTCAGTCCTCCCAATGGCAGCGACTCAGCTAGGTGGAGGCGCGGAGTTCGCCATATTTCGCACCGTCGCCCGTACCTTTGGCCGAACCACCTCGACGCCATTCGAAGCGGCTACCTAGACCTCGGAACATCCGCTGCAATCAGTTTCCCAACCGGAGCAGGGAAGTCAACGCTATCCGAACTGAAAATACTTGCCACACTCAGCAAGCAGCTAGATGTTGTGTTTCTGGCTCCGACGCTATCACTCGTCGACCAAACGGCGCGAGTCCTAGCCGCAGCGTTCCCTGACGCGGATGTCGAACGCGAGTACGCGAGCGACGATCCATTCGGATTCGAGGCTGTACGTCTTCCTCCAATCACCGTCATGACGCCGGAGCGATGCCTCGCTCTGATGGGCTTCGAACCGAAACTATTCGAGAGCGTTGGCCTCATCGTCTTTGACGAATGCCACCTACTGCATGCCATCGACACAGAGAGGGGGAAGCGTGCCGTCGATTCCATGCTTTGCGTGCTCAATGCTGTGGAGCTTGCTCCGAAGGCCGACATGCTGATGCTGTCGGCCATGATGAGCAACGCAACTCAAATTGCTGGATGGCTCCAGAGCGTCATGAATCGGCAATGTCTTGCACTCTCCATGAGTTGGAAGCCGACTCGACAGGTGCGCGGCTGCTTGGTGTATCCGCGTTCCGAGGTCGACGCATTGACGACCCTCGCGAGGTCATTGAAGGCCTATGCAACGACCAGCGTGCCTCCTCAAAAGGCAAAGCGACAAATGCTGGCTCGGCCACAAGGCTTCTTCGGTCTGAAGCAGACTTGGGACACGACGAACCGCGTCGACTACGCACTGCTTCCCTTGCTTGACCGGCCGGTTCAATTGGCGCTCAGCAAGTACTGGAAACTGACGCCAAACGCGAACAACGTTGCGTCGGCGATAGGGTCTGCCGCCGTCGACCACAGTTCCTCTCGGGTGCTCAAGACCCTCATCTTCTGCCAGACGACAGTGAATGCGAACAGCACTGCCGAGTACACCAGAGAGCGGCTGGGCAAGAACGCAATCCAATTGAGCACTGAGGAGAATCAACTCTTCGACCTTGCCTTGCAAGAAGTTGGAAGCGCAGACAGTCTATACATTGAAGTTTCCCCCAAGAAGGAAGTGACTTCATCGGCGCTGCCGCATCACGCCCGGCTTCTACCTGCGGAGCGGCACCTGCACGAGTCGCTGTATCGACGCAAAGATGGCATCCATGTGTTGGCCGCGACGTCGACGCTTGCTCAGGGAATGAATCTGCCTAGTCAGATTGTTCTGATTGCAGGCGACAGCCGCTTCGACGCGGCAAACAACCAACTCGAACGTCTGCAGGCCCACGAGCTGCTGAACGCGGCGGGTAGAGCAGGACGAGCCGGCGAGAGTTCGTATGGGTTCGTTCTTGTCATCCCAAGCAAAGTGGTCTACTTCGACGATTCGGTCGGCCTCATCCATCACCATTGGACGAGCCTCAAGGAAATTTTTTCACAATCGGACCAATGCCTTGCTATTGAGGACCCTCTTGCGCCTATTCTCGACTCAATACACTCGCATGAAGAGAATCACGTCGCAGCCGACTATCTGCTCCGACGCCTTCCTGTCGGCGAATCGGATGAAGAGACGGAGACGAAGTCGCGCGCAATATTAGCTCGAACCTTCAACGCATACCTCAAAGGTCTGTCCGGTGATCAGAGTTGGCTGGAGTCTCGCGTAGCTGCAGCAATCGCTGCCAAGAAGGAGCTTGCAGACCCGAATGAAGATTCCGATTGGTCGAATGTGCTCGCAGCGAAGTTCGGCATTCAGGCTTCCACGCTTCGCTCGTTAGAAACACACCTCCAGTTACCGCCGAGTGACACTTCGGTAAACGGTTGGACTCGGTGGCTCTTCGATTGGCTGAAGTCGGAACCAAGGGCCTTCATTGAGATGACTCGTCAGGAAGGGCTTGAAACCTTGTTTGGCAGCAAATTTACTGCGTTGACGACGCCGGAGGAGCGAGGGGAATTTGCCATTCCGAGACTTCTACCGCTCCTCGAAGCATGGATGGCAGGGAAGCCGTTCACGGCCATGGAGACTGTCTTTAACCCTTCCCTGAAGAAGCTGAATAAGTGCGAGAGCAGCCGGGACTTCGTCCTGCGAGTTCTCCCAGACATCGCGTACATCGCATCACTTCCCGAGTTGGTCTGCCGTGCGAGCGAGGCCATCGACGAAACTTGGCTGCCCCTCGAACGCCTAAGTGGATGTGTTCGAGACGGACTGGACATGCTCGAGAAGCTAGCGCTCTACCAAGTCATTGGTCGGTCTGGCGCTCGCATCGCAGCACACGAAACTTGGGGTGTCTGCAAGTTCTGGACGGAAGCGGCACCGCCGAATGAGGGCTGGAAGACATTGCGACACCGCGTCAAGGAAGGCTGGGAAAAGTGGAACTCCGCATAGGCTTATGGCAGTGAGTACGGCTCGGTCTTCGTTTGCGGTAAGGCGCTGCAGTAGGGGCTGCGGCTACTGGTTGTTCAGGCCGAGGATCCTGCCGGCGGCCTAGCAAGACGCGCTACGACATCGCCTATGGACTCGCAGCCCAAGGCTGAAAGTCCGCGAAGTGGTCATTGCTGAACTTCAGCAATCAGCCTTGAACAGACATCATAAGTTGCTGCCTTGACCGTCCGCTTAGGCCGACAAGCCGCCGTCCAATCAGGCGGCTGCGAAAGTTAGCCGAATTCAGCCGCTCGCTTTGAGTGCCCGTTCCAGATCAGCGGGCGCCCACGATGTGATCAGGCATAACCCGCATCACAGTCAGCGAACACCAGCGCCCGCATCTACTCCGACAAATGACCATGATCCGATATGAAAACCGGGGCGGACTCACCCAAACAATAACACCTGAGTTAAGCCGCACCGCGAGTGGTGGGCTTTGGGCTAGGGGCGACGTCACCCCGTCTTGAATAGCACTGCGCTTTAGAGCCCGGCCCCCGATATTACCGGTTTTGTCATCGCCAATTGCCGGGCAAACGCCGAAGGCGTCAGCCCGCCCAATGCCTTCTTCGGCCGCTCCTCGTTATATTCCCGCCGCCAAGCTTCAATCAGCACCCGCGCATGCGCCAAACTGGTGAACCAGTGCTCGTTCAGGCATTCGTCCCGTAGCCGGCCGTTGAACGATTCGATGTAGGCGTTCTGGTTCGGCTTGCCCGGTTCGATCTGCCGCAGCGTGATGCCACGCCGATGCGCCCAGGTCAGCATCGCCCGGCCACAGAACTCCTTACCGTTGTCAGTGCGAATCACCAGCGGTAAGCCGCGTGTGACGCCGATCCGGTCCAGTAACCGTGTCAGCATCTCGCCGCTGATGGCCCGTTCCGGGATCACTGCGACGGCTTCGTGCGTGGCGTCGTCGACGATGGTCAGGCATTTCACCACCCGGCCTTCGGCGGTACGGTCGAACACGAAGTCCATCGACCAGACCGCGTTGGCGGCACATGGCCGGATCAGCGGTTGCCGCGCCGATTGCGTTACCTTCTTGCGCTTGCGTCGCCGCACTTGCAGCCCGGCTTGCGCATACAGCCGTTCGACCCGCTTGTGATTCACTCGCCAGCCGCTCTGCCGTAGCTTCAGATAGATCATCCCGGCACCGTAGCGACGATGGCGCTGCGCCAGTTCGATGAGGTGTTGGCGCAGCGGGCCGTTCGGGTCCGGCCGAGGTTGGTAGCGCAAGGCGCTCGGACTCATCCGGGCGATGCGCAACGCCCAGCGCTCACTCAGACCCCGTCCGGCAAGGAACCGCACCAGCTCGCGTCGCGTTGGTGCGGTCACCACTTTTTTTGCAGCGCTTCCTTGATGACCTCGTTTTCGAGCATCGAATTGGCCAGCATGCGCTTGAGCCGGGCATTCTCGGCCTCGAGTTCCTTTGAGCCGCTTCGCGTCGGAGACGCTCATGCCGCCGAACTTGCTGCGCCACAGGTAGTAGCTGGCTTCGGAGAAGCCGTGCTGGCGGCACAGCTCCTTGATCGGCAGGCCAGCTTCAGCTTCCCGCAGGAAGCCGATGATCTGTTCTTCGGAAAAGCGTTTCTTCACGTCCAGTCTCCTTGATTGAGGGGATTGGACTCTAAAGCTGCGTGCTCCTCAAACTTGGGGGGACGTCGGGGGTAGCCAAAACCCAAACTGATGCCACGAAATAGCGTCGAGCTAAACGAATAAGCGTCACGGCACGCCCCCAACCACCCCCGCCTGAAGCTCAATTCACCCTACAGTCTAAAAGTCACCGCAATCACCCTGCCAACAACACTGAAATCAGTATCGTTCGCCGCAATGACATGGTCGCTATACACATCCCGGTGATCGGAGCGGGCCAGCAGGCCGCCATCCATTTGCCGGTAAAGCCGGCGCAGGTGGACTTCGCCCCCGCGCACGAATACGTAGACCGCCCCATTCCGGATCGAGGCATCGTGCAGCTGGAGCACGGTGAGGGTCGATCCATCGGGAATGGTCGGCGCCATGGCGTCACCGGTGGCGCCCATCGCAAACAGGCTACCGGGGGCGTAGCCTTCGCGCTTCCCCCACGCCCTGCTGCTCACCACCGCCATGTCGCCCGCCCGGGGCACCAGCGTCGGCGCGCCATCGGCTGCCGACACCCGCACCGTGAACCACGGTAGCACGACCAGATCCGCATCGTGGGCAGTCGCCCGCGCCGCGTACGCCGGCTGCGCGGGCTCCTGAATCAGATTGGCCTGGCCCGCAGGGAGCAGGGCCGCCAGGCTCGGGCTGATCTGCGCCGGTTGCGCGCCCAGCACCGTGGAAAACTTCATCACCGCTTCCAGATTCAGCGGAATACGCCCATTCAGGTACTGGCTGGCCGCGCTCTGGTTGGACCACCCGCACGCCTCGGCCAGGCGGGCCTGATTCCAGCCCCGTTCCACCCGGAAAACCTCCCACAAAGCCTTGAGCCTGCTGGCATCGGCCTGCTGAGTTGCGTTTAGGGGTCGTCGTGTCGTCATGGTTCGCACCGCTCAATGAGTGCCTCAGTTTATAAGCAATGCTGAATCCCTCCAAGCATCAATGCTGTTGATTTCGAAAATAAGCATTGCTAATATTTGCTGACCGACATGATTGGCAACCCGATGACAAAGCCCTGCAAGCCCAGCCCGCCGCCACCCGCCGCCGTAGCGGCGATGGCCTGTTCGCCAGCACCGGGGGCCGCCATGGCGCACCAGCGCCCGTCCGGCCGCCCCCAGGCACGCCCCGGGCTTCGAAGCAATGCCCAGCATCCAGCGGAACACGCTTTACCCGAACACCAGATGGAGCATCTGGCCGGAACGGGGCGCAAACCAGTGCCCTCGGCCAGGCGCCACCTCCCGCATTGGCTGATGGCCGGGCTCCACCATGCGCGTATCGATGCCACAACCACCGTGGGCCGCCCCATCCGTCCATGCGGTGGGCGCGATACCCGCATGCAGGGCGGCCCGATGCAGGCGCGGTCCCCGCGCCCTGGCGTGGCGATGCCCGGCAATACCTCGCCCCCGGATTGCTCCCCGCGCAGCCGGCACCGACGCGACCGCGCGCATGCCGTCGACCCCTCATTCGCCACGACCCGCATGGGCCACGGTCCCCGCAACCTCCAGGCCGGAGAGGCCCAGTGACCCGCCCCTGGTTCCCCTTCTACCCGGCGGACTGGCAGGCCAACGCCAACCTGCGCCGCTGCACGCCCGCCGAGCGCGCCTACTGGCTCGATGTCATGTGCCTGATGCACGATTCAGCGCAATATGGCGCGCTGGCCTGGCCGCTCAGGGAAATCGCCCGGGCGATCAACTGCCGGCCTGTCGATCTGAAATCCCTGGTCGCCAAGGGGGTGCTCAAAGGGGGCGACACCGGCCAGCCCGTGCCGGAACTACGCTACACCCCCGTTTCCGGCCGCAAAGCGGGGCCAGCCGTGGTGCTGATCGCGGCGCAACCGGGCCCGCTCTGGTACAGCTCGCGCATGGTGATCGACGAGCACAAGCGCCTCACCCGGGGCCACGCCCGGGATACCCAACCCTACACACCAGAGCCCCCCTTTGGTGAAAGCTTCGAGGCCACACCGGAGGGCGCCCGCTACCCCGCACCCCTCGCACGCGCCGGGGTCAGAAGTCAGAACCACAAAGAACAACAACCTGAACCCGCCGCAGGTCCATCGTCGTCCGGGACACTCAACACCGGCGCGGCGACGTCGCACACCCCGCCCGAGGTACTGAGGATGGTGCGCCACCTGCGCGAACGCGGCGCGGTCGTGGTGCCCGCCAATCCCGAACTGCATGCCTGGGTGCGCGGTGGCCTCACCGATGCCGAGATCAGCCAGGCCATGGACGCAGCGGAAAACGCACGCCAGGCCCAGGGTAGCCAGCAGCCGATCACCGCCGCCTACCTCGATGCCATCCTGCGCAACACCGTACTGCCCCAGGCGCGGGGCACCACGCAGCCCGCTTCAGGCAAGGCACCGGCCTTCGACCCGGCCGCCTACGTCAATCGCAACCGCGCCACCCTCGAGGAGGCCGGCCATGTCGTCGATGCCGATTACCAGCGCCTGGCTTAAGCCACGCCTGGAGTGCGAAGGCCGTTCAGCCATTGCACAGCTCTACAACCGGCTGGAAGGCATGTACCCCAACGTCTGGCGCGCGGCCTTCCGCAGCCAGGCGGCAATCGACAACTGGGAGCAGACCTGGGTCGAGGCATTCCAGGAGGAATCCATTACACCGGCCGAGGTCAGGCACGGCCTGAGCCAATGTCGCCAGCGCCACGACATGCCGCCCAGCCTGCCGCAGTTCCTCAAGGCGTGCCGCCCCGGCGCATCGCTCGATCCCGACGCGCTGCTGCATGTCGCCATCGAATGCGCAATGGCCCGCCGCCGGGGCGAGCCCGAGCACTGGCCAAACCCGCGCGTGTTCTGGGCCGCCCAGAAGCTGGGAGGCGACCTGCTGGCCATGCCCGCACCCCAATTGCGCGGCCGGTGGCTCGCCGCTTGGGATCGCGCCGCCGCAATGCGGGATCGCCCCATTCCACCGCCGGCGGATCCAGCCACCGCGCTGCCAGCACCGGGCCACACCACGCTGACCCGGGAGCAGGCACAGCAACGCGCCGCCCAAATCGGGCTGAACGTCAGCCACCAGCGCGGCGACACCCATCGCCGATGGGCCTACGACATCGCCCGGGAAGCGCATCGCTTTCCACGATGCAGCGTGGCACTCGCGCTGTCGGCACTGGCGACCTTCGGCGAAGACCTGGCCGGCTACCCCGCCCTGCTCGACCGCGCCCGGGTGCTGGGGGTCGTCGTGCCGGAGCACGCACCATGACGCCCACCTCCTTTTCGGGGCGGCTCATCGGCCGCACCCGCGCCGGGCAGGCAGCTCGCCATGACTTGGGTGCACAGCCCTTTCCACACGCGGCCGGTCATCCGCCATCGGCGGATGGCCACCGCACGCGCCCACACCTACCGCCACCACAACAAGGATGTTCAATGGTGCAGATTTGCAAAGCGTTCGTCCCCACCGCCCCCAACTTGCGGCAAGCCCCGGACGCGGCGGTGAAAGCCATCGCCGCCACCGCCTTGCGGCACACGAAGGTAACGCCGCGCGCCAGCGTCCCCAGCAATCCGGCCACGGCGCGCCACGCCATCATGCGAATGCCGCTGCCCCTGCACCACCTCGAAAAAACGGGGGTGGCCCATGCATAGCTACGCCCCGCTCGAATCCTGGCTGTCCGAACAGCTCCGCATCGCCGAAGGCGCTTCCGTACCATCGCAATTGGCGGCGGTGCGCCATGGCCGTGGTGGCCGGCCGGAAATGTCGCGTCTGGAGCGAGCCGGTGACGCGGCGCTGGCCGTAGCCTGCCTCACGCAGATCGAACCGCTGGCCGGCCGGGCACTGGTCTATGGCCGCCTCGGCATGGCCCAGCGCGAGGCCGTCGCCGTGGCGCTCGGGCCCGAACTGCGCCAGTGCCTCGGCGCCCTGTCACAGCCCGCCGCCACCCTGCTGACTCTCCAGTTCCTGAAAACCGAGCGCCGCCGCGCCGACCGTGGCAGCGTTGCAGACCTGGCCGCCGTGCTCGGCCGCGACCCCAAAACGGCATGGCGCCTGCGTCGGGATACCTTCGATGTGCTCGACGGCTGGTACTGCGGCGCCATGGATCACGCAGCGCGGTGCCTGGCGCCCCGTCTGCCACATCACCTGAAGGCGGACTTGCAGTGCTGATCCGCCATGGCCCACGGCAACACCTGGCCAGCGTCGGCGGCGCCAGCCGGCGTAAGGGGCTGCGGCGGAGCCAAGGCCCGCAGGCGTGCCGCGCCCGCCCCATCATCGAGTCGGATTTTGCCGATCTTTCCCAAAGCCCGTTCAAAACGCACCCCATTGATCCTGACCAAACCCAGCCCCCTTTCACATTGACGCGCTATTCATCCGGAATAAGATGCAGATCGCAATCCGTGGCGTATGCAAATACACATCAACGTGAACCGGGTATTCCATTCCGGTGGAGGATCAGTATGTCGAACGCGAGTCTCTACAGCCCGATTACGACGGTCACCCTGGATAAATTCCGGGTGGCCAGATACGTGATCATCAGCCCCAACCCCGAACACGATGTCATTCGCTATATGGATGCCTGGGCTGAAAAAAGCGGACTGCTTGAATTCGAGTCGTATCAAAAGAAAACAATCGGCTGGGATTTCCCGTTCGTCACGCAGGAACAACAGGAGAAATTCGGATTACGAGGCTACGTCTACGCCTATCTCATCCCGGAAAACTTCGAACCCCGCTGCGGCGGGGCCGAAATCGCGCATATCGAGCAGGATACCTACGCCACATTGACGATCACGGACCCGCATAGCGATTCGTGCACGAACATCCCCAAGGCGTACCAGATGCTGATGGACCACGCCAAGACCCAATCATGGGAAAACCGCCTGGCATTCGAAAAAGAATACGACATCGACGGCACCCACTATATGGATGTATTCGTCCCGCTGAACTGACGGCCCCCGCTGGCGCGCGCCTTCATGCGTGCGCCACAACGCGGGTTACCGCGAAGTCGGGCGCTCGCCCCACCCCACGGCGCCACACCCAAGCACGCGGCTTCACCGCCGCCAGACGCACTCGCCCGCCAGGCTGACCGAAGCCATGACGGCCCCCCGACAGCGGCGCGGGCTGAAGATGCCTCCCCTCCCTGCAAAATCCGGCGGAGATGACCCTCTCTGATCACTTGTGACCATCCCGCCGCGCGCGCGGGCGACTGGTTAGCTGATCAGCAACAATTCGTCTGCAATTCGGCCAAAGCAGCCATTGCCGTGCGCAAAACCGATGCGAATGAAGATGTCCGAAGGGTATGGGAACTGCTACCCGGAATCCCGGAACCGGTGCAAACGCATCCAGCAAATCAGGTTTTGCCGGAGCGATCTACAATCACTGCTCCCGGACGTTGACGCGGAACACCACGCATAGCTTGACTACCCCCATCACCGCCGCCGTCCGCAGACGAACTCAACACGACACGTGGAGTTTCAATGACTGCTTTTGCGCTCATCATCCAGCACAAAACGCTCCCCGGAAAACGAGATGAAGTCCGAAAAGTATGGGAAAGGCACATGGCCCCGGCCATCTCCGCCAACCCGGGGCATATCGCGTACTTCTATTGCTTTGACAACGCCGACCCGGATGCCATCCACGCCTTCCAACAGTACACAAGCGCCGAAGCATCACAAGCATTCCTAAAGACGGATAGCTACGCTGCTTACCTGAAAGACGTAGAGCCACTTCTATCTGGCCCGCCACACGTTACGGCGCTGACTCCGATCTGGTCCAAAGTGGATTGACCATTCGTTCAACTCGACGCCATGTCGTGGCATCAGCCTGGGTTTCGGATACCCCGATGGCACATCACAGACCTACGGCTGGATGATGGATTACGGATGGGCTGACGGGCCCATCCGCCGACAGTTGAACCGCACAGGCAAAAGTCGACACCACATGAAATTCTGGGCAAAAGTCATTCCCTCCGGCAACGCGACGGCCGTCGAAGCGCCGAAGGAAGCGCTGGAGCAACTGAACGCCGGACCCCGTCCAGCGGTCGTCATAACGATCAACGGACACAGTTGGCGAAGCCGGATCGCAGTAATGCGAGGCATGCACCTGGTCGGTATCAGCGCAGCCAATCGCAAAGCGAGCAAAATAACCGAAAATGATCTGGTAGAAGTCCTGCTTGCACTCGACATTGAACCGCGCACGGTTGAAGAACCAGCAGATGTGGCATTGGCGCTGAACAAGCAAAAAGCACTGCGCAACGCCTTCGAGCACTTGCCGTTCGGTCTTCGGCGCAAACACATCGCAAGCATCGAAGCAGCGAAATCGCCTGAAACCCGCTTGCGCCGAATCGCCAAATTAATCAGCGAGCTGGAGCACGTTGCCGCCACGGCCTCGGCTAAAACCAAGAGCCGCTGACAAAACCCAGCACAGCGGTTCTGGCAAGGCGCGCGAAACGTCCTGAAAGGCAAGAAACCGGACTTCCTTCGGTCGCAGACAGTACAAGGCGTATGGCAAGTGAGGCTCGGCGCCCCCCGCGACATAGTCAGAAGGGGGTTATTAGCGGCTCTAAAGCCTGACCACCCATCCAGGTGCTCCCCGGGGGCTTGCTTCCTGCCCAGCCCCCACTGCTGCCCAATCGCAGCAACCGGCCACGTGCAGACGTTGATCCAGCCCCAGGTCAGAGCCTGGCCAACGCCAATTGAGCGATGGCCAGGGCAGTATCGGGCGTGGAGCCATCCTCGAGATGCCACGAGGCGGAAAGCCCCGCCCATGCCAGAATCCACTGAAGCAGCCGCCCATGCTCCAGGCCAGCCGCCGTCGCCACGACATCCACTCTTCGGGAAAACCGCGCCGGCTCCACCGCGGTCCGAAAGTCGGGATTGCAGAAGATATTGGCATAATCAAAGCCGCGCTCCCCCAACAGCCCCTTCGGGTCAATCGCGAGCCAGCCACGCGGACCAAAATCGAGAATATTGTTGTGGTGTATGTCCCCGTGGAGCACTCGAGCATCCTGTGGCGATGCCAATAAGTCCTTGGCGGTTGCCGCGGCACTGGCAAAGATTCCACCCTGCGCGGCGCGGGCCTCCAGCGCTTGAAACCGTCTGGACAGGCCAGTCAATACAGGCGGTTGCCCAGGTCGCGGTGCATGCAGCCGGGAAGCCACTTCACACATGATCCGGCTTGCCTCGTCGTCGCGTCCAATGCAAGCCAGCTCGGCGAGCGCCATGCCCCCCTCGGCACGCTCCAACAGGAGCGCCGCTCCGTGATGGGCCAGAACCCTGGCCGCGCCTTCGCCCCGCCACCAGATCATCAAAGCGGCGCCCGCCCTTTCCTCCTCCTGGACGGCAACTTTGAGCATTGCAGGCATTCCGTCGTACCGGACTGGCAAAAGGTGCCCGCTCTGGGTCGCGATGGGCAGGCCGTCCGCTACGAGGCCCCAACGAATCATGTACTCGTCAATCATCCCGCCACATTACGCCGCCCGGCGCGCCCCTGGTCTGTTGCCAGACAAATTCGCAGGCCCGCTCCGTCGAAGTCTGAGCAGCGGGTGCGGGCGGAACTGCTGCTTTGCGGCCAGCGCGGCGGTTCATGGCCGGCCAATCGATGTCGGCATCTCGCCGCATTGCAGACCTTAACGTCCGAATGAGGCGACATCGCCCACCTTCCAGTCAGCGCGCGCGCCGGTAGTGCATGGCCATCACACCGTTGCCAAGCGGCCTCGCCGAAACCAACTCGAGTCGCCTCGTGCCGGGCAAGCCGCCTTCGTACAGGGTAGGGCCGTGGCCGGCGATTCTGGGGTGGAGCAACAACTGATACTCATCGATCAGATCCAGCCGGTCCAGCGCGGTCGCGAGCTTGCCACTACCGAGCAGCACACCGTCCGGTGTCGCATCCTTGAGTCTCTGCACACCGGCGCGCAGATCCCCGGCGATAAGGTGGCTATGGGTCCACGGAAAGACCTGTCGCGTCGAGGACACCACATACTTCGGCTTCGCCTCCAGCTTGACCGCCCACTCGCGCATCGCCGACGACGCCTCCGCCTCGCCACGGGCGACCGCTGGCCAGTAGCTTTCCATCATCTCGTAGGTAACGCGCCCCCACAGCATCGCCCCGCTCTCTTCCATGAGACGGGTAAAGAACGCGTGTGTCTCGCCGTCGGCAATTCCTTCCTGGTGGTCGACGCAGCCGTCCAGGGTAAGGTTGATACTGAAGGTCAAGAGCCCCATGGTGTCCTCCGTTCGAAATGCGCGACGAAACGCCCACCGCCTTGCCCCAGGACATGGGTCCGGTTACGGAAGTGCTCACTCCGTGTCGCCTGACGGGAGGCCGGGGCTGCACGGCAACGGAGGGAACCCAAAGCGCAGCTTCGGGCAGTCCGGTTGGCTGGACAGCCAGAGTGCTTCCCACCTCTATTCCGAAATGTACTCATACTTTGAAACGACTTTGCCACCCGCTGAGTATCCAATCCCGAATGCGCCAAGAAAGTGCATGTAGCGTTCCTCGGTGACACAGCGACCATCGTTCTTGCCACGGTAGTCGGCATCCTTTCCCCACCACAAATTATCACCGCATGGACGCACCTCGCTTGGTGGGCCCAAGACTTCTACGACGGATTCACGAGAAGCCCCTTCCTCAATCGCATAAAACATATGCGCCTCGTGCTTAACGGCTGTTGAGTAGTTGAACCAGCAAATACTGATGATTGCTACGAAAAGGATTGCCGAAACCAGCACTATGAGCGAAAGGCGACGTCGTTGTGGTGTCATGGTTCTAACGCCCCGCATCAGCCGCGGATTTGCCGCAGCGGAGCGAAGGCAAATACCTCGGCTGCATGCGATGGTCAGGGCCACCGGTGGATGATAATTGACTTATATACCTTTCCAATGACGGACTTCCAGATTGCCTGTTCAGATTCCCGGTAGGAAAGATTGATAGCGAGGGTTTGGCTTGGCGTAAATATTTGAACAATGCTCCCAATGACGGGGCCTTTGGGGTCGCTATGGCGATAGTCGGTAATCAGAGCGGGGTACCCAGAGATGGTGGCACGACGAACACCATAGAACGCCAATAGCTGAAGGCCTTGTTGGCGAAGAGTCTTTTGCAGAGTACTGTGCACCCCGGCTTGAAATAGCTTTATCCCAGCAGTGCTCATATTGGCAATCGCCGACGTCGATCCAGCAAGGGGTTTCGTTGAATCCACCCGAACCGCGGCATAGGTGGATCGAGGCATCGAGTAGGCCGCAATGAGATTTGCTTTTGTTCTATCTGGTGCGCCCACGCCTGAGAGCTCCATGGTGGCCTCAACCGTCGTATCAATTAACTGATGGTGTTCTGCCGTAAAGAGCCCCCAATCTTTCGGGAGCTGAAGCTCTACCCCACGATCTAACTTGACCGCGATGAAATTCGAAGCGGCTGCAATATGCGGAGCAAGAACAAGCAGACAGACTAGTGCGAAACGCATTTTCATGTTTTTGGCCCTCACAGTTGAGACTGACAGCTCCATCAGTGCATCATCAGTAATACGGATATCCCCAAGCCCCCAAGGGGATGATTTTTATAACATTTACCCAACAAATGTCTTTGCATGCACGCAATCATACAAGCATGACGCACCTTACGCAGCATGTGAATGCCACATCCATTCAGCGAAGTGCCCCCAACGCCAGAATGGATCGTCACCAGTAACCAGATTCCGCACCTCTCCCCAACCGGGGCTTTAACCGCCGCTCATTTCGCGCGCACATCAGCCAACGCCAGCCCAAAGCGTGCTTTCACGGCATCGTCGTCGCTATACGCCACGTTGAAACGCATGAACCGCCGCGCATCCGGCCCACGGCTGAGCAGGCTGCCGGGGGCCAGAATCAGGCCGTGGCGCAGGCCCGCGCGGGCCAGGGTCTCGCTGTCGATGTCTTCCGGCAGGCGCGCCCAGTGGAACATACCGCCCTCCCCGCCGAAAGGCAGCGTGCACCCGGCAGCCAGCAGCCATTGCGCCACCCGCCCGCCGGATTCCATCAAGCGATGGACCAGGCGCTTGCAGTGCCGCCCATAGCTGCCATCGATCAGCATGCGATAGACGATCTGCTCCAGCAGCTCGCAGGTCACGCCCCCGCTCATCAGCTTCAGATGGGTCAGCGCGGCGGCCAGGCTGGGCGACGCCGCCACATAGCTCACGCGCGGATTGGCAGTGAGTATCTTGGAAAACCCCGACACATAGCTCACCTGCTCCACACCGGCCAGCGCCGCCAGCCGGGGCGGCGGCTTATCGTGCAGGTCACCGTAGAGATCGTCCTCGATCACATGGCAGCCGTACTGCCGCGCCAGTTGCAGCAGACGGAACGCCTGCGCCGGCAGGAACGATTGCCCGGTAGGGTTGTGCAACAGACCGGAGGTCAGATAGACACGCGGCCGGCGCGACGACAGGCAGCGCTCGAACGCCTCCAGGTCCAGGCCTTCCGGCCCGCGCGCCACCGTCACCACCTGCGCCCCGTGCAGCGTCAGATTGCTGTGGAAATTGAAATAGCAGGGATCGTCCAGCAGCACCGTATCGCCGGGGCGCAGCAGCAACCGCAACAGCATGTCCACCGCCTGCATGGTGTTGGCGGCGGTCACGATCTGCTCCGCCGGCACCACCAACCCCTGGCAGGCCAGCTTTTCCCGCAACGCCTCGCGCAAGGGCGGGTAACCGCTGGCCACACCGTATTCGGCCAGCCGCAGCAAGGGCGCGCGCACCGTCTGCCGCATCGCCTGGCGCAACGCGTCCGAATCGAGCCAGGACTCGGGCAGAAAACCGCAACCGGGGCGTGCCGCACCGTTCGACGAGATCAGCAGCCGCCGCAGCACGCTGAGGAAATCCTGCGGCAGCAGATCGTTCAAGACCGCCGAGGTCTGCCCGCCCTGGCCGCGCGCGGCCACGAAATAGCCGCGCCCCTGGTACGAAACAATCAGATTGCGCCCCCGCAAGCGGTCGAGCGCATCGATCACCGTGAACTTACTCACGCCCAGGGTCTGCGTCAGCTCGCGGATCGACGGCAACTTGGTGCCTGGCGGCAGTTCACCAGCGGCGATGGCCTGCGCCAGGTGATCGGCAATCTGTTGAACCTTAGGCAAACCTATCGTGAAATTTATTGCAGATACGTGCACATACCACTCCAAACTTTACTGGTAATCGTACCGGTAAAGTCAGGCTATTTTGCTGAGCCATTTATCTGCCCGCTGGACGCCCCACCCCCTACCCTTGCGCTCGCCTGATGCGAAACGCCCGCTCCAGCCAGGCGGGCATCGCCCATCGCCATGACAGACAAAGCGTTTCGCCAGGCTTCGCACGCTTTGGAGAAACCAGCACATGCCCACCCTCAGGTTCGTCAACACCGGCACCCAGGTCGAGTTCACCGGCAGCGTGGCGTTGATCGAGATGGAAGACCACATCATGTTCGGCTGCAAATCCGGCAACTGCGGCACCTGCGCCGTACGCATCGTCAGTGGCGGGGAAAACCTGTCCGAAAAGACCGACCGCGAGCATCGACTGTTCGAACTCACCGGCGAAACCGATCCCGCGATGCGGCTCGCCTGCCAATGCAAGGCCTACGGCGACGCCGTGCTGTTTGAAATCAACTAGGAGCTTTCCATGGAACACCACAACCGCATCACCGACCGTTCGCTGATCCGCAGCAAGCCCTTTCTCGACAAGGAAGCCAGCGCCCGCGCCAAGCGCGAGATCGACGCCTTCCTCGACGGCAAGATCGAAGAATGGAACCGCACCGTGCCCTACGCGCGGCACTTCGAAGGCAAACAGGTTCACCTGCCCTACTACCGCCAGTCGCTGATCGAGCACTGCTGGCGCATCCGCCTGATGCGCAGCGCGCAGGCCAACGCCCTGCATCGCATCACCAAGCTGCACGCCGAGGCCGCCAAGCTGTACGCGGCCTACCAGGACGAGGAAATGCTGCACGACATGCTGTTCATGCAGGATGCCGAGCGCATCGGCGTCAGCCGTGACGAAATCTACGCCACCGAGCCCAGCTTCTGCACACGCCTGCTAGCCGGCTACCTGTACTTCGTCGCCGAGCACGAAAAACCGCTGGGGGTGATCTGCTACAGCTACCTGGTCGAATACACCACCCAGAAGATCACCCCCCGGCAGATCAAAGCCATGGGCGAATCGCTGGGCAAGGACCACATCCGGGGCCAGGCCGCCCACCTGAACACCGACCTGGTCGAAGACCACACCCAGGACATGTGGGACATCCTCAGCCTGCTGGTGGACAACGAGCAGGATCTGACCGACATCAAGCGCTACCTCTCGGAGATCCAGGACCTGCTGAAAATGTTCTTCGAAGAGATGTATCGCCTGCACGGCGCCGCCGAGCAGCAAGCCGCCTGAGTGCCCGGTGCAATCGCCCGCCGCCCCTGCGGCGGCGGGCAGCGAGGATGAACACAATGAAACAGGGATTCTTGATTCTGTCGCACCAGGGCCTGTCGATGGTGGCGCCGCTCGCCGCCGAGCTGGCCCGGCGCGGCTACGCGGCCTGCGTACTGTCGTCCGCCTCCGCGCGCGGCCTGCATCCGGAATGGGCGGAACAGGTGGACCATGCCGCGTTCACCGACGACCACGCATTGTCCTGGCCACAGGTGGACACCCATCTCGACACACTCGCCGGGCAATACCGCATGGTCGGCTGCATCTCGGTGTGGGATGGCTATCGCGGCCTGATGGCGCAGGCCAACCAGCGGCTCGGCGCCTGCGACGTACCGGCGACGGTGATCGACGCACTGCGCGACAAACTGGCAATGCGCGACACGCTGGCCCGGCATGGCCTGACGAAAAAGACCGCGCAGCCACTGACGCCGGAACGCTTCGCCGCACTGGAGCACCGCGCGGCGCACTTCATCAAACCGCGCACCGGCCTGGCCAGCTTCGGCACCTTCCGCGCCGACCGACTGACCCATTTCGACGAACTGGCGGCGCTGTGGCGCCTGGCCTGCGAAGACGCGGCCTATAGCGGCATCTTCAGCGGCGAACCGGCCTTCATCGTCGAAGACCTGATCCGTGGCCCGGAATGCAGCTTCGAGGTCAGCGTCGAGCGTGGCTGCGTCTGCGTCCACGCGGTACATGAAAAGATCGACCTGCAATCGCACGGCCGCACCACGCTGGAAAACGCCTGCACCTGCCCCCCGCTGTCGCTGCCGCCCCAGGCCGCCGCCAGCGGCCACGACTTCATCGCGCGCTGCCTGGCCGCCTTCGGCATCCAGAGCGGCGTCTACCACATCGAAGCGCGCCATCACCCCGAAGACGGCTGGGAGATCATCGAGATCAACCCACGCATCGGCGGCGCCTACATCGTCGACAGCACGCAACTGCACAGCGGCGTCGATCTGCTGGCACGCTGGCTGGACCTGCTGACCGGCCGCATCGCCGCCCCCGCGCACAACGAACGCCGCCACACCTTCTTCCGCGTATTTTTCGGCGAAAGCGGCCGCACCGTGCGCCAGCTCAGCCGCCGCGACACCGGCCAGCCCGCGCTGCGCGACAAACTGTTCGTGCGCGAAGGCGAACGGCTGCCGCAGGTCGAGCGCGAAATCTTCATCGGCCAGGCGCTGTGGGACATCACCGCGCTCTCCACCGCCGAACGCGCGCGCTTCGTGATCGACAGCCAGGCGCACTTCGCCATCGAGTATCACGCATGAACATCGTCATCCTGCACCGCATTCCCTACGCCAAAGTACGCTACGACCTGGCGATCGACCACGCCCGCCACCGCGTCACCTACCTGTGCCTGGACGCCACCAGCGCCGCCGACCTGCCGAGCACGGCCGACTTCCGCCTGCTGGAACGCGAACGCTTCGACGCCGACCACCTGGCCGCCACGCTGGCGCCGTTGTGGCAAGACGCAGATCGCATCATCGCGCGCTCGGAATACGACCTGCTGGCCGCCGCGCAACTGCGCGAACGCTTCGATATCCCCGGCGAGCGCCCGGCCGCCCTCCTGCCGCTGCGCGACAAATGGCTGATGCGCGAACGCTGCCGCACCGCCGGCCTGCCGCAGCCCGACTACTGGGACGCCGCCACCTTCGCGCACCAAGCGCCGGAAACCGGCCGCTACCTGATCAAGCCCCGGCTCGAAGCCTCCAGCACCGGCATCGTTACCGGCACGCGGGCGGAGATCGCGGCGCGGCTGGCGCAGCTCGACGATACCGGCGCGCTGATCGTCGAAGCCTTCGTCCCCGGCGACATCTTCCATGTGGACGGCTTCATCGCCGCCGGCCGCATCGTCACCGCCGTGACCAGCGATTACGTGGGCGACTGCCTCAATTACGCCAACGGCGCACCACTGGGATCGGCACAACGGCCGGCCGACGCGGTGGCGCTGGCGCTGGCCGGCCGCACGCTGGCCGCGCTGGGCCAGCGCGACGGCAGCTTTCACTTCGAAGGCATCCGCGATCCGGACGGCCACTACTGGTTCCTGGAAACCGCCGCGCGCGTCGGCGGCGCCGGGGTGGCGGAAACCTTCGAACTGAAAACCGGCATCAACCTCTACCAGGCCGACCTGTACTACCAATTGCACGCCGAAGCGCCCGTGCTGCAACCGCGCGAGCACGACCACTACTTCGGCTGGTTCGTCTACCCCGGCCACCGCTACCACGGACCGCTGCACGTCGACTTCGACGCCGCCCGCTGGCAGGACACCCTGCGCTCCCACCAGCGCAACCACCGCCCCCGGGACAGCCACGGCATCAGCTACACCCCCGGCGCATCGCCGCTATCGGGCGTGGTCCAGGGCAACGCCGACGCCGTACGCCACACACTACAACGCATCTTTGCCGAAACCCGGGTCAGCCAGACCGCCTGAAACGCTCGAGGACCGCCATGGAACACTGCCTGATCGTCGTTGGCTACAACAACGTACGCATCTACGACATCGCCAAGCTGCGCGCCATCGCCCAGCGACGCGGCCTGCGGCTGATGCTGCTGACCGAACGCCCGCAGCCACAGGACTACGACGCCGCCGACGCGGTGATCGTCGTCTCGCTGGACGCCGCCGCGCTGGACGCCGCGCAGGCCGTGGTAGCAGCCGCGCTGACCCAGCACGGGCTACGCCCGCTGGGCATCCTGCCATTCTCCGACCGGGGCATCCTGCTCGGCGCGCGGCTCGCCACCCGCTTCGGTCTGCCCGGCCCGGCCCCCGCACAGGCCGCCGCCGGGCTGGACAAACGCGTGTTCCGCGCGCTGGACCAGGCCCGCACCGAACGCGCGCCCGGCTACCAGCCGGTATTCAGCACCCAGGTGGACACCCTGGACGCCTTGCAGACCACCGTAGCCACGCTGGGCGGCAAAGCCTTCGTCAAACCCGCCAGCGAAGGCAACAGCCGCGGTTGCCACGTCATCCGCCACCTCGGCGCCTGTGCCGCCGTATGGCAGGCGCTGGCGCCCTACCGCCAGGGCGGCGTGATCGTCGAAACACTGATCGAACACGCCCGCGAATACAGTTGGGATTACGTCGCCGGCCAGTGCTGGATCACCGAAAAGCACACCACACAGGACGAATTCCGCGCCGAATACCAACAGATCGTACCGGCGCCGCTATTGGCCACCGACGCGCATCGCATCGATCAGGCCGGGCGCTACATGCGCGCACTGGTGTCCGACACCAACGGCGCCTACCACAACGAAATCTTCCACCGCGACGACACCACCTGGGCGGTGGAAACCAATATGCGCCCGGCCGGCATGCACATCTGGGACCTCGCCGCCCTGTCGTTCCCCGGCTTCAACCCGTGGGAAGAATGGGTGGCCTGGGCGCTCGACGACAGCCACCGCGCCGCGCCATTGCAGCGCCGGGGCTACAGCGGCATCCGCATGCTGCGCGCACCGGCCGACGGCATCCTGCTCGCGATGCCGGACATCGCCACACTGGCCCAGGCGCTGGGCATCGCCGTGGAACAGGCCGGCTATTCCAAGCAGCCGGGCGACATCGTCAGCGCCACCGTGCGCGACAACGCCGCCTTCATCGGCCAGATCATCCTGCACGCCGACGACCACGCCACACTGCGCGCCCGGCTGGACGCGCTGGCCGGCGCCATCGAGGCCAGCCTGCACATCGCACCGCATGCCGTCACCCAGCCCGTACCGGCACTGACATGACCCGCTCGCGCATCGCCGTCTTCCTCGCCTCGCGCGCGGCCTCCACCCTGGGCGACCAGATGCTGATGTTCGCAGTGCCGCTGATCGTCTACCGCGCCACCGGCAGCGTCTCGATGTCCGGACTGGCCTTTCTCTGCGAATGGCTGCCCCGCGTCGTCTCGCTGCCGCTGGCCGGCGTACTGGCCGACCGCGTGGGTGGCGCGCGCGTCTACGTCGTGGCCGACAGCGTGCGCGCCGTGGCCTGCCTGCTGGCGGCCTGGGCACTGGCCGTAGCGCCCCAGCAGGCGTTCGCCGTCACCGCCCTGCTGATGGCGCTGTGCGCGTTCTGCTACGCCCAGGCCTTCATCGCCCTGGAAGCCACCGTACCGCTGCTGGTGAGCAAAGCCGACATGCCCAAGGCGCAGAGCACCCTGCAAGGCATCAACTACGGCGCCGGCGTGGCCGGCCCCGCACTGGCCGGCCTGCTGATGCTGTGGCTGGCGCCGGCACAGCTACTATGGGCCGCCAGCGCAGTATTCGCGCTCAGCGCCTGCGGCGTGCGCACCCTGCGTGCAGCGCGACGGATCGATACCGACGTCCGCCGCGAAGGCGTACTGGCCGGCCTGGCAACCGGCTTTCGCATCCTGCGCGGCACGCCGTTGCTGATCGCACTGGTGGGGTTGTCGCTGGCGGTAAACCTGGTGGTGGGGCTGGCGCTGGCCACCGGCGCCGCCATCACCGTCGGCCACTTCGGCCTGCCCGATCAAGCCTACGCCAGCCTCCAGGTCTCGGTGGGCATCCTGTCGATCGCCAGCTTCCTGCTGGTACCGTGGCTGCTCAAGCGCATCTCGGTCTACCGTCTGGGCATCGTCGCCTTCCTGGTCATCGCCGTCGGCGGGCTGATCATGGGGCTGGCCGGCAGCTACCCCGTGTTCGTGTTCGGCTACGCGCTGAGCTTCGCCCTGTGCGGCCTGTTCAACGTCTTCATCCGCACCGAACGCCTGCACTGGATACCGCAAGCGCAACTGGGCCGCGCCATCGGCCTGATCGTCCTGCTCAACCAATTGAGCCTGCCGCTGGCGGGGCTGCTGGTCACGGCGGTGGGCGACCGCGTACCGGTACAGCGGCTCTACCTCGCCGTAGCCCTGCTGGCAGTGGCGACCTTCCTGCTGCTGCGTCGCTACCTGCATCGCCATTCCCGCACCGCGCTACCGCCCGAACTGATCCCCAAGGCAGCGTGAACCCAAACCACCACACCGCACCCAAGCGCGGTGTGGTGGTGGGTGCGGCCATGAGCGACTCAGGGACGCTTCACCACATTGAAGATCACCCCACCGGTCCGGCTACTGTTGGGCGCCATGCCCAGCAGGCGGCCACCGCTGGTTTCGTACAACGCCACACCGGTGAACGTCAGCCCCGCCGACACGCACGGCGCCACACCGAAGGTAGTGCTGATCGCATAATAGTTATGCGTCGCATCCGGAGTCACGGTACCGCTGAAAGCGCACCCGGCCGTATCCACGCCGGTGACCTTGCCATCGCTGTCCACGGTCAACACCACCACCTCGGTACCGCCCGGGCTGCTGGCCAGACCATCGTAGGAGCCGGCCACCGCCGCCAGCGACGGGGTGTTTTCATAGGCGGAATCGTAATTGGCGCTGAAGGTCACCGTATCCGCGTTCTGGCCATAGGTAAGACTGCCCGAGATCGTGCTCTGCTCGGTGTAGCTGCCAGTGATCGAGGCCGGACTGATGGTGCCCAGCTCGATGTTGTAATCGACCGCATTGTTGGAGGCCAGCGTACCGTCGCTGGCAGAGAGAACGCCTTCCACACCACCGCCGATGATGCTCGACGACAGCTTGGTGGTGTACCAGGTATAGAACTGCCCGCTGGGCACGATCAGCGTGGTGGTCTGGCGGCTGTCGGACGTGGATCCCCTGTAGATCCCCTGGGCCGGCACCGGGGTCGGGGTCGGCGCCGTGGTGGGCGTGGGGGACGGATCACCGCCCCCGGTGCCATCGGCGGGCCCGTTACAACTGATCAGCCCCAATGAAAACACCGAGGTCAGCGCCAGCGTGACCGAAGCGGCCTTATAGTTCATTCCAGTCCTCCTGAGGGGTTTGCTCATGCGACACGCGACAGTAGTCCCTATCCAGAGCCAGTGACAATCGCCAAGGCTGCACCATCCGCAAGGCTCGGCAAGCCCGGCATCGCGGGCGGCACCGGCCCGCCACCGCGCAGCCTGTCTTCAGGGTAAGCCAAGATCGCCCAGGATGAAGCCCGAACACACCGCCTCCAAAGCGCCACGCCCATCGCACCGCATGATATCCGCATCGCCGCCTGCCCTGGCGTAAGCAAAGCACACTGCCAACCACCCCCGGCCGTCCTTCCGGCGCCGGCACGCAAAACGCCATCCGATCGTCAGCTACCAACGGTTGCCACTGGCCCGCGCCGGGATAATCGTCGCCTTGTCGCCGCCCGACGGCAGCGCCCGCGGATAGCGGCCATGACGCAATGCTGCAAGAACCCGGGCGTAGTCCAGTCAGCCCACTTATCGCTGGATGTAGCAAAAGAGATAGAATGCCGCTTTACCGCTGTCAGCAAACCAACAAAAAGTAAGCTTTCCAGCATGATTCTCAACTCCCTGATTTTTGGCGGCATCACCGGCATCTGGTGGGCACTGGTGTGGTTCGTACTGCCCGTGGACCTGCGACAATTGTCGGTGCCCTCGCTGACGTTGTTGCACGTGGCGCCCCCCGTACTGCTGATGGGCGCATGGAGCGCCTGGAAAAGCTACCGCGCCAAACGCGCGGCGGCGCTCGCGCAAGCGGCCATCGACGCCCAGGCCGCCGAAAACGCAGCCCGGATCAGCGCCGCGCGCGACACGCACGAAGCCGAACTGCGCCGCCGCCGCGCCTACGTGGATTGCCGGGGCGTCTGGGTCTCCTCCACCACACCGCCGCCCGGCTGGTTCGAAGGCCAGCCGGCACCCTGCGCGTTCCTGGAACATCCAGCCGAGGAAACGCTGGGCGTCGGCCGCGAAACCGCCCTGCGCCAATCGCTGCACGAAGTGCTCTCGCTGGCCATCGGCAGCAGCCCCGCCATCGCCTGGCTGCCGATCTACCTGCTGCCCGGCAACCAGATGGCCGGCGCCGCCCAACTGGACCTGGCGCGCGGCGCCTGGCAGGCAGCCATCGACGACAATGCCCTCGACCACCCGCCCGGCCAGGCCGACTGCAAGTTCCTGCCCGGCATCGATGGCGTGGCCGACCGCGTCGTCGCCCTGTTCGAAAACGACCCCACCCTGCCCGCACTGCTGCTGCTCGGCCCCGACTCGCCACTGGCAGACACCGAAGCGGACGACCCCTACGACGACGACGCGCCCCCCGCCCCATCCGCCAGCGGCAAGCCCGGCCATGCCGTGGTCGCCCTGCTGTTCAGCCGCCCCGGCCTGACCACCAGCTATCGCGACGACGACGCAGTGGTCACCGGTGACGACCAGGACCCGTACCAGCCCTACTGGGAACGCCAGGGCGGCGAAGCCGCCGGCCTGGGCTGGGCCCGCGTACCGCCGCCACTGCAACCCGCATTGCTGGACCTGGCGCCGCTCGCCACCCTGCACCAGGGCCGCACCCTGCAAAAGCAGGGCGGCGTGGGACACGGCAACGGCCTGTCGCGGCAGATCCAGAACCTGCTGGAAGGCGCACTGATCAACGCCAGCCTGCGCGACCAGCCATTCGACAGCGCCGAGGCCGACGCCCCCGCGCCGGTGGAAATCGGCTGGCTGGCGCACAACAGCGGCAGCGTCGATACCGGCGGCAGCCGGCTGGCAGCGCTGGCCACCGCCCTGCACTACTTCGGCAGCGAACTGAACCCCATCGACCAGGCCACCAACGTGGTCGTCGAATACGGCGACATCGGCGCCGCACGCGGCCCGCTGCTGCTGGCCACAGCGCTGCTGCGCGCCGCGCAACTGGCGCAGCCCACCGTCGCGGCCGAGTTCGACGGCGACGACTTCGTCGGGGTCGGCGTGATGCGCCCCGCCATTGCAGGAGCAACCCCATGAAACGCGTCATCCGCCTGGGCGACCCCACCAGCCACGGCGGCTCGGTGGTCAGCGCATCACCGTCCACGGTGGTGATGGGCAAAGCCATCGCCCGCCTGGGCGACAAAGTCAGTTGCCCCAAACCCGGCCATTCGAACTGCGTCATCGTCGAAGCCGATCCGAACTGGCTGGTCGATGGCAAACCCGTCGCGCTGGACGGACACAAGACAAGCTGTGGCGCCGCGCTGATCGCCACGATACCCAACATGGAAAGAGGTTAAAGCATGGATCAGTCCCGGCAGGACAAACTGGAACTGCTGCTCGCCCCCGTATCGGAGGCCCAGCCGGCCGGTAGCGACCTGGGCTATTCGCCGTTGTTCGACCAGATTCGCGAAGCGCGCCGCGCCGACGACCCGGTGCTGTCGCAAGGCGACTGGGCCGCATCGCTCAAGAGCGCCGACTGGCCCAAAACGCGCAAACTGTGCGAAGACGCGCTGATCGGCCAGAGCAAAGACCTGCAACTGGCAGTGTGGTACGTCGAAGCACTGACCCGGATCGACGGCTACGCCGGCCTGGATTTCGGGCTGCGCTTCGTCGCCGGCCTGCTGCAACGCTATTGGGAAACCGCGTATCCCGAACTGGACCCGGACGACCTGGACGAACGCGTGGGCAAGCTGGAATGGCTGAACACCCAACTGGGACGCGCCATACGCCAGGTGCCGCTCATCCCGCAGGCGCACGGCGGCTACGACTGGTACCGCTGGCAGGAATCGCGCGAGGTGGAAAACCTGGGCCTGCGCGATGGCGAAGCCCGCGAACGCGCCATCGCCGAAGGCAAACTGTCCGGCGAAGTGTTCGACAAAGCCGCGCAGTACGCCGGCCTGCCGTGGTTCCAGACCCTGAGCGAACAATTGACCGACGCACGCGACGCCTATGCCGGGCTGGACAGCCTGTGCGACGAACGCTTCGGCTACGCCGCGCCCAACCTGGCGGAAATCCGCGAAGCGATCAACGCCGCCAGCGACGTGGTGAACCGCCTGTTCGAACAGTTCGGCGGCCGCGCCGCCGCCACGCCCGCCGGGGAGACCCAGCCCGTCATGAACACCACCCCGCACGATGCCCCGGCCACACCGACAGCCACGCCCCAGGCACTGATCGCCGCCGGCCCCATCGCCAGCCGCGCCGACGCCATCCGCCAGCTCCGCGACATCGCGCGCTTCTTCCGCGCCAACGAACCGCACAGCCCCGTCGCCCTGCTCGCCGAGCGCGCCGCCAAATGGGCCGAAATGCCACTGGAAGACTGGTTGCAAACGGTGATCAAAGACGACTCCACACTGGGTCAACTGCGGGAGTTGCTGGATTTCCGGCAGGCATGAACGGCCGACTCAGCATGAACGACAAAAACAAAGACCTTCGGGTCTTTGTTTTTTTGGCGGACGCCATGGAGGCTACCGGCCAAACTACCGTGATACCGAATGCGGAATCTGATCATCCAAGTCATGGTTTTCCCCTCTTGTAAGTGCTGCCTGCGGCCTCCACCGCAGCCTCGGATGGGGAAGTCCCTTTTATTCGCTAGACCACATGAAAACGTCCCAGAACTTTCGCTCCTTTCTTCTCACCGCTTTGGTCGTGCCAATAATTGGTAGCTCCAATGCTCAGGAAGCTGCCCCCCTCATAAATCCAAGTATTCCGAGGGAATCCTATACATCTGAACGAGCAGCCGAAGGTCGCGCTCAATTCAATTCAATGCAGGGGGAGCGGGAGGCATGTGGGGACGCCTACATTCGCGCCTATCAAGAGTCACTTTACAAGTACTGCGTCGCTACTGATGGCGGCGAGAATATCGGAGGAGGCTGCGCCCATGTTGCATATGCCCGGTCAATCCACCCCAAAGTCCTGGAGCTGGCTCTTGAACACTGCACCAGCTTGGTAACGGCCGTGGAATGAATGGCCTGGGTTGCATCAGAGACAAGATTGATCGCCTGATGCAGCAAGCTGTCGGCTGTGTGAATGCTACAACGGCCCGGCTTGGCCGCTTCGTAGTCAGTCCACACCTGAAATTGATTTCTTCAAAAATCGGATAGCCTCAATCAATTGAGGAATATCCTGGCGCGCCTTGGCAATAAAATCCTGATCTGCCACGCTGGCGCCGATCAACTCGATATCCTCTCTTCGGTTCTCGCCCTCTCCAATCATTATAAAGTTGGAACCACTTTGATGATCCCGCCCCTCCACATAGGAAACCCATGGCATCGGCGCGGCCGCATTGCAGCGCCGCTCAACTTCATCCAGATAGCCATCAGATATGAATTCTTTCGTCTCTTCCATAGCACTTTTCATGGCTTCACACACCAGTTGTTGACGTTGACTGAACGCCTCGCCCTGATTGCACTCTCGATACGATGAATTCCCTGAATGGTCTGCCCTCCAACCACGGTAAGCGCACAGTCCTTGCCTTCCAGGGCTCGGCTCAATCGAAACCCGTCCAGGGCGACACCCTCTTCGTCTGGCGGGAAAATTGCACCGATTCCCAACGAAATTTTCTGTAAGAAAAACCGCCGAACATTCCAGTAAATACAGCTGAATAGCCACGTCGTACCATAGTGAAAATCCGCCTTATAAGGCTCAAACACGTTTGATTTCCACTTTTTATGATAAGGCGCCAGATATGTCACCCAATATGCAGTTGGGTTCCACCGAACCGACAGCACCGCAGAGGGCAATGCATGAATAGCATCCACGCAATTCATGGCCCTCTCGATATTTCCCCGCATTGATGGCTTTCTTTGCTTCCAAGATGCCATCCGCGATGACTGCATGATAGCGGTCAAGCAAAAGCCGGAAATTGGGTGTTTCAACCCCACAGACAGCACTTTCGAACTGTGCGATAAAATCGGCCTCTGACAGAATTTCTGTTTGTGGCAACCCCTGCAAGGCCATGAACGCTGGCACCTTCTCCTTCCCGGATACGTCAAACTGGCACAACGCACGGATGTACCTGCTCGCCATGCCCACGTCAGGTTGGCCATTTGTGTAGCCCAACCAAAAGCGGGCCAGCGCCAGCATCCAGTCGAGCGCAGCAATCCTGACTTTCAATCCCGCGTTATCCATCTCATCATCAATTGTGTAAGTCAACGGCATAATCATGCCTGCCATTCCTTTCCATCGGGCTTAATAAACCTCAATGGATTGCTATTCGTACACTCATATCGATTGAACGAATGCACTTCCCGGGGGCCGTGGCAGTAGAAGATTTTGGCTTGATTGGCACTGACGCCGATCTCTTGCTACAGCAGACAATTGGTGCAGGTGAACTCAGGCCGCAATATGGCAGCTTGGTTGCTTCAGCTTGCTTTCTCAAAAAATAAAATCAAGAAAAAACCATTGGCCTCTTATTCCGGAATATAGGTGAAATACCCTTCAACCCAGTGATCCTTGCCCACCTGGTATTTTTGGATGTCAAATCCATCGGGTGCATCCATGAAACCGGGCTTTTCCGAAAGCCTTGAAATTGCGAGCCTTGCCTCTGCATCGCTGGCATAAACACCGATAAATTTTACATCCTCTTCCCCACCGGGAAGCTCATGTACATGATGTAGTATATAAACAGAATCCACGGGTACAGCCCCTAAAGTTTCATATGTTTTACTTTTACTTCCACCTCTTCATTCATCCCATCCAAACCCTTCCGTCCAATGGACATCATTCATTGCATACTTTTCTATTAAAAATCCATCCGGGTAATCTCTAAACCCCGGGAGGCCACTTAGAAATTCGATGGCCTTTTCCGCGCTCTCCGCTGAGTCGAAAACCCCTAAAAATTTATAATTTTCGCTCTCACACTCATCATTCCCATAAATGTGCTCCAATACGTAGACATTCACCGGAATTTTCTCACCTGAAATTACTCTTTGGCCCCAAAGCTTCACATATTTCCGCTAAAGAACCACCCCTTCCATCATGATTCAACAACATGAGCAAGAAGCAGGTCCTCATCCAGCAACACTGTAAAGCACCATATGTTCTTCATGCCATCCAGCAAAACAAATTCATCATTAGGTTCATTTACAGACGACATCAGTCTTGAAAACATCTTTCTATTAGAAGAAACCTCTTCTTTTCTTCAAAAATCCTTCCCTCACAGGGACGCAGCATCATCTAAAGTATCAGCAAGATATTGAGACACGTAAGTGCCCCCTTGAAACTCGACAAAAAACGAATAAATTTTCATCTTTTATATCTGGAAAACAGCATTTTATTCCATCTTTTCTCATAGGGTAAAAGATAACAAGCCCAAAACCCCGGCTCATCCCATCCATGCTTGTTTTGAATCGCGTCACCCAGACAGTGCAATGTATCAGCCAAATCCTGCAACTCATCCCAATCACCGGCAGTGGAGAGCCTGAAAATCTCCTCAACACCCGCCCACAAGACAACTTCGTATCTTTCCAAAACCTTGAGATTATTCTCATCGGCCTGCGATTTTTGCTCAAGAATCCACTCCGGCGAGTAAAATTCACCAAACATATCAAATGCTTTACCCTCAGCCACTCCCATATGGATTGCTTTCAAAATAGCCAGAAGGCGCACCCTTTTCTGGTTATTTTTTTCAAACCTCAAAATACTCAATACTTCGCCAGATGCCTTGAAAAACTCAACCAAGGGTTTCATTGTCCACCCCTATCAACCCATCAACCACAGCAAATCTGGATTGGTTAAAAAACACTTCTTTACATACGATCCTCAAATCCACCTCTCCGCCAGCGGCACAAAGCAAAATCAAATTTTTCATTTTAAAATCCTCCTTCGATCCAAATCGATATTCATTCCCCATCCATTGCTCACACTCTCCTGGTGAAAATACCTGACAAGACACCAAGCCAACATATTCGGCAAACCCTTCATGCTCTGCCTCGTCAAAGCAATTTTGATAATCCAACGAAATGGTATTTCTACATTCCACCCAACCAACAAAATCCCCTTTCATCATATCGATGAATTTCAAATTGATATTTCTTCCATTATTTTCAATAACAATCGAATCCAAATTTACATTTTCCAATATTTTTTTCATCGCTTCACCTTGCCCAGTGGCTTGCTGTGGTACAGGGGTGACGTACCGTTGGCGGCTTTGTCCGTCATTTTTTGGTAGTCGTAGTAATAGAAGTCTTCGCGGCTGCCGGTACTGAGATCGACTTCCTGGTACTGCAGGCCATTGGTACCGGCGAGTTGAAATTTACATCGCCAACACTTTCAAAAGGAATGACAATAACATCCATTTCAATTTCCCTTCCCTTTCACTCCATGAGCTTCGCCTTTCATTTTTCGCGCGGCAGCTCCGGCCGGTGGCACCGACCAGTTTTTCGCCATATGGGCGGTAGATCCTCCGCCACAGTAGTTTGCCTTTGGCGGCGATGGCGGCAATCCGGTGGCCCAGGGAGTCGCAGTGCAACAGGACGTGCCATTGGTGGCTTCATCCGCTATTTTCTAGCGGGCGCGGTAATAAAGTTTACGCAGGCGCCGGGGGCGAGGTCGATCTACTGATGCGCAAACTATTTTTTAGCGATCAAATTTGCAATCAAAAGCCTTTCCTTCTATTACCTCACAACTATAAATTCCACCAAATTCAAACTCTTCCCTTGGACCACCATTGTGAAGGCTAACTTGATACCTATCCCCCTCCTTGAAGACGGCAGCCATTGCATGTTTAATATCGTCACTTAAGGTTTTTTTTGTTGCCAATATGGCTTTTAGTGCATTTTTGTTTTGCAAGCACTCCTTGGGGCTTTTTTCTGTCAAATCGCGAACTTGAGATTTTTTATAAACAAATTCCTTTTGGGCCTTGTCATGAAAAACCCTATCCAAGCGGACGTCACAAATTAATCCATTCTGTGCCATTGCACAATTTGCATAGAAGAAAAAAAGAAAAAATGAATTTTTCATAGATCAAACTCCCCTTTACTTAAACTCCAACCTTTGATTTCACCGTCACGCCGATCTTCTTCATCGGCTTGCCGGCCGCCATGCGGTCGAGCAGGTCGGCGGAGATGCGTGCCAGCACGGTGCGGTTGAGGATCGCGTCGGCGTCGCGTGCGCCGCTGTCCACGTCGTAGCAGCGGCTGATCACCAGTTCGATCAGCTCCTCGAGGAAATCCACCTGCGCGCCGTGGTTTTCCTCGATGCGACGACGGATCTTGCCGAGTTTCAGGCCGACGATGCGGAGCAGCACGTCGTCGCGCGCCGGGGCATGCTGCCCGATGGGGACGAAGGCAAGCACATCAATCTAGTGCTGGTGGTCAACAGAACAACCACGCAAGCTGTTCATCAACCGCAAGACTGGCGCATGACGCGCCGACTCAGCGCTGTCAACTCTCCGATGTCTTGAGCTTTCGCCATAGCCACCACCTTTGTGCGGCAGGATAATGGCAGCTTCGTCTTTTAAATCACCAAACATCCAAACATTCATTCGTCACTCATTGTTTCTTTTTTTGCCAATTCACTCACCTCACGCAAAAAAAACTCCACTTCTAATTTTTCATCTGGACTCATATCTGAGCGCCCCTCCAAAGACATATTCCCGCAAACAATGTCGATGCCCAGCATCCCGTCTTCAAAGTCAAAATCCCACTCAAACCCCCTTTCCATCAAAAGGGAATTTAGTGTCTCCATGCGCAAGAGCAGCGATGGCAATTTAATTTTTTTTTGAAAAAAACCATCAATCGTTCTTATCAAATCAAGAAATATATCTGAATTCATTAAAAAACCTCTTTTCAATTATTTTTTATCGCCACCGCCACCCTTGTTTTCTCCCCCGCCCTTATCTTCACCCTTTGTCTCCCCTTTTTCCTTTTTTCCGCTTTTCCCGATACTTTTTACTGTAACTACTTTACCGTCTTGATTAACTACCACTTGAACACCATTTTTCGTATCGTTGTGCACAATCTCACCTCGATCAGGCCGACTCTCACCGTTCTTTATTGCTTCCTCCACAGCCGAGGGTGGAACACCCCGACCTTGCATCCTATCAAAGGCATGCCCGCTGTAGTCGCGATCACCAATCGTGCCTGGTGCATTCGTACCCGGCTCAACCTCAATCGGACTACCACGAGAACCAGTGGGAGTTGTAGGACTGGGATCACTATTCATCATCCCCTTAATTGAGTTCCATGCATCAATCAGACTTTGTTGAGCATCTTTATTATTAGCAACATAGATGGCAGCAATTAGAAGCGGCACACCAACTTCAAGCACAATGGCGGCACGACCATCCGGATCAACATACCTCAGCGGATTGTTATTGGCATAGGTATAGCGCCCAAAGCTATGGATCGGGTTGGAAGC
>NZ_SUMF01000003.1 GCF_005048205.1 Chitiniphilus eburneus
TGACCCTGAAGCGTGGTAACTCCAGTCTCCCAGACCCGTTCGGGTGAACAACCTATTGAGACACAACACCTAGGGCGTGTCATCCAATGTTTCGCGGCAGCGCTGGGCCGAAAAAGCACCAGGCACCCGGCGCACGACGCAGGCAATAACGGGTTATTGGCAAGGAGTGCAACGCAGTGGATGGTGTTTTTTCGGCCCAGCCCTGCGGGTTCGGTGCATTTCGGGCGCCACGCGGCGTCGCCGGCCGCTTGCGGTATCCATACCGCCGCGCGTCCAGCTCCTTGCACGGCATCCCGAACTGCACCGAACGCTGTCGTGAAACATTGGATGACACGCCCTAGCGGCGGCCAATGAAAAAAGCCGGTACTGGACCGGCCTTTTCATCGATGCTGTGAGGGCATTCAGTCTTCGCGGCGCATCTGCGGGAACAGGATCACGTCGCGGATGCTGGGCGAATCGGTCAGCAGCATCACCAGCCGGTCGATGCCGATGCCGCAGCCACCGGTCGGGGGCAGGCCGTATTCCAGCGCGCGGATGTAGTCAGCGTCGAAATGCATCGCCTCGTCGTCGCCCTTGTCCTTCAGCGCTACCTGCGCCTGGAAGCGCGCGGCCTGGTCTTCGGGATCGTTCAGCTCCGAATAGCCGTTGGCGTGCTCACGGCCGACCATGAACAGTTCGAAACGTTCGGTGATGCCGGGGTTGGCGTCGTTGGCGCGCGCCAGCGGCGAGACTTCGGCCGGGTAATCGACGATGAAGGTCGGCTCCCACAGCTTTTCCTCGGTGGTCTCGTCGAACAGCGACAGTTGCAGGCCACCGATGCCATCGGTGAGCACGGGCTTGCCGCCCAGGCGGGCGATCTCGGCCTTGAGGAAGGCCCGGTCGTGCAGTTGCTCGTCGGTGTATTGCGGGTTGTAGTGCCTGATGGCGCCGGCGATGGTGAAGCGCGCGAACGGCTTGGACAGATCAACCGTCTTGCCCTGGTATTCGACCACGGTGTGACCGAGCACTTCCTTGGCGGCATAGCGGATCACCCCTTCGGTCATGTCCATCATGCGCTGGTAGTCGGCGTAGGCCTCGTAGAACTCCATCATGGTGAATTCGGGGTTGTGGCGCGTGCTCATCCCCTCATTGCGGAAATTGCGGTTCACCTCGAACACGCGCTCCATGCCGCCGACGACCAGCCGCTTCAGGTACAGCTCCGGCGCCACGCGCAGGTAGAGTGGCATGTCCAGCGCGTTGTGGTGCGTGATGAACGGTTTGGCCGTGGCGCCACCCGGGATCGGGTGCATCATCGGCGTTTCCACTTCCAGGTAGGCCTCGTTCACCATGTATTCGCGGATCTTCTGCACGATGCGCGAGCGCTTGATGAAGGTATCGCGGCTTTGCTCGTTGGTGATCAGATCGACATAGCGCTGGCGATACTTCTGCTCCTGGTCCGCCAAGCCATGGAATTTGTCCGGCAGCGGGCGCAGGCTCTTGGTGAGCAGGCGCAACTGCGTGACCTGTACCGACAGCTCGCCGGTCTTGGTCTTCATCAGCGTGCCGCGCGCGGCCACGATATCGCCCATGTCCCAGGTCTTGAACGAGGCGTAGACATCTTCGCCAACGGCGTCGCGGCTGATATAGAACTGGATGCGGCCCGAGCCGTCCTGCACCGTGGCAAAGCTGGCCTTGCCCATCACGCGCTTGAGCATCATGCGACCGGCGACGCTGACCTCGACCGCCAGCCCGTCCAGCGCTTCCTTTTCCTTCTCGCCGTACTTGGCATGCAGATCGGCGGCAAAGTGCTCGCGCTTGAAGTCGTTGGGAAAGGCCACGCCGGCTTCGCGTATCGCACCCAGCTTGGCGCGCCGCTCGGCCATGATCTGGTTTTCGTCTTGTTGCGGTTGTTGTTCTTCGGACATTCTTGAAACCTCAATTCTGGGAACACAGAGAAAGGCGGGAGGACACAGAGCACACGGAGAACATCAAAGTGACAGCCTGCGAATTCCGTTCTTCAGTAGTTTGCAGTTGAAATTGATCAACAAGCCGGTCTTGCAACCGGTCAGGCGTAAATAGGTAAGTAACCGGGCTTCGTGCAACGGCAGAAACTGTTCCACCGCTTTCATTTCGACTATCAGTTTTCGATTGACCCAGAAATCGAGCTTTGAAAGCGTTAGGGATATGGATGTTCTTGTCGTCGAGCGGCACAAAACACTGCCGTTCTGCCTTTAATCCCCGTAGTGCCAGCTCGTGCGCCAGACATTCTTCGCAAGTGCTTTCCAACAGGCCGGGACCGAGCGCCTTGTGGACCTCCAGCGCGGCACCGATCACGATCTCGCTCAGCATTTACTCTGTGCTCTCCGTGTGCTCGGTGCCCTCTGTGTCCACAGGCCTGGTAGTTACACGCCCTGTTTCAGGCTGGCCTCGATGAAGCCATCGAGGTCGCCGTCCATCACACCCTTGAGGTTGCCCACTTCATAGCCGGTGCGCAGGTCCTTGATACGGCTCTGGTCGAATACGTAGGAGCGGATCTGGTGGCCCCAGCCGATGTCCGACTTGCCCGCTTCCAGTTGCTGCTGCGCTTCCATGCGCTTGCGCAGTTCCAGCTCGTACAGCTTGGCGCGCAGCATCTGCCACGCTTCGTCGCGGTTGCGGTGCTGCGAGCGGTCGTTCTGGCATTGCACCACGATGTTGGTGGGAATGTGGGTCAGGCGCACGGCCGAGTCGGTCTTGTTGATGTGCTGGCCGCCAGCGCCGGATGCGCGATAGGTATCGGTGCGCACGTCGGCCGGGTTGATTTCGATTTCGAAGCTGTCGTCCACCTCGGGGTAGACGAATACCGAGCAGAACGAGGTGTGGCGGCGCGCGTTGGAGTCGAACGGCGATACGCGCACCAGGCGGTGCACGCCGGTTTCGGTGCGTAGGAAGCCATAGGCATATTCGCCGGAAAGCTTGATGGTGGCGCTGGTGATGCCGGCCACTTCGCCTTCGGATTCTTCCATTACCTCGACATTGAAGCCCTTGCGCTCGCCGTAGCGCACGTACATGCGCAGCAGCATGCCGGCCCAATCCTGCGCCTCGGTACCGCCTGCGCCGGACTGGATGTCGATGAAGCAGGCATTCGGGTCCATCGGGTTGCTGAACATGCGGCGGAATTCGAGCGTCGCGATCTTTTCTTCCAGCGCGTGGGCGTCGTCGTCGATGGCGGCGCAGGTGTCGAAGTCATCCTCGGCGCGCGCCATGTCGAACAGTTCGCGCGCGTCGGCGGCACCACCAGCCACTTCGTCCAGCACGACGACCACGTCTTCCAGCGCTTTGCGCTCGCGGCCGATTTCCTGGGCCTTTTTCTGGTCGTTCCACAGCTCGGGGTCTTCGGACAGACGAACCACTTCCTCCAGGCGGTCGCGCTTGGTGGGGTAGTCGAGGTAACGCTTGAGTTCCTCGGCGCGGCTGGCGAGGTCGTCGAGGTGAGCGGCGATCTGGTTGAGCTGTTCGGCTTCCATTGGGGCTTGGGGTGATTTCGCGAAACCCGGAAGTATATCAGGGAAGTGGCCCGACCATTCGTTGCCGCGGGCGACGATGGTCGGGGCGCCGGGATGGGTTCCGGCGCCCCCGGACGATCAATGCTCGCCGGTCATCCGTGAGCGCAGTTCGCGCAATGCCGCCGAGATCATCGCCAGATCGGGCGCACTGTCGCGTAGCTCGGCCACGATGGCGCGCCATTGCGTCACCGATTGCATCGCACCCTCGCGCCAAGCGTCCAGTCGCGCGTCGATGGCGCCCTGGCCGGTCTGCCACGCCGCCTGTGCCAGTTGCACGTGCAGGCGCAGCAGATCGTCGCGCGCGGCGATCCGGGCCAGCGCTTGCCAGCGGTTGTCGCGCGGCAGACGCTCGATGGCCTGGGCCAGCCAGTCGAATTCGAGCTGCATGCCCAGCGCGAGATACAGCTTCATCCGTTCGGCCAGCGTGCCGGTGTCCGTGGTGCCGCGCGCCAGCGCCAGGAACGGCATGGCGTGATCGATGGCCAGCGCGCGACCGACCAGCTCGGCGGGGATGCCCGCCCCCAGCCAGTTTTCGCGCCGTTCCAACGCCACACCTTGCTGCATCAGCCATTCCGGCAAGTGTGTCAGGCTGAGCGCGGCGCAGGTGCGCAGGTGGCTCAGCGCGGCGGCGTCGGGCGCGCTTTGCAATAGCCAGCGCGCTACCCGTTCGGTCTGGCGCCGCGCACCGAGCAACACGCCATACACGTCGCCGGCCGGTACGCCCTGGGCGATCAGGCGCTCGGCGCGCCGTGCCAGCGTTTCGGTCTCCAGTAGCGATTCCGCCTCGTGCAGCCCGGCCACGACCTGCGCGGCGTCGCAGCCGGTTTCCTCCGCCAGCCGGAACACGCAGGTGATGCCATAGCGGTTGATCACGTGGTTGGTCAGCAGGGTGGCGACGATTTCGCGCCGTAGCGGGTGCTCGGCAAGGCGCGGACCGAACCGCTCGGCCAGCGTGGCAGGGAAGCCTTCCCGCAGCAGGTCGTTCCAGCGCGGCTCGTCCACCAGTCCGGATGCCAGCAACAGTTGCTTGAGCACGATCTTGGCATAGGCGAACAGCACCGACAGTTCGGGACGGCTGAGGCCCTGGCCCGCCTGGATACGTTCCTGGCTCTGGCTGTCCGAGGGCAGGTATTCCAGCCGGCGCGACAGTTTGCCCTGGCGTTCCAGTGTCTGCATCAGCCGCAGGTGGACCGGCAGCAGTGACGCGGTCTGCTCGGCTTCGAGCGAGATCGCCAGGGTTTGCAGTTCGTTGTCGCGCAGGACCAGCGCGCCGACTTCATCGGTCATCTCGCCCAGCAGTGCGTTGCGCTGCTTTTCGGTCAGATCGCCCGCCGCGACGATGCGGTTGAGCAGGATCTTGATGTTCACCTCGCGGTCGGAGCAATCCACGCCTGCCGAGTTGTCGATGGCGTCGGTGAAGATGCGCCCGCCTGCCTGCGCGTATTCGATACGGCCGGGCTGGGTGAAGCCCAGGTTGCCGCCTTCGGCCACTACCTTGCTGCGCAGGTCGCGCCCATCCACTCGTACCGCGTCGTTGCCGCGATCGTTGGCTTCGGCCTGTGTCTGACCCGAGGCCTTCACATAGGTACCGATGCCGCCGTTGTACAACAGGTCTACCGGGGCCTTGAGCAATGCCTGGATCAGTTGCGCCGGCTCCATCTGTTCGGCGTCCACGCCGAGTAGCGCGCGAACCTGCGACGACAGCGGAATGCTGCGCGCGCTGCGCGGCCATACGCCGCCGCCCTCGGAGATCAGGGTGCTGTCATAGTCGGCCCAGGATGAGCGCGGCAACTGGAACAGGCGCTGGCGTTCGTCGAAGGCGCGTGCGGGATCGGGGTCGGGATCGATAAAGACATGACGGTGATCGAACGCCGCCACCAGCTTCACCGCGCGCGAGCGCAGCAGGCCGTTGCCGAACACGTCGCCCGACATGTCGCCGATGCCGACCACGGTGATCGGCTGGGTGGCGACGTCGATGCCCATTTCGCGGAAGTGCCGCTCGACGGAGATCCACGCGCCGCGCGCCGTGATGCCCATCTTTTTGTGGTCGTAGCCATTGGCGCCACCGCTGGCGAAGGCATCGTCCAGCCAGAAGCCATAGTCGCGCGAGACGCCGTTGGCGATGTCGGAGAACGTGGCGGTGCCCTTGTCGGCGGCGACCACCAGGTAGGGATCGTCCTCGTCCAGCCGGCGGACCGCCGGCGGCGGCACGATCCTGCCGCCGGCCAGATTGTCGGTCAGGTCGAGCAGGCCGCCGATGAAAGTCTTGTAGCAGGCCACGCCCTTGGCCATCAGTGCTTCGCGCTCGGTGGGCGGGTGCTTGAGCACGAAGCCGCCCTTGGAGCCGCCCGGCACGATCACGGTGTTCTTGACGATCTGCGCCTTCACCAGCCCCAGGACTTCGGTGCGGAAATCGTCGCGACGGTCGGACCAGCGCAGGCCGCCACGCGCCACCTTGCCGCTGCGCAGGTGCACGCCTTCCATCTCCGGCGAGTAGACGAATATTTCGTAGAGCGGCACCGGTTGCGGCATGCGCGGTATCTGCCCCGGCGACAGCTTGAACGACAGGTAGGACTTGGGCTCGCCGCGTGCGTCCCGCTGGAAGTAGTTGGTCCGCAGCGTTGCCAGGATGGCGTGGCGATAGGCGGAGAGGATCTTCTCCTCGTCCACGCTGGCGAGCTGGTCGGTTTCCTGCGCCAGTTGCGCCGCCAGCGCCCTGGCTGCGTCCTGGTCGCCATGGCCAGGGTCGAGTTGCAGCATGAACAGCCGCACCAGCGCCGTGGCGTGCGATGCATGGGCGAGCAGGATATCGACCAGGGTATCGGTATCGAAGACCAGCCCGATCTGCCTGAGATAGCGGGCGTAGGCGCGCAACAGCAGCGCTTCGCGCCAGGCCAGGCCGGCGGCGGGCACCAGCCGGTTGAACGCATCATTCTCGCAGCGGCCGTCGAAGAGGGCGATGAACGCTTCGACGAAACGCTGGCGCGCCTCGGGCTTTTCGAGCATGGCGGGCGCCGGCAGGCGCAGGCCGACATCGACGATCCACGCAGTGCTGCCATCGTCGAAGCACAGGCCGTAGGGGCGTTCGTCGAGCACGCGCACGCCCAGGTTTTCCAGCAGCGGCAAGCTGTCGGACAATTCGACGGCGCTGGCGCGATACAGCTTGAGGCGCCATTGCCGGGTATCGGCATGGCTGGCGGCGATCAGCCGCGCGCCGGTGCGTTCACTGCCGATTACGTCCTCCAGGCTGTCGATGTCGTGCACCGCCACCCGCGCCGGGTAATCGCCGGCGTAGGCCGTGGGAAACGCGCGCTGATAACGCTGGAAGCGTGCGGCACCGGTTTCCTCGCCAGCATGCTGGCGTAGCTGGGCGCGCAGTTCGTCCTGCCAACGCTGTGCGATCTCGGCGATCTCGGCTTCGATGCGCGCCGCGTCGTATTCGGGATAGCGGCCGTGCGGGATGCGCACGATGAAATGGATGCGCGCCAGCGGGCTATCCGACATGGTGACATTGAATTCGACGCTGTCGCCCCCGAGCCGCTCCAGCAGCAACCGGTGCACCCGCATCCGCACATCGGTGTTGTAGTTGTCGCGAGGCAGGTAAAGCATCACCGACACATGGCGGCGATAGATGTCGTCGCGGAAAAAGGTGCGAACGCGGCTGCGTTCATGCAGCGACACGACGCCCTGGGCGATGCGCGAGAGTTCTTCCGCGCCGATTTCCAGCAGTTCCTCGCGCGGGTAGGTGTCGAGCACATTGAGCAAGGTCTTGCCGCGATGGCCGCCACTGGTCACATCGGCCAGTTTCATCGCCTGGTCGATCTTGCGGCGCAGGATGGGCAACTGGCGCGGCGGGGTGGTGTAGGCGTTGGCGGTGTACAGGCCGAGCAGGCGTTGTTCGCCAGTCACGACGCCGGCATCGTCGATGCGCTTGATGCACACCATGTCCAGGTAGACCGGGCGATGCACCACCGAGCGTGTATCGCCCTTGGTCAGGATCAACAGCTGGTGGTTGTTGTAGGCGATATCGCGCAGTGCGGGGGTCAGCGAGGCGAAGGTGCGCGACGGCCCGCCCGCGCCGCTGTCGCGCAGCAGGCCCAGGCCGGAGTCGGGCACGATCATCAGTTGCGTGCCGAACTCGGTGTCCTCGAAGCAATATTCGCGGCAGCCGAGGAACACGAACTGGCCATCCAGCAACCATTGCAGGAAGGCGATGCTTTCTTCCAGCTCGTCGGTGGCCAGTGGTGGCGGCGAATGCCGCAGCAGATCCATGGTGCGCTCAAGCTGGCCGATCATTGCCGGCCAGTCGGTGACCGCCGTTTCCAGGGCGGTGAGCGCGTGGGCGATCTCGTCGTGCAACGTCCGCAGCGCGGCGGGATCGGAGGCGCGATCCACCTCGAAGCGCATCCACGATTCGGCCGGGGCGCCATCGGCCAGGCCCTGCCATTGGCCATCGGCCGAACGCAGGGTGCGCAGTACCGGATGCAGGACCAGGTGGACGTTGTAGCCCAGCCGGGCCAGCGCCATGCCCACCGTATCGACCAGGAACGGCATGTCGTCCAGCACCAGCTCGACCACCGTGTGGCTCGACTCCCAGCCATGCTCGGGCAGGCTGGGGTTATAGACCCGTAGCAGGATTTCCCCCCGCGCCCGCCGCGCGCCGAAGCGGTGGTGGGCGAACGCCGCACCCAGCCAGTCCTCCACCGGGCGAGAGGCGAAGTCCTCGCTGGAAAGATTGGGGTGATAGGCAGCGAGAAAATGACGCAGTGCTTCATCCGCCGGGGCGGCGGCGACCAGATCGGCGAGATCCTGCCGGGCAATCAGATAACTCATGAGCTCCAGGGTCCTTGTGGGCACGAGATGAGCGCCGTGCCCGAACCGGAGCACGGCCCTGGAACCAATCTATACGCCAGGGCACGGCTTGCCACCGGGGTTTTCCTCAATGACGCAAGATGTGCTGACCATGCATGGTGCAAATGGATGGGGCCATGAGCGGGAGGGGAGATGGATGGCCGTATCCGGGTGGCTTTCAAGCCTTACATGACAAGAGGATTTTTTCTGAAGGGTTCGATACGGCGGCGACGATCGTGTAAGTTTTACAGGTGCCATGCCAAGTGGCTGAAATGCAAGGGTTATACAAGGCCCGGCACAAGCCATTCGGACTAAATTCTGTCTGTGTTTGTCAAATATTGACGAATATGATGTAGGGATGAAAAACCCGCTTGTCCGCCCGACAGACGCACGCTTTTACCGTATGGTGAGCAGGGGGTTGAAATATTATCCCGTGCTAATATTCACTCGGACAGTTTAGAGGCCCAACACCTCCTGGAGAATTCAATGAACCAGGCCAAGATCCCGCAGCCACCCGGCCGGGCGTCGTCGAGCGCCACGCTGGAGGCTTGCCGTGACATGGCGCTCAAGCTGCTTTCCGATTCGCTCGACGGATACTTCGCCGAGCTGGAGGAAAAGTTCTTCACGCTCGCTGAAAGCACTCCGGACCGGGATTTGCGCGACGTGTATTTCGCAGCCCGCGTCGAAATCAAATTGAAGAAGGGCGAAATCGTCAACGCCTTTCGCCAGCAATTCATCGAAGCCTTCAACCAGCGTCTGAAGGGTGAGCAGAGTTCGAGCGGTTTCTTCCAGGTCGTGGTCGGTCCGGGCGAGTTGTCGCTGGTCGCCAACGACGATTACGAAGAAAGCCTGACCGCCAGCCACGTGGCCAACACCCTCAAGCAAAAGGGCGGCGACACCTTGTCGCAGCTGGAGCAACGCCTGGCGGCGCTGCTGCCCAAGAGCGAAGACGGCACCCCGGGCAACCTGCTCAGCCCTGAAATGATCTGCCAGGCGTTCCTGGGGGCATGCCGCCATCTCGACAGCGGATTGAGCGCGCGGCTGGTGGCGCTGAAGTCGTTCGAATCGGCGTTGTCCGACCGGGTGGCCAGCGTCTACCAGAGCGTCAATCAATACCTGATCCAGCAGAACGTCCAGCCGGTGGCGCCACGCGGTATCGTCCGTCGTCCGCCGTCTGCGGGCGGGGCTGGTGGTGGCATGGCGCAGGGCATGCCGCCGCAACAGGGCGATGCGGGCGTCGGTGCCGGTTATCCGCAAGGCTTCGGTGGTGGCATGCCCGGTGTCGGCGCGGTGGGCGGCGGCTATGTCGGCGGCCCGGCGCAAGGGGGCGGTTATACGATCTCGGCCGATCTGGCCAACCATTTCATGCGTCTCGCGGCAGGCGAGGCGGAAGGGCGCGGCACCAGCCTGCGGCCAGAGTGGTTTTCCTTCCTGGATAACCTCCAGCACGACCCACCCGGCGCGACGCGCCATGGCGGCGATCGCCCGGAGAACCTGCTGGCATTGCTGCGCAGCACGCGCTGGGCCGGTGAGCTGAACCGGATCGACACCATGACCTTCGATCTGGTGTCGATGCTATTCGACCGCCTGTTCGAAGATCCGCACCTGGCCAATGTCGCCAAGGGCTTGCTGGCACGGTTGCAGATTCCGGTGCTGAAGGTGGCGCTGCTCGACACCGATTTCTTCGCCAAGAAGCAACATCCGGCGCGTCGTGTCGTCGATCTGCTGGAACACGCATTCCAGGACCGCGAGGGCGAGCCGTCCGCGAACGACCCGGAAATGGCGATGTTCCACGACGCCGTGAGCTGGATCGTCGATCACTTCGAAGACGATCTGGGCGCATTCGACATTGCCCTGGGGAAGATCGAAAGCTATTACGCCGATCTCGAGGCCGGCGCCGAGGCCAGGACGCAGGATGCCGCGCAGGATCTGATCCTGCACGAAGTCCGCGAGCTTTCCACCACGACCGCTGGTGCGCTGGTCGATCAACGCCTGGAACGCGATCCCGATGCGCCCGAGCTGGTGCGCAGCTTCCTGTCCGATTGGTGGCGCGGCGCGCTTGCCGCGGTCTACGGGCCGGAAGGCGAGCAAGGCGCGGATTTCGCCAAATACACTCGCGTGATGGACGAATTGTTGTGGAGCCTTCGGCCCAAGCGCACCCCGGAGGAACGGCTGCAACTGGTCAACATGCTGCCGCCGATGCTGAAGGTGCTGGAGCAGGGGGCCAAGCGCGCCGAAATGCCGCTGGATGCATCGCGCGCCTTCTTTGCACAACTGGTGCAATGCCATGCGATGGCGATCCGTTCCGGGTTGCGCGCCGCGGCGACCGAAGCCGCATCCGCCGCATCGACGGCGCAGGAGCCCATGGCGCCTCGCCCTCAGGTGGTGGCCGCGGGCGCCATCGTGGTGGCGCGTGCACAACCGGCTCAGCCGGATGTTGCGCCAGAACCGGTGGCCGAAACCGTGGTGCCTGCTGCGGCGGTGGTACTGCCCACGACGCCGGCGCAGGTGCGGGAACGTCATGTGCTGGAGCGCGGTGACTGGATCACCTGGGAAAACGACGACAATCGCAGCGTGCGCTTGCGCCTGTCCTGGGTCAGTCCGCAGGGAACGCGTTACTTGTTCACCAATCGGCAAGGCGAGAACGGCCTTACCGTCACCCGCGCCGAGCTGGAAAAACATATCGAAAGCGGTCGCCTGCGGGTGCTGGCCAACGAAGACAGCGCCACCGAGCGCGCCTTCAACCAATTGCGGGAGCAACTGGGTGCCTGAAAAAGATTAACTTGTTGCACGCAAGCTCAAGGGGCGCCACTGGCGCCCCTTTTTTTACTCTCGCCAGCGAAAACCGCCTGGCCATCCGGCGTGACGATGTGCAACCCACGCACCGCACGCTTTGTATTCCGCGAGCGGGGAGCCCGATCAATGGCCTTCAGCGTGCTTCGTGTTGCCGCGCCGGGGCCGTTTCGCGGATTTCGTGGCGGCGCCGGTTTGGCCGGCGCGGAGAGGCGCGAGGCCTCTCCAGTCACTGGATCAGATACCGCGCAGCAGCTCGTTGATCCCGACCTTGCCACGGGTCTTGGCATCGACCTTCTTCACGATCACGGCGCAGTAGAGGCTGTAGCTGCCATCCTTGGACGGCAGGTTGCCCGAGACCACCACCGAGCCTGCCGGGATGCGGCCATAGGTCACTTCGCCGGTTTCGCGATCATAGATCTTGGTGCTCTGGCCGATGTACACGCCCATCGAGATCACCGAGCCTTCCTCGACGACCACGCCTTCCACCACTTCGGAACGGGCGCCGACGAAGCAGTTGTCTTCGATGATGGTCGGGCCGGCCTGCAACGGCTCCAGCACGCCGCCGATGCCGACGCCACCGGAGAGGTGCACGTTCTTGCCGATCTGCGCGCAACTGCCGACGGTGGCCCAGGTATCGACCATGGTGCCTTCGTCCACGTAGGCGCCGATGTTCACGTAGGAAGGCATCAGCACCACGTTCTTGGCGATGAAGCTGCCCTTGCGTGCCACGGCGTTGGGTACCACACGGAAGCCGCCGGCGCGGAAATCGGCCTCGGTGTAGTCGGCGAACTTGCTCGGCACCTTGTCGAAATACTGCGTGCAGCCACCATTCATGGGCACGTTGTCGTTGATGCGGAACGACAGCAGCACGGCTTTTTTCAGCCACTGGTGGGTATGCCAAGCGCCATCGATTTTCTCGGCCACGCGCAACGCGCCGCGATCCAGCCCGGTGATGACTTCGTTGATCGCATCGCGCAGTTCGGCGGAGACGGAGGCCGGGGTGATGTCGGCGCGGTTTTCAAAAGCGGTTTCGATGACGGATTGCAGATTGCTCATGGCGTTTCCCGTTGCTTGATGGAAGAGTTCTCAGGGTTCAAAGGTGCTGGCAGAAGCGGGCAATGCGGTGGGCCGCCTCGACGCAGTCGGCCAGCGGCGCGACCAGGGCGATGCGCACATAGCCGCTGCCCGGGTTCACGCCGTGCGCGGCCCGCGCCAGATAGCTGCCCGGCAGCACGGTGACGTGCGCCTCGGCATAAAGCCGGCGGGCGAATTCGGTATCGTCGATGGGCGTTTTGGCCCACAGGTAGAACGCGGCGTCGGGGGCGGTCACATCCAGCACCGATGCCAGGATCGGCGTCACGGCGTCGAACTTGGCCGCGTATTGCCGGCGATTGTCCTCGACGTGGGTTTCGTCGCCCCACGCCAGTGCGCTGGCCGCTTGCACGGTCGGGCTCATGGCGCAGCCGTGGTAGGTGCGGTACAGCAGGAATTTCTCCAGCACGCGGGCATCGCCGGCGACGAAGCCCGAGCGCAGGCCGGGCACGTTGGAACGCTTGGACAACGACGAGAACATCACGATGTTGTGCAGGCCGCGCCCCAGCTTGACCGACGCTTCCAGGCCACCCAGCGGTGGCTCGCCCGCATAGATTTCGGAATAGCACTCGTCGCTGGCAATCACGAAGCCATGGCGATCGGAAAGCGCAAACAGTTTTTGCCAGTCTTCCAGCGACGCCACGGCGCCGGTGGGGTTGCCCGGCGAGCAGACGTAGACCAACTGCGTGCGGGCCCAGACGTCCTCGGGTACCGCATCCCAGTCGGGCTGAAAGCGGTTCGCGCCGACGCAATTGACGTAATAGGGCTCCGCGCCCGCCAGCAGCGCCGCGCCCTCGTAGATCTGATAGAACGGGTTCGGTGACAGTACCACCGGTGTGACCGGGCCGCTGGTGTCGATCACGGCCTGGGCAAAGGCGAACAACGCTTCGCGGCTGCCGTTCACCGGCACGACTTCGCGCACGGCATCCGGTGTCGGGATGCCATAGCGGCGGCCGATCCAGTTGGCGATGGCGCCGCGCAGGGCATCCGAGCCCGCCGTGGCGGGATAGGCCGACAGGCCATCCAGGTTGGCGATCAGCGCGTCCTTGACCAGTTGCGGCGCTGGGTGCTTGGGTTCGCCGATAGAGAGGTTGACGTGCGGCAACGCGGGGTTGGGCGTGAGCCCGGCGAACAGTTCGCGCAGTTTCTGAAAAGGATAGGGCTGAAGCAGCTCAAGGCGCGGCGACATGGCGGGGCGGCATCGGGGAAAACGGCAATTATAGCCGTGCCGCCATGTGTCGGTAACCCGCATCTGGTGGGCGTCTGCGTGACGACCGGCCGGAGGCGGCGCATTCAGCGGCTGCGGGACGGGGCGACGCGTGGCATGGCCGGGGCCATGCCACATCGCGTCATTCGCTGACCAGGGGCGCGAAATACTGCTTCAGCTTGGCAACCTTGGGTGCGGCAACCAGTTGGCAATAGGGCTGGTCGCCATGCTGGTTGAAATAATTCTGGTGGTAATCCTCGGCCGGGTGGAACGGCGGCGCGGCCTGTAGCTCGGTGATGATGGGCGAGGCATGGCTGGGCGCGAGGTCGGCGATTCGGGCGCGTGCCACGGCTTCCTGCGCCGGGCCATGGAAAAAGATCGCGGAGCGGTATTGCGTGCCGACGTCGTTGCCTTGCCGATTGGGGGTGGTCGGGTCGTGAATCGCGAAGAATACGTCGAGCAGCGTTTCATAGCTGACCACCTGCGGGTCGAAGGTGATCCGCACCGCTTCGGCGTGGCCCGTGCGGCCGTCGCAGACGCTGCGGTAATCCGGGTGTGCCGTATGGCCGCCGATATAGCCCGACACCACCTGCTGTACACCGCGCACGCGCTGGAATACTGCCTCCAGGCACCAGAAGCAGCCGCCGGCCAGGGTCGCGATTTCTTCCTTCATCATCATCTCCAGGTGGGTTCCAACTGCCCAGATGGGGGCGGATGCCGGCTATTCATCCTGCGTCGGCCAAACGGCGGGTTGCTTCGCGCCGAAAGGGGCGGTTCTGATGGCGACGTACCCCGGAGCCGGCAGTTGGCCGACGTTCGACAGGCTGCGCAATCCCGGTGTGCCACGCTGGGAAAATCAGCGTTCGCGCCAGCCTTTCAGCAATGCCAGTACCGCGCCGCTGCCGCCATCGACGGCACGCGCCTGGGCGAAGGCCAGCACTTCGTCGCGTTGCGCCAGCCAGTTTTTCAACTTGAGCTTCAGCACCGGCTCCTTGTTGCGCGAGCCCAGGCCCTTGCCGTGGACGATGCGCACGCAGCGCTGGTTATGGACGCGGCAACGATGCAGGAACTCCGCCACCGCGAGGCGGCCGGTATCGACGGTGTGGCCATGCAGGTCCAGCTCGGCCTGGACCACCCATTCGCCGCGCCGCAGCCGCTTCAGCGTGTCGAGTTTCATGCCGGGGCGCAGGTAGAGCAGTTCCTCGCCGCTTTCCAGTTCATCCCAGGGCCAGAAATCGCTCATCGCCTCGGCCATCACCCGCGCCTCGTCGTGCCAGCGCTGCAAGGGCCACGGGCTGGGGCGGCGGGGCGGGTGGACCACGCGGTCGTAGGCGACGGGGCGCGCACCGGCCACGGCCTGCATGAACAGCTCGTGATCGCTGGGCGGCGGCGGTGGCGTGGGTGCCGGAGCGGGCGCGTGCCGGATCGCCGCCAGCTTCTTGCGCAACCGCTTCAGGATATCTTTTGCTTCGCCTTCCATGCCCCTCTCCCTTCCGGGCGGAAGGTTAGCATGGGTGCGGACGACGTCGGCGTTCAGCTCAGCAGGCGCGGCCAGTACACGCGCACGGTGAGCCCGCCGCCTAGCGTATCGCCCAGGACGACGCGGCCCTGATGCTGCCCGGCGATCTCGGCGACGATGGCCAGCCCCAGTCCGCTGCCTTCCCCGCGCGCCGTGGAGCCGCGATGGAAACGCTGGAAGACCAGTTCGCGCTCGCTCGCCGGAATGCCAGGGCCATTGTCGCGAACGATCAGCACCGCCTGGCCACCCAGGCTGGCGGTGCCGAGGGCGAGGGTACAGCCGGAGCCCGCATAGCGGATGGCGTTGTCGATCAGGTTGCCGATCAGCTCCTGCAACAGTTGCGGGTTGCCGAGAAAGCGCACCGGCACGACATCCTGGAGTGCCAGATCGACGCGGCGGCGATGGGTCACCGGTGCCCATTCCAGCGCGCACTGACGCACCGCTTCGGCCAGATCGAGCGCCACGACGGGCAGCGCGTTGCCGCGCTCGTTTTCCAGCCGCGCCAGCGCCAGCAGTTGCGCCACCCCGCGCGAGGCATCCTCCAGCGAGCAGCGCATGGTGGTCAGGCGCTGGCGCATGCCGGCCAGCTCCGGTTCCCGTTCGGCCAGTTCCACTTGTGCCCGCAGCACCGCGAGCGGGGTCTTGAGCTGGTGGGCCGCGTCAGCGAAAAAACGCCGGTGCGTGGCCAGCATGCGCCGCAGGCGCGCCACGTACTGGTTCAGTGCGCGGACCAGCGGCGCCAGTTCGCTGGGCCGCCCAGGCGTGCGGAACGGCGCCAGGTCGTCCTCGCGACGCGCGCTCACCTCGGCCGACAGCGCGCGCAGCGGTTGCAGGCCGCGATGCAGCGCGGCCAGCACGATGGCGATGACGAGCAGCCCCAGCAGTGCCTGGCGCCACACTGTCTTGACCAGCATGTGCCGGGCGAAGGCCCGGCGCATTTCGCCGCTTTCGCCGACCAGCACCGAGATGACCCGCGTCTGGGCCGAGGCCACGTCATGCACCGGCTGGCGCAGCGCGATCAGGCGGATGGTTTCGCCCTGGTACGCCGCGTCGTAATAGACCGGCCGGTAGAACACCGGCACCGCATCGGGTGGCGGCAGATCGCGATAACCAGTGAGATGGCGGCCGGAGGCATCGTCCACGCGGTAGAACACGCGGACCGATGCGGCGCCTTCCAGGCTTTCCAGCGACAGATTGGGCAGGTCCACGTTGAGCTTGCCGTGGCGAATCCGCGTGCCGTCGGCGATCGATTTGGCCGAGGTGAACAGCGTGCGGTCGAATGCGGCATGCGCCGCCTGCAACGAATGATGGTAGGTCAGCACGGCGTCGACCACCAGAACCAGCAGCAATGGCAGCAGCAGCGAGACGGTGAGCTGCCAGCGCAGGGTGCCGCGCGTCTTCATTGCGGAGAACAGGGTTCGAGCATGTAGCCCAGGCCGCGCAGGGTGACCACGGAGATTTCGTCACTGGTGAGCTTGCGGCGCAGGCGGTGGACGTACAGTTCGATGGCCTCCGCGCTGCCGCTGCCGGTCATGCCGAACAACTGGTCGATCAGCGTTTCCTTGGCGACCGCGCGGCCGGCGCGCAGGACCAGGATTTCCAGCACGGAATGTTCGCGCGGCGTGAGCGCCAGCATCCGCCCGTGCAGGGTGAAGCGGCGGGCCACGCTGTCATAGGTCAGCGGGCCACAGGAGAACCTCGCCTGTTCCAGGCCGTTGCTGCGACGGATCAACGCGCGAACGCGTGCTTCCAGCTCCGCCAGTTCGAACGGCTTGCCCAGGAAATCGTCGGCGCCCAGGTCCAGCCCGCGAACCCGGTCTTCCAGGGTGCCGTGGGCGGTCAGGATCAGCACGGGTACGCGACCGCGCCGGTTGCGCAATCGCCGCAGCACTTCCCAGCCATCCAGGCGCGGCAGGGCCAGGTCGAGTACCACCAGTGCGTAATCGTGGGTGTGCAGCACGTTGTCCGCTGCCGCGCCATCGAGCACCGCGTCCACTTCGAAGCCGGCCTGGTGCAAGGCGGTGCAGAGCGAAGCGGAAAGCTGGGCATTATCTTCGACAAGCAGGATGCGCATGGCCTGTCCATGAGGCGTTCCAGATGTGCGGAGCATGGTGCTGTGACGCGTGTCGATGCCAGCACCTTTTGTCTGCGCCAGATGGTAATGAAATTGAAAGGAAACTGTTGGCTTTTACGTTTAGGCTGCCGCGAAAAACGTGAAGGTGGATGCGCTCTCGCAAATCAAACGGGAGTTCTCATGCAAGGCTGGCATCGCAGTGGTCTGGTGCTTCTGGGATGCGCGGCGCTGATCGTCCTGGTTTCACGGCTCCATCACACGCCGCACAAGCGCCTGGCTGCGCTGGCACGCTCCGAGGGCACGCTGGTTGTCTATTCGGTCACCGACAGCGCCGTGGCGCGGCCGCTGATCGACGCCTTCGAAGCGCGGTATGGCACCCGGGTGGATTATCGCGAGATGAACAGCATGGCGCTGCATCGGCGCTTTCTCGATGATGCGCGCCGCAACGCGCCGGTTGCCGATGTGCTGTGGAGTTCGGCGATGGACCTTCAGGTAAAGCTGGCCAATGACGGCCATGCGGCGACCCATCTGCCGCCGGACGCGCCGCAATTGCCGCCCTGGATGGGTTATCAGCAGCAGGTATGGATCACGTCTTTCGAACCCGTCGTCTTCGCCTATAACCGACGGCTGCTGCCGGCGCGTGATGTACCACACACCCGGATGGCGTTGCGGCGCCTGCTGCAAAGGCAGCCGGCGCGGTTCCACGGCAGGGTGGCCAGCTACGACATCGAACGCTCGGCGGTGGGCTTCAACCTGTTGAGCCAGGATGTGCGCGTGGGGCGCGACGAAGCATGGCGCCTTCAACGCGCGCTGGCCGATGTCCGGCCCAGCCTGCATGCGTCGTCGGCCGCCATGCTGGACGAACTCGCCAGCGGCAGGACGCTGCTGGCCTACAACGTGATCGGCTCTTACGCGGCCACGCGCGCTGCGCGCGACCCCCAGGTCGGCTTCATCCACCCGCGCGATTACACGCTGGTGCTGGGCAGGCTGGCGTTGATCCCTCGTAACGCGCCCCATCCCCACGCGGCCCGCCTCTGGCTCGATTTCATGCTGTCCGAAGCCGGGCAACGTCTGCTTGCCCGGGCGCCGGGTACCTATTCGGTGCGCAGCTTCGACGGCCAGGTACGCGATTTCGATGCCTTGAGCGAGTTGCTGGGCAATGGCTTCGAGCCGATCTTTCCTGCGCGCGGGCTGCTCATCTATCTGGACGACGTCAAAAGAAAAACCTTGCTGGCACGCTGGCGCACGCTGTTCGCTAGGGCATCTGACTGAGCAATTCAGGATGTGCGGTATCAACTGGGGGGTGAGCGCGTCTCTGTTGTTGGCTGGCTGACAGCCTTGCTTTGGATACTGGTCGATAGCTGCCGGCGGCCCATGGCCCGCACGACGGTATCGACACCTATCTGGAGAGCATCGGCATGAAAAAGCTATTTGAAGGCGCCCAGCGCTTTCGCACCCACACCCATCCTTATCGCCACCAGTTGTTCCGCACGCTGGCCCAGGGGCAGCAGCCGGAAGTGCTGTTCATCACCTGCTCGGATTCGCGCATCGATCCCAACCTGCTGACCCATACCGAGCCGGGCGACCTGTTCGTATTGCGCAATGCGGGGAACATCGTGCCGCCGCACGGCAGTGGCGGTTGCGGTGAACAGGCCACCATCGATTACGCGGTGATGGCGCTGGGCGTGGCGCATATCGTGGTGTGCGGGCACACCGATTGCGGCGCGATGAAAGCGCTGTTCGATCCGGCCAGCCTGGAGGGCCTGCCGACGGTGGGGCGCTGGCTGGCCTATGCCGAGGCCACGCGTTCGGTGGTGCACTGCATGTGTCATGAACTACCCGCCACCGAGCAACTGGAGGAGGCGGTGCGCCAGAACGTGCGCGTCCAGCTCAACCACTTGCGCACCATTCCCTCGGTCAATGCGCGACTGGCGCAGGGCCGGTTGCAACTGCACGGCTGGGTTTACGACATTGCCCGGGGCGACGTGCTGGTGCTGGATGAAGCGAGCGGGTTGTTTTCGTCGCTGGCGTCGCTGGAACTGGAAACGGCCTGAACGGGGTGCCCGACATGAAAAATACGATAGAAGCCGCATTGCCGGCCGACGACCTTGCCGGCCTGAGCGCGGCGGGACGTGGCCACTGGCTGGAGAACCTGCTGGGCTGGCGGCGCCACGCCGCCGCCGACCTGCTGGCGTCGGTGGTGGTGTTCCTGGTGGCGCTGCCGTTATGCATGGGGATCGCCATCGCATCGGGCGTGCCACCCGCGCTGGGCATCATCACCGGCATCGTCGGCGGGCTGGTGGTCGGCTTTTTTGCCGGTTCGCCGCTGCTGGTCAGTGGCCCGGCCGCTGGCCTGGCGGTGATCAACTGGGAACTGGTGCAACGGCATGGCCTGATCGCGCTCGGCCCGGTAGTGCTGATGGCGGGGTTGTTGCAGATGGCGGCCGGCTCGTTCCGCCTGGGCCAGTGGTTCCGCGCCGTATCGCCGGCGGTGATCCACGGCATGCTGGCGGGCATCGGCGTATCGATCGTCGGCGCCCAGCTTTTCATCATGCTGGATCTCAAGCCGGTGGGAAACGGCCTGGCCAATCTGCTGCATTTTCCCGATGCACTGGTCGCGATGGGGGCCGACCTGGCGGCACCGCGCGCTTCCGGTTCGGCGCATCTGGCGGGATTGGTGGGCCTGGTCACCATCGGCCTGATGCTGGCGTGGGGCAAGTACGCACCGGCTTCGATGCGGCTGGTGCCGGCGCCGCTGGTTGCGGTGGTGGGCGGCGCCTTGCTGGCGATGGCGCTGAACCTGCCTATCCGCTACGTCGATGTGCCGTCCAACCTGCTCGAAGGCGTGCAGCTCACCACCATCGATTCGCTGCGCGGTGCGTTCGACGGAACGCTGTTGATGGCGGCGGTGGCCATTGCCTTCATTGCCAGTGCGGAGACGCTGCTGTCGGCCGTGGCGGTGGACAAGCTGCACAATGGGCCGCGTACGCGCTATTCGCGGGAATTGTTCGCCCAGGGGGTCGGCAACACCTTGTGCGGCCTGCTGGGCGCGTTGCCCATGACCGGGGTGATCGCCCGATCCAGCGCCAACGTCCAGGCCGGCGCCCGCTCGCGGGGCTCCACCATCCTGCATGGTGGCTGGTTGCTGCTGTTCGTTTCGCTGCTGCCGTTCGTGTTGCGGCAGGTACCGGTGGCCAGCCTGGCGGCGGTGCTGGTGGTGATCGGCTGCAAGCTGATCAACCCGCGCGACATCGTGAAGCTGGCGCATTTCGGCAAGATCGAGCTGGGCATCTACCTGATCACCCTGGCGGCCATCGTCGCCAGCGACCTGCTGGACGGGGTGATGCTGGGGATCGGGCTGGCGTTCGCCAAGCTGCTTTACGACCTGCTGCACCTCGAAACCACGCTGTTGACGGCGACGCCACAGCGCAGCGCGATGCTGACCCTGAAAGGGACCGCGACCTTTGTCCGCCTGCCCAAGCTGGCGGCAGCGCTGGAGAAGGTGCCGCACGACGTGACGCTGCACGTGAACATCCGCGACCTGAGCTACATCGATCCGGCCTGCCTGGAACTGCTGGAGGATTGGGGCGAGCGGCATCGAGCCACCGGCGGCACGGTGGTGCTCGAATGGGAAACCCTGGTAGCCAAGTACCGGCGGCGCGACCGCCATACCCGGCAGGCTGTCGAGCCCGCGGGCGGCTGAGCGGGGCGCGGCCCGCCGCCGCGACAACGATTGATCGTTACTGGCGCGGCGTGGTCCGCGCCTTTTTTATCTGCGCAGCGCCTGGGCCAGCCGCAGCAGCACGACGCCGAGCAGCGCGCCCAGCGCATTGGCCAGCATGTCGCGCAGATCGAAACTGCGGTAGGGCACGAAATACTGTGCACACTCCACGGCCACACCCATCAGCGTCGCGCCCAGCCAGGCGCGCCACATCCGCGACGGAAACGCCGCCAGTGCCAGTGCGGCCAGCACGCCGTAGCCCAGGAAATGCTGGATCTTGTCACCGTTGTCCACCGGTGGCGCGGATAGCGGTATCAGCGAGCCGACCCAGATGGCGGTGGCCCAGAGCAATAGCAACGTCAGCGCGAAACGGCGGGGAAACAGGTAGGGCATTGGAGCTGGAAGGGAAATGACGGCACACGAAAAAGCCGGAAGGCGGCTTGCTTCAAAGCGATGCAACAGCAGAAAAGACTCATCGATGATTGCAGATGCCCCCTGAGCGAAGCGAAGCCCCCTCGCTGCGGCGAGGGCGGGGGGAGTGGGATCGATCAGGAAGCGCCGTTGCTAGCATGCCAGAAATGACTCGCACCTGGTTTTACCAGGGGCTTGCATTCGGTAGCCTGGGGGGGACGCAAACAGAGAAACCAAGGCGCGGCGGCGAGGGCGGGGGGAGTGGAGTCGATTAAGGGAGGGCCGACCTGGCAAACCAGCCCTGATGAGCCCCCGGCTTGGCCGGGGGCTTGCTTCATCTGATCGACTACGGTTGTCTGCAAGCCCCCTAGGCCCTCAGCGGAGCGATTCCAGATAACGATCCGCATCCAGCGCGGCCTGGCAGCCGGAAGCGGCCGACGTCACGGCCTGGCGATAGATGTGATCCTGCACGTCGCCGGCGGCGAATACGCCCGGTACGCTGGTGGCGGTGGCGTTCCCCTCGCGGCCGCCCTGCGTGATGATGTAACCGGTCTGGTCCATCTCCAACTGGCCACGGAAGATGTCGGTGTTCGGCTTGTGGCCGATGGCGATGAACACGCCGGCCAGTTGCAGTTCGCTGGTGCTGCCGTCCACGGCGGACTTCAGTCGCGCGCCGGTCACGCCGGTGGCGTCGCCCAGCACTTCGTCCAGCGTCTGCTTCAGTGCCAGCGAAATCTTGCCTTCGGCCACGCGCTCCATCAGGTGATCGACCAGGATCTTCTCGGCACGGAACGTATCGCGGCGATGCACCAGCGTCACGTGTTCGGCGATATTGGCCAGGTACAGCGCTTCTTCCACTGCGGTGTTGCCGCCACCGATCACGGCCACCTTCTGGCCGCGATAGAAGAAGCCGTCGCAGGTCGCGCAGGCGGACACGCCCTTGCCGGCGAAGGCTTCCTCGGACGGCAGGCCCAGGTACTGCGCCGATGCGCCGGTGGCAATGACCAGCGCGTCGCAGGTGTATTCGCCGGCGTCACCGATCAGCTTCTTCACCGGGCCATTCAGTTCCACGGTGTGGATGTGGTCGAAGATCATCTCGGTGCCGAAGCGCTCGGCATGCTTCTGGAAACGGGCCATCAGTTCCGGGCCTTGCACGCCATCCGCATCGGCCGGCCAGTTGTCCACCTCGGTGGTCGTCATCAACTGTCCGCCCTGCGCCAGGCCGGTGACCAGCACGGGCTTGAGATTGGCGCGCGCGGCGTAGACGGCGGCGGTGTAGCCAGCGGGGCCGGAGCCGAGAATCAACAGGCGGGAATGCTTGGTGGCCATGGAAGGTGTCCTTTAGAAGCAATGCGCAAAGGCGCATAGTGTAAAACGTTGGTTATCGAGTTATCCAATCGGAAAAGGCTATCGGCGCGATTGGCGCAAGGCGGGGCGGCCGCCCGGAAGGACGGCGCATCGCTACCGGGCCCGAAGATCAGCCCTTGAGCCACACCACGCTGCGTATCCCCGCCCAGGTCAGGGCGAGTGAGCCGGCGACGTGTGCGACGATGCCGCCAATCGCCCAGAGCGGCTGTTGGCGCAGGGCCAGCGTGGTGATCTCGGCTGAGAAGGTGGAGAACGTGGTCAGCCCGCCGAGAAAGCCGGTGGTGACGAACAGGCGCATTTCGGGCGAGACGGTCTGCCACAGGCTGAATGCGCCCAGCGCGATGCCCATCAGGTAGCCGCCGATCCAGTTCGCGGTCAGCGTGCCCAGCGGCAGCGACGGTACGATGGGATTCATCAGGACCGACAGGCCCCAGCGTGCCCAGGCGCCGAGGGCGGCGCCGAGACCGATCAACAGGAAGGCGAGGGGATTCATGGCCGCGTGACACGTGACAAGAAGGGATCGCGACGATTATAAGCGTGCTTTGCTATAGTCGGCCGGTTACCTTGCCGATTCCCCATGCGCTTCCTTCTGCCTGTCATCTCCTCTCTGTTCGAGTTGCGCCGCCCGCCGGTGCGGCGCGTGCTGCTCAAGCAGATCTACTTCACCGGCAACGAGGCCGCGTGGATCATGCTGCTGATCGGCTTTGCCCTGGGCGGCATCGTGGTCAGCCAGTTGCACGATCAATACGGGCAAAGTCGGGAGGCCGCGATGCGCCTGCTGGCGGCATTGAGTTTCCGCGAGCTGACGCCGCTGATGGTGGGGCTGGTGCTGATCGCCCGGTCGTCGTCGGCCGTGGCCAGCGAACTGGCCAGCATGCGGGTGCACGGCGAGCTGCGCAGCCTGATGCGCTACGGTATCGATCCCGTCGGTTACCTGGTGCTGCCGCGCGTGTTGGGGATGACGCTGGCCGCCACGCTGCTGGGTTTTTTGCTGGCGTTGTCGGCGCAACTGGGCGGCGCGTTCTTCGTGTCGGGCGTGGACGCCACCTATCAATTGTTCCAGATGGACCGGATCGTTACGCCGGCGATGGTCGGCATCTGTCTGGGCAAATCGGCCTTGTTCGGCTTTGCCGCCTCTACCCTGGCATGCGTGGTGGGGCTGCGCGCCAAGGCTTACGTCACCGAGATTCCCAAGGCATCGTCGCGCGCAGTGGTGCGCGGGCTGGTGCTGGTGTTCCTGCTGGACCTGATCTGGGCGGTGATGTCATGAGCGATACCTCGTTCACGCTGGCGCTCGATCCGCCGCTCGAAGTCCGGCTGGGCGAGCATTACTGGCTGGTCGAGCACGACGAAATCCGGCGCGATAACTGGCTGGATACGCTGGCGCGCGCCGCGCTGGCGATCTGGCCCGGGCACGTTGCCAGCCTGGACGGCACCGGCGGGCTGGTGAACAACCTCCGGGTCTGGGAAAACCTCATCCTGCCCGCGTGGTACCATCACGCCGAGCCCTTGCCGGCACTGGAAGACAGCCTGCTGGCGCTGTTCGCGGAGGTGGGCATCGAGCCGGACGGCGCGGTGGGCATCTGCCAGAGCCTGCCCTCCGCACTGGGGCGCGAGTATCGGCAGGAACTGGCGCTGCTGCGCGCCGCGCTGACCAGGCCGTTCTGTCTGATCATCGACGGTGACTGGTATACCTTCCTGGCCTACGGTCGGGGCCTGGCCTGCCGCGCGCTGTTCGATCGCCTCGCGGCGCAGGCGGTCATTTTTGTCGTCGCCGCCTACCCGCCGCCGTCCACCGGCTTCCAGCGGCTGGAAGTGGTGGATGCTTCGCAACTCATCGTATCGGGCACCCATGAAGCTACTCAGGGATAGCGATCCGCGTTTCCAATGGCTGAGCTGGCGCGTGGGCGCCTTCGTCGGCAGCGCGGTGATGTTGGTCTTGATCGTCATCGGCCTGCTGGGCCTGAAGCAGGGCTATTTCGTTCCCAAGAGCCGCCTGCATTTCGTCGCCGAAAACGGTGCCGGCATGGTGGCGGGCATGCAGATCCGGCTGTCCGGCTTCAAGATCGGCGTGGTCGACAGCGTGGCGCTGAACGATCAGGCCAAGGTGGATGTCGAGCTGCTGGTGGAAGAACGCTACATGAAGTGGATCAAGCCCGACTCCACTGCCTTGCTGCAGCAGGAAGGGCTGCTGGGCGACAACTTCATCGAAATCGCCGGCGGCAGCCCGAACGCCAAGCCGGTGGACGACGGCGCCACGCTGACCTTCGCGCCGTCGCTGGGGCTGTCGGAAATCGCGCTCGATCTGCGCCAGCGCGCCATTCCCATCATCGATTCCGTCCAGGGCACGCTGGATTACCTGAACGATCCGCAGGGCGATCTGCGCGGCACGGTGGCCAATGTGCGCAAGCTGACCGAGGAGTTGCATGCCACCCGTGCCGCCGTGGACAAACTGTTGCAGAACCTGGATCGCGTCACCGGCGAGCAGGTGCCGCAGGTGATGGCACGCACCGAAGCCACGATGGCGCGTGCCGAACGGATCGCTGGAGAGCTGGAGGTCCGCCTGCCGAGCGTGATGGATAAACTCGACGGCACGCTGGCACAGGCGCAGGGCGCCGCCAGCGAGGCCAACGCGGCGGCTGGAACGGTGCGCCGCGCGCTGGACGAAGCCGCCCCGCGGCTGCCATCGCTGGTGCGCAATGCCGACGATCTGGTCAGTGGCGGGCGGGATGCGCTCGACGGCGCCAGCCGTTCCTGGCCGCTCAAGCTGTGGATGACGGCGCCGGAAGCCACGGCCCCCGTCGCCCCGAGCCGGGAGTAGACAATTGATCAGGATGAAGCACTGGATGGCGGTGCTGGCCATTGGCCTGGTGGCCTGCGCCAGCGAGCCCAAGGTGGAAAAGCCGGTGCGCCTGCAAACGGCCGAGTCGGCAATGCGTGCCGGCAACAAGGCCTTTGCGGGCGAGCGTTATCGGGATGCGGCGATGTCGTGGCAGGATGCCTTCGATGCTTACCGTAGCATCGACGACTGGGCCGGGCAGGGCGAGGCCAGGCTGGGCCTGGCCCAGGCTTTCGACCGGCAGGGCGAAGCCGCCGCCGCGCGCAACGTGCTGCTGGGGCTGCCGGAACAGATATTGTTTCCGCAGCCGCTGCGCGCTAGGGCGGCCTATCAGCTCGCGCTGCTTGCGGCGCGCGACGATGCGACGGGGGCCGCCGAACGTCTGCAACAGGCCCGCACGCTATGCGCGGCCCCGTGCGCGCTGGCGCCGCAACTGGACAACCTGGCGGCGCGGCTGGCGCTGCCGACGGCGCCCGCGCAAGCCGAGGCGCTGGCGCGTGGCGTGCTGGATGGCATGCCGGGCGCGCCCGCGGTCGAGCGCGCGCATGCGGCCAGGCTGATCGCCGAGGCAAGGTTGCTGGCGAACGACGCTCCGACGGCACGCGATGTCCTGCTGCAAGCCATTGCTCTCGACAAGGAGCAGGGCAATTCGACTTTTCTCGGCGACGATTTCGCGCTGCTGATCAAGGTGGCGCGCGCGCTGGACGACGCCGCATTGCGGGCGGAGGCCGAGGCGCGTTTCGCCAGCCTGTGCGCGGCGGTTCGCGTTGCCGCGTGCAAGGCGCCTTGATGCGCTGCGCAATCGGGGGCTATAATCTTGCGCTTCCGCGTTTTGCGGAAATCTTCCCGGTCCGCCATTAAGGGTGCCAGGGCGTAGCCCAGGTGTCGCGCGGACGGTAGGCCATAACCCTTATCGGAGTTTTTATTCCATGTCGATCAGCATGCGTGAAATGCTCGAGGCCGGTGTTCACTTCGGCCACCAGACCCGTTACTGGCATCCGAAGATGGGTCAGTACATCTTCGGTGCGCGCAACAAGATTCACATCATCAACCTCGAAAAGACCCTGCCGATGCTGGAAGACGCGCTGAAGTACGTGCGTCGCCTGTCGGCCAACAAGGGCACCATCCTGTTCGTCGGCACCAAGCGCCAGGCCCGCGAAATCCTGGCTGAAGAAGCGCAACGCGCCGGCAGCCCGTTCGTCGACCATCGCTGGCTCGGCGGCATGCTGACCAACTTCAAGACGGTCAAGCAATCGATCAAGCGCCTGGAAGAACAACAGGCCATCCTGGCCGACGAAAACAGCGGCTACGGCAAGAAGGAACTGCTGACCATCCAGCGCGAAGTCGAGAAGCTCGAGCGCTCGCTGGGCGGCATCAAGGACATGAAGGGTCTGCCGGACGCGATCTTCATCATCGACACCGGCTACCAGCACGGTACCGTCGTCGAAGCCAAGAAGCTGGGTATCCCGCTGATCGGCGTGGTCGATACCAACAACGACCCGCAAGGCATCGACTACGTGATCCCGGGTAACGACGACTCCAGCCGCGCCATCCGTCTGTACGCGCGCGCCGTGGCTGACGCCGTGCTCGAAGGCCGTAACCAGGCTGTTCAGGAAATCGTCGAAGCGGCCGCTGCAGCCGAGGCGTAATCCTCAAGCCATAGCATTCAGCGAAAAGGGGCCTATACAGCCCCTTTTTCGTAACAGTGAACACAACGAATTCAGGAGAACGTCATGGCGGAAATTACCGCAAAGATGGTTGCCGAGCTGCGTGAAATGACCGGCATGGGCATGATGGAATGCAAGAAGGCGCTGGTCGAGGCCGAAGGCGACATCAAGAAGGCCGAGGAAGTGCTGCGGATCAAATCCGGCAACAAGGCTTCCAAGCTGGCCGGCCGCACTGCCGCCGAAGGCACCGTGGTCACTTTCATCAGCGCCGACAAGAAGCTGGGCGCGCTGCTCGAAGTGAACTGTGAAACCGACTTCGTTGCCAAGGACGAAGGCTTCCTGGGCTTTGCCCGCGCTGCCGCCGAAGCCGCCGCCAAGTCCGACGCCGCCGACGTGGAAGCGCTGGCCGCTGCCAAGACCGCTTCGGGCGAAACCGTCGAGGAAGTGCGCAAGGCTATCATCGCCAAGCTGGGCGAGAACATCACGCTGCGTCGTTTCGTGCGCTACAGCACCGCCGGCCAACTGGCTGCCTACCTGCACGGCTCCAAGATCGGCGTGCTGGTCGACTTCGAAGGTGGCGAGGAACAACTGGGCAAGGATATCGCGATGCATATCGCCGCCTCCAAGCCCAAGTCGCTGGACGCCAGCGGCGTGTCGGCCGAGCTGATCGAAACCGAGCGTCGCGTTGCCATCGAGCGCGCGAAGGAAGCCGGCAAGCCGGAAGCCATGCTGGAAAAGATCGCCGACGGTACCGTGCAGAAGTTCCTGAAGGACGTCACCCTGCTGGGTCAGCCGTTCGTCAAGGACGACAAGGTCACCATCGAGCAACTGCTGAAAAATAATTCCGCCAAAGTGAACGCATTCACCCTCTTCGTGGTCGGTGAAGGCATCGAGAAGAAAGTGGTGGACTATGCTGCTGAAGTGGCCGCGGCCGCCAAGGTCTAAGCTTCCGGCATCAGGTTTTACCAGTCGTACCCGTATAAACGCCGCGCGGCAACGCGCGGCGTTTCCACGCCTGCCCCATATGTCGCCCGCATCGCAAAGGAAACCCGCATGAGCCAGACACCCAAGTACAAACGCATCCTTCTGAAACTCTCCGGCGAAGCCCTGATGGGCGAGGACAGCTACGGCATCAATCGCGCCACCATCGAACGTATCGTTGGCGAAGTGAAGGACGTTGTGGACCTCGGGGTGCAGGTGGCCGTGGTGATCGGCGGTGGCAATATCTTTCGCGGCGTGGCGCCGGCTGCCGCGGGCATGGACCGTGCCACGGCCGACTACATGGGCATGCTGGCCACGGTGATGAATGCGCTGGCGTTGCAGGATGCGATGCGCCATGCCGGCATCGTCAGCCGGGTACAGAGCGCGCTGACCATCCAGCAGGTGGCCGAACCCTATATCCGTGGCAAGGCCATCCGCTACCTGGAAGAAAACAAGGTGGTGATCTTCGGTGCCGGCACCGGCAACCCGTTCTTCACCACCGATACCGCCGCCGCGCTGCGCGGCATGGAAGTGGGTGCGGACATCGTGCTCAAGGCAACCAAGGTGGACGGCGTGTATACCGACGACCCCAAGAAGAACCCGGATGCGGTGCGCTACCAGACCGTCACGTTCGACGAGGCCATCGGCCGCAATCTGAAGGTGATGGATGCCACGGCCTTTGCGCTGTGTCGCGACCAGAAGATGAACATCAGCGTGTTCAGCATCTTCAAGCAGGGTGCGCTGAAGCGGGTCGTGCTTGGGGAAGACGAAGGCACGCTGGTACACTGCTGAGTTCACGGCGCCGGGCGGCGCCAGAGAATTCCAAGGCATCTACCCTTGGGTGCCCCGACAGGCGGCTTGCTCCGCCTGTTTGTTTTCGCAGCGAAAGGATTAGCTTCATGATCGCCGACATCAAAAAGAACACCGAAGCCAAGATGCAAAAGACGGTCGAGGCACTGAAGACCGACCTGGCCAAGGTTCGCACCGGCCGTGCGCATACCGGCCTGCTCGACCACATCATGGTCGACTACTACGGCAACCCCACTCCGGTGAACCAGGTGGCCGCCATCAACCTGATCGACGCTCGCACCATCGGCGTGCAACCGTGGGAAAAGCCCATGGTTTCCAAGGTGGAAAAGGCGATCCGCGATTCCGACCTGGGCCTGAACCCGGCCACCAACGGCGACGTGATCCGCGTGCCGATGCCGATGCTGACCGAGGAACGCCGCAAGGACCTGACCAAAGTGGTTCGGGGCGAGGCGGAAGATGCCCGTGTGGCGGTCCGCAATGTGCGCCGCGACGCCAACGACCAGTTGAAGAAGCTGGTCAAGGACAAGGAAATCTCCGAGGACGACGAGCACCGCGGCCAGGACGATGTCCAGAAGCTCACCGACAAGTACATCGCCGAAGTCGACAAGCTGCTTGCCGAAAAAGAAAAAGAACTGATGACCGTCTGAGCCGGAGCAGTCCGTGGCAATTTTCCGCAGTTCCACCCGCGACGTGCCGGACGATACGCCCTGCGTTCCCCGGCACGTGGCGATCATCATGGATGGCAATGGCCGCTGGGCCAAGCAACGCATGATGCCGCGCGTCTTCGGGCACAAACGTGGCGTGGATGCGCTGCGCGAGACGGTGAAGGCATGCGATACGCTGGGGGTCGAATACCTGACGGTATTCGCCTTCAGCAGCGAAAACTGGCGTCGTCCGGCCGACGAGGTTTCGTTCCTGATGGGGTTGTTCCTGCGGGTGCTCAATACCGAGATCGAGCGCATGCACGAGCGTGGCATCCGTCTCAAGATCGTCGGTAGCCGCGACAAGTTTTCGGCGGAGCTGGTCGGCCTGATCGAGGCCGCCGAAGCGCGCACGGCCGACAACACCGGGCTGACCCTGTCGATTGCCGCCGACTATGGCGGCCGCTGGGATGTCCTGAACGCGGTGAACCGTTGCCTCGCCGAGCAACCGGCGCGCGCGGCGCTGACCGAGGACGATATCGCGCCTTTCCTGGCGATGAACTACGCGCCGGAGCCGGATCTGTTCATCCGCACCGGCGGCGAGCAGCGCATCAGCAATTTCCTGCTGTGGCAACTTGCCTACACCGAACTTTACTTCACCGATCTGCTCTGGCCCGATTTCGGCCTGGGCGCTTTCAACGACGCCATCGCGTGGTACCAGGGGCGCGAGCGGCGCTTCGGGCGGACCAGCGAACAATTGCAGGCCACCAGCGGATGCTGAAAACCCGTGTCTTGACCGCCCTGGTCCTGTTGCCGTTGGTTCTTGCTGCCTTGTTCCTGTTGCCCCATGTGGGCTGGATTGCGTTTGCCGCCGTGGTCTGCGGCGGGGCGGCCTGGGAATGGTCACGCCTGTGCGGATTGCGCGGCGCAATCGCCTGGGTCTTGCCGGTGCTGGTGGCGGCCGGGGTGGCCTTGCTGGCGCCAGGACCGCTGCCCGTGTTCGAGCAGCCGTGGTGGCCGGTGGTGCTGGCGGCGATCTTCTTCTGGCTTGCCGCCGCGCCAGCCTGGTTGCGCTGGCGCTGGCCGTTGGCGGCAACGCTGGCCAAGGGGTTGCCCATCGGGTTTCTGCTGTTGCTGGGCGCGGGGCTGAGCCTGATCGCGCTGCGCGGGGCCGCCGGCCCCTGGGGCGTGCTGGGCGTGCTGGCGATCGCCTGGATCGCCGATACCGCCGCGTATTTTTCCGGCAAGGCATTTGGCCGCCACAAGCTGGCGCCCGCCATCAGCCCGGGCAAGACCTGGGAAGGCGTGGCGGGGGCCGCGGTGGCGGTGTCGATCTACGCCGTGGTCATTGCCGTTGTCTGCACGTTGCCGTGGTGGAAGTGCATGCTGGCGGCGCTGCTGCTGATGGCGATCTCCATCGCGGGTGACCTGCTGGAGTCGCTGTTCAAGCGGCAGGCCGGGCTGAAGGATTCCAGCAATCTGTTGCCGGGGCACGGCGGCGTGCTGGATCGCATCGACAGCCTGGTCGCGTTGATGCCGCTGGCCTTGCCATTGCTGTACTGGCTTTCGCGTTGAGCAACCGTGCCAGGCTGGCCGGAAAGATGGATACTGGCGCAACGACGTTGCCTTGGGTTCGATGATTCAAGCTTGCAGCAGATTCTGATCAGGCATTAATTCTGGAATACCGATGTCCGCAGCTCTCCGTACCCTGACTGTCCTGGGCTCCACCGGCAGCATCGGGGTCAGTACGCTCGATGTGGTTGCCCGTTATCCCGAGCGCTATCGCATCCACGCCCTGACCGGCGCCACCCAGCTCGACCGTCTGTTCGAACAGGCGCAGACCTTTCGACCCCGCTATGCCGTGGTACTGGACGAACGCTCGGCGGAACAGCTCGCCGCGCGGCTTCGTGCCGCGGGCAGCGATACCGAGGTATTGTGCGGCGAAGCCGCGCTGGAACAGGTGTCCATTGCCCCTGAAGTCTGTACCGTTATGGCCGCCATCGTCGGCGCCGCCGGGATGAAGCCCACGCTGGCGGCGGCGCGGGCAGGCAAGCGTGTGCTGCTGGCCAACAAGGAAACCCTGGTGCTGGCGGGCCGCCTGTTCATGGATGAGGTCAAGGCCAGTGGCGCCGAGCTGTTGCCCATCGACAGCGAGCACAACGCCATCTTTCAGGTATTGCCGCGTGCGCATCGCGAGCACCCCTACGCCCAGGGGCTGCGTGAATCCGGTGTCCGGCGCATCCTGCTCACCGCCTCGGGTGGCCCGTTCCGTACCCGCGCCATCGAGACTTTCGCCCGGATCACGCCGGAGGAGGCGGTCAAGCATCCCAATTGGTCGATGGGGCGCAAGATTTCGGTCGATTCGGCCAGCATGATGAACAAGGGGCTGGAGGTCATCGAGGCTCGCTGGCTGTTCAATGCCCAGCCGGAGGAAATCTCGGTGCTGGTTCACCCGCAGAGCATCGTGCATTCGATGGTGGAGTACGCGGACGGATCGGTACTGGCCCAGATGGGGTCGCCGGACATGCGCACGCCGATTGCCTACGGCATGGCTTATCCGGAGCGCATCGACCCGGGCGTCAAATCACTCGATCTCTTCAGTGTGGGGCGGCTGGATTTCGAAGCGCCCGATCTGGCGCGTTTTCCTTGCCTGAGGCTGGCGTTCGAAGCGCTGGCGGCAGGCGGCGCGGCCACCGCGGTGCTCAACGCGGCAAACGAAGTCGCGGTGGCGGCCTTTCTGGACAACCGGCTGTCGTTTCCCGGCATCGCCGCCCTCGGCGAAGCAGTGCTGGCCCAGGTGGGCGGCCTGCCCGCGGATGACCTGGATGCCCTGTTGCATGCGGACGCCGTGGCCCGGGAAGCGGCCACGGCATGGCTATCCCGGCAGGAGCGCCCATGCTGACCCTGCTGGCTTTTGTCGTCACCCTGGGCCTGCTGGTCACCGTGCACGAATACGGCCACTACTGGGTGGCCAAGCGTTGCGGCATCAAGGTGCTGACGTTTTCCATCGGCTTCGGCAAACCGCTGCTGACCTGGCAGCGCGGGGAGACGACCTGGCAACTGGCGATGCTGCCACTGGGTGGCTACGTCAAGATGCTCGACGAGCGCGAAGCGCCGGTAGCGCCTTTTGAGCTGCCTCGCACCTTCAATCAACAACATCCGGGAAAGAAGATCGCCGTGGTGCTGGCCGGGCCGCTGGCCAATCTGATCCTGGCCTGCGGCCTCTACGCGGGGCTGAATACCTGGGGGTTCGATGCGATGCGGGCCGTTGCGGGGCAGATCGTTGCCGATTCGCCCGCCGCGCGCGCGGGCATTCGCTCTGGCGACGAAATCCTGCAGGTCGGCACGCAGCGGATCACGACATGGGATCAGTTTTTCATTGCGTTGATCGACGAGGCGGGGAGCGATGAACCCCTGCAGGTCACGGTCCGCAGCCCCGGGCAAGGCGAGCGCAGTGTCTCGCTGCCGCCGGTGGCCACCAGCCAGATCAGCCCGCAATTGCCGGGTAGCCTGGGCATCCTGGCCGCGCCGCTGTCCACCCGTATTTCCCAGGTTACGCCGGGCAGTGCGGCAGAGCGCGCCGGTTTGCGCGCGGGTGATACGGTGCTGGCGCTGGATGGCGCCCGGCTTGCTTCGTGGCCGGCATTTCAGGCGGAGATCGCCCGCCGGGCGGGGCAGTCGGTCCAGATTACCGTCCAGCGTGACGGCAAGGCGGTGATCTTCGCCGCCACGCCGGACCGTGCCAATGTGGATGGCCGCGAGGTAGGGCGCCTGGGGCTGGTGCCCGCGCTCGACCAGGCGAAGTGGGATGCGCAGCGCATCCGGCTGCAATACGGTCCGGTCGAGGCGGTGCAACTGGGGCTGACCAAGGCCTGGACCTACGCGCGCATCACGCTGGTCATGTTCGGTCGCATGCTGGTCGGCGCGGCACCGCTGGACCAGGTCAGCGGTCCGGTGACCATCGCGGTTTATGCCGGCGAAAGCGCCAGGGCAGGGATCGGTGTCTATATCGACTATCTGGCCCTGATCAGCTTGAGCCTGGCTGTCCTGAACCTGCTACCCATCCCGCTGCTGGATGGCGGGCATTTGATGTATCATACCGCCGAGTTGCTGACCGGCCGCCCGGTCCCGGCCCGCCTTGAGGCGATCGGGCAGCGCATCGGTCTGGCGCTGTTGCTGGGGCTGATGGCCCTGGCACTCTTCAACGATTTCAATCGGTTCCTACCTGGCTGATTGCCCTCCCGACCTGCGCACAATGAAACTAAAACCGCTTCATCTGCTGCTCGCGGCCATCCTCGGCTCGACGCTTCCTTCCGTTTGGGCCATTGATCCGTTCACCGTACGCGATATCAAGGTGGAAGGGTTGCAGCGAACCGACCTGGGTACCGTCTTCAATTATCTGCCGGTGAAGGTCGGGGAGCGTTTCGACGATGCCCGCGCCACCGAGTCGATCAAGGCGCTGTTTTCCACCGGCTTTTTCGACGACGTACGCGTCGAACGCGATGGCGATGTGCTGATCATCACCGTCGAAGAGCGGCCGACCATCGCGCAGATCAACATCAATGGCTCCAAGCTGCTGGAGAAGGACCAGATTCGTCAGGCGCTGCGCTCGCAGAACTTCGCCGAAGGGCGGATCTTCGAGCAGGGCGTGCTCGATGCGGCGGTCAACGAACTCAAGCAGCAGTATTTCTCCCGTGGTCGCTATTCGGTCATCATCAAGACCCAGCTCACCAAGCTGGAACGCAACCGGATGGGCGTACAGTTCGACATCTCCGAAGGCGAGGTCGCCCGCATCCAGCGCATCAACATCGTGGGCGCCAAGGTATTCAAGGAAGGCGACCTGATCGACGAGATGGCGCTGACCACCCCGAACTGGATGACCTGGTACACCCGTACCGATCAATACTCCAAGCCGAAATTGCAGGCCGACCAGGAAGCGCTGCGCTCCTATTATCTGGATCGCGGCTATCTGGAAATGGCCATCGACTCCACCCAGGTCGCCATTTCGGAAGATCGCGAGTCGGTCTACCTCACGCTGAACATCACGGAAGGCGAGCGCTATACCGTCAGCGACATCAAGCTGGTGGGCGATAGCATCGTCGGCGCCGATGAGTTGCAGAAGCTGCTGGAAGTGAAGGGCGGCGATGTGTTCTCGCGGCAAAAGCTGAACAAATCCACCGCGGCCATCACGGACCGCCTGGCTGACGAGGGCTACGCGTTCGCCAACGTCAATGCCGTCCCCCAGCTGGACAAGGAAAAGCACACTGTCTCGTTCACGGTTTACGTCGATCCGGGCCGCAAGGTCTATGTCCGCCGCATCAATGTCGCCGGCAACAACCTGACCCGTGACGAAGTGATCCGGCGCGAATTGCGCCAACTGGAATCGGCCCAATACGACGGCTCCAAGGTCAAGCGCTCCAAGCAGCGGCTGAACCAGCTCGATTACTTCAGCGAAGTGAACATCGACACGGCCCCGGTTCCTGATGCGCCGGACGAAGTGGACATGAACGTCAACGTCGTCGAGAAAAAGACCGGTCAGTTCAATATCGGTGCCGGCTACGGCCAGTCGGAAGGCGTGGTGTTCGTCCTGTCGCTGTCGCAGAACAACTTCCTGGGTTCGGGCAAGCGGTTTACCGCTGAATTCAACAACTCCAGCGCCAACAAGGTCTATTCGTTCTCGCTGCTCGAGCCCTATTTGACGCCTGATGGGATTTCGGTCGGTTATAACCTGTATCGCCGCGACACCGATCCGGGCGAGATGGACATCGGCGATTACTCCACTTCCGCCTATGGCGGCAGCGTGCGCTTCGGTTTCCCCACATCGGAAACCAATCGCGTCAATGTCGGCCTGGCTCTGGAAAACCTCAAGCTACAGACCACCGGCGACTCGCCGAAGCGAGTGCTCGATTTCATCAGTCGCAATGGCGACACCAACATGACGTATACCGCGTCGGTCAACTGGTCGCGCGACACCCGGGACAGCGCGTCCTACCCCACGCGCGGCATGCTGACCAGCCTGGGGGCCGAGGTAACGATTCCGGGCTCCGATCTCGACTACTACAAAACCAATATTTCCAACCAGTTGTTCATTCCGATTTACGATACCACCAGCCTGATGTGGAACGTCGATATCGGCTGGGGCGGAAAGATCGGCGATAGCGAGTTCCCGTTCTACAAGAATTACTATGCCGGCGGCGTTTCGTCGATTCGCGGTTACGAATACGGCACGGTCGGTCCCAAGGACGAAAATGGCGACGGCATGGGCGGCACCAAGAAACTGGTGAACAATATCGAATTGCTGTTCCCCATCCCTGGCATGAAGGATGACAAGTCCACCCGCCTGAGCCTGTTTACCGACCTGGGCGGCGTGTGGGATGAAGATACCGATCCAAGCACCGACGATCTGCGGTATTCGGCCGGCGTGGCGTTTACCTGGATTTCGCCGATCGGGCCGATCAAGCTTTCCTACGCCAAGCCGTTCAATGCCAAGGACGAGGATAAGACCGAATCCTTCCAGTTCCAGTTGGGCAACGTTTTCTAAGTTTGACGGCGGCACGTTCTTTCCGTGTTTGAGGTGGCCAGATGAAGTTCAGAATTGCATGTTTGATCGGCACGGTATTGATGGTGTTGTCCGGCTTTGCCAGCGCGGAGATGAAGATCGGCTTTGTCGATGCCCAGCGCATCATGCGCGAGTCGGGCCCGGCCATTCGGGCCGGCAAACGGCTGGAAAAGGAATTCGAAGCGAGACGATTGGAATTGCAGAAGGTTGCGGGGCAAGGCAAGGCGTTGCAGCAGGCGCTCGATAAAAACACCATGTCCGAGACGGATCGTCGCTCGCGCGAGCGCGAGCTGGTGCGCCTGAACCAGGATTTCCTGCGCATGCAACGTGAGTTGAACGAAGACCTGAACGCGCGTCGCAACGAAGAGCTGGCGGGCGTCCAGGAACGGATCAACAACGCGATCCAGCAGATCGCCACCGCCGACAAATACGACCTGATCCTGCAGGAAGCCGCTTGGAGCACGCCCAAGATCGACATCACCGACAAGGTGCTCAAGCTGCTGTCGGACAAGTGATGCCGGGCATGCTGCTTTCCGAATTGATCGCTTGCCTGGGCGGCGAGCTACAGGGTGAGGACATTCGCGTCAGGGGGTTGGCCAGCCTGGAGCGGGCGGGCGCGGATCAGTTGTCCTTCCTGGTCCAGCGCAAATTCCTGGGTGCCGCGCAGGCCAGCCTGGCCGGCGCATTGATCGTGCGCCCCACTGAGGCGCCGTCGCTGTCGCGCCCCTGCATCGTGACCAGCGATCCGTACCTGTATTACGCCCGCGCGGCGCGCGTGTTGTATCCCGATGCGCAAATCGAGGCGGGCATCGATCCCAAAGCCTCGGTCGATCCATCCGCCGTGGTGGCGGCCGACGCGCAGATCGGGCCTGGCGTGGTGATCGGCCCGGGCGCCAGCATTGGCGAGCGCAGCGTGTTGCGGGCCAATGTATATGTCGGCGCCGGAGCGCGGATCGGCGCGGATTGCCTGCTGCATCCGAATACGGTGCTCGCGGCGCATTGCGAGCTGGGTGACCGCGTCATCCTGCATCCGGGCGCGGTGATCGGCTCCGATGGCTTCGGCAATGCCTGGGCTGGCGATCATTGGGAGAAAATTCCGCAGATCGGGCGCGCCATCGTGGGAAACGACGTCGAGATCGGCAGCAACACCACGGTGGACCGCGGCGCGCTGGACGATACGCTGATCGGCAACGGCGCCCGCATCGATAACCTGGTGCAGGTCGCGCATAACGTGGTGATCGGCGAACATACCGCCATCGCCGGTTGCGTCGGCATCGCCGGATCGGTCAAGATCGGCGCCCGCTGCCAGATCGGTGGCGCGGCCATGATCAGCGGCCACCTGGAACTCTGCGACGGGGTCGTGGTGCTGGGTGGCACCCTGATTGCCAAGACGATCCGCACGCCCGGCGTCTACTCTGGCTCGTACCCGATGCAGGCGCATGCCGACTGGCTGAAGAATGCGGCGCAATTGCGCCACCTGGACGCGCTGGCCGAGCGCGTCAAGCAACTTGAAAAAAAGCTGGCGGGACTGAATCCACCGGCAGGGGAGCAAGAATGAGCATCACCATGAACATCACCGAAATCCTGAAATACCTGCCGCACCGCTATCCGTTCCTGCTGGTCGACAAGGTGCTCGAACTGGAGCCCGGCAAGTCGATCAAGGCGGTGAAGAATGTCACCATGAACGAGCAGTTCTTCACCGGGCACTTTCCGCAATACCCGGTGATGCCGGGTGTGCTGATCATCGAGGCACTGGCCCAAGCGGCCGGGGTGCTGGCGTTCAAGACCGAGAACAAGACCGCCGACAGCGGTACGCTGTATTTCTTTGCTGGCATCGACAATGCGCGCTTCAAGCGGCAGGTGCTGCCGGGCGATACGCTCACCCTGTGCGTCGAGATCGTCACGCAGAAACGCGGTATCGGCAAATACAAGGCCAAGGCCTATGTCGGCGAGGAACTGGCCGCCGAGGCCGATCTGCTATGCGCGGAGCGCCAGGTCAGCAAGACTGCCTGATTGTCTGGCGGCGCCGCCGCCTTTGCAGGACCGGTGAAGGCGGCACGTGGCCGCATCGGGCGCGGGGCAATTCCCTGGCCCGGCCGGTTCGAAGCTGAATCAGCCCGGAAGCTTCTTGCCATGACAACCATTCATTCCACCGCCATCGTCGATCCCAAGGCCGAACTCGCGGCCGACGTGATCGTCGGGCCCTATGCCGTGATCGGCCCGGCTGTCAGCATCGGCGCGGGGTGCGAGATCGGCCCGCATGTCGTGATCGATGGCGTGACCGACATCGGCGCCCGCAATCGCTTCCATGCCTTCGGCCATATCGGCTGCGAGCCTCAGGACAAGAAATACCGGGGCGAGCCCACCCGGCTGCAGATCGGCGAGGGCAATACGTTCTTCCAGTCGGTCACGGTCTCCACCGGCACCACGCAGGACCAGGGCGTGACCCGTATCGGCGACGACAACTGGTTCATGGCTTACATGCATATCGGTCACGATTGCCAGGTGGGCAGCCATACCGTGTTTGCCAACTCGGTCACGCTGGGCGGGCATGTACACGTCGGCGACTGGGCCATCCTGGGCGGGCTGAGCGCGATCCATCAGTTCTGCGTCATTGGTGCGCATGCCATGGCGGGCGGCGGCTCCATCATCGTCCAGGACCTGCCGGCCTTCGTGATCTGCGAAGGCAATCGCGCGGCGGCCCGGGGCGTGAATGCCGAGGGCCTGAAGCGGCGCGGCTTCGATGCCGATCAGATTGCCGCCGTGAAGCGTGCCTACAAGACACTCTATCGCGAAGGGTTGTCCTACGACGACGCGCGCGCGCAGATCGAAGCGCGAGCCAACGACGAGCCGGCGCTGCGGCCTTTCGTGGAGTTCTTCGCCCTCAGCCAGCGTGGCATCATTCGTTGATCCCTACCGTATGAGCAACCAATTGTTTGCCGCTACCGGCGCCACCGGCCCCCGGCTGACCATCGTCGCGGGCGAGGCATCCGGCGACCTGCTGGGCGCCGACCTGATCCGCGCGGTGCGCGAGCGCCTGCCCGATGCGCGCTTTTCCGGCATCGCCGGCCCCCGGATGATGGCCGCCGGCGCCCATTCCATCGTGCCGATGAACAAGCTCGCGGTGCGTGGCTACGCCGAGGTCATCAAGCATCTGCCAGAGCTGCTGGGGATTCGTCGCCGGCTCAAGCGTGCCATCGTCGAGGAGCGGCCGGACCTGGTCATCGGCATCGACGCGCCCGATTTCAACCTGGGCCTGGAAAAGGCCGCGCGCTCGGCCGGGCTGACCACAGTGCATTACGTCAGCCCTTCGGTCTGGGCCTGGCGTGCGGAGCGCCTGAAGAAGATCGGCCGCGCGGCGTCGCACGTGCTGCTGCTGTTTCCCTTCGAGGCGGCCATCTATCGCGATGCCGCGATTCCGGCCACCTATGTGGGGCATCCGCTGGCAGACCAGTTTCCGTTGGTGCCGGATCAGAAGGCGATCCGCGAACTGCTGGATGTCCCTGAAAAGGCCCTGGTGTTCGCATTCCTGCCCGGCAGCCGGATCAGCGAACTGGAAATGCACGCCGAACTGTTCGTGCGCACGGCCAAGCTGCTTGCCGAACGTTATCCCCATGCCCAGTTTCTGGTTCCGCTGGTCACGCGGGAGACGCGCCGGTTGTTCGAGGACGCGATCTGGCGGCTGGAGGCGCAGGAACTGCCGTTCCGCCTGTTGTTCGGCCATGCGCACGAAGCGATGATGGCTTCGGACGCCATCCTGGTCGCATCGGGCACCGCGGCACTGGAGGCCATGCTGGCCAAGCGTCCCACGGTCGTCACCTATCGCATCAGCGGCTTCACCTACTGGCTGGTCAAGCGCAAGCTCAAGATTCCCTACGTGAGCCTGCCGAACGTGCTGGCGGGCGAGCGCATCGTGCCTGAGCTGTTGCAGCACGATGCCACCCCGGAAAAGCTGGCGGCACAATTGGGCGCCTTCATCGACGACAGCGCGGCCAGCGCGGTGCTGGTCGAGCGCTTCACCCAACTGCACGAATCGTTGCGGTGTGGCGGTGCCGAACGTGCGGCCGATGCCATCGTGGCCTTGCTGCGAGGTGGGCGATGATGTGGTTGTGCGGCGTCGACGAGGCGGGCAGGGGGCCCCTGGCCGGCTCGGTATTCGCCGCCGCCGTGGTGCTGCCGGACGGGCATGGCATCGTCGGGCTGAACGATTCCAAGAAACTGACCGAGCGCCGTCGCGAAGCGCTGTTTCCGCAGATACAGCAACGCGCGCTGGCCTGGGCCATTGCCGAAGCCAGCCGTGAGGAAATCGATCGGCTCAATATCCTGCATGCGACCATGCTGGCCATGGAGCGCGCCGTGGCCGCGCTGTCGCTGGTGCCGCACAAGGTCTTGATCGACGGCAACCGCATTCCCAAGGGCCTGACGCTGCCCGCCGAAGCCATCGTCGAGGGTGACGCCAAGGTGGAGGCGATCTCCGCCGCGTCGATCCTGGCCAAGGTCGCGCGCGATCGGGCCCTGCTGGCGCTCGATATCCGCTACCCCGGTTATGGTTTCGCCCGGCACAAGGGGTATCCGACCGCCGAACACCTGGCCGCGCTGGGCCGGCTGGGGCCTTGCCCGGAGCATCGGCAGAGTTTTGCTCCCGTCCGGGCCGCGGGCGCCCAGGCGTCGCTCTGGTAGCGATAAAGCGGCTTTGCCGCGCGACTCACGTTGTCAGGCGGGCCGTCAGAACCTAATATGCCTACCGGGCGGCAAGAATTGCCGCCTTGCAACATCGATAAGAACTCACCCCCACAGGCAACCCCTCGGCATGTTTGTCATCATCGGTTACGTTTTCATGGTCGCGTGCATTCTGGGCGCCTACGCCTCGGTGGGCGGCCATATTGCGGCGCTCTGGCAGCCTGCCGAGATCGTCATCATCTTTGGCGGCGCGCTGGGGGCCATGATCGTCAGCTACGGGGGCAAGCCGCTCAAGGCCATATTCAAGGCATTTCCGACCATCTTCAAGGGCTCCAAGTACAACAAGACGTTCTACATGGACCTGTTCGCCCTGATGTTCGAAATCCTGGGCAAGGTGCGCAAGGAAGGCCTGATGTCGATCGAAGGCGACGTCGAGGATCCGCACAACAGCCCCCTGTTCGCCAAATACCCCAAGATCGCGCACGATCACCACGTGGTCGAATTCATGACCGACTACCTGCGTCTGATGGTGGGGGGCAACCTGAACGCGTTCGAAATCGAAAACCTGATGGACGTGGAAATCGACGCCCATCACCACGAAGCCTCGGTGCCATCCGGCGCCATCACCAATCTGGCCGACGGCCTGCCCGCGTTCGGGATCGTCGCGGCGGTGATGGGCGTGGTGCACACCATGGGCTCGCTGCATCTGCCGCCCGCCGAACTGGGCCCGCTGGTCGGTGCCGCGCTGGTCGGTACCTTCATGGGGATTCTGCTCGGCTACGGTTTCGTTGGCCCGATCGCCAAGGTGCTGGAAAACAAGGCGGCGGAAGATCACCAGGTGCTCAGCACCATCAAGGTCACGCTGCTGGCCAGCCTGAATGGCTATGCGCCGCAGGTGGCGGTGGAGTTCGGCCGCAAGGCGCTCGCCTCCGCGGATCGCCCGTCATTCAAGGAACTGGAAGATTTCGTCAAGGCCACCAAGGGCAAGTAGGCGATGAGCGACGATTCCCAGCGCCCCATAGTCGTCAAGCGGATCAAGAAGGGTGGTCACGGCCACCACGGCGGCGCCTGGAAGATCGCCTACGCCGACTTCGTCACCGCCATGATGGCGTTCTTCCTGCTGATGTGGCTGCTGGGCTCGGTTTCCAAGGGCAATCTCAAGGGCATTTCCGATTACTTCAACAACCCGCTGCGCGTGGCCAGCCAGGGCGGCACCGGCGCGGGCGCGGCCGAATCGCTGATCCAGGGCGGCGGCAAGGATCTGACGCAGGAATCGGGTCAGATGAAGAAGGGCGGTGCCGAGCAGACCGAAATCGCCCACGATCGCAAGCGCCTTTCCGAGCTGAAGCGCAAGTTCGAAGCGCTGATGGAAGACAAGGCCAAGCGCAACACCAAGCTGGCGCAGTTCAAGAACCAGTTGCGGCTGGACATGGTGGCCGAAGGCTTGCGCATCCAGATCGTCGATGACCAGAACCGCCCGATGTTCAAGTCCGCCAGCAGCGAACTCGAACCCTATGCGCGGGAAATCCTGGACGAAATCGGCCAGTTGCTGAACGACGTACCCAATTCCGTCTCGCTCTCGGGGCATACCGACGCGCAGCAGTTCGCGGGCGGCCAGCGCGGCTTCAGCAACTGGGAGTTATCCAGCGAGCGCGCCAACGCCTCGCGGCGCGAGCTGGTGCGCGGCGGCCTGGACAACAAGAAGGTACTTCGCGTCAACGGCTTCGCCGACGAAATCCCTCTGGACGACAAGAACATCTACAACCCCATCAACCGCCGCATCAGCATCGTGGTGCTCAACCGCGAAGCGGAGCAGGACATCCGCGACCAGGCGGGCATGGGGGATGCCAACAACGCCAGCGCCGTCGCCCAGGTCAAGCCGGACTGATCCATGTCGCAAATGGCGCGTCTGCTGGCCTTGCAAGGTGCCGCCTGCCTGGTGGTCCTCGCCGGTTTCATTCTGACCGGCTGGCCGGTTCAACCCATTCCTTTCGCACTCCTGGTTGGCATCTCGGCTGCCATTGCCGCGCCGTGGCTGCATCAGGGCCGGTGGTGGCGACTGATCCATCTGCTGTTTCCGCTGGCGGTCGCCGTCGCCGATACCCTGGCGTGGCCGGCCTGGTACTGGGGCATCGGGTTGATCGCATTGCTGCTGCTCTATGGCGGGGTCGTCAAAAGCCGGGTGCCGCTTTTCCTCAGCAATGCCCGCACCCTGGCGCTATTGTCCGAACATATCCCACCGCACGCGCGTTTTCTCGACCTGGGGGCCGGTACCGGCACCGTCCTGGCGTGGCTGGCGCGCCATCGTCCCGATGTGCAGAGCTGCGGCGTGGAGACCGCGTGGCTGCCCTGGCTGATCGGGCGGCTACGGCTGCGTTCGCGTCCCCAGGCAAGCTGGCTGCGGCGCGATCTGTTCAGCCAGCCGCTGGCGGGCTACGACGTGGTGTATGCCTATCTGTCGCCGGTGGCGATGCCGGCCCTGTGGGACAAGATCAACCGCGAACTGCCGCCCGGCGCGCTGTTCGTGAGCAATAGCTTCGCCGTGCCCGACCAGCCCCCGTTGCAGCGGCTGGAAGTCGGCGACTGGAAAGGGAGCGAGCTGCTGCTATGGCGACGCTGAATACCGCTCACGACCCTGCCGCATCGCTGGCGTACTGGCGCGCACGGCCACTGCCGCTGATGCAGGCCACCCGCGAAAAAATGCTGCCGTTCGCGCGGCGGGGCGAACGCGCCGATCCCGCCGAGCTGGCGGAAATCGTGCTGCACGATCCCCTGCTGGCCGCCAAGGTGCTGCGCACCGCCAACCAGCGCACCCGCTCCAGTCTGGCTTCGGACGTGGTGTCGGTCGAAGCCGTGGTCTTGCTCTACGGCGTTGCCCCCTTCGTGGAGCATTTCGTGCGGGGGCCCACCGTCGAGGAGTTGCTGGCGAAAGACCCACAGCGCTATCACCGCTACCGGGCACAGGTGCTGAACACCCGCTTTGCGATTCGCCTGGTGCGGGATTACTCGGCGCGGCGCCATGATGCCCATCCGGACGAAGTCACCGCTGCCGCGGTGTTGTTGGGCGTACCGGCGCTGCTGGGCCTGCTGGCCGACGGCGAGCCCGACGTGCCGGGCTCGGTGCCGCTGGAGCGGCTGTTGACCGCATGGCAAACCCCTGAGCCGGTGCTGGCGTTGTGCCGCGAGCGGGGGGAAGCCACGCCGCGCCATGCCATGCAGCACGCCACGTTGCGGCTGGCGCATGCCGTGCAGCGCGGCTGGTGGCAGGACGAGGTGACGCACGCGTGCAAGGCGATCGCCCAGGTGTTGCAGCAGACGGAATCGCTGGTCTGGCGCATCCTGGTGGGCCGGATGCTGGAATATGCCCGGCACGAACAATGGGATTCCCTGGGCTGGCCACCCGCTCGCTGGCTCGCCATGCTGCCGGGCGAATGGCCGGTGCCGCCGCCACCCAGGCCGCCAGCGCCGCCGCGCCCCGATCCACTGGCGCAGCGCTTGCAGGCGCTGCATCTGGCGGGCAAGCAGGGGGCCGCCGCCAACCACATCGTATCGCTGGCGGTGCATGCGCTGTCCGAGGGCATGACCATGCGCCGCATTGCGCTGATCCTGATCAGCCCGGATGGCAAGGTGCTGCGTACCCGTTTCACGCTCGGCGTGCCGGAGGCCGACCCCCTGTGCGCATTCGAGCTGGCGCTGGACGTGCCGACGCTGTTCGCCCGGTTGATGCAGAAGCCGCAATGCCTCTGGCTGCATGGCGACAAGCGTGTGGAATGGGCCACCATGCTGCCGCCATTGCTCATCGATCAGGTGGGGCGCGACGATTTCTGTGCCATGTCACTCTTTGTGCACGACAAGCCGCTGGGCATGCTGTTCGCCGACCGTGGCGGCGACGCGCCGTTGTCGGAGGCGGATTACCAGTCGCTGCGGCGCATCTGCCAGCTGACCTGCAAGGCGCTGGCGGAAACCACGCCGCGCTGAGCCGGCCCGCCGCCGGCTGGTCGCGCAACGGGTACACTCCGCTCTCCGCCCACCCTTCCGCCCGTGCCGTATGGAAACCATCCAGTCCCGCCACAATCCCTTGTTCAAGCATCTGCACAAGCTGGCCACGCAACGCCGCGAGCGGCTGAAGTCGCGGCAGACCTTGCTGGACGGCCCGCATCTGCTGGCGAGTGCGCTGGATGCCGGCTGGGTGCCGGGCCGGCTGCTGGCCACGCCGCAAGGCATGGCGTCCCCCGAAATCGCCGCGCTGATCCGCCGTGCGGGTTCGCCGCTCACCCTGATCGACCCCACGTTGTTCGCCGATCTGTCGGAGCTGCCCAGCCCGACCGGCGTGCTGGCGCTGACCGACTGGCCTGCGTCGAAAACACCGCGCCGCGATGGCTTCTGCCTGCTGCTTGATGGCGTGCAGGACCCTGGCAATGTCGGCACCATCTTGCGCACCGCGGCGGCGGCCGGGGTCATGCAGGTGCTGTTGTCCCCCGGCTGCGCCGACGTCTGGTCGCCCAAGGTGTTGCGGTCCGGCATGGGCGCGCATTTCCTGCTGGATATCGTCGAGCGTGCCGACCTGCCGGCGTTCGCCGACGATTTCCAGGGGGTGATCGCCGCCACCCTGCTCGACGGCGCGATCGACCTGCACGCCGCGTCGCTCACCGGTGACCTAGCGCTGGCGGTGGGCGCCGAAGGGCAGGGTGTCACGCCCGAGCTTGCCGCGCGGGCACGCTTGCGGTTGCGCATTCCGATGGCGCCCGGCGTGGAATCGCTCAATGTCGGCGCGGCGGCGGCGATCTGCCTGTACGAGCGCGTGCGCCAGCTCGGCGGCATGTTCCCGCCACGCGCCTGAGGCGCGGCGAATTCAGCAGGCGCAGGGCGATTTCGACAAAATCTGAAATGGCGGCCAACCGCTATAATCCGGCGACCCACCCTTGGAATCCCCCCATGAACGATGGCGTGCATTTCCAATCGCGCCTGCCACTGGCGTGGCAGACCGAATCCAAGCAGTCGCCTTTCGAAGCCGCGCGTTTTCTCGACGTGCTGGGTGCGATCGAACACGTCGGCGACGATACCCCCGACCCGCGTGATGCCAAGCTCGACCTGCAACTGGTCTGGCTGGCCCGCCTGCTCACGCCCGCCCTGCCGCCCAGCGTGGAGGCGCGCATCGGCATCGAACACGCCGTCTGGTTTCAGGCGCAGCCGCTGCCCAGTGGCGCGCGTGGCTGGGTGGGGTTCAGCCCCAGCGATACCTTGCCCTTCCTGCTAAGCCTGCCTGCCCAGATCATCGCCTGCGAACCCAGCGGCAGCGGCGGCCATCGTGTGGCGGCGCGCTGGATCATCGAAGACCAGATGTTGCGCGAAGCGCTGGAGCGCATGGTGTTCCGTCATCATCGCGAACAGATTCGCCGCAAACGGGAGGCGGGCCTGTGATCTGGCTAGCGCAACTGATGCCCCCGGCATGGCGCGACCTGGCCGGGGAGGTGCTGGACAGCCCCGCGTTTGCCGGACTTGCGACATTCCTGGAGGGGGAGCTGGCGGCTGGCAAGACCGTGTATCCTGCGCAGGAAAACTGGTTTGCCGCGCTGGATGCCGTGGCGCCGGATGCCGTCAAGGTCGTGGTGCTCGGGCAGGACCCATACCACGGCGCGGGCGAAGCCCACGGGCTCAGTTTTTCCGTGCCGCGTGGCGTCAGGATTCCGCCCAGTCTGCGCAACATCTGGCAGGAGCTGGCACGGGACTACGGCTACACCCCGCCGCAGCATGGACAACTGGACGACTGGGCCGCGCAGGGCGTGTTGCTGCTCAACAGCGTGCTGACCGTCGAGGCGGATCGAGCCGCGGCCCATGCCAGGCGCGGCTGGGAGATGCTGACCGACCGGCTGATCGCCGAACTGGCCCGGCGACGCGAAGGACTGGTGTTCCTGCTCTGGGGGGGCTACGCGCAAAAGAAGGGCGCCCTGATCGACAGTCACAGGCATTGCGTCCTGACCTCGCCCCATCCTTCGCCGCTGTCGGCGCATCGCGGTTTTATCGGCAATGGCCACTTCCGGGCGGCCAATACCTATCTGCAATCCATCGGCAAGACACCGATCAATTGGGAAATCCGTTCGTGAATCTGTTGGCATTCGATATCGGTGGCACACATATCAAATACGGCTTCGTCAACGACGCCGGCAAAGTGGGCGAAACCTGGGTGGCGGACACCGAAGGCAAGCGCGGCGCCGATTTCGTGCTGGCGCGGCTGGTGGAGCTGGCCGGGCCGCTGGTCGAGCAATACCGGCCCGATGGCATCGCCGTCAGCACGCTGGGCCTGATCGATCCGCTGACCGGCTTCGTCACCGCCGCCGCGGAAGCGATCCCGGGCTACGTCGGCACCTCACCGCTCCAGGTGCTGGACGACGCCTTCAGTCTGCCGGTCACCGTGGAAAACGACGTCAACTGCGTGGCGCTGGCCGAAGGCTGGCGCGGCTCGGCACAAGGCGTGGGCAACTACATTGCATTGACCGTGGGCACCGGGATCGGCGGCGGCATCGTCATCGATCATCGCTTGTATCGCGGCCATCGCGCCGCCGCCGGCGAATGGGGCTATATGCGCATCGCCGACAAGCTGTGGGAAGACCATGCCTCGATGCGCGGGCTGATCTGCGCGGCGAAGGCGGCCACCGGCCAGACCCTGGACGGCCATGCCATTTTCGCCGGGTACGACGGTGGCGATCCGGTACTGACAGCAGTGGTGCAGGAATGGCTGACCTTGCTGGCGACCGGCATCGCCAACCTGATCTATGCCATCAATCCGCAACGGGTGGTGATCGGTGGCGGCATCACCAGCCGTGGTGCGCGTTTCCATGAGGAAATCGACAGCCGCATCACCGAGTGCCTGTTGCCGGATTTTCGCGGCATGAGCGAAATCGCGCTGGCCAGTGCCGGCAATCACGCCGGAATGATCGGCGCGGCGCGCAACTGGTTCACTGCCAAACGCCTGTTTTGATGCGACCGACAGAAGCCGGGGCGGCGACAGGGGAATGCCTGCCCCGCGAGATGCCCCGACCTGTCGCCCCATGACCAGAACACCATAATCAGCCCGCGTTGGCGGGAGGGGAAAGCCATGAAAATCCTGTTCAATCACCTCGGCTTCGAACCGGGCGGCGTCAAGCAGGCGCTGCTGGAAGCACCAGCCAGCCTCGCCGCTGGCGGCTTTTCGGTCTATCGCGCCGAGACCCGCGAACGTGTGGTGCAAGGCCGGCTGGAAGCGGCCGGCAACGTGGCGCGCTGGGGCCAGCCCGGCGCCGCACCGTGGCATTACTGGCGCGCGGATTTCAGCGCGCTGGAACAGGAGGGCGACTATTTCCTGGTCATCGACGAGGTGTCGCCACCGCTGGTTTCGCACACCTTCGCCATCCGGCCGGGCCTGTTCGGCGACCTGCTACTGTCGGACATCCTCCACTACGTCAAAGGCCAGCGCTGCACTGGCATCTATGATCAGGCGGATCGTTCGCGCGCCAAGTGGGGCAGTGAGGAACGCCGGGATGTGCATGGCGGCTGGTACGACGCGTCGGGCGACTGCTCCAAATACCTCAGCCACCTGTCGTATGCGCAGTTCATGAACCCGCAGCAGACGCCGCAGGTGGTCTGGAACCTGGCCGATGGCTGGAGCCGGCTGAACACGCCGCCGCGCTGGATCAGCGGCCGGCCGGTGGAAACCATCGACGTCAAGACCACCGACGAAGCCGTGGCCTTTGCATCGCGCTGGTTCAACGAGCGGCTGGTGGACGAGGCACTGCACGGCGCCGACTACCTGGTACGGATGCAGGATCCGGCGGGCTACTTCTACATGACCGTGTTCGACCAGTGGTCCAAGGACCCGAACCGGCGCGATATCTGCGAATACAAGACACAAAAGGGCGAGAAGTTCGCCAGCTACCAGGCGGCGTACCGCCAGGGCGGCGGCGTGGCGATCGCCGCGCTGGCTCGTGCCTCCACGCTGCCGCGCGACGGTGAGGGCCATACCCGGGCCGACTACCTGTGGGCGGCGCGCAGTGGCTTCACCCACCTGGAAGCACATAACGTCGAGTACCTGGACGATGGCGTCGAAAACATCATCGACGACTACTGCGCGCTGCTGGCCGCCGTGGAGCTGCTGGCCGTCACCGGCGACGGCGAATATGCCGATGCCGCCGCGCGCCGCGTGCTGGCATTGCTCGACCGCCAGCAACCGGAGGGCTGGTTCCGCGCCGACGCGCATGGCGAGCGCAGCTACTTCCACGCTGCCGAGGCCGGGTTGCCATGGCTGGCCTTGATCCGCTTCCTGGAAGTGGCGCCGGATCATCCGCTGTCCGGCCGCGTGCGCGAAGCATTGCGCCTGGCCTTCGAGTACGAACTGGCGATCACCACCGAAGTGAACAACCCCTTCGGTTACCCGCGCCAGTACGTCAGGCAGCACGGCAAACCGGGCAAGACGCAGTTCTTCATTCCGCACGACAACGAATCGGGCTACTGGTGGCAGGGCGAAAACGCGCGCCTCGGCTCCATCGCCGCCGCCTACGAGCGCGCCGCGCAATTGTTCGAGCAGGATGGCGAATTCGCGGCACGCCTCGCCGCGCACGCGCAGCATGCGCTGGACTGGGTGCTGGGCGCCAACCCCTACGACGCATGCATGCTGCAAGGCTGGGGCCGTAACAACCCGCGCTATGAACCCGGTTACTTCAACGCACCCGGTGGCGTATGCAATGGCATCACCGGTGGTTTCGACGACGACGAAAACATCGACTTCCGTCCCGCCGAAGTGGCGACCATGGCGCATAGCTGGCGCTGGACCGAACAGTGGATGCCGCACGGTGCGTGGCTGTTCCTGGCGCTGTGCATCCGGCTGGCGGTGTGAGGGCGGGTGAGATGTGAGGAGTGAGGGGGGAGGAGCAAATGCAAAACCGGGCTGTAGCTTGTTGCTTTTGACGTTACTCCTCACTCCTCACGCTTCGCCCCTCACCCGCCGTTATACTAGTGGCCTTTCGGGGCCATCCTTGCCCGCGCATCCAGTCATCCACCAAGGTTTCCACCCATGACCATCATCGTCACCGGCGCGGCCGGGTTCATTGGCTCCAATCTCGTGCGCGCGCTCAATGCGCGGGGCGAGACGGATATCGTTGCCGTCGATAACCTGACCCGGGGCGATAAATACCGCAATCTGGCCGACTGCCAGATTGCCCATTACCTGGACAAGCAGGATTTCATCGAAGAGCTGGCCAGCGGTGGCTTCGATGGTGAAGTGTCTGCCATCCTGCATCAGGGCGCGTGTTCCGACACCATGGAGCACAACGGCAAGTACATGATGGACAATAACTATCAGTACACGCTGGCCTTGTTCGAATGGTGCCAGTCGGAGGAAGTTCAGTTCCTGTACGCCTCCAGCGCGGCCACCTACGGCGCGGGCAGCAACGGTTTCTACGAGGATCCGGAATGCGAGGCGCCGCTGAACGTCTACGGCTATTCCAAGCTGTTGTTCGATCAGGTGTTGCGCCGTCGGATCGATAGCGGACAGATCACCGCTCAAGTGGCCGGATTCCGTTACTTCAATGTCTATGGCCCGCGCGAGTGGCACAAGGGGCGGATGGCATCGGTGGCGTTTCATCACTTCAACCAGTATCGCGAGTCGGGCAAGGTCAAGCTGTTCGGCGAATACGGTGGCTATGCCGCCGGTGGCCACACGCGCGATTTCGTGTCGGTGGAGGATGTGGTCAACGTCAACCTGTGGTTCCTCGACAATCCGGAGGTCTGCGGCATCTATAACGTCGGTTCCGGGCGTGCCCAGCCATTCAACGATGTGGCGGTGGCTGCGGTGAATGCGTGTCGCGCCCAGGACGGCTTGCCGGCACTGAGCCTGGCCGAACTGGTGGCGCAAGGCATCCTGGAATACACCGAGTTCCCCGATGCCCTGCGCGGCAAGTACCAGTGCTTTACCGAGGCCGACCTCACCCTGCTGCGCGAGGCGGGCTACGACGCGCCGTTCTACTCGGTGGAAGAAGGTGTGCAGCGCTATGTGAATGCCTTGCTGGCGGGCTGATCCCCGCGGCATGCGGACGACAAGACCGACCCCTGGCCTGATGCCAGTCAGTTAAACCTGACTGGCATTTTTGTTTTTGTCTGGGAGTTTGCTTGAACGACGGTTGACCACGCTGGGATAAGTCCCGGGGGTAGCGCGAATAACCGCGCCTGTCTTTACCAACACCAAGGGCGCCATTGGCGCCCTTGGTGTTGGTGCAATACCAATTCGATCATCGCGGGGCGGCTGGCAAAGCCAGCGCCGCAGTGCATTCCGAGGACGGCCACCCTTCTGCTCCCGGGGCGGGGTGGGTGCTGCTTGACGCGGGTCAAGGAATTCAAACCTAGCACATCGCTTTCGATAGTACAGGGGCATACATATTACGTGTCCTGCCACGTGAGCATGCCGGGCCGTATTCCATTCGATTGAGAGGAACGCACGATGAAATCCAATGTTCGCCTGAAACCCATCCTGGTGCTGCTGGCGTTCTGTGGCGCGCTGGGGCTGGCCGCCTGTGGTGGCGATGGAGATAGTGGAAATATCGGTGTCAACGGCAACAACGGTGGCCCGCCCCCGGCATCCGTGTCGACACCCGTGCCGACGCCCACACCGCCCACCGGCTGGATCAGCTACAACCCTGCCGGCGGCACCGTCTGGTATGACACGGTAACCGGCGCTCTCATCAGACAAGGTTCCGAGTCCTGTGTGGAAGAACCGGTCGCGCTGGATGTCCGTCCTTCCGACGGCATGCTGATGGGCATGAGCAGCAGCGGCAAACTGATGGCGCTCGATACCCTTAGCGGCCAGTGCAATGTGGTCGACCTGGGCGATCTCGGCACCCAACTGGCCAACCTGGCCCTGGTAGAACCCATCCACGGCTTCGCGGTGAACCCGGACGGCGTGTATGCGGTGCTGGCCGACGACCTCGTCGGGCACGTGCTCACCTTCAAGGAGGGCGACAGCACGTTCAAGTCCAGCTTCTCGCTACAGAGGCAACCACTTACCTGGGTGGATTATGCATTTGGCATCGATTTTATGGACACGGGCGACACCAGCCGGCTGATCGTCGTATCGCTCAAGTTGCTCGACGTCGACACCTTGCCCGGCACCGTCGAGGCGCGCTGGGGCACCCATATGATCCGCTACAACCCGGACGGCACCTACCTCGACGACAGCGTTGGCGGCCATGCTTTCTACTACACGCCAGACAGGTTCACCGCCGACGACATTGCCATTGCCAATGGTGTGCTGTACATCCGCGAGGGCAATGCAACCGCCGACTCCGGCTCCCCACCCAACACCGGCTACCTGGCGGCCTTCGATCCGCTGACCCAGGCACCGATCGGCGAAGGGGTGCTATTCCTGGATCAGGGTAGCGGCACCAACCTGTCCAACGAGGCGCTGGCGGTACGGCTCCCGGCGGGGGACTGACCCCACCGGCAAGGCCCTCGATCCGGTTCCGGTCTTTACCACCACCAGGGGCGCCAATGGCGCCTCTGGTGGTGGCGCAATATCGATTCGATCATCGCGGGGCGGCTGGTAAAGCCGGCGCTGCGGCGCATCCCGAAGATGCCCCCCTTCTGCCTGATGCCAGTCAATCAAGCCTGACTGACATGCTTGTTTGGGAATTTGCTCGAACGACGTTTGACCACGCTGGGACAAGTCCCGGGGGCAGCACGAACAACCGCGGCTGTTCAAAGAGCAATGCCAGTCGTTTGGGCAGGTTTCCAGCCGACTCCAGGGGCGCAAAGCCCGGCGGGTCGATGATGGCCATCGCTGCAACATGAGAAGCCGATTCGCTGCGGCGCCACTTGTTGTTGCGCCGTCATCAGGCGGATCGGCCGCCGCTATAATGTGTAGGCGATCAACACGCCCCACACCTCCTGACGTACCAGAAAAGAGGACGTGTGAATCACGTCCTCTTTTAACTTCAATACCGGCGGTGGACGCTTAAATAACTGGCACAGGCCCCTGGCCGGCTTTTTTTCGGCGCAAACGCTGGAACATGGCAATCCGCGCCTTGCCTCGTATTCTGGATCGGCTACTTTGTAATACGTCCAGCCACTGGATCTACAAACGGAGAAACCGATGAAACGTATCCTGCTCGCTACATTGCTCGCAACCAGCCTGGCCGCACCGCTCTGGGCTGAAGAGGCCAGTCCGTTCCTATACGAAAAGAGCGAAAAGGTGACGGTGGAAATCACTGGTGTCGATCATGATCGGCGCGTGCTCACCGTGCGCCAGCCGGATGGCGAGATGGCGGAGTTCGCGGTATCGCCCGCGGTGCGCAACTTCGACCAGTTGAAAGTGGGCGACATCGCCGCCGTGGTGCTCGATCGCGCGCTGGCGTTCGATGTGATCAAGGGCGGCGCCGGCGTGGCGCAGATTCGCACCGAAGAAGGCGTGGGTCGTACCGAAGAGGGCGACAAGCCGGGTGCCACATGGGAAACCACCCAGATCATCACCGCCGACGTGATCGCGGTGGATCAGGCCAAGGGCCTGCTCAAGCTGCGTGGCCCCAAGGGCAAGGTGATCGAGTTCCTGGTGCGCGATGCCGCTCGCCTGAGCGATATCGCCGTGGGCGACCAGGTGCAGGTGCGCTACAAACGCGCGCTGGCGATGTGGATCGAAAGCACCGCAAAGTAAACAAAGGTATACGAGGGCGCCGACGAAAGTCGGCGTCTTTTCAATTCTGGCGATGAAAAGGAGCAACCATGCGTGCAGTGCGCATTCATCAATACGGCTCGCGTGAGGTATTGCGACTGGAGGAGGCGCCCATGCCATCGCTGGAGGATGGCGATGTGCTGGTGAAGGTGGTGGCGGCGGGCGTCAACCCGGTGGACTGGAAGATACGCGAAGGCCACCTCAAGGAAATGCTGCCCCATGCCTTGCCGCTGACGCTGGGCTGGGACGTTTCCGGCGTGGTCAGCGCCGTTGGTGCGGGGGTTGCCGATTTGCAGGTGGGCGACGCGGTGTACGGCCGGCCCGATATCGTGCGCAACGGCAGTTATGCCGAGTATGTGGCGGTGCGCGCCAGCGAACTGGCGGCCAAGCCTGCCACGATTGCGCATGCCACGGCGGCCTCGCTGCCCCTGGCCGGTATCACCGCCTGGGAAGTGATCGTCCGGCAGGGGCGGGTACAACCAGGGCAGCGGGTTCTGGTGCATGCCGGGGCCGGTGGTGTCGGTTCGCTGGCGATCCAGTTGGCCAAATGGCGCGGCGCCCACGTGATCGCCACGGCCTCGGCCGCCAATCGCGATCTGGTGCTGAGCCTGGGGGCCGACGAGGTGATCGACTACCGCAGCACGCCATTCCAGCAGGCCGTGCGCGACGTGGACCTGGTGTTCGATACGCTGGGGGGTACGGTGCAGGCGCTGTCGTGGCAGGTGCTGAAGCCGGACGGGTTGCTGGTATCCATCGTCAGCCCGCCGGCCGAACAGCACGAAGGCCGACGCGGGGCGTTCGTTTTCATCGGCCCCGATGCCGAGGTGCTGCGCGAACTGGCCGCGCTGGTCGATGATGGCGTGCTGCGGCCGCTGGTCGGGGCGGAATTCGCGCTGGCGGATGTTGCCGCGGCGCACGAACTGAGCGAATCGGGTCGGGCACGCGGCAAGATCGTGCTGCATGTCGGCACGCCATGACGGGCCAGGAATGGGGCAAAGCGCTGCTTGCCAGCGTGACTGCACCGGGTTTCGCTGACCGTTCCGGATCGGTCAGGGCTGAACCAGTGGTCCGCCACACGGTTGCAGGTCCAGCGAGGGAGCCGGCTCGTCGAACGGCTGGGGTGCGGTCTGCGCAACCAGTAGATGGTGACGACGACGGAAATCGGCTGGCGTGCAACCGCGCTGCCGGGCGAACAGGCGGTAGAAATGGCCGGGATTGGCGAAGCCGCTGCGTTCGGCGACCAACTGGATCGGCAGGTCGCTGCTGACCAGCAGGTGGCAGGCGTGGCCGAGACGCAGTTGTTGCAGCACTTCGGTCACGTTGCTGAACAGCCCTTCACGGAACAGCCGTTTCAGCGTGGCCGGGCTGGTGGCCGCGACGCGTGCCACGTCCTCCATGGCCACCGGTTCGCGATAGTGTGCGTGCAGGTAATCCAGCGCCGCACGCAGGCGTGGGTCCTCGCGCGATTCGCCATGGCCGGCGCCCAGTCGCCGCGCATCGCTGTCGCGCGCCAGCGCATCGAGAATCTCGAACAGGCATGCCAGCCGCAGCATGCCCCGGCTGGCGTGCAGCCGCTGGAACAATGGCAGCACCTGCGCGATACAGGCCGGGCTGAACACCACCCCGTCGCGCGCACCGTCCAGCCAAGTGCGAAACCCGGTCAGCTCGGGCAGGCCATGCCCGCTCAGGGTGCGCAGCCATTCCTCGGTGAAGTACACCACCTGCACCTGTTGGGGCATGCCATCGGCGCGTGGCGTCGCCTGCCACGTATGCGCCTGACCGGGCCCGACCAGCGCCAGGTCCGCCTCACCGAACGGGGCGACATCGCCGCCGAGATAGCGCAGGCCCTGCGCGCCCAGGGTCAGGGTGAGTTCGAATTCGGGGTGGTAGTGCCAGAGGAAGGGCACCCGTTCGGTAGTCAGCGATATGTAGTGCCAGTCCTGGCCGAACGTGCGCCCCACCAGTTCTCTTGTCAACATACGGTTCAAAGAGTGTGATGAAATTGAGCCAATTGTAGAGAAAGATGATCCATTTCGGCAGCATCGCCTGCCAGCCGAGGGCTAAAGTGAGGACATCGCACCTTGTGGAGCATCGTGATGCAAGAACACTTAGCCGCCGCCCTGTTGTTCGATATGGATGGCACGCTGGTCGATTCGACTGGCGCCGTCGAAAGCCTTTGGGCGGTCTGGTGCGAGCGCCATGGGCTGGATCTGCTCGAAGTGATCCGCGTCTGCCACGGCACGCGCACGGAGGATACGGTGCGGCTGGTTGCGCCTCATCTCGACGTTGTCGCCGAAACGCGCTGGCTGGAAGACCTGGAGGCCAGCATTGTCGAAGGGCAACGCGCCAACGAGGGTGCGGCCCGACTGCTGGCCGGGCTGCCGGCCGGGCGCTGGGCGGTGGTCACCTCGGCCGCGTTGCCGGTGGCGCAGATGCGCTTCGAATACTGTCGCCTGCCGTTGTCGGACGTGATGATCACCGCGGAGGATGTCCCGCACGGCAAGCCCGCGTCGGATCCCTATCTGCTGGCGGCGGAGCGCCTGGGCGTGCCCGCGCGCGAGTGCATCGTGTTCGAAGACGCGCCAGCCGGTCTGGCATCGGCGCTGGCGGCGGGTTGCCGCGTGGTGCTGGTGGGCAACCATGTGCCGGCCGCGCCCGGGGTGATCGGCCGGATCGCCGATTTCGCGGACGTCGGCGTGAGCGTTACCACGGATGGCATTACGCTGCGTTTGCCACCGGGCAGTGAGGTGGTTTGATCGGGGTATAATCGGCGACCCACTGGAAGCGCCAAAAAAAATGTACAAATACCTCGAAGATTTTGTCGGCAATACCCCGCTGGTGCGCCTGAAACGGCTGCCCGGCGATACCAGCAACGTGGTCCTGGTCAAGCTCGAAGGCAACAATCCGGCGGGATCGGTGAAAGACCGGCCGGCGCTGTCGATGATCCGCCATGCGGAAGCGCGCGGCGCCATCCGCCCCGGCGATACGCTGATCGAGGCCACCAGCGGCAATACGGGTATCGCGCTGGCGATGGCGGCGGCGATGATGGGCTACCGCATGGTGCTGATCATGCCGCGCAATTCCAGCCTGGAGCGGGTGCAGACCATGAAGGCCTACGGTGCCGAGGTCATCCTGGTCGATGGCATGGAGCTGGCGCGCGATCTGGCCGGCACCATGGTCGCCGAGGGCAAGGGCATCGTGCTGGACCAGTTCGCCAACCCGGACAACCCGCTGGCGCACTACGAGACCACGGGCCCGGAAATCTGGCGCGATACCGGAGGGCGGGTCACGCACTTTGTGTCGTCGATGGGGACCACCGGCACCATCATGGGAACGGGGCGTTTCCTGAAGGAAGCCAATCCGGCGATCCAGATCGTCGGTGTGCAGCCGATGGATGGCGCGGCGATTCCCGGCATCCGCAAGTGGCAACCGCAATATGTGCCGGCGATCTGCGATTTCTCGAAGATCGACCGCATCCTGGAAGTGGGCCAGATCGAAGCCGAGGAAATGGCGCGGCGGCTGGCCCGGGAAGAGGGCATCTTCGCCGGCATTTCGTCCGGCGGGGCGCTGGCGGCGGCGCTGCAATTGTCCGCGCAACTCGAAAACGCGGTGATCGTATCGGTGGTCTGCGATCGCGGCGACCGTTATCTGTCCACCGGGGTGTTTCCGGTCTGAAAGGCCGGTGATGAGCGGCCGATGACCGCTCCGGACAAGGCGCGAAACGTGGCCGGGGCCGGAGGGCCGGGTCGGTCGCGCCAAGGAAAATGAAATGAATATCGTCGATACGGTCGGCCTGCTGGCCGGCGTCTGCACTACGTTCGCATTCGTGCCGCAAGTCCTGATGGTGTGGCGCACCCGCTCCGCGCGGGATATCTCGCTCGGCATGTACCTGATCTTCGTCACCGGCATTGCGTTGTGGCTGGCCTATGGCCTGATGGCCCATGCCATGCCGGTGTTCGTCGCCAACAGTGTCACCTTGCTGCTGGCCGGATCGGTGCTGGTGATGAAGCTGCGCTTCGATCTGGGCGCGCGCCGGGCGCGCAGCACCTCGCCATGACGCCCGTCGATCTGCATTGCCACTCCACTGCCTCCGATGGCCTGCTGCCGCCGCGCGAGGTGGCCCGGCTGGCGGCCGAGCGCGGTTGCCAGTTGTTCGCGCTGACCGACCACGACGAACTGTGCGGGCTGCCCGAAGCGGCCGATGAGGCCGCCCGGCACGGCATGCGCTTCGTCAATGGCGTCGAGGTCTCGGTCAGTTGGGGCAAGCACACGCTGCACATCGTGGGCCTGGGCTTTGACGCCGCCAACGAAACGCTGCGCGCGGGCCTGGCCGACGTGCGCGCAGGACGTGACGCGCGCGCGGTGGCAATGAGCGATTCGCTGGCGCGCGCCGGTATCCCGGGCGTGCTCGAAGGGGCCAGGCGCTATGCGGACAATCCGGAGATCATCAGTCGCGCCCATTTCGCCCGGCATCTGGTCGAGCGTGGGCTGGCCAAGGATGTGAAGAGCGTCTTCAAGAAGTACCTGGTGCGTGGCAAGCCCGGCTTCGTCGAGCACGAATGGGCGCGACTGCACGATGCCATCGACTGGATACGCGGCGCCGGTGGCGTGGCGGTGCTGGCGCACCCGGCGCGCTACGATATGGGTAACGAAACGATGCGCGTGCTGCTGACCGAGTTCCGCCGCCTGGGCGGCGAGGGCATCGAAGTCGTGTCCGGCGTGCACGGTGTGCACGAGGTGGCGCGCTACGGCAGGCTGGCGCAGGAATTCGGGCTGCTGGCCTCCAGCGGCACCGACTACCATGCCACCGGCGAAGGTGCGCGCGACCCCGGGCTCAATCCCGACCTGCCGCTGGGCTGCGACCCGGTCTGGTCCCGCTGGCTGGAGGCCGCATGACACGTCCCCTCGTCACCCTGTACATCGCCACGTCGCTGGACGACCACATCGCCGGTGTCGACGGCGGGCTGGATTGGCTGCCGCAGATCGCCCCCAGCGGCGAGGACTACGGCTACGGTGAGTTCTATGCCGGCATTGATGCGCTGGTCATGGGGCGGACCACCTACACCCAGGCGCAGGGCCTGGGCGACTGGCCTTATGCCGGCAAGCCCAGCTACGTGTTCACGCACCGCCCGCTGGAGCACGCGCCCGCCGATGTCCATGCGGTGACCTGCTCGCCGGAAGAACTGCTGCAAACGCTGATCGAACGCGGCAGCCGGCACGTCTGGCTGGTGGGTGGCGCACGGGTGGCGCAGGAATGGATGGAAGCCGGCCTGATCGACGAATTCATCTTCACGCTGGCGCCGGTGATCCTCGGTACTGGCATCAGCCTGTTCGCCGGGGTGCCGCCGACGCGGCTGAGGCTGGTTTCCAGTCGGGCCTACGCCGACGGGCTGGTACAACTGCACTATCGCCGCCGTACCTGATACCGCGCAAAACCGTGGTAAATCGGACGCGTCCGCAACGCCGTCGCGCATAGTTCATTTCTTGCTGGCCGCGCTGGATAGTAAACTGTCGGGATGTCCCAATTCTTCTCGATCCATCCCGAAAACCCCCAGCAACGCCTGGTCAAGCAAGCCGTCGATATCATTCGCAAGGGCGGGCTGGTGGTTTACCCCACCGACTCCTGTTACGCGCTGGGTTGCAGCCTGGACAACAAGGACGCGCTCGAACGCATCCGCCGGATACGCCAGCTCGACGAACGCCACCATTTCACCCTGGCCTGTCGCGACCTGTCGCAACTGGGCAATTACGCCCGGGTGGACAACCAGGCGTTCCGCCGGCTGAAAGCGGCCACGCCGGGCAATTACACCTTCATCCTGCTGGCCACCAAGGAGGTGCCGCGCCGCGTCTGGCACCCCAAGAAGCAGACCATCGGTCTGCGCGTGCCGGATCACCCGGTGGCGCTGGCACTGCTGGAAGAACTGGGTGAGCCGATGCTCTCCAGCTCCCTGTTGCTGCCGGGCGAGGAGTACCCGCTGACCGACGCCTGGGAAATCCGCGATCGCCTGGAACGCGATGTGCAACTGGTGATCGAAGGGGGCTATTGCGGTCTGGAACCCACCACGGTGGTCGATCTGTCCGGCGACGCGCCCACGATCCTGCGCCAGGGCAAAGGCGACGCGGCGGTGTTCGGTCTGTGAGGCCGCCTGAACGTCGGCATGCCCGGTTTTCCTCGTTGCACCGCGCCAAAAGGCGCACCTTTCCGATCCCCCTCGCCGAGACACCATGGAACTGAACCTGATCCAGCAGATCGCCATCTGGACGCTGCCGGTGCTGTTTGCCATCACGCTGCACGAGGCCGCGCACGCCTATGCCGCCAAACACTTTGGCGACCCCACCGCCTTCCTGATGGGGCGGATGACGCTCAATCCGCTCAAGCATATCGATCCGATCGGTACGGTGCTGCTGCCGTTGCTGTGCCTGATGCTGCCCGGCGGGTTCCTGTTCGGCTGGGCCAAACCGGTGCCCGTCAATTTCGGCGCCTTGCGCAATCCGCGCGCCAACGGGCGCTGGGTGGCCGCCGCCGGGCCGCTCGCCAATCTGGCGATGGCCGCCTGCTGGGTGTTGATCCTGCGGCTGGCGGTGAACCTGGACGGCAATTATTTCCAGTTGCCGCTGGCCTATATGGCGCAGGCGGGCATCACCATCAACGTGGTGCTGATGGTGCTCAACCTGCTGCCGATCCCGCCGCTGGACGGCGGGCGCATCCTGGTCTTCAGCCTGCCGCGCGAAGCCGCGGCGGCGGTGTCGCGGATCGAGCCCTACGGCATGATCATCCTGGTGGTGCTCTTGGCAACCGGGATACTGGGCGGCATCATGCAGCCGTTGATGAAGCTGGTATACGGATTCTTGGCCCTGTTGGGTTGATGTTCAATAAAATCATATAGATAACAAGGATTTTTCAAGGATGTTCCCAGATCGGATCCTCTCCGGCATGCGTCCCACCGGCAAGCTGCACCTTGGTCACTACCACGGCGTGCTCAAGAACTGGGTGCGCCTGCAACGCGACTACCCGTGCCTGTTCATGGTGGCCGACCTGCATGCGTTGACCACCAGCTACGACGACGTCAGCGTCATCGAGCGCAGCGTGTGGGACATGCTGGTCGACTGGCTGGCTGCGGGGGTTGATCCGGAACAGGCGATCATCTTCATTCAGAGCCAGGTGCCCGAGCACGCCGAGCTGCATCTGCTGCTGTCGATGGTCACGCCGCTGTCGTGGCTGGAGCGTGTGCCCACCTACAAGGACCAGATCGAGAAGCTGTCGCACAAGGACTTGGGCACCTACGGCTTCCTGGGCTACCCGGTGCTGATGACCAGCGACATCCTGCTGTATCGCGGCAACCTGGTGCCGGTGGGGGAGGATCAGGTGCCGCACGTGGAAATCACCCGCGAGATTGCGCGCCGCTTCAACCACCTGTTCGGCAAGGAGCCGAACTACCAGGAACTGGCCGAGGCTGCGATCAAGAAAATGCCGGGCAAGACCGGCAAGCAGTACGCCCAGTTGCGTACCCGCTACCAGCAGGAAGGCGACGCCGAGGCGCTGCTGGCCGCGCGGGCGCTGCTGGCCGAGGTTCAGAACCTGAGCGCCGCCGACCGCGAGCGCCTGTTCGGCTATCTGGAAGGTGGCGGCAAGATGATCCTGCCCGAATCGAAGCCGCTGCTGACCGAAGCGTCGCGCATGCCGGGCCTGGACGGCGCCAAGATGTCCAAGTCCTACGGCAACACCATCAGCCTGCGCGAGGACAGCGAATCGGTGACCAAGAAAATCCGGCAGATGCCCACCGACCCGGCCCGGGTGCGCCGTACCGATCCGGGCAACCCGGAAAAATGCCCGGTGTGGAAGCTGCACGAGGTGTATTCCGATCAGCCCACCCGCGATTGGGTGGTGCAGGGCTGTACCAGCGCCGGGATCGGCTGCATCGAATGCAAGCAGCCGGTGATCGAAGGCGTGCTGGCCGAGCAGAAGCCGATGTTCGAGCGCGCCCAGCGCTACCTGGAAGACCCGGCGCTGCTGCGCCGCATCGTCGATAACGGTTGCGAGCGCGCCCGTGCGCTGGCGGCCGACACCATGCGCGATGTGCGCCAGGCGATGGGCCTCAACTACAAGTAGGAGCTTTTCATGCAAGACGACGACAAGCCCCGACCGGCGCGCGTGCGCATCGTGGGGGCGTCATGCTGATCCGTGCCGCCAACCATTGCGATGCGCCGCGCATCCATGCCATTACCGCTGCCGCGTTCGGCCAGGTCGCCGAGGCCGACCTGATCGACGCGCTGGTCCACGGCGGACACGTCACCATGTCGCTGGTGGGCGTGGGCGAGTCGGGCGATATCGTCGCCCATGTGTTGTTTTCCCCGGTGGAGTGCCCTGGTGCCGACGGCGAAGTGCTGGGCCTAGCCCCCATCGCCGTCGATCCGGCCTGGCAGAACCAGGGGCGTGGCGCGGCGCTGGTGCGGGAGGCATTGCGCCAGTTGCAGCAGGACGGCATCGCGGCCGTGGTGGTGCTGGGCGACCCGGCCTACTACCAGCGCTTCGGCTTCGTGCCCGCCAGCCGGTTCGGCCTGTCCTGCGCCTACGATGTCCCGCATGAATACTTCATGGCGCTGGAGCTGATCCCCGGCGCGCTGGCGGGTGGCAACGGCGTGGTGATCTACGCACCCGAATTCGCCGCCCTGTAACCGAGAGAGGCTACCCCTTGCGCAACGCACTGGTTCCCATCGCATTGATCGTCATCGGCGCCGGCTGGCTGGTGAACAGCCTGAATGTCGCCCCAGCCGTGAGCTGGATCGTCGTGTTCGGGCTGGTGTGCGCCGGCATCGGCGTGCTGCTGGTCGACGGCTGGAACAAGCGCACCATCGTCAGCGGGCCACTGTTGATCCTGGGTGGCGCGGCGGTATTCGCCAACCAGCAGTACGGCCTGGGCTGGGGCATCCTGTTGCCGCTGCTGATGATGGGGCTGGGATTGCTGATGCTGCTGGCGCGGATGGAAGCGGTTCCCGACGCGCCGGGCCCGGAGCCGATGCGCCTGCCTGGCCAGGACGACGATCCGGCATGAATGCCATCGTCGATGCCGGCGCCATCGACCCCGTCGCCCACCTGTTCGGCGAGCCGGTCACCGAGCTGCCGCAGGATCTGTACATCCCGCCCGACGCGCTGCGGGTGCTGCTGGAATCGTTCGAAGGCCCGCTCGACCTGCTGCTCTACCTGATCCGCCGCCAGAACATCGATATCCTCGATATCCCCATGGCGGCCGTCACCGCGCAATACATGCAGTATGTCGAAGCCATGCAGGCGTCGCGGCTGGAACTGGCGGCCGAATACCTGCTGATGGCGGCCATGCTCATCGAAATCAAATCGCGTCTGTTGTTGCCCCGCCCGGTATCGAGCGAGGAAGGCGACGAACTCGATCCGCGCGCGGAGCTGGTGCGGCGTCTGCTGGAATACGAGCAGATCAAGCTCGCCGCCTATGAACTGGATCGCCTGCCGCAGGCCGGCCGCGATTTCCTGTTGGTGGCGGTGCTGTTCGAGAAGGAGGCGGTGGTGCGCCTGCCCGATGTCGGCCCGGCCGACCTCAAGAGCGCCTGGCTGGCCATTCTGGCGCGTGCGCGGCGCCAGCAGCATCACAAGGTGCAGCTTGAAGCGTTGTCGGTGCGCGAGCAGATGAGCCATATCCTGCGCCTGCTGGCCGGTGGTCGTTACCTGCCGTTCCAGGACCTGTTCGACACCACGCGCGGCGTGCCGCTGCTGGTCGTCACCTTCATCGCCGTGCTGGAGCTGGTCAAGGAAAAGCACATTCTGGTAACCCAGGATGAAGGCTACGTGCCGATCTACGTGCGTCTGGCCGGCGCGGGCACCGCGCGGGAGGGGTCGCTGGTGGAGCAGGCAGCATGAGCGAAACACCGGAAAAACTCGACGACGCCGAGCGGGCGCACCTGAAAAAAGTGCTGGAGACCGCCTTGCTGGTCGCCACCGAGCCGTTGCCGGTCGCCACCTTGAAACAACTGTTCACCGTGCCATCCGGCGCGGCCGTGCTGAACGAGTTGCTCGACGCCATCGCCCACGACTGGAATGGCCGGGGGGTGGAGCTGGTGAGGCTGGCATCGGGCTGGCGTTTTCGCGCCCGGCTTGAGATGCAGCCTTACCTGGAGCGGCTGCACCCTGAAAAGCCGCCACGCTATTCGCGCGCGGTCATGGAAACGCTAGCGATCATCGCCTACAAACAGCCGGTGACACGCGGCGAAATCGAGGAGATTCGCGGCGTGACCGTGTCGAGCGCCATCATCCAGGCGCTCAAGGAGCGCGAATGGATCGACGTCGTTGGCCACAAGGAAGTCCCCGGTCGCCCCGAGTTGCTCGCCACCACGCGCGCCTTTCTCGACGACCTGGGCCTGTCCGGCTTGTCCGATCTGCCGCCGCTGGCCGAACTCGGCAACCTGGTCCTGCCCGAACCCGCGCCGGCGGCGCCGGCCTCCGAGGTGTAACGCCCGGCAGGCGCTACCCGTGCGCTGCCCAGGCTTGGAGTCGATCCAGGCACGCTGGCATGGGTAAATTGTCCATGGGCGATACTGGGTCTGACCGGAGCGGAATCCGGATCACCCGGAACCGATTGGTGCAAGTCCGGAACAGGCTCTAGAATCGCGCGATGCAACTTCATTTAGTCATTCCCCATGCCGCTTGGCCCGATCGCGATGCCGAAGCAGAGATCGTCACCGGCCTGGCGCTGCCTGCGCTGTCCTGGCTGATCGGGCGCGGCGCGCGAGAAAAACATCTCCCCCTGGATTTCCACACCTGGCTGGCCCAACGCTATGGCCTGCCATCGCTGCCGGTGGCCCCGCTGACGCTGGCCCTGGATGCCCCTGGCGAAGCGCCGGGGTACTGGCTGCGTGCCGACCCGGTGCACCTTCGCGCCAACCGCGACCAGCTCACGCTCAGCGATGCCGCGCCGCTGGCGATCCAGCCGGCCGAAGCCGCCGCGCTGGCCGAAGCCCTCAACGGCCTGCTGGCCGAGGACGGCCTGCGCCTGATCGCGCCGACGCCCACCCGCTGGTACCTGCATCTGCCCGCCGACCCCGGGCTGGACACCACGCCGCTGCATGCCGTGGTGGGACGCGACATCCATCCCGCGTTGCCCCGGGGGCCGGATGCCCTGCAATGGCACCGGCTGCTCAACGAACTCCAGATGCTGCTGTACGCTCATCCGGTGAACGACGCCCGCTTCGAAGCCGGGCAACCGCAGATCAACAGCCTGTGGCTATGGGGTGGTGGCGACTGGCCGCTGCCGGCCACGCCGGAAGCACCGTCGGATACGGTCTACACCGCCGACCCGCTGGTCGCGGCCCTGACCGCGGCCGGCAAGGGCAGGGTGGAGCCGCCGGCCCGGCCGGGCGAACTGGCCGAATCCGGCATGCTGGTCCTCGATCAACTGGCCGATCCGGCGGGCTATGGCGATGCCCATGCCTGGCGCGAAGCCTGGCTGGCGCTGGAGCGCGACTGGTTCGCGCCGCTGACCGAACGCCTGCGTCGGGGCGAGCTGGAAGAAGTGGCGCTCACCTTCCCGGAACTGGGGCTGGCGGTGGAAACCGGTACCGGCGCGCGTTGGCGCTTCTGGCGCGGCGACCGTTTGCCATGGGCGGGGGCCTGACATGCCCTTGATCCGCACCCGCGACGTACCGCGCGACAGTCATGGCTCGCTGCTGGCCGCGGGCCTCACCGCGCTGGAAGCACGCCTGTATGCCGCGCGCGGCATCGGCGATGCCGGCGAACTCGAACACGACCTGGCCCGCCTGTTGCCGTTTTCCGGGCTGAAGGATATCTCTGCCCTTGCCCAGCGGCTGGCGGACGCCATCGCCCGCCGCGAACGCATCCTGGTGGTGGCCGACTACGACGCGGACGGCGCCACCGCCTGCGCCACGGCGGTCAAGGGGCTGGGCCTGCTTGGCGCCGTGGTCGATTTCGTGGTGCCCAACCGCTTCGAATATGGCTACGGCCTCACGCCCGAGATCGTGGCGCTGGCCGCGCAGAAATCCCCCGACCTGATCGTTACCGTGGACAACGGCATCGCCAGCGTGGCCGGCGTGGCGGCCGCGCGCGAGCGGGGTATCGAAGTGCTCGTCACCGACCATCACCTGCCGGGCGACGTGCTGCCGGATTGCCTGATCGTCAACCCGAACCAGCCGGGCTGCACCTTTGCCAGCAAGAATCTCGCCGGCGTGGGCGTGATGTTCTATGTCCTGATGGCGTTGCGGGCCGAACTGCGCGCGCGCGGCGCGTACGCCGGCGTGACGGAGCCCAACCTGGCGCAATTGCTGGACTACGTGGCGCTGGGCACGGTAGCCGACGTGGTGAAGCTGGACGCCAATAACCGCATCCTGGTCGAACAGGGGCTCAAGCGCATGCGCGCCGGCCGCGCCAGTGCCGGGGTTCTGGCATTGTTCGCGGCGGCCGGGCGCAACGCGCAGAAAGCGAGTTGCTTCGACCTGGGCTTCACGCTGGGGCCACGCCTGAACGCGGCGGGCCGGCTGGATGACATGAGCCTGGGCATCGCCTGCCTGCTGGCCGGCAGCGAACAGGCCGCCATGCCGCTGGCGCGCGAGCTGGACCAGATGAACCGCGCCCGGCGCGAGATCGAATCCGGCATGCGCGAAGAGGCCGAGAACGTGCTGGCCGGCATGTCGCCCGAGGCCAGTTATTCCATTTCGCTGTTCCGCGCCGACTGGCACCAGGGCGTGATCGGTATTGTCGCCAGTCGGGTCAAGGATCGTTTCCACCGCCCCACGCTGGTGTTTGCCGAAGCCAGCGACACCGAAATCAAGGGATCGGGGCGCTCGATTCCCGGCCTGCACCTGCGCGACGCGCTCGATCTCGTTTCCAAGCGCCATCCCGACCTGATCCTGAAATTCGGCGGCCACGCCATGGCGGCGGGCCTGAGCCTGCGCCCGGCCGACTTCGACCGTTTCAGCGCCGCGTTCGAAGCAGTATGCCGCGAGCTGATGCCGGAAGAGGCTCTGACCCGCGTGATCGAAACCGACGGCGTGCCGGAAGCCGACGACTACGCCATGCACGTCGCCGAGCGGCTGGAGCGGCAGGTGTGGGGGCAGGGCTTTCCCGCGCCGCGTTTCCACGACGAATTCCGCGTGGTGGAACAGCGGGTGGTGGGCGAGCGCCATCTCAAGCTCAAGCTGCGCAACCGTCACGGCCTGCTGATCGAGGCCATGCGTTTCTCGAATGCCGACCCGTTGCCGGCCAGCGTGAGCGCCGTGTTCACATTGAGCGTCAATGAATTCAGAGGCGAGCGGATGCTGCAACTGATGATTGAGCACTGCGAATGAGCTGGAGCGGCTGACAAAGCCCTTCTGGCTGCGTCATGCTTACGTGCGTACGCTGGTACTGTCTGCGTGCGGTACTTCTTGCCAGAATTGCCAGGCTGGCTCTTGCCAGCCCCCGAGGCTGCCGGTCGTCTTCACGGCAGCGCTCGCACCGGTGCCCCGCGCGCGCCGGATCATAACAGCCGCCAGCGCGGCACAAGGATGGATGGCCGATGAATCGATTCCGCACGATTGCCGCCCTGATCGCGGTCAGTCTGCCCCTGGCCCACGCCGTGCTGTTGACGCCCTCCGAGGCGCAGCAGCAGGGCGACCGGGCCTGCACGCCGCTGGATAATGGCATGCTCGATTGCGTGGACATCGCGCCGCCCGCGCCGGGCCCCGCCAACGACCCCAGTATCGAACCGCTGCCGCCGATCGAGTATCCCGGCGAGCAGTTTCCGCCACCCACCACCGAGGCGCCGATCAAGCCCGCGCTCGATCCGATTCCGGAAAAGCTCACCGGCAACCGGCTCATCATCGGCTGGGACATCGGCTTTGGCACCACCGCGCAGTATTGGGAAGTGTGGGACAACGGCGAACTGCGCATGCGCAGCCGCAACTTCACCACGCGCCGGCTGGCCGGCAGCAGCGTCGAGGGGGCGGAGCAGATGACCGAAACGCAGGTGATCTCGGTGCAGAGCGGCGTCTACACGCTGACCAACCTGCCGGAGGGGCGGCACGATATCGAAATCCGCCTGTGCAACACCGACCGCAATGGCGATCCCGCCTGCACGCCGCTCAAGGCCAGCACGTGGGTGGGTGCGCAGCACGCCGGTGCGGACGACGACGAACAGCTCACCGGGCAGCCCAGCGCCCCGCAACTGGACTGGCTGCCGCAGGTCAGCACCGGCGAGCCGGTGGAGCTGGCCTGGAATGTCTGGTGGGGCAAGCCCGGCCGCTACTGGCAAGTGCTGGATGGCGACCAGGTGCTGTACGAATCCACCGCCTTCAAGGAAGTCACCCCCAACAGCCAATCGGCTGGCATGACCCTGGCCGGGCTGCCCAAGGGCGTGCACAACCTGTCGGTCAAGTTATGCAACCAACTGGAATGCGCGCGTAGCGAGCCGGCGCGGCTGGAGGTACTGCTGCCGCCCGAAGGTACCGTCAAACCGCTGATCACGCTCAATCGCGGCACGCCCGACAGCGTGTTGCTGGCCTGGGCGCTGCCGCAGGCGCAGGCCGAAGGCCGGCCGGATAGCTGGCGCCTGCTGGACGCGGTCACCGACGATCCGCTGCCTGAGCCGTTGGGCAATCTGCGTAGCGATGTGCGGGTCTGCCAGAGGACCGACGCGGCCAATCCCGGCGTCACGACCGCCAGCTACTGCGGTGACCTGCGCCTGCCGATGCAGGTGGCGACGTTGAACGGCAGTACCAGCAGCGTGCGGGTGGCCGTGTGCCGCAAGGAGGAATGCGTGGAGAGCGATGTGGTGTCGCTCTTGCCGGATCAGCCCGCCATCGAGCCGGTACCCGCATCGGCATCCAGCGTATCGCGCGGCGCACCCAGGACGGCAAGCTCGACCACGGCGCCGGCCGCAGAGATCGATACGCCGACGCCGACGCCCGTTCCGCCCGCGCCGCGTGGTCGCTTTGTCCTGCCCGACGAAGTGCTCGATTCGCTGCTCGACGAGCGCGAACTGTCGGCACCCAAGCCCAGCCGGCGGTGAACGCACCCATCCTGGTGTTCGTCTACGGCACGCTCAAGCGTGGCGGCTGGAACCACCACTGGCTGAACGGCGCGCCTTGTCTGGGCGTCGCCAGCACGGTGGCGCATTACAGCCTGTACGCGCACAGCTACCCCTTCCTGGTAAAAGCGCCGCGCTATCCGGTGCGCGGCGAGCTGTATGCGGTCGATGCCGGCACGCTGCACGACCTGGATCGGCTGGAAGGGCACCCGGACGACTATCTGCGCGAGCAGATCGACGTCCGTGGCGTCGATGGCGAAACGGTGCGGGCCTGGGCGTATTTTCATCCGCGTCCCGACGGCGTTCTGCTGGCGGAAGGCGAATTCCGCAAAGCGCAAGGCAGCGACCCGCCGGTCGGATAGCGCCGCAACCCGCGTCAACGGTGCTTTTGCTCACCCTGTGAGGGGATCACCATAGGGTATCTCCATTATTGCCGCCAAATGTTGCATTGCGGGATAAAGGGATATCGTTTTCCTCGCACAGGGATGGCCGACATGACGCGCATCCTGTTGATTACCGATACCGACATGCCTGTCGCCGCCCTGGCGCCCGCGCTCCAGGCCGCCGGCATGGAAGTGGTGGGCGAAGCGAACAGTACGCGTTTCCTGGTGCAGCGGCTGGCCAGCCTGGGCCCGGACCTGGTGCTGATCGCCGTCGATTCACCGCTGCGCGACACGCTGGAATCGTTCGCCATCACCCATCCCTATGGCCCACGGCTGGCGGCCAGTGCCTTGCGGGTGGCGCTGGCGACCGGTGTGGCCGTCTACGCGGCGCAGGATGTTCCCGAATCCGTATCGCAACACGCCTTCCTGGTGGCGCGCGCCATGCTGGCGGCGGAGCGCCCCACGCGTGTTTCCGCGGGTGAACCGCCGGATCGCGGCTTGATCGAGCACGCCAAGAATGTGCTGATGCACGAGCAGGGCATGCCCGAAAACGAAGCGGTGACCGCGCTACGGCGCCAGGCCCGCGACCAGGGCGTCCGGCTGGTCGACGTGGCGCGCAGGGTGATTGCCATGTCGGTGCCGCCGCGATGAATCCCCATCTCGAAAAGACCCATCTCAAGCTGGGTTACCTGCCGTTCACCGATTGCCTGCCGCTGGTGGTGGCACAACGGCTGGGCCTGGCCGCCCACTATGGGCTGGAACTGACACTGAGCCGGCAACCGACGTGGTCGTTGCTGCGCGACCGCCTGCTGGTGGGCGAGCTGGATGCCGTGCAGTCCTACTACGGCCTGCCGCTGAGCCTGCATCTGGGCTTGGGCGGCCCCGCCTGCCCGATGGCGGTGCTGATGACGCTGAGCCAGAACGGCGAGAGCGTCAGCGTCTCCAGCCAGTTGGCGGGTAATGTCCGCGATGGGGACAGCCTGTATCGCGCGGTGCTGGCGGCCACGCGGCGGCTGGTGTTCGCGCATCATCTGCCGCCCAGCGCGATGTGGTTCTACTACTGGCTGGCATCGCACCGCATTCATCCACTACGCGACGTGACGATGCTGGTCACGCCCGCCACCGAACTGGCGACGGCGCTGACCCGGGGCGAACTGGATGGCTACGGCGCCAGCGAGCCGTGGGGCGCATTGACCGAACTGGATGGCAGCGGCCACACCATCGTCAGCAGCGCGCAGGTCTGGCCCGATCACCCCGGAAAGGTGCTGACCACCACGGCCGCCTTTGCCGACCGCTACCCGAACACCGCGCGGATGCTGGTGGCGGTGCTCCTGGAAGCCTGTCGCTGGCTGGATCACCCGATGCATCGCGTCGAAGCCACGCCCTGGGTGGCCGAAGCCATCGGCGTGCCGATCGCCGCCATTGCGCCGAGGCTGGTGGAAGGGCATGGCTGGGGTGGCCAGTCGCACGCGGTGCGTTTCTTTGGCGCCAAGGGCGAGGTGGGCATGCCGTGGTTGTCCGACCTGATCTGGTTTCTTACCCAGCTTCGTCGCTGGGGCATTCTGGAAACGGCGCCGGACTATCGCGCGGTGGCCCGCGAGATCAATCGGGTGGATGTATTCCGCGATGCGGCGGCAATGGCCGGGGCCAGCGCACCGACGCACGACATGCGCCGCAGCGTGCTCAACGATGGCCGGGTCTGGGATGGTAGCGATCCGGAGGGTTATGCCACCTCGTTCGCGCTGCACAGCCTGGCAACGGAAAGCGGGCGACGCGAAATCTGGCACTGAACTTGCCAGCGGGAGCGTCTACAGGAAGTAGTTCAGCACACCGTCCAGGCCCACATGGTTGATCGCGTAGGGCGCCTCCGCCTGAACCTTGGGCTTGGCATGGCAGGCCACACCGAAACCGGCTTCATGCAGCATCGGCAGATCGTTCGCGCCATCGCCCAGCGCCACCACCTGCTGCCGGGCCAGCCCCAGTTCATCGCGGTAGCGCATCAGTTCATCCCGTTTACGCGTTGCATCCACGATGTCGCCGTTCACCTGGCCGGTGAGCTTGCCATCGGCCACTTCCAGCACATTGGCGATGGCGCGGCTCAGGTCCAGTCGCGTTTGCAGCCTGTCGGTGAAGAAGGTAAATCCACCGGAAATCAACAGAGTCCTGGCGCCTGCGGACTGAAACCCCTTGAGCATGCGTTCGGCGCCCGGCATCAGCCGCAGGCGTTCGTCGTACACGCGTTGCAACGCGGCGAACTCCAGCCCCGCCAGCAGCGCCACGCGCCGTGTCAGGCTTTGTCTGAAATCCAGCTCGCCCCGCATGGCCGCCGCCGTGATCTCGGCCACTTGCGGCTTGAGGCCCACCATGTCGGCGATCTCGTCGATGCACTCGATCGTGATCAGCGTGGAATCCATGTCCATGACCACCAGCCCGATGTCGGCAACGGTGATGTCTTCGGGGATGAAGGCGTAGTCCAGTTGATTGGATTCGCAAAAATCCGCCACGGCCTCATCGTTGTCCACGTGCGCGCCCAGCAGTTTGAATGCCTGTGGCGTAATGGCCTGGATCTCGTAGGCATCCGACAGGCGGGCGAGTTGCTTCAGATCCTGGGTGGCGACTTCGGGCGCCTGGATGACGAGACGGTACATGGTGGCGGGGTCAAGGCGGGAAAGAGCCGCGATTGTAGCAGGCCCGGCCAGTGCCGGGCCCGTGGTCAACGGGCCGATACCGCCTAGCCGTGCAGCGCCCGATACGCTGCCTGCAACGCGGCCAGCGGCACGCCATCGATGATCAGTCCGGCAGTGTCGCAGCCTTCGATGCGGACATCGCGCAGGTTGCAGCCCACGATATGACTTCCGCCCAGGTCGCTGGCATGAACAGTGAGCGGCTTGCGTTCCCCGGCCCAGCCCAGATGGCAATGATCGATCCGCGCGCCGCCGAGCGACACATGATGCAGCGCCAGGCCATCGAGCCGCGAGTTGCCGAAGGTGGCATCGCTGACATTACAGTTGGTGACCAGCAGGCGCTGGAGACCGGCGTTGCGGATGCACGTATCGGCCATGCCGCTGTTGCTGATGCTGGCCTGCGACAGATCCACCTCGTTGAAATCGGCCCCGCGCAGGTTCGTGGCGCGAAAGTCGCACCCCTCACGCAACCCGGCGGCGCCGGGCAGATGCTTCACCAGGTAGTACTCATCCTCGTCCTCGCCCGTGACGACATAGCCGTGCCGTTGATAGAACGGCAGGTTGCGCGCGCTGTGGCGAGTGGTATCGAGCGACCAGGTATGGACTTGCGGATATTCTTCCTCGATCCGCTTCAACACCTGTCCACCCAAGCCCAGCCCCTGATGGGCCGGATCGAGGTAGAGCAGCTCGATGCGCGCATGTTCGCGGCCGCTGCTACTGACCAGCACCACGCCGGCCAGCATGCCGTCGAACACGATCTTGCGATAGTCGCCGGTGCGCCGATGAAAGCGGTGCATCGCCGGCAGATGGTGATTCGGAATGAATGGGCTTTCGCCATCCAGCCAGTGCCGCGCCTCGTGCTCCGCCACGCGAACCAGCAAAGCGCTGAGCGCGGTTGCGTCCTCGTCGAGCACCGGCTCCAGGGTCAACACGGCAGCGGGACGTTCCAGCACGAACAACTCAAAGCGCCCGCCCTCGTCGCACACCGCATGCCCGCGCGGCGCGAAGCCGCTGGCGAGTGCCACGCGCCGCGATGGCGTATCGGGTTCCTTGACCAGCGCCATCAGCGCTGGAACCGGCCCTTGCGCGAAAAACCAGCGTGTCGCGCCGCGAATGGCCTCACTGGTATAGCCCTTGCCGCGATGCGCGGGTGCCAGCGCATACAGCAGCTCCGGCATCGCCAGATGTGCGCTGGGCCTGGGCCGGATGCCCAGCCAGCCGATCAGCTCACCGTCGGGTAGGCAGATCGCCAGAAATAGGGTGGGCGCGGCAGGGCTGAAGTGGTCGAGCTGGGTGACGTGCCGATCCAGCCACGCGGTGCAGTGCTCGTGGCTTGTTGCCCAGCCGGGCGGCGGATCAGTGATGGAGGACTGCCGGGCCAGCGCATGCAGCGCATCGAGATCGGCAAGGGAAAGTGTGCGCACGCACAGGCGTGCAGTAGGGATGCGCAGGGCGCGCAGCGAACGTTCCATGAGTGTTCCTGATCGGTATGCCAGACGCACTGCCCGTGGGCAGCGTTGCGAAATGGGAAGGGGGCCGATCAGAAGGGCATGGGAGCATCCATCACAGGTTGTGAACGGCACGATAACGCCATCCGGTGATACGGACAAGGCCAAGGTTGGCGAGGGGCGAGGGGCGTGCCGGTTGTGGGGGAGGGGGGCGTAGCGGCTTCGTTTGCTAATTCATTATCTATTGTTTTTCAATTGAAAAATCCAATGAAATTACTTTTGAAAAATCCTCGCCATCATTTGAAACAACCTCTAGATAGTCAATTTTTCCAAAGCTGAAATGAAGTATTGCTGAGGCATCTCCCTTTAGCTGCGGAGAAATGACCTTTACTCCATGAATTGCATGATTATCAACTTGTTCAAGCTGCGTGTCGGGCGGGGCATCTTCAATCGAAAAGGCCAGAAAAACCCCAGAAGGTGAGTACTCAATATTAACAATTGTTGCCGATGAAATTTGACGCTCGATTTCTGAAGATTCGGCAGAAAATGAACGAAGTAATTTATTCCATTTGTCAATTTCATTTTCCTTCACTTGAAGTCCCCCTGTTCTCTTTCATCGTGTTTCTTGTTGATGTTCCGGGGTGGGTGTTTGTATTTTTCACCTCCCCTTGGGGTATATTTGCCATTGCTGTAGCCTCACTATCGCTTATTGTCGCAGCAATAGAGTTGTCTCCTTCCTTAAGGGGCCTTTCTTCAATGGCTTTCTCCATGGCCTTCTTTTGTTGAAGCTTTTGCCTCATCTTTGCTTCCGGGTGAATCAAATTTTTCTCTTGAGAGTTTTTCCTGCCGATCTCCATGTGCCAAATTGCCCAGTTAATTTACACCATTTTCCAAAATCAATACGGCATTCATTTTTTTAATACGATTAAATAAGTTGCTATTTTTCAATATCGGATTTATCGTCACCAGCACACACAAAAGCTTTTCAGTAAACCCAATAACCGTATCCTTGTAAGTATTGCGGCGCACCGTGGAAATATGAGCCAGCTCCTCCCATTGCAAACCCAGGCTCGATGAGAACAGAAGATCCTTTTGAATTGGCGAACCAACTCCGATTGAAATATCGTCACCAATGGGGTTCATTAGCAAATACAGGTTTTGGTGGCCCGGGTCGCAAAATGCCACTCTATTCCCTTTGCTTAGTTCATGGCACGACTTTAAAAAAAACAAAGCGAGATCACTCAGAATATACCAATTTGGCACATATTCCTCATCTTTATGAAGAGTCATCCCATAAGAATTCCATTTCCCCTGCCCCGACACTTCAAACATGCCATAAATTTAAATGTCTTCCAAATCGGACACTGAAGCATTTTTCAAAAATCCATTTTCGTCGCCAACTACAAATTTTATAATCACTTTATTTAACTCAAAAATCAGAGAAGACAGGCCCTTTGTACCAGTACTAATTGGAATCCCAGGCAGCCCTCTGGTCCTCCTTCCGCCAGACCAACCGTTGCGGTTCACCATTTATGATCATTGAGAATTTGCCACTCCTAACTCCGGCTTCCACTGCTTCAGCATATGCTTTTGGTACCGCTGCCTCTATCTCTGCTTCGTACCATGAGGAGTGGTGGTGCTGTTCTGGATGCCCACCAGTTTGGTGCGGCCATGGTAGATGCAGTCTTTGGTTACGTTTCTGAATATGCCCCATCTATTCTCGTGGCCTGATTTTCCATAAATTCTTTCAGCCCTTTTTTCCAATCGTATCCTCAACCTGAAGAGTAGCCCCATCCTGTATCGCGTCCAAAGTTAGGGCGCCACCATGATCTAGCCCCCAGCCTTTACGCATCCCAGCCAAAACCCTCTCTCCAGTGAATTTCATTTAGTGTATATTTTCCTATTGAAAATCCATCCGGGTAATCTCGAAACCCCGGGAGGTTCTTTAGAAATTCAATCGCTTTTTCGGCTTCTATTTTTGATTCAAAAACTCCTAAAAACTTGTAACTTTCGGTCTCATCATCACCATAGGTATGCTGCAATATATATACGTTCATTAGCTTTTATTCGCTCCGATTTTATTTTGGGTTGACAAAACTTCTATCCCCTCATTTATATATTCGATTAGATTTCGTTCCGGGCCCCGCTTCGTTTGTTAATTCACCTTTCTTAACTTTCAACAGATGCCAATAGCGCCTCGTGAATTTCGACAGAAGTGCCATCTTCGAATTCAATCGAGTAGATTATGCCTGGAGGAAATTTTTCAAAGAAACCCTCTTTCCTTTCTTGGAAAACACCAACAATCCAAGCAATACACCCGGGCCGATATTCAGCCGGGGCCCTTTCGACAACCCTGACAATATCATCATAAGAAAAGCCACTCATTAATTCACCCATTTAATTGGAAGATGCGGGTTTCCAGTGTAGATCAGTAGCGATCCGTGCGTTTTGAGCGCTGCGTTGTAGTCATGCCAATTGGTGGTCTTGTCCCGTCATCAGGTTCAGGTGCCCTTGGCGCGCCATGGGAAGTGGCATTTGCCTCCAGCCTCTAAAGCGTAGCGCTATTCTAGACTGGGTAACGTCGAAACATTTTCGAAAGTAATCCTCTCTGCCAACACACAGACCTGAGCCCCATAAACGGGCTTAATTTCCAGATATTTCAAGCTGCCATTCTTAATATGCTCCACCTTCTCTATTAAAGGCTTCCATGTAAAATCTTCATCGTGAGGCTCACGGCCTCTCATAAGAGCAAAAACTCTCGCCTTTATCAAAAGTTCATCTTTTTTTTTCATCAAAAAAAACAATCCTATCAACAACATTGGAAAGGCGAACCTCAGAAATAAAAATATCATCGATTCCTTCTGCAAGAATCCGCCACTCCCTCTCTGCTTTTTCAAAATAAAGCTGCAACATCCTTTCCTTTTTCAAAAATAGTATTCTTGAAAAATTCGCCTCAATTAAAGCAGTGTATTTATCCATAAAGATTCCAAAAACATTAAAACGAACAGGAGAAACATCTCGGTCAGGATGTTCTCTTTTTCCATCCGGCCATTCATGAGCGTGATACCGATCATAACCCTGATGAGGCTTGTCAATATCTATATCCGGCTTCCCATCCTTTGTATACTTACAAGAGCACCGCGCCGTAGTAGCTCAGCCCCATTTGCTCCTCAAACGGTCTGCCGATGAACCACTGGGTGTTCTGGTCGGTAGCCCCACCAGCTTCTCGCCGTACGGACGATAGTTGGTACGCCAGGCCAGTACGCCATTCTGGTCGGTCGCCGCCATGGGGTTGCCGGCCGGGTCGCTGTGGTACCAGGTGGTGGTGGCGCCTTCGATGTTGGCCAGTTTGCTGCGGCCGTGGTAGATGAAGTCTTTGATCGCGCCGGTGGTGAGGTTGATCTCGTGATACAGCAGGCCGTTGGCGCCGATGAATTCCAGATAGGCTAAATTTGGCAGCTTTGTCTGTTAATTCATCTTTTATTTCAATTTTATCGGCAACAACCGCGAGGTTAACCTCATTGATATAGCTGATCATCGACGGCGACGAATTATTGGCGAGCTCAACACAACAGTTTCGCTCGTTAAATCATTCAATCTTCTGCATTACAAAAAGCAGAAACTGTTTTTTCATTTTCAAACCAGATTTGAATTCCAAAACTGAAATATTCATATGGGGTTTGCAATCTTTCCTCACTAACCCACAGGCTCTCTCCTATCTCATCTGGCTGACCCAACAAGGAAATTAACTCATCTTCCGCCAATCCAATCAATGGCTTCCCAAACAAAAAGCACTCTGTAAAGCAAGCTATGCAGACCACAACCCCATCTTCAATGTAGCACTCTGGCATGTCTTTTTTTTGTATATAATTTCCACTTTGTTATATCGTCATAGGCCTCAAAATCTTCTGAATATCCTAGGGAAACCAGAAAATCAACATCACAAAAAAAAGGAATTCCGCCGATATTTTTCTTTGGGTAAATATTAGTCATCGCCATTTTCCTTTCATTCAGTGGGTTTCTCCTTTTTCATTTTTCTCAGCCGTTTTTGAAGTATTTCTGATTTTCCTATTTGTTTGAAACCTTTCTGTTCTCGTTGTTGCCTTTTTCAAATTTTCTTCGAACTTTTCAATATCCCGCTGTGCTTTGCCAAGGGCATTTTTATCCCCATGCTTATCGCTCTTGCCAGTTTCTTTGCCCTTGGGAGTCTTATCCTCGTCATCAAAGCCTTCCAATCCACCGGGTCCATCGCCATGAACCGGCCCAAGGTCGGGTCATACCACCTTGCTCCGTAATAGCTCAGCCCGATCTTGTCCTCAAACGGTTTGCCGGTGAACCACTGGGTGTGCTTCTTGTGATCGCACCATGATCTGGCAGCCAGTTCCTTTGCTACCCTGTTCTAGTCATGATCCTTAGATCACCGCCCGGAATGCGACAACTACCTATATGGATTAATTCCAATAAAAGTTAATAATTTCGCCACCATCCAACGCCAGAAATAATGCGTAACATACCCCATTGAGCCAAACAACATACACAAGAGAAATTTGAAATAATTCCAAACCCCTCCGGCTGCAACACTTTCTTCACTAACTCCAAGAAAAAACATTGAAATTTTAAAAAAAACGACAAGGGAAATACTGCAAAATGCAATACTGACCACCAAAACAAATTGACTATATTTTTCTTTTTCCCATTTCATTTTTTATCTCCCGGCGATTGCTGACTATTAATCACAGTTGCTGTTGTCTGCGTCGCCGTAACTCCTGTGCTGTAAGCAGATCCGGCGGGAATTTCACTAGCCGCCCTAGTTGCATCTTCCGTTACTTTACTCGGAATACCACTAAGTCTCTGCGTCTTTCCGGCCAGTCGATCTGCAATAGCAGTTGGCAAAGTTTGGCCTGGGTAATTCTTTGCAGGTGTCAGCGCGCTACCTTTGCCCGGAATGCTGAGCAGCGGAATACCCAACCGCACCCCGCCAGTGAAGACGTCGATGTCTTCGGCCAGTTGCTGCGCACCGCCGCGTCGCTGGCTGGCGTGGTCTTCGCTGTAGTAGTCCTGGGCGGTGACGGCGATGCCGCCGCCCACTGCGTCGGTGGGAGCGGCGTGGAGAAGGGCAGGCAGCAAAATGGCCGTGCACAGCACGGCCACGAAACGATGGGCGAGGGAGGACGACATGGCGGGGAACGCTTTTTATTGGTATGAGGAGGTGCCGCTTATCTGTGCGCGGCGATGCAGATGTTTACACCTCCTCCTCTAAATATCAAACCGTCTCCCACCCTTTGCTTACAGAGCATTTTGATCGCTGGATCAGTCTCACCCCACCCATGTTTTAAGGGTCATCTTTTGGTATCACTGCCTTGCGGGAAGGTTGGGCTGCCGTGGATGGGAAACGGCGCCAGCGGGCTCGCCCTCTTGCGTGCGTTGTTTGAAAGAAAATGGAAAGAATAAAACCGACTTGATTTGATCCGGATCAAGAGGGGCAGGGGGCTGCATAAGCCCAGAAGGGGACCAAGCGGCTCCGGATTCCCCTAAACCTTCAACAATCCCTGCTCGATCAATTCATCCAGCAAATACGAGAAGTCGTTGGCCGCGCCGCTTTCCGGGGCAAAGTTGAAGAGGTCTTCGCCGCTGTATGCCGCGCGGGCCAGTTCCGGTTCTTCGCGGATGGCGGTACGCAGCAGTTCGTCGCCGTAACGTTGTTTGAGCTGGGCAAGCACCTGTTCCGATGTGTCCTGACCGGGAAGGTAACGGTTGATCAGGTAGCGGCGCGGGACGCGGCCGCGAAAGCGGTTGAGGCCGGCCAGGGTGCGGTCCAGCAGTTGGGCGCCGTGCAGGGCGAGGTAGTCGGCGGCAACGGGAACCAGCACCAGGTCGGCGGCGAACAGGGCGGAGAAGGCCAGCGGCCCCAGTGCCGGGCTGCAATCGATCAGGATCGGCATGCCGCTGCCGGCGAGCATTTCGGCTTCCAGGCCCAGTTTCAGGCGCCAGATGTGATCGCGATGGCGGATCACCTGGGCATCCACTTTGGATAATTCCAGCCCCGATGGGACAAAGTGCACGCCGCCCGGCAGGGGCCGGGCGAGGTCGGCGAGTGGCGTCAGGCCCTGGTAGAAGCGCAGCACCGAATCGCCCGGCGTCACTTTCTGGCGCCACATCGCGGTCAGGTGGGCCTGTGGGTCGAGGTCGATCACCAGCGGTTCGATGCCGTTGCGCGCCAGCGTTGCGGCGAGATGCGCCGTGACCGTCGTCTTGCCGACGCCGCCTTTCTGATTGAACACCGCAATGACCGTCATGGGGGCTTCGCACTCCGCCTGGGATGTTGCCGGGCCGCCCGGCTGAACTGCGTATTCTGCCATCGCGAGCGATGTTTGCGGGGTTGGGGCGGGCGGGATCGTGGTCGTGGATGGCGGGCCGCGCATGAATAACGGCGCATGGTTGTCATGCGCGCTGGCCGCTAGCGCCATCTGCGCGGCACGGTTCTTGTTCCATGGTGTGATCGCGCTGTCCGCGAGGACCCCCCCCGTGAAACGATCCAGTCCGACCGTGCTGCCGTGCGGTGCGGGCATCGATCAGGCAAGCCCGGTTCAATGGGTGGCGCCACTGGCCGGGCGCGTTGCGCCGCTGACTGGTGGCGTACCCGTGCTCGCTGTGCCACTGGCGGGGGTGGTCGTGGTACGTGGCGCTGTGCCGCTGGCTGGCGCGGTGACGGTGCCGGATGCGGCGCCGCTGCCCGACGCTGTCGTGGTGCTGCCGCTGGCGGCGGTTGTGCCGCTGCTGCTGCCGGTAGTGGTGCCGGTGCGCTGGCCGGGGATCGGCAACGGCGTGCTGGCCGGGGCCATGCGGCTGGCGGCGTCGATGGCGCCGGAGATCGAGCTTTGCCGCTGTTGTTCGGCGGTATGCTGTGCCGCCAGCCGCGCCTGGCGTTCCGCACTGGCACTGGTTGCCGAACTGGTCTCTGCCACGGGGTTGAGCGAGGCATTGCGGATACGGTCGGCCTGCGCGTCGGCCGCCATGCGGTTCAGTGGCAGGTAGTCGGTACGGAAATTCAATTCCACCGACGAATTGAGTTCCACGTCGGTGTTGATTTCCTCGGTATTCTGCGTGCGCTGCGTGGAAACATAGCTGATGGTGTTTTCCACCTCGGCGCTCGCGCCCCATGCGCCGATGCCGAATGATCCACCGGCGCGCACACGGTTCTGCATGCCGAACTGGCTGCCCTGGTCGCTGTTGGCCGCGCTGCGGGTGTCGATGTGAAAGCGCATCGCCGCGTTGATCTTGCCGCTGTCGATCACGATGCGCTGCATGCCCATCTGTACCATCGTCGCCAGCATCTGCTGCCGTTGCCGTGCGATATGTCGCCGGGCCAGCGGTACCAGTTGCTCCGGGTTGCCCGCATCCACGCTTTCGGTCGGCTCCATGCCCAGCACCGCGCGGATATCCTCAGCCGACGGCATGCGCGCGCCGGAGCGCAGGCGGAGCTGGATTTCCTCGGCGGCGCGCACATCGTCCGGGTCGGGCGTTTCGCCGGGTTCCAGTTCGGGCTCGTCGTATTCGATGCTTTCGGGAAAATGCTCTGCCACCCAGCGTCGCACCGCCACCAGCGGGTACTGCGTGCGCTCGAACCCTTCGGCCGATGCCGAGACGTTGTTCAGCAACTGGACGTACATCTGCATCTGTTGCGAGGTGGAATCGAGCATGGCGCGGAATACGCCGTTCACCAGATCGGTGACGAAGCGCGGAAACGAGATCGCGCCCAGCACGTTGCGCGTGGTGTCGGCAATGCGGTCGGTGGCGGTGCCGAAGGGTGGGGCGTCCATGGCGCGCGCCACCGGGCGCTGCGCGGCTGGGTCCGATGGCGCGGCCAGTGCCTGGGCTTGCGCGCTGGCGGTTTCGATCTGCGCCTGGGCTTCGTTTTCCTCGGTGAGCAGGTCGGCCGCCATGGCGGAAACTCGCACCATCGACTGCGCCAGCGCGCGGCGGTGCTCCGGTGACAGTTCGGCATATCCCGGCGAGCGTTCCAGTACTTCGCGTACCGCGCCGCGCAGCCAGTCCGGTGGCGGCGATGCGGTCGGCGCGGCGGGTGGGCTGGCCAGGAAAGGCCGGACGGCGACGACGTTCATGCCGCGCCGGCCAGCGCGGGAGCGGGGCGGGTGCCCGGCGATGTACCCAGGCTTTCCTGGGTCATCAGCCAGCGCTGCGCGGCGGCGAACAGCCGCGCCGAATCGTCGTTGCCCGCGTTGAGCGATGCCTGACCGGCATCCGCCCGTGCCACCCACGTCAGCAGGGTGACGCCGGCGTTGGCCAGTTCGACATGCTGGCGTACCTGGTATTCGGTGCGTTCGCCGTTGGCGGCCAGCAGCCCCCACATGCTGCGTACCGAAAACGCCGCCAGTAGCCGGGGATCGCGCAGGAACGCCACGGCATCGCGCACGGCGGCCAGGATATCCTCCGCTGCGAACGCCACCATGCCACCGGAGCGTTGGAACAGCAGTTCGCGCACGCCACGCAGCGCCAGGTCCAGTGTCACTTCCTCGCGCGCGTCGCGCGTGCCGGCGTTGTCCGCCAGCGCCAGCATGGCGCCGCACAGGCGTTCCAGCGCGCGGTCGAACACGCCCGGTTCGAACACCTGCTGCAACATGGCCGTGCGCTCGGTGCCCGACAGCCGTTCGCGTCGCTGACGCCAGAAGCGCGTGATGAGTTCGCCGGTGGGGCCCAACGGTTGGGTGATGGCGCCGCTGGCGAATAGCCCCGCCACCTGGTCCGCCATCGGCAACAACCCCGCCTGCTCCAGCTCGCGCGCCAGGTAGAGCGGGCCGAGCGGCACCAGTTGCGACAGGTCGTCCGTGGTCGGCGCTGCGTCGGGCAGGTCGATATCGCCCAGGTCGGCCAGCGCCAGCGCCACGGCCTGCCGATGCGTATCCAGCGCCCATTCGGCTTCGGCCAGGGCGAGCGCCAGTACCAGGGAGGGGTCTTGCGCGGTCATGGTAAGCGCCCGTCACAGGTCCAGGTGTTGATCGGCAGTCATGGATGCCACGCCTTCGCGAGCCAACACGCCCTCGCCACAATGCCCTCGGCGCTGCCGTGCGCCCCAGCCCGGTGGCCTGCTGCGCTGTAATCGACCGCAAACTGCTGCGCACGCATCACGGCATCCCACGAGCAATGCGAGGCTCCCGCGCGGCGGCGAGGGCGGGGGGATCGAACAAGGTGCGCCAATGCCGGCACATTGCTTCTGCTGAGCGTCCGGCCTGGCCGGGCGCCTGGCGGTTTGCGATCGACAACCGACAGATGCGCTTTCATGGTGCTGCGCTAGCCCGCTGCCGGCGCCGGTGCCGGGGTGCGCGCCTGCGGCACCACGTTGGGGTCGGCCGGTGTGGCGTTGCCCTGGATCGAGGCGATCATCTGCGGCGATGCCAGCTTTTCCATCGGGAAGTAATCGCTCTTGAAGTTCACCTTCACTTCGCCGGTGAGTTGCGCCTTCATCGTTGCCTTCGATTCGGAGGTTTCGTCCACCGACGACGACACTGTGGTCATGTGCTTCTGCTCGTTGGTGTTGTCGGTGGCGGCGCCCCAGCCCCAGCCGCCGGCTGCGGCGCGGGTACGGTTGCGGTTGGCGCTGGATTGCTTGTCGTACAACGATGCCTTGGCGTCGCGCTGGGCGGTGTCGGAGCTGCGGAAATCGAACACCACCTTGGCGTTGATCGCGCCATCGGTGACCACGATGCGGTTGATGCCCAGGATGACCATGGAGGCCAGCAGTTGCTGGCGGCTGCGCGCCATCTGCAAGCGGGCCGACTGCACCAGCCGGCCCTCCTGTTCGGGGTCCGAGAGGTCGGTGATCGGTTTCGCCAGGCTCATTTCCTGGTTCAGCCGGGCCAGGATGCCTTCTTCGTTGTCGCCCTGCACCGCGAGCGACGGGCCGCCGGTTTCCTCGGCGTTGCTGTCATCCAGCCCCAGCTCGCCGGGGAATTTGTCCACCAGCCAGTCGCGGGCGTTGTTCAGCGAGATGTTGTCCTGCGCGAACTGATCCACCGTCTGCGCCACCGATTTGAGCATTTCGGCGTAGGCGTTCATCTGCTGGATCGACGCATCGACGATGGCCTGGAATACGTTCTGGATCAGTCCGCCGACGAACTTGGGGAAATCCACCGAGCCGACGAACTTGCTGAACTGCTCGCCGCCTTCGCGCATGGCACCGGCGGTGAAGTCCTTGCCGGCGAAGGTCCCCACTTTGTCCGAGGCTTTTTTCTTGGCGTCGTCCACCGCGTCCTGCGCGCGGGACAACACGCCTTTGCCGGGGGTGAGTTCTTCCTTGGCCAGCCCCTGCGGGTTACTCATGTAGGCCGCTACGCGCACCATGTTGCGGGCGATGTCGCGTTGCTGTTCCGCGGGCAGGGCGCGAAAGCCGGGCGATTGCTGCAACAACTGGCGTACGTGCGGGCGCACCGCGCCCAGTGTGTCGTCATCCAGCCACGCGGGGTCGCCGGCCAGTGGCCGGGCGGTGGGCGGAGGGTAGGTGGTCGCGCTCATGGGGCACCTGTCAGGTCGTCGGCGTGGCGGGGGCCGGGGCGGGCGTACCTGCCGGTGCGGGCCGGCTGGCCATGGTCTTGACCATGCCCGGCTGCGCGTTCATCTGGATGGCGGCGATCGATTCGGGGTTGGCCAGCTTTTCCAGCGGCAGGTAGTCGCTCTTGAAGTTCACTTCCACCACGCCGGCCAGTTGCGCCTTGGTGGTCAGGCTGGCGTCCTGGCTGGTCTGGCTGACGGTGGAGAGCTTGAGCACTGGCTGCGCCGAACTCTTGTACTTGCCTTTGGAGTAGTAGCTGGCGTCGCGCTGGTCGTCCTGCCAGCCGTTATCCTTGCTGCTGGAACGGGTGCGGCTACCGCCCTGGTAGTCGGTTTCGGATTCGCCTTCGCTGCTGTAGACGTACTGGTCGCCGTAATCGAAGCTCTGCGCGGTCTTGCGGAACTGCATGTTGTCGCGCGCCTGGAAGTCGTACATCACTTTGGCGGAAATCTTGCCGTCGGTGACCACGATGCGGTTGATGCCCAGCATGATGGTGGTGGCCAGCAATTGCTGGCGGCTGCTGGCAAGCTGGCTGCGTGCGGCGGGCACCAGCAGTGCCTCCACCAGTTCGTCGTCCAGCCGCGTGGCCGGCTGATCCAGCGGCAGCGACTGGTTGATGCGCGCCAGCGCCTGTTTTTCATCCACGCCTTCGCGGATGGTGACGCGCGGGCCGGGCGGTGGCGCGGGCTGGCCGTCGTCGCTGCCGAAGCCACCGAAATCGCCGCCGAAGCCGCCGCTGTCCATGCTGATCTGGAATACGTCGGGGAACTGCTCCACCAGGTGGTCGCGGCCCTGGTTGGCCGTGGTGTTCTCGTCGCGGAACTGGTTCAGGCTCTTGGAGACATCGGCCACCAGCTTGGCATAGGCTTCCATCTGTTCGATCGAACTGCCGACGATGGAGTGGAACACCCCGTTGATCAGCCCCGATACGAATTCGGGAAAATTGACCGCGCTGAGCAATGCGCCCGCCGCCGCCGCGCCTTCGCGCGCGCCCTGGGCGACGAAGGTGCCGTCGGCCTGGGTGTTGTTGCCGGCGCTGGCAACCTGCCGGCCCGAGCGCGCAATGCCTTGCTCGGCCAGCGCGCGCACTGCCGGTGCCTGCTGTGACGGGTTGATGCGTTCGCCGCCCGGCTCGACCAACTGGGTGCCGATCTGCACCAGGTCGTTGGCCAACTGACGGCGCTTGTCGCCATCCAGCGCGCTGAATGCCTCGCTGCGCTCCAGCAACGCACGCACAGCCTGGCGCGTGGCATCGATGTTTTCCCGACTGGTCGGCATGGCGTGCTCCTTGGTTTTTTCTGCTGGGAAGAGGGAAGGGAGAAGGGGAAAGATGAAAAGCAGAGTCAAAGCCGGTGATGGCGTTGTGCCTTGACTCTTCCTCTTTCCCTTTCTCTCTTCCCGCGTCGGGCAAGCCCGGCGCTTCACCCAAACGCGCGCGATTCTTCGATGGTGTCGCGCATTTCGAATTCGATCGGCCGTACGTACAGGCTGATCCGCGCCGGAAAGCGCGCGCTGACGCGTACGCTCAGCACCGAAAAATGGCCTTGCTCGTTGGCATCGTCCACGCCGAACGCGGTCAGCCAGCGATCCAGCGCGGCGACCTGGCGCGGGCGTTCGGCCAGCCCCAGGCGTAGCAGGTCGAGGAAGCGGCTGGGCAGGTCGGGCAGCGAAGCCAGCAGGATTTCCAGCTTCAGTTCCACGCCGTCGCTGGTTTCGCGCAGGCCCAGCAGCACCCCGCCATTGGGCAATTCGAAGCGTCCGCCGAGCGCTACGCCCACCACGCGCATCAGGCTGGGCAATTGGTGGCCGATGCCGAGGCGGTTCATCAGCGGCCCCAGCGACGACACCACCAGCGGGCCGCGATGCATGAAGGTGACGCGCTGGCTGCCGATGTCGCGCTTGCAGCCAATGGAGGTGAAGATCGGCAGCAGCGTCGGCATCTCGCTCATCAGCATCCGCGTCAGCCGCGCCAGGTTGGGTGACAGCGCTTCGATCTGGCTGGGCATCAGCTCGTAGTAGATCTTGGTGGCGTAGAGGCCGTCCTCGTCGAATGCGCTGCCGAACCACGCACCGTAGGACATCCAGCCCAGGCCGTTCATGCCGCGCCATTCCTCGCTGCGGCTGTCGAACCAGCGCAGCGCATCCTTGCCGAAGCAGGGCGAGATCAGCCGCCGCATCTCGCGCGTGGCTTCGTCGCGGCGCGCTACCGGCGACGCATTGGGGCCGAGCGGTTCGATGGTGAAGCGCAGTGTGTCCGGCTCGGTTTCGGAGAATGAGGGTTCGTAGGGTACGGCGCCGGGCGTCAGTGCGTTGTCGGCATAGGACAGATCGTCCTCCGGCAGGCTGAAGGTGCGGTCGAGCAGGCCATCCACGTAGGGCAACGGGCTGCGCACGCCCAGCGCGTGCGAGGCGTGCGCCAGCGAATGCTTCACATAATCGGCCATGGGGCGTTTGCCGTTCGGCATGGCGGTTCTCCTGATGTGTCTAAAACCGGCGGGGCTTTGAACCTCAGAATCTGTGGACACAGAGTGCACAGAGGCCACAGAGAACGGCAAAAACGGGGAGTGACCGCTTTTCGCTTGGGCTCTCTGTTTTTCTCTGTGTTCTCCGTGTACTCAGTGCGCTCTGTGTCTACAGAACTGGGTTTTACATCCCGTGGTTACATCCCCGGCAACGAAATACCCACGCTGTCGAGCACGTCGCGCGCTACGCGCGGCATTTCGATCGGCTTGCTGGTGATGACCGGCGATTCGATCGGTTGCGAGTACTGTTCGATGCTCTGGTCCTGCACGCCGCCGACGGCCAGCCATTGTTCGCAGGCGTTGACCAGATCCCAGTCGGACGGCGATACCAGCGGGCGGTCGCTGCTCAGGGCGCGCAACTGCGGGTTGGTCAGGGCATCGATCGAGATCACGTCCATGCCGTAGCGGCCTTGCAGCCGCTGCTGGTTCTGCGCCAGCCAGCGCACGATGATGGCGCCGGAGTTCGCCTGCACGCGGTAGCGATAAGTGTTGCGCGTGCCACCCAGGTAGTTGGCGTTTACCTGATCCACCACCTGCCACATGTCGCGTGCGCCGAAGGCGCCGCGCACTTCGGGATCGGACAGGATGTCGCGGAACTCCAGGATGCTCTGTTGCAGGTCGGTGGCGGCGAAGTAGGCGATGCCGTAGCCGTGCAGCGACAGGTTGGCCGCCAGGTCGCGCGCCGATTTGCGTACCTGTTCCTGCGACACGGCCATCGGTACGTTCTGCCGCAGCAGTTTTTCCACCGAAATCTGCCGGGCGAAGTTGGACACCGCCGAGACAAAGCGCAGCCACAGTTCGTTGAACTCGCGGTTGGGCATGCTGCCGTTGGGGTCGCCCCCCGGCGCGCCGAAGGCCCGCATGTACAGGTCGCGACGCTCGGCTTCGGTGATGCGTTCGCCCGCTGTCTTGTAGTAGCGGAACAGGTAGTCGCCGGCTTTGCCGCGCCCCAGTGGCAGCAGGCCCTGGCGGAACAGATCGACGATGCGCTCGACCACCTGGAACAGCCGCGCTTCCTCCAGCATGTAGCTGAAGTAGATGGCCTGGACCGCGTGCAGGTTCTCCTGGACGATTTCCACGTCCGAGGCATCGTCCAGGTCGGGCAGGCAGATTTCCAGCGACGAGGCCGGGCCACCGGCCAGTACGCCAGTCAGCGAATCGAAGGCGGCGTCGATGCGGCTGGACAGCCACGGATCGGCAGCGCTGACGCGATCGGCCGCCAGCTTGCGCACGATGCCGGCCACGCTGCGCGTGGACAGCGCCGCCACGACGGTGTCGCGGCCGGGCAGTACGCCTTCGCCATCCTTGATCTCACCGCTGTACGGATCGCGCCGGCGGCTGATCAGCTTGTTTGGCGTGATGCAGCCGACGATTGCGTCATCCACCAGCCCTTGCTGAATCTGGCTGCGCACCGATACCAGATGCTGGCCGGACAACGCGCTGAATACGGCGGTGAACAGCTCGCGGTGTTCGCGGTATTCGCCTTGCGCCTGTGTCACCTTGGCGCGGAATCCGGGGCGGTCGGGTTCGGTGTAGTTGTCGAGCAGCAACAGCCCGCACACAGCGGCGGCTTCGCGCTCGCGGCCGTCCAGCCCGGCGCCATCGCCCGGCACGCCGCGCTGCGACCCCAGAATGCCGTGCGCGTGCAGCAGCTCGCTCAATGTGTCGCTACTGCGTTGCAGCAGCGTTGCCACTACTTCGCGGTAGAACGGGTCCATTACTTCGTCGAGGTCGAGCTTGCGGCGGTACTGGTCGTATTCCAGGCGCTGCTTGGCGGTGAGGCCGCCGCTCTTGTCCTTGGTCTCGTCGATGGTCTTGTAGCGCTGCACGATCTCGGCGACCGTGGCGCGGCGGCGCAATTCGCGTTCGCTCAGGTCCACCAGCAGGATGCGGTTCATCTTGTTGTCTCCATACGGGTACATGCCGTCTTTCTTGATCGTGTCGTAGCCAATCTCTTCGGCTGCTTCGGCCGTTTCGACCGTGGCGGGCGCCGCGGGCTTGCGTGGCGCGGGTCGTTTGCGCGTGCCGCCCACCACCTTGGTTTTCGTGACGAGGAGTTTTTCCGGCGCGGCCTCGCTGGCCTTGCTGTCCTCGGGTTTGCCGGCAGGGGCCGGCGCCTTGTCGTCATTCGCCATGGGCTGAGCTCCTTGTCTGGTTGCCACCGGCATGAGGGTGTGTAGCTGGTTTGCCGCGACTTCGTGGTGCGTCGCGCGGCGAGCGGCGTCGTCGCGCGGTCATGGTTCGTCCTCCAGCAGGCTGTCCAGCCGCGCATCCAGCGCCTGAAGCGCGGCCAGTGCGTCCAGCACGCCAGCGCCGGCGCCTTCCACGCCCGCGCTGGCGAAGGGCCTGGCTGAGGCCACCAGCACTTCGCGCGCCAGTTCGGGCGTCAGCGGCATGGCGCGGCGCTGGGCGTACGACGCCAGCAGCGCGCATACGGCCGATACGAAGGGTGCGGCGAAGCTGGTGCCGGTGGCGCGCTGGTAGCCGCTCAGGCCGGCGGTCCAGATGTCGCGGCCCGGCGCCGACAGCGCCACGTGCGCGCCGCGCGTGCTGAAACCGCAGGGCTTGAGCGATTGATCCACCGCGCCGACGGCGATCACGCCGGGATGCGCGGCGGGGAAGTAGCGTTCTTCCTTGCCGGAGTTGCCGCTGGCGGCCACCAGCAGCACGCCGCGCGCCAGTGCGTAGCGCACCACTTCCTGGTGCGGTGGCGTATCGTCCGCGCGCAGCGCGGATTCCGGCGTGCCGAAGCTCATGTTGATCACCTTCACGCCCAGGTCGATCAGCCGCTTCATGCCGGCGTCGATGTTGGATAGCGCGCCGATGCCCACGCGTTTGTCGTTCTGCAACGCGGCACCCAGTACCCGCACGGGTGTGAGGCCGCACTGGCCGGCGCCGCCGGGCGGCAGCGACAGTCCGCCCGCGTGCAGGATGCCGGCGCAGCCGGTGCCGTGGCCAACCTCGTCGTCCGGCTCTTCGTCGCTGGCGGTGTTGTCGCCGACCAGGGTCAGGCCGGCGGCGATGGTGGCGTCCAGGTCCACGGTGTCGAAGCCGCGCCGCAACGGGTTCAGGTCCTGGTGGCTGGCCATCACGCCGGTGTCGGCCAGGCCCACCAGCACCGCGGGATCGCCCGGTTCGAAGCCCAGCGCTTCGGGCAGGCGGATCAGTTCGCGCGGTTGCCAGGCCGCGGTTTCGTCCGGCTGGCCGGGCGTCGCCACGCCGTCGAACGGCGTGCCGCTCAGGCGATCCGGCCGCACCTGTTCCACGGTGGCCACCTGCGCCAGCGCCTGCAACAGTGCCGGCATGTGGCTGTCGTCCTGCACCAGCACGCGCAATACCCGCGCCACGCCGGTGAGTTGTTCGATGTCGTCGTAGCGGCGGGCGCCCGCCACGCCGGGGCGCTGGTCGTGCCGGGTGCGTGCGTTGTGCAGCCGGGTGCAGCGCAATGCGCCGCCGTGGTGGCGCAGCAGGCGGTCGATGGGGCCGCCGTCGATGCGGTCGGCGGGCGCCACGCCGTAGCGGCGGCAGGCCAGCAGGCTGGGCAGGTGCTCGGGTGCTTCGCCCAGGCGCAGTGTCAGCAGCAGGCGGCGCGGTACGCGAATCATGAGCGCCTCCCGTCGTCGCGCATCCGGCCGACGCTGCCGGCGGCCAGTGCCACGTGCCCGACCTCGCCGTCGCCGAAATCGATTTCGGCCTCGCAGCCCAGTTGCATCGCCAGCGGCGCCAGCACCATGCGGCCGTCGCTGGCCTCCACCACCGGCACCGCTTCGCCGGCGGCGCGCACCAGCGGCAGGCGGCCGGTGCGCAGCAGCGGGCTGGTGAGGTGGACGCGGTTGCTGGCGCTCACGACGCCACCGTTGCCGGCCTCGGTGCGGCTTTCCACGTCGGTGACGCGCGGCGCGGCGGCGCTCAGCAGCGCCTGTTGCAGCCGGTTCACCGGCAGCCGCGCCAGCCGTGCTATCACGTCGGTGCCGGCGGTCTTGCGCAGTTCGGTGAGCTGCTGCACGTTGCGCACGCCGATGCGTTCCAGCCGGCGCTGCATGTCTTCGCTTTCCTTGCTGTCGCCCAGCGCTTCGCGCAGCGAGAACTTGGGGTCCTCGGGCTGGAAGTCGATGGCGTTCTCTTCGATCATCGGCTTGGTGATGGTGGTCAGCGCCAGCTTGATGGTGCTGGCTTCGGCGTCGCCGGGGCCGGCGGGGCGCACGAAGACGTCGTCGTCCACCATCTGGATGAAGGCGCGCAGATCCAGCGAGACCTCCTTCACCGCGAAGGTGAGTGGCAGTTTGCCGACCCGCGCCTTGAGCGCCATCGCGGCCTGCGCCTTGTCGAGCTGTTCGGTCAGCGCCTGGATGAACATGTCGAATGGAACGCCGCTGTCCTGCACCAGCGGTGGGATGCCGGGATTCATGGCAGTTCCTCCGTCGGCATTTCATTCCAGACCACCTGCAGGCGGGACGGCGACATCTGCCAGCCGCTGTCGGCGTAGTTGCGCAAGACGTCGGCCAGCAGTACGCAGCCGCCGTCACGGAAGATGGCGCGCACGTCCATCGGCAGCGTCATCTCTGCCTGCGTCAGCCGCATGCCCAGCCGCCAGCGCGCGCTGGCGCCGGTGACGCCTTCCTGCAATTCGACCAGTACGTCGGAGAGATCGCGCAGCATCAGCGACCTCCCGCATCAGGCACCGGCGCGGCGGGCGCGGCCGGGGGTTGTGGCGCAGCCGGCAGCGGTGGCGCATTCAGGCTTTGCATGCCGGGCAGGTTGCGCTGTACCAGCGCCATCTTGGCCGCGTCGGCCAGCTTGTCCAGCGGCAACGTCTCGCTGACGAAGTTGAGCTTCACCTCGCCGAACAGGTCGGCGCGCAGGTTGGTATCGTTCTGTGCGTTGACGCCCAGCGTGGACACCATGGTGTTGCCGCCGGAATAGGTGTTGCTGCCGCGCTGTCCCCAGCCGGTGGATTGCTGCGCGGGATCGCTGCCGGCGGCGTAGTTCACCTTGGCGCTGTCCTGCGCGGTGGCGCGGAACATCACCTTGGCGGTGATCGAGCCATCGCGCACGGCGATGCGGTTGATGCCCAGCGTGACCATCGCCGCCAGCAATTGCTGGCGCTCGGCGCCCACGGCCAGCCGCACCCGTGGCAGTACGCGCTTTTCCAGCAGCTCGGTGGTCATTTCCTCGCCGGCCACGCCGTAGTCGGCCAGCCATTGCGGGCTCAGCCCCTCGGCGCGCGGCACCAGTTGTGGCGTCGGTTGTTCGGCGGTGGGCAGCGAGATCGCCACTTCGCCGGCATAGCGCTGCGCCAGCCAGTCGCGCGCCTGGTTGGGGGTGATGTTCTCTTCGGTGAACTGGTCCACCGTCTTGGCCACCGCCGACACCAGGCTGGAATAGCTTTCCATCTGCCGGATCGCGGCATCGACGATGGCGTCGAAGGTGCCGTTGACCAGTTGCGAGACGAATCCGGGAAAGTCGATTTCATTGACCAGCGCGCCAGTGCGCGATGCCAGCGTTTCGGTGGCGGGCGGCTTGGCCGGTGGCGCGGCCGGGTCGGCGGCCGGCGCCGGATCGGCCAGCGCCCGCGCCGGCAGGCGTTCGCTGTAGCCGATCAGGGGCGGCGGGGCGGGGGGACGGTTGGTCATGGTCGTATCCGGTCAGAGGGATGACGGGAACCATCGACAAAACCCGGCGAAGCGATGCTGGCAAGGCGTGCGAGGCGCGGCCAGCGGGGTTTTGTCGAGGGCTCCTAGAACATGCCCGTCTGCTCCCAGCGGAACTGCACGTTGCGCGTGCCGTTGCCGTACAGCCGCACGTCCACGATGGCGATCTGGTCCTGCACCAGGACGTGCGTGAAGCGGTACTCGAAGCGGATGCGCAATGCCGCGAAGGTGGGGTTGTCGCGCGGGTAGACGATGTTGTCGTCCATGATCTTGGCCTTCACCACCAGCCCCCAGCCGATGGCGTCGTTGGTCGAGATATTGCTGATCAGTACGTTGCCCACCGATTTGCCGGTGTATTGCCAGTTGATCTCGAAGCCGGCGTAGATATCGTCGATATACGAATCGCTGACGCGTGGCCAATCCTCCAGCCGGATCACCTCACCGTCGCGCGTGGCGGGCGCGGGGTCGGGTGCGCGGTCGTTCGGGTGCTTCATCCCGCGCAACTGGTCCAGTTCCCACGTGATGTCGCCGACGTTGTTGGCGACACGCTCCATGGTGGCGCCGGCAATGGCGGACGCGATCTCCACCGCCACGCCCGGCCCGGTCAGCGCGTGCGAGCGGCCGGAGTACGACAGCGCTTCGCCCATCGGCGGCGGCGCCGGTGCGCGGCTGAAGCGCGGGGCCTGCGAGGTGTCGCCGCTGGCCGAGTCGGCGGTTTCCAGCGAGAACGGCGCGGCGGTGACGGGACGTGCGTGCGACGGAATCGACGCCGCATGCAGCAACTGGTACTGCAATTGGCCACCGCTGTTGCCGGTGCGGCCTTCGTACAGCGCCAGGAAGTCGGCGTAGCTGACCTTGATGCGGCCCGGCGTGCCGTACCAGGGGTCGTGCAGGTACATGAAGGTATCGCTGCCGTCCTCGGCGCCGTCGCTGGTCATGCCGACCAGTACCCGTACGTGACCGCCGCCGTCGGTGTCCCAGGTCATGTCCACGTAGACGGGGCCATGGTTTTCCAGCAGGCGGCGCCATTCGCCGATGGGGTAGGACGCGGGCGGCTCGGCCACCAGGTTCCAGGCATCGGCCAGTTGCTGGCGCTGGCTGGGCCACAGCCCGTTGCGGTAGGCATTCAGCACCGGCACCATGCCGGCGATTTCCTGGTCGGTGACGCGGCGGTTGTCGCGCCAGCCGACGATCATCGCCGCGCTGGCGGCCCAGCACGAGCCGTCGCTGGTCTGCGGGTAGTACGGCGTGGTGTCCCAGTGCACCGAGAACGATTCGCCGGACAGGCCGCGCGCCAGGCCCAGCGGGCGCGAAACGCCCAGCGACAGTGGGATGCCCAGCGGCACGTCGCTGGCGATCAGGTGGCCGACATAGCCCAGTTGTGTGCCGAACAGATCGACGATATCGCTGGGGCGGCTGTCGGTGGGGCGGGCGCCCGGCAACGGGATGCCGGCGTCCTGGAAGGCGTCGTACACCAGCTCGGAGCAGTAGGCGGCGCCAGCCTGGCCGACTTCCAGTCCCAGCACCCGCGCCAGCGCGTCGATCAACGCCGCGCCGCCAGGGTTGAGGATGCGATAGCCGGTGAATGCCACGCCGGCATAGTTATACGGGTTGCCGACGCGGCCGCGCGCATAGGCCACCATGGCGGCCGCCTTGCCGCTGTCCACGCGCGGATCGCGATATGCCACGGCCAGCAGCGCGCCGTTGATGGCGGTGGCCAGCGTGGTTTCGCGCACGCCTTCGCCAACGGCTTCGATCACCTTGCCGCCACCTACGTAGAGCATGGCGTGGCTGATCGCCGACAGCGTGCCGGCGCGGATGCCGTACGAGACGATGTGGCGCGCGGTGGAGACAATGACGTCGCCCGGTTGCAGCGCATCCAGGCCGATGGAACGGCCGCCGTCGCCCGGATCGAGCGGAATCGCCAGCGCGCGTGCCGCGAGCGCGAACGAGGTGGCGCGGCCTTCGATCCAGTCGATCTTGCGCGGCGTGATGAAGCAGCCCCGGTTCAGCCCCTGCGCCGCCGGTTCGCCGGTGACGTGCACCGCGCATACCAGGGCGCGTAGCGTGCCACCGTCGTTGGCGATGTGATACACCGGCGAGCCACTGGCGCCTTTCAGCGTGAGGATCGGGTATTCGATCACCTCCGGCCCGCTCTGGCTGGCGGCATAGCCGCCGTGCAGGTGCTGCATGTCGCCGTCGATGGCCTGTGTCAGCGCGGGCACCGCCACCGATTGCAGCGAGTAGCCGCAGACCACGATGGGCAGTTGGTCGGAGGGCGTGGCGTTGAGGAACTCGAACCATTGGTCGTTCGGCGCCGCCAGCGGCACGTTGTCGATCACCGCCAGATCGTTGGCCCAGTTGCCGCTGCCGGTGTAGCCCGGCGCCACGCGCCACGACGACGATTGTACCGTGGTTTCGCCGAATGGCTTGCCGCCCGCGCCGTTGCGCCCCGGGATGATGGTGACCCGGGTCTTGCCGTGCAGGTTGTGTGCGCAGGTGAGGATGCGGTTGCGCCCGATGTAGAAGCCGGTGCCCTGGTAGACGCTACCGTTGGGCGCTGTCATCAGTAACTGGCAGATTGCTGAGTGCGGAAAGAGGGTGGTGTTGGGCACGCCGGCGAACCACTGTTCGCGCTCCGCGCTGAAAGCGTCGTTCTGGCAGGTGAGGGCGCTGGATGGATCTGCCGGGTCGTAGAACGGCGTGAGGATCTCCTGCGCGCGCACCAGCGCCGCACGGCGTTGCGGCGGCGCGTAGCCCTGTGCCAGCGCCAGGCCCGAGGCGTAGCTGCCCTGCAACGACAGGAACACCTGGATCGGTTCCACGCCCAGGCCCAGGCCCAGGCCGAAGGTCACGCCCTGGAATTGCAGCGAGGTATTGAACAGCGCCTGCGCGCTGACCGATACGCCGGCATCCACTTCGGCCGCGACGGCCCAGCTGATGCCGCCGAAGGAATCGATGCCGCCGCCGACGATGGTGATCTGGAGTTCGACCGAGGCGCTGTCGATCCAGCCGCCCCGGATGTCGAACTGGCCGTAGTAGCCGATCTGGTCGCCCGGCGCGAAAATCAGGCCGGCGCCGATGCCGCCGCCGATGAGAAAGCCGACGCTGGCCGACGGCCCGATGCCGATGCTGACGTTGAAGCGGTTGGCCACCGCGCGCAGCGCCAGGATGGTGCCGGCCAGGCCGGGGTTGAGCACGCCGAGCACGCCCAGCGCGATGGCGGCCTCGGTACTGCCGAGCGTACCAGTGGCGGGAAAGCGCGCTTCGCGGCGGTTGGTATCCAGTGCCACCACCGGGTAGGCACGCAGGCTTTGCGCCGTGGCGGGTGCGGCGCCGTTGCCCGGCGCGGTGGCGGAAGGTGCGGCCGGTGCCGGTGCGGGGGCCGGAAAGCTGCCGAAGCCGTCGTCATAGGGTGCGGCACCGTTGCCGCTGCCGTTGGTGGTCGGCGCCGGCACGGTGGCGCCGTTGCCAGGGCGGGCTTCCGCGCCGGCGGGACGGGCATCGCCGCCCCATTCCAGGCTGGGATCGTGACCGTTGGTGGCGCCATACGCCGACGGCGCGGCCGGCGACACCAGCCGCCGCAGGCCGCGCCCGGACAAACCGGCGATGTTGACGTACATATTGCCGCCGCTGGGCGCCTGTACCGTGATCGGCGAGCCGCCGCTGCCTTCGGCATAGGTGGCCAGGCCGAAATAGAGCCGCGGCTGGCCGACGAAATTGGACAGCACGTCCGGCGGCACCAGGTAGACCGCTTCGCCCCGTCGCGCCCGGATCACCCCACCCGCGCCCCGGCTGGAATAGAAATTGGCCCGGGTGCGCTGGCCGCGCCGCTCGGGCTTGAACAGTTCGGGATCGGTGGCGATGCCCACTTCGAACAGCGGGCTCTCGGTCCGGATCGTGAAACCCAGCACGCTGAATCGATCGTCGATCGACTCGCGATTGGCTCGAATGACTGGCATGCGTCCTCCTACCGGCTGCTGCCGATGTGTGGCGTAGGCGCTGGCCCGGGGGCGGGACCGGGGGGCGCCGTGTCGTCGGACGGCGGAGCCGTCGCTGCGTCGAACATCGCGGGGGAGATCTGCTCCCAGAACCGTTGGGAGGCATCGACCCCGATTTCCTGAAGCAAGGGCGCCATGAAGCGCTCCATGCTGGCCAGATCGCGGAAAAAGCCCTTCTTGCCCGACTGGACATGCTCGATGGAGCCACGCCATTCGCCGGGACCGGCCTCGTATTCGCCTCGCTCGCGCCAGACCCGCACGATGAACGAGGCGGTCTGGTCTTCCAGGAGCGACATGCACGGACTCCCCGCTGTTCGCCCTGGAGTGTCGGCCTGCCGGATCACGGGTGAATCACGGCGATATCACGGGGGGATCACAGGGTCGTAAGCCTGTGGGATGCCGCCGTGATGTCGGGCGGGAACGGGATGCGTGCACTTTGGCGCAAGCTAGTTGCCGCGCGGTCTGGCGAGGCGGCGGGGGTTGTCAGGCGGTGGGCGGCGGCGCCCGCTCGCAACGGTGTCGATCGGGCGTATGCTGGGGCCTGTAGTCACTACGGAGTTGGGCGATGGCGGAAACCTTTACCATCGGCACGCTGGGCAAGGCCGCGGGCGTCAATCTGGAAACCGTGCGTTATTACGAGCGCATCGGCCTGCTGCCTCCGGCGCCGCGCAGCGAAGGCGGCTATCGACGCTACGACGGCGTGGCCGTCAAACGCCTGCGTTTCATCCGGCGTGGGCGCGAGCTGGGTTTCGGCATCGACGAGATTCGCACGCTGCTGCAACTGGCCGATCATCCACAGCAGCCGTGCGATGCGGCGGATCATCTGGCGCAACAGCACCTGGCCGAGGTGGAGGCCAAGATCGCGGACCTGCTGGCAATGCGCGACGTGCTGGCACGGCTGGTGGGTTGCCACAGCACCAGCGCCGAGCACTGCCGGTTGCTGGAAACGCTGGAACAGCGCGACTGCTGCGTCGGGCGGGACTGAACGCGGCGCGGCGCGACGTCGGACCGGTTTGCTCCTTCATGCCAGGGCTCGATCCACCCCGCCGGGATGCGCCGCGCTTCGCGCAACCATCCAGCCCGCGATCCAACGCATCCCCGTTTGAAGGTCGATTCGCCCCAGGGCGTGTCATCCAATGTTTCGCGGCAGCGCTGGGCCGAAAAAGCACCAGGCACCAGGCGCATGACGCAGGCAATAACCGGTTATTGGCAAGGCGTGCAACGCAGTGGATGGTGTTTTTTCGGCCCAGCCCTGCGGGTTCGGTGCATTTCGGGCGCCGCGCGGCGTCGCTGGCCGCTTGCGGTATCCATACCGCCGCGCGTCCAGCTCCTGGCGCGGCATCCCGAACTGCACCGAACGCTGTCGTGAAACATTGGATGACACGCCCTAGAATACTGCTGGTTATCACTTGCGACTGTCCGGTCGCCCGGAGCCAGCCATGAACATGATCAAGACCCGCGCCGCCGTGGCCTGGGGGCCGAACCAGCCGTTGTCGGTGGAAGAAGTGGACCTGATGCCGCCGCAACGCGGCGAAGTGCTGGTGCGCATCGTGGCCAGCGGTGTCTGCCACACGGATGCCTATACCTTGTCCGGCAAGGATGCCGAAGGCGTTTTCCCCGCGATCCTGGGGCATGAGGGCGCCGGTGTGGTCGAGGCGCTGGGCGAGGGCGTCACCAGCGTGGCGGTGGGCGACCATGTGATCCCGCTGTATACGCCCGAATGCGGCGTGTGCAAGTTCTGCACGTCCGGCAAGACCAACCTGTGCCAGGCGATCCGCGCCACCCAGGGCCGGGGCCTGCTGCCGGACGGCACCACCCGTTTTTCCAGGAACGGCCAGCCCATCCATCACTACATGGGCACTTCGACATTCTCTGAATACACGGTGGTACCGGAAATCGCACTGGCGCGGATCGACAAGGCCGCGCCGCTGGAAGAAGTCTGTCTGCTGGGCTGTGGCGTCACCACCGGCATGGGCGCGGTGATGAATACCGCCAAGGTGCAGCCGGGCGATACCGTGGCGATCTTCGGCCTGGGCGGCATCGGGCTTTCCGCCGTGATCGGCGCCAGGATGGCCGGCGCCGGCCGCATCATCGGCATCGATATCAACCCGGACAAGTTTGCGCTGGCGCGGCAACTGGGCGCCACCGACACCATCGACCCGCGCGATTTCACCCAGCCGATCCAGGAGGTGATCGTGGCGCTGACCGATGGTGGCGTCGATTTTTCGTTCGAATGCATCGGCAATGTGAACGTGATGCGCTCGGCGCTGGAATGCTGCCACAAGGGGTGGGGCGAATCGGTGATCATCGGCGTGGCCGAATCCGGCGCGGAGATCAGTACCCGGCCGTTCCAACTGGTGACCGGGCGCGTCTGGCGCGGCTCGGCGTTTGGTGGCGTGCGCGGCCGCAGCGAACTGCCGGGGTATGTGGAGCGCTATCTCAAGGGCGAGTTCCACCTGGATGACTTCATCACGCACACCATGCCGCTGGAGGAGATCAACACCGCGTTCGAGCTGATGCATGCGGGCAAGTCGATCCGCTCGGTGATCCACTTTCGCGAGGGCTCCCGATGACGGCCGCGCTGGAGCGGATTTCCAGCCAGCGCGCATTCGGCGGCTGGCACCAGCGCTGGCGGCACGAATCCACTGCCACCCGCTGTGCGATGACATTCGGCCTCTACCTGCCGCCGCAGGTAGAGGATGGCGCCCGCGTGCCGGTGGTGTACTGGCTGTCGGGGCTGACCTGCACCGATGAGAACTTTGCGACCAAGGCCGGTGCGCAACGGGTGGCGGCCGAACTGGGCCTGGCACTGGTGCTGCCCGATACCAGCCCGCGCGGCGAGGGCGTGCCGGACGCGGAGCGCTATGACCTGGGCCAGGGGGCGTCCTTCTATGTCAACGCCACCCAGGCGCCCTGGGCCACGCACTTCCGGATGTACGACTACGTGGTGGACGAACTGCCCACGCTGGTCGAGGCGAACTTCCCGGTGAGCGATGCGCGCGCCATCGCCGGGCATTCGATGGGCGGGCACGGGGCGCTGATGGTGGCGTTGCGCAACCCGGAGCGCTATCGCAGCGCTTCGGCATTGGCGCCGGTCGTCAATCCGATGCAGGTGCCCTGGGGACGGGAGGCCTTTGCCCAGTATCTCGGCGCGGACGAAGCCGCCTGGCAGCGCTATGACAGTTGTGCCTTGCTGCGTGCGGCCACGGTGCCGGTGCCGATGCTGGTGGACCAGGGCGGGGCGGATGCCTTTCTCGACACCCAACTACAGCCCGATGCGTTGCGGCAGGCCGCTACCGAGCGCGATTGGCCGCTGACATTGCGCATGCAGCCAGACTACGACCACAGCTATTACTTCGTGGCCAGCTTCATCGAAGATCATCTGCGCTTTCACGCCCGGCATCTGCCGTAGCGGAGCGCCTGAGCGCAACCTCTTTCGGGGGGCAGGCCTTTCAGGCGACAGACGGCGGTGTGCAGATTCCCACTGACATCGGTTTTTTTCTCCAACCTTGGCGATTTCTTTCCTGGAAATGATTGAAATTCGCCTGTCATCTTCGCTGATTATTGCTTTGTCTATTCATGCCGATGTCGGAAGATATCGGGTTGAATTGATGGCAGCGCTTGCGCCAATTCGGTATTCGACTGAATCGGCAACGAATTGAAAATGGAAACACAGCCCGCTGGCATGCGATGAAAAAATGACTGCAAGGCAAGCAGGGCAAGGCTTGGCCTGCTGCGGTGACGCCGCTGCGCAAGCCCGGCATATTCTGTTTTCCTGACGCCAGGAAAACCGGTATTGCACCTGACAGCCGCCGCTGGGATCATCCCGGGCGACGTCAATCGGATTCCTCCTCATCTTCTTCGAGATATTTTTACCTGGAACAAACAAATCGCACCTGAGGGTAAAGCCCGCATAGTCATCCGTCCGATTGCCGGCTATCCTGACAGGAATACTTTGGTTGCCGTCCGAAAGCAGGGCCATTCTGGCGGCGGCGTTTGTTCGAGGCGCCAGCGCGGCGAATTGGCAGGGAGACTGGAAAATGACGTTAAGGCAGAAAGCATGGGGTTTGACCGGGGTGGTGCTGGTCTTCCTGCTGGGCATGATGCTGGTGGGGCTGTACGTATTGCGCGATGCCAGCGACAAGGACAACCGGGCCCGCATCAAGCAATTGATGAAGAGCACCTACAGCACCATCGTGCAACTGGAGAACATGGCCGCGTCCGGCAAGCTGCCGGAAGACGAGGCCAAGGCCATCGCCACGCAGATCCTGCGCGAAAACAAGTACCACGACTCCGAATACGTCTACGTCACCGATGAAAAACTGATCTTCGTCGCCGCACCGCTGGACCCCCAATTGCACGGCACCAGCTTCAATGATTTCAAGGATTCCAAGGGCAATAGCGTTGGCGCCATCGCCAAGGCCGCGCTGGACAAATCCGGCGGCGCGCTCACCGAGTACTGGTGGGATTCCGAGCGCGAAGGCAAGGTGGTGGACCTGCTGTCGGTGGCCGAACGCACTCCGCGCTGGAACTGGGTGGTCGGCAGCGGTATCAGCTTTGCCGAGGCCGATCAGCGCTTCTGGGCCAACGCCCGCTGGCAGGTAATCATCTGTGTGATATTCGCCGGCATCATCGGCACGGTCCTGGTGCTGGCGGTCCGTCGCCTGATGCTGAGCCTGGGTGGCGAGCCGGACGACGTGGTGCATCTGGTGACCAAGGTGGCCGATGGCAATCTTTCGGACGATGGCCGCGTTTCGAATGCGCCGCAGGGCAGCATCATGGGCGCGGTGGAGCGCATGCGGGGCTCGCTGCGCACAGTGCTGAGCGAAGTGCAGCGCGACGCGCAGCAACTGGAACAGCATGCCACGCTGATTGCATCGGCCAGCCAGCAGATTTCCGTCGCGTCGGATCGCCAGACCGATTCCACTGCCTCGATGGCGGCGGCGATGGAAGAACTGACGGTCAGCATCAACCATATCTCCGACAACACGGCCGATACCGAGGAATCGTCGCGCACTGCCACCGCGCTGGCGGCCGAGGGCGTGAGCCAGGTGAACCAGACGTCGTCCGCGATGGCGCACATTGCCGACAGCGTGGCGCGCGCCTCTGGCCAGATTCGCCAACTGGACGACAAGGCGAAGGAAATCTCCAGTATCGCGGCCGTCATCAGCGATATCGCCGGACAGACCAACCTGCTGGCGCTGAACGCGGCCATCGAGGCCGCGCGTGCCGGCGAGCAGGGCCGCGGTTTCGCGGTGGTGGCCGACGAGGTGCGCAAGCTGGCCGAGCGTACCGGCAGCGCCACCGTGGAAATCGAGCAGATGCTGGCTTCGGTGAAGGCCGAGACCGACTCGGTGGTGACCGTGATGAACGAGGCGCTGCCGCAGGTGGAAAACGGCGCGGAGATGGCCAAGCACGTGAGCGACTCGCTGCAACGCATCCATAGTGGCGCCGAGAGCACTTTGTCCCGCCTGCGCGAAATGGCCACGGCCACTCGCGAGCAGAGCCAGGCCAGCAATGCCATCGCCGGCCGCGTCGAGGACATTTCGCAGATGGTCGAAGAGACCACCCAGTCGATCCGCAGCGCAGCGCATACCGCTGGCGAGATCGAGCATGTGGCGCACAGCCTGAACCGCGTGGTGCAGCGTTTCCGGCTCTGATGCCCCGTTGCATGGCGCATCCGGCAGGCCCTTCCACTGGAAGGGCCTTTTTCATGTTCGCCCCCGATGACGGGTGGCCGACAACCGCGTGGACCATTGGGGCTTGGTGGGGCCGGGCGGGGTTTGTACGATGGGAGCAGATTCCATTCATCCAGGTCCATCCATGACGAGAATGCAGCGCTGGGGTCTTCTGATCGCCGTGGTCATTCTGTTGCTGAATACCGCGGTGCCGTTTCTCGTATCGCGCCAGGCGGCGCTGAAACGGGAGGAAGTGGGCGCGCAACGAGAGCTGATTCATCAGCTCATCCAGTTGCTGGGTGGCTACGTCGATGCGGAAACCGGCGTGCGTGGTTTCATGCTGACCCACGACGAAACGTTCCTCGCCCCGTATGTGCACGGCCGTGGCGAAGTACGGCGCTTGTTGCCGCAGGTGGCGCGAGCGGTGCACAGCCAGCCGGAACAGAAGCGCCGGCTGGAGAAGTTGCTGCAAATCGAGCACCCGGTGAACGCGCTTCAGACGCAGCGCATCGAAGTGCTCCGTCGCAATCTGCCAATCGATACCGCCAGTGTGATCCAGGGCAAGCGGTATATGGACGCGATCCGGGCCGGAATCGGCGCGATGGACGCCGACGCCCGCCAGCGCGCGGCGGTGCTTGCCGCCGATGTGGCAAGGCTGGATCGCTGGAGTCGCATTGCCGTTGCCGGCATGACCTTGCTGGACCTGCTGCTGATCGGAGCCGCCTGCCTGCTGGCGTTGCGTGCCATCCGCGAGCAGCGTGCCGCGATGGTCGCGGCCGACCGGGCCAATCGCCACCTGCTGAACGAAGTGGCCCAGCGTAACGAGACCATGGGCCAACTGGAACAACACACCGCGCGGCTGAACGAGGTGATCGCCACCCAGGCGTTGCTGGCCCAGTCGGCGCTGGATCTGGATCGCTTTCTGAAACTGGTGGGGGACAGCATGATGCGGCTGACCCCGGCACAGGGGGTGGTGGTCCAGATGATCGAGGGCGAGTTGCTGGCCTGTCGCGCGGGAAGTGGCGTCGGCAGCAGCCTGATCGGCACGTGGGTCGAGCAGCGGAGCAGCCTGTCGGGCCTGTGCATCGCGCAGGAACAGGTGCTGGCGTCGTCCGATACCGAAAACGATCCCCGGGTGAATCAGGAGGCCTGTCGTCGCGCTGGCGCCCGCGCGTTGGTGGTGGCACCGCTGTTCCAGGCGGGCGTTGCCGTGGGCGTGTTGATGATGGTGGCGGACCATCCGGACGCCTTTTCGCCGCACGACACGCAGACGCTGCAATTGATGGCTGGCCTGATGGGCGCGGCACTGGGCTACCAGCGGCAGTTCGAGCAGAACCAGGTGCTGCTCACCGGCCGGACGCAGGCATTGGCCGCGCTGGAACGGGAGCTGTCGCGCCGCGAGCGATACGAAGCGGAACTGGTCAGCAGCCGCCAGCGCACCCAGGCGATCATCGAGGCGTCGCACGAGATGTTCATCTGCATCGATCGCGATGGGCTGGTGATCGACTGGAACGCCCAGGCCGCCGCCGTCTTCGGCTGGACCAAGGACGAAGTGCTGGGCCGCCCGCTGACCGAGCTGATCGTTCCCGAACGTTTCCGCCTGCGGCATCAGGACGGCATTGCACATTTTCTCAAGACGGGCGAAGGCGCCGCGCTCAACCGGCGCATCGAGTTGCCGGCGATGCAGCGCAATGGCAACGAGGTGCTGGTGGAACTGACCATCACCGTCCTGCACCACGGCGACACCGTCGAGTTTCCGTGTTTCCTGCGCGACATCAGCGCGCGCAAGCGCGCCGAGCAGGCGCTGCTCAACCAGCAGCAGACGTTGCGGGCGATCACCGATGCCATTCCCGCGCTGGTGGCCTTCCTGGATGCCACGCAGCGCTATCGCTACTGGAATGGGCAATACCTGGTGCTGCTCGGCATCGAGCCGACCGAAGGACAACTGATGGTCGACTTCATGGGCAAGGATTACTACGAGCGGGCGCGCCCCTATGTGGAAAGCGCCCTATGCGGCGAAAAGGTGCATTTCGAGACGACCATGGTGGCGCTGCGCGGCACCCGGCACATCGTCAGCGACCTGATCCCGCAGATCGGCGAGCAGGGAACCGTGTCCGGCTGCTACGTGGTGTCCTGGGATGTCACGGACCGCAAGCAGCAGGAGCTGGCATGGCGGACGCTGGCATCGTTCGACACGCTGACCGGGGCGCTGACCCGTGCCTTCTTCCTGGAGGCGCTGGATCTGGCGCTACGCCGGCATCGCCGCAGCGGGCAACCGCTGGCGCTGTTCTATCTGGATGTGGATCATTTCAAGCCGATCAACGATCAGCACGGCCACGCCGTGGGCGACGCCGTGTTGCGCGGTTATGCCCAGGCCATCGAACGATCGCTGCGCGAATCGGATGTGGTGGGCCGTCTGGGGGGCGACGAATTCTGCGTCATGCTGGATGAGGTCAGAACCGAGGAGAACGCCATCGCCGTGGCGGAAAAAATCCTCGCAGCCGTCCGCATGCCCATCGAAACCGAAAGCGGCCCGATGCAGATTTCCACCAGCATCGGCATCGCGTTCATCGTGCGCACGCAGCGCGCGCCGGATCAACTGGTGGCGCTGGCGGATTCGGCGCTGTACCAGGCCAAGCAGATCGGCCGTGATCGCTTCGCCCTGATCAGGGTGGACGATGAAGGCAGCCTGTAGCGGCGCGGCGGCTGGGGCCATGCGCTGTCGCATCCGCGCCGCCGGCGTTGCCCCACTTGTTCGCGCCCTGGTTTGCGCCGCTCAGTGCCGGAGCGGCCGTGCCTCGCGTTGCAGTCCGATCCCGGTCACGGTGCCTGCGTCGTCCAGCTCCACGTACATGCCGATCAGCCGCAGCGCATCCGCGTGCAGTGTGGCATCCAGGTGGATCACGTCGTTGCGGTGCAGCCAGAAGGTGCCGGCCAGGGTATCGGCCGAGCGCGTCACCAGATGCTCGATCAGCGGGGTGGGCACGCGCAGTACGTGCTTGCGGATGGCGGCGGATTCGGAAAAACGGAAACGCGGGGCGGTGTGCATTGGTTTATTCCTGATATAGAACGAACGTTCTACAATGTAGTGATCGGGCATTTTTCTGGCAACTACCGTTCGGCGGGTTGCCGCCGGCTTCGCCCGCGCCCGGGGCGCTCGCAGCGCGCCAGGTTTTGTTGCACCATCTCGCCGCCACTTTGCTCCAAGAGGTTCCATGATCGTTCCTTGCCACCTTTCCACCTTCGAACCAGCCGGGCGCTACCTGCCCGGCGCGGCGCGCTGAGCATGTGCGTCAACTTCCTGCCGCCCGCGAAACGCACGTTGGCCGACCATTTTCGGGTGATGGAACCGGACGAAGCCTGGCCGGAGGAAACATGGCAGGGCTATGCGGCGCCGATCCTGGTGGATGTGGGGCAGGGGCCGCAGGTCATGGTCGGCAGCTATGGCATGGTGCCGCGCGGGAAGATGCCGGCCGGTGCCAGGCCCTATGCCACGATGAATGCGCGGGCCGAAACCGTGGGCGAGAAGCGCGCCTTTCGTGGCGCCTGGCGGGTAGGGCAGTTGTGCCTGGTGCCGATGCTGGGCTTTTTCGAGCCCAGCTACGAAAGTGGCCGTCCGGTACGCTGGCGCATCGGCGCCGCCGATGATGCGCCCTTCGCCGTTGCCGGGCTTTGGCGGGCCTGGGATGAGCCCGACGGCACGCTGAGTCATTCGTTCACCCAGTTGACCATCAACGCCGACACCCACCCGGTGATGCGGCGCTTTCACGCGCCCGGCGACGAAAAGCGCAGCCTGGTGGTGGTGCCCGAGCACGATTACGAGCTCTGGCTTACCTGCCGTAATCCCGAACTCGCGCGCACCTTGCTGCGCCCGTGCCCGGACGATTTCCTCCATGCCGTGCCCGCGCCGTTGCCGCGCCGTGGCGCCCAATCAGCGGGCGATCTGTTCGGAAACCCCGATTAGGGCGTGTCATCCAATGTTTCGCGGCAGCGCTGGGCCGAAAAAACACCAGGCACCAGGCGCACGACGCAGGCAATAACCGGTTATTGGCAAGGCGTGCAACGCAGTGGATGGTGTTTTTTCGGCCCAGCCCTGCGGGTTCGGTGCATTTCGGGCGCCGCGCGGCGTCGCCGGCCGCTTGCGGTATCCATACCGCGGCGCGTCCAGCTCCTTGCACGGCATCCCGAACTGCACCGAACGCTGTCGTGAAACATTGGATGACACGCCCTAGGCGCGAGCGCTACCGCGGGTGTTGCATCGACGCGCCACGGCATGGGCCGTTGCTTGCCGGCGACCGGTACGCCGGCGCAGACTGCGTATCCCATTCATCCACAGGAGATTGTCATGCGTACCCTGGACCTTGCCCTCCTGTCGGCCATCCTGAGCGGATTCCCGTCCCGCACGGATCACTGATGCGCCGCGCCCACCGGGCGCGGTGAACACACGGATTCATCCGGGCGCCAGCCGCCCAGCATGGCCGACCGACCCCTGTCGTTGCCTTGCCGCGTTTGTCGCGGCGTTGCCCGCGCGCGTCGCGGGCCTGACAACCTGGATCGAATCTACCCATGCTCGAATACGATTTCGTCGCATTGAATACCCTCGGCCTGCAATCCGCCTTGCTCGCCGCCTTACCTGAAGTACCCGCAGCCGATCACCCCGGCGCCTGGCTGGCGCGTATCACCGAAGTCCAGCGCGAAGGTTTGTTTCTTCATGATGGCCACATCGAGCACGCGGCACGGCCGCTGCCCGGCCTGGTGCATGCGCTGGTGGCGCAAGCCACCGCGCTGGTCGTCGGCGACTGGGTGATCGCCGAGCGCAATGCGCTGGGCGAAACCTGGGTCACGGCGCTGGTGCCGCGACTCAATCATCTGGCGCGCCGCGCCAACGACGGCCGCCGCCAGCCACTGGCCAGCAATATCGACACCGCGCTATTGGTGATGGGGCTGGATCATGACTTCAACCCGCGCCGGCTGGAGCGCTACCTGGCGTTCACCCGCATCGCGGGCATCGCCCCGGTGATCGTGCTGACCAAGGCCGATCTGGCCGACGATCCGGAGGCGCGGCTGGCGGAGCTGGCGGCGCGTCTGCCGGCACATACACCGATGCTGGCGGTCAATGCGCTGGCGGATGGTGCGCGCGATGCGCTGGCGCCCTGGCTGGGCGCGGGGCAGACGGTGGTATTGCTCGGCGCCAGCGGCACCGGCAAATCGACGTTGACCAACACGCTGCTGGCAACGCCGGCGCAGCAGACCGGCGCGGTGCGGCATGGGGACAACCGGGGCCGGCATACCACCGTGGCGCGCCATCTGTTCCGTTTGCCGGAAGGCGCCTGCCTGATCGATACCCCCGGCCTGCGCACCTGGCGCCCCGATGCCGATGAAGCCGAACTGAGTGCCGGTTTCGACGATATCCAGGCCCTGGCCGCACACTGCCGCTACCGCGACTGCCAGCACCGGGAGGAGCCGGGCTGCGCGGTGCGCGGAGCCGTGCCGGACGATCGGCTGCGCAACTACCACAAGGTGATGCACGATGCGCGGCAAGGACGGCTGACCATGCTGGAGCGCAAAGCGCAGACCGCCAAATGGAAGGTCATCAGCAAGGCCGCCGTGGCGCACGCCAAGGCCAAGCGGGGCGGCTGACGCCCCGGGGCGCTCAGGCGGGCTGCAGCGCCGCGACGAAGGCCATCTCGATCAACAGGTCGGGTGACGCCAGCTCGGCGCGTACGCAGGCCCGCGCGGGCGCGCAGCCTTCCGGCAGCCATTCGCGCCACAGTTCGTTCAGTGCCTGCCGGTGGGCGAGATCCGGCAGGTAGATCGTCACCATCAGCAGCCGCGCCTTGTCGGAGCCGATCGCGTGCAATGTGCGTTCGGCCTGGGCCAGCAGGGCGCGGGTCTGCGCGGTGAAGTCCGTGCCGCTTTCGGGCACTTCGACAAAATACCCGGTGCCGTTGAAACACACGGCATCGGACCAGAGTGGCGTCGGGTTGATGCGTTGAAGGTCGGTGGTGGTCATGGTCAAGGTCCGGACAATGGGATGCGCATTGTGCCGCTCGGGCGGGCCCCGCGCTGCGGGTTCGGTGCATTTCGGGCGCCACGCGGCGTCGCAGGCCGCTTGCGGTATCCATACCGCCGCGCGTCCAGCGCCTTGCACGGCATCCCGAACTGCACCGAACGCTGTCGTGAAACATTGGATGACACGCCCTGGCGTCATCGCCACGCTGTTCGTCAGATAAATTCACGCATTCGCATGGCTACGGGTAAGCCCACATTCAATATCGGCGGGTGGCGCTGCTAGGATGGGACGGTCTTTTTCCGGGAGCGGCACGATGCGGCAGAACACGGTGTGGGCAACGATCCTGTTGGTGGCGGCGTTCGCCGCCCATGCGGCGCAGCCGGTGGCCACCGGCCACGGCGGCGCGGTGGCCACCATTTCCGATGAGGCGAGCAAGGCGGCGATGGAGATCCTGAACACCGGCGGCAATGCCGTGGATGCCGCCGTCGCCGCGGCGGCGGTGCTGGGCGTGACCGATCCGTTCAGTTGCGGCATCGGTGGTGGTGGCTTCATGCTGATCTACTCGGCCAAGGATCAGCGCGTGATCGCGCTCGACCATCGCGAAACCGCGCCGGCCTATTTCAGCCCTGGCGTATTCCAGCAGGATGGCAAGGCCATGGATTGGTCCGCAACCGTGCCCAACGGCATCGCGGTGGGGGTGCCGGGCACCGTGCGGGGCTGGCACGAGGCACTGGCCCGCTATGGCAACATGCCGCTCTCCAAGGTGCTGGCGCCCGCCATCCGCGTCGCTACCCGGGGCTTTACGGTGGGCCCCAACTTCAACCGCATCGCTACGCTGAACGAGGCGAAATTCGCCCGCTTCAGCAGCACCAGCAAGCTGTACCTGCGCGATGGCAAGGCACTGCCGGTGGGCACGCACTTTCGCAACCCCGATCTTGCCGACACCTATCGCCTGCTGGCGCGCAGTGGCGTCAAGGCCTTCTACGAAGGGCCGCTGGCGGCCAGCATCGTCAAGGCGGTGAACACGCCGCCGACCAATCCAGGGGTCAGCGTGCTCAGCGCCCGGATGACGCTGAACGACCTGAAGGACTATGAAGCACGGCTGCGCCAGCCGATCCACTCGACCTATCGTGGCTACGAGGTCTATGGCATGCCCACGCCATCGAGCGGCGGCATCGCCATCGCCGAGGCGCTCAACATTCTGGAGAACTACGACCTGAAATCACTGCCGCGCGCCGAGGCGGAGCACCTGTACCTGGAAGCGTCGCGGCTGGCGTTCGCCGACCGCAATGCCTACGTGGCCGATAGCGAGTTCATCGACGTGCCGCGCGATGGTCTGCTTTCCAGGGATTACGCCCGCGAGCGGGCACGGCTGATCGACGCCAGGGCCACGCATGGCAAGGTGGCGCAGGGCGATCCGTATCCCTACCAGGACGACCAGTCGGTGCCGCTGCGCCCGCAGCCTGTGCTGGCCGCCGAGCCGGCGCATACCACGCATCTGACGGTCAGCGACCGCGAGGGCAACGTGGTGGCCTACACCTTCACCATCGAAGACTGGGGCGGTAGCGGCATCGTGGTGCCGGGGCGCGGCTTCCTGCTGAACAACGAGATGACCGACTTCGATTTCAGCGGCCCGCACCCCAACGTGCCGGAAGCCGGCAAGCGACCGCGTTCCAGCATGAGCCCGACCATCGTGCTGCAAGCGGGCAAGCCGGCCTTTGCCCTGGGCTCGCCGGGCGGCTCCACCATCATCACCACCGTATTGCAGACGCTGGTCAACCATGTGGACCTGGGCATGTCGCTGGCCGATGCCGTGGCGGCGCCACGCTTGAGCCAGCGCAATGGCGACAGGACCCAGGTGGAAACGCTCACCGGGTTTCCGGGGAGCGCCCAGGCCCGGGCGCTGGCGAAATTTGGTCACCAGTGGAATGAAACCGACCAGATCGGCGCCGCCAATGCCATCCGCTTCAACGATGACGGTACGGTCACCGCCGTGAGCGAGCCGGTGCGCCATGGGGGTGGCAGCGCGCTGGTGCAGAAGCCGTAGCAGACCGGGCGGCGTGCGGTCAGTGCTCGGCCTGTGCCTTCAGGCTGGCCAGCCCGCTCTCGAAATCCTTGCCCACCATGCTGTCGGTGCTGAAGAACACGCCCATCAGCTTGAACAGATAGGGCTGTGGGCCGAACATCGCCCAGGTGAGGCGGGTGCCGTCGCCCTCGGGTTGCAGGGTGAACTCGGCCTGGTTGTGCGCTTCGAAGGGCTGGAGAAAATCCAGCTTGATCAGGATGCGGGCCGGGCTGGATTCGATGATTTCCATCCGTCCCTGGCCGACCTGCTTGTTGCCCTGGTATTCGTAGATCGCACCCACGCCCCGCTGCGGGCCGCTGAAGGTGCGCTGAAGTGCGGGATCGCGCTTTTCCCAGGGCGACCACGCCTGCCAGGCGTGGAAATCGTCGATCAGCGCGGCGACCCTGGCCGGCGGCGCCTGGATGCGGGTGCTGCGTTGTACGCGGAAGGTATCGGGGCGGGTGGCGGCGTAGATCAGTACCACGGCGATGGCGGCCACGACGATGAGCAGGATGATTTTCAGCATTTGCAGGAAACTCCGGTTCGGCCCGGGCGGGGCGAAGGGAAGGCCGCCCGCTGGCGGCCTTCGTGGTTCGACGGCAGGTCGGGAAGCGGGGACTTACGCGCCGCGAGGCAGGCTGGCCAGGTAGTCGGACAGTTGTTCGATGGTGCCGGAGAAACCTTGCTCCATCGACTTATGGCCGGCGACAAAGGTGCGGATTTCTTCCTCGTCGGCGGTCAGCGGGCTGGAACGGATGGTCAGCCGGGTCTGCGCGCCTTCTTCTTCCAGCGTCAGCGTGGTGAGCATTTCCAGCGGCCAGGTGGCGCTCCACGGATTGCGCACGATGCCGCCCTGGGCATCCGCGAAGCTGTTGACGTAGACCATGTGGCGCGGTGCCTCGATCTCGCGATAGACGAAGCGGCCCCAGATGGGCGGTTGTTCCTGCCAGCGCATGGCGTAGTGGAACAGGCCGCCGGGGGTGAAATCCAGCTTGGCCACGTCGATGGCGCAGCCTTTCGGCCCCCACCAGCGGGCCAGGTGGGCCGGATCGCTGTGAACCTGCCAGACCAGCGCGCGCGGGGCGTCGAGCAGGCGGGTGATGACGAAATCGCTATCGGTGTTCATGGTGTGCTCCAGGGAAGGACGACGCGTTCTGCGGCGCGTTCGTGGTCGGGCGAAAGGTTCAGGCGGTGCTGCCGCGATCGTGGCGCAGCGCCGCTTCGAGTTTGTCCAGCACCGAGCGCCATCCGCTTTCGCGCGAGGTGGCGCTGTCGGCGCCGTCGAGAATGGCGATCTGCTCGGTAAACAGCAGCCGGGTGCCGTTGGTGCGTGGCTGGAATTCCAGCGTCAGCAGCGATGACGAGATGCGTTGCCCATCCAGCGACATGGTGTAGGCGATGACGATGCGTGCGTCGGGCACGATGTCCTCGATGCGGCCGTCGTACTGGTGCAGCGTGCCGCCATTGCGTGGGCGGGATCGGTCGAATTCCTGGCCGCCAACGCGAAAATCCAGCCGGTACTCCAGGTTCTCCCATTCCTCGTCGTTGGCAAACCAGCGGCGCTTGGCCTCGGGGCTGGCCCAGGCGGCGAACACCTGGGCGGGCGTGGCGTCGTAGGGGCGGTCGATCACGATGCGCTCGTGGCGCACGTCGGGGGGCGTTTCAGGACTGCGGGTCATGCCGTTGCTCCTGTGCTTGCAGTTCGCGGAGGTAATCCTCCAGGCGGTCCAGCCGCTGCTCCCAGAAACGGCGATATTCCTCCACCCAGTCCGCCACCTGGCGCAGCGGACCTGCGTGCAGCCGGCACGGGCGCCATTGGGCGTCGCGGCCGCGGGTGATCAGGCCGGCGCGCTCCAGCACCTTGAGATGCTTGGTGATGGCGGGCGCGCTGATGGCGAAGGGCTCGGCCAGTTGCTTGACCGAAGCCTCGCCCTGCGCCAGCCGGGCCAGGATGGCGCGGCGGGTGGGATCAGCCAGCGCGGCGAAGGTGGCGTTGAGCGCGTCGTCGGGAGCCATGTTGCGTGAACCTCTCGGGTGTTGCGGGTGTACCAATTGGTTAATTAACCAATTGGTAAATTAAAGGGCGCACCGTAGTGCGTCAAGCGGCGGCACCCATCGCCCGCCGAGTGGCGGGCGATGGGTGAGGAAGGGCGGGTCAGCCGGCTTTGGCCAGCGCCGCCACCAGGTCGGATTGCGTCAACATGCCGACGACGATGCCGGCGGCGTCCACCACCGGCATATGGTGCAGGCCGCCGTCGGAAAATACCGGCACCAGCTCCGCGATGGACTGATCGGGTCGGGCGCTGTGCACCCGCTGGGTCATGATGGCCGAGACAGGGCGTTCGCCGTCGAACGGGCCGGTGGGAAAGCGCGGTTCGGCCGTATGCTCGACGAAGAAGTCGTGCAGCGACACGATGCCCAGCAAGCTGCGTTGCGCATCGGTGACCGGCAGTGCCTTGACCTTGTGCCGGGCTAGGAGGCCCCAGGCTTCGCGCAGCGTGCTGTCCGGCCCGACGCGGATCACGTCGCGCGACATGATGTCTTCGCAACGTACGCTGCCGAAGCGGCGATGCAGCGCCAGCGCCTGGGCCTGCCCCAGCAGCTCGGCGAGGTCGTCGCGCGTGATGTCCAGCGGCTCGCCATGCGCGGCCAGCGCGGCATCCAGGTCTTCGCGGGTGAGGCCGCCGCGTTCACTGGGCAAGGGATCGTCGGTACGGTGCGGTTTGGATTGCGGCACCGGGCCATGCGGATAGCGGCGGTGCGTCAGGTTGTTGAATACCAGCGCCACCAGCAGCAGCAGCGCCGAGTTGACCAGCACCGGCCACAGCACGAAATCCCATCCCATCGCCGCCACGGCCGGGCCGCCGATCACCGCCGTCAAGGCCACCGCGCCGCCCGGCGGGTGCAGGCAGCGCAACTGGAACATCACGCCGATCGCCAGTGCCCCGGCGAGGCCCGCCGCCAGCCCGTTGTGCCCCAGCAGCAGACCGCACGCCACGCCGATCAGCGCCGAAACGGTATTGCCGCCGACGATGGACCACGGCTGCGCCAGCGGGCTGGCGGGTACCGCGAACAGCAGTACCGCCGATGCGCCCATCGGTGCGACGAACCATGGATTCACCGTGCCGAGCGCGCGGCGGCTGACCCACTCGCACAGCAGCAATCCCAGCCCCGCGCCCAGGCAGCCGAACAGACGCTCGCGCCAGCCGGCGGCGAGCGGGGCGGGGTGGAAGCTACGAAACCAGGCAAGGGCAGCGGACACGGATTGCTCGCGCAAGAAAAGAAAAGCGGGCGATTTTACGCTCCACTCCGGCCGGTACGCCAAATGTCGGCCCTGCCGGTAGTGATATGCGACGACGGGCGGATGGTATGGCGATAGACCCAGCCTGTTTGCGATAAGTGGCACATTAGTCACGTTCTATTGCGATTTGCACTGTTATCAACTAGAGTAATCGCAACTTATGGACACCTACGCAATGATCCGTCGCCCTAACCGCCTTCAGCAGTCGATTGCCGCCCTCGTGGCAGGCGCGCGCCTGCCGGTCGGTGCGCACGCATTGTCGGTCGCCATGACTTAGCCTTCCGCCCCGCACCGGAAGGCCATCGCCTTTCGGGAGCCCACACCCCCGCATGGCGATGCCAGCGGGGGTTTTGTTTTTTCATCCACCACCAACAAACGCCGATACGAACTTGAGCACGACGCGCAAGCGTCCAGCGAATCGCGAGACGGTTTCGCAGCGAAGACGGGAAGGGGCGCTTCGCGCCCACGACGCCACAAGTTCACGACGGCCAGAGAGGCAGCGCCATGCGTACCTACGACAAGCTGATCGCCACAATTCGTTCCAGCCAGGGGAAAGGGGACTTGCGCCCATCCTTTGGCTCGATCGTGGCCGTCGCCTGCGTCGCAGCGCTGGCGTCCACGCAGCCGCAAGACATGGCCTGACCATCCGGCGCGACCAGCCGGAAGGTCGACGATCGTTTGGCCGCCACCGCCCAAGACGCGGTCGGCGGCGCTTTGTGGATGAACCTCATCATGGAAGACAGAAACCTACGCAATATCGGCATCATCGCCCACGTCGACGCGGGCAAGACCACCACCACTGAACGCATTCTTTACTACACCGGCGAGAACCACCGGCTGGGCGAGGTGCACGACGGCGCGGCCACCATGGATTTCGATCCGCAGGAGCAGGCGCGCGGCATCACCATCAACAGCGCGGCCACCACCGTGTTCTGGCAGGGTCATCAGATCAACGTGATCGATACCCCCGGCCACATCGATTTCAACATCGAGGTGAACCGTTCGCTGCGCGTGCTCGATGGCGCGGTGGTGGTATTCGACGGCGTGGCCGGCGTGGAGCCGCAGACCGAGACCAACTGGCGTCTTGCCGACAAATACCATGTGCCGCGGCTGGCCTTCGTCAACAAGCTCGACCGTATCGGCGCGGACTTCCCACGCGTGGTCGCCATGATGGCGCAGCGCCTGGGCGTCACACCGCTGGTGCTGCAACTGCCCATCGGCAGCGAGGGCCAGTTCTTCGGGCTGGTCGATCTGGTCGAGATGCGCTCGCGGACCTGGCCCGCGCACGGCGAACCGGCGCCGGCCGAGATCGGCGCCATCCCGGTGGAGCTGGCCGAAGCGGCCGCGCAGTACCGGGCGCGCCTGGTCGAGGCTGTGGTGGAGCAGGACGATGCGCTGATGGCCGCGTGGCTGGACGGCGTGCTGCCGGATGCCGCGCAACTGCGCGCCGGTATCCGGCGCGGCACCATCGCCGGCCGGTTCGTGCCGGTGCTGCTGGGCTCCGCGTTCAAGAACAAGGGCGTGGAGCCGCTGCTCGATGCCGTGGTCGCCTACCTGCCGGCGCCCGCCGATGTGCCGGTGGCGGGCGAGCACGACATCCAGCCCGACCCGGATGGCCCGCTGGCGGCGTTGGCGTTCAAGGTGACGCACGACGACCACGGCACGCTGACTTTCATCCGCCTGTATCGCGGGCGGCTGTCGGCCGGCGACACGGTGTACAACGCCACGCAGGACCGGCGCGAGCGGATTTCACGGCTGTACGAGATGCACGCCGATCGCAAGCATGAGCGCGATGTGGTGGGCGCGGGCGCCATCGTGGCCGTGGCCGGGCTGAAGGGCACGATCACCGGCGACACGCTGACCGCGCAGGATCATCCGTTGGTGCTGGAGCGCATCGATGCGCCGGAGCCGGTGATCGACGTGGCGGTGCAACCGCGCACGCAGGGCGATCAGCAGCAGATGCTGAAGGCGCTGCACGCCATCGTGCAGGAAGACCCCAGTCTGCGGTTGCGGCTGGATGCCGAATCCGGCCAGACCATCCTGTCCGGCATGGGCGAACTGCAACTGGAGGTAGCGCTGGAGAACATGCGTACGCGGTTCCATGTGAACGTCGAGCTGGGTCGGCCCCAGGTGTCGTACCGCGAGACGATCGCGCGGACGGCCGAGGCGCGTTACCTGCACCGCAAGCAGACCGGCGGCTCGGGGCAGTATGCCGAGGTGGTGTTGCGCGTGGAGCCGTTGCCGCGTGGCAGCGGGCTGGAGTTCGTGGACAAGAATGTCGGCGGCGCCGTGCCGCGCGAATTCGTGCCCGGCGTGGAGGCCGGTGTGCGCAAGACGGCGGCGGCCGGTGTGATGGCGGGATTCCAGGTGGTGGATGTGCGGGTGACGCTGCTCGATGGCAGTCATCACGAGAAGGATTCGTCGCCACTGGCGTTCGAACTGGCCGCGGCTGCCGCGTTCAGGCAGGCGCTACGCGATGCCGAGCCGCAGTTGCTGGAGCCGGTGATGGCCGTCGAGGTGATCACGCCCGTGGAATACGTGGGTGACAGCATCGGCGACATCAACCGCCGACGCGGCCTGGTCCGCGATCAGACGCAGCGTGCCAACGCGGCGGCGATCGAGGCCCAGGTGCCATTGCAGAACATGTTCGGCTACATCGGGCAACTGCGCGCGCTGAGTTCCGGTCGTGCCAGTTTCACCATGCAGTTCGACCATTACGCGCCGGTACCGCCGCAGCTCATGGCGGACATGGTGCATTGACCGGACGCCAGTTCGGCATGGCGGGCCTTCGGGCTCGCCATTTCTTTTGGATGCGGGCGGCGCGGCCCTATCATCGCGTGCCCGCCGACCCAACCCTGGAGACTTTGATGTACAGCGCCACGTTCATTTTCGATACCCGCCAGTTCGACGACGATTTCCATCGGCTGGACGCCCGGATCGCGGCCGCCGCGCGCGATACCGAGGGCTATCTGGGCGAGGAGGCCTGGGAGGACCCCAGGACCGGGCGTATCTGCAATGTCTATTACTGGTCGTCCGAGGCGGGTTTGCAGGCCTTGATCGCGCATCCGCTGCACCAGGAGGCGAAGCGCCGCTACAGCGAGTGGCTCAGTGGCTACCAGGTGATCATTTCGCAGGTGCTGCGCAGCTATGGCGACCGCGCGTTTGCGCATCCGGCGCAGCATGACCGGTGATGCTTCCGGCATGCAGGGTGATAACTGTTGCTTGGTCAGCATCGCTTGCACTGAAGCGCTGACAGGATTGCGGATCCCAACGGGATTCATGGTGACGGGCTGACCCGGCCTGGGCGGGCCTAGCACTTTGTTTTGTCTGGGCAATCGTTGTCTTTGCTCACAGTAAGTGTAAGTGAAAACCCCTATATTTCAGATGCCTGCTATTGCATTTGCACCACAAGTGTGCATTTCGGCCATGTGTCGTATTCCATTCACATCTTCTTGTTTTTGCTCAATAGCAGCATTGGAATCACAGGCCGTGCTCGCATAGAATGCCCCGCTTTGGTGCGATTCACACACTTTGCCGGGGTCAAAAAAATGAAATACCAAAACGCGCACGAGTTCCTTTCTCTGGTTGCAGAACGCAACCCGGGCCAGCCGGAATTCCTGCAAGCTGTTACCGAGGTCATCGAAAGCCTGTGGCCGTTCATCCAGGAACACCCGCGTTATGCCGAGCACGGCCTGCTCGACCGCCTGGTGGAACCCGAACGCGTGATCATGTTCCGCGTCTCGTGGGTGGATGACCAAGGCGAAGTGCGCGTGAACCGCGGCTATCGCATCCAGCACAGTTCGGCCATCGGCCCGTACAAGGGCGGCCTGCGTTTCCACCCGTCGGTGAACCTGTCCATCCTCAAGTTCCTGGGCTTCGAGCAAACCTTCAAGAACGCCCTGACCACGCTGCCCATGGGCGGCGGCAAGGGTGGTTCCGACTTCGACCCGAAGGGCAAGAGCCCCGGTGAAGTGATGCGTTTCTGCCAGGCATTCGTTTCCGAGCTGTTCCGCCACGTGGGTTCGGATACCGACGTTCCGGCCGGCGATATCGGTGTCGGCGGCCGTGAAGTCGGCTACATGGCCGGCATGATGAAGAAGCTGTCCAACCGCAACGATTGCGTGTTCACCGGCAAGGGCCTGTCGTTCGGCGGCTCGCTGATGCGCCCGGAAGCCACCGGCTATGGCACCGTCTACTTCGCCGAGGAAATGCTGCGCCACGCCGGCCGTACCATGGAAGGCCTGCGCGTCTCGGTGTCCGGCTCGGGCAACGTGGCCCAGTATGCGGTCGAGAAGGCCATGGCGCTGGGCGCCAAGGTGATCACCGTATCCGACTCCACCGGCACCGTGATCGACAACGACGGCTTCACGCCGGAAAAGCTGGCCGTGCTGATGGAAGTGAAGAACCATCTCTACGGTCGCGTCAGCGACTACGCCGAGCGCGTCAAGGCTCACTTCGAGCCCGGCATCAAGCCGTGGAACGTGCCGGTGGACGTGGCGCTGCCGTGCGCCACCCAGAACGAACTGGACGACAACGACGCACACGTGCTGGTCAAGAATGGCGTGATCTGCGTGGCCGAAGGCGCCAACATGCCTTCCACCGCCGACGCGGTGCGCGTGTTCGACAAGGCTGGCGTGCTGTATGCACCGGGCAAGGCCAGCAATGCCGGTGGCGTAGCGACTTCGGGCCTGGAAATGAGCCAGAACGCGATGCGCCTGTCCTGGAGCCGCGAAGAGGTGGACAGCCGCCTGCTGGAAATCATGCAGGGCATCCACGCTGCCTGCCTGCGCTACGGCAAGGGTGCGGACGGCAAGGTCAACTACGTGAACGGCGCCAACATCGCCGGCTTCGTGAAGGTGGCCGACGCCATGCTGGCGCAAGGCGTGATCTGATCGATCCGATCGGGCGGCGCGGCATTCGCCGCGCAGCGCTGACGGCGTGCCGGGGCTGATGCCCCGCACGCCGTTTTATTTTGTGCTGGATTCCGGCGAATCGGCCTGTTCCGCCCAGCGGGACACCGCCTGCGTCACGGGGGATTCCACCCCGAACTGACGTTGTGCCAGCTCCGCCAGCGATTCGGCTTGTTCGTCCCGGGCAAGGCTCGCCCCGGCGTTCAGCAGCATTTCGAATATGTTCAGCCGGCGCTTGTCCGCTTCGTCGGCCGGCAGTGCGGTGGGCGAAGCCAGCGTCACCCGCAAGGCCGTCAGGCCATCCTGCCGCCGGGCCTCCACATCGGCGCCGGCATCGAGCAGCACGCGCGTCACATCCACGTTCAGTTCCGCGATGGCCGCCAGCAACGGCGTCTCGCCGTGGATTTCGCCATTGTTGACGTCGGCGCCCAGCGCCAGCAGCGCGCGGACGATTTCCACCCTGCCGAGATGCGCGGCGAAATGCAGCGGGCAGCCCCCATTGGAAAGCCGGATATTCGGGTCGGCGCCGTGATGCAGCAGGACATCCAGGACCTCGCGGCGATCTTCGCGCACGGCGGTTTCCACGGGGCAGGGCGTCGCCGTGGCCGGGTCCGGGTTCACCGGCACGGCCGCCTCGGTGAGACGTCGCGCCATCGGGCCACTGGGGGCGAGGCACAACAGCAGCGCGGGCTGGGGCAGGTCGCTGGGATGAAAACCATGGCGCAGCGCGATGTTCACGCCTTCCACCCAGTCCGCCCGGACCAGGGCTTCGATCAGGGCTTCGTCGCCGTTCACGGCCATCGCGTTGCCACCGTGCAGGAACCAGGTTTCCAGACGCTGGCAGGCCTGGGCCTCATCCGTTTGACGCTGCTGGATGATTTCCCAGGCCTCCCCGATTTCGACATGCATGGCGCGCGACTCCCCTTCAACCGCCCGGCTGGGCAACAAGCCGTGACGATAGCATTCGGGCAGGGGGTTGCTCCACTCGCCACCGGGATGAATCGTGCTTTATGGCGTGGCGAAGGGCCTGTTTCGCCGGGCCGGAGCGCCCGGACGTCCTCCTCAGGGCAGGGGCTGGGTGATCCGGTCGATCATCGCCTTGACGGCGGCGATCTGCTTGCCCTGCTTCACGTGATAATCGGCGCCGCTGTAGCCCCACCAGTCCCAGCATCCCTTGGGGTTGTTCACATTGGGCCAGAACGATGACTGCCTGGCGATCTGCGGATACAGCACGACCAGCCGGTTGCTGTCCGCCCAGCGGTTGTAGCCGGATTCATCGATGAAGGTGAGGCCCAGGGTTTCCTCGTTTTGCTGGCAGCCATGGAATACCACGTGCACGCGGCAGCCGCCCCGCTCGCACGCTTGTGGCACATACACATGGCCGGTCTTCGCCAGGCCGGAAAGCCGTGTTTCGATCGAGCCACCCGTAAAGTCGAACTGTGCGAACGGGATCAGCCGGCCCTGCGGTTGCGTGCTTTTGGGTTGCAGATCGCCGAGCAGGTGCGCAAGCAGTTGCCCCGGCGCGTCGAAATCGCCACAGCGGTTGATGTAGGGCGGCGCCGTCACCGGGCAATCATTGCCGTCGGGCGCATCCGGCTGGATCAGGGCATGCCCCGCCGTCGGCACGTGCGCATAGGCCAGCGCCGCTGCGGGCGTCCAGTTGCGATAAAAATCGCGCAGCAGATCCACCGCCTTGGTGGTCACCGTGCGATCGCCACTGCCGGACAGCAGCCAGACACGCTGCCGGCGCAGGTTTTCCGGGGGGTCGATGGCCTTCAGGCGGCCTTGTGTCTCGGCTTCGGCGATCAGCCGGCTCACCGGCGGCGCCGGGAACAGGATGGAATCCCCGGGGGCCATGCAGTCGCTGGTATTGAAGACGCTGTTGCGCGCGCAGTAATAGCCGCCACCGGCCAGCACGCCGGCACCACGTACCAGCGCCGAATGCGCCACCTGCATCTGGACCGCCATGAAGCCACCGGACGACAAGCCGGAGACGGTCAGCATCTCCGTCGTCGCGCCCAGCGCCGGCAGCGCCGCTGGCGGCGCGGTATCGTCGTTCGCGCCGGCCTGGGCAAGCACGGCGAAGAGCAGTGCGAACATCGACCAGCGCCGTGACGGGATGGGAAGGATCAGGGAAGGGCGTTTCATCTGGGGCTCCTCGGGAGGTGATGTTGCGACGCAGCAATGGCGGTGCCGCTTGATCTTGGCACCGATCCCGCAAAACCCAAGGTGGCCCTCCGAATGCGCGGGCTGGAAGGCGATGCAGCCGATGCATGGCGCACTTGGCCAGTGCCCGTACGGCGCTCCACCACCCCGTGGATACGTGCCAGATGGGCCGAGGAGCCCGCCCCGATGATCATTCCGGCATGAACGCCCTCCCCGCGACGAAGTGCGGCGGGTAGAATGCCGCATCCCGTCAGCAATGCCCCAAGCAGCAGAAAGACCCCCGATGAAGAAAGAAAATTCCAGAGAAAACAACGCCCTGAACCACACCCCCATGATGCAGCAGTACCTCGCCATGAAGGCGGAGCACCCGGACAAGCTGCTGTTCTATCGCATGGGCGATTTCTACGAATTGTTCTTCGACGATGCGGTCAAGGCGGCCAAGCTGCTGGATATCACGCTGACCACGCGCGGGCAGAGCGCGGGCCAGCCGATCAAGATGGCCGGTGTGCCGCACCATGCGTGCGAGGGGTATCTGGCCAAGCTGGTGAAGCTGGGCGAATCGGTGGCGATTGCCGAGCAGGTGGGCGATCCGGCGCTGGCCAAGGGGCCGGTCGAGCGCAAGGTGGTCAAGGTGGTCACCCCCGGCACGCTGACCGACGCAGCCTTGCTGGACGACAAGCGCGAAAACCGCCTGCTGGCGCTGGTGGCGCACAAGGGCCGGCTGGGGCTGGCATGGCTGTCGCTGGCCTCGGGCGACTTCGCGTTGATGGACAGCGACGTGGACAAGCTGCCGTCCGAACTGGAGCGGCTGCGCCCGGCCGAGGTGCTGGTCGCGGACGATACCGCGCTGGCCTTGCTGGACCAGCTGACCATTCCGGTGCGGCGCCTGGCCACATGGCAGTTCGACACCCAGGCCGCCGCGCGCAATCTGGCCCGGCATTTCGCCGTGCATGACCTCGCCGGCTTCGGCGTGACTGATGGCATGGTGGCGCTGGGTGGCGCGGGCGCGCTGCTGGAGTACGTCAAGACTACACAGGGCGGCGCCTTGCCCGCCCTGGCGGGGCTGCGCGTCGAGCACGCCAGTCAGTACATCGAGCTGGATGCCGCCACCCGTCGCAACCTGGAACTGACCGAGACCATTCGCGGCGAAGCGGCGCCGACGCTGTTTTCCTTGCTCGATCAGTGCGCCACCGGCATGGGCTCGCGCCTGCTACAACACTGGCTGCATCACCCGCTGCGCGAACACCGGCTGATCCTGGAGCGCCAGTCGGCGATCTCCGCACTGATCGACGCCGGTAGCTATGTCGATCTGCATCGCACGCTGGACGAAGTGGCCGATATCGAACGCATTGCCGGCCGCATCGCGCTCAAGTCGGCGCGCCCGCGCGATCTGGCCAGCCTGCGCGACAGCCTGGGCCGCCTGCCGCTGCTGGCAACGCAATTGCCGGAAGGCGATTTCTTCCAGGGCCTGGCCGCCGCGCTGGTGCCCGACGCGCAGATACGGTCGTTGCTGGCCGCTGCCATCCTGCCCGAGCCGTCGGTAGTGTTGCGTGAAGGGGGCGTGATCGCCGATGGCTATCATGTGGAACTGGACGAACTGCGCGCGATCCAGACCCATGGCGGCGAGTTCCTGGCGCAGATGGAGCAACGCGAGCGCGAACGCACCGGGATTGCCACGCTGCGGGTGGAATACAACCGGGTTGCCGGCTACTTCATCGAAGTGACCAATTCCTTCGTCGGGCAGGTGCCGCCGGAATACCGGCGTCGCCAGACCATGAAGAACGCGGAGCGCTATATCACACCCGAACTCAAGCAGTTCGAGGATAAGGCGCTGTCGGCCCAGGAACGCGCGCTGGCGCTGGAAAAGCAGCTCTACGAACAACTGCTGGACCAACTGCTGCCATTCCTGCCGGCGCTGCGGCTGGCCGCGCAGGCCACCGCCACGGTGGACGTGCTGGCCTGCCTGGCCGAGCGCGCGGTGATCGGGCGCTACGTGGCACCGCAGTTCGTCGACGACACCGTGATCGACATCGATGCCGGCCGCCATCCGGTGGTCGAGGCGCAGATCGACGATTTCATCCCCAACGGGCTTTGCTTCAACCTGCACCGCAAACTGCTATTGATCACCGGCCCCAATATGGGCGGTAAATCGACCTATATGCGGCAGGCGGCGCTGATCGTGCTGCTGGCGCACGTGGGCAGCCTGGTGCCGGCCACGCGCGCGGTGATCGGCCGGCTGGACCGCATCTTTACCCGCATCGGCGCCTCCGACGACCTGGCCGGTGGGCGCTCCACCTTCATGGTGGAAATGACCGAGACCGCCAATATCCTGAACAACGCCACCGAACACAGCCTGGTGTTGATGGACGAAGTAGGGCGCGGCACCTCGACTTTCGACGGGCTGGCGCTGGCCTGGGCCATTGCCCGGCAGTTGATCGAAAAGAACCGCGCCTACACGCTGTTTGCCACCCATTACTTCGAATTGACCCGTCTGGCGCAGGATTATCCGCCGGTGGTGAACGTGCATCTGGATGCGGTCGAGCACAAGGACAAGATCGTCTTTCTGCACGCGGTGCAGGAAGGACCCGCCTCGCAGAGCTACGGCGTGGCCGTGGCCCAGTTGGCCGGTGTGCCGCGCGATGTGATCCGACAGGCAAAACGTAAGCTGGTCGAACTGGAGCAGAGCAGCATCAGCAATGGCTTACAGGGCGACCTGTTCGCCGCGCCGCTTCCGGCCGAGCCGGAACCGGTTGAACACCCCGCCGTGGCGTTGCTGGAAACGCTGGATGTGGACGCCCTCACACCCCGGCAGGCGCTGGAAAAACTCTACGAACTCCGTTCCATGACTCAGGTCAACCGTTTGTCACTTGCGGGCAAAGATTGAAAAATCCATTTGCTACGATGGGTGCACGATCGATACGTGACGCGACAGATATAAGGAAATGGCGATGAACATGGTGGGCGACGTGGAGGAAAGCTCCGCACTGGACGATGGTGTGGCGCGGTTTCTGGGAGCCAGCGGCGAAGACGGCGAAGTACGGCTTTCGGATATCCGCGCCAAGGCGGCAATCGAATTGAAGAAATATGGCGAGGACCTGGGCGCGCTGCTGGTGCAGCAGAAAATCACAATACCGCCGGCCATTCAGCTTACAAGTGCTGACGATGGCAGGGTGGCCGTGCAAGGCGATCACCCCGCGCGGGAGCAGATCGAAGCATTCATCAACGGTGATACCCGTCTGCTCAAGTGGTTCAAGGAAATCGAAGTGCTGTTCGAGATACTGCGGCGCACCGAATTGCGCGGCGCGGCCGATCCGCAGCCGGCGCAGCATTTTAACCTGGGCCTGACCAGCCTGGGCAGCATCGCATTCTTCGCCGCGCGCTGAGTTCCTTCCTGTCGCCACACCGGGGCCGCCTGCGGGCGGCCCTTGTCATGGATGGCACAGGTATACTCGCGGTTTGCTTTTGGATGATTGGCAATGAGAAACACCCGAGCTAGACGCCCGCAACCGGCGATCCGCGAGGAAAAGGCCGGCAATACCGCGCGCGGCCAGGTGGCCCAGCGCAAGAAGCCGCAGGGTGCCGCTGCTGGCGAGTGGGTCAGCAACAAGGCCGCTCTCGGCGGCGCCACCGCGCGGCGCAAGCCCGTGGTAAAGCCCGGTGCAAAACCGATGGATGGCGAAGTGACCACGCCCCCCGTGGCCCGCAAGGCGCCCGTGACGCGCGCCAAGAAACTGGCGGTGCGCGCCGGCTCGCAAAAGGAAGTGGCCAAGCAGAAGCAGTTGCGCGAAAAGCGCCTGACCGCCGAACAGGTGGGCGAGGAGCGCCTGCAAAAGGCGCTGGCCTTCTCGGGCTGGGGCTCGCGGCGCGAGGTGGAAACCTGGATCGCCGAAGGCAAGGTCACGGTGAACGGCAAGGTGGCCGAGCTGGGCTGCAAGGTGAAGCCGGGCGATGATGTCCGGGTAAGCGGCAAGCGGGTGCAGATGCGCTGGGCGGACCGCCTGCCGCGCGTGCTGCTCTATCACAAGCAGGAAGGCGAACTGGTCACCCGCGACGATCCGCAAGGCCGCGTCACCGTGTTCGAGCGCCTGCCCAAGCTGGCGTCGAGCAAGTGGATCGCCATCGGCCGGCTGGACTTCAACACCAGCGGATTGCTGGTGTTCACCACCTCCGGTGATCTGGCCAACCGCATGACCCACCCCCGTTTCGAGATCGAGCGCGAATACGCGGTGCGCGTGCTGGGTGAGCTGACCGATGAGCAGATCGCGCAACTGAAGCGTGGTATCGAGCTGGACGATGGCCCGGCCAAGTTCGAGCGCATCGACGCCAGCGGCGGCGAAGGCGTCAACCACTGGTACAACGTGGTGCTCAAGGAAGGGCGCAACCGCGAGGTGCGGCGCATGTTCGAGCACTTCGAACTGACCGTCAGCCGGCTGATGCGCGTCCGCTTCGGCATGTTCGGCCTGCCGCCGCGCCTCAAGCGTGGCCAGTTCTACGAGCTGAACGAAACCGAAACGATGGCGGTGATGAAGTGGGCCGACCTCAAGTTGAACGGGGAAGCCAAGGAATAGCCGCATGAGCAAGGCATTCACGCGCGAAAGCGACGACGACGCCGACGACGATCTGCCTCCCGAACTGAAAGTGCCGGCGGGCAGCAAGAACTACATGACTCCCGGTGGCTGGGATCGGCTGCGGGTGGAGCTGTATGACCTGGTGAACAAGGAGCGCCCGCATGTCACCCAGGTGGTGAACTGGGCGGCCAGCAACGGCGACCGCTCCGAGAATGCCGACTACCAGTACGGCAAACGCCGGCTGCGGGAGATCGACCGCCGCATCCGCTTTCTGCAAAAGCGGCTGGAGCACGCCGAAGTGGTCGATCCCGCGCTGCGCGAGCCGACGGATCAGGTGTTCTTCGCCGCCACCGTCACCTATCTGCGCGAGGATGGCCGCGAAGAAACGGTGTGCATCGTTGGCGTGGACGAAACCGATCTGAAGAAAAACCACATCAGCTGGACTTCGCCGGTGGCCCGGGCCTTGCTCAAGGCCAGGGAAGGGGATGTGGTGGCACTGCGCACGCCCAATGGCGTGGAAGACCTGGAAATCATCGAGGTCAGGTACCAGCCAATTGGATAGCCACCCGATTGGCTGAGAAATTCTCGGCAAACCTTTGCTAGTGCGCGAGCGTCCCGTTATGCTCGCGCCATGACAGCGCCCGCCACCCCATCCCACAGTCTGTTCCGCCGCGTACTGCGCAACATGGCCTTGCGCATCGGGCTGGTGGCGCTGGCCGTGACCGCGGTCTCGTATTACTACAGCTACTGGCGCTTCCAGGAGGAAGCGCTCGCCAACCTGGGCAAGTACATCGCGGCACGCAGCCAGCTGGAAAGCGAGCCCTTCCTTCAGGCCGAAACCAATACCCGGCGGCTGCGCGATGAATTCGTACGGCGCCTGTCGCACTTGCGGGATACCGATCCTTCCCCCGAATTCCATCGCCTGTTCAACCAGGAACGCGACGGCATGTGGCGTGTGCGGCTGGAGCGCGACGATTTCGAGCACCAGGCCACCGTGGCATTGCTGCCTTCGGCCAAGCTCACCCCCGATTTCATGCGGCAGGTGCTGGTGGGCTTCCAGCTGGCGACCGAATATGGACCGGCCTTCCGTAGCCGCTATTACGATACCTTCATCGATCTGAACATTTCGGACGGCAGCATCATGTACCTGCCGGACCTGAACTACGCGCGCAACGGCTCGGTGGCCGATTTCGCTTTCGACCTGGAAACGGAGCTGGGCGCCACCCCGGCGCGCAACCCCGAACGCAAGACCTTCTGGACCGGCATCTACTTCGACAAGCAGGCCGTGCAATGGATGGTATCGGTGGTCACGCCCATCGATTACCTGGGCCGCTATGTGGGCGGCGCGGGGCAGGATGTGCTGCTCGACGAGTTGATCGAGCGCACCAACAGCATCAGCATTCCCGGCACCCACAATTTCATCGTCGCCCGCAATGGCGACCTGATCGCGCATCCGGCGCGTTCCACGCAGATTCGCAAGGCGGGCGGTGCCTATAACCTGAATCAGGTCAACGATCCGGAAGTGAAGGGCCTGTACGAAGCGGCCATGACCGCCGGGCCCACCCAGCCTTTCGTCGAGGCCCCCGACGGCAGCGCCTGGCTGGGCGTGGCGCAGATCAAGGGCGCCAACTGGCTGTTCGTCTCGGTCTACCCCAAGCGGCTGCTCACGGAAAAGGCCGCCATGGCCGCCAGCATGGTGTTGCTGCTGGGGCTGGTGGCCTTGCTGCTGGAGCTGGGCGTGATGGCCTGGACGCTCAAGCACGACGTGGCGCTGCCGCTGCGTCGCCTGAAGGAGGCGATCGGCGCGCTGGCGCGTGGCCGCCGCAGCGCCGAGCTGGATACGCACCGTCCCGACGAGCTGGGCGACGTGGCCCGTACCTTCGACAGCATGGCCGTCACCATCGAGGAACATCGCCATAACCTGGAAGGGCTGGTCGAGGCCCGCACGCAGGAACTGGCCGTGCGCAACCTGGAGCTGGAGGCCGCCAACCTGCGGCTGACCCAGCTCAACGAAGAAAAGAACGAACTGCTGACCATCGCCGCACACGATCTCAAGAACCCCGTTGCCAGTATCCAGGGCATGACGCACCTGATCGTCGGCAAGCTGGGCGAGTGGTCGCAAGAGCGGGTGGAAGACCGGCTGCTCGGCATCGTCAAACTGTCGGAACGCATGCAGCGCATCCTCGGCAATCTGCTCGACATCAATGCACTGGAGGCGGGGCAGTACCAGTTGCGGCTGGAACAGGTCTCGCTGGATGCCGTATGCAGCGAGCTGGCGGCGTACTGGGAAAACCGGCTCGCCGAAAAGCAGCAGCTCTGCATCTACACACCTTCCGGCGCCACGGTGAAGGCCGACCGGCACGCCTTGTGGCAGGTGCTCGACAACCTGGTATCCAATGCCTCGAAGTACGCGCCGCACCAGACCACGATCCGCCTGGAAGCCATCGTCATCGGCGAGCGGGTGCAGGTCCGGGTGTCGGACCAGGGCCCCGGCATCGCGCCGCACGAAATGGAGCGCCTGTTCCGCAAGTTCAGCCGTCTTTCCGCCGTGCCGACTGGTGGCGAGCACACCACCGGTCTTGGGCTATCGATCGTGAAGCGGCTGGTGGAGGCGATGCGTGGCGAGGTCGGTTGCGAAAGCGTGCTCGGCCACGGTGCCACCTTCTATGTGGAACTGCCGCTGGTGCGGACCGCGCCCACGCTGGCCTGATGCCCCACCCGGCACCCCGCCATCCGGACCGCCCTTGGGCGGTCTTTCTCGTTTTCCTGCGCCTGGGTCTGACCTCGTTCGGCGGCCCGGTCGCGCACCTCGGCTATTTCCGTGATGAGTTCGTCGCCCGCCGTGGCTGGCTGGACGATCGTGCCTACGCCGATCTGGTGGCGCTGTGCCAGTTCCTGCCCGGCCCCGCCAGCAGTCAGGTGGGCATGGCACTGGGCCTGGGGTGCGCCGGCTTCGGTGGCGCGCTTGCCGCCTGGGCCGGCTTCACCTTGCCATCGGCGCTGCTGCTGGCGCTGTTCGCGCTGGGCCTGGATGCCTGGCCGGCGCTGGTGCCGCCCGGCGCGCTGCATGGATTGAAGGTAGTGGCGGTGGCGGTCGTGGCGCAGGCGGTGTGGGGCATGGCGCGCCAGTTGTGCACCGATGCGCCGCGCGTGGTGCTGGCATTGTGCGCCGCCGCGCTCGCTCTTGCCTTACCCGGCGTGTGGGGCCAGTTTGCCGCGATGCTGCTGGCCGCGGCCATTGGCGCCGTCTGCTGGCGCGCGCGGGTGGAGCAGGGCGTGTCGCTGCCGGTGCCACTGGGGCGCCGCCTCGGTGCGGGGCTGCTGGGGGTTTTCGCCGTTGCGCTGCTGGGGCTGCCGCTGGTGCTGCACTACTGGCCGAGCCACACCCTGGCGCTGGTCGATGCCTTCTATCGCACCGGCGCGCTGGTATTCGGCGGTGGGCATGTGGTGCTGCCCCTGCTGCAAGCGGCCGTGGTCCCGAATGGCTGGGTTTCGAACGATACCTTCCTTGCCGGCTATGGTGCAGCCCAGGCGGTGCCGGGGCCGTTGTTCACCTTCGCGGCCTTTCTCGGCGCGGCCATGACGACGCCGCCCACCGGCTGGGCCGGCGCCATGCTGTGCCTGGCGGCGATCTTTGCGCCATCGTTCCTGCTGGTGGCCGGCACGCTGCCGTTCTGGTCGCGCCTGGTGGCTTACCCGCTGGCGCGCGGCGCGCTGGCCGGGGCGAACGCGGCGGTGGTCGGGCTGCTGCTGGCCGCGTTTTGCCATCCAGTCTGGACCAGCGCCATCCTGCGGCCGCTGGATGCTGTGGTGGCCACCGCCGCGCTCTGGGCGCTGATGCGCTGGCGTTGGCCACCGTGGCGGGTGGTGCTGGGGTGCGCGCTGGTCGGCGCGGCACTGGGGTAGGCGCGGCAAAGCCCGCCCGGCGGTGTTGCTTAGTGGCGCCGGGCTTCAACGTCCGCTGTGCGGCCGTGGGAAATCCGGTTCGCCGCCTTTCAGAGCGATTCACGCTGTCTGCCAGGGATGCTTTGCCGGGTTTTGTCGTCCCCGCCGAGCAGCATCGAACAGCAGGCCGCTTTCGCATAGAATCGCGGAACGCCGCACCCGCGGCGCGACCGCTTTCCAGGAGTGCAGCAATGCGGCAGTACCTCGACCTTCTCCAGCACGTTCTCGATCATGGCGTCCGGAAGGAAGATCGCACCGGCACCGGCACACTGTCGGTGTTCGGCCACCAGATGCGCTTCGATCTGGCCGAGGGCTTTCCGCTGGTGACCACCAAGAAGGTGCACCTGCGCTCCATCATCCAGGAACTGCTGTGGTTCCTGCGCGGCGAAACCAACAACAACTGGCTGAAGGAACGCGGCGTCACCATCTGGGACGAATGGGCGCGCGAGGATGGAGAGCTGGGGCCGATCTACGGTTACCAGTGGCGCAGCTGGCCTACCGCGGATGGCCGCCACATCGACCAGATCGCCCAGGTGTTGCAGCAATTGCGCCACAACCCGGATTCGCGTCGCATCATCGTCTCGGCCTGGAACGTGGGCCAGATCGAGGAGATGGCGTTGCCGCCCTGCCACGCCTTTTTCCAGTTCTACGTGGCGCCGGCCCAGCCGGGCGAGGCCGATCAGCGTGGCAAGCTGAGCTGCCAGCTTTACCAGCGCAGCGCCGACATTTTCCTCGGCGTGCCGTTCAACATTGCCTCCTACGCGCTACTGGTGCTGATGCTGGCGCAGGTGTGCGATCTGCAACCGGGCGATTTCGTCTGGACCGGCGGCGATTGCCATATCTACCTCAACCACCTGGAGCAGGTGCAGACGCAACTGTCGCGCCAGCCGCACGCCTTGCCACGCATGCGGCTGAATCCGGCGCGTAACGACCTGTTCGCCTTCGAGTTCGAAGACTTCACGCTGGAAGGCTACGAATCCTGGCCGGCGATCAAGGCGCCGGTCGCCGTCTAGGGCGTGCCATCCAATGATTCGCGACAGCGCTGGGCCGAAAAAGCGCCAGGCACCAGGCGTGCGACGCTGCCAATAACCGGTTATTGGCAAGGAGTGCAACGCAGTGAATGGTGTTTTTTCGGCCCAGCCCTACGGGTTCGGTGCATTTCGGGCGCAGCGCGGTGTTGCCGGCCGCTTACGGTATTCATACCGCGACGCGTCCAGCGCCTTGCGCCGCATCCCGAACTGCGCCGAACGCTGTCGTGAACCATTGGATGGCACGCCCTAGCGCGGCCAGGAAAACCCGGCGGGTGGTTTTGTCGCCCACGCCGGGCAACCATCGGCGGCACCACTCGCAAACCCGCATCGGAGCGGCCTTCCTCGCCCCTTTGCGGTAGACTTGCGCCCCATGATCCGCCTCAAATCCCTGACATTACGGCGCGGCACCAAGGTCTTGTTGGACCAGGCCGAGCTGACCATCCATCCCGGCCAGAAAGTGGGCGTCGTCGGCGCCAACGGTGCCGGAAAATCTTCCTTCTTTGCGCTGCTGCGGGGCGAGTTGCACCCTGACGGCGGGGACCTGGAACTGCCGCCACGACTGGTGATCGGCCATGTCGCGCAGGAAACGCCCGCGCTCCCCGCCAGCGCGCTCGACTACACGCTCGATGGCGATACCGAACTGCGCGCCATCGAAGCCGAGCTGGCCAAGGTGGCCGACGACGGCGTGCGCCATGGCGAGCTGCTGGGGCGGCTGGAGGCCATCGACGGCTACAGCGCGCCGGCGCGCGCGGCCAAGCTGCTGGCCGGCCTCGGGTTCTCCGAAGCCGAAATGCGCCGCCCGGTCTCGACGTTCTCCGGCGGCTGGCGCATGCGGCTGAATCTGGCGCAGGCGCTGATGTGCCGCTCCGACCTGCTGCTGCTGGACGAGCCGACCAACCACCTGGATCTGGAAACCGTGGTCTGGCTGGAAAGCTGGTTGCGCAGTTACCAGGGCATGTTGCTGGTGATCTCGCACGATCGCGATTTTCTCGATGCCACCATCGGCGCAATCCTGCACGTGGATGGCGGCAAGCTCACGCTCTACACCGGCGACTACGCCGATTTCGAAGCGCAGCGCGCCGAAAAGCTGTCGCAGCAACAACAGGCGTTCGACAAGCAGCAGCGCGAAATCGCCCACCTGGAATCATTCATCACCCGCTTCAAGGCCAAGGCCAGCAAGGCCAAGCAGGCACAGAGCCGGGTGAAGGCGCTGGAACGGATGGAGCGCATCGCCGCGGCGCACGTCGATACGCCCTTCACGTTCACTTTTCGCGAGCCGGAATCCAGCCCCAATCCCTTGCTGAAACTGGAGCATGGCGAAGCCGGCTATGCGCCGGGGCAGCCCTTGCTGCGTGGTTTGAGCCTCAGCCTGGAAAAGCAGGCCCGGCTGGGGTTGCTGGGGGTGAATGGCGCCGGTAAATCCACGCTGATCAAAACCTTGCAGGGTGAACTTCAACTGCTTTCTGGGCAGCGTATCGAAGGCAAAGGGCTGAAAATCGGTTATTTCGCCCAGCATCAGCTCGATCATCTGCGGCTGGACGAGTCGCCGCTGTGGCATCTGCAAAAGCTGGACCCGCAGACCCGCGAGCAGGAGCATCGCAACTTCCTCGGTGGCTTCGATTTCCATGGCGAGATGGCCACCGGGCCGGTGGCGCCGTTCTCCGGCGGTGAAAAAGCGCGCCTGGCGCTGGCGCTGCTGATCTGGCAGCGGCCCAACCTGCTGCTGCTCGATGAGCCGACCAACCACCTGGACATCGAAATGCGCGCCGCGCTGACCCGGGCGCTGACCGATTTCGACGGTGCGCTGATCGTGGTCTCGCACGATCGCCATCTGCTGCGCGCAACGGTGGACGATTTCTGGCTGATCGAGGACGGCAAGGTACGGCCATTCGATGGCGACCTGGACGACTACAGCCGCTACAGCCAGGAAAAGCGGCAGGAGAGCAATCGCCAGGATGCGCTGGCCGCGTCTGGCGAGGCAGTCGATCGCAAGGCGCAGAAGCGCGCCGAGGCGGAGGCACGGCAACAACTGGCGGCCCAACGCAAGCCGCTGGAGCAGCAACTGGCCAAAGTGGAAAAGGAAATGACGCCGCTGGGCACCGAGCACGCCAGCCTGAGCGCCGCGCTGGCCGAGGAGGGCATCTACGCGCCGGAGCAAAAGCAGCAGTTGCAGGACACGCTCAAGCGCGAGGCCGAGGTAAAGGCCCGGCTGAATGAACTGGAAGAGCGCTGGCTGGCCCTGCACGAAGCGCTGGAGGCGCTGGCGGGCGCCTGATACCTGGCGCTCGATGCCATGGCGAGAACGCCGCGTTGCGCCATCCTGCGCGATGCGGCGTTTTTTTGCCCGCGCGCAACGTCACGCCACCCCGCCCACGTGCGAAGATGGCGTCATGCGTACAAGCCTTGGTCCCCTCATTGTCTGGTTGCTGGTGTTTGCCGGCGTGTTCCTCGTCATGCAGCGCTTCATCGAAGCCCGCCAGCAGCCAGCCATGGCCATCCGGATGGCCGAAGGGCGCGAAGTGGCGATACCGCGCTCACCCGATGGCCACTACCGCATCCGTGGCGAAATCAATGGCTCGCCCGTGGTGTTCATGGTCGATACCGGCGCCAGCGCCATCACGCTGTCGGCACCGCTGGCGCGGCAACTGGGCCTGCCGCGCGGCGAAACGATGATTTCGCACACCGCCAACGGCACTGTCGAAGGCTACGAAACCCGGCTGGATACCCTGACTCTGCCCGGCATGACGCTCGAACACGTGAATGCGGGCGTCGTACCCAATATGCCCGGCGATGAAGTGCTGCTGGGCATGAACGTGCTGGGCCGCCTGGAGGTGGTGATGCGCGGCGAGCGCATGATCCTGCGCCATCCGGCCGAGGAATAGGCGCGACCACAAAGGCCGCCGGCGTGACAGTACCGTGCCGGGGTGCCTGGCCCCATCGGCATCGGGCTGGTCCTGCCGTGGCCGAGGGCAGTCCGGTTTGGCGCCTATCAGGATGCTTCGCATAACTGGCCCGAACCACCGCGCCGGGTTTGTCGGTCACGCCAAACCGCTGACGCCTGCCCGGGCGATGTACCCGATCATCCGGCATTCAGCGCATTCGCCACGTTCGGCGCACGAGATGCTGTTGTCCTCATCGACTCGCATGTAATATCCGCAGGCTTTCACTTGGCGCCTACTCTTCGAGCACGGCGCACTCCTGTCGAATTGATCCGCGAGCCTGCTTTGAGCCACTGGTACGGCCCCTACATGCGTAAGTCCCTCTGGCGTAAAGCCCTGGGGATGGCGCTGTTCGCCGTTCTGCTCAATGCGCTGGCACCGTCGATCAGCATGGCGCGGGCCGCGCTGGCCGAATCGCCGCTCGATAGTCTGGTGGTCTGCTCAGTGCAAACCGATGGGCATAACACGTCGCCGACCACCACGCCCAGCACGCTCGATCTGGCAACGGCCAGTTTCTGCCAATACTGTGTCACCCACGCCGGCAGCTTTGGCCTGGCCGCGACCGAGCATTCGGCGCCCACGGCGGTCGTCAACGCGTCGCCAACGCTGCGTCTGGTTGCCTCCCTTCCTTCCCGCCTCGATCCTGCGCGGCTGCCTCCGCCGCGCGGCCCGCCCGTCCTTTCCGTCTGATCCCTGAGCGGGCCGCGCCGTCTTCGGCCCTGCCCGCGCCCCGCAACACCCTTGGCTTGCCGCACATCGCGCGCCATCGCGCCGTGCCTGTTCATTTCTTGCGAACCGGTACGGCCGTGCGTGCCCGATGCGCACCGACGCTGAATCGACGGCACCGGCCCGACCCGGGCCGGCGGCACGTACACACATAAAAACCTAGGACACACGATGAACATCAAGACCAGCACCTGGACTCTGCTTGCGCCCCTCGCCATCGGCGCGTTGTTGACCGCCTGCGGCGGTGGAGGCGGGGACAGCTCCGGCCCCGGGCCGACGCCGGCACCGACTCCGACGCCCACGCCAGCACCGCAACAGATCGCCATCGATTTCACGGCCAAGGCCGGCGCCGTGCCGGTAAGCTGCGGCACCGAGATTGCGGGCCTGGGCAGCGGCAATGTGGCGGCGCAATTGCAGGACCTGCGCTTTTACGTATCCAGCGTGTCGTTGCTGGACGCCAACGATGTCGAAACCCCGGTGACCCTGGCCAACAACGATTGGCAGCGCGACGGCGCGGCGCTGATCGACCTGGAAGACGGCAGCGGCAGTTGTGCGGGCGGCAATGCGGCAATGAATCGCCAACTGGTGGGGACAGTACCTGCGGGTGACTATACCGGCATCAAGTTCGTGGTCGGCCTGCCCAGCGCGCAGAACCACAGCAATGTCGCCACGGCCGCGGCGCCGCTGGACGTGCAGGCGATGGCCTGGAGCTGGACGGCGGGACGGCTGTTCACCAAGATCGAGCTGGCCGATCCGCAAGGCGCGACAGGAAGCTGGGCCAGCCATTCGTTCCAGGTTCACCTGGGTGCCGGTGCCTGCACCGGTAATCCGGCCAACAATGAAACGGTCACCTGCGCGCGCCCCAACCGCATGGACTGGCATTCGCACAGCTTCAATCCCGCCACCCAGCAGATCGTGGTCGATCTGCAAACGCTGCTGGCCACGTCCGATATCACCGTCAACGCCGGCGGCGCACCCGGTTGCATGAGCAGCCCGAGCGATCCGGAATGTGTGGCGATCTTCGATGCACTGAAGATCGACCTCAACACCGGCCTTGCCATCGATGGCGGCCATGGTCAGAAACTGTTCCGCGTCGAGGCCAAGTGATGTCCGCCAGCCATTTCGTCCGTGCGACATGGCTGGCCGCGCTGCTGCCGGGGCTACTGGCCCTGGCGGGGTGCGGGGGTGGCGGCGGAACCACCGTCGTCGATGAAACGCCAGGCAGTGGCGCATTCGACTGGCACCTGCCGGCATTCTTCCCCGCGCCCGCCGTGCCGGAAGCCAACCCGATCAGCGCGGCCAAGGTGGAGCTGGGGCGCCGGTTGTTCTACGACGTGCGCCTGTCCGGCAACGGCCAGCAGGCCTGCGCCTCCTGTCACCAGCAGGACAAGGCGTTCACCGACGGTCGCCGGGTAGCGATCGGCTCCACCGGCGAACCGCACCCGCGCAACGCGCAGGGTCTGGCGAACGTGGTGTTCAGCCCGACGCTGACCTGGGCCAACCCGGTGATGACCAGCCTGGAGCGGCAGATGGAAGTGCCGCTGTTCGGCGCCCGGCCGGTGGAGATGGGCATCAATGACGCCAACAAGGACGAGGTGCTGGGCCGCATCGCCAGCGACGGCGACTACCAGGCGCGCTTTGCCGGCGCCTTCGCCGGCGAAGCACAGCCGGTGAACTGGGGCAACATCGTCAAGGCGATTGCCAGCTTCCAGCGCACCATCCTGTCGGGCAACAGCAAGTACGACCAGTACCTGGCAGGCAAGGCAGCGCTGTCGAGTGCGGAACTGCGCGGCATGCAATTGTTCTTCGGTGAGAAGGCCGAGTGCTTTCATTGCCATGGCAGCTTCAACTTCAACGACCAGACCATACACGCCGCGTCGCGCTTCGTGGAAACGCCGTTCCACAACACCGGCCTGTACAACCTGGGCGGCACCGGCGCCTTCCCCGAGCCCAACGTGGGCCTGATCGAGTTCACCCAGCTTGCCAGCGACATGGGCAAGTTCCGCGCGCCCAGCCTGCGCAACGTCGAAGTCACCGCGCCCTACATGCACGACGGTAGCGTGGACACGCTGGAAGACGTGCTGGCGATCTACGCGGCAGGCGGGCGCAACGTCATCGATGGTCCGCACACCGGCGACGGCCGCGCCAACCCCTACAAGGACGAGTTGATCACCCGCATTTCGCTCACGCAGGCGGAGATCGACGACCTCATCGTATTTCTCAAGACATTGACCGACCATGACCTGCTTACCGACCCCAAGCTCGCCAACCCGTTCCAGCCTTGAGTGGCTGCTGGCGCTGTGCATGCTGACCGGCACCGCCCAGGCCCACGACAGCGGCGAGGCCGCGATTCCTTCCTTGCCGGGCTGGCGCATCGGCGCGGGACTGGCAGGCGAGTACCTCGATGCAGACCAACCCTACCCGGCACCGACGCTGCCCGGCGTGCTGGGCAATGGCAGCCGCTACGACGACGAGCGCGGCTGGCGGCTGGAGCACGCCACGGTGGAACTCGCCGCCCGACTCAACCCCTGGTTCGGCGGGCATGTCGCCGTGGGCTGGCACAGCGGCGAAAAGGCGCATGTCGAAGCGGCATGGTTCGAGGGGACATTCCCCCTGGAATCGACCGATCTGGCATTCGGCGCCGGCCGCGACACCATGCCCATCGGCGAGGTAATCGAAACCGGTGGCCACTTCGACCGCTTTCTCACCATGCCACTGGCCAAGCGCGCACTGTTCGACGGCGACTGGCAGGAAAACGGCTTCAATCTGCGCTGGCAGCGCGGCAGCGACGAACCCTGGCCCTGGCTGCGCCGCGTGGACCTGGGCGTCTGGCGCAGCGATGCGTTTCCCGGTGATGGTAGCGCCGATCTGTTTCCCATGCTGCGGGTCGGACTGGGGCGCGATGCGCTGCGCGCCGATGTGTTCTACGCGCACCTGGAACCGCAGCGGCGCGGCGCCTTTGCGCAGAACAGCGGGGCGGGGCACGTCCACGGTTCGCCCGATTGCGAGGGCGCGTTGACGCAGCGCGTCTGTTTCGACGGCAAGGTGGAACTGGCCGGTGTATCGGGATCGTGGGCTACCCCATTCACGCCGCTGACGCTATCCGGTGCGGCACTGCTACGCCACGAGGTTGGGGCGCTTTATGGGGAAAACGGCGATACGCGCTATCGCGGCACGACCTGGGGTGGCTGGGCGCAGGGGACCTGGCAGTTTGATTCACGCTGGGAGGCCGCGCTGCGCTATGAATGGCTGGATGCCGACCAGGACCTGCGCGGCCCCGGTGCCACATCGGTGGCGCGGGATGCCAACCTGCTCGACAATCCGGGCGCGACGCGGGTGGCGATGATGGTCGGCTGGCGCCCCTGGCATGATGTGCTACTGAGCATCGAGGCCGGCAGCGAGCAGGTGGCCGACGCGCACAATCCCTACGTGGCATTGCGCGCCATGTGGCAGATGCCCGAGTTGTGGTCCGGGGGGTGGTGAGCGTAGCGCAACCGCCTGGCTGCGTTGCCAAAATGCTTCGGTGGACTCGGCTTTCGGCAGGGCGGCTTTTTTTTCACCGCCCTGCCGAACAAAGCGAAGGCCATGCCCTCGCGTACGACAAAGCCGGTTGGATCACGAACGGAAATCTACTTCTCGATTGGCTGCGCTTCTGGAAGATTCGGATGGGTGCACGATCCAATGAAAGCCACAACATCACCACTACATTCACCCTACATATAGTAGCCACCTGCCAAGTAGAATCCCATATTTAGTGTTTTCCGCTTGCGCTTGCCCAAGGACACCGCTAGCATGCTTACTGGCACTCTTGCATAGGGAGTGCCAAAAATGGAAAAAGCCGCCAAGGCGGCAACCCTGACGGCTTTTTTGCGGAGTAAACGACAGCTCCGCAGTCCTGCAAATGAAAATGCAGGCGAAATGTAATGCAATTCTTGGCGAAGTGCCAAGTACATTCGCCGGTAGCGGGGGCCCGATGTCGACAATTTGCCATTAAAGGAGATCTACGATGGCTAATGGTTTGACCCCCGGTAGCAATACCGGCAAAGACGGCGGTATTTTTCAGGAACAAGGTCCGCGAGGTGGTCTCAAGGACAACTACGCGACTGTCCCTGATGATCACCGACTTCCACCCACCACAGCACCCGGGAACACCTGGGTGCCGGTGCAGAGGACGCCGGACAGCAACCGCTAAGCAGTGAGCAGGATGAAAGGGACGGGTTGCCGTCCCTTTTTTCATTTTTGGCGTCGTAGTTTCACGCACTGGCGGCACGGGGGTTGACGCTATGCGGCATAAAAATGCGCTGGGTGCGCGCGCCGGCCCTTGAGGGAATGCCGCGTGTTATGGCGTGAGTTGAAGAGGGCGGTAAGTGCTTATAAGGTCACGGGCATCCCTCAATGCGATCTCATAGCGGTCAGCCGAGGATCGTTGAATTTTCTCGACAACAACACGGTGCTCATCGCTGCAGGTCCTAAATTCGATCACCCCGAAGCGGCGTGTAATGTCTTTAAGCGAGGCTTTACCCCAAGAGTCCTCAGCTAGGCCATCAGGGTGCAGAACGACGCTGTGGAAATAGCCAGTTTCGCTACGCCGGGTTCCCTCGAATTGGGGGGAGAAGCGTACGGCCAAAAGGGCGACAGGCTGAAGTCCGGTTAGATCACGCATCGCTTCGGCAAAGGCCGCACAAAGGCCGTAAGTAAATCGGGCTGCTTGGTGCGCCGGAATTGAGGGTCGCATCCTTGTCGGGATGGCAGCAAGGTAGTAACGATTTGACTGAATCTCCGCAACTGCATGGGCAATCTTTGCCTCGTCAGGCTGGCTTCGTAGAGGTAGCGACGAGAGCTGTTCCTCTCCGTAAAATCGCGTGTAGACCCCACCTTACCCTGTTCCGATCTTGTGGGCTTGTTTGATGACGATGCGTTGATTGAAGTCCCAAATGGACAGGAGATGTGTATAGATTTTCCCTTCATCCCTGCATGACCCAAAAAAAGCCCCACCGATGCGGGGGGCTTTTTTCCTACTGAGCCATCCATTTCTTGGCGGCTGGCTTGGCCTTGGCGGCTGCTTCGGCATTTTTCACCACCGCCTTCATTTGCGTGCGTTCGTAACCTTCTACCCAGGCACGACCATCGAAGCTGTCGAGCAGCAGTTGCTTAATGGCACTTGGTGACCGGCCGGCCGTACTGGCTGAAGGGGGCCTGTTTGGTCGGGAGGTCGGCAGAGTTGTAGCGGATCACGTTGGCAATCAGCACTGCGCATGCAGTGTGCCGCTTGGGCTAGTTGACCCGTTTTCATGGCAGATGCCTCATGCGGTCCCGACCCCGATTCTAGAATATTTTTCATATACATCAATTATTTAGGATGTTTGGCGTGGAAGTTTTGGCCTCGCCCCTATTCCTTGTCGGAAGCGCAGGCAAAAGGGGAGGCGAACCGCATGCAAGTGCGGTCGGTCGGCATCGTTGGTGCACGGCTGAAAAGCCCGGATAATGGCGGCCAGTCATTTTGAGCACACAATTCTGGAAGTACCCCCATGGAAATTAAGGTCAGATTCCTCGACAAGCTTCGACTGGAAGCCCGCTTCGATGATTTCACGGTGGTGGCCGACCAACCGATCCGCTATAAGGGCGACGGTTCGGCGCCCGGGCCTTTCGATTACTTTCTGGCCTCATCGGCGCTGTGCGCGGCTTACTTCGTGAAGCTGTATTGCGTCACGCGCAATATACCCACCGAAAATATCCGCCTGTCGCAGAATAATATTGTTGACCCGGAAAACCGCTACCAGCAGATTTTCAAGATACAGGTCGAGTTGCCGGAGGATATCTCCGCCAAGGATCGTCAGGGTATTTTGCGTTCCATCGATCGTTGCACCGTGAAAAAAGTGGTGCAGGCCGGCCCCGAGTTCGTGATCGAAGAAGTGGAAAACCTGGATGCCGATGCCCAGTCATTGCTGATGCTGAACCCGGCCTCTGAAACGAGCACCTATATCGCGGGCAAGGATTTGCCGCTGGAACAGACCATCGCCAACATGTCGGGTGTTTTGGCCGGCCTGGGCATGAAGATTGAAATTGCCTCATGGCGCAATATTGTTCCCAATGTATGGTCGCTGCATATCCGTGACGCCCAGTCGCCGAAATGTTTTACCAACGGCAAGGGCGCGACCAAGGAAAGCGCATTGGCGTCGGCATTGGGGGAGTTCATCGAGCGGCTGAATTGCAATCATTTTTATGGTGGCAGTTTCTGGGGCGAGGACATCGCCAACGCGGCATTTGTTCATTACCCGAATGAGCGCTGGTTCAAGCCGGGCCCCGAAGATGCGCTGCCGGCTGAAATTCTCGATGAGTATTGCCTGGATATTTACAACCCCGACGGCGAGTTGCTGGGTTCGCACCTGTACGATACCAATTCCGGCAATGTGCAGCGTGGCGTCTGCTCACTGCCCTATGTGCGCCGCTCGGATGGGGAGGTGGTGTATTTTCCGTCCAATCTGGTCGAAAACCTGTACGTCAGCAACGGCATGAGCGCCGGCAATACGCTGGCCGAAGCACAGGTGCAATGCCTGTCGGAAATCTTCGAGCGGGCGGTAAAGCGCGAAATCCTGGAAGGCGAAATCACGCTTCCCGATGTGCCGCACGCTGTATTGGCGAAATACCCGGGCATTCTGGCGGGTATTCAGGGCCTGGAAGAGCAGGGCTTTCCGGTACTGGTAAAGGATGCATCGTTGGGCGGGGTATACCCGGTGATGTGCGTGACCTTGATGAACCCGCGCACCGGCGGCGTGTTTGCCTCGTTTGGCGCGCACCCGAGCCTGGAGGTGGCGCTGGAGCGCAGCCTGACGGAGCTGCTACAGGGACGCAGTTTTGAAGGTCTGAACGATCTGCCTCAGCCCACCTTCGAAAGCCACGCGGTGACCGAGCCGAACAACTTTGTCGAGCACTTCATTGATTCCAGCGGTGTGGTGTCGTGGCGCTTTTTCAGCGCCAAAGCGCATTTCGAGTTTGCCGAATGGGATTTTTCCGGACACGGCGAAAACTCCAACGCCGAGGAGGCCGCAACGTTGTTCGGCATTCTCGAAGACATGGGCAAAGAGTCGTACATGGCGGTGTATGAGCATTTGGGCGCCACCGCCTGCCGCATCCTGGTACCGGGTTATTCGGAGGTTTATCCGGTAGAGGATCTGGTCTGGGACAACACCAACAAGGCGCTGTTGTTCCGGGCCGACATCCTGAACCTGCATCGCCTGGACGATGCCAGCCTGGAAGCACTGCTCGAGCGCCTGGATCACAGCGAGCTGGATGACTACACCGACATCCCCACGTTGATCGGCATCCAGTTCGACGAAAACACCGCCTGGGGGCAACTGACCATTCTGGAGCTGAAGCTGCTGATTCATCTCGCTTTGCAGCAGTTCGAGGCAGCGCAAGAACTGGTGGGCGCGTTCCTACAATACAACGACAACACGCTTGAACGCGGTCTGTTTTATCAGGCCTTGAATGTGGTGCTGGAGGTGTTGCTGAACGATGGGCTGGAACTGGATGACTACATGGTCAACTTCCGCCGCATGTTCGGCAATCCGCGGATGGATGCGGTCATGGGCTCGGTGGACGGCAGCGTGCGCTTCCATGGGTTGACGCCAACGAGCATGAAACTGGAAGGGCTCGACAAGCACCAGCGCCTGATCGACAGCTATCAGAAACTGCATAGGGCGCGGGCCAGTGTGGCGGCGCAATTCGGTCAGGTAACGCGTTAGGGCTGTTGACCTGCCGAGCCTCCCTGGCCATCGGGACCGCCCTGCCTTGAATCGCGAATCAAAAAAAGCCCCAGCAATGCCGGGGCTTTTTCTTGCCGTGAGTTGCAATTACTTGGCGGCGAGCTTGGCCTTGGCGGCTGCTTCGGCCTTTTCCACCACAGCCTTCACTTGCGTGCGTTCGTAGCTTTCCACGTAGGCACGACCATAGAAGCTGTCGAGCAGCAGTTGCTTCAGTTCGCTGATCAGCGGGTAGCGCGGGTTGGCGCCCGTGCACTGGTCGTCGAACGCTTCTTCGGCCACGGCATCCAGCTTGGCCAGGAAATCTACCTCCGATACGCCGGCGGCTTGGATCGACGCCGGGATGCCCAACGTGGTCTTCATGCCATCCACCCAGGCGATCAGCGACTCGACCTTTTCGTCGTCATTGCTGCCGCCCAGGCCCAGGTGCTCGGCGATATCGGCATAACGGCACTTAGCGATCGGCCGGTCGTACTGGCTGAAGGCAGCCTGCTTGGTCGGGATGTCGACAGAGTTGTAGCGGATCACGTTGGAAATCAGCAACGCGTTGGCCAGACCGTGCGCCAGATGGAACTCGGCACCCAGCTTGTGCGCCATCGAGTGGCACACGCCCAGGAAGGCATTGGCGAATGCGATGCCGGCAATCGTCGCGGCGTTGTGCACCATCTCGCGGGCCTTCGGATCCTTGGCGCCGTTGATGTAGGAGGAGGGCAGGTAACCCTGCAACAACTTCAACGCCTGCAACGCCTGGGCATCCGAATACTCGTTGGCCATGATCGACACATACGCTTCCAGTGCGTGCGTCACCGCATCGATACCGCCAAATGCAGTCAGGCTCTTGGGCATGTTCATGACGAGGTTCGGATCGACGATGGCCATGCTCGGGGTGAGTTCGTAGTCGGCGATCGGGTACTTGGCGCCGGTCTTTTCGTCGGTCACCACCGCGAACGGCGTCACCTCGGAACCAGTACCGGACGTGGTCGGAATCGCGACCAGTTGTGCCTTCACCCCCAGCTTCGGGAACTTGTAGATGCGCTTGCGGATATCCATGAAGCGCAGTGCCAGTTCTTCGAAGTGGACATCCGGGTGCTCGTACATCACCCACATGATCTTGGCCGCATCCATCGGGCTGCCACCGCCCAGGGCTAGGATCACGTCCGGCTTGAAGCTGTTGAGCATGGTCACGCCCTTGCGCACCACTTCCAGCGTCGGGTCGGCCGAAACTTCATAAAACACTTCAACTTCCATGCCCATCTGCTTAAGGATACGGATGGTTTCATCGCAGTAACCGCCGTTGAACAGATAGTTGTCGGTTACGATGGCGGCGCGACGGCGATCGGCCAGTTCTTCCAGCGCGAAGTCCAGGCAACCGCGGCGGAAATAGATGCTTTTAGGCAATTTGTGCCACAACATGTTTTCAGCCCTCTTCGCCACGGTCTTCTTGTTGATCAAGTGCTGCGGACCGACGTTTTCCGAGATCGAGTTGCCGCCCCACGAGCCGCAACCCAGCGTGAGCGAAGGTGCCAGCGCGAAGTTGTACAGGTCGCCGATACCGCCTTGGGAGGAGGGCGTATTGATCAGAATCCGTGCCGTCTTCATCTTGTCGCCGAAGTAACGGATGCGTTCGGATTGCAAATCCTGGTCGGTGTACAGCGCGGAGGTATGGCCAATGCCGCCCAACGCCACCAGTGCCTCGGCCTTGGTCACCGCATCATAGAAGTCGCGAGCGCGATACATACCCAGCGTGGGGGAGAGCTTTTCGTGGGCGAAGGCTTCTTCGTTGCCCACGGAAGTCACCTCACCGATCAGCACCTTGGTATACGGCGGCACGGCAATGCCTGCCATCTCGGCGATCTTCAGCGCGCTCTGGCCGACGATGTTGGCATTCAGGCCGCCATCGACCAAGATCACCTTGCGCACGGCGTCGGCTTCCTTCTTGCTCAGCAAGTGACCACCGGCATTGCTGAAACGCTCGCGCACCGCGTCGTAGATGCTATCGACGATGATCACGGCTTGTTCAGAGGCGCAGACCACACCGTTGTCGAAGGTCTTGGACATCAAGATGGATGCCACCGCGCGCTTGATGTCGGCGGTTTCGTCGATCACAACCGGGGTATTGCCCGCACCGACGCCAATGGCCGGCTTGCCGCTAGAGTACGCCGCACGCACCATGCCCGGGCCACCAGTGGCCAGGATCAGGTTGACATCAGGGTGGCGCATCAGATGATTGGACAGCTCGACCGTCGGCGCATCGATCCAGCCGACGATATCCTTGGGTGCGCCGGCCTTCACGGCGGCTTCCAGCACCAGGCGCGCCGCTTCGCAGGTGGACTGCCTTGCACGCGGGTGCGGGCTGAAGATGATCGCATTGCGCGTCTTCAGCGAGATCAGCGCCTTGAAAATGGCGGTGGACGTAGGATTCGTGGTCGGGACGATGCCACAGATGATCCCGATCGGCTCGGCAATGGTCAGCGTACCGAAGGCGTCATCCACGGACAGGATGCCGCAGGTCTTTTCGTCTTTGTACTTGTTGTAGATGTATTCGGATGCAAAGTGGTTCTTGATCACTTTGTCTTCAATGACACCCATACCAGTCTCGCCAGCGGCCATCTTGGCCAGCGGGATGCGCGCATCGGCGGCAGCCAGCGCGGCGCAGCGGAAAATCTCATCGACCTGCTGCTGCGTATACGTGGCAAAAAGCTGCTGAGCCTTCTTGACCCTTGCCACCAGAGCGTCGAGTTCCTGGATGTTGGTAACTGCCATTGTGTTCTCCTTGATATATTCCGGTTGTCGGTTGTCGACGATCAATTGATCGATAGTGGGGAAAACACTCCGCGCCAAGCTTGGTCCCACCAGTTGCCCGACAGCCGCAGGTTGGAAGATACGCCCCGGGACCCCGACAGAATTTGATCCAGCGCAGGAATCGGAGAAAACCGAAATTTTAGTTCCGATAATGTATATTATGTAAAGTAAAGTTGATCCCAGGAGCAGGACAGAAACCGCTCGCGCGGCATCTTCAGGACTCAGGCCGGAGGCCCCGAACAACACCCCCACCAGCGCTAGGCACACCGCCACCTTCCCAAAACGCTGCTATCACTGATCGGGACACCATCCCAGTGACGCGCTCGCCAGCGCGGCGACCACTCCACCTCGGCAATCACCAGCCTAGCCGGGCCGCTGTTGGCGTGCTCAATCGTGTTGTTTGTATGTCCCACATACAAACAGCACTAGGTGCAGGAGCCACAGTCGTGCTTATAGGTATGCCTAATAGCGGCGCTTATCGTATGATTCACTTTGAATCAAAATGAATCAGGAGGCTCTATGGCTCACGGTGAAACCAAGGTCCTGACGGCGCACGTGCCGTTACCCCTGGCAGAAAAGGTCGATCAAATGGCCGCGCGCCTGGAGCGCTCCCGCGGCTGGATCATGAAGCAGGCCCTGTCAGCCTGGATCGATCAGGAAGAGGAACGCAGCAGGCTCACGCGCGAAGCACTGGCCGATGTGGACGCCGGCAACGTGATCGACCATCAGGCGGTACAGGCCTGGGCGGATAGCCTGTCCACAGAGAACCCGCTGCCGGTGCCGCGCTGATGGATCTGAAGTGGACGAGTAAGGCGTTGGCGGATCTGTCGCGGCTGTATGACTTTCTGGCGCCCGTAAACAAGCCTGCGGCCGTTCGTGCGGTCCAGACACTGACCAGCGCACCGACGACGCTCCTGGCCAATCCGCGCATTGGTGAACGTCTGGATGAGTTCGAATCGCGTGAAGTGCGCCGCATCTTGGTTGGACACTATGAGATGCGCTACGAAATCCAGGACGGAACCATCTTCATCTTGCGGCTGTGGCACACCCGCGAGGACCGCTGAAGGCGGTTGGAGTTTGACGTTCCCTGCGTCGCTTAAAAACAAGCAGCACTACGCTGCCCACATCTTCCGAGCAAACATCCCCACTAGCACCAGGCACACCGCCACCCTCCCAAAACGCCGATTCCAGAGAACTGGTACTTCCTGTCTTTTTCACACTCCAACTCGGCGACGGCAATGATGTCTCTATCGGATCGATGCTCGGCACGCCCACGAGGGTGCGTGCTGCGCAGTTGCTGGACTTGGACATGCCCGTATATCTCTAACCAGACAAACATTGAGCAGTAGCAACGGCAGTGCTCGACGCAACTCCTGCTCCGTGCCTGATCAAAGCAAAGCCCCCGAAATCGGGGGCTTGTCGGCCGGTTTTTTAAAACGTTCCCGCACACTTTGATTCGGTCAGGCCCAAGTTTGAGGCCGGCGCGCAATGATGCCTGGTGGCCATTGCGGGATGTGCTACGAAATACCCGCAAGGACCGCTGACGGCGACATTTTGCCTAGAGGCTGGCCGCAAGAAAGCATCGCGTTCCGCATCCTTGTCCCGCTTGTTGCGGTGGGAGGAATCATCCAGCTCGATGACGGCTACTACCGTGAAATCCTTCCGGCAAATCACGAAATCCGCCGTTTTCTGGCTGATGCGCCGGAAAAGATGCAGGTTCTGAAGATTGTTGCCCCCCTTGGCCTGCACCAATTGCGAGAACGAGACCTGAGCCAGCACCACGAGATCTGGCGAGAACGCCTCAACCAAACGCCAGTACATCGGCTGCTCGTTGATCGTCAGTACGCTCTTGGGGTGCAGCCTCGAGGGGATGGCCGCCCTCGCCTGCTTTTCTTCCCAGTAAACACGGCCAGCACGATAGCCAGGAAAATCAAAAACCCAAGGAACGACGTCATGCTCATGCCTTTGTTTTGTGACAGTCACACAGGAATCAGAGGCAGCCATCAATCCGTCCATGGTTCACATCACGCGTATTGCGGCCGTATTCATCGCCTCCACCCAGCGAATGCGAACGAATAGCCTGTTCGATGGCTTGTTTGCACTCAACTCGTGACTTCGAATTGCCAATCTCCGCGACTTGAGGTTTACGCATTGCCTCCTCACGCTCCAGCGCTTTTTGGGCCTGTACATGATGCTGAAGCGACACCGTGCCGCCTGTGGTGTCTGCAACGGTCAATTCCTTCACCTGCTCCAAGCCATCCGGGCAAGGGCCAGACTGATAGCTGATGAGGCCATTGGTGGAGCGGCACTTGCTGATACCGGCGCCCTTGGCACCAAGCCCTTGTCGATCAAGTGTTAGCTGACGATCACCGGCACGATCTTCGGGCGCAACAGGCACCAGGTTTTCTTTCACTTGCTGGTTCTGTCGCTCCCAGGCCGCCAGATCGTCAATCCTGTTGCCGTATTGATCCACGAAGACAGGCTTCGGCACCTTTTGCTCGACCAGAATCACTTTGGGCTCAGGCATTTTGTGCCACGGAAGCGCGATGACCACCTGCCCCCCGTGTTCCACAGGAATCACGATCGGCCCGCCAAATACGAAGAGGCCAAGCGCCCCGAAGAACACCACCATCCCGCCAATGAGAAAAATTCGCATAACATTTCCTGAAAGCTTATGCCGGGTAAATTATCAGGATCACGGATGTATGCAAAGTGTGTCGTCGGCCAGCGGAAGGGAAGTGATGGATTTAACCTCACCAAACTAACAGTGGCTGCCCGCATGTGCCGGGCCAACCGGCCACTCAGTCCAAACCAAGCAGGTCGCGCGCCTCACGCCTTGTGGGCAACCAGCAGGGCCGTATCCACCGTGAAGCTGCCATCCGCTTCGATGGCGAAATGGTCGGCCACTTCGCTGGCGGCCATGCCTTGCAGGGAGCGGATGGCTGCCTCATGTGCGGCGGCGGTCTGCATGCGCTCGATCCAGGACTGGAACTCCAGGCGCAGGCGAAATGGCACAATCTGGTCGACGACAAAGCCTGCCTCATTCAACTCGTAACGCCATGTTTTCACCGATGCATCGCGCACGTGGGATGGGTCGCGCAGCAACTCCAGGCTTTGCAACCAGGTGTCCAGCAATGGTTGCCCTGGCGAAACCACGTCCATGAACAAACCGAGGCCTCCGGGCTTGAGGGCGCGGTGCATCTGCTTCAATCCGGCAGGCAGATCACGCCAGTGGTGTGCGCTGTAGCGCGTGGCGACTACGTCGAATACCTCGTCCGCGCACGGCAACGCTTCGGCTGTGCCCTGTTTGGTCACGATGTTGTCGAGCCCACGGCGTTGCGCTTCCGCGGCCACGGTTTCCAGCATGCGCGCGGACAAGTCATACGCAACCACCTGGGCTACTGTCGGGGCCAGGCGAAACGAAACATGGCCACCCCCACAGCCCATGTCGAGGACAACCGCATCCGGACGGATGCCGACTCGTTCAGCCATCAAGGCCAGGTCCTCGCCGCTGGCGTGGACCGCGCTGGTGAGGTATGCGTTTGCCCTGGGATCGTACTGGTGGACGACGACGGCGTCATGGCGCTGCTGGCTCATTGGAGGCTCCGGAGAACATGGATGGGAAACCCATTCTTTCGTCGATTCACTACCGGTACAAGACGGGTGGTTATCCTAGTATCTGATGTACCACCAAGAATGATTGCGGGTGAGCGGCAAGCTTGTTCGAGGCGATCGTGGTGATTGGCCTCATGACGCGTTACCCAGGCAGGGCGCGTCGCTGCCGCCCTATCATGCTCAGTCATGCACCAACGTTTGAGTGGGAGCGTACTGCAACAGCAGGTGCACGGAGGCGATTGCCATTACCCCGCCCAGCCCGCTGTCCGACAGCACGGCACGCATTCCAGGCTCAACGTGTGCAATGCCGTCCAAGGGCACGATCAAGAGGCGGCGCCTTCGGCGACGACGGGGCCGAGGTGATTATTCTTGCGGTGGGTACGATGAACCGTGATGCATGAGCACCGACGAAAAAGCCACCGGACGATTGCCCGGTGGCTTGCTATTTCGCGCCAATTGCCCGCTCAGAAACGGCAAGCAATTTGGCTACGGCTTGTTGGCAAAACCCATCAGAACGAAACGTAGTGTAGCGATGCCAGCCGCTTTCGCACGATATCGCAGGACGGGCTCTGCCACCAATACCTCGCTTATTGCAGCACGACCTGGTAGATCGCGGTCGTGCCGCTGACTTCATTGCCCACGATCAGCATCGGCTTGCCGTTGGGCGACTTGGATGCCGGCACGAATATCAGCCCTTCCGGCCCAAGGTCGCCGGCGGCCGGGGTGGCGGGATCGGCAGCGGTGAAATCGCGGGTGTTCAAGTAGCTCACGTAAAACGGTGCCTTGGGATTGGTGATGTCGTAGATCATCACACCACCCACGCGCTCCAGGCCGATGAAGGCAAACGTCTTGGTGCCGATGCGGCCCAAGGTCACGCCTTCCGGTTCGGGGCCCTTGTTGTCGCTGCGGTCGTCGAAGGCCGCTTTCTCATGGTCGGAGTTGAAAAAGGTGGGGTTCAGCTCGGCGAGCTTGGTTTCCAGTTGATCGCCGGAATCCCACACCTGCACACCGTTTTCGTCCCAGATCGAGATCGAGCGGCCACCAAAGCTGTACAGCGCGTCGTAGACCAGTTTGCCTGCGCCGTTCAGCTTGGGCGTGCCGTCCGCATTGGTCTGGTAGCCCATGGTCCAGGTGACATTCAACCGTCCAAGCTGTTCGTCCTTGGTGCAGTTGCCCGGGTTGGTGGCCGTGGCGCCGCAGTAGCCGAAAATGGCGGGGTTGAGCGTACCGCCGACAGCCAGGGCGCGCAGTTGCGGCGGCAGGTCGTCGTTCTTGCGGCGATCGAACCCATCCTTGTGCACCAGGTGCTTGACGCGGAACTCCTCGACAAAGCCCTTGCTGGCATCGCCAGCGAAATAGGCGGTTTCGTCGCTGAACCAGGCGCGGCTATCGCCTTCGTTGGCGGTGACGAGGTAGGTCTTGCCGTCGACCGCGTAGGCGGCGATGGCGTCCGGCAGGTACAGGCCGCGCAGGCCGGGCCAGGTGCGGATGTCGATCTTGCCATCGGCATCGCTCACGTCCAGCCCGTTGCCGGCCAGACCGTGATCCTTGAAGCCCAGCGGCAGGATGTCGATGACCTTGGCCTGGGCGATATCGACCTTGGCCAGCGCGTTGTTCTCCTGCAATGTCACCCAGGCTGTGGTGCTATCTGCCGAAACGGCGATGTACTCGGGTTCCAGATCCTGCGATGCCTTGGCGTTGGGGCCATAGATGCGCACACCCTTGGCGCGCAGTTCGGCCTCTTTGCCGTCCCAGGCGGTGAAATCAGCGGTGCGCACCACGGGATGGGCGATATCGCGTACGTCGATCACGCTGATCGAGCCGGGAGGGTCGATCTGGTAATCCGGGCTCGGCTCGGCTTCGTTGGCGACCAGGACGGTCTTGCCATCCGGCGTGAAGGTGATCATGTCCGGCAGCGCGCCGATCTGTACATGGCTGAGCGGCGCCAGGTCGGCCGCGCGATAGAAGGCGGCGTAACCCGGCGCGGTCTTGTCCGGCGCCTGGATCGCCACGGCGACGATGCCATCGTGCAGCGACACGCTGTTGATCTCGGCTCCCGCCAGGATGGCTTGCGCGCTCAGTTCGCCGATATGTACCGGCTGCGCCGGGTCGGTCAGGTCGAGCACGTCGATGACGCCCTTCTTGGCGTTCACGATGAAGCCCCGCTTGCTGGCCGGGTCGAATGCCGGGATTTCGGCGGCACTTTGCGCGAATACACCGGTGCTGAAGCGGCCCAGCAGCTCAAGCGAAATCGAGTCGGGCGTGACTTCCGGCACGGGCGTCGGTGCGGGCGTCGGAGCAGGCGCGGGCGTCGGGGTCGGCGTGGCGGGATTGCTGTCGTCCGTGGCACAGGCGGCAAGCACGCCCGCCAGGGCAAGGGCACTCCCTGCGGCGATCCAGGTCTTCATCGTTATTGTCCTTGTGGGTGGGGTCGCAAAGGGCCGCAGCATAGGAACAAAGCGATTACGATTTGATTTCCAGTGTGTGACGTGGCGATGAATGCACGCCAAAAATCCTGATACTGCTGCATTTTTTCCGCCCTATCTGCCCGGCATACCGCAGGTCCCCCGCCCTCTTCCGCTCGTGCGCCGTGTGTTGACGCGCTTTCATGAAAGCCCTTTCATTACGTCACGAGCGCCAGGTGGATGTACTCCCTGCGCGCCCAAAACAGCCCGGATGGAGCGACAAAAATGAAGATGCGATGGAGAGTGTGGCTCGTCAGTCTGCTGACGAGCCTGTTCTGGCTGGTTTCGGCCCACGCGGCCGATTTCAGCAATGGAGTGAGCGTGGCCGGCAATGTGGCCACGATCTGGTTCAAATCGAATGTATCCACCACCTGGGTGGATATCCACTATGCGGTGAACGGTGGCGCCAAGCAGAACATGCGCATGGGCTACAGCGCCGGCAACGCGCGCTACGAGCAACAGGTCAATGTAGCCACCGGCACCCGGCTGGATTACTTGTTCACCTACAACAACGGTACGCCGGCCTATGATTCGCCGGCCTTCAGCCATACAGTCGGCGCAGCCAACCCGACACCGACGCCGACCACTGCGCCCACGCCCACACCGGCCGGTACGTCCGGTTGTCTGGCCTGGGCCGAAGGCAATACCTATGCCGCAGGCACCGTGGTCAGCTATAACGGCGCCACCTATACCGCCCTGGTAACGCATACCGCCTATGTCGGTACCAACTGGAACCCCGCTGCGACACCCACCTTGTGGCGCCCAGGAGGCAACTGCGGTTCGCAACCGACCCCGACGCCGACACCGGTGGTCACCCCTACCCCGACCGCCACCCCGACACCTGTGACGCCGACGCCGGCTGGCGCGGCGGTACCCGGTCGCATCCAGGCCGAAGCCTGGACCGCAATGAGCGGCGTGCAGACCGAAACCACCACCGATAGCGGCGGCGGCCTGAATGTCGGCTGGATCGAAACCAACGACTGGATGGACTATCGCGTCAACGTGGCCACTGCACGCAGCTATACGCTGCAACTGCGCGTCGCCAGCCCCAACAGCGGCGCGACGCTGCAATTGCGCAACGCGGCGGGCGCAGTGCTGGCCAGCGTTTCGGTGCCCAATACCGGCGGCTGGCAGAACTGGGCCACTGTACAGGCCACGGTCACCCTGCCCGCCGGAAACCAGGTGCTGCGTATCCATGCCAGCAATGGCGGCTTCAACCTGAACTGGCTGGAGTTCGTCACCGGCAGCGTCACCCCCACGCCGACACCGGTCACGCCGACTCCCACGCCGGCCAACCCCGATCTGCCGGTGGGCAATGGTGCAATGACCATCAAGCTGGAAAACGCCACCCGGGGTACTTACGGTGATCAGCAGGTGTACTGGGCCATCATCGGCTACCACCCGGTCACCAAGGTGTTGTCGTACGTGAACCGCAGCGGGCAACTGGTGCCTGCCAATCTGGCGGACAACGATGCGGCCGGCCGCCTGACCAAGGGTGGGCAGAACTATGCCAATTACTTCTCCACCCTGAGCCAGGCCAACTGGGTATCGATCCCGCAGATCGATTCCGGGCGGCTGTTCGTCAGCGTGGGCTCACCGATGTACATCAAGATCAATATGGCCGCCGACGGCCGCCTGGGCTTTGCCGGGCCGGACCTGGGCAACCCGACCGACCCCAACCAGGACGTGTACTTCGAATGGGTGGAGTTCACCGTGGACCAGTACGGCTATCACGGCAATTCCACGCGGGTGGACCAGTTCGGCTTCCCGATCCGCACGCGCCTGATCGGCCTGGATGGCTATGACCGTACCCTGGGCGAGACCGAAACGCGCGAAGCGCTGTTCAGCGCGTTCGAGCGCGACGTGCCGGCGGAATTCAAATCGCTGGTGAAGCGGCCGTACCGCATCGTCGCGCCGGGCAAGGGTGGCTTTGGTCACGGCGGCGCCAACAGCAGCTACTACACCAACTATGTGAACCAGGTCTGGAGCTATTACGCCAGTAACGATCTGGTGTTCACCGCCGAGGCTGGCACCTTCCGTGGGCGGGTGATCGGTAACGACTTCGTGTTCTCGAAGAATGGTGGCCCGCAGAACCTGTACATCCGGGGCAAACCGGTGACGCAGGACATCATGGAAGGCTCAGGCAACCTGGCCGCGGGCAATGCCGAGGAGAAAGTAGTGCAGGCGCAGATCACCGCCGCCTTCAATCGTCATCTATTGCTGACGGTGGACCCGGGCAACTGGAGCAATGCGTCGTACTACTACCTGCAAGGCCCGGCCAACTATTTTTCCAAGTTCTGGCACGATCACAGCATCGACGGGTTGTCGTACGGCTTTTGCTATGACGACGTACGCGGGCACAGCAGCCTGCTGGAACACCCCTCGCCCAAGGGGTTGATCGTCACCGTGGGCTGGTAAGCGCATTGCGCCCATGAAAAAGGCGGCAGAATCATCTGCCGCCTTTTTTTGCGAGCGCTAGAGCGCCGTGTTGGCTTCGAACACACCCGAGCTTTCGCCCCACGGATGGTAGCCGATGCCGATCCGCGTAAACCCGTAGCGTTCGTAGTAGCCCACGTGATCGGAACACAGGTAGAGCGAGTTGAAGCCCATCGCCGCACTGTCGTGCCTGGCCTGCTCGATCAACAGCCGCCCCAGCGCCCGGCCGCGCTGCGCCGGCTCGATATAGAGCGCGCACAGCCAGGGCCACAGGTCGCCGCAACTGATGAAGTCGTTGGTGATCAGGCCGGCACAGCCGACGATCTCCCCTTCGTCTTCCAGCAGATACCACACCGGTAACGGGTTGCTGGCCACCACGCTGCGACGGATGCTGTCGTCGTAGACGGGCTTGCTGGCCTCGGATGCCCATTTGCTCTGGAAATACTGGATCGCCCGTTCGGTGTATTCGGGCTGCTTCCGTATGTTGATGACCTTCATTCGATGCGTTTTCTCCGCATAAGGGGTGATGACAGATGGTTGGGTCCCGGTCAGTTGAGAATAAACATGTCACTGCCTCCTCGAATCGAGCGCGCATTGTAGTGGGCCGGGCAATTGCGCCGCCATGGCGCGGATATGCTTCTGTTGCGCTTTGTCCTACGCGCGATTGGGGAAAACGCCGATGCGCCTTGCTGCGCCGCACCAATACATTGGAATGGTCACCCACCAGGAGCAACGCCATGGCCGATCTCGATCCGCTCGCCCCGCGCGAAACGCCGCAGCACGACCCCCGTGAAGCCGAGGACACCGTCGCCTACGACAGCGTGGACGATGCGCACGATGTGGATTGGTTCACGCTGCAAGTCTGGGAGTAACGCATCCAGATGCAAAAGAAAGCCCCGCTTGATGCGGGGCTTTCTTTTGTTGTGACGGTGACGTCCCCTATTGTATTGCCCTACCCGGGATCGTCCCGCAAGGTGGCCAGCCGGGATCGATGCCACAGGCATGCCGAAGTGATGGCGCAGCCCACGGACAACACGGCGAAAATAAACACCTGCGCCCATCCACGCTGGCGGCGCGGGTTCATGGCTTCGGGCCCTGGCTTCCCGGGATCAGCCCCGCCTCTCGCATCACCTGCTGTTCGTCGTCGTGCGAGATATAGAACGCCACCCGGGGCCCGACACCGGCATCGAACAGGAAGTAGGTGATGAAGAACTCGAAATCGCGAAGCTGGCCGGGCGGGTTTTCGAAGGTCATCCGCCAGAGCACCTTGGCCATGGTGTAGCGCGGGTCCAGCGGCGTTTCGATCACCTCCAGCACTTTGGCGGCGCGAAAGCCGATCTGGCTGAAGAAAGCCTCGCGTTGCGGAATGGCATCGCGAAAAACCTGATCATTGGGGATGGCCGCGACGCCGTTGGGATCGGCGCCCATGAAGACATCGGTGAACTGCCCGCAGACGAGATCGGGATCGAAGGTGTTCGCACCTTCTTCGTAGCGCGCGAAAAACTGCCTGACCTTGCTCATGGAAGCATCTCCGGCACCCACGTCAACGATGGGGGCTTCTTATCACCAGCGTGCCCGCCATCTTGTCGTGCCAGCCTTGTTTGCGTGCATCGAAGGCCACCCAGATCAGGCCAAGACATAGCGGAATGGTGGAAACGAAATAGCCGAGGTAACGCACCGCGTATTGTCCTCCCGTCGGCACGCCACCGGTGCGCGCATCGACGATCCGCGCCGAGATCGCGCGCTTGCCCGGCGTGGCCTGCCATTTCAGCCAGAACGCCACCACCACCACCGCCGGCAGCACCCAGGAAATCAGAAAGTCGGCCGGCCCGGCAACGATGTCCTCGACCTCGAAATACTCGCGCCCATAGATGGCCAGGCTCAGCGGCAAGGTGATGAGCATCAGCAACAGCGTGTCGATCAGCGTGGCGCCGACGCGGGGCCAGAAGCCGACGTACTCGTATTCGGGATTCGCCTGTTCCATGGGGTACTCCGTCATGCGGGACTCTGGCGGTTATACACGCGCCCTTACCTACCGACAATCAACCTCAGCAATTCATCAAGAATTCGTAAGAATGAATGGATACGCAAAATTGCTGGCCACCGTTTTCAGATATCGGCGAGGTGGCCGGTGATTCCCCCGGTCGCTAACAATAGACGGCGCGTGGCAAGCAAGGCACTGCGCGATGCAGCCAACGCGTTGTATCAACAGGGCCTAGCCGCGTTGCCGCAGCGCGGGAAGTACATGGTCGCGCAACAGCGGCGCCAGTGTGACATCGGGCTGCGCTGGGTCGATCCACGCCAGCGCCTCGATCTCGGCGGCCAGGCGCGGTGGCGCGTCGAGGACGCCGGTATAGACGGTGGCATTGACGGTACGCCCTGGCTCGTTCGCCGCCTGGGCACTGAAGCGGCCCAGCTCGCGCAATGTGCCGGCCTGAACGCCGCAGCCGAGTTCTTCCCGCAACTCGCGCAGCAGCCCCGCCAACGGCGCTTCGCCCGATTCCGGCTTGCCGCCCGGCAGCATGAAATGCGCCGTGCCGCGCTTGCGCACGGTCAGCAGGCGGCCTTGATGCAAGGTGACGAGGGTAACGACTTCGATCGGGAGCATGGCGCTGGATACTGGCGAAATGCCGATTATGGCCCGGATGCCTGTGGAAAGCGGTTACTTGTCGCCTTCCTCCTGCTGTGTTGCCCGTCGCGTTGGTATTTAGCCCCACCGCGATGTCAGCCTGGCAACCTAGGATGAGGGCTGGACCACGCCGAGGAAACAGCATGAGCAAGACACCGCCGCCCGAACAGTCTTCCGACACACCAGCGCCCCCTGCGGACCGCGCCCGCCTCTACGATGCGGAACGCCAGTCGGGCGAGCTGGATTACCCCGATACGCCACAAGAGGCGCACCATCAACAGGAACTCGACCGCCTGCGCGGACAGCATCGCAAGTAACGCGTTCGCCCCAAAGGGCCGGCACCCGGATGGTGTCGGCCTTTTTTTCATGGCACCGGGGGTCAGCGCTCCGCATTCCAGTGCAGCGGCGCATCGTAATACGGGCGTTGCAGATGATTGGCCAGTTGGCCAGGTAGCGGATCGTAGTCGCCGTCGTCGGTGTCCCAGTTTTCCGGGGCCAGCCATTCGGACGTATCGGCACGCAGGCGTTCGTCGTAATCGAGTTCGTAGGGGTAGGCCATGGTTCGCTCCTTCCACAGTGTCGCGGATACGGCACCACGATACGATCCGCGCTGTGGTGCGGCAGTCGGCGCGCCGCGCGCGTTGCGGTAGGTGGGCCGCAGGCATTCGCCGTAGAATTTGCGGCCTTGCCTTGTAGGAACGCACGCCATGAATGACAGACAACTGGTTGCCGCCGCTGCGATCAATCTTTTCATTGCCGTCGGCGCCGGCGCGTTCGGCGCCCATGCGCTGAAAACGATGCTGAGCGCGCCGATGCTCGCCATCTGGCAAACCGCCGTGACCTACCAGATGGTGCATGCGCTGGGCCTGTTTGCCATTGCGCTGCTGCTGCCACGCTTTCCCGGACACCTGCTGGCCTGGGCCGGCGGGCTGATGCTGGCGGGTATCGTCCTGTTCAGTGGCAGCCTGTATGCGCTGGCCTTGAGTGGCGTACGCGTGCTGGGCGCGATCACCCCCTTGGGCGGCACGGCATTTCTGCTGGCATGGGCACTGGTGGCGTGGCGCGCCCTATCGCGTTAAAAAGCTATGGGTTTGATGGGAACAATCAATTTTCGATATTGGATGAGAATCGCTATCATCTGCTCATCGAATAACGGTTACATCAAAGGGAGCCCATCATGGTCAAGGCATGCGAAGTCAGCAGCGGCGTCGTCCTGCACCTGGTGGGCTTCGGCGTCACTTACGCCATGACCGGCAGCCTGGCAGCCGGTGGCGTGGTGGCGGTGGTGGAGCCGCTCTGCATGAGCGTGGCGCATCACTTCCACGATAAGGTGTGGCACGGCTTCAAGGCGCGCAGGCTCGCACGGGTCGTGGCGGCCTAGGACAAAAACCGGGGCATGGCCCCGGTTTTTCTTTGCCCTGCCCGCTCAGCCGCCCACCTGTTTGGTGCGGATCGCCAGCAGCGCCTGATTGCGCAGGGTCTTGAGCAGGTTGAGTTCGTTGTGCGAGAGCTTCAGGCTGCCGGCTTCGCGCATGTCGCCATAGAAGCAGCCGATCACCCGCTGATCCAGCTTGAGCGGGAACACGATGAAAGTGCACGACGGCACCAGCCGGCGATACCACTCGGGCACGCGGTCGTGGATGCTTTCGGCGTTGATGTCCTCGATCAGGATATCGGCGTTGCGTGCCATCGCCACCTGGAACACATCCACCACCGGCCCGACATCGATCTGGAACCCACCCACCAGCGCACCGATGCCTTCGCCGAAGCCGAAACGGCCCTGGATCACCGGCCGTTTGGTGTCGCGGGTGGCAAAGATCACGCGCTCGAAGCCGATGGCGCGGTACATCGTTTCCAGGATCATCCGCAGCAGATCGTTCAGTTTGAAGTCGCCCACCAGCGTGTTGGTGATGTCCTGCACGCCGGCCGCCAGCACCTCGGCCGGTTGCGCCTGCTCGGTGGCTTCGAATGGCGCGTCCAGTGTTGCGCGATCCAGCATGTCCTCGAAGGCTTCCGGCCCGCCGGCCGTCAATGGGCTGGCGTGGGCGCGGCGCAACTGGCGCATGAATTCGCTGCCGCTGTGGTTCACCCCGATCACGCTCAGATAGGAAATGAAATGGTCGGCGGTTTCTCGCATCAGCTCGTCGATATCGCGCGAGGAGATGCCCAGTGGCCGGCCGTAGCGTTCGACCAGCGCCGCCTGCATGCGCGGCGCCTCGCGGGCGCTGCTGCCCACCAGTTGCTGCATGTCCGCGCCCAGGTTGGTGTACTGGCGCAGCCGCTCCAGGTTATTTTGCGGCTCGCGCAATGGCCCCGGTGGCAGTGGGCGCATGCTGTTGACGATCCGTTCCGGAAAACTCCAGTGCTGCGCCACGCCGATGCCAAGGTCGCTGTAGCCCAGCCCCAGCACCTGCTTCGCGGCGACCTCGACCGTCATGCCACCCTCCACCCGCTTGCCGATCTCCACGCTTTCCTCATGGAAGTAGTACAGCGTCAGCAGTTGCCCCAGGTGGTGGAACATGCCGCAGATCAGCGCCTCTTCGGCATCGCGGGTACCGATGCGCTTGCCGATGCCCCGGCACAGCAGGCCGGAGAAAAAGGCGCGCAGCACGCTTTCGCGCAACGTCACCGCCTGCGCCTTGTTGTGCATGTGCTCGAACAGCAGCAGCGTGATCGCCAGGTTGCGGATGGCGTCGAACCCCAGGATCACGATGGCGCGGGAAACGGTGCTGATGGTGCCGCCGAACTGGCTGTAGGTGGCCGAGTTGACGATGCGCAACAGCTTGTTGGTCAGCGAAAAGTCCTTGAGGATCACCTCGGACAGCACTTGCAGCCGCTCGGCATCGTCGCCGCTGATCTTGTTGATCGCGCTGATCGCCTGCGACAGCGCGGGAAAATCCGCCGTGTGCCGCATGCGGCGCAGCAGGAACTCCACCGTACTGCTGCCAGTGGCGGATTCGCCCTCGGCGCGCTCGTCGTGGTGACCCTGCCACGTGCGCAGCGCGTCGAACATGGCATCGGCGTCGGTGTAACGCTCCCGGGGCTCCTTGAACAGCGACACCATCACCAGATGATCGAGCTTTTCGTCGATATCCGCCTTGAAACGCGAGGGCGGCGTGAAGGGGTTGTTCAGGATGTGATACAGGATGGCGATGGTGGAATCGCCTTCGGCGGCGGTGCGCCCGGTGAGCATTTCATAGAGCGTCATCCCCACGCCGAACAGGTCCGCCTGCGCTTCGGCGGGCAGGCTCTTGAGCATTTCGGGCGCCATATAGCTGGCGGTACCGGATAGATCGACCTTGGCGCCGCGTAGCGCGGCAATGCCGAAATCCATGATGCGGGGCCGCCCGGCGCCATCGACCATCACGTTCTGCGGTTTGATGTCGCGATGGATCACGCCCTGGCCGTGGGCGCAGATCAGGCCCTGCAGGATGCCGCTGGCCAGCTCCACCGCGCGGGTGGGTGGCAGCGGGCCTTCCCGTTTCAGCAGCGCGCCCAGGGTTTCGCCTTCCACGTACTCGAACACCAGCCAGGACTGGCCCTGCGCCTCGAAGGCATCGAACAGCGTGACGATGTTGGGGTGCTGCAACCGGCTGGCCAGGCGCGCCTCTTCCATGCCGGCCGCGCGCCCCTGGCGCAGTGCTTTCAGCGCCACCTGACGACCGAGCTTGGCATCCCTGGCCAGGTAGACTTTTCCCTGGGCTCCGTCTCCAAGGGTACGAACGATTTCAAAGCGTTTTTGTAGTGTTTCAGCCATGGCCCCTCCCGCTGACCATGATAGCTGTACCGAGAGGAAAGGCGCTGGGCGAAAGCCGGTTCATGACAGGAAACTTCGGACGCGCGGTCGACCTTCCCATTGCCCGTATCTGTTGCTCAGGCTGGATTTGCCGGCACGTCAAGCCGGAGAAAGACGCACATCAAAGCAAGCACTCGAACAATCAAATCTGTCTTTTTGAGAAAGATACCAAGACAGCCGCCGCGCACAAAAAAGAGGGCGCCGCAGCGCCCTCTTCCTCACCTTCGAATCGCTCAGGCGCGACGCCACCCTGTGCCCTGCGCACCGTCTTCCAGCACCACGCCTGCCGCAGTCAGTTCGTCGCGGATGCGGTCGGATTCGGCCCAGTTCTTGTCGGCACGGGCCGCTTTACGCGCGGCGATGGCGGCTTCGATGCGCTCCGCCGTCCATTCGCCCTCGCCCGCCGCGCCTTGCAGGAAAGCCTGCGGCTCGCGCTCCAGCAGGCCCAGCACAGCGGCCAGTGCCTTCAGCTCGCCAGCCAGTGCCGCCGATTGCTGGCGGTGGGCTTCGTGCGCCAGTTCGAACAGCACCGCCACCGCTTCGGTGGTATTGAAATCATCGTCCATCGCCGCCTTGAAGCGCACGGCGTACGGGCTTTGCCAATCCAGCGCCACGGGTGCGGCCGGAACGGCCTTCAGCGCGGTATACAGCCGGGTGAGCGCGTTGCGCGCGTCGTCCAGATGCACATCGCTGTAGTTGAGCGGGCTGCGGTAGTGCGCGCGCAGGATAAAAAAGCGTACCACTTCGGCGTCGTATTTCTTCAGTACCTCGCGGATGGTGAAGAAGTTGCCCAGGCTTTTGGACATCTTCTCGTTGTCCACGCGGATAAAGCCGTTGTGCATCCAGTAGTTGACATAGCGCTGGCCACTGGCGCCCTCGCTCTGCGCGATCTCATTCTCGTGGTGCGGGAACTGCAGGTCGGCACCGCCGCCGTGGATGTCGAAATGCGCGCCCAGGTGGTGGCAGCTCATGGCCGAGCACTCGATGTGCCAACCCGGCCGGCCGGCACCCCACGGCGAGGCCCACTTGGCGTCGGCCGGTTCGTCGGGCTTGGCGGCCTTCCACAGCACGAAATCCAGCGGGTATTGCTTGTTGGGGTCGACGTCGACGCGCTCGCCGGCGCGCAGATCCTCCAACGATTTGCCGGACAACTTGCCGTAGCCGTCGAACTTGCGCACCGCGTAGTACACGTCGCCGTTCGGCGCGCTGTAGGCCAGGCCGTTTTCGATCAGCCGGGCGATCATCTCGTGCATGGCGCCGACGAACTCGGTTGCGCGCGGCTCGTGATCCGGGCGCTGGACGCCCAGTGCCGCGGCATCCTCGTTCATCGCGTCGATGAAGCGCTGGGTCAGCGCGTTGATCGATTCGCCGTTTTCCAGCGCGCGCTTGATGATCTTGTCGTCGATGTCGGTGATGTTGCGCACGTAATCCACCGCGTAGCCGGACGCGCGCAGCCAGCGCGCCACCATATCGAACACCACCATGACGCGCGCATGCCCCAGGTGACAGTAGTCGTAGACGGTCATGCCGCAGACATACATGTTCACCTTGCCCGGTTCGATGGGCTGGAAGACTTCCTTTTCGCGCGAGAGCGTGTTGTACAGATTGAGCATGGCGGGGGTATGCGGAACGGAAAAGCGGCCATTCTAGCAGGCGGAGCGCGGGCGTCGCCGCCCGCCACGCATGCCGGTCAGATATGTTGATCTGTCGAAGGCTTTTCCCACAGATTGATGCCGCTTTCCACCGCGTAGCGGTCGATCTCCGCCAGTTCCTCGGCGGTGAACGCCAGGTTGGCCAGCGCGCCGACGTTCTCGCGAATCTGTTCCGGCGTGCTGGCGCCGATCAGCGTGGTGGTCACCGCCGGATGGCGCAGCACCCAGGCCAGCGCCATCTGCGCCAGGCTTTGCCCGCGCCGCTGGGCGATCTGGTTCAGCGCACGCACCCGCGCGATGTTTTCATCGCTGAGATGGCTGGCCTGCAACGAGCCGCCACCCGGCTGGTTGACGCGTGCGCTGGCGGGAATGCCGTTCAGGTACTTGTCCGATAACAGCCCTTGCGCCAGCGCGGTGAAGGTGATGCAGCCGATGCCGGCGTCGGCCAGTGTGCCCAGCAGTTCCTGCTCGATCCAGCGGTTGAGCATGTTGTACGACGGCTGATGGATCAGCAGCGGCACCTTCCATTGCGCCAGCAGCGCGGCCATCTCGCGGGTCTTGCCTGGCGAGTACGACGAGATGCCGACGTACAGCGCCTTGCCCTGTTGCACCGCGCTGGCCAGGGCGCTGGCGGTTTCCTCCAGGGGGGAATCCACGTCGAAACGGTGCGAATAGAAGATATCGACGTAATCCAGCCCCATGCGTTGCAGGCTCTGGTCCAGGCTGGCGAGCACGTACTTGCGGCTGCCGCCGCCCTGGCCGTAGGGGCCGGGCCACATGTCCCAGCCGGCCTTGGTCGAGATGATCAGCTCATCGCGATACGGCTTGAAATCCTGGCGGAACAACTGGCCGAAATTGGCCTCTGCCGCGCCATAGGGCGGGCCATAGTTGTTGGCGAGGTCGAAGTGGGTGATGCCCAGATCGAAGGCCGTGCGCAGCATGGCGCGCTGGCGATCGAGCGCCACGGCGTCGCCGAAGTTGTGCCACAACCCCAGCGACAGCAAGGGCAGTTGCAGGCCGCTGGCTCCGCAGCGGCGATAGGTCATGGTGGCGTAGCGGTCGGCGGCGGCTTGGTAGGTCATGGGCGGGGCTCCGGGTCAGCGATAAGGATCACGATAGCCTGCGCTGGATCGCCGTGCGCGCCCAGTCAGGGAACGGCCTATTGCGGGCATGAAAAAACCGGCGCAAGCGCCGGTTCGGTCCACTATCCGTGCGGAAGGCCGCTCAGGTCTTGGGCAATGTCACGCCGATCTGGCCCTGGTACTTGCCGCCCCGGTCGCGATAGCTGGTTTCGCAGATATCGTCCTCGTCGGCCTCGAAGAACAGTACCTGCGCCACGCCCTCGTTGGCGTAGATCTTGGCGGGCAACGGCGTGGTATTGGAGAACTCCAGCGTCACGTAGCCTTCCCATTCCGGCTCGAACGGGGTGACGTTGACGATGATGCCGCAGCGCGCATAGGTGGATTTGCCCAGACACACCGTCAGCACGTTGCGCGGGATGCGGAAATATTCCACGGTGCGCGCCAGCGCGAACGAGTTCGGCGGGATGATGCAAAAGCCCTTGCCCGACACATCGACGAAGCTGTTCGAATCGAAGTTCTTCGGATCGACGATGGTGCTGTTCAGGTTGGTGAATACCTTGAATTCGTCGGCGCAGCGGATGTCGTAGCCATAGCTCGACGTGCCGTAGGACACGATGCGCTGGCCGTTCACTTCTTTCACCTGGCCCGGCACGAAAGGCTCGATCATTCCGTTCTGCTCGGCCATGCGACGAATCCAGCGATCGCTCTTGATACTCATCGTTGTCACACCATCTTGGAAAATAGCTGCGTATTGTAACCATGACGGCGAAGCGCTTGTTGGCAAAGAACAACCCTGCGATTCCCGATCTTGCCCGGCCGATGGGCTTTGACCAGAATAAGCCCGTCGGGGCGTCTTCAAATATCACCGGAGATTTCATGTCCAGTATTCCCGCCCTCGCGCTGCCCACGACCAGCGGCGCGACGTTCGATCCGGCCACGCTCAAGGGCCAGGCCTACGTGTTGTACTTCTATCCCAAGGACAACACCCCCGGCTGCACCACCGAAGGCAACGATTTCCGCATCCATCACGATGCGTTCGCCGCCGCTGGCGTGAAGGTGTTCGGCGTCTCGCGCGATTCGGTGAAATCGCATGAGGGCTTCAAGACCAAGCAATGCTTTCCGTTCGAGCTGATCAGCGACCCCGAGGAGGCGCTGTGCGAGGCCATGGGCGTGATGAAGCTGAAGAACATGTACGGCAAGCAGGTGCGCGGCATCGAACGCAGTACGTTCGTGATCGACGGCCAGGGAGAGGTCGTCAGGGAATGGCGCGGGGTGAAGGTTCCCGGCCACGTGGAGGAAGTTCTCGCCTTCGTCCAGAGTCTGAAGCAGTAACCCAGGGCGGCCCGCAAGGCCGCCTTTTCGTTTGTCATCCAGCATCCATCACAACAAGGAAAAGCCATGGCCGCACGCAAATCCCGCCGCGCTCAGGAAACCAAGCTCTTCGTGCTGGACACCAACGTGCTGATGCACGATCCGACGTCCATCTTCCGCTTCGAGGAACACGATCTGTTCCTGCCGATGATGACGCTGGAGGAACTGGACAACAACAAGAAAGGCATGAGCGAAGTGGCGCGCAACGCGCGCCAGACCAGCCGCTTCATCGAAGAGCTGATCGCCGGTCGCGAGCAGAACCTGAATGAAGGCGTTTCGCTGGAGGATGCCAGCAAGGGCCAGGCTGGCGGGCACCTGTTCCTGCAAACCGAGGCCATCACCAGCGTATTGCCGTCGCAACTGCCGATGGGCAAGGCCGACAACCAGATCCTGGGCGTGGTGCATCATCTGCAACAGATGCAGCCCAAGCGGCAGGTGATCCTGGTTTCCAAGGACATCAACATGCGCATCAAGGCGCGTGCGATGGGCCTGGCGGCCGAGGACTACTTCAACGACAAGGTGCTGGAGGATACCGATCTTCTCTACACCGGCATGCGCGAGATCGAGCCCACCTTCTGGGATACCAACGGCAAGGATCTGCAAAGCTGGCAGGAGAACGGCCGCAGCTACTGGAAGATCAAGGGGCCGGACTGTCCCGACCTCTACACCAACCAGATGCTTTACCAGTCGGTCGATGGCTTCGCCGCGCGGGTGATCGCGGTGGAAGGCAAGCAGGCCACGCTGGAAAGCCTGAAGGACTACAGCCACGGCAAGAACGCCATCTGGGGCATCACCGCGCGCAATCGCGAGCAGAACTTCGCGCTCAACCTGCTGATGAACCCCGACATCGATTTCATTTCGCTGCTGGGCCAGGCCGGCACCGGCAAGACGCTGCTCACGCTGGCCGCAGGGCTGGCGCAGACGCTGGAATCCAAGATCTACACCGAGATCATCATGACCCGCGTCACCGTGCCGGTGGGCGAGGACATCGGCTTCCTGCCCGGCACCGAGGAGGAGAAGATGCAGCCGTGGATGGGCGCGCTGGAGGACAACCTGGACGTGCTCAACCAGACCGATGCCGAGGCTGGCGACTGGGGCCGTGCCGCCACCCGCGACCTGATCCGCTCGCGCATCAAGGTGAAGTCGCTCAACTTCATGCGCGGCCGCACCTTCCTCAACAAGTTCCTGATCATCGACGAGGCACAGAACCTGACGCCCAAGCAGATGAAAACGCTGATCACCCGCGCCGGCCCCGGCACCAAGGTGGTCTGCCTGGGCAACATCAGCCAGATCGATACGCCCTATCTCACCGAAGGCTCGTCCGGCCTGACGTTCGTGGTAGACCGTTTCAAGGGCTGGGGGCACTCCGGACACATCACATTGCAACGCGGCGAGCGCTCGCGCCTGGCGGATTACGCGGCGGAAACGCTGTAGGCTGGTCGCCACGAGCTCCCCTGCTTCCACCCCCATCAGCCGGCCGCAAGGCCGGCTTTTTCATGCCGCGGCGCGATGCAAAAAAAAGGCCCCTGCCCGAAGGCAGGGGTCAATTTTCAAGAGGTGTGATCGACTACATGTCGCCTCAGTTGCGGACCTTGGCCATTTCCTTGGCCAGTTCAGCATCCTTGGTATCGCCGTCGAGCGACCAGGCAAATACACCGCCCAGGCGCTTGCTCTTGACGTAATCCACCTTGACCGCGATGTCTTGCGGGGTGTCGTAGCTCCACCAGTTGTTACCGTCGTACTTCCAGGATTGCTTGGTGGTCGGATGGTAGTAGACCTTACCAGCCGCAGTCTTCAGCACCTTGTAATCCTCGTTACCGGCTTCGTACGTGCCCCTGGCTGCGCCAGTGGCCGCCTGGTACAGACCATCACCGTTCGGGCCCGGCTGCACGCCGGTCCAGCCACGGCCGTAGAACGGCAGGCCCACCACCAGCTTGTTGGCCGGCACGCCCTTGGCGAGCAGCGACTTCACGGCGGAATCGGTGTTGTAGTGCGTCGCCAGGCTAGCTTCGCCAGTCTTGGGATCGATGGCGTTGGGGTTTGTCGGATCCGGATACAGGTGCGCCTGGAAGTCCGTCGGGCCTTGCGCTGCCCAGGTGCCGTTGTAGTCGTACGACATGATGTTGATCCAGTCGAGGTGCTTGCTGTACTCGGCCGGTTCGGTCAGGTCGATCTTGTCCTTGCCGGCACCGATCGCCACCGTCAACAGCTTATGACCATCGTTCAGCGCATCCAGCTGCTTGCGGAACTCGGCCAGCAACAGCGTGAAGTTCTGCGTGTCGGCCGGGCTGACGATGTTGTACGGCTGGCCACCGTGCGAGCCGGGGAATTCCCAGTCGATGTCGATGCCGTCGAACACACCCTTGCCAGTGCCGGGGCCGCCGCGACCGTCGTAGGAAGCCAGATCACCCTTGATGAAGGTATCGACGCAGCTCTTCACCAGTTGCTTGCGCAGTGCATCGGTGGAAGCCGCCGCGGAGAACCACTTGGACCAGGTCCAGCCGCCCAGCGAGATGAACACCTTGATGTTGGGGTACTTGGCCTTCAGCGCCTTCAGTTCGGCGAAATTGCCGCGAATCGGCGAATCCCACTTGTACGGCTGGCTCGGATCGACCAGACGGGCCGGCACGCGGCCATAGTCGGACCAGGCGTCGCCACCCGTGCCGGCTTGCGGATGGGTCGGATCGGTGGCACCGGGCTCCAGCTTGTCGATGCCGGTTGCGCACTCGTAGCCACCGTTCTTCTGGTAGAGGTTACCGAAGGCGTAGTTGATGAAGGTGAGCTTGTCGGCGGCGCCGGACGATGCGATGTCGGCCACTTCATAACCACGGCCATACACGCCCCACTGGCTGAAGTAACCACCCACCTGGGCGCCTTCGACCGGTGCCGGTGTCGGGGTGGGGACCACCGGGGTCGGGGTCACAACGGGCGGGGTCGGGGTCACGACCGGAGTCGGGGTAGGTGTTACCACCGGAGTCGGGGTCGGCGTTACCACCGGGGTCGGCGTGGGGGTGACCACCGGGGTAGGCGTCACGACGGGGGTCGGAGTGGGCGTGACGACCGGGGTCGGGGTCACATCGCCCGAGCAGGCGCCCAGGTTTTCCCATACGCCCCATTGTCCGGTCTTGGTGGGGTCGTCACCCTGGGTCCACCACTTGGCCTTGTAGTTGGTGCCGGCATGCGTCACCAGGCTGCCGGTGTTGTAGACGGCCGTGGCATTCCAGGCGACATGGCAACCAGCGCCCGCCGGCGTGGGTGTGACGACAGGCGTCGGGGTAACAACGGGGGTCGGGGTCGGCGTAACGACGGGGGTCGGGGTCGGCGTAACGACGGGGGTCGGCGTGACCACCGGGGTCGGGGTCGGGCCGCTGGAATCGCCTACCAGCTTCCACAGCGTGGGCGAGCTGGCGGGGTTCCAGTTGGTGCCGACGTGCGCGGTATGCGTCACCAGTGCGCGATAGTCCTTGCCGCTGTAGCTGACCAGGGTGCCGGCAGCATAGGTGCTGCCTTCCTGCCATGCCGGATAGGCGGCAAAGGAATATGCGGCGGCCAGTGCGGCCGGAATGGCCAGTAATGTCATGTGATGTAAACGCGACATGTTTTAGAAATCCTCCATCCTCGTTAGTCTCTTTGTAGTTTCTGTCAAAAATAGACAGATAACACTTATGCCCCGATCTCGAGCCTCCCCCGAATTCTGGATACCAAGGGGCGCAGCCGTTCAGGTCTCGACGGCGTGCATCGAGTGGCATGGCGCACATATTCCGTCAGCCAATGTAGCCTGTCAAAATTCACTACACCGACATTTATTACTTAAAATTCATTCACTTATATACATTCGACAAGATAGGAAAACTACCGTTTGTCAATGACGAACGGTTGAGTGTAGTTTTGTGAAACCCACTGTTTTTCAGGTGCTTATGGTTTATTTGTCACTGAGTAGGCAAAAACCCTACCTATAAGTAAGTAAGTAAAATCTTAAATACGTGCAGAAAAATGCCGAGGACATGTTGTAACTTTCAAGGAGTGGGCAGCATGCCGACCATGCTTCATATGGAGCATGCTGACGGCATCTGCGACATGGTGATTGCAATACGACAGCAGGCTGTCGGGCGGTGGACAGTGAACGGACCAGGAGCGGCTACATGAAAAAGCGATGGGTACTCATGCCATAGGTGCATATCGCCCCGGCGAGGATATAGAACCAACTCGTCACCGCCTCCACCCAGGGTTTGTCTTCATCGCGATAGAGCAGCATCAGCAGCAGCGGAATGATGTAGTAGCGCTGTTCGATCAGCCAGGCCGGCAACACGGCCAGCATCGAAAACACCCCGATCACCACCCAGGCGGGCCGGCCCTGACAGCGCGCGAGGAAATCGCATAACGCCAGCAGCAACGGGCCGAAGCACAGCATCTTGATCCAGACCGACGACACCATCGTCATCAGCACCATGTTGCGCAGGAAGTATTCCGGATAGACCTGGTTGTAGGGGTGGCTGTTGGTGAACCCGAACAGATAGATCGTCAGCAACAGCGCCAACAGCAGCGTCTTGGTCGGCACGGCACGCGCGAAGGCCAAGGTCTGCGGCAGACGGGCGATGATCGCGGGTAGGAACAACACCAGGTAAACCAGCAGCATGAAGAAGAAATTGCCGCAGTAGAAACTCAGCGGAGGATGTGCCCACTGGTCCCCGACCGCCACGCCACCGTTGATGATGAAAAAAGCCAGAAACACAGCGGCACAGATGCCGAACGGCCAGCACCGCAGCAGATGTCGCCCCAGTTGCCGGCGATCCGTCCACACACCGCCCTCGGTTGCGTAGAGCAGGAATGGCATCATCGCCAGCCATACGATGTTGTTCTGCCGTATCCCCAGACTGAGCGTTCCCACCATCGCCGCCAGCAACATCCGCCGCGACAAGCCCAGCGACAGGCACAACAGGATCAGCAGCAGACTGACCGCATCGGTGTAGATCAGGAAATAGAACGGCAGCACCACCGGCAGGAAGAGCAACTGCGTCAACCGGGTCAGGCAGAGCCGGCCACGCACCTGGCAGGTGAGCACGATCAGGGTGGTGAGCGTACCCAGCGCGACGAAGGCATTGATGCGCCGCACCAGCACGGCGCCCGGCGAATCCCAGGGCATGGCCAGCAGCGCCATCAGCCAGTGATAGCCGGGAATCGTGGTCAACCCCGGGTGTACGGTGAAATCGCCGGCATGGAACCGCTGGATCTGGTACAGGTGTATCCCTTCATCCGCCATCGGGCTGATATCGGGGAAATAGAAGGCAACGATCAGGATGAATACATATAGCAGGGCATAGGGGTATAAACCCGCCAGCTTTGCGGACATGGGGCGAACTCCTCTCTCGCGGCGCCGCAACTCCATGGATGGACGCTCGGTTTAGTGGTGACCTCTCCGGTTTGCGGCCCCCCGTACCCAAGCCTTGCCGCCATGCGGCCCCCGGGGTGCGGCGTAGACATGCGCCACCCGCCCCGACATCCCCATTGCAGGGCGTCGTCAACCCGAACCGCGCGCGCCACACGATCCCGCAGATGGTGGATTGCCACAATGGGCCTGCTTGTAGTACCGGCGCCGGACATCCTCAAAAAGCCCCCACCTCGAAAGGTGGGGGAAGAGGTAAAAGAGGATGTTTCGGGCGAAACGATTACTGGCGGACCTTGGCCATTTCCTTGGTCAGCTCGGCATCCTTGGTATCGCCATCCAGTGACCAGCCGAATGCGCCGCCCAGGCCCATGGACTTGATGTAATCGACCTTGACCGCGATGTCCTGCGGGGTGTCGTAGCTCCACCAGTTGTTGCCGTCGTACTTCCAGGACTGCTTGGTCACCGGGTGGTAATGGACGGTCCCCGGCGCATTCTTCAGCACCTTGTAGTCCTCGTTACCGGCTTCGTACGTACCCCTGCCCGCGCCCGTTGCTGCCTGATACAGGCCATCGCCGTTCGGGCCCGGCTGCACGCCGGTCCAGCCACGGCCGTAGTACGGGATGCCAAGGTGCAGCTTCTTGGCCGGTATGCCCTTGGCGAGCAGCGACTTCACCGCGGAATCGGTGTTGTAGTAGGTCGCCAGGCTAGCTTCGCCAGTCTTGGGATCGATGGCGTTGGGGTTTGTCGGATCCGGATACAGGTGCGCCTGGAAGTCCGTCGGGCCTTGCGCTGCCCAGGTGCCGTTGTAGTCATACGACATGATGTTGATCCAGTCGAGGTACTGGCTGTACGCGGCCGGCTCGGTCAGATCGATCTTGTCCTTGCCGGCACCGACCGCCGCCGTCAACAGCTTGTGGCCGTCATTCAGCGCGTCGAGCTGGGTACGGAACTCCTTCATCAGCAACGTGAAGTTCTGCGTATCGGCCGGGCTGACAGTGTTGTATGGCTGGCCACCGTGCGAGCCGGGGAACTCCCAGTCAATGTCGATACCGTCGAACACGCCCTTGGCCGCCGCCACACCGCCGCTACCATCGAACGCGGCAAGGTTGCCCTTGATGTAGACGTCGATACAGCTGCTCACCAGTTGCTTGCGCAGACTGTCGGTGGCCGATGCGGCGGAGAACCACTTGGACCAGGTCCAGCCGCCCAGCGAGATCAGCACCTTCAGGTTGGGATACTTGGCCTTCAGGTTCTTTAGTTCGTTGAAGTTGCCACGCAGCGGAGCACCCCAGGTCGTGGTCTTGGTCGGATCGACCAGCCTTGAAGGCGGACGCACGTAATCCGCCCAGGCATCCCCACCCAGGCCGGCATCCGGCGCATTCGGGTCGCTTGCGCCGGTTTCCAGGCGATTGACGCCCGACACGCATTCGTACCCGCCATTCTTCTGGTAGATGTTGCCGAAGGCATAATTGATGAAGGTAAGCTTGGGGGCGGCGCCCGACAGGTCGATATCGGCCACTTCGTAACCGCGATCGTAGACACCCCACTGCGAGAAGTAGGCCCCGACCTGGGTACCACCCGGCGGCACCGGGGTCACTGGCACGGGAGTTACCGGGACGGGGGTCACGGGAACCGGTGTTACTGGCACCGGCGTTACTGGCACCGGCGTTACCGGAACCGGGGTCACCGGCACCGGCGTGACATCACCGCCACCGGCGCAGGCACCCTGATCCTTCCACACGCCCCACTCGCCACCCTTGGTCGGCTCATCGTTCTGGGTATACCAACCGGCCTTGTAGTTACGGCCGTTGTACGTCACGAGCGCTCCGCCGAGATAGACCTCGGTGCTCGACCAGGCCTGATGGCAGCCGGTTGCAACCGGGGTTGGGGTCACCACCGGTACGACCGGCGTCACCCCGGGTGGTGTCACCGGTGGCGGTGTCACCTCGCCGCTACCGCCGGCCACCACCACCCACAAGGTGGGCGAACTGGCCGGATTCCAGTTGGCGCCGATGTGAGCGGTATGGGTGGTCCGTGCGCGGTATTCGGCACCGGCATAGCTGACTACATCGCCTGCCGCATAAACCGATCCCTCCTGCCATGCCGGCGCGGCGGCAAATACATAGGCCGCCGCCAGCATGGCGGGCAGCGCCGCCAGGGTGAAACGTTTTAATCGTGACATGCCATAAACTCCTTTCGATTGTTTTATTGCCTCTTCCTTTACTCAAAGGAAGCCCCTCCCTTTATTGGGAAGTCTTTAGCCGCAAGGCTTTTTTCCGCCACGGTGAAAAAATAAAACCACCGTGGCGGAAATTGCCCTTTTCTCTCCTCCGTGCGACATCCAGCACATGATCAACCACAAGCATGTAGTCTGTCAAAGAAAGCTACAATCTTGTTTGTTTATATAAAAATCAATGAGTTAACAAAAATGACATCGTCAAACATCACACCCGTTCAGCGGAGATGAATGGAAGAAAGCTGGTCGGACAAAAATCAAAGCGCTTTCATGAATTGATTGCCGGATGCCAAGAAAAGCACCAAATAAAAACATAATGAAATAGTGATTTTTCAAAATTCTCCATCAGCAATAAATTAAATAAAAACGGGAATGAAAATACGAATACGGCAAGAGCCAGATGCCAGGGCATTCCAGAAAGGCCGGCATTTCAACGGCAATGTCCTTTCCTGTGTTTCGTACCCCGCCCCTCCCCCGATCAAAACAGACGCGATCGTTCAGAGTCGCTAACAAAACCCAGCGCAGCGGTTCTGGCAAGGAGCGCGAAACGTCCTGAAAGGCAATAAACCGGACTTCCTTCGGTCGCAGGCAGTACAAGGCGTACGGGCAAGTGAGGCTCGGCGCCCCCGCGCGACATCGCCAGAAGGGTCTTGTTAGCGGCTCTTGGTCATGAACCATGCCACCTGTCACCGTCGGCTCGCGTTCGTCGTTTCGTCGGGGGCTGAACGTCGGATGAGGTAGATGGCTTAAATTGTCCTGTCTACGGTGGAGGCTGTTCATGACAACGAGATAGAAGCCAATGGAAAGCCGACGCACTCTTCCCGCCAGCAAGGATTGATCGTGCTGCACCTGTTCCTGTTCGGCTCGCTGTCCGTACAGTGGTCCGGCGCCCCTTGCGCGGGGATTGCGCTATCCAGCCGGGCAGCCAGCCTGCTGGCCTTTCTGGCGCTGGCGCGCGGGCGCTTCTTCAGCCGCGCGGAACTGGCGACGCTGCTGTGGACGGATCGGGGCGAGGCAGTGAATGCCGGCACCTTCAACACGGCGCTCTGGCGCTTGCGCAAGGCGATCGAACGTCCGCCGATCGCCGCCGGCACGCTGATCGGCAGCGACCGGCGCGGCGGCATCGGCTTGCTGCCGGATGCTGCGCTCACGCTGGACGTGGAGCAGTTCCAGCAACTGACCGCTCCAGGGCTGGCGCGGCCACTGGAGCAACTGGGCGAAAGTGAGATAAGCGGCCTGCGTGCCGGCGTGCAGCTCTACAAGGCCGATATCCTCAGCGACTTCACCGATGACTGGGCCCTGCGCGAGCGCGAAAAACTGCGTCGCATCTATCTCAATGCCCAGGGCCGGCTGATGAAGTTCTGCGGGCTGGTGGGCGATCACGGTGGCGGCATCCGCCACGCCCAGGCCATTCTCGATTGCGATGCGCTGCGCGAAGACGTACATCGCGAGCTGATGCGGCTGTACGTACTGAACGGCCAGCGGGCACTGGCGCTGCGCCAGTTCGAATACTGTCGCGGCCTGCTGCGTCGCGAACTGGCCATTCATCCGATGCCGGAAACCGTCGCCCTGTACCGGCGCATCGCCGAAAGTGCCATCGATGCCAACCCGCGCGATGCGGCGCCGGCGACGGAAGCCCCCATCATCGTTCCGCCCCCCGCCCCGGCAGGGCCGGGGCCTCAGCGGCCAACCGGCGACCCGCGGCTGTTGCTGGAAACCGCGCGCCGTCATCTGGCCGAGGCGGATGTCCAGTTGCAGATGTCGTTGCGTCTGTTCGACGACTGACCTTGCCGCCAGCCACCTGACCCTGCCCCGGCCCAGCCACCGGCCAGCCCCGGCATCGCGATTCCGGGCGCAGTCACCCGGTGAGCAATGCCGGGGTTTCCTCCATCGCATGCCGTACCCGGTGCGCGATCGTTAACGCCCGGCGCTGAGCACCCTGCCGCCAACTGAGTGCCATGAGGTACTCAGGCCGCGAGCGCACGTCCTTCTTCGAGCAGTTGCCCAAAACGCGTCGGGTCCAGGTTGGCGCCGCAGGCAATCACCGCAACACGGCGCCCGGCCAGCGTCTCGCGCAGCGGGCCCAGCAAGGCGGCGGTGGCCGCCGCCGTCGCCGGTTCGGTGGCCAGTTTCATGTCGCGATACAGGTAATACATTGCGCGGCGTAGTGCGTCGTCGGAAACCCGCACGATATCTTCGACAAAGTGTCGACAGACGCCGTAGCTGTAATCCATTGCGTACGGCGCGCCCAGGCTGTCCGCCACCGAATCCACCTGCTCCAGCGCCATCGGCCTGCCCGCCTGGAAGCTGCGGTACATCGCATCGGCGCCGAAAGGCTCCACGCCGAACACCCGGCAGGCGGGGTCGATCTGCCGCACCGCCGCCGCGATGCCGGCGCACAGCCCACCACCGCCCACCGGCACGATCACGGCATCCAGATCCGGCACCTGCGCCATCAGTTCCAGCCCGATGGTGGCCGTACCCTCGGCGATGCGTGGCCCGTCATAGGGATGCACCATTGCCCTGCCCTCGCTGGCCACCAGGCGCTGCGTCAGCTCGAATGCCTGGTGCACGGTATCGACCAGCAGCACTTCGGCGCCCGCTTCACGGCAGGCGGCAATGCGGGCGGGGCTGGCGTGGCGCGCCATGGCCACTTTGGCCGATGTGCCGGACAACCGCGCAGCGTGCGCCACCGCAATGGCGTGATTGCCGGCGCTGGCCGCCACCACGCCACGCGCCAGCGCATCCGGTGCCAGTGCGGCGATGCAGTTGAGCGCGCCGCGCAACTTGAAGGTGCCGGTTTCCTGAAACAACTCCAGCTTGAGCCAGACTTCGGTATCGCCCAGCAAGCGTGACGCGGCGCCGGTGCGCCACTGCCAGACCGGTGTATGCAGCACGCGGCCGGCAAGGCGGCGCGCGGTGGCTTCGATGTCGGACAACGAGGGATAGGCGGCGGAAGGCGCCGTGGCCGGCGCCGCGAGGGACAGGGTGGACAACATGATGATTGCTCCGTTGGATCGATGGCAGCGCGCATGCCGCAGGGCATGCGTCCATGGGATCGGGGCCGCCGAGCACCGGCCCCAGCCGCAGCTCAGCGACCCTGGAGAATTCGAATCATGGCGAAGCCCGACACGACGGCGGGCGAAGGAAACACGGCTTCGAGCACGGCCGAACGCCCCGGCCGATGAACGGCGGGAGCAACATCGGCAAAGGAAGCAATGTGGAAGGCGCACATGATCGAACCAGTATGCCGACGATGACGGCTGCAAATCAAGCACTTGCGATGGCCGTCGCGATAACCGATTGCAATCACCTCCTGGCATCTGGGGCCGAGCCCCCCTGAATACGGGGCCTTCATACGTCTTACGGTGGTTATCAACAACAATACGAGCGGCTACAACGAACATGAATGACTGTTTGGCCTCAACCCAATTCCAGCATGAATGTCCAGCAGAAAATTACGCTTACTACACTGCCCCACCCTTGCTTTACATACCTACCGTATGCGTCAAAATACCGCTCTACACCTGTCACCTGAATGACGATGACCCAGCAACCAGATCGAATCACTCACCACGCTGGCCTGGCGGCGCTGCTGGCGCTGGCCGTGACGGTGGCGATGGCGCTGCTGGTCTCGGTACCGGTCGATACGCTGTCGCAACTGACGTTCGCCGCCATCGCCGTGGCCACCATCCTGGCGCTACGGGTGCTCGGCCACCTGCCGCGCTGCCGGCTGTTCTTCATGATGCTGGCCGCCTTCCTCACCTTGCGTTATGTGTACTGGCGCACCACGTCCACCATCGAATATCACGGCGTTGCCGATCTGATGGCGGCGTTGCTGCTGTACTGCGCCGAGCTGTACGGCATCGTGGTGGCGCTGCTGGGCATGTTCGTCAACGTACGGCCATTGCGCCGCCAGCCGCAGCCCCTGCCGGCCGACCCCGCCGACTGGCCCACGGTGGATGTATTCATTCCCACCTACAACGAATCGCCCGACATTCTGGAAGTGACGCTGCGCGCGGCGTGCAATCTGCACTACCCGCGCGACAAGCTGCGTGTCTACTTGCTGGACGATGGCGGCACCGAGCAAAAGCGCGGACAGAACGACACGCTCAAGGCCATCACCGCGAACGTGCGCCTGATGCAATTGACCGAGATGGCCAGGCGGCATGGCGCCCACTACATTTCGCGCGAGCGCAACGAGCACGCCAAGGCCGGCAACATCAATGCCGCGCTGCGCAAATCGCACGGCGATCTGGTGGCGATCTTCGATGCCGACCATGTGCCGACGGTGGATTTTCTGGAAAAGACCGTCGGCTTTTTCGTTGCTGATCCGAAGATGTTCCTGGTGCAGACGCCGCACTTCTTCATCAATCCGGACCCGATCGAGAAGAACCTCCAGATGTTCGGCGAAATGCCGTCCGAGAACGAGATGTTCTATTCGGTGATCCAGCACGGGCTGGATTTCTGGAACGCGGCGTTCTTCTGCGGCTCAGCCGCCGTGTTGCGCCGCGCCTGCCTGGAGGAAGTGGGCGGCATCCAGGGTGGGTCGATCACCGAGGATGCCGAAACCGCGCTGGCACTGCATGCCCGTGGCTACAACAGCGCCTACCTGGGCACTCCGATGATCTCCGGTCTGCAACCGGAAACCTTCAGCGGTTTCGTCACCCAGCGCGTGCGCTGGGCGCAGGGCATGGTGCAGATCTTCCTGATGAAGAACCCGCTGCTGCTCAAGGGGCTGACACTGCCGCAGCGGCTTTGTTATTTCTCCAGCACTTTCTTCTGGTTCTTCGGCTTCGCGCGGGTGATGTTCCTGGTGGCGCCGCTGGCCTACCTGATCGGGGGGCTGCATATCTACGACGCCACCTTCGCCGAGTTCGTTGCCTACACCGTGCCGCACGTGGTGGGCGTGATGCTGGTGTCGGATTTCCTGTTCGGCAAGGTGCGCTGGGCCTTCGTGTCGGAGCTGTACGAGCTGCTGCAATCGTTCTTTTCGCTACCGGGCATTGTCCAGGTGCTGAAGAACCCGCGCGCGCCCACGTTCAATGTCACGCCCAAGGGCGAGCAACTGGAAGAAGACTTCATCTCGCGCCTGTCCGGCCCGTTCTACCTGGTGTACCTGCTGGTGCTGGCCGGCATGGGCTTCGCCGCCTGGCGCTATATCGCCTTTCCGCTGGAACGCGGCGTGGTGTTGATCACGCTGGCCTGGAACTGCCTTAACCTGCTCTTGCTCAATGCCGCTATCGGCGCCCTGTTCGAGCGACGCCAGCGGCGCGGCACGCCGCGCATGCCGGCCGACCTGCCTGCCGAACTGGTGCTGTACCAGCATGGCGAGCCGCTGGAGTGCCGGATCGACGATCTGTCCGCCACCGGTGCGCGGCTGGTGGTGCCGCCGGGCATCCTGCCCGGCCCGCGCACCAGCGACCGCGCTTTTCTCGCCGTCCACAATCCCGCGTTGTCGCGCTTCTCCCACTTGCGCGTGAAGATCCAGAACGAGCGCGAGCTGGACGATGGCAGCGTCGCGCTGGGCGTCGCCTTCGTCGAAGTGCAGCCCGTGCTGCTGGCCGAGATCGTGGCGCTGGCCCACGGCGACAGTTCGCGCTGGCAGGCCTACCGGCAATCGCGCGCGCGGCAGATCGGCATCGGTGCCAGCCTGGTGCGCCTGGGCTGGCTGGGCGCGCGTTATGCCTTCGATCACTCCCGCGCCATCCTGGACATCGTCTGGGGTTACGTGCGGGACAACTTCTTGCACTACGGCGGCCTGCTGGCCCGCCGCCTGCGCCGCCATGGCGGCGAATTCATCACCTGGATTTCCGGAGCGCCCCGATGACGCGAACCCTGACCCGACACCTGATCCATCTCACCCTTGCGCTGTGCTGCGCACCGCTGGCGCTCGCCGCCGAGCCGGCAGCGCTCACCGCGTCCGCCACGGTGTCCACGCCGGAGCGCGCAGCCCCCGCCACTGGTGTGCCGCTGGCGCGTTTCATGGCCACATCGGGGCCGATACGGCTGGAGGGCGCGGCGGGCCGGATGGACATCAGCCTGCCCGTCTCCGCCCGCGAAACGGTCCAGCATGCGCAACTGCGGCTGGTGGCGACCAACTCCGTATCGCTGCTGGGCGAGCGCTCGCAACTGGCGGTCCGGCTGAATGGCCGCACCGTGGTGCAGTTGCCGTTGTCGCCGCGCCAGCCGGAAATCGTTGCCGATATCCGGCTGCCGGTTGCCTTGCTCAAGCCGGGCTACAATACGCTGTCCTTCGTCGCGGCCCAGCACTACAGCTTGCAGTGCGAAGACCCTGCCGCGCCCGAGTTGTGGACCGAGATCGACACCGTGCGCTCGACGCTGACGCTCGATACCGCGCTCAAGCCCATCACGCCGGTGCTGGCCGATCTGCCCGACCTGCTGGCGCCCACGCAGTCCCCTGGTGAAATCCTGAACATCGTCACGCCCGGTCTGCCTCAGCCCGCGCTCCTGGCCGCCGGCGGCATCGTCGCCCAGGGCGCCGCGTTGCGGCTGCGCTATCTGCCGTTGACCGTGCGCCACGCCAGCGCGCAGGTCGCGACGCCGCGCGGCGCCGGAGCGCTGGCCGGACTGGATACGCGCGCCCTCAACGGTGACGCCGTGCTGATCGGCACGCTCGATGCGCTCAAGCCCTACCTGGCCGCCGACGTCGCCACGCGGATCAAGGGCGCGTTCCTGGCGATCTACCCGATGCCCAGCGATCCCAAGCGCTTCGTGATCCTGGTCAGTGGCCGCAATGACGCCGAGGTGGCCAGCGCCGCCAGCGCCTTCGCCTGGCAGAGCACGCCTTTCCCGCGCCAGGCCGAGCTGAATGTCGCCGCGATACGCATTCCCGAGATGCCGGATTACGCCGCCGGCGGCCGTATCGCCCAGCCAGGCAGCTACCGCTTTTCCGACCTGGGCTTCTCCACCCGCAGCGTGGAAGGCACGCAGGCGCAGCCGTTGACGCTGACCATGAGCCTGCCGGCCGATACCTACGCGCCGGAGGACGCCTATATCGAACTGGCGCTGGACTTCGCGCAGGGCGCGCGCATGCGCAACGATTCGGTGCTCAACATCTTCCTGAACGGCAATTTCCAGCAGGTAGTGCCGCTGGATGAAGAACGCGGCGGGCTGATGCAGCGCTATCGGGTGCGCATCCCGCTGCGCGATTTCAAGCCCGGCAGCAATACCCTCACCTTCTCGCCACGGATGACGCCGCAACAGGAAGGCGCCTGCGCTACCTACCAGACCGGGAACCTGCAATTCACGCTGTTCGACAGCTCGCTGATCACGCTGCCGCAGGTGTTCCATTTCACCCTGCTGCCGGACCTGCAACGCTTCGCGCTATCGGGCTTTCCGTACACCGTCCGCTCCAGCGGAGAGCAACTGGGCGTGTGGCTGGCCAGCCGCGACAGCGACACCATCGCCGCCGCGTGGACGCTACTGGGCAAGCTGTCGCAACGCAAAAGCATCCCGCTCACGCAGGTGCGTTATGGCTACGAGCAACCGGCCGGCGCGCGCCATACGTTGTTGCTGGGTGCCAGCGACCGGCTGCCGGTCGCCGCGCTGAAAGGCGCGCCCTGGTTGCCCGGTCGCCACTTCACCCAGCCCGCACTATCGAACCAGGCGTTGCCGGTGAACAACCCGGGCTGGCTCTCCAGCACCTGGCACTGGCTCAGCGGCGGTCTGCGCACCTCGCTGGACACGCCCACCATCGGCCCGGTGGCGGTGGACGGTAATGCCCGGCTGGACGGCCAGTTGCTGACAATGCAGTACCGCTCGCCGTTTTCCAGCAAATCCACGCTGACGGTGTTCACCTCCGACGACCCGGCTGCGTTGAGCGCCGGCATGGCGCGGCTGGTCGATCCCCGATACTGGGACAACCTGCGCGGCGATGTGGCGCTGGTCAGCCAGGACCGCGATACGGTGACCTGGCAGCAGGTCGGCGCCCGCTACGAGTACGGCGGCATCGGTCTGCGCGACCGGCTGGGCTTCTATTTTTCGCAGCACCCGTGGCTCTGGTTCGTGCTGACCGTCATCCTGCTGGTCCTGCTCGCCGCACTGGTGGCCCGCCTGATCCGGTTGTATCACCGGCGTATCCACCGCAATGTCGCCGAGCAGCAGGAACCCCGATGATCCGGCGCTGGTGCTACGCGCTGCTGTTCGGCCTGTGCGCGCAAGCGGCCAGCGCCGCCGCGCCGTCGTGGGACGACTGGCTGGAACGTTTCGTCTCGCCCGAAGGCCGGGTGATCGATACCGCCAACCAGCGCGTCAGCCATAGCGAGGGCCAGGGCTACGGCATGCTGCTGGCCGAGGCCCGGCGCGACCGCGCCAGCTTCGAGCGCCTGTGGCGCTGGACCGACCGCAACCTGGCCGTACGCGACGACGCATTGTTCGCCTGGCAGTGGAAGCCGGCCGGCGATGGCGGCGCGGTGGGCGACCGCAACAATGCCACCGACGGCGATCTGCTGATCGCGTGGGCACTGCTGCGCGGCGCCGAGCGCTGGCGTCAGCCGGCATGGCGCGCCCGCGCCCGCGCCATCCTGGCGGATGTGCGCGGCAAGCTGATCCGCCCCAGCCCATACGGCCCGCTGTTGCTGCCGGGCATGGTGGGGTTCGTGCAGGACCAGACCGTCGTCGTCAACCTCTCGTACTGGCTGTTCCCTGCTTTCGGCGAATTCGACCGGGCCGACCCCGCCCCGGTCTGGCGTGAACTGGCGCAAAGCGGGCAGAAGCTGCTTGTCGCCGCACGCTTCGGCCGCTGGCAGTTGCCGCCCGACTGGGTGGCAGTGGCGCCCGATGGCAAGCTGTCGCTGATTCCGCGCCTGGGCACCCGCCATGGCTACAACGCCGTGCGTATTCCGCTTTACCTGGCGTGGGCACGGGTGGACAACCCGGCGCTCTACGCCCCGTTCCTCGCATTCTGGCGGGATTTCGACCAAGGCTCCGTCCAGCCGGCCACCACCGATCTGCGTGACGACACCACCGATCCCTACAACGCGCCACCCGGCGTGCTGTCCCTGAACGCCACCGTGCGGCGGCTGCGCCAGGACGCCGCCGCGCCTGCGCCGCCCGACGCGGCGGACACCGACTATTACCCCGCCACGCTGGCGCTGCTGGCCGCCCTGGCCGAACGCGAGGTGGCACGATGACGCGCGGCCCCCTGCTTGTGCTCAGCGCCCTGTGCGTTGCCACGGCCACCGCCGCGCCACAGGAAAACCTGGTACGCGACCAGCGGGGCGAACAGACGCGGGACCTGCTCGACAGCCAGCACAGCACTCAGCAAAACCGCGTCGACGACCGGCGCGGTGAGCAGAACGCACTGATCGCGCCGACAACGACCCCGCCCGCTACGCCCGGCAACGCCGCCACACCCCCTTCGCGCAGCGCCGTTGCCGAGCCGGATGCCCGACCACTCTGGCGCCTGCTGCACGCTGGCCGGCTGGGTGAATTCGACGCCGCGCTGGCACGCCAGCGCCAGGCCACGCCAGGCTGGCGCCCGGATGCCGCGCTGTTGCGCGAACGCGCGCGGTTGCAACGGCAGGATGAGATCGCCGCCGCGCTGGCTTTGCAGGATGCCGTTACGTTGCGCCACGTCATGGCCGCCGCGCCGCAGGAATTCGGCTGCACCCGGATCGACCGTGCCTGGGCCGCGGCGGCCATTCTGGCGCGTGCCGGCGATGAGGACGGCGCGTGGCGCATCTATCGCGGGCTGTTTCCCGACTGCACGCCGGCCGCAAACCGCATTGCCACGCTGTACAAGGCACAGCCGCTGCTCTCGCCGCAGCGCTACGAGCAATTGCTGGCACTGGAAATCGCCGAGGGCCGGCGCGATGCCGCCAGTGACGCCACCCTGGCGCGCATCCGCTACGACCTCGCGCTGTCGCGCCTGGCCGACCGGCCACGCGACGTGGCCGTCCCCGATGCCAGCGTGACCGAACTGGCGCCACAGATCATCGCCTACCGCGACGCCGACACCGCGCTCCTGGCGGGCTGGAGCGCCTACCAGGCCGGCGAGGCGGAAGCCGCGCGGGATTGGTTCGAGCGCGCGTGGCAGTGGCAACCGGCCGACCGCGAAGCCCCCTACGCGCTGGCGGTCATCGCGCTGGATCAGGGTGAACTGGACCGCGCCGACCAACTGCTGGCCACCCCCGCGCTGGCCGACGACCCGCGTCTGCCGGCCCTGCATGCGCAACTGGCCTACGCGCAGGCAGTCGAGGCCAATCGCCGGGGCGACTACGCGGCCAGCCAGGTGGCGCTGGCACGCGCCAGCGGTTACGGCGTCCCTGCGGGGGACATCCTGCGGCTGCAAGGCTGGAATGCGCTGCAACTGGGCGACGCCAGCCAGGCAGCCCGCGATTTCGCCGGGCTGTATCGTGCAGCCCCCTTGCCGGAAACCGCCGAAGGGCTGGCGCTGGCGCGACAACGCCTCGGCGAGCTGGAGGTACTGGCGCGCGAGGCCGATGAGCTGGGCGGGCCACTGGCCGATTTCAGCGATGCGCTGCAAGCGCGGCAGCAGTACCAGCGCAAGCTGTTCCTGGCCAGCCATGCCACGCTGCCCGCGTTCCGCGCCTTGATCCCGGCCGCGCAACACCACGCGCCACCGTCGCTGGCGGGGATCGACAGCCCATCGCTGGCTTTCGCGCCCGGGTACGAGCATCGTAGCGGCGACGCGGGCCGGGGCCGGCTGGATGCCTGGTCCGGTGCCGTGCGTGGTGAGCTGATCCGCGACCAGGACGCGTTGCAGGTGCGCTACCGCCATTTGTGGCTCGACGCTGGCGAGGCGCCCGCCCAGGCCCACATCGGCACGCCCGGCACCGTCTACGCGACCTCGCCCGTCACCCGCGATCAGGCGGACGAGTTGTGGCTGGGCTGGACCCGTGAGGACTGGACCAGTTGGCGCGCCGGTATCGGCGTCACCACCGGTGGCGATGGCGCCACCGCCTGGGAAGGTCAACTGGCTGCGCGCACCCAGATGGCCACCGGCTGGTGGGAGCTGTCGCTGGACGCGGCGCCGGTACGCGAGTCGCTGCTGTCCTGGCGCGGCATGGCCGATCCTTATCGTCCGGGCGAGCGCTGGGGCGCGGTGCAGCGGCAACGGCTGGCCGGTGCGCTGTTCACCCAGCCGGTGCCGCGCTGGGGGATTTCCGCCGCCGCGCGCGTCGAGCGCCTGCCGGGCGACGACGTCCAGACCAACCAGGGCTGGGGCCTGGATCTGGCGCTGGGCTATGACCTGCAACAAGCCGGCTTCGACTATCTGACCGTCGGCCCGAGCGTGCGCTATCAGCACTACCGCGACAATCTCGGCCAGTTCACGCGGGGTCACGGCGGCTATTACAGCCCACAGCAGGATTGGGCACTGGGCGTGGCCAGCCAGTTTCTCACCGAGGAAGGACGCGCCACGCAATGGCGCGGCGGGCTGGAACTGGGCTACGGTCATTCGCGCCAGGATGCGACGCCGTGTTTTCCGCTGGGCGCCCCGGCCGGCACGGACTGCCCCGATTACGCGGCAACCACCGATCGTGGGCTGTATGCCTCGCTGCAACTGGCCGGCGTGCATCGGCTGTCGGCCAACTGGCAGGCGGGCGGCATGCTCAGCGCCGGCGCCAGTCCGGGCAACGATACGCAGGTGGCGGGCATGCTGTTCCTGCGTTATTTCTTCGAACCACGCGGCGCGGTATTCAGCCGCGATCTGCCGGGCGACGCGCGCACGCTGACCTTCGGGCTGGAGCGCCGCTGATCCGGCAAACGAACAAGGCCGCCTCACAAGGCGGCCTTGTTCATGGTCAGGGCCGATCAGGCGACGGCGACCGGTATCTTGCCGATCTTCGCCTGCCACTCCTTCGGCGCCACGGCGTGCACCGAGGTGCCACCGGCATCGACGGCGACCGTGACCGGCATATCGACCACGTCGAACTCGTAGATGGCCTCCATGCCCAGTTCCTCGAAGGCGACCACGCGACTACTCTTGATCGCCTTGGACACCAGGTAGGCAGCGCCACCGACCGCCATCAGGTAGACAGCGCCGTTATCCTTGATCGCCTCGATGGCGACCGGGCCGCGCTCCGCCTTGCCCACCATGCCCAGCAGGCCGGTGGTTTCCAGCATCTGGCGGGTGAACTTGTCCATGCGGGTGGCGGTGGTCGGGCCGGCGGGGCCCACGACTTCATCGCGCACCGGATCGACCGGGCCGACGTAGTAGATGAAGCGATTGGTGAAATCCACCGGCAGCTTTTCGCCCCGGTTCAGCATGTCCACCATGCGCTTGTGCGCGGCATCGCGACCGGTGAGCAGCTTGCCGTTGAGCAGCAGCGTCTGGCCCGGCTTGAACGCCGCCACCTGTTCGCGTGTGATGGTGTCCAGATCGACGCGGGTGGCGGCGGCGGATGGCGTCCAGGTCACGTCCGGCCAGTCTTCCAGACGCGGTGCCTCCAGCTCGGCCGGGCCGCTGCCGTCCAGGATGAAGTGCACGTGGCGAGTGGCGGCGCAGTTGGGAATCATCGCCACCGGCAGGCTGGCGGCGTGGGTCGGGTAATCCTTGATCTTTACATCCAGCACGGTGGCCAGGCCGCCCAGGCCCTGCGCGCCGATGCCCAGCGCGTTCACCTTGTCGAAGATTTCCAGGCGCAGTTCCTCGATGCGGTTCTGCGGGCCGCGCGCGATCAGGTCGTGGATGTCGATCTCCTCCATCAACGATTCCTTGGCCAGCACCATGGCCTTTTCGGCGGTACCGCCGATGCCGATGCCCAGCATGCCGGGCGGGCACCAGCCGGCGCCCATCAGCGGCACGGTCCTGACCACCCAGTCAACGATGGAATCACTGGGGTTGAGCATGACGAACTTGGATTTGTTCTCGGAGCCGCCGCCCTTGGCAGCGATATCCACTTCCACGGTATCGCCCGGGACGATCTCGAAATGGATCACCGCCGGCGTGTTGTCGCGGGTGTTCTTGCGCCCACCGGCCGGATCGGCCAGCACCGAGGCGCGCAGTTTGTTGTCCGGGTGCAGGTAGGCGCGGCGCACGCCTTCGTTGATCATGTCGGCCACGCCCATCGTCGCGTCGGCCCACTGCACGTTCATGCCGACGCGGATGAAACAGGTGACGATGCCGGTATCCTGGCAGATCGGGCGATGCCCTTCCGCGCACATGCGGCTATTGGTCAGGATCTGGGCGATGGCATCCTTGGCCGCCACGCTCTCTTCGCGCTCGTAGGCGCGGCCCAGTGCCTGGATGTAGTCCTTGGGGTGGTAATAACTGATGTATTGCAGGGCGTCGGCGATGCTGTCGATCAGATCGTCCTGGCGAATGACGGCCATGTGTGCTCCAGGGGGGCTCGCGGGAAAAGCGCGATTCTAGCAGTTCCGCCCGTGGAACAAGGCTGCGTGAAACACTGATGTCGCGGCATCCGGCGGGCCGTCGACGGGACGCGCGGCACGTTCGCCAGCGGTGGCGGTAGAATCGAACCCTCCAACCTGCGTTGATCGGCAATGCCTGCCCATTCCGCCCCGGGCGCCAGCGTGGCGCCCCATGACTATCTGGCCCGTCATCCACGGTTCGACCCCGCTGGCCTGACCCGCCTTTGGCTGCTGGGCATGCCGCTGGGCTGGCTGGAGGCGCCGACGCTGCGCTTTCTGACCCGCTTCGACGCGGCATTCCGCCAGGTGGGCGAGTTCGGCGTGCAGTTGCAGGCGGAAACCCCCGCCGAGGCCGGGGCGATCCTGGAACGCGCGGCGCGCGCCATGCGCGAAAACGGGCTGGTTCGCGGCTGGCGCAACGAGCGTTACACCGTTTACGCGCCGCTCGGCGACGGCGCGCCAGACCTGGACCAGCCGTGGTTTGCCCTGGAGCGTGCGGCGTTCCGCCGGCTGGGGCTGGTCAGCCGCGCGGTGCATATCAACGGCTACACCGCCGCCCGCACACTCTGGGTGGGCCGGCGCGCCGCCGACAAGAGCATCGACCCGGGCCGGCTGGACAATCTGGCGGCCGGTGGCCTGCCGCAAGGCGAAACCACGTTCGATTGCGTGGTCCGCGAGTTGTGGGAGGAAGCCGGCGTACCGGCGGAGCTGGCCGCCCTGGCTCGCCCGGGCGACAGCATCCGCGTCACCCGCAACGAGCCGGATGGCACGCACGACGAGATGCTCCATTGCTACGATCTGGCGCTGCCGGCCGATTTCACACCGCGTAACGTCGATGGCGAGGTGGCGGGCTTCATGCAGCTCGATGCGGCAACGGCGTTGGCGCGCCTGCCGGAATTCACCTGGGATGCCGGCATGGTCACCGCGCGATTCCTGATCGCGCACCATTGGCGCTGAGCGTTCACGATGAACCTGCCGACTGATCCGCCCTCACCCACTGAACGCCTGTTCATCGCGCTGGCACCCGCCGAGTCGCTAAGGGAAACCCTGTGCGCCATTCGCGACCGGTTGCACAACCAGGCTGGTGGTCGCGCGATGCCGGCGGGCAATCTGCACCTGACGCTGGCATTCCTGGGCGACACCCCCACCGCGCGCATTCCGGAGCTGCTGCAATTGCTGGCGGCCTTGCCCCGACGCGAGTTTGTCTGGCGCATCGAGCGCGCGGGCAGTTTCAAGGCCGGCAGCCCCAAAGGCTGCATCGTCTGGGCGGGGGGCGAAACGCCCGCGCCGCTGGCCGCGCTGGTCGAGGACGTGTGGGCCACCCTGCGTGCCAACCGGTTTCCTTTCGACAGCAAGCAGTTCAGGCCGCACGTGACCTTGCTGCGCGATGCGCGACCGGTCGATGAGACATTGCCGCCGCTGGACTGGCAAGCCGGCCCGCCGCTGCTCTACCGCAGCGTGGCAACGCCCCGCGGGCCGCGCTACGAAGTGATCACGCGCTGAGGCACCCGCCGGACGCTGGCCGTCATGTGACGACACGCCCTAGCTGGCAAAGGTATCGCAGCTTTTGATCTGGCCGCTGTCGAAGCCACGACGAAACCAGGTCATGCGCTGTTCGGAACTGCCGTGCGTGAAGGAGTCGGGCACCACTTGGCGGCCGGCGCTGCGCTGCAAGGTGTCGTCGCCGATGGCATTGGCCGCCGTCAGCGCCTCTTCCAGATCACCCTGTTCCAGCAGGCCGCGTCGCTGCGCATAGTGTCCCCAGACGCCCGCGAGGCAATCGGCCTGTAGTTCCTGCTTCACCGACAGCGCATTGCCAGCGGCTTCGCCCAGGCGCGCTCGCGCGGCATGCACTTTCTCCGACACGCCCAGCAGGTTCTGCACGTGGTGCCCGACCTCGTGGGCAATGACGTAGGCTGCGGCAAAATCGCCACCTGCCTTGTAGCGCTGGGCCATTTCGTCGAAGAAGCCCAGGTCGAGGTAGACCTGACTGTCGCCGGGGCAATAGAACGGCCCGACCGCCGAACTGGCCTGACCGCAGGCGCTTTGCACCGCGTCGCGGAACAACACCAGCCGGGGTGGCTGGTACTGCCCACCGGCCTGGCTGAACAGCGTGGTCCAGGTGTCTTCGGTATCACCCAGTACGCGGGCGGCGAACTGGCGGCTGGGGTCGTTCGCGGCAGCGGGGGCCGATTGCTGGACCGCGGGCGCGGGCTGTTGCACCTGGGATACCATGCCCAGGATTTCCATCGGACTCTTGCCCATCAGCAGGCCGATGACCACGACAACGGCAATGCCGCCCAGCCCCAGCTTGACGCCGCCACCGCCCATGCCGCGCCGGTCTTCGACGTTGTTGCTTTCACGCATTTTGTCCCAGCGCATGCTTGCTCCTCGGTCGTCCGCGACCCGTTCTATCGGTTGATGCGCCACGTTAGCGCATGGCCGGCATTCCACGACCGGCACTTGTACGACTCAGTGTGGGCGAACGCGGCCCGAACGGTAGCCCACCAATGAAAAGCCCCGCTGAACGCGGGGCTTTGACGATGATCGCGACGCGCTTATCCCAGGTAGGGATGACGCAGCACGATGGTTTCCTCGCGATCCGGGCCGGTGGAGATGATATCCACCGGGGCCTCACAGATTTCCTCGACGCGCTTGAGGTAGGCGCGCGCGTTGGCCGGCAGGTCGTCCCAGCGCTTGATGCCAAAGGTGGATTCGCTCCAGCCCGGCATTTCTTCGTAGACCGGCTCGCAACGCGCGATTTCCTCAGCGCCGATCGGCAGGATGTCGATCAGCTTGCCATCCAGCTTGTAGCCAGTGCACAGGTTGATGGTTTCGATGCCGTCCATCACGTCCAGCTTGGTGACGCAGAGGCCGGAAACGCCGTTGATCTGGATCGAGCGCTTGAGCGCGGCGGCGTCGAACCAGCCGCAGCGACGCGGCCGGCCGGTGACCGAGCCGAACTCGTTGCCGCGCTTGGCCAGGCCGGCGCCGATTTCGTCGAACAGCTCGGTCGGGAACGGGCCCGAGCCGACGCGGGTGGTATAGGCCTTCACGATGCCCAGCACGTAATGCAGCATCTGCGGCGCCACGCCGGCGCCAGGTGCGGCAGCGCCGGCCACGCAGTTGGACGAGGTCACGAACGGATAGGTGCCATGATCGACGTCGAGCAGGGTGCCCTGCGCGCCTTCGAACAGCAACGGTTCGCCAGCCTTGTGCAGGTCGTACAGCGTGCGCGAGACGTCGGCCACCATGGGCTTGATCCGCTCGGCGTAGGCCAGGGTCTGGTCGTGCACCTGCTGGAAGTCCAGCGTTTCGGCCTTGAAGTAATGCTTGAGCGCGAAGTTGTACCAGTCCAGGTTCTCCAGCAGCTTGGAGGCGAAACGTTCCGGATGGTAGAGATCCTGGAGGCGGATCGAGCGACGCGCCACCTTGTCTTCGTAGGCCGGGCCGATGCCGCGACCGGTGGTGCCGATCTTGCGATCGCCCTTGGACGCTTCACGCGCCTGGTCGATGGCGATGTGGTACGGCAGGATCAGTGGGCAAGCCTCGGAAATACGCAGGCGGCTGGCGACGTCGATGCCGGCCACGCTCAGTTCGTCGATTTCCTTGAGCAGCGCCTCGGGCGAGATCACCACGCCGTTGCCGATGAAACACGCCTTGCCTGCGTGCAGGATGCCCGACGGGATCAGGCGCAGCACGGTCTTCTTGCCGCCGACCACCAGGGTGTGCCCCGCATTGTGCCCACCCTGGAAACGAACCACGCCCTGTGCGTGATCGGTCAGCCAGTCAACGATCTTGCCTTTGCCTTCGTCACCCCATTGGGTCCCGATCACGACGACATTTCTGCTCATGGAAATCCTCGATTCACCAATTGAAACCAACGTGGACCACCGATGCGGCCCGCGTCATATTTTCCCGCACCCGTCCGGCGCCCGCATGTGAGGGGCGACGAACGAGCTACCGAATACTTGTCAGTCCAGCGCTTCCACCCGCCAGCCATCGCCATGCGCCGACAGGCGCCGATCGCACCCTGCCTCGGCCGGGTCCACGCCCAGGTCGACGATGACGGTTTCGCCTTCGGCACGCAGCGCGCGGATCGCGGCCAGCAGGCCCGGCGCCTCGCCAGCCGGCGCGATGATCGCGGGCCGGGCAGCCGGGAACGGCAGCCGGCTCATTTCGCGCAGGTCCAGGCTGAAGCCGGTGGCCGGGCGCGAACGACCGAACTTTTCGCCCACGCTGTCGTAACGACCGCCACGCGCAACCGCGTTGGCAAAGCCGGTGGCGTAAGCGGCGAAGACGAGGCCGGTGTGATAGTCGCTGCTGCGCACTTCGGCCAGGTCGAAACGGATGGCGATGCCCCGGGCGGCCAGCGCGGCCGCCAGTTGTTCCAGTGCATCGAGCGCCGCGACCACCGCCGGCAACGGCGGCAGACTGGCGCGGGCCCGGGCGATCACGTCGATATTGCCGTACAGGTTCGGCAACGCGGTCAGGCCCTGGGCGATGGCCGGGTCCAGTTGGGCGGTGGCGGCACGCAACGTGGGCAGGTCTTTCTGTTGCAGGGCCAGGAATACTTCGTGGCGGGCTTCGCCGCCCAGGCGCGCGGCATCGGCCAGTGCGTGGAACAGGCCGATATGCCCGATATCCAGACGAACCTGCTTCAATCCGGCCAGCGCCAGGCTTTCGAACATCAGTTCGATCACTTCGACGTCGGCAGCGATGTCGGCACAGCCATAGAGTTCGGCGCCGATCTGCCGTGGTTCGCGCGTGGACAGGATGCCGTCGGGCCGGGTGTTGACCACCGAGCCGGTGTAGCACAGGCGGGCGACGCCCTTGCGGTTGAGGATGTGCGCGTCGATGCGCGCCACCTGCGGCGTGATGTCGGCACGCAGGCCCATCTGCCGGCCGGTCAGCTCATCCACCAGCTTGAAGGTCTTGAGATCGAGTGCCGGATCGTCGTTGACGAACAGCGATTCGACATACTCGACGAGCGGCGGCATGACCAGTTCGTACCCGTAACGGGTGAACAGGTCGAGAATGCCCCGACGCATCGCCTCGATCTGGCGGGCTTCGCGGGGCAAGACGTCGGAAATATTCTCCGGCAGGATCCAGTTGCGCATTGGTTCTTTTCAAACAAAGGCCCGCCGGTGCGTGTGCACCGTCGGGCGCCTTGGTCAGGTAAAGGAGTTAGTGTACGGCGAGCGCGAGCAGCAGGCCAGCCATCAGGGACAGAAAACCGAACAGCCGGACCTTGCTTTCATCCAGCGAGGCGAGCTGCGTCATGCTCTGCTTCCACAGGCGCGGCACGGCGAAGGGCAGTATTCCCTCGAACACCATGACCAGCGCCAGCGCAAGGCCGATGCTGCCGATCATTTACCGCCCGCCCTCGGGTTCTTCATGTACTTGAAGAACTCCGCGCTCGGATCGACCACCAGCAGGTCGCCCTTCTTGCGGAAGCTTTCCTTGTAGGCATCCAGGCTCTTGTAGAACGCATAGAACTCGGGATTCTGCCCATAGGTCTGGCCATAGATCGACGCGGCGCGACCGTCGCCCTCGCCCTTCAGTTGCTGGGCCTTGTTGTAGGCGTCGGCCAGCGTCACTTCACGCTGGCGGTCGGCATCGGCCTTGATCTTTTCGGCCTCGGCAGAGCCTTCGGCGCGCAACTGGCTGGCCACGGCCTTGCGTTCGGACTGCATGCGCTCGTACACCGAGGTCAGCGTGCTGTCTTCCAGCTCCACGCGCTTGATCCGCACGTCGATCACCCGCACGCCGATGCGTGACGCATCGGAGTCGGCCACCTTGCGCACGAAGTCCATCACTTCGTCGCGCTTGCCGGAGATCACGTCCTGGACCGTGCGTTTGCCGAATTCATCGCGCAGCATGTTGTTGACGGTATTGCGCAGGCGATCCACCGCCTTGCGCTGATCGGTACCCACCGCCTTGTAGTAACGCTCGACATCGACGATGCGCCACTTGATGTAGCTGTCGGCACGCACATTCATCTTTTCGATGGTCTGGATGCGGGCCGGAATGCTTTCATCGATGGTCTGGATACGCTTGTCGAAATAGCGCACTTCCTGCAACAGCGGAATCTTGAAGTGAAAGCCCGGCTCCGAAATCACGCGGCGCGCTTCGGAGAACTGGAACACCACGGCGAACTGGCGCTGATCGACCGTGAAGAACGACAGGCTCAACACGAACAGCACTACCAGGATGACGGCGAGCGTCGGCAGAATACGATTCATCTTGTCGCCTCCTTAGCGGCCGTAACGAGCGCCGCGTTCTTGCGAGGCTGTATCGAGGGTTGCGGGAGCCGGAGCGGGCGCGGGCGCAGGTGCGGCAGCCGTCGGCGCATCGGCGCCGGTCTGCTGGATCAGTTTGTCGAGCGGGAGATAAAGCAGGCTGCCCGCTTTCTGGTCGACCAGTACCTTGGTGGTGTTCTGAAAAACCTGCTGCATGGTTTCGAGGTACAGCCGGTCACGCGTGACCTGCGGCGCCCTGGCGTACTCGGCAGCCACCGCCTTGAAGCGAGCGGTATCACCCTCGGCCTGGGCCACGACGCGCTGCTTGTAGCCCTCTGCTTCTTCCAGCAGTCGGGCGGCGGCGCCACGCGCCTTGGGAATCACGTCGTTGGCATAGGCGGTGCCTTCGTTGATCAGACGCTGGCGATCCTGGCGGGCCTTGACCGCATCGGCAAACGATTGCTGCACCTGCTCGGGCGGCTGCACATCGGAGATATTGACGCGCGCGATGGAAACGCCGGCACCGTAGCGATCCAGCAGTTCCTGCATCTGCTTCTTGGTTTCCTCGGCGATCTGGCCACGGCCTTCGTTCAGGACGTAATCGACCTTGCTGCGCCCCACCACTTCGCGAATGGCGGTTTCGGCCGCGGGCTTGACGATCAGGTCGCGCCCGTTGGGGTCGTTGACGCGGTTGTTGAAGACGTAATCCTTGGCGGAATTGAGCGTGTACTGCACTTCGAGCTGCACTTCGATCAGGTTCTGGTCGCCGGTCAGCATGATCGCTTCATCCGACGAACCACCCGCGGCCGCGGTGCCTACTTCCAGGCTGCGGATTTCCGTCATGTTGACGATCTCGCGGCGTTCGATCGGCCAGGGCACGTGCCAGTGCAGGCCGGAATTCTCGACAGTGTTCACATAGCGGCCGAACCGCAGCACCACGGCGTTTTCGCGCTCGTCCACCACGTAAAAGCCGGAAAGCCCCCACAAAACCAGCAGGACGCCGACGACGGCAAACAGCCCCGTGCTGCCACTACCGGAGCGTCCTGGCGTCGGCGAGCGGCCGCCGCCGAAAAAGCGGGAAATCTTCTGGGTAAAGCGACGGATGATTTCATCCAGGTCGGGAGGGCCATCGTTGCGGCGGCCACCCCATTGCGGGTCGTTCTGGCTCATGGAGTCGTGTTTTCCTCGGTGTTTTGGCTCATTGCCTCGACCACGGCGCTGCGCAGCAGATCCAAGCCTTCCCCTTGCATTGCACTCACGCGCACGGCGCGAATCCTACCATATTCATCAAGATCCACGCCCGCCGGCAGCGGTTTCAGGTCGATCTTGTTCCAGACCATCAATTGGGGAATGCGTTCCGCTCCGATCTCCGCCAATACCTTGTTGACCTCGCTGACCTGCATTTCGCGCATCGGATGATTGATATCCACTACATGCAGCAATAGATCAGCATGGATGGTTTCTTCAAGCGTGGCGCGAAATGCCGCGACCAGGGTATGAGGCAATTGACGGATGAACCCGACGGTATCGGAAATCACCACCGAATGCGCCGAGTCGAGAAACAGTTTGCGGGAGGTGGTATCCAGCGTGGCAAACAACTGATCGGCCGCATAAATCTTGGCCTTGGTCAGCGAATTGAACAACGTGGACTTGCCCGCGTTGGTGTAGCCGACGATGGATACGGTGAACAGGTTGCTCCGCTCGCGGGCCCGCCGCTGCGTTGCCCGCTGTCGTTGCACGGTGGCCAGCTGATCCTTGAGCCGCTTGACCCGGATGCCGATCAGGCGCCGGTCGGTTTCCAGCTGGGTTTCACCCGGCCCACGCAGGCCGATACCGCCCTTTTGCCGCTCCAGGTGAGTCCAGCCCCGCACCAGGCGCGTCTGGATGTGCGCAAGCTGAGCCAACTCCACCTGAAGCTTGCCTTCTGCGGTTCGGGCGCGCTGCGCAAAGATATCGAGAATGAGCGTGGTGCGATCGATGACGCGGCAGGACATCGCCCTTTCCAGGTTGCGCTCCTGCGCCGGCGATAGCTGGTGGTTGAAGATCACCAGTGGCGCATCGTGCCCGCGCACTGCGGCGGCAATCTCTTCCACCTTGCCGGTGCCGGCAAAATAGGCCGGGTCCGGTCGCGAGCGCTTGCCTTCGATGACGGTCAGCGGGCGTACGCCGGCCGATTCGACCAACTGCACAAATTCTTCAAGGCCATCGCGATAATCGGCCTCGCCAAAGTCGAGACAAACGAGAACGGCGGTATCGCCGCCTTGGTGACGTTCAAACATTAGGGCCCGGGGTCAACGGCAAAGCCAAAAGATAAAACCCCGGAAGTCTACATCTTCCGGGGTTGGCATGCGTGCACTACCTGTCACGCTTCGGCTGCGGGTGCGGCCGGCGGCTGTTCGTGGGGGATCGAAACAGGGCGCGAAGGCACCACGGTGGAGATGGCGTGCTTGTACACCATCTGGGTCACGTTGTTACGAAGCAGGACCACGTATTGATCGAAGGATTCAATCTGACCCTGTAGCTTGATGCCATTGACAAGGTAGATGTAAACAGGGACGTGTTCCTTGCGAAGGATATTCAGGAACGGGTCTTGCAGCATTTGCCCCTTGGCGCTCATTAGTTGTTCTCCGATGCGTTGTTATGTTGGAAGTCTGTCTTATCGCGTCTTAAATGACATCTTACACTTATAGTATAACCCGGAGCGTACGCCAATCGTCATGATTCACATCACCGGGGTTTTTTGCCCCCACCGGCCTGCCCTTCATAGGGGTTGTCGCTTCGCTTGTACTGCACCCGCAGCGGCGTGCCCTGCAATTTGAAGGTCTTGATGAAGCAGTGCTCCAGATAGCGCCAATAGGAGTCCGGGACTTGTTCCAGCGCGTTTCCGTGGATCACGATGACAGGGGGATTCATGCCGCCCTGGTGGGCATACCGCAACTTGGGGCGAATCCGGCCTGAGAGCGGTGGCTGTTGTCGTTCGATAGCAAGTTGCAATGCACGGGTCAGCTTTGGGGTGGGCAACTTTACCATTGCCGCAGCGTAAGCGGCATCGATGGACTTGAAGAGGTCACCCACGCCCTGCCCCGCCAGCGCGGAAATATAGTGAAAGCGGGCAAATTCCAGAAAAGCCAGCTTGCGCGAGATTTCGCGCTTGATGCGGTCCCGCTGTTCGGCCGACGCAGCCTCCCACTTGTTCACCGCAACCACCAGCGCCCGCCCCGTTTCCAGCACGAAACTGGCAAGGCGGGCATCCTGGTCGGAGACCTCTTGTGTGGCATCCAGCACCAGCACCGCCACGTTGGCATCTTCCACCGCCTGCATGGTCTTGATCACCGAAAATTTCTCGATGGTTTCATTGACCTTGCCGCGACGCCGCACGCCAGCGGTATCGATGATGGTGTAGTGCGAAGCGTTGCGCTCGAAATCGATGTAAACCGAATCGCGGGTAGTGCCCGGCTGGTCGAAGGCGATGACGCGTTCCTCGCCCAGCACGGCGTTGACCAGCGTGCTCTTGCCCACGTTGGGACGGCCAATCACTGCGAATTTCGGATGATCGGCCTCGGTATCGTCGGTATCGACCTGGAAACCGTCGAGCACCTCACCGATCAATTCGCGAACACCTTCGCCGTGCGACGCGGAGATGGCCACCGGATCGCCCAGACCCAGCTCGAAGAAATCCGCCGTGACCACGCCACGGTTCATCCCTTCGACCTTGTTCACCGCCACCCAGACCGGACGTTCGGTCTGGCGCAGGCGTTGCGCGATCAATTTATCCTGAGGTGTGATGCCGACCCGGCCATCGACGATGAACACGATGGCATCGGCCTCGTCCACCGCCTGGAGGGTCTGCCGAGCCATTTCCATCATGATGCCTTCGTCGACGACGGGCTCGAAGCCGCCGGTATCCACGACGAAATAAGGCTTGCCCCCCACCTTGCCATGACCATAGTGGCGATCGCGGGTCAGGCCCGGCTGATCGGCCACCAGGGCGTCACGCGTCTTGGTCAGGCGATTGAATAAGGTGGATTTGCCGACATTGGGACGGCCGACAAGCGCGATAGTGGGTTTCATCAGTTATTGCTTGATACTCAATGCAAACACGTTGCCGGCCTGCGTTTGCACGATCACACGATTGCCGATCACCTGAGGCACGGCCGCGATACGGCTGCCATCGGTGGACACCTGGCCGACGAAACGGCCATCTTCGCGTGACAGAAAATGAACATAGCCCGCCAGATCGCCGACGGCGACCACGTCGCCGATGCGCACCGGGGCGCTGGTGCGTCGGGCAACCAGCTTGTCCTGACGCCACATGCTGCGACCGCTGCTCCGGTCGAGCGCACTGACATTGCCGAGGTCATCGACCAGATACAACTGATCGTCATCCACAGCGACGCCCGCATAGCTGGAGGCTTCGCGCGACCAGACCGGCGTACCGTTGTTCTGGTTCAGGCAACCCACCCGGCCCTGATAGGCCACGGCACAAACCAGATTACCCGTCACCACGGGCGGCGCCACCACGTCGGAGACGCGCTCCAGCTCGGTTGCACCGCGCGGCTGGGCGATGGGGCTATCCCACACCACCGTGCCATCGCTCAGCCTGAGCGCAAGCAGGCGTCCACCCGCCATGCCCGCGAACAGCAGGCCATGGTCGGTGACCATCGGCGCGAAATTACGCAGCATCAGCGCCGGCATCTGGCGCTGGTATTGCCATTTACGCGAACCGTCCGCAGCGGAAAAACCCGTGATCCGGCCATCCGCGGTCCGCACGGCGACGATGCCGTCGGCCACCAGCGGCGGGGAGATGATTTCAGTGGACGCCCGCGTCTGCCACAGCGACTGACCATCATAGCCATAGGCAAGCAGGTCGCCCTTGAGCGTACCGACGACAATGGTGCCTTCACCGGCACCGACCCCGCCGGCAACCGGATGCGGCAGGTCCACCTTCCAGCGCGCACCGCCACCGTTCATGTCGATGGCCTGCAACTGCGCGGGCGCCCCGGCAACGATCAGGCGATCTCCCGCCTGTGCCGGCAGAAAACGGAAATCGGTCTTGCCGCCCACGCCATCGCGCCAGGCAACCTGTGCGCCGATCTGGTCGGCCACGGTCGGCAAGGGGGACGGCTCCGGCTGATTGCTGGTCGCACCGCATGCGGCCAGCGCGGCGGTCATCGCTGCAAGGCTCAGGCGGCGCAAGGCCATGCCTTTCATGCCCATGATCTTGGACGGCATCTCAACCCTTTTGGAGTGCATCGAGTTTTACCTGGACAAACTGGACATTCGGCGCGTCCTTGGGCAGCTTGGCCAGGGCCTCCTTGTAGGCCTCCCGCGCGCCGCTGCTATCGCCCTTGTCGAGCAGGACATCGCCACGAAGTTCCGCCACCAGTCCGGCAAAGCCCGTGGTTTCGGCGCCACCCAGGGTTTTCAGGGCCGCATCGGGCTGCTTTTGATCGAGCTGGACCGCGGCAAGGCGCAGGCGTGCCGCGTCGCGCAGGTCCACTTCATTGCTGTTGGCCACCACCCAGTTGAGCTGGGCTTCCGCTTCCTTGAGCTGGCCGGCATCGGCGCTGGCCTTGGCGGCAAACAGTGCGCCGCGCGTTGCAAAGGCGGAGCCCGAAAAATCCTGCTTGAGCAGATCGGCATCGGCGCGGATCTTGGCCGCATCGCCACCGATTGCGCTCTCGATGCGGGAATAGATCATTGCGGCCTTTTCCGACTGGCCCTTCTGGTAGGCATTCCAGCCCTGCCATGCGAGATAACCCAGCAAAGCCAGGATGGCGGTGGCGGCGAGGTACTTGCCCCAGCTATTCCACCAAGCCTTGAAGTCAGCGATTTGTTCTTGTTCCTGAAGGTCGAATGCCATCTTTTGATGATCCAGAGTTCAGAGCGGTAAACGGAAGTAGGCGATTATGCCCGAATTCGTGCGGCCAGGTCGGCCAGCGGCAGCGTGACTTGCTCGCCGGCGCCAGCACCGGTCAGCGTTTTCAGATTGGCGTTGCCATTGCGTGCCTCTTCGTCGCCGATCACGACCGCAAAGCGTGCTCCACTGGCATCCGCCTTCTTGAACTGCGATTTGAAACTGCCGCCACCGGCATGCACCGCCACGGCCAGCCCTTCGTCACGCAGTTTTTCGGCAAGGCCCGGCGCAATGCGTTGCGCCTCGTCGCCAAGATTCACCAGATAGACATCCGGCGAATCGGAAGCCTGCACGCCATATTCCTGCATCAACAGGAATACACGCTCCAGGCCCATGCCGAAGCCGCAGGCAGGCGTGGGCTTGCCCCCCAGGGTTTCCACCAGGGTGTCGTAGCGACCCCCGCCAGCAATCGTGCCCTGGCTGCCCAGGCGCGTGGTGACCCATTCGAACACGGTGCGGTTGTAGTAATCCAGACCGCGCACCAACCGTTGATTCAGTTGATAAGCCACGCCGGCATCGGAAAGGAACTGGCATACACCGTCGTAGTGCGCCCGTGTTTCAGCGCCCAGCGTATCGAACAGCTTGGGCGCGGCTTCGATCATTTCCTGCATTGCCGGATTCTTGCTATCCAGGATACGCAGCGGATTGGTATGCAGGCGACGCTTTGCATCGTCATCCAGCAGCGCGGCATTGCGCTCGAAATAGTCGATCAGCACCTGGCGGTAGGCCGCACGCTCGGGGGCATCGCCAATGGTGTTGATCTGCAGGGCCACGTCGTTCAGACCGAGCGCGCGCCACAGCCGCGCCAGCATCACCATCTGCTCCGCATCGACATCCGGGCCAGTAAAGCCGAATGCCTCGACACCGATCTGGTGGAACTGCCGCTGCCGCCCTTTCTGCACGTTCTCGTGACGGAACATGGGGCCGGCGTACCACAGCCGCTGCGGGCCGTTGTAGGTCAGGTTGTGTTCGACGACCGCCCGGACGCAGCCGGCAGTGCCCTCGGGGCGCAAGGTCAGCTTGTCGCCGTTCAGCGCATCCACCCAGGAATACATTTCCTTTTCGACGATGTCGGTGTTCTCGCCGACGCCGCGCACGTACAGCCCCGTCGGTTCGACGATGGGCAGGTGGATATAGCGATATCCGTACTGGCCGAGCACGCGAGCGGCCACGTCGCCCAGCTTCTGCCAGAGCGCGGAATCGCCCGGCAGGATGTCGTAAAAACCCTTGATGCTTTGAAACTTGTCAGCCATGGAATCAGACAACCTTGAGCGGAATGATCTTGTTCTCGGCACGCCTGGCACCGCCCTCGCCATACCGCGTGCTCACATAATTCTCGACGATGGCCTGGAACTCGGCCGCCACCTGGTCACCCTTCAGCGTGACGGTCTTCTCGCCATCCACATAGACCGGACAGACCGGCACCTCGCCCGTACCCGGCAGGCTGATGCCGATATCCGCCAGCTTGGATTCGCCGGGGCCATTGACCACGCACCCCATCACCGCGACCTTCATGTCCTCGACGCCCGGGTAGCTGGCGCGCCAGACCGGCATCTGCCGACGCAGGAACTCCTGGATATCCTGGGCCAACTCCTGAAACACGGTGGAGGTCGTCCGCCCACAGCCCGGACACGCGGTCACCAGCGGGGTGAAGCTGCGCAGGCCCATGGTTTGCAGCAACTCCTGCGCGACGATCACTTCCTTGGTGCGATCGCCACCCGGCTCGGGGGTGAGGGAGATGCGGATGGTGTCGCCGATCCCTTCCTGGAGCAGCACCGCCAGCGCGGCGGAGGATGCGACGATGCCTTTGGAACCCATGCCCGCCTCGGTCAGGCCGAGGTGTAGCGGAAAATCGCAACGGCTGCCCAGATCGCGATAGACCCTGATCAGGTCCTGCACGTGCGATACCTTGCACGACAGGATGATCTTGTCCGGGGACAACCCCCAGCCGATCGCCTGTTCGGCCGATTCGAGCGCCGAGCGGATCAGGGTTTCCCGCATGACCGCCTCGACCGGAAGCGGCTGGGCCAGCTTGGCGTTCTCGTCCATCAGCCGGCCGGCCATGGCCTGATCGATCGATCCCCAGTTCACGCCGATCCGTACCACCTTGTCGAACTCGATGGCCTTTTCGATCATGAAGGCAAATTTCTCGTCGCGCTTGCTACCGCGCCCGACATTGCCCGGGTTGATACGGTACTTGGCCAGCGCCTTGGCGCATTCGGGATATTCGCGCAGCAGCCGGTCGCCGTTGAAATGAAAATCACCGATCAGCGGAACGCGGCAACCCCACTCTTCCAGCATGGCCTGGATCGGCGCAACGGCGGCGGCGGCTTCGGAACTGTTGACGGTGATGCGCACGGCTTCGGAGCCCGCGCGCCACAACTCGAAAATCTGCCGCGCGGTGCCTTCGGCATCGGCGGTATCGGTGTTGGTCATCGACTGGACCAGCACCGGGTGATCGCTGCCGATCCAGGCGTGGCCCAGTTGGACCTGCCGGGTACTACGGCGAGGAAGGGAATCGCTCATCATTGCCTGGGGGTTATTTCAGTTCGAACGCGGCAACATTGACCTGCGTATAGGGCACGAGGTCCACCTGCTTGCCGCGCAGGTAAAGCTGGGTTTTCGGCGCATTGCCGATCTTGATGCGATAGGGCGCTCGACCGCTTACATAGCGCTCCGCACCTGCCGGAATCACTTCCGAAATCATGCGACGCCCATCGGCATCGGTGATCTGCACCCAGGTTTCCGCCTGCGCCGCGATTCGCAGATCACCGGACATCACCGCGGTTGGGGTCGGCGCGGCCGACGCCACCACCGGCCCGGGCACGGCGGTCACCACGGGCTGGGGTGCAACGGCACTGGCCGCCGCGACAGCCTGGGACGCCGCCTCGCCAACCGGATCGACCGGCACCGGCGCCACCACTTCCACCGGCGGCGTATCGAGCTGTGGGTTCACCGGCTGCTGCAAATACCACCAGACGCCGCCGAACACGCACGCAAACGCCACCAGCCCGGCCAGCACCGCCGGCCAGCGCGACGAGCCACTTCGCGGCAAGCTGCCACCGAGACTGACGCCCACTTCCTCGCGTACCGACGGCAACGCCACCTGTACCCGCTCCGTCGGCAGCAACCCTTCCAGGTCGGCCAGCAGCGGCGCGGCATCCATCCCCAGCAGCTTGGCGTAATTGCGGACGAAACCACGGGCGAACGTATTGCCCGGCAGGGAGTTGTAGTGATCAGCCTCGATCGCTTCGATCTGTTTCTTCGCCAGCTTCAGTTGCGCCGCGATCTGCTCGATCGCAAGCCCCATCTGCTCGCGCCTCGCCTTCAGCCGTGCGCCCACACCTTGCGGCAGGGATGTCGTCGATTCGGTTTGCTCGGTCATTCTGTCCAGTTTTCCACGCAGATCCGCTTGCGTCAGCAGGCCTCTCGGTTCAGTCGTACTTTCCGTTCAGCAGCTTGGTGGTTTCCACCGATTCGGGAAATTGATTGCGCAACTTGGCGGCCATGCGGCTTTCCACCGCTTTGTTGCCCGCCATGCGCTCCACCCGCACTCCCAGCCAGAGCGACTCCGCGCTTTCCGGCAAGCGCTTTTGCAACTCTGCATAATTTTGCTTGGCCAGCACCGGATCGCCCTTCTTCAGCCCCAGCTCGACCAGCCACAAACGGGCCTGAAGGTTGTCCTGGCGATAGGCCAGCGCGCGCTCGAAGTAATCCTGCGCCGCCGTCATCTTGCCCGCCTGGAACGCACACTGCCCGGCATTGACCAGCGTCTTGTCCGGGGTGGTGTAAAGCTTGTCCTTCAGCGCATTCAGGTAATAGAGAATGCCTTCGTCATACTGGCCGCGATCGCAGAGGAACCAGCCATAGTTGTGATTGATGTTGGGATTGTCCGGGGAGAGCGTCAGCGCCTTCTGGAAATTGTCCCGTGCCTTCTGGTCCTCTTTCAGCTCGGCGTAGATCAGCCCCAGTACGTTGTAGGCTTCCGCGTAGCGCGGATTGGCGGTGATGGCGCGATTGGCCTCATCGATGGCAACGCCGTACTGTCCCCGTTTGAAGTAGCCCGCAGCCAACTGGGTACGCAGGGTGGCCACATCGCCGGGCTCGGCCAGCACTGGCGTGGCGAGGCCTCCTGCGATCAGTCCCAGTGCCAGGCCCACCGTCGCAATCAAACCTCGCATCTTCTCCCCCTCAACGCCGGAATGTAATGGGCTGCGCGTCGGTCGCGCGCTGTGTACGCCGCGTCCGATCCTTGACCTGGCCAGCGAGCTGGCCGCAGGCGGCATCGATATCGTCGCCGCGCGTTTTGCGGACAGTCACGATGTAGCCCGCATCAATCAGGATGTCGCGAAAGGCGAGGATAGCATCGCGCGACGAACGGTTGTAGCCCGAGTTGGGGAAGGGATTGAATGGGATCAAATTCAGCTTGCATGGCACATCGCGCAACAACGCCGCCAGTTGCCGCGCATGCTCGGGCAAATCGTTGACCCCCTCGAGCATCACGTACTCGAAGGTGATGAAGTCGCGCGGCGCCTTTTCCAGATAGCGGTTACAGGCGGCCAGCAGTTCGCGCAACGGGTATTTCTTGTTGATAGGAACGATGTGATCGCGAATCTCATCGTTCGGGGCATGCAGGCTGACCGCCAGGGCCACCGGACAGGCGTCGCGCAGGCGATCCATCGCCGGCACCAGCCCCGATGTGGACAGCGTGACGCGCCGGCGCGACAAGCCGTAGGCATTGTCATCCAGCATCAGGCGCAGCGCGGCGACCACATTCTCGAAATTGGCCAGCGGCTCGCCCATGCCCATCATCACGACATTGGAAACGATGCGCCCGTCTTCGTTGACCGGCGCGCCCAACCGCGCTTGCTCGACCGACAGGCGATTGTTGGCCCACCACAACTGCCCGATGATTTCGCCCACGGAGAGGTTCCGGTTGAACCCCTGGCGCGCGGTGGAACAGAACGAGCATTCGAGGGCGCAGCCTACCTGGCTGGAGACGCAGAGCGTGCCGCGGTCGTCCTCGGGGATGAACACGGTTTCGATGCCATTGCCGACACCGACGTCCAGCAACCACTTGGTGGTGCCGTCGCTGGCCACATGCTCGGCCAGCACGCCCGGAGACTTGATCTGGGCATCGGCGGCGAGCCGGGTGCGAAAATTCCTGGCGATGTCGGTCATCTGCTCGAAATCGGCCACGCCGCGCTGATGAATCCACTTCATCAGTTGCTTGGCGCGGAACGGCTTTTCGCCGTATTGCACCATCAGCTCGGCCATGCGGTCGGCATCGAAATCAAGCAGATTGACGGACATTCGTTACTCCCGGACCGCCCGCACGGGGCGGACGCGATTACTTGGCGGCGTACACTTCGGAAGCCGCGAAGAAATAGGCGATCTCGATCGCCGCATTTTCCGCGCTATCCGAACCGTGAACGGCGTTGGCGTCGATCGACTCGGCGAAATCGGCGCGAATGGTACCCTTATCGGCCTTCTTCGGGTCGGTGGCGCCCATCAGCTCGCGATTCTTCAGCACCGCGCCCTCGCCCTCCAGGGCCTGGATCATCACCGGGCCGGAAACCATGAAATCGACCAGATCCTTGAAGAAAGGACGCTCTTTGTGCACCGCGTAGAAGCCTTCGGCCTCGGTGCGGGACAGATGCTTCATGCGCGCGGCAACGACCTTCAGACCGGCGGATTCGAAGCGATCATAAATCTTGCCGATCACATTCTTGGCGACGGCATCAGGTTTTACGATCGACAGCGTACGTTCAATAGCCATGGTGACTCCGAATAGGCGTTACGGTTCTAGATAAAGGACAAAGAAATCGTTTGCAGCAGCAGGCAGACTGGGCTAGCCTCGTTCTGGACTATCCGCAGCAATCTTGCGCTGCGTCAAAATAGCCGAACATTATAACAAACTTGCGTGCACAACGGCAGATGAGTGACGGACAGGATCCCCTGCTGAGGGAAGCCGAGCAGCACCGGCTGAAAGAACAAGTGTTTTGGCGCCTGGGAATTGCCACCGGGTTGATCGTCATCATTCTGGCCGGCATCTATCTGCTGGACCGCCCCGACTCGACACCGCAGCTCGCCCCTACCCCGGCCCAACCGCGCATCGCCGCAATACCGGCTCCAAAACCCGTCGTCGCGAGCGCGCCGGTCGTTACCGCCAGCGCGCCGCTTGCTGAAAATGCCTCGATCGCCTCCGACACCGCAACGGCACCAAGCCCGACCGCCGCAGCGCCAGTCGCCGCGCCTGCCGCGCCGGCGACCACCCCCACCCCGTCGCCCGTCGTGGCTGTCCGCCCGCTTGGCCCGACACTCAATGAAACAGACCGGCCGGCACTGCCCGGCGTCGTTCGCCCCGCACAACCGCAGATAGCCCGTCCCACGCCGCCGGACATCGTCCGGCCCGTCAGCCCCACGCTCGCCCGGCCAGCGCCCGTCGAACCACCGGCGCGCCCCGTGGTCGCGACCGAGCCGGCCACCTACACCGTTCAGGCCGGTGTCTTCCTGCACGCGAACAACGCGGAAAAACTGCTGCGCCAGCTACAGAATGCCGGCATTCCGGCCTATCTGGAGACCCGGGTACAGATCGGCCCCTTCAAGACCAAGGCCGAGGCGGAGGCTGCCAAGCGGCAGCTGCGCGCGCTCGGCATCGACCCGGTCCTGCACAACAACTGATCGATCAGTCCAGCCAGGGCGCCAGTTGCGCGACCAGCGACTGGCGCTGCCGGATTCCCTCGCCCATCAGCGCGAAGCCCAGCAGTTCACCGGTTGGCGAGCAATGCCTCGCCACCAGTGCCACTTCGTTCGCATCGACCTCCCAGACCCCGTCACGCCCGCCTTGCGGCGGCGCCACGACCGTCGGGCAACCGGGGGTTTTGACGATGACCGGCATGGCGGGATATCTGACCTGTGCCCCCTGACCCGCCAGGGTTGCCGCCAAGACCCGGGCCTGCTGCATGAGGGGCATGACAAAAGGCAGGCTCGATCCGGCCACTTCGGCGCAATCGCCGAGCGCCCAGACATGCTGCGCACTGGTTTGCAGGTCTCGCCCGACCGTCACGCCCCGCCCCGTCGCCATCCCGGATTGCCGCGCCAGCCCGGTGCGCGGGCACAACCCCACCGCCGACAGGACCAGCGCCACCTCGAGCACCGCGCCATCATCGAGCGCAACCCGATAGCCACCGCTCGCCTCATTGACCGACGTCGCCGCCACACCCAGGTGAAAATCCACGCCCGCGGCCGCCAGGCGCTCGCGAAGCCAGTCTCCGGCCGCTTGCGGCACGAAACGGGAGAGCGGCCAGGCGGCGGGATCGACCACCACCGGCTTCAGCCCACGCGCCAGCAGGTCATTGGCGAACTCGCACCCGATCAGGCCAGCCCCGAGGATGGCCACGGCACCTTCCACGGGCAGGCGTTCGACGAAGCGGGCGTAATCGTCCAGGTCGTTCACGGACAGCACCTGGGCGGCGGCATCCCCCGCCAGGGACAGGCGGATGGGATCGGCACCGAGCGCCAGGACCAGATCGCGATAGCGCAACTGGCGACCGTCCGCAAAAGCCACGGTTTGCGCGGCCACATCGATGGCGGTTGCTTCGCAACGCGGCCAGATGGTGGCATTCAGCTCCTCCGCCATGCGCTCGGCCGATTTCATGACCAACGCTTCCGGCGCCTTGTTTCCCGCCAGGGCATTGGACAGCATCGGTTTCGAATAGAAACCGGCGCCATCACGGGCAACGATGAACAGCGGCGTGGAAGTATCGAGTTTGCGAAACTCGCGGGCACAGTGGTAGGCGGCCAGGCCCGCGCCGACGATCACGACAGGATCGGACATGAAGACTCCAGGGATAGACGCCCGATATCCACCCATGCCGGCTCAAACCGGCTTCCGGCGAGCGCACCGGGGCGCCAGACAAACTGATTGAACGAGAAAAACGGAATATAAGTAATGCGCAGGCCGCCACTCAGGCGCTGGCATGGGCCTCGGGCAGATAGGTGATATTGGTCAGTCCCGCACCCAGCACCGCCTGCCGCACCGCTTCGACCGCCGCGCCGCGCGGGAAGTTCTTGCGCCACGCCAGCACTACCCGCCGGGTGGGCGCCGGCTCGACAAAGGGGCGAATCGCCAGCAGCGCATCGTCCGCGGGGCTGACGGAGGTCACCGGCAACACCGTAACGCCAATGCCGCCCGCGACCATATGCCGGATCGTGGTCAGCGAGCTGCCCTGCAACGTGCGTTGCAGACTGCTGCCGGCAGGGACACTTTCGCGATTCAGGTCCGGGCACATCTGCAGGACCTGATCCCGAAAACAGTTGCCTGGCGACAGCAGCAGGACATTTTCTTCCGACAACTGCTCGGAATTCACGTGATCGAGCTTTTCCCAAGGGTGCCCCTTGGGGGTGGCGACGACAAAGGGCTCGTCGTAGATCGCCTGGGTGACCACGCCGCTTTCATGGAACGGCTCGGCCACGATGGCCAGATCGATCTCGCCCTGCTTGAGCATCTCCGCCAGCCGCGCGGTGTAGTCTTCTTCCAGCAACACTTGCATCTGCGGTGCGCGCTCGCGCAATGCAGGAATCAGGTGCGGCAGCAGATACGGGCTGATGGAATAAATGATGCCCAGGCGCAGCGGCCCGGCCAGAGGGTCCTTGCCCTGCTCGGCCAACTGCTTGATGACCTGCACTTCCTCGAGCACCGACTGCGATTGCTCGACGATGCGCTCTCCGATGGGGGTCAGCGTCACATCGCCGGCCGAGCGCTCGAACAGCGTGACGCCCAGCTCGTCCTCCAGCTTCTTCACCGCCACCGACAACGTGGGCTGCGACACGAAGCAACTGGCGGCGGCGCGGCCAAAATGGCGCTCTCGTGCCACGGCGACGATATAGCGAAGCTCCGTCAACGTCATACCCAGAACTTCCTCTTCAGTTCGCGCCAGCGCCGCGCGCTCAGCGCGAAGGTCAAACCGAGCAGAACCAGCATCGTGAACAGCACCAACAGCGGCATGCTGAGACCAAGCAGCGTGAAATCGACGCTGGTGCAACTGCCGACCGGGCGGATCAGCGCCACCAGCCAGCCCGGCCAGCCCGGGTCGTTCAAATCGATGGGAAACGGCAGGCTGGAGGCGCACGCGAGATTGGGGTCCGGGGTACCGTATTGCAGGCGCAGGTTCCAGACCGCGCTTGCCGCGCCGGCCAGCGCGGACAGGCCCAGCAAGGACCCCAGGATGATCACGCCGCGCCGGGATGCCGGCTTCCAGAACACGGCCAGCAAGGAAAGCAGGCCAAAGGCAATGACCGCCAGCCGTTGATAGATGCACATCAGACAGGGCATCACCCAGTTGTAGATCTGGTGATACATCGCAAAGCCGACCATGCCGCAGCACGCCAGAAACAAGACCAGGAACCAAAGACGCCAGCGGGCCATGCCCCACTCCTTGTCTGATTGTTTTTTTCAATCGGCGATTGTAACGCCATGCTCAGGCAACGCCAAAGCAAACATCACGGAACCCTGATGTGCCGATTTACCCCGCACGATTCAGGAACTCCGCCAGCGCCTCGCGCTGCGCCATGGCATCGCGATACCCCAGGCGGATCAGCTCGCGCGCGTACTGATGATGGAACAGAACATAGCTGGCCACGATCGATCCCTGGCGACGAAATGCGCCCAGCCCGCCCAGCAGGAAGCGCAGGCCGGGCGGGAACGTCGAGCGATGCGGCATGGCCAAGCGCTCCAGCGGTCGCGAAGGCTTGATGCTGAACACCTCCACCTGACGCAACCCCAGCTGCTCACGCTCGACAGCGGGCAGGCGCTCCAGCGTACGATTGATGCGGCGCACCCGCTCCAGATCCGCTTCCAGCCCGTCGATGAAGATGCTATCGAGCAGGTGCCCGGCCACCTGCGCCAGCGATGGGTAGGCCACCACCTTTTCACGCGGCGGAACCGGCTCGGATTGCGGCGCCACGCCGATGACCAGCACCCGGCACGCGCCGAGATGGATGGCGGGGCTGATCGGTGCCACCTGCCGCACCGACCCGTCGCCAAAATACTCGCGGTGTATCCGCGCAGCGGGAAAGACGAATGGGATCGCGCTGGACGCCAGCAGGTGCGGCGGCTCGATGACGGTCTTCATGCCAAGCCGTTGCGCGCGCTGCCAGCCCTGCAACGCATCGTCGCCCTGGAAAAAACTGACGGATTGCCCGGTGGTGTAACCGGAAGCGGTAATCGACAGCGCCTTGAGCTGCCCCGCCTCGATGGCCCGGCCGATACCGCCGAAGTCGATCATGTTCCGCAACAGCTCGGTCAGCGGGCGATTGTCGAGAAAAGACCGGGGGTTGAAGCGGCCCAGGCCACCCAGCATCAGCGAAAAGATCCAGTGCGCGGCACGGCCAAACAACGCCGGCAAGGTGACGCGATAGACGCGCTCCGGCGTCAACGACAGCCAGGCGCGCGCCAGTTCGCGCACGGCCCGGCGAAAATCGGTGGCGCCGGCTGCCAGCGCGGCGGCATTGATGCCGCCCGCCGACGTCCCGCAGATGATGGGAAACGGGTTATCACGCGACCGGCGATGCAATCGCGTCACGGCCAACAGCACGCCGATCTGGTAGGCGGCCCTGGCGCCGCCGCCCGACAGGATCAACGCGGTGGCGTTCTGCGCACGATGCGTCGGCTGATCCATGCTCTCCCCTGGCGCGTTCGCGCGCGCTCATGCCTGGCACTCGACCCTGTCCAATGACACCGGGGCATGGTCGAGCAACGGCCCTTTCGGTATAATCTGGTTTTGGCGTAAAAGGATTTCGCCCATGCGCATCGTACAGAAAGCCCTGACCTTCGACGACGTTCTGCTTGTCCCCGCACATTCCTCCGTTCTTCCCCGCGACGTTTCACTGGCCACCCAGTTCACGCGTGACATCCGCCTGAATCTTCCGCTCGTTTCCGCCGCGATGGATACGGTGACCGAATCCCGCCTTGCCATCGCCATGGCACAGGAAGGCGGCATCGGCATCATGCACAAGAACATGTCGGCCAGACAGCAGGCCCAGGAAGTATCCAAGGTCAAGCGCTACGAATCGGGCATCGTCAAAGACCCGATCACCATCCGTCCGGACCTGCTGGTCCGCGATGTCCTGGCCCTCACACGCCAGCACCGGATCTCCGGCCTGCCCGTGGTCGATGCCGGCGGCCAGGTCGTCGGCATCGTCACCAACCGCGACATCCGTTTCGAATCGCGCCTGGACGTGCCGGTCAGCTCGATCATGACCCCCCGCGAACGCCTGGTCACGGTAAAGGAAGGCGCGAGCATCGAAGATGCTCGCGAACTGATGCACACCAACCGCCTGGAGCGGGTGCTGGTGGTGGACGACAACTTCCGCCTCAAGGGCCTGATCACGGTCAAGGACATCATCAAGACCACCGAACACCCGAATGCGGCCAAGGACAGCCTGGGCCGCCTGCGCGTCGGCGCAGCCGTGGGCACGGGCGGCGACACCGAAGAGCGCGCGACATTGCTGGTCGAAGCCGGCGTCGACGTCATCGTCGTCGATACCGCGCATGGCCACAGCCAGGGCGTGATCGATCGCGTGCGCTGGGTAAAGCAGAACTTCCCGCAAGTGCAGGTGGTCGGCGGCAATATCGCCACTGCCGCCGCCGCGCTGGCCCTGGTGGAAGCCGGCGCCGACGCGGTCAAGGTAGGGATCGGCCCGGGCTCGATCTGCACCACCCGCATCGTTGCCGGCGTGGGCGTGCCCCAGATTTCCGCGGTTTCCAATGTTGCCGATGCACTGGCCGGCACCGGCGTGCCGCTGATTGCCGACGGCGGCATCCGCTTCTCCGGCGACATCGCCAAGGCGCTGGCCGCTGGCGCGCACTGCGTGATGCTCGGCGGCCTGTTCGCCGGCACCGAGGAAGCACCGGGCGAAGTCGAGCTATACCAGGGCCGCAGCTACAAGAGCTATCGTGGCATGGGTTCGCTGGGCGCCATGCAGCAAGGCTCGTCGGATCGTTACTTCCAGGAAGAAAACACCGCCAACGTCGAAAAGCTGGTACCGGAAGGCATCGAAGGCCGCGTGCCGTACAAGGGGGCGTTGTCCGCCATCGTCCACCAGTTGGTCGGCGGTATCCGCTCCTCGATGGGCTACCTGGGCTGCGCCAGCATTGCCGACATCCACGCCAAGGCGGAGTTCGTCCAGATCACGGCGGCCGGCATCCGCGAATCGCACGTTCACGATGTGCAGATCACCAAGGAAGCGCCGAACTACCGGATGGAATGAGCAAACCTTTCCGTCAAGCAAAACCCCCGCAGCACTGCGGGGGTTTTGTTTTTGCGAAGCCCGGCTCGATCAGGCCGGCAGCCCGGTGAACGGAAAATCCACCTCCGGCCGCCGCCCCGCGATGATGTCGGCAATCGCCAGCCCGGAACCGCAGGCCTCGGTCCAGCCCAGTGTGCCGTGCCCGGTGTTCAGATAAAGGTTGGCATAACGCGTACCGCCGATATAAGGCAGATTGCTCGGCGTGGCGGGGCGCAGGCCACACCAGAACTCGGCCGCATCGTAATCGGCGCCATCCGGGAAAATCTCCCTGGTTCGCGCCACCAGCGCCTCGCAACGGATACGGTTCAGCGACAGGTCATAGCCGTTGAATTCCGCGGTTCCCGCCACGCGCAGCCGGTCACCCAGGCGGGAAAACACCAGCTTGTGGCCATCGTCGGTCAGGCTGACCGTGGGCGCCTTCTGCCCCGGCCGAACCGGAATGGTGGCGGAGTACCCCTTGGCCGGATACAGGTTGAGCCGGATACCCAGGGGTGCCAGATGCAACGGGCTATAGCTGCCCAGGCACACCACGAAGGCGTCGGCAGCCAGCACTTCCGGCCCTTCCGCCGTACCCAACCGCACCCCGGAGACCCGGTCCCCCTCGGTGGCGAAGCCGTCGATGACGCAGTCATAGCGGAAATCCACGCCTAATCTGGCGGCATGGCGCGCCAGCTCATCCGTGAACTTGCGCGCATCGCCGGATTCATCGGACGGGGTATAGGTACCACCGACAATGGGGCGATGCGATGCGCCAAGCGCAGGTTCGATGGCAATGCACTCATGCGCCTGCTTGACCTGCCGGTCCAGCCCCACCTCGCGCATTGCCGCGGCGGCGGGAATCGCGGCCTCGAATTCGGCGGGGTCGGTGTAGTAATGCAGGATGCCCTCGGTACGGGCGTCGTACTCCAGGCCGAGTTCGGCGCGCAGGCGTTGCAGGGTGTCGCGACTATACAGACCGAGGCGCACCAGGTTCTGCAAATTGGCGCGGGCGCGGGCTCGCGGGCATTCGCGCAGGAAGCCCAGGCCCCAGCGCCACAGCGCCGGATCGGCGCGCATGCGGAACAACAGCGGCGCGTCTTCTTCACCCAGCCATTGCAAAGCCTTCCAGGGTGCCTTGGGATTGGCCCAGGGCTCGGCATGGCACACCGAAATCTGGCCCCCGTTGGCGTAGCTGGTTTCGCGCGCCACTTCCGGCGCGCGCTCGATGACGGTGACCTGGTGGCCCGCCCGCGCCAGAAACCATGCCGAAGTCACGCCAATGACCCCCGCTCCCAGTACTGCTATCCGCATCTGCCTCTCCCTTTCGTCGATCCAGGGGCTGAATTATGCCGCGCCCCGCAGCCACGGGGCCTGCGCGCCATCAAGCGTGGGGTTTCCATACCACCCCGGCCATTGCCATTGCGCGCTTTCCCATATTTGTCGGCTAGACTACGCGGCGCGTATCCCGCTTTAAAGCCAATCGACAATGACCCTATCGTTGCGTACCGCTCTTATCCTCGCCATCCTGGCCGGGCTGTTGTTGCCCGCAAGCATCGCAGGCTATCTGCGCCTGGAATCGCAACTGGGCGAAGCCCGGGCGCAAATGGCACGCGATCACGGGCGGATTGCGGACATCCTGATGCTGGGCATGCAGGAACCGCTATGGAATCTGGCGCCAGAATCGGGCCGGCCATTGCTCGACTCGGTGATGAGCGACGAACGCGTGGTGCGCGTGGTGATCAGCGACAACACACTGGGCACCTTCCTCAGCGCCAATCGCCCCGAACGCCGGCAGGGCCAGCTCTACGCGTTGAACCGCGTGGTCACCAAGCAGGGCGCGCAGATCGGCAAGGTCACCGTGGAATTCGACGATGGCCGCGCCATCGCCCTGATCCGCAGCGAACAGCGCCAGACCATCGCGTCGGTGCTGGTACAACTGGCCTTCAGCCTGGGCCTGATCCTGTTCCTGATCCACTCGCGCATTCTCAGGCCGCTCGACGCGCTGACGAAGCAGGCCAAACGCCTGGCCAACCAGCAACTGGACCAGCCCTTCATCTGGCATCGCGACGACGAACTGGGCCAGCTCGGGCATGGGCTGGAAGCGACGCGACAATCGCTGAAGGCCATGTTCGACACGCTGGAGCAGAAAAACCTGCAACTCGAAGCCGATCTGATCAGCCGGCGCCATATCGAATCCGCGCTGCGCGCCAGCCAGGGGCGCTTCCAGCGGCTGGTGGAATCCACCCGCGTCATCCCCTGGGATGCCAACCCGGAGGAATGGCGCTTCGTATACGTCGGCCCCCAGGCGGAGCAGCTTCTCGGCTATCCGCAGTCGGTCTGGTATCACGAGAACTTCCTCTCCACCTACCTGCACCCCAACGATCGCCACCTGGCCTACCAGCTTTTCACCGAAGTGCGCGGCGATGCGCCCACCGAGTTCGAGTGTCGCCTGCTCGCCAAGGACCAGCGCACGGTCTGGGTGCTGTTGATCGCCGAACACCGCCACGGCGCCGATGGTCATCACCTGCAAGGCTTCCTGATCGACATCTCGGCACGCAAGGAGGCCGAGATCGAACTGGAAAAGTATCGCAATCACCTGGAAGAAGGCATCGAACTCAGCACGCGTGCGTTGGCCGCCGCCAACCACGAACTCGAAACCTTCGCCCAATCGGTCTCGCACGACCTGCGCTCGCCACTGCGGACCATCGAGGGCTATATCGAGGTGCTGCTGGAGGACTACAGCGATACGCTCGACGAGCGTGCGCGCAACTACGTGGTCCGCATGCGCGGCACCATGCGCCACATGGGCGTCCTGGTGGACGACCTGCTGACGCTGTCCCGGCTGTCGCGCAGCGAGATCCGCCGCCAGCCAGTGGACCTGGCGGCCGTGGCCTACGAAATCGTCGAAGAACTGCGCGCACTGCAACCGGACCGGCAGGTGGAGATCGCCTTCCCCGACTGCCTGATGGCCAGCGCCGACCCCAAGCTGATCCGCATCGTGCTGTACAACCTGCTCGACAATGCCTGGAAGTTCACCAGCCATGTCCCCGAGCCGGTCATCTCGCTGGAAGTCAACGAAGCCAACGGCCAGCAGGTCTACCAGGTCAGCGACAACGGCGTAGGCTTCGACATGGCCCAGGTCATCCGCCTGTTCCTGCCCTTCCAGCGCCTGCATCCGCCCGGCGAGTACGAAGGCAACGGCATCGGCCTGGCCATTGCGCAGGCCATCGTCCAGCGTCATGGCGGTCGCATCTGGGCCAAGGGCGCGCCTGACGAAGGCACCACCTTCTACTTCACGCTCCCCGAAGGGCGCGACGTCCCCGGGACCTGACCTCCGCGCGCATCCGCTCGCCTCGCCGCTTTTCTTTTACAGAACATTCGTTCTATAATCGCCGCAACATCAGGCCGGCCACAAGGCCGCATTTCCACTCATACGGGCACAGGTGTCATGGACGACAACAAGAGCAAGGCGCTGGCTGCGGCGCTGGCACAGATCGAACGCCAATTCGGCAAGGGCGCCATCATGAAGATGGGCGAGAGCCAGATCGAGAATGATCTGCAGGTGGTTTCCACCGGCTCGCTCGGCCTGGACCTGGGCCTGGGCGTGGGCGGCCTGCCACGCGGCCGCGTGGTTGAAATCTTCGGCCCGGAATCGTCCGGCAAAACCACGCTGTGCCTGCATGTCGTGGCGGAAATCCAGAAGAACGGCGGCGTTGCCGCCTATATCGATGCCGAGAACGCGCTGGACCCCGTCTATGCGCAACGCCTGGGCGTCAACGTATCCGACATGCTGATTTCCCAGCCCGATACCGGTGAGCAGGCGCTGGAAATCTGCGACATGCTGGTTCGCTCCGGCGGCGTGGACATCATCGTGATCGACTCGGTTGCCGCGCTGACACCGAAGGCGGAAATCGAAGGGGAAATGGGCGACCAGCTCCCCGGCCTGCAGGCACGCCTGATGAGCCAGGCGCTGCGCAAGCTGACCGGCAACATCAAGCGCACCAACACGCTGGTCATCTTCATCAACCAGTTGCGGATGAAGATCGGCGTAATGATGCCCGGCCAGAGCCCGGAAACGACCACCGGCGGCAACGCGCTGAAGTTCTATGCCTCCGTTCGCCTGGATATCCGCCGCATCGGCGCCGTGAAAAAGGGCGACGAGATCATCGGCAACCAGACCAAGGTGAAAATCGCCAAGAACAAGGTGGCCCCGCCGTTCCGCGTGGTGACCTTCGACATCCTCTACGGCGAAGGCATCAGCCGCGAAGGCGAGATCATCGATCACGGCGTTACACACAAGATCGTCGAAAAATCGGGCGCCTGGTATAGCTACAACGGCAACAAGATCGGCCAGGGCCTGGAAAATGCCCGTCAGTTCCTCAAGGACAACCCCGAACTGACGCAGGAAATCGTGCAGAAGATCCGCAGCAAGATCGGTTTCGGCGAAGTGCCGATCGAATCGGGCGGCTCGCTAGCCGATGAGGCGGACGCCGTCGCGGCCGAGTAAGCCGCCGGTCCACCCCCTGCAGGGCGAGCCTCATGGCTCGCCCTGTTCGCTTGCGACACCCCACCACGAGGCCCCGCCATTGCCGAAACCTCCTGCCACCCTGCGCAATCGTGCCCTCGCCCTGTTATCGCGCCGGGAGCATTCGCGGCTGGAACTGCTGCGCAAGCTGAAGCCGCACACGGAAGACGAAGCGGAACTGGAAACGCTGCTCGACGATTTCGCGCAACGCGGCTGGCTATCCGATGCGCGCTTTGCCGAAAGTTGGGTGCATGGTCGCGCCGCGCGCTACGGCGGTACACGGTTAAAAGCGGAGCTGTGCAGCAAGGGGGTGGCCGCCGAGACCATCGATGACACCCTTGCCCACCTTCAGACCAGCGAAGCCGCGCGCGCCCGCGACATCTGGCAGCGCAAGTTCGGCAGCCCCGCCACGGATGCCAAGGAGCGCGCACGGCAGTTGCGCTTTCTTGCCACGCGGGGGTTTTCGCTGGACGTGATATACGCCGTGGTCGGGGGCGACTGGGACGACGAGTGACTCCCCGACGCATTGTCGCGCGAGCGCAATGCCAGCCCGATCAGCAGTGGCATTGCGCAAATCGCCGGACGACTTGCGACTTTCCTTACAAAAATTGGCAATCCCACGCGGCAAAGGCTATCAAGAGGGAAGTTCAATATGCCGGAGTTGTCGTGCCCTTCCCGTCCATCACAGCGGCAACACCCACGCTGACTTCCCCGCCGGATCGCCATGGAGGATAGCCTCAAACCCCTGGAGGCGGCGGTGCAGTTCAGCCCCTACGATCCGCCGCTGTCGTTCGCCGGCGAGGAAGAAGGCGGGCACGAGGAAATCGCCCCGGAACGGTGGCGCATCCTGGTGGTGGACGACGAACCCGATGTCCACCTGGCGACCACCTTTGCGCTGAAAGACGAAATCATTCTCGACCGCCCGCTGGAACTGCTGCACGCCTACAGCGGAGACGAAGCCCTGCAAATGCTTTCGCGCGAGCCCGACATCGCCGTCGTACTGCTCGACGTGGTGATGAACGGCAGCGAGGATGGCCTCGCCGTCGCCCATGCCATCCGGCACCAGCTCAACCTGAAAGAGCTGCGTATCGTGCTGCGTACCGGCCACCCGGGCTATGCACCCGAATATGCGGTGATCCGCGACTACGGCATCAACGACTACAAGACCAAATCCGAGCTGACCCAGATCCGCCTGCAGACGACGCTGACCACGGCCATCCGTTCCTACCAGCAGCTCAAGACCGTCGACGCCAACCGGCGCGGGCTGGAAATGATCATCGAAGCGTCCGCCTCGCTGTTCGAACGACGTACGCAGGAAAGCTTTGCCGCTGGCGCCCTCGCCCATCTGATCGCACTGCTGGGCCTGCCGCATCATGGCCTGATCGCCATCCACCAGCCCAGCACGCCCGGTACCCGCCCGCCCCATGCCTGGCTGATCGCCAGCGCGGCAGGCAAGTTGAATGCCCTGGTCGGCCAGCCACTGGCTGCGCTGGAGGACCCGCTGGTCCTCAACGCCATCGAGCATGCCATCCGTTCGCGCAGCCCGCTGTATACCGCCGAATTCGCGGTGCTCTATCTCAACCGGCCGCACGATCAGGAAGCGGCGATCTATCTCTCCACCCAACGCCCGCTGGCCAAGGACGAACGCCAGTTGCTGGAAGTGTTCTGCACCAACATCGCCGTCGGCCTGGAGAACGTGGCGTTGTTCCGCCAGTTGCAGGATCTGGCGTATATCGACCCACTCACCTACCTGCCCAATCGCACCCAGTTCGTCACCCGTCTCGACAATCTACTGAAATCCGCCGAGCCGGACGAAGTGGTCGTGCTGCTGGATATCGCCCAGTTCTCACAAATCAACGATGCCCTCGGCCACCTGATCGGCGACCAGTTGCTGCAAAGCGTGGCGCAACGCCTGCGGCCGCTGGTGCCCGCCACGGCGACACTGGCCCGCCTGGGCGTGGACCTGTTCGGCGTCGTCGGCCATTACCAGCCGGAACAGCTCACCCCTTTGTTCGAAGCATTCGAGCGCCCATTCGCTGTCGCATCTCACCGGCTGCGCGTACAGATATCCTGCGCCGCCGCCCATTTGCGCGATACCGAACCAACCGGCATCGGCTGCCTCAAGGACGTGACGATCGCACTCAACCAGGCCAAGCGCGCCGACAACGGCCAGTTGGTCTGGTATTCGCCCTCGATGAGCCGCGCTTCGCGCCGGCGCCTTGACCTGCTCCACGACCTGGAAAGCGCCATCCACCGGGGGCAGCTCACGATTCACTATCAGCCGCAGATTGCGCTGGACAGCGGTGAAATCGTCGGCGTGGAAGCATTGGCGCGCTGGCCCCAGCCGGATGGCAGTTTCATCCCACCGGATCGCTTCATTCCACTGGCCGAGCAATCCGGCCTGATCCTGGATCTGGGCAACTGGCTGGTGACGCAGGTCTGCGGCCAGTTGAGCGAGTGGCGCGCGCTGGGACTGGGCGCGTTGCGCATGGCAATCAACGTTTCCATGGTGCAGTTCAACCACGAAGGCCTGATCGACCTGCTGGCCGACGCATTGCAGCGCCACAGCCTGTCAGCATCGCTGATCGAGGTGGAAATCACCGAGAGCGTGGCCATGGCCCGGCCCGAGGAAGTCATGGCCAAGATCGCGCGACTGAAGGCGCTGGGCGTCTCGGTCGCCATCGACGATTTCGGCACCGGTTTCTCGTCGCTGGCCTACCTGCAAAAACTGCATGCCGATCGCCTGAAGATCGACCGTGCCTTCATCCGCGACATGGGCCTTTCGGAAAACCCCTACAGCATCGCCGAAATGGTGATCAATCTGGGGCACAAGCTGGGGATCAAGGTATTGGCCGAAGGCGTGGAGTCGCCGGCCCAGGCCACCCTGCTGCGCAGCCTCGGTTGCGATGAAGCGCAGGGGTTCCTCTTTGCCAAGCCCGCGCCACCGGCGCCACTGACCCACTGGTTCCTGGAAACCGGGCTCAAAGTGGCGGTATAGCGCCGAACTCCTTCAGGAAGTCGATGAATGCCCGAGACTTGGCCGGCAGATGCCGGCTGGCCGGGTAAACCGCGTAGATGCCGCCGCGCGGCAAGGCCCATTCCGGCAGCAAGCGGATCAAGCGCCCGGCCAGCACCTCCTCGTGCGCCAGATAGTCCGGCAACACGCTAACCCCCGCATCGTGCAACAACAGGGAGTGCAGCACCTGGGGCGAATTCACCCGCAACGGCGCCCGCATGCGCACAGGGACCGCTTCGCCATCCCGCTCGAACTGCCAATGCAGCGGCGCGCTCAGCAGGTTGAGCGCGATCCAGCGATGCGATGCCAAGTCCTCCGGCCGCTCGATAGCCCCCGCCCGCGCCAGGTAAGCAGGACTGGCCAGCAGCCATTGCCCGAAACTGCCCAGTTGCAAGGCGTGCAGGCTGGAATCGCGCAACCAGCCCATGCGGATCGCCACGTCGATGCGCGTCTCGACCAGGTCCACCACCTCGTTGCTGGCGATCAGCTCGATCTGCAATGCCGGGTAGTGCGCGGCGAAAGCCGCGATCAGCGGCGCCACCACGCTGGCCGCGTAGTCGGTGGATGCCGTCACCCGCAGCGTACCGTGCGGCACGGCGTGATCCCGCGCCGCGCTGTCCAGCACCGCTTCCGCCTGGCGCAGCAGCGGCACGCAATCGCCGTAGAACGCCTCCCCCGCCTCGGTCAGGGTCACGCGGCGGGTAGTGCGCGCCAGCAGCGTCACGCCCAGGTCGCGCTCCAGCCGTGCCACCTGCTGGCTCACCACCGCCTTGGCCAGTCCGAGACGATCCGCCGCGGCAGTGAAACCACCTGTTTCCACGACAGTGACAAACAGCGTCAACCGCCCAAGGTCGATGCGCGCGAGGTCGTGCATGCCCCACCATTGTTCGTATATATGAAACAGTTAATTCTGGTTGATGTCATTTATCTAATCAATCTCCGCGCGCATCATCAAGCTCACTCTTACCCACCCGGAGACTCATCATGAAAATCGCCCTGATCGGCGCCACCGGCTTCATCGGCTCCAAACTCCTGCAAGAAGCATTGGATCGCGGCCATCAGGTCAGCGCACTGGTGCAGCATATCGACAAGCTGCCGCACCATGAGCGCCTGACGCCCGTCGCCGCCGATGTCCAGAACGCCGACGCACTGGCCACACAGCTTGCCGGCCACGATGCCGTGATCAGCGCGTTCAGCGGACACGCTCAAGGCGAAAAGGTCTTCGATTATTTCCTGGCGGGCGTGAAGGCGATCATCGCTGCCACCAAGCAGGCAGGCGTGCCACGTTTGCTGATGGTGGGTGGCGCGGGCAGCCTGGAGGTCGCACCGGGCGTGCAACTGCTCGACACCCCCGAGTTTCCCGCACAGTGGAAAGGCACGGCCGAAGGCGCGCGCCAGGCATTGAACCTGCTGCGGCAGGAACAGACACTGGCCTGGACCATGCTGAGCCCGGCCGCGATGATCGCCCCGGGCGAGCGGACCGGCCGTTTCCGCCTCGGTGGTGACCAATTGGTGGTCGATGCGCAGGGCAACAGCAACATCTCGGTGGAAGACTACGCCGTGGCGCTGCTCGATGAACTGGAAACGCCGCAACACACGGGCGCACGGTTCACCCTGGGCTACTGAGCACTACGGCGCAGCGGGCCCATCTGCCATCCAGCCGTCCCAGGGCGGCGGATCGCCCCACTCGCCGGCCAGGAAATCGATCATGCTGCGCACCTTGGCCGCCACATGGCGCCGGCTGGGGTATACCGCCCAGGCGAACAGCTCGGGCTCGCCGTAATCCTGCAACAGCCGGACCAGACGCCCGTGGCGCAGGTCCTCGCCGATCAGGAACGTGGGCTGGCGGATGATCCCCTCGCCGGCCCGGGCGGCTGCGCACAGCACATCGCCATTGTTGGCGCGCAGATTGCCCTTCACCCGCACCTTCTGCGCGCCATCGTCACCGAAAGGCCAGTCGTCGCCGCCGGCTGCATAGCTGTACAACAGGCAATTGTGATCGGCCAGCGCCTGCGGCGTGATCGGCATACCGTGGCGCGCCAGATAGTCGGGCGAGGCGGAGATCGGTACGCGAATGCGGCACAGCCGCCGCGCCACCAGGTTTTCCCCCAGGCGTGGCGCGATCCGCAATGCCAGGTCGAAGCCTTCCTCGACCAGATCCACGGTACGGTCCGCCAGCTCCAGGTGCAGCATCACGTCCGGATAGCGCTGGCGGTAACGGGACAACAGCGGCGCCAGATGCAGGATGCCCAGTGACACCGGCGCCGAGATACGCAAGGTGCCCTGCGGGCGCCGGGTTTCGTGGGACAACGCCCCTTCGGCCTCGGCCACATCGGCCAGTATCTGCACGCACCGCGCGTGATAGTCCTGCCCGGCCTCGGTCAGGCTGAGCTTGCGGGTGGTACGGTTCAACAGGCGGGCACCCAGATGGTTTTCCAGATCGGCCACCAGCCGCGATGCGGCGGTGGTGGAAATCTGCAAGCGCTCCGCCGCGCGCACGAAGCTGCCGCTCTCGACGACACGAACAAATATGGCCATGGCCGTCAGTCGATCCACCGCATCCTCCAAACAGGAACAATTCCTGTCTCGATCCATTGTTTATGCTGCACAGTAGCGGGTTTCGACGGCGGTTACACGTGTCGTCCCCGCCGAACTTACCTCCCAACAGAAGGAACCCACATGTCCTCACCCGTTCGCGTTCTTGCTTTCTGCGGCAGCCTGCGTCATGGCTCCTACAACGCTGCGGCGCTCGATGCCGCCATTGAACTCGCGCCAGCAGGCATGGCCATCGAGCGCGCGGAAATCGGCGACTTCCCGCTCTACAACCAGGACGTGCAGGCGGCCGGCTTCCCCGCCGCCGTGGAGCGGGTGGCTGCACAGTTACGCGCGGCCGACGCGGTATTGTTCGCCACGCCCGAATACAACTATTCCGTGCCCGGCGTGCTGAAGAATGCCATCGACTGGCTGTCCCGCCTGCCGGATTCGCCATTCTCGGGCAAGGCCGCCGCGGTGCTCGGTGCCAGTCCCGGCAATATCGGCACGGCACGCGCGCAGTATCACCTCCGCCAGATCGGGGTCTTTCTCAACCTGCGTTTCCTGAACAAACCGGAAGTGATGATCGGGCAGGCGGCGCAGCGTTTCCAGGACGGAAAACTGAGCGACGAAGCCACGCGCGAACACCTGCAAAAGCTGCTGGTCGCACTGGTCGACCTGGCCGCGCCACGCTGAGGTTACGCGCTGCCGCTCGATCGTAGAGCACGGGAAGCGCATGGATGATCGCCCGCACTTCCCGCGCCTGCGGCGATGCAAGCCGCTCGCACCAGCGAGATGTACGAATACAGATTATTTCCAATGCAATAGTCGCAATCTCAATGGCATCATTGAGCACATGACTACCGCAACCTCCCCCCGACGTTCCTGGATTCCGCCCGGCTGGATGATCCTGCTGGGCATCCTCACCGCCATCGGCTCCGTATCGATCGATATGTACCTGCCGGCGTTCCCCGCGATTCAGCAGGGACTGCATACCACCACCGGCCAGGTACAGCTCACGCTGACGGCGTTCTTCGTCGGCATGCTGAGCGGGCAATTGCTCTACGGGCCGCTTTCCGACCGCTTCGGACGACGCCCCCCACTGATCGGCGGGCTGATCATCTACATCATCGGCTCCGTGGGGTGCACGCTGGCCCAAAGCATCGAGGCACTGATGTTCTGGCGCCTGATCCAGGCACTCGGCGCGTGCTCCGGCATCGTGCTGGCACGAGCCATCGTGCGCGATCGCTGCGATCCGCGCGAAGCGGCACGCTCCTTCTCCACGCTGATGCTGATCATGGGCGTATCGCCGATCCTGGCCCCCCTCTTGGGCGGCTATATCCTCCAGGTTTCGGATTGGCGCGTCGTGTTCGGGCTCAACGTACTGTTCGGCATCGGCTGCCTGATCGCCACGGTGACGATGCTGCGCGAATCGCACACACCGCGCGCGGACGCCTCGCTGGGCCTGGGGCCGGTGTTCTCCAGCTTCGCCACGGTGCTGCGCGATCGCGACTTCACCGTGCACGCCATCTCCGGAGGACTGGCACAGGCCGGCCTCTATACCTATCTGGCCGGCTCGCCCTTCGTACTGATCGAACTGTTCCACCTCAGCCCCAGCGCCTATGGCTGGGTGTTCTGCGCCAACTCGGTGGGCCTCATCGTTGCCAGCCAGGTCAACTCGGCCCTGCTCAAGGGCAGCGATATCCACACCATGTTGCGACGCGGCCTGCTCGGCGTGATCGCTGGCGCGGCGTTGTTGATCGTGGCCGGCCTGAGTGGCGTCGCGGTCCTGCCGCTGTTGCTGGCCGGCATCTTCGTGTTCATGACCTGCCTGGGCTTCGTCAATCCCAACGCGGCGGCGGCGTCGCTGGCCAACCATCCGGAACGCGCCGGCACCGCCTCGGCGCTGATGGGTACGCTTCAATACGGCCTGGCCACACTGGCCACGTTCGCCATGGGCGTGGTGCATGATGGCACGGCCCGACCATTTGCCTTCGGCATGGCCGCCTGCGGCCTGGCCGCATGGCTGGTGCTGCGCACGCTGGGCATCCGCCACACCGCGCCGCTGCAAACTGCCACGGCCACCTCGTAGCGGATAAGGCGCCGGGCAGGCGCTTTGTCGCTACGCCGCCCGGCCCGCCGCCGGCGCGCTATCCCAGCCGCCGGCCTTTCCTTTAGAATCGCTGGTTTGCATATCTTGCACATCCTCGCCGAGCGACCATGAAATCCGCCGAGATCCGCCAGAAATTCCTCGACTTCTTTGCCTCGAAGGGCCACCAGATCGTGGCGTCGAGCAGCCTGATTCCCGCCAACGATCCGACGCTGCTGTTCACCAACGCCGGCATGAACCAGTTCAAGGACGTGTTCCTCGGCTTCGACAAGCGCCCCTATACCCGCGCCACCACCAGCCAGAAGTGCGTACGCGCCGGCGGCAAGCACAACGATCTGGAAAACGTGGGCTATACCGCGCGCCACCATACCTTCTTTGAAATGCTGGGCAATTTCAGCTTTGGCGATTACTTCAAGGAAGACGCGATCAAGTACGCCTGGGAGTTCCTCACCAGCCCGCAATGGCTGGGGCTGCCCAAGGAAAAGCTGATGGTCACGGTGTATGCCACCGATGACGAAGCCTACGACCTCTGGCACAAGCAGATCGGCGTGCCTGCGGAAAAGATCGTGCGCATCGGCGACAACAAGGGCGCGCCCTACGCCAGCGACAACTTCTGGACCATGGGCGACACCGGCCCGTGTGGCCCGTGTACCGAGATTTTCTACGACCACGGCGCGCATATCTGGGGCGGCCCCCCCGGATCGGCCGAGGAAGACGGCGATCGTTTCATCGAAATCTGGAACAACGTGTTCATGCAGTTCAACCGGGACGAATCCGGCATGCTGCATCCGCTGCCCAAGCCCAGCGTCGACACGGGCATGGGCCTGGAACGCGTCTCGGCCGTGTTGCAACACGTGCACGCCAACTACGAGATCGACCTGTTCGTGGCGCTGCTCAAGGCGGCGGCCAAGGAAACCGGCGTGCCGTACAACCAGGACACCCCGTCGCTGAAGGTGATCGCCGATCACATCCGCGCGTGCTCGTTCCTGATCGCCGACGGCGTGATGCCCGCCAACGACGGCCGTGGCTACGTGCTGCGCCGGATCATCCGCCGCGCCATCCGCCACGGCTACAAGCTGGGCCAGAAGGGCCTGTTCTTCCACAAGCTGGTGGGCGCGCTGGCCGCCGAGATGGGTGATGCCTATCCCGAACTGCGCATCCGCCAGGCCATCATCGAAGACGCGCTGCGCCAGGAAGAGGAAATCTTCAGCCGCACGCTGGAAAACGGTATGTCGCTGCTGGACGAAGCCCTCGCCGGTGGCAAGACCGTGCTCGACGGCGCCACGGCCTTCAAGCTGTCCGATACCTTCGGCTTTCCCATCGACCTGACCGCCGACGTCTGCCGCGAACGCAACGTCAGCGTGGACATGGAAGGCTACGAGCGCGCGCTGGATGCCCAGCGCAAGCAATCCAAGGCCGCCGGCGCCTTCAAGATGGCCGCCGGTCTGGCCTACGAAGGCGATGCGTCGTGCTTCCACGGCTACAGCGAGACCAGTCGCGACGCCAAGGTGATCGCGCTCTACCGGGGCAACGAACCCGTTTCGCAACTGAACCAGGGTGAAGAAGGCGTGGTGGTGCTGGATCACACGCCGTTCTATGCCGAATCGGGCGGTCAGGCTGGCGACGTGGGCGAGATTTCCGCTGTCGGCGGCCTGAATGCGCTGTTCGACGTGACCGACACCCAGAAAGTGAAAGCCGACGTATTCGGCCATCAGGGCAAACTGGCACGCGGCGCCCTCAAGGTGGGCGACGCCGTGACCGCCACCATCGACCTGCATCGCCGCCACGCCACCCAGCGGAACCACAGCGCCACCCACTTGCTGCACTCCGCGCTGCGCGAAGTGCTGGGCACGCATGTCGAACAAAAGGGTTCGCTGGTGACGCATGAGCGCACCCGTTTCGACTTCAGCCATCCCAAGGCGGTCACCGCCGAAGAACTGGCACGGATCGAAGCGCTGGTAAACCACGCCATCATGCACAACCACGCGGTGGACGTTGCCCACATGAGCTACGACGACGCCATCAAGGCCGGCGCCATGGCGCTGTTCGGCGAAAAATACGGCGACGAAGTGCGTGTGTTGAAGATGGGCGATTTCTCCACCGAACTGTGCGGCGGCACCCACGTCGGCCGCACCGGCGACATCGGCTTCTTCAAGATCGTGGCGGAAGGCGGCGTGGCCGCTGGCGTGCGCCGGGTAGAAGCCGTCACCGGCGAAGGCGCCCTGGCCGCGGTGCAGAGCGCCGACGCCGAACTGAAGGCCGCGGCCGCGATCGCCCAGGCGCAACCGGGCGAATTGCTGGCCAAGCTGGAAAAGATCCAGGACAACGCCCGCGCGCTGGAAAAGGAACTCGCCAAGCTCAAGGGCCAACTGGCCGCGAGCAAGGGGGATGAGCTCGCCGACAGTGCCGTCGAAATCAACGGCGCCAGGGTGCTCGCCGCCGAATTGCCTGGCGCCGACAACACCGCCCTGCGCGAAACGATGGACAAGCTGAAGGACAAGCTGGGTAGCGCCGCTATCGTGCTGGCCGCCGTCAACGACGGCAAGGTCGCGCTGGTGGCCGGCGTCACCGCCGACCTTACCGGCAAGGTGAAGGCCGGCGAGCTGGTCAACTTCGTGGCACAGCAGATCGGTGGCAAGGGCGGCGGCCGGCCGGACATGGCCCAGGCCGGCGGCACCCAGCCGGAAAACCTCGCCACGGCCCTCGCCGGTGTGCAAGGCTGGGTGGGCGCCAAGCTGTAATCGCCCTCGTGACGCAGCAACGGCTGGCCTTGTGCCAGCCGTTTTTCCTGGAGGATGCATGACCGAACGCCCCGCTTTTGCCCTTGGCCGTTACCGGCATTACAAAGGCAACGATTACGATGCCATCGACCTCGTCCGGCACAGCGAAACCTGCGAATGGATGGTGCTTTATCGCGCGCGCTATGGCGACTGCGGGTTATGGGTCCGGCCATTGGCGATGTTCACCGAACACGTCGTCATCGACGGCATCGCCCGTCCACGCTTCGCCCTGCTGCATGCCGGCGAGGATCATTCACCGCCGACGCCGGACTAGCCAAACGCGCGCTTTCCCCCTAGAATGCGTGGCTCTGCGGGCGTCGTATAATGGCAATACCCTAGCTTCCCAAGCTAGAGCCGTGGGTTCGATTCCCATCGCCCGCTCCAGGACACAGCAGCGCTCGGCGTCGTTAGACGACTCCGGGCGCTTTGTTTTTGCGGGTTCCGGCCATGTTGCAGCCGCCCAGCATCGCCAACTGGCGCCTCTTGTTTCGCGCGAAATTCGCACCGGATTCGCACGCACCAAACAAGGATAACTGTCACCTGCCATGCTAAACATCGCTGCGGCTACACCGCCGCAGAGCCAGCATCGTTGCAATCGCAACCCTGGCCGTCGTTGACTCCCTGGAGCACGGCCCCCGTGTGGACTTGACCTTTCGAGCCCCGGGACTTCCCAAACAGAAGTCCCGACTTGTCGGGGCACCCCCAGGGAGGCCACATGCCCACTGCGATTCAACGTCACCGCCATCAAGCATTTCAGACCCAATCCCAACGCTGCTTTTACTGCGGCGCTCCGATGTGGGAAACCGACCCAAGCAAATTCGCGGCACACTTCCGGCTAAGCATCGCCGAAGCAGGCCACTTTCGCTGCACTGCCGAGCACCTGGTAGCGCGCAAGGATGGCGGAAAAAACATCGGAGCAAACATCTCTGCGGCTTGCCTGTTCTGCAACCGCACTCGCCATCGAGCTGCAAACGCTCTTCCTTCCGAGCAATTTCAGAAAAAGGTACGACAACGTTTAAAGCAGGGAAAGTGGCACCCTCCGCATATTTTGTTGGCGCTTCATATGGGTATTTCAAATAGGCCCTCCGAAGAGTAAGCACGAAAAGCCCAGCCATAGCCGGGCTTTTTCTTTGCTGCACATTGACGCCTACACGAATATGCGACGTCATTAAGCTAGCGCCTAAAGCTGCCCAGAAAACAACAAGCACTAGCCGAGGGGCTCTTCTTTCGGCGGGTGAGAATGTCCTCTGGATGGCGAACCAGCTCGGCCACTTGAGCACAGGGATGATGATCAAAACGGACAGACAGTGGATACCGGGCCGCGGAGCAAAAGCAGGACACACCCCGGTTGAAGACTGGAGCATCGATGGCGAGAAATTCGCACGGTGATCGCACGAAGATTACGGGCATTTTGTTTTTTGCGGGTTTTGGCGCGATACTTTGGCGTTTTGTGTATCGCCCTGCCTGCCGCCCCCCTCCCGCACGCGGAAATCTGGATTGAAACCGACTGAATATCTTGAATTGATCCTGATGGGTGTGCCGGCTGGAATGCTTGCACTTGCAGTCCTCTCCGGCGAAGAACGCACCGCCATCCGAACAGAGGTAGCTCGCCTGTGCCTCTCGTTTGGACTGTGCTCGTTGATCGCAATAGGTTTCACGTTCCTTGCGCCTGAAGGCTGGGCGGGTGGACGGATCCCGTTCGGGATGGCAGCCTTGGGGCTACCCGCTTTTCCCGTCGGGCTGCTTCTTTTTCTTTACGAAAGACTCCGAACCTATTTACGGCACCCTCGTTAAACATGGCACTTAGATTGATCAACTCAGCGCGACTGACCACCGTCCAGATCGATGCGATGTCTTATCAGTTTCCTCAATCGCTGGACGAATGGGATGGCAATTGGCTATGCATTACGGGCTCGATCGAAGCCGCCGAGGGTGCATGGAAATTTCGGGACCCTTGCCTCACCACATTTGAGCTGGAAGAGCTTGCCAATTGGTTTACTAACCTTGAAAGCGAAAAGCGGCCATGCTTTTTCACTGAGCCATGCATTCATTTTCGAGTCGTATCGTCCCCAGCCCCTGGGCTGGAGCTGGTGCTGTCTCATGAATGTGCTCCACCCTGGCAAACAGGTGAGGATCGTTTGGATGGCTGGGCATTGTTTTTCCCGTTTTCGGAAAACAGCCCCACCGAAATGAAGGCAACAAAAGCCATCATGGAGCGCTTTCCTGTCCGCAACCGGTAATCCCCTGCCCCCAGGCATCAGCCACGCAGCGCTTCGCACCACTTCCACCGAGAACTCAGCAGTAGCTGAGAAACCGCTCCAGCGCCTTCGAAACATGCTTCTGCCGATGGTGGATCAGATAAAGCGGCCTGACCAGCCCTGGTTCAGCCAATGGGATCTGCACCAGCCGGCCGTCCTGCAATGGCTCTTCGATCACCTTGCGCGACAGGCAACTGATCCCCAACCCATACCGTACGGCATGCTTGATTGCTTCGGAATTGCCCAACTCCATCACCAGGTTGAACTGCGGCAATTTCGAGAGCAAGGCGTGCTCCAGCACTTCGCGGGTACCTGAGCCGGTTTCCCGCAATATCCAGGGCGCTTTGGATAGTGTTTCCAGGGTGGCGGGCTGCGTGACGATGGGATGATCCGGCGCGGCGAAGATCACCAGCTCGTCGTCTTTCCAGGCCTGGGTCAGTACTTCCGGCATGTGGCATGGGCCTTCGATAAAGCCCATGTCCGCCTTGAACTCCGCAACGGCCTGGATGACATCGCGGCTATTGCCGACATGCAGTTCCAGGGGAATCCGTGGGAAATCGAGGCGATAGCGGGCAATCGCCTTCGGTAACAGGTAGTTGCCGATGGTGCTGCTCGCGGCAATTTTCAGCGCGCCGCCATCCCTGACAAAAAGCTGTTCGATCTCGCCGGCACGTTCCAGCAATGCAAGCGCCTTGGGGTAAAGCAGGCGTGCGTATTCGTTGACCACCAGCCGCTTGCCCACGCGATCGAACAATTTCACATCCAACTGATGCTCAAGTTCGGACAGCGCCGCGCTCACAGCGGATTGCGACAAGGCCAGCGTGGCCGAGGCCTGCGTGGTGGAGCCACTCTTCAGCACTTCGACGAAGACGGCGAGCTGGCGCAGGGTGATATGCATGCTGTTCTCCGCAAGGTACCGCTGACAAACCTGGCTGGCCGCGTCGTGCCGACGTGCCGAACCTTCACTGACCGTATGACTTGCATTGCCCGCCAGCGGGAAAAAGTCCGGTCGATCGCTTTTCGGGGTGTTTCCAACCGCTTGCCCAGACCTCTCACCAGAGTGGTGATTGGCAGCTACAAGCCGCGCCATTGCTGGATTCCTGCCTTGGCGTGGTCATGCCATCCTATCACTTATACCGGTTAGGCATAAACATATAATCAATTTCACTAATGAAGGGGTGGGGCGTAGCCTCAAGGCATCCGATTCACAGCTTTGGTTACTCACATGGACTCCACCACCGTCATAGGATCGAAGGACCCCACCTTCCAACTCAGCGCTAAGCTGCAGTCACTCAACCAATACTTGCCCGGCCTGCTACTGGTGGGCGCCATCACCGCGCTATCGGTATGGGCTGGCGATATTCCCTGGGTGGCCAATCTGGGCCTGGGCGCGCTGACACTGGCCATCGCGGTCGGCATCGTGGCCGGCAATACGCTGTATCGCCCGATCGCCCCGCAATGCGCGGCTGGCGTGCATTTCTCCAAGCAGACGCTGCTGCGCCTGGGCATCATCCTTTACGGCTTTCGCCTCACCTTCCAACAGATTGCGGATGTCGGCACCGCCGGTATCGTGATCGATCTGCTGACGCTCAGCTCCACCTTCCTGATGGCGTTCTGGGTGGGCCGCAAGGTGTTCCACCTGGACGACCAGACGGTGATGCTGATCGGCGCCGGCAGCAGCATCTGCGGCGCGGCGGCGGTAATGGCCACCGAGCCGGTGGTCAAGGCCGATGCCAGCAAGGTCGCCGTGGCCGTGTCCACGGTGGTGATCTTCGGCACCATCGCCATCTTTCTCTACCCCTGGCTGTACCAGCTCAACCTGACGCACCAATGGCTGGCGACCACGCCGCAACGCTACGGCGTCTACATCGGCTCGACGGTGCAGGAAGTGGCACAGGTGGTCGCGGCCGGGCGTGCGATCAGTGATGACGCCGGCAACGCGGCGGTGATCGCCAAGATGATCCGGGTGATGATGCTGGCACCGTTCCTGCTGCTGCTCGCCAACTACCTGGCACGGCGCGGCAACAAGGCCACGCGGGGCGACAGCGCTGTCGCAAAGCAGGAAAAGGCGCCAATCACCATTCCCTGGTTCGCCATCATCTTCATCGCGGTAGCCGCCTTCAATTCACTGCACCTGCTGCCGCAAGCCGTGGTCAACCAGTTGATCACGCTCGACACGGTGCTGCTGTCGATGGCAATGGCGGCGCTGGGCCTGACCACCCACATCAGTGCGATCCGCCAGGCGGGGGTCAAGCCGATCCTGCTCGCCACCCTGCTGTTCGGCTGGATGCTGCTCGGTGGCGCACTGATCAACCACCTGATCAACGGCCTGCTGCTCTGAAGCAACCCGCCAGACGGAACAGGCATCAAGCGCGGCGCGGCCCTTTACCTGGGCCGCGCGGCTCGTTCCAGGGCCGCTACGCCTCACGATTCGCCATGACCACCCCTGCTTCGGGCTCCACCATTTCTTTTTGATACAGACAGCAAACTGCCTTTCATCCAGTCATGTTTGTTCAGCCTTGAACAAGGTTTATATCGGATACGCGGGTCAATCGGCGCACCAGTGTCGATGCCCCGCATTCCTCACCGGAGAACCGACATGACCACTGGATGTCTTCGCCTGATCCGCTCGCTCGCACTGGTGCTACCCGCCATGCTGAGCAGCGTTGCCGCACTGGCCAGCAACCCACCACCCAACCCTTACCTGGCTGCCGAAAAATACGCGGTCACCCATTTCGACTCGGCGCAGACCGACGCCTTTCCCTATGCCGTGCCACAAGGCACCAGCTATGTCAGCGCGCTGGCCGGGCCACAGGTGCTGGCAGGGCCGATCAATCTGATGACGCTGGCCACCACCTCACCGGACTACATGTGGGGCGTTTCCACCACCGGCGTCAGCTATATCCGCGTCGCCAGCAACCAGTTCACCCCGGTGGCGCGCCTGTTGCTGCCAGGCGTCACCCAGACCGCGATCAACACCGTGCTCGGCCTGCTGACCCAGCCGCTGACCACCCTGGCCCAGGCACAGCAGATCGTCAGTCAACTCGGCCTGAGCGGCGGCGGCATTTCCAGCGCCTATAGCGTGGTGGACAACCAGAACGTGCTGTACGTGAACTACGGCAAGACCATCTACGCCTTTGCCCTCAACGTACCGGCACTGCCGGTGCTGGGCATCCATATCGAGCGCTCGCTCGATACCACCACTTTCCTGCAAAGCGGAGAGTCGGTTGCCGGCCTGGTGATGACCTATGACGGCAAGCTGGTGATCCTGGGCACGCGTTCGGTATCGATCGTCAACCGTTCGTTCACCGGGCCGATCCATACCGCCACCTTCAACAGCGACGAGTACATCAGCAACTCCGCCGCGGTCGATTCGAACAACGGCATCTACGTGATTTCGGACAAACTGATGCGCAAGGTGGTCTGGACCGGCAGCGCGCTCTCGACCAACCCAGCCGATGGCGCCTGGGTATCGCCCTACGACACAGGCGATACCTTCCCGACGGTGTTCGGTTCGGGCTCGGGCGCAACGCCGACGTTGATGGGCTTCGGCGACGACCCGGACAAGCTGGTGGTGATCACCGACGGCTTGCAGCGGATGAAGCTGGTTGCCTTCTGGCGCGACCAGATTCCGGCCGGCTTCAGCAGCCGCGTTGCCGGGCAGATCCAGGTCAATTGCAATCTGCCGCCGCAATACCAGATCCAGACCGATCAATCGGTGGCGGTGGATGGCTACGGCGCCTTTGTGGTCAACAATGTCTCGGCGCTGGACGGCAGCACCGGCTCGGGCAATGCCTTCGTCGATGCGCTGGTGCGCGGCCCGCTCCTGCCCCCGCCGGCCGGGGTGGAACGCTTCCAGTGGGATACCACCACGCATGGCTGGAGCTCCACCTGGGCGCGATCGGATATTTCGTCCAACACCATGGTTCCGGGCATCAGCTCGGCATCGGGCATCGTCTTCGCCAACGGCTACTACACCGATGGGCGCGGCTGGACCGTGGTCGGCATGGACTGGAACACCGGGCAGACACTGCACCAGACCGTGTTCGGCAACAACATCCTGGGCAATGGCTTCTACGCGCTGACGCAGTTCCTGCCTGACGGCGACCTGCTGTTCAACAGCGTGATCGGCCCGGTGCGGGTACAGGAGCCCGGCGGCGTGGTCTATCCGTTCTGATCCCGTCGCGGCCCGGCATCGCCGCGCCGCTGGCGCCTGCCCCAGTGTGGGCAGGCGCCACAGCACGCTTTCCATTTCCTGCCGCGTGCAACATCCACCCTGCGTGCCTTCACGCCTTCATCGGAGATACGCCCAGCGCCCGGATCGCGGCCACCCGCTCACTCAGCAGCCGCTGATGGGTCATCAGCGCGCCTTGCAATACCATGTGATACGGGTTGGCGCTGTCGGCCGGTGTATACGGCGCTTGCAGGTAATCGTGGTCCGGCGGCTCGGCGCGGCGATGCTCGAAGTACGCCGCCAGTTGCTGGTGCACTTCGTCGATCCGCGCCAGGTGGACGAATACATGTTCGCGAAATGCCGGTTCCAGCGTATCGAACAGCGCGTGGCAATCGGCCAGCGTGCGCAGCAGGTGCTCACCACTGGCGATCAACGCCACCCGATGTCCGAACAGCGCCATGTCGGCCTGGTAGCGCCGCAGATGGCGACGCCCACGCGGGCCGTAGTCGGCCTTGAAATTGGCCAGTTGATCCCGCAGGTCGAGCTGCGCCCGCGTCAGCGAATCGAGGCAGCCGCCGGTCAGACTGTCCAGCGAGCGCGTCGCCGCCACGCTTTCGAACAACGCGCCCAATTGCCGGCTGGCGCGGCGCGCCAGCAGGTGGAACTTGTAGCCCTGATCCGGCGGCAGCACATACAACTCGACCAGGAAACCGATCAGCATGCCGAAGAACACCGCGAACATGCGACCTTCCGCCGCCGCCAGATCGCGGCCGAAGCCAGCCACCAAACAGATGGCGATGCCCATGCTGGTCAGGCGAAAGGCGTTGGGAAAATGCTTCACCAGCACGAACATCGCCAATGCCACCAGCACGATGATGGCCAGCGGCTCAGGCACCAGCGGATACAGCACCAGCCCGATCGGAATCGGCACCAGATTGGCCATCGAGCGTTGCAGGAAATACTTCTTCGAGCTCTCCACCGATGGCCCCAGCCCCAGCGTCAGCCAGGCCGAGGACGCCATGGTCTCGGCGATGCCCGGCGAGGCGCCCCACAGCGCGGGCAGGCTATAGCCCACCAACAGCGCGATCAGCAATTTGACGAAACGTCCTTCCTGCGAGATCGACAGCGCGGAAAGCCGGGTGCCTGGATTCATGCCTCGTCTCCGATAACCGACATTGCGCACGGTGCCACAACCCGGCTGGCACCGCACCCCTCCCATCATGGACCACACCGATGGGCAAGGCTGGCACCGCAACGTCGCGCCCGGCCAACGACGGAAGAATGCAATGCGCCGGCCATCGCCTATGCTTTTGGCATTCGAGTCGAGGCCGGCCCGCCATGAACAGCAATCCGAGTAATCCAGGCAATCCGAGCAGAAAGCGTCAGGACCGGGATGTCGTACAGGACCCCAGCCTGGTCAAAAAGCACATGCCGCAAACCTACACGGCGTCCTCAGGACCGGGCTTCTCCGCGATTCCATTGCCGAGCACCCCGCAATCGGCTTTCCTGCCGCCGTCATCGGCCCATTTCACGCCACTGAGTGTACCCAGCACATTCGGCCCCGGCGCCAGCACGGCCTTCCCCAGCATTCCAAGCATCTCGCAACCCACATCCCCCACTCTGTCCAGCCCGGCCCTCACCACGCCACTCACCGCGCAGCCGACGCAGAGTGCCACGCCCACGTTGGCCGCCAGCACCTCGCCGCCCACCGTGAAGTTCCGGCTGGACGATACCGGCAAGGTGCATTACCAAGCCAAGGACGACACTCAGGCCCGCACCGACCATGCCGCGCACTACATGGAGATGAATGCCTCCGATTTCGCACTGTTCAAGAACGCCGGCAAGCGCAGCCCCAGCAACAAGGTGATGGACCCCGTCAGCGGCGACAAGTACGTCTTCGACGCGCAGCAGAACACGTTCTTCGGCTACGACAAGAGCAAGGCCGGCAAGCGTGGCGCGGAGGTGGACGCGAGCCTGAAGCAGGAGTTGCTGGGCAAGCAGCAGAACAAGCAACTGGTGGATCGCCGCCGCGAAGACCGCACAAAATCGGGCCAGGACACCCTGAAGCCTTTCGACGTGGGGCATTACAAGCAGGCACCGGGGGGGAGCAGGTTCGATGTGCTGAGCGGCAAGAAGGAAGAAGCCGGCTTCGTCTCCAACCGCGACCACATCCCGTCCGGCGCGTCGCTCCAGTTGCGCGATGGGCAGTCTGCCTACAACCAGGGGCTGACCATTGCCATTCCCAACGAGGTGATGCACCGCCCATCCAGTTCCACCTACGGCGGGCGCCAGACCACCAAGGATACGTTGGACAGCAATTCGCCGTCGGCGCGCAAAAGCATGGACAGCGACCACTCCGGCCTGGCGTTCTACCGCGATACCACCACCATGCTGAGCCGTACCGCCGACACCGATTTCACCCAGCAATCCGGCGCCAAGCACGACTACCTGGACCTCACCAAACCGGAAAATCGCGTACGCCAGGTCGGCGCCTACCGCACGCTGTACCGGGGCAATACCCGGATGTACGCGGCCGACCAGGATCGCGGGGTAAACCCAAGCGAAACCGGGCACACCGTCAGCCATGCGGGCACATCGGACGGGCGGCTCGGCGCCTTTACCTATACCCAGGCCGCATCCGGCAGCGGTGGCAGCGGCACCCCCACCCAGGGCAGCCTGATGGTGGGGCACTTCCAGGAGGCACTACGCAATACCAAGCTGGCCAAGTAAAACCTGGCACCGCCAGACACACCCGACGCCCTCGACGCCAAGGGCGTTCTTTCCTTGCGCAATACGATCGATTGCCGGGGCGAAACGGCCCAGGCATCACAACAAGCGATGCATGCTTCCAGCGGCCCCACGCATTGACGCCGACATGTTGTACGCGACAGGCGCGCCAGCGGAACGCGCACATGAAGCCGCAATGGAAAGCCGCGCACGCGATACGCTGATCAACGTGGCGTCTGGTGGGGTATCTGATCGGATGGCATCTGCTGATCCTGAAATGGTGCGATGCCACAAGAACAGGACCAGCCGGTCGATTTTCCCGGCTACAGGTGGAATGAACTGAGGCGCTACTCTCTCTTGTTCCAATCGGCCGATTGCTCCACATCGAGCTGCGGCAACGCGTTCCAGATCCGCTCCACCGCCTCGTTCATGCCAGAAGCCGTCGCGACCACGCCTGGCAGAAAGGTGGCGTCGGTGCTGTAGCCCACGAACAGGCCATTGTTTGGCAACCGCCTCGGCCGGGTGCTGAGCCCTTCCCCCAGCCGCCGCAGGTTACGGTGCCGCGAGTCTCGCTCGATCACGCGCATGAGTTGCAGCACATCTCCCTTGGGCCCTTCCAGGTACTGGCAGAAGTACAGGCCATCGAACAACAGCAGGCCGGTAATGGCCAGCCCCTCGTTCTTCTTTCTCGCCCGCTGCGCCAGCAAGCCCATCTGGTAGGGCTCGAATTCGGGACTGACATCGCTGAGATAGAGATACCGATACATTTCGAACCCGTAGGAAAAGCGCGCTCGCGACGGCTTCTCGGCCATCGGAGGCCCTTGCGTCGTCAACGGTGTGGTTCAGGAGTCAGCAGACCGCCTGGCATCACATCGATCAGGCAAGCCGCACAAGCATGGATTCCTGACAACCCACTTGATGGAAGGTGATAACCCGGCGTTATTTTGCTTCGTTCTCGAACATACATCAACACACATAGCATTATAATGTTACGCACATTTCCCTCGTCCGGAGACGCTACCGATGCAGATTCAACGTTACGGACTCCGGGTCGTGGGCCAACATGACCAGGCGGACTGGCAACCTCGCCTGACCGAGCAGATCGCCACAGCGCAGGTTCTCTGCCGCGCCGAGGTGGTTACGCTGGAGACGATCGAACTGGATCTCGAATGCACCCGTGTCGACCTCGAAGCGATCGGTTACGAGATCCTGCAGGGGGCACTGGGGTTTACGCCGCGCTACGTGATCGTGCAAAACCCGGATCACCAGACCTATTTCCTGCGTAAAACTGTGGAATGACCCTTCCGATTCCCCGACCCTTGCCCGACCAGGCCGGTTTGCCATCACACCCGGAACGCATGACGCCTTGCGTGGCGCAAAGCGGGGGCTATCGCACGCTTCAGTTCGACTTGGTGGCCATCCAGAGCAGGATGGCACTCGAAGACCCGCTACAACTGGTACTGAGTTACACCCGTAGCATGCTGGCGTTCCGGCTGTTCGTACCCGACCCACGGCAGGTGGTGATGGTGGGGCTGGGGGGCGGCTCGCTCGCCAAGTATTGCTACCACGCGATGCCGGACACGATGATCTCGGTCTGCGAGATCGACGCACGCGTGATCGCCCTGCGGGAGCAGTTTCACGTGCCGCCCGACGATGAGCGCTTCCGGGTGATCTGCGCGGATGGGGCCGACTATCTGCGGCAACGCGAGGCCGACATCGACGTCCTGTTGATCGACGGCTTTGACCAGCGAGGCATTCATCCATCGCTGTGTACCGAAGCCTTCTACCGACAATGCCTGGATGGCCTGACAGCCAATGGAATAGCCGTGTTCAACCTGCTCGGCACCGATGACGACGCAGGCCGCCATCTCCACCGCTTATGCAAGGTGTTCGCGGACAAGGTGGTGGTGATCCGGGCGGAAGACTGCGCCAACTACATTGTGCTGGCCAGTGCGTCGGGGCAGTTGCGTCAGACGCCGGACGAGGTGGTGCTGGCGCAGGGCGCGCTGATGGAAGCGGTCACCGGTTACGGGTTCAGCCAGTATGCGCATCGACTCATCGTCAATCGCCGGCTGTATACCCAACCGGCACAGCTTGCCGAAATGTTCGACACCCTGCACCGCAAGCGAGGCGCCTGACCATGCGGCTATTTCACGCGCGGGTTGGCGCGCGACGCGGCATCGCCGTATTCCACGCCATGCTTGGCGAGGTAGTCCCGAATCAACTGGCGGACTACCTGAGAGGTATTGAGATCCTGTGCGGCACACAGGTCTTCAAAGGCTTTTTTCTTGGCCGGATCGATCAGCACCGTCAGGCGCGCGGTCTTGGCTTCCATCGTTCACACACACTCCGAATGGATGTGCGTTGAATTGTAATCCAATGCACATGCCGCATACAGCACCCACCCGTGTGCCGCGCCTTGCGTCCATTGTGCCTCAACTTCAAGGAGATCGTCCGTGAGTACCCTTCCCCCCTGCCCGCAATGCCAATCCGGATATACCTACCAGGATGGCGCCCTCTACATTTGCCCGGAATGCGCCCACGAATGGGCCCCGGAAACCGATACGCCTGAAGCCGACACGCAACGCGTAGTGCGCGACGCCTACGGCAATGTCCTCAACGACGGCGACAGCATCACCGTCATCAAGGATCTGAAGGTCAAGGGCTCGTCGTTGGTGGTCAAGGTCGGGACCAAGGTAAAGGGGATACGTCTGGTCGATGGCGATCATGACATCGACTGCCGCATCGAAGGCATCGGCGCGATGCAGCTCAAGTCGGAATTCGTCAAAAAGGCATGAGTCCCAAGTCATCAAAGCGCAGTGGCCTCTCATCCGCAAAGGAAACGAACCACCTGTTCAGCGAGGCGACAATGCACAAGTGTCGCGCAAGAATATGGCTCTCTGGAACTATCGCGCTGGCCCCATGAACGCACCCTTATCGGTCATCGGTCGCCAAAATTTGCCCGGCTATGTGCTGCCGGTGTGCGTATCCGCGCAAGCCGCGGAGCCAGCGCAGCCCGACGCCCCGCGCTTTGCGATCTGTCTGATCCATTCAGGCAGCGCCACAGTGACGCTGAACGGCCAGCGGCTCTTGCTGGGCGCCCCTGCGGTCCTGCTGCTGGACGACCGCGAGCGGCCCCAGTTGGATCGCACGCAGGGGCTGGCGATTGAAACCGTCTATTTCCATCCCGGCATCATCAATTCCGCGTTCACCCTGGAAAACCTGCATGGGGCCTCCCCTGGGTTCAGCGGCACGCTGGAATACGATTTCTATCTGCTACAACCCCTGCTGCCACCCGACCCAGCGCGCCGGATCCTCAAGCTGTCGCCGCAGCAGGCCCGCCACCTGCGCCAACTGGTCGCCAACATCGCCAACGAGGCGGCCAGCCAGCCCGACCAAAGCTGGCCCTGTCGCACCCGCTCCTGGCTGTTCGAACTGCTGTTCTGCCTGCGCGCCGCCAACCAGGCCGCCAACCAAGCCGCCACCCTGGCGCTGCCCTCCCAGGCCAATCGATTGGATGATGCATTGTTGTTGGTCCACGAGCGCTATCACACCCGCTTCACCATTGCCGAGCTGGCGCGCTGGTGCGGCAGCAACCGCACTTCGCTGAATGTGCACTTTCGCAATCTCACTGGCGCCAGCGTGCACGACTATGTGATCCGCCTGCGCATGGATACCGCCGCCGCGCTGCTGCGCGACACGCTATTGCCGGTAGGCGAGATCATGACGCGCGTCGGATACGAGAACCCCAGCCATTTCAGCCGCATTTTCCGGCAGTTCACCGGCAGCACGCCGCGCGACTACCGCACCGCGCACAACTGGATGTAAACGACACAACCATTGTCGTTTCGCACAATTTCATTGCCACCCCATCCTGCCCTCCAGGCGGGGTGCGTCGTATCGTCGAGGCACATTCTCGACAAGGGGTACGACATGAACAAGTGGCTCAATCTGATGCTCATCGCTTTGGTCGCCTGTGGCTCCAGCCAGGCATGGGCGGCGAGCAAGAAACCCAAGCAGGCAACGGTAGTGGTGCCGGCCGTGCAGGAAGAAGCGCCGCCCGAATTCGCCAAGGTTTCGTTCACCACCGAGGACGGCGTGCCGCTGGCGGGGCGGGTATTCGGCAAGCCCGGCGCGGCGTGGGTGATCCTGTCCCATCAACACGATCGCGATCAGACCGCGTGGGAGCGCTTCGCCGCCCGCCTGGCTGATGAAGGCTATACCGTGCTGACCTACGACTTCCGGGGCTACGGCGATTCGGGCGGCCAGCGCGTCTACGCGCAACTGGACCGCGATCTGAAGGCCGCGGTGGCCTATGCCCGAGCCCAGGGTGCCGACAAAGTGGCACTGATGGGCGCCTGCATCGGCAGCATCGCCACCGTGCCCGCCGCTGCCGCCACCAAACCGCAGGCCGTAGTGCTGATGACTTTCATCTCTTCGTTCGAAGGCTTGAAAGCCAGCGATGACGATCTGAAGGCCATCGCCGCGCCCAAGCTGTTTGTCGCGGCGCGCTACGACGGCACCATGGACAGCGTCATGCGCATGGAAAGCGCCGCCGCCGATCCCAAGCAGTTGCTGATCTCCGAAAGCGGCGGGCGCGGCCCGGACATGTTCGTCAGCCGCGACGGGGAGGAAACCCAACAGAAGATCGTGGCTTTCCTCAAGCAAGCCGTGCCCACGCCCTGACCCGGGCTACTTGATGACCGATGCTGGGAAACCAGGGGCATTCGTCAACAGCAGCAAAACAAAAAGCCCTGAATTGCTCAGGGCTCTTTGCTTGATTTCTTGTAAAGGCGTCGCTTCCCCGTCATCGGGCAAGCACAACTGTAGACCTGCATACAGGTGCCATCACCACCCGGAATCCAGCCCACCCCATTGGTGCGATAGCCTCCAGTCGAAATGCACGGCTCAGCCCACCAATCACCACTATACCTATGGCAATCGATGATCGGCTCACACGCTGAGGCCCGCCTGCATGACGACCAATTCCGGCGAGAGGAACAGGGATGAAAACACGCAAACTCGGAACGAACGGCCTTGAGGTATCCACCATCGGCTTCGGCTGCATGGGGCTGGACTTCAGCTATACCCACAAGCTCACCAGGGAAGAGAGCATTACGCTGATCCGGCAAGCGGTGGATCGGGGCGTCACCTTCTTCGATACAGCCGAGGTCTATGGTCCTTTCACCAACGAGGAAATCGTCGGCCAGGCACTGCGCCCCGTGCGCGACCAAGTGGTAATCGCCACCAAGTTCGGCTTCAACATCGTCGATGAAAGATGGCCGGCATGGACAGCCGGCCCGAGCACATCAGGCAAGTGGCCGATGCATCCTTGAAGCGGCTCGGCATCGACACCATCGACCTTTTCTACCAGCACCGGGTCGATCCCGACGTGCCGATCGAAGACGTGGCGGGTACGGTGAAAGCGCTGATCGACGCAGGCAAGGTTCGGCACTTCGGGATGTCCGAACCGAGCGCGGCCACCGCCCGCCGCGCCCATGCCGTCCAGCCGATTTCGGCATTGCAGAACGAGTACTCGCTGTGGACGCGCGGGCCGGATACCAATGGCATCCTGGAGGCCTGCGAGGAACTTGGCATCGGCCTCGTTCCCTACAGCCCGCTCGGCAAAGGATTCCTGACCGGCGCGATGAGCAAGGACACGCCGATCGGCGAAGATGATTTTCGCAAGCAACTGCCGCGCTTCACACCCGAAGCGATGGAAAAGAATCAGGCATTGATCGACCTGCTGCGCCGCATCGCCGAAGCAAAGGCGGCGACACCCGCGCAGATCGCACTGGCATGGCTGCTGGCGCAGAAACCATGGATCGTGCCCATCCCCGGCACGACCAAACTGCATCGACTGGAAGAGAACATCGCCGCCGCCAACGTGGAACTCACCCCGACCGATCTTGCCACCATCGCCGAGGCCCTCACCGCCATCGACGTCGAAGGCGAACGCTATCCGGCACACCTGATGGCGACTACGGGCCGCTGACCCTCAGCGCGCAGCGGCCGGGAGCCGGGGCTGAAGTCTGCAAAAAAACGCACGCCTCCCACTACCGATGGAGTAGCGGTGGCTTATGCCGGGGGGTTTGAAACTCGCAGCACTACCGGAAGGCGCTGGGCTACCTGGGGGGGGGGAAATGATTGGGCAAGGGCCGACAAGGCCGGGCAGACCGGGAGGCGACCGACCTCGAGGGCCAGTGCAGCCTTGCCAATGAAGCTTCGGAACGGCCAGCTGCAACCGCAAAGGGCATACCAATGGTGCGCCGGCCAACCAGAAAACAAAAAAGCCCCGATTCCTCGGGGCTTCCTGCTTTGATCTTTGGCGGAGAGAGGGGGATTCGAACCCCCGATAGGCTATTAACCTATACACGCTTTCCAGGCGTGCGACTTAAACCACTCATCCATCTCTCCGCAGTGGAGGCCGAACTATACGCCAGCCGCCTGGCATTGCCAAGAGTGATTTCCGGGCTTTTTTTGACGGGGCGAGTCAGCCACTTCCGCCCCGTTTTGCCCATTCATCCGCTCATCCATGACGCCGCCATTCCCTACCAGGCCGTCCATGCGCATAACTACCTCACCGCACACGGCGGCGGAGCGACCTCGTCGGTGCACCAAAGCGGTTCATAAGGTAATTCACGTAGTGCCGTTCCAAAAACTACATTCCTCTGTTATAAAGAAATCCACTTGCTGATTACGTTTTAGCAACGCTTCGGATGCGATAAAACAGCATCACCGCGTAACCCGTCGCAGCGCACCAAAGGAAGGCACGATGGCCAAGGTACTGGTGGTAGGCAGCATCAACATGGATCTGGTGGTGGAAACCGCCGCCTTTCCGCGATTGGGCGAAACGCTGTTCGGCCAGGGCTTTGCCACGCACCCCGGCGGCAAAGGTGCCAATCAGGCGGTCGCGGCGGCCCGCCTCGGGGCGGAAGTGATCATGCTCGGACGGGTGGGCAACGATGCGTTCGGCCAGCAACTGGCTGCCGGGCTGAAGGCGGAAGGCATCGATACCCGCTGGCTTGGCGTCAGCGATTCCGCCACCGGGATTGCGGCAATCACGCTCTGCCAGGCCGACAACGCGATCATCGTGGTTCCCGGTGCCAACGCCTTGCTGACCCCCGCCGATCTGGACACCGCCGAAGCGGCGTTCGCCGATGCCGATGTGGTGCTGGCTCAACTGGAAACCCCGCTTGCCACCGTGGAGCATGCGGCGGCGCTGGCCACGCGCCACGGCAAGCCATTCGTGCTCAACCCCGCCCCAGCCGCCCGCCTGCCGGAGCCGTTGCTGGCGCAATGCACCCTGCTGACCCCCAATGAATTCGAACTCGCCACCGCACTCGGCCGTCCCGACGCCGACTGGCAAACGCTGCTGTCCGCCCTGCCCGGCCGCGTGGTCATGACCAAGGGCTCGCAAGGCGCCTTTCATACGGATGCCGCCGGCACAGTACACCGCCAGCCAGCGTTTCCGGTCACGCCGGTCGACACCACCGGCGCCGGCGACACCTTCAACGGTGCGCTGGCCGCGTTCTGGCACCTGGGCCTGCCGGAAGCCATCCGCCACGCCTGCGCTGCGGGGGCATTGTCGGTGACCAGGCCCGGAGCGCAGGGCGGGATGCCGACGCTCGCTGAGTTACGCAGCTTTCTTGGAGCATGACCATGAAAAAGACCGGTCACCTGAATCGCGACATCAGCCGCGTCCTGGCGGGAATGGGCCATACCGACTGCATCGTGATCGCCGATTGCGGCCTGCCGATACCGCCGGGCGTGGAATGCATCGACCTGTCGCTGAAGATCGGTGTACCGCGCTTTTTGCAGGTACTGGATACCGTGCTGGCCGATCTGCAAGTGGAGCGCGCGGTATTCGCCAATGAATGCCTGGATCACAACGCGGAAGTTGCCGAGCGCGCATCGTCGCTGGCGCGCGAAAACGTCCAGGTGGAATTCGTTCCGCATGAGCAGTTCAAGGCGCTGACGCGCAACGCCAAGGCGGTGATCCGCACCGGCGAGGCCACCCCCTACGCCAATGCGGTTCTTTATTCCGGCGTGATTTTCTGACGCCGCCCCCCGCCGCGACGACGCAGCGGCGGGCAGACGGGAGTGCGTCATCCAGGCGCCCTGAGGGCGGCAAGGAGTCGAGCAACATGCAGATCAAGATGAGTGGCATCAGCAAGGCCTTCGGGCCGGTAAAGGTGCTCGAGGGGGTCGATTTCGCCCTGGCGGCGGGGGAAATCCACGCGCTGATGGGCGAAAACGGCGCGGGCAAATCCACGCTGATGAAAATCCTCTGCGGCGTCTACCAGGCCGATGCCGGCACCATCGAGGTGGATGGTCACGCGGTGCAGATCCATTCCACTACCGATTCGGAACACCTGGGCATCGCCATCATCCACCAGGAGCTGAACCTGATCCCGCAGTTGTCGGTGATGGAAAACCTGTTCCTGGCGCGCGAGCCGCGCCGTTTCGGCGTGATCGACAGCGGCCGCATGCGCCGGGAGACACAGCACTGGCTGGCGCTGGTCGGCGCCGGGCAGATCGATCCCGACATCGAGGCGGGCAAGCTCTCCATCGGCCAGCAGCAGATGGTGGAAATCGCCAAGGCGCTATCGCTGAACGCGCAGGTGCTGATCATGGACGAGCCGACCGCGGCGCTGACCGAACGGGAGATCGAAAAGCTGTTCGGCATCATGGCCGACCTCAAGGCCAAGGGTGTGGCCATCGTCTATGTGTCGCACCGCATGGAGGAAATCTTCCGCGTCAGCGACAAGATTTCCGTGCTGCGCGACGGGCAGTTCGTCGGCGAGCGCGTGATCGCGGAAACCGGTTTCGACGAGATCGTGCGGCTGATGGTGGGCCGCGAACTGGGCGACCGCTTTCCCAAGCGCGCGGTGGAGATCGGCACGGTGCGGCTGGCCGTCAACGATCTGGCCGATCAGGGCAATATCGCCGGTATCGGCTTCGAAGTGCATGCCGGCGAAGTGCTCGGCGTCGCGGGCCTGATGGGCGCCGGGCGTAGCGAAATCCTTAAGACTCTGTTCGGCGTGAATCGCCGCACCCATGGCGAGGTCATGCTGGATGGCCAGGCACTGGTCGCGCGCACGCCTTCCCAGGCCATTGCCGCCGGCATCGGTTTCGTCACCGAAGACCGCAAGAGCCAGGGGCTGGTGCTGGGAATGTCGGTGCGCGAGAACGCCACGCTGGTTCACCTTTCCCGCTATGCCCACGGCGGCGTGGTCAATGGCCGGGCCGAAAGCGCGGCCGTCGCCCGGCTGGTGGATGAACTGCATATCCGCACCCGGGATGCGGAGCTGGACGTGAAATCGCTATCGGGAGGCAACCAGCAGAAGGTGGTTTTCGCGAAATGGCTGGCCAACCCGCCCAAGGTGCTGCTGCTGGACGAGCCCACGCGCGGCGTGGACGTGGGCGGCAAGGCCGAGATCTACCACATCATCAATCGACTGGCCGCCGCGGGCGTGGCGATCGTGATGGTGTCGTCCGAACTGCCGGAGGTCCTGGCGATGAGCGATCGCATTCTGGTGATGCACCAGGGGCGACAGGCCGGCATTTTCTCCGCCGCCGATGCCACCCAGGAAACCATCATGACCGCCGCCACCGGCGGCAACTGAGCCTACCAAGAGAGCGACCACCATGACCCCGCAACAAAAAGCCACGCTGCAAAAACTCGGCCCCTTCCTCGCACTGCTGCTGGTGGGCGCCGGCCTTGCCTTCATGAGTCCGGACTTCCTCACCGTCGGCAACCTGATGAATGTGCTGCGCCAGGTATCGATCAATGCGCTGATCGCCTTTGGCATGACGCTGGTGATCCTGCTCGGCGGCATCGACCTGTCGGTCGGATCCATCCTGGCGCTGGCATCGGTGCTCACCGCGATGATGATGCGTGCCGGCTACGACCCCATGTTCGCCACGCTGGCCGGCGTATTCGCCGGTGCCGTCATGGGGTGCGTGAATGGGTTGATCGTGGCCAAGGGCAAGGTAGCGCCCTTTATTGCCACGCTCGGCATGATGACCGTGCTGCGCGGCCTGTCGCTGGTGTTCTCCAACGGCAGCCCGATCACCGGCTTCCAGAGCGATTTTTTCTCGATGCTGGGCGGCGGGTACGTCGCCGGCCTGATCCCGGTACCGGTGGTGTGGACGCTGCTGATGTTCGCGCTGTTCTGGTTCGTGCTGAAGAAGACCGTGTTCGGCCGCCATGTCTATGCCACCGGCGGCAACGCGGAGGCCGCGCTGCTCTCGGGTGTGAAGACCGACCGCGTGCAGATCGGCGTGTACACCATCTCCGGTGCGATGGCGGCCATGGCCGGCATGGTGCTGACCTCCCGGCTGAACTCGGCCCAGCCCACCGCGGGCATGGGTTACGAACTGGATGCCATCGCGGCCGTGGTGCTGGGCGGCACCAGCCTGGCCGGCGGGCGAGGCTGGATCTTCGGCACGCTGGTCGGCGTGCTGCTGATCGGTGTGCTGAACAATGGCCTCAACCTGCTGGGCGTGTCGTCGTTCTACCAGCAGGTCATCAAGGGCAGCGTGATCCTGCTGGCGGTGCTGATCGATCGCGGCAGCAAGAAGTAACGGCTTTTCATCGCTTTTGCTGTGAACCGGCCCTCGCGGGCATATAAACCAACCTCTTCCGAGGAGTCGAACCATGAAACGCTTGATCCCCTCCCTGCTCGCCGGTCTGCTGGCCATCGGGCTTGTCGCCTGCTCCAAGCAGGGCCCGGATACCCAATCGGCCGCCACCGGCGCATCGGGGCCGGCTCCCGCCGCTGCGGAAGGCGGCAATTCGGTCGGCCTGTCGATCTCGACCCTGAACAACCCATTCTTCGTCAGCCTGCGCGACGGCGCGGAGAAGGAAGCCAAGGCTGCCGGCATCACGCTGATCAGCGTCGATGCGCAGGACGACCCGGCCAAGCAGATCGCCAGCGTGGAAGACCTGATCCAGAAAAAGGTCAGGGTCATCCTGCTCAACCCGACCGATTCGGATGCGGTGGCCAACGTGGTCAAGCAGGCCACGGCGGCGGGTATCGCAGTGATTTCGCTCGACCGTAGCGTGAACGGTGCCGAAGTCACCTCGCATATCGCCTCGGATAACAAGGCGGGCGGCAAGATGGCGGCCGACTTCCTGCTCGACCGCATCGGTGGCAAGGGCAACGTGGTGGAACTGGAAGGCCTGCCCGGCTCGTCCGCCGCACGTGAACGTGGCGAGGGCTTCCATTCGGTGGTCGACGGCAAGGCCGACGTGAAGCTGGTCGCCAAGCAGCCCGCCGACTTCGACCGCGCCAAGGGCCTGTCGGTGATGGAGAACATCCTGCAGGGCAACAAGGATGTGCAGGGCGTGTTCGCGCACAACGACGAAATGGCCCTCGGCGCGCTCAAGGCCATCGAGGCCGCCGGCCTGAAGAACGTGGTCGTGGTTGGCTTCGACGCCACCGCCGATGCGATCGCCGCGGTCAAGGCCGGGCAAATGTCGGCCACCGTGCAGCAAAAGCCGGAGCTGATCGGCAAGATGGGTGTGGAAGCCGCCCGCCTGGTGCTCGATGGCAAGCCGGTGGAAAAGAACATCCCCGTGCCGCTGGAACTCGTGACCAAGTAAGACAGGCCTGCCCGGCACCGTTGCAACAGGCGGCGCCGGGTACTTTCCCGCCTGGCACAGGGCCGGCCCAGCGCCGGTCTTTTTGCACCATGCGCTACACTGGCACCCCTTTTCGCATGGCGCCTGCTCCGAGGCCAAATACCGTGAGCCAGTTCGAACGCCTGACCATCGACGACATCGCGCGCCTGGCCAACGTATCGCGCACCACCGCCAGCATGGTGCTCAACGGCCATGCCGAACGCTACCGGATCGCCCGCGCGACGGTGGAGCGCGTACTAGCCGTGGCCGCCGAACACCACTTCTCGCCATCGCAATCGGCGCGTGCGCTGCGCAGCCACAAGACCGGCACCCTGGGGCTGGTGATTCCCGAACTGACCAATTTCGCCCATGCCAGCCTGGCGCAGGCGCTGGAAACACAAAGCCGTGCAGCCGGCTACCAGTTGCTGATCGTGACCAGCGACGACGACCCCGACTGCGAAGCCGAAGGCCTCACCCAACTGTTGGCGCGGCAAGTGGAAGGGCTGATCGTCGTGCCCGCCGCCGGCGACCCCGCGCGCTATCAGCCCTGGGCCAGGCGCGTGCCGCTGGTGTTTGCCGACCGGCGCATCGAAAACTGCGACATCCCCTGGGTGGTGACCGACGCGATCGGTTCCGTGACGGAACTGGTAGGCACCGTGCTAGCGCAAGGCGTGGACGAGGTGGTGTATCTGGGCGGCCAGTCGGAGCTATCGCCCAGCCGCGACCGGCTGGCCGGTTATCGGGCCGCGCTGACGGCGGCAGGCAAAGCCGAACAGACGGACTGGGTTCATCAACGCGACTATCGCCGCGACTCCGGCCAGGCTTTGTTCGCGGACTGGCACGCAGCGCATGGCCGCGACCCGCAAGCGGTGTTCACCGGATCGATCACCCTGCTGGAAGGGGTTCTGGCGGAGCTGATCGCACAACACCGACTGGCCAGCGCGCCCAGGCTGATCACTTTCGACGACCATCCGCTGCTCGACTGCCTGCCCCTGCCCATCGACGCGGTGGCCCAGGACAGCGGGCAGTTGGCCGAGCACAGCCTGGCACTGATCCAGGCCCTGCTGGCGGGCACACCGGCCCACAGCCTCCAGGTACCGGCACGATTGCGCCGACGCGGGGCTGCGGCGGCAACCGGCGCCTGATCATCCGGACCGTGACGCGGGCCGGCACCAGAGCAGTTCGGCAACCCCGCCCATGTCGCCAAACACCACCGCGTTCTGCTCGAAGCGCTCGCCCAGGGCCATCGCGTCACCCCGCGCAATACCGAGAATGAGCAGCGATGGCTCCGCAGCCCAATCGCCACCACGCGGCTCACCCGCCCCTTCGAAGCAGACCCAGCCCGATTGGCGCACCACATCGATCAGGTTCTGATGGCGCGCCAGATTTTCATGCGCGCAAAGTTGCGCCGCCGAATAGGGATTGCAGGCGGAGACAAACGCCCAGGAACGCACGCCATGCCGTTGCAACACGGCATCCAGGTCGGCATGTGTGGCACCGATGCGCAGCGCGAGCGCAAGTGAGGGCACGACATAGCGGGTGGCGCGGTAAGCGGCGCCGAAGCATTGTTCCAGCTCGCCAGACTCCATTACCGCCCTCCCCGGCCAAACAGCCGGCAATGTGCAGCCGGCTGGAGACTTGTTTCAGGTACCACTTGAGCATCCAAGCGTCAGGTTTTACTGGGCTGATTGGCTTTAGAGGATCCCATCAACAGCCCAAGACCACGCCTTCCATGCATGATGCCTGCGGATCTTCGATTCATCAGGCACCAAGAATCACATTCACTTGGCCCCAAACGCCGGTTAGACCAACCCCGAGCCGATATTGGACATCAAGAGCCGCGAGGCCAACCCCAGTGCTTGCGCGGCGACCCCGTTAATTCATACCTGCATCGTGGCCCAGGCGAGAAAACCAACTCATTCACCTGCAAAAACCGCGAAGAAATCTGCGAATTTCTCCTCAATTTCATCCCTCTTCTCCAAGAAGCCGGAAGCCATGTACAAATCACTTCCATCTTCGAAAGCGAGAATTTCAAGAACGAAATCCCCACGCCCCCAAACTGTTGCCCGCCCCATCGTACCGTTTCCGTCCAACTCCAGCCGCAAGGAATCATCCACCGACTTGGGCGAAAAAATAATCTCGCTTTTTTCAATTGAAGCATAGCGCTTTTTATTTTCCTCCCACCAGGCTACAAATTCGTTCAAATCCATGGATCATATCTTTTTTTCCGGAGCATGCTGGATATTCGTAGAACTCTATATTTATGGAACTGTCTGCTTTCTGCGGCTGAGGATAATCAGACCTTAACTCAGCCTTGATTGGACTCCTTAAGAGCCAAGCCTTTCCCACCAGAATCAACAACAACCTTGACTTTATTTTTCATCAAGCTCATTTAACTTGCTTAGTGCCTTTCCCGCATAAAACACCACATCATCCCACTCAGGGGTTTTTATATAAAAACCATCGCTTCTATTTATTCCATACCTATCAAAAACCACGTCTATACTTTTAACCACCAACGCCACACAATCAACTTCATACTGGTTGAAAAGGAACTCACCAATACAGGATTGTATATCATCCGCCAGGTCTGTGTCGTCAAAGATAAAATGCACAGCCAGATCAAAATCGTCGTGAACGACACCATGGGGCATAATCCCTTCCACCCAAACTCGCTCTTGATAACCCCTATCCGACAGGGATTCCAACTTTACCTTTAACTCGTTTCGTCGCCAAGTATTTGATATTTCCATACTCATACGTTCACCAGTCCGCCAAGCACCAGCACAATAAGGGCCCCATTAAACACCAGGGGCAATGAAAGTAAAGCATTGAAAAGAATTTCCATTTTTTCACCCAAGCCATCTACTTCACATATCGAATCCATGGCCGATTTAAAAACAACCACAAGACCCATTTCAACAAAAACAAGACCAACAATGTTTTTTCCAAAGAGAGCCGGAATACCATAACCCAAAACAACCGATGACTCCATGAAAAAGGCAATGCAAAAGACAAAAATTGGTGTTTTCATTTTTTTACCCCCCGGCAGCATTCACCCCAGCCATCGTAAATCCTGCTGTGGCGTTGTTTCACTTAAGCAGAGGACGTAAAAAGTATATAGTTCGATTGTATCGACCCATTAATTGCACCCATGGCAATCTTCAGGTATAGCGAGCCCAGTCGAATACGTTACACGAACTCTACTCATAGCCCGGGCGCGCAGGCCTCAGAGAGCGGGAATTGCGCTGCACGCCATACCTTCAAGTCTTTTTCCGTTGATCGTAACGATCAAGGTCATGCCGGAGGAACAGTAAAGAACAGCCTCCCCCTCTTCGACCTCCACTTCGATTTTTTCCCCCGGTCCTTGCGCCGTTACCAGAATTTGGTCACCGGCTTGCACGACAAGCTCTTCGGCCCAAGGCTCGAGGATGACTTTGGACAACCACCCGGACTTGTTGCCCAAGCCTACCTGCAAAGGTTTCTCTTTCATCATCCCCCCAAGTTCCAATATTTTGCCCATCATTGCAGCGCTATTTGTAGCGGCCCGGTACTGGCCAAAGGGCGGCAGCCCGCATGCTGCGCAGCCCAATCTTGTCCTCAAAGGGCTTGCCGGCGAACCACTGAGTGTTCTTATGATGACCGCACCATGATCCAGTTGTCAGCTCCTTTGCCAACATCCTGTTCTAGCCATGAGCCTCAGATCACCCCTGGATGCGGCAACTATCTATATGGACTAATTCCAACAATTGTTAATAATTTCGCCATCACCCAACACCAGAAATAATGCGTAACATAACTTCGTTCATATCGAACCCCATTTAATATCGAACTTTGAAATTCTAGGCGGTTGATGCCATTGCCCTGGCTAAGGGCACGGGTGCCGGCACCGTCGTAGGTGTAGGCGATCTGGCTGGCAGCGGGTGGCCTAGCACAGGTTGCCGGCGGCGACGTATTGGTAGCTCAGACCGTCGGCACAGTTGGTGAGGTTGCCGCTGCTGTCGTAGCTGATGCTGGCATTGCCCCAGGTGGTTGAGTTGGCAACAGTCAGGCGGTCCAGCACGTCGTAATTGAGGGCATGTCCGTAGCTGTAATCGGCGTTATCACCGTTGTCGTAGACCCACGCTGTCGAGCATCGGCTGACTGGCGGCGACGGCCTGATTGTAGGCGGCCAGTGCGGTTTGATATTGCGCCAGTTGTTGGGTACAGGCCGTCTGCGCGGTGTTGTATTGGGTCAGGCCTTCGCGAAGGGGGGCTAGGCGGTGTACTGCTGGCGATAGGAGCTCCCGCCGTTGGCCTGCCTTTGCGACGGCGGCGAGCAAGTGTTCAGCTTGGGACGCCACGCCATGACCACGGGGTTAAAAGCATACTGCGGCAGGGTCGTTGCGATAGCAAGGTGGGGGGCACTCGACAACCGGCTTCGCCGTTGCGTCAAATTTCGCCACGGCTGCTCAGGCAAGACCACAGGCGTTGTATTGAACTTGCGAGCGGCATTGCCCAGCCGATCTCGCTCTCCAGCCTGGATGTATCCTGCACAGCTTGCATTAATCCAATATCAACATGCTTTCAGGCATATGGATTTATCCCAAATTTCTCGAAAATCCAAGCCACGCCGCCCACAAAAAACCCTACAAGAAAGAAACTTGATCCAGCAACAGCTATACAAAAGAAAATTTTAGCATATTCAAGCCAACCACCGTAGTCAACTGACTCATTGGTCACACCAAAAGAGTCCGTCAACAAATTCAAAACAATTACAAAAAAAATCATATTCAAGACAAAAGCACATCCATGGATAAAATCTCGATACTCTTTTTTCACCTCTTATCTCCCCCAGTTCCTTTTTGATAGCAAGTGATGGTGGCGCCTTCGATATCCGCCAGTTTGGCGCGGCCGTGGTAGGTGAAGTCTCTGATCGCGCCGGTATTGAGATTGATCTCTTGATACAGCATCCAGCGCCCCCTCCAATCCCTTGTTCCAGATCGAGGCCTAAAAAAGTTCAGGGCTTCTACAAAATCGCCATCCACAGACTCAATGTCAGCAAAGCCGTCATTGCCTCTGGCGAGTTGCAGAAGCCCCAGATACGCGAGCCCCGATCAATACAGGGCTTGCGTGGTGTTACCGAAGGTGTTGCTTGAGCATTCGCAACGCTTGATTTTGCCAGGCTTTCGGCACATCCATTGTAGAAGCTTCTACAAAAATCTATCAACACCCGGTGCCGTTCACCTCAGCGAAGCCCAGCAATGCCATGGGTTCGACTCCCATCGCCCACTCCAGATAAACAAGCGCTCGACGTCGTTAGGCGATTCCGGGTGCTTTTTTGCAGGTTCAACGCGTAATACTGCCGCCCTCCCATTGCCGCACTCACCCAGCCTTCTTACTTTCGAAAATAGAGAAAAAATCTGAGAATTTTCCCTCAATCTCACTGACACTTTCCATAAACCCAGAGATTGTGTACAAATCACTCGCGTCTTCGTAATCAAGAATTTCAAGAACGAAATCCCCACGACCCCAAAGTGTTATTCGTCCAATCAGACCAATTCCATCCAACTCCACGCGCAATGACTCATCAATCTCTTTAGGAGAGAAAGTAATTTCACTTTCTTCAATCGAAGGATAGTTTTTTTTGTTTTTTTCCCACCAATCTACAAATTCATTCAAATCCATGTATCACCTCACTTTCGTTGCAGCATACTGAATATCTGTCGCGCTCGGCATCTGCGGAACACCCCCCTTTTTTTGCCATCAATCTTCCTTCAGCGGCATTTCGCCCTACAATATTAGCCCAACCCTGATTTGTCGGCCCAAGGGAAGATGTTGGCACGCTAAATTCAACATATAAGCTTCCCGGCCTTCCTCGGCTTCCTTCAGCACGCCAATAATCTGCTCTTCCGTGAATCGCTTCTTCATGACCGCTCTTCTTGGGAACCGACTCTACATCGTCAGCGTACTAATCGCAGGGAGCAGGTCACCACGCCAAGTTGGGGTTTCGATGACCCACGCCTCGGCTTCAGCCACCGTACTCCTTGGCGCGCCAACTATCTACGTCTGCCTCGGGCTAGCCTACCGTAGATCTAAGCTTGAACTGTTTGGTGGCCTGACCACATACGCCTTGGTATTTAGTGGGAACTACCTTCCGGAGAGCGCTCACTTGGAATCCAAGTCTCCCCTACAACTCGTATTTTTATAATATTCCACTCATCAGAAAGGTGGCTTTCAAGCTCAACATTGACCTCACCTGTTCTTTTACTTCCCTTAACTGCATAGAGAAGTTCCGCATTTCCTTTAGGACCAACCTTTCTTATTGAATATCCAGAAAAATTCAATTTAACATCTTCAATTTTTCCAAATTTACCCCCAACAAATTCAGAATTTTTTATAAAAGAAATAGCCGATTCACTTGCCTTGCTGTTGACGGCAATTGCATACCCAACAAAATACGAAACAATTACCAACAAGGCAATAAAAATCAAAATAAACTTGAATTTTGTTTTCATTTTGGTGCGGCCGTGGTAGATGAAGTCTTTGGTCGCGCCGGTGGTGAGGTTGATCTCTTGGTACAGCAGGCCGTCGGCGCCGGTGAATTCGAGGCGGTTGATGCCGTTGCCCTGGCTGAGGACGCGGGTGCCGGCGCTGTCGTAGCGGTATTCGATCTGGCTGGCGGTGTTGCGGCTGGCCCAGCGCAGGTTGCGGGCAGCTTCATTTGCCAACTCACACAATTAACTCGCACCATTTTCCAAAATCAATACGGTCTTCATTTCTTCAATTCGATTAAATAAAGTGCTATTTTTTAATATCGGATTTATCTCCACCAACGCACACAAAAGCTTTTCAGCAAACTCCACAACCATATCTTTGTAAGCCTTGCAACCCACAGTAGAAATATGACTTAATTCCTCCCATTGCAAATTCAGGCTCGATGAAAACAGGAAATTATTTTGAATTGGCAAACCAACTCCGATTGAAATTCCGCCACCAACGGGGTTCATTAGCAAATACAGATTTGGGTGACCCGGATCGCAAAATGCCACTCTATTCCCTTTACTTAGTTCATGGCACGATTTTAAAAAAAACAAAGCGAGATCACTCAAAACATACCAATTTGGTACATATCCCCCATCTTTATCAAGAGTCATCCCATAAGAATCCCCCTCCCCCGAAACTTCAAACATGCCATAAATTTCAATATCTTCCAAGTCTGCCACTGAAGCATTTTGCAAAAATTCATCTTCGTCGCCAATTGTAAAATTTATAATCAATTTATTTAACTCCAAAATCAGAGGAGGAATAACCCTTTGTGCCATAGGAATTAGAACCCCAAGCAGACCCTAATCTTCCTTCCGCCATGCCAACCGTTACAACTTCACCATTTATGGTTGTTGAGAATTTGCCACTCTTAACGCCGGCTTCCACTGCTTCAGCATATGCTTTTTGTACTGCCGCCTCTATCTCTGCTTCGCTCCATGAAGAGTTAAAATAGCTTTTCGAGGCCAGTTCTTTCTCAACGGCATCTTTCCCCTTTGCCTCTAGCAGTCTTCCAACTTGTTGCTTTACTCTTGAGACGGTGTGACTATTCAAAATGTGGCTCATTTTATTGCGAGATATAGCCAGAGCAACGTTAGTGGAAGCATTGCGCGTTGCAGCAATCGCAATTCCACCAGGTACACCAGGAGTGGCAATTGCCGCAAGGTCGCCGGCAATTCCGGCAGCGTCTACCGCTGCGTCTCTGAAGCTCCCCGCCAAAACATTATTCGAAAAACTATATAAACCTACGGCGAGGCTGGGAATGCCAATAACCAGATCCTCTGCCCAGCGTCCATCCGGATCAACATACCTCAGCGGATTGTTATTGGCATAGGTATAGCGCCCAAAGCTATGGATCGGGTTGGAAGC
>NZ_SUMF01000030.1 GCF_005048205.1 Chitiniphilus eburneus
CCAGCGCGGGGAATACGCCTCCGAGAAGATGGCCGCCCTGACACTGCGCGAGCTGGAGCGCTGGCTCACATTGGGGGTCGGCACCTATCACGGCTCCGTGCACAACGGCCTGCTCCAGCCGCCGGCCGCGCGCTGGGCCGAAGCTATCGCCAGGACCGGCGTGCCAACCGTCATCACTCGCACCACGGCTTTTCTGGTCGATTTCCTGCCCATCATCCGCCGCACGCTGACTCGTACCGGCTTCGTCATCGACCACATCCACTACTACGCCGATGCGCTCAAGCCCTGGATAGCTCGGCGCGACCGCTTGCCTGCGTTCCTGATCCGGCGCGACCCGCGCGATATCAGCCGCATTTGGGTGTTAGAGCCGGAGGGTCAGCACTACCTGGAAATTCCCTACCGTACCTTGTCGCACCCGGCTGTCACCCTCTGGGAACAACGACAGGCGCTGGCGAAATTGCGGCAGCAAGGGCGTGAACAGGTGGATGAGTCGGCGCTGTTCCGCATGATCGGCCAGATGCGCGAAATCGTGACCACCGCGCAGAAGGCTACGCGCAAGGCGCGGCGCGACGTGGATCGACGCCAGCACCTCAAGGCAACGGCACCGCCTGTCAAAACCACGCCACCACCGGACGCGGGTATGGCTGACCCGCAGGCAGATACCCAGCCACCTGCCAAACCGTTCGACCAGATTGAGGAGTGGTAGCTGTGGAAGAATATCCCATCATTGACCTGTCCCACCTGCTGCCGGCGGCCCAGGGCTTGGCCCGTCTCCCTGCGGACGAACGCATCCAGCGCCTTCGCGCCGACCGCTGGATCGGCTATCCGCGCGCAGTCGAGGCGCTGAACCGGCTGGAAGCCCTGTATGCGTGGCCGAACAAACAACGCATGCCCAACCTGCTGTTGGTCGGTCCAACCAACAACGGCAAGTCGATGATCGTCGAGAAATTCCGCCGCGCCCACCCGGCCAGCTCCGACGCCGACCAGGAGCACATCCCGGTATTGGTCGTGCAGATGCCGTCCGAGCCGTCGGTGATCCGCTTCTACGTCGCGCTGCTCGCGGCGATGGGAGCACCATTGCGACCGCGCCCACGGCTGCCGGAAATAGAGCAACTGGCGCTGACACTGCTGCGCAAGCTCGGTGTGCGTTTGCTGGTGATCGACGAGCTGCACAACGTCCTGGCCGGCAACAGCGTCAACCGCCGGGAATTCCTCAACCTGCTGCGCTTCCTCGGCAACGAATTGCGCATCCCGCTGGTCGGTGTGGGCACACGCGACGCCTACCTGGCCATCCGCTCGGATGACCAGTTGGAAAACCGCTTCGAGCCGATGATGCTGCCGGTGTGGGAGGCCAACGACGATTGCTGTTCACTGCTGGCCAGCTTCGCGGCTTCGCTCCCGCTGCGGCGACCTTCGTCGATTGCCACGCTGGACATGGCTCGCTACCTGCTCACGCGCAGCGAGGGCACTATTGGCGAGCTGGCGCACCTATTGATGGCGGCGGCCGTGTCCGCCGTGGAGAGTGGTGAGGAAGCGATCAACCACCGCACGCTCAGCATGGCCGATTACACCGGTCCCAGCGAGCGGCGGCGGCAATTCGAGCGGGAACTGATGTGAAGCCAGCGCCACGCTGGCCACTGCATCCGGCACCCAGGGAAGGCGAAGCCCTGTCTTCGTGGCTCAACCGCGTGGCCCTTTGCTATCACATGGAAGTGTCCGAGCTGCTGGAGCACGATCTTGGTCACGGCCAGGTTGATGACCTGGACACCGCGCCACCACTGGCGCTGCTGGCGATGCTCTCCCAGCGGAGCGGTATCGAGCTGGATCGGCTGCGCTGCATGAGTTTCGCCGGCTGGGTGCCTTGGCTACTGGACAGCCTTGATGATCAGATTCCAGCCGCATTGGAAACCTATGCGTTCCAGCTCTCGGTACTGCTGCCGAGACTCCGCCGTAAGACGCGATCCATCACGAGCTGGCGTGCCTGGCTGCCCACCCAACCGATACACCGCGCCTGTCCGCTCTGCCTGAACGATCCGGAGAACCAAGCCGTACTGCTCGCGTGGAAGCTGCCCCTGATGCTGAGCTGCCCACTGCATGGCTGCTGGCTGGAATCCTATTGGGGCGTGCCAGGGCGGTTTCTCGGCTGGGAGAACGCCGACGCCGAACCGCGCACTGCCAGCGACGCGATTGCGGCGATGGACCAGCGTACCTGGCAGGCACTGACGACCGGTCATGTAGAGCTGCCGCGCCGACGCATCCACGCCGGATTGTGGTTTCGGCTGCTACGCACGCTGCTCGACGAGCTGAACACCCCGCTTTCGGCGTGCGGCACCTACGCGGGGTATCTCCGCCAAGTCTGGGAAGGCTGCGGGCATCCGCTGCGTGCAGGGCAAAGTCTGTGGCGACCGTATGAAACCCTGAACCCGGCAGTACGGTTGCAGATGCTGGAGGCGGCGGCAACGGCGATCCACTTGATTGAAGTGAGGGATATAAGCCCGCCGGGCGAGCAGGCAAAGCTATTCTGGTCCGAGCCCCAAACCGGGTTCACCAGTGGACTGCCAGCGAGAGCGCCGAAGCCCGAACCCGTCGATCACTGGCAACGGGCGGTCCAGGCCATTGATGAGGCGATCATTGAAGCGCGGCACGACCCCGAGACGGCCCGCTCGCTGTTCGCGTTGGCTTCCTTTGGTCGGCGCGACCCCGCTTCCCTGGAACGGTTGCGCACCACCTTCGCGAAGGAAGGCATCCCCCCCTGAATTTCTGTCACATTATGATCCTGATTGACCCTTTGCATGTCTTAGACAGAATGACGGGTTAAGTGACAAATTTTGACGACCCGAACTTTCCGGTGCACACTGTCACATAATCGAACGTATATGTGACAGGTATGACATGCTAATCGGCTACATGCGGGTATCGAAGGCGGATGGCTCCCAGGCCACTGACTTGCAGCGCGACGCGCTGATCGCCGCCGATGTCGACCCGGCGCATCTTTACGAAGACCAGGCATCCGGCAAGCGCGAGGATCGTCCCGGCTTGGCGAGCTGTTTGAAGGCGTTGCGTTCAGGGGATACCTTGGTCGTATGGAAGCTCGACCGGCTCGGGCGCGACCTTCGGCACCTGATCAACACCGTGCACGATCTGACTGGGCGTGGCGTCGGTCTCAAGGTGCTGAGCGGCCACGGTGCGGCCATCGACACGACGACCGCTGCTGGCAAACTGGTCTTCGGCATCTTCGCCGCACTGGCCGAATTCGAGCGCGAGCTGATCGCAGAGCGCACAGTAGCGGGCTTGGCCTCGGCGCGGGCGCGCGGTAGGAAAGGTGGTCGGCCTTTCAAGATGACCGCCGCCAAGCTGCGCCTGGCGATGGCGGCAATGGGGCAGACTGAAACTAAGGTCGGCGACCTGTGCCAAGAGCTCGGCATCACGCGACAGACCTTGTACCGGCATATTTCTCCCAAGGGGGAATTGCGCGCAGATGGAATACGACTGCTGTCCAAGATGTAAAAGAAAAACTGGCCTCTACATGGTCAGCACGGATTCGAGGATGACGGCGCTCATCGCGGCATCAATTCACCTATTCACGCCGTCAAATCAGCTTTTTTGTACTGCCATTTGACGCGATGACCGCGAATTGATCGTAAAAACCACCACAATGATGAATAACACAGCGAATTGCGCTGAGAGTGTTTGCCACGACGGATAGATGCCCAGCAGATCAATGCGTGGGATCGATATTGGGCTGGTATGCAATAACCCTGCTTCTTGCAGACCTGCGATGCCCTTGCCTGCCAAGACCACGGCAAGTATGGCCACCAGCAGTGAGCTGGCAGCGAAGAACTGGCCAATCGGCAGGCGCGCACTGGTGCGCAGCAGCACGACTGCCAGCAGGGCCAGGATTCCCATGCCAGTGCCCAAGCCCGCCAGCAGGGGCCAGCCATTTCCTTCTGTCCAGAGCGCTGCGTAGAACAGCACCGTCTCGAACACCTCACGGTAGACGGCGACGAAGGCCAGCGAAAACAAGAACCATGCCGTGCGCTTGTTGAGCGCCGAAGACAGCTTTTCCTTGAGGTAGACCTGCCAACGACCGGCAACGCTCTTCTGGTGCATCCACATGCCCACACCCAGCAAGACCACGGCGGCAAAGAGTGACGAAAAGCCTTCCGTTAGCTCCCGGCTTGCCCCACTGACGCCGACCAAGTAAGTTGCCACTGCCCATGTAATGCCGCCTGCGGCCAGCGCGGATGCCCAGCCTGCATGCACGTAGATCAATACGTCTTTCCGTTCGGCTTTCTTGAGAAACGCCAGCATGGCAACGACCACCAGCAGGGCTTCCAATCCTTCACGTAGCAAGATGGTTAACGCACCGATGAAGGCCGCCACGGCATCGTCGTCGGAGGGGGCAAGCACCTTGTCCGCTTCATCCAGCAAGCCGCGCAAATGCAGCTCCGCTGTCTGCACATCGGCAGGCGAACCATTGGCTATCAATGCCCGGTAGGACACCATCGCGGCTTCGATCTTCTCGAACAGCGGCCGATTGCGAGTGGCCAACGCCGGTTCGACCGGCTCGAAGCCATCGAGGTAAGCAGACAAGGCTAGCTTGGTCGCACCTGCACGGTCGTCAGCCAGCAATGCCGTCACGCTCTCACTGAGTTTGGCTTTGGCAATCGCGGTGCCCTTCGGACTGCTGATATTCAGCGCGCTCGGATTGGCGCGCAAATAGGCCGTCAGGGCTCTGGCGGAAGGCTCATCCAGCCTGTCCGCCAAGACATGCTCAGATGTTTGCGTCAGCACATCCAGACTGGCGAGCGTCTGGCGAACCTGCGCGTTGGCTTGCCAGAGCTTGGCTCCTTCGTCCTTGTCGCTTTGCGTATAAGGTAGCGTGCCAACAAAGAACGCCAATGCCCATCGGTCTTCATCCGACAACGCGCCAAAGCCCTGCATAGCGGTGCCCTGGACACCGTTGCTGATAATTTGGTGTAGCGCGAATAAGCTGCGCTCGCGCGCCCGCATGTGATCGGCCAGCGCGGTCGGCTTGGGGTTGAGGGATGCCGCTAGGGGGCCATCACCGCGCCCTTGCTGACCGTGACAGGCCGCACACTGGGCCTGAAACAACTGCCCTCCCTTCGCTAAGACCGGCATGGCAGTCGGTGCGACTGGAAACGGGTACGCCTTTTGCACCGCACTGGACAGCGCGTGCGCCAGTTTTGCTACGCTGGCCGGATCGGCTTTGGCAGCTACCGCAGCACGCAAAGCGGTCGCTTGTTGCAACAAGCGACCCTTGTCGGTCTGGTCAGGTAATTCTCCCAGTTGACGTTCGGCTGTCGCTGAAAATTCCTGCATTTCAGCGTACTCCGACGCTTTCAGGACAGCACCGTTGGCGACCGCGCCGCCGTAATCGACGGCGACGTAGTCCAGAAGCTGCCAAATCTGTTTGGCTTTGAGTTCGGTGGTGTCGGCTGCGTAGCTTGGCCCGCCAATCAACGCGCAAGTCGCCAACAGCAAAGTCATCAGCCAGCGATAGGTTGCTCGGCAAGTCATGGAAACTCTCGGATTATATCATTGTGAATGATTATAATTCCCATTTGCGCCGGTGTCCACCGCCTTGCCTTGGGTTAGCATCTGCATGATGAGCAAAGCAGCACCCGATGTGATCGCCACATCTGCGAGGTTGAAGGCGGGCCAGTGCACAAGCTGCCAATGGAAGTCGAGGAAATCGACAACCGATCCACGCAGCACACGATCCGCGACATTGCCGAGCGCACCACCAAGGATCAGGCTGTAGCCCATCGCTTCGAGACGTGGCCGTTGCTGGCACAGCATGCGCCCCAGCCAAGCAGAAACAGCCAGACCCAGCGTGATGAAAAAGTAACGTTGCCAGCCACCAGCGTTCGCCAAAAAGCTGAATGCCGCACCCGGATTCAGGACATGAACGAGGTTGAAAAACGGGGTGATTTCGACTTGCTCACCGTAGGCAAACGTGCGGATGATGGCGAACTTCGTGAGCTGATCGGTCATGACAGCACTGGCGGCCACGGTGAACCAGACCCAAGCCGATGTGCGGCGGGCCGATTGCCACACAGGGGCGGCCAACGGCAGCAACCACCCGGCGAGTGCCGTGCAGCTCCATCCCAGCGTCCACCCCGCCAACACATCGGCCGGAAAGTGCATTCCGGCCGCGATGCGCGACCAGCCGACCAATGTGGCGTACAGCATTAAACTGAGACGACCACGGCGGCCCATCAAAGGCCAGAGCGCGCCGACCACCATCGCGGCATAGGTGGCATGCCCGCTGGGCAGGCTGTAGTGAAGCTCTTTGTCCCCGATGACGCGCGCCAGGTCGCCAAGGACGGCAGGCGGGCGTGGAAAGTCGAACCATAGCTTCAAGGCGGTGGCGACCAATAACGCCAGCAAGAAGGCCGCGCTAAAACCAATAAGGCGATGCCGAACGGCCGTACCACGCGCCGGGGTTGTAGCCGATTTCGACCACCACCACAGACCCAACAGCATCAGCGGCGCTGTCCAGTAACTTCCCACGAGGCCAAAGAACCATGCCAGTGGTTTCAGCGTGGCGGGCGTGCCTGTGTTGATGGCTTGAAACAACGCGATGTTCAGGCCACCCCAGTCATAGAGAAAGAGTTTCCAGCTCATCGGCGCAACAACCTCAAGCCGTTGCCGACAACAAGCAAGCTGGCACCCATATCGGCGAACACAGCCATCCACATGGTCGCGTGACCCGTGAAGGTGAGCACCAAAAATACCGCCTTGATGCCAAGGGCCAGCACAATGTTTTGCATCAGCACCTGTGCTGTCGCACGCGACAGGCGCACGAAGGTCGGAATCTTGCGCAGGTCATCGTCCATCAGGGCCACGTCGGCGGTTTCAATAGCGGTATCTGTGCCCGCCGCTCCCATTGCAAAGCCAATGTCCGCACGCGCCAAGGCCGGTGCGTCGTTGATGCCATCACCGACCATGCCAACCTTGCCGTTTCTGGACAATTGCTCCACTTCGCGCAGTTTGTCGTCGGGCAGTTGGTTGCCTTGCGCGCGGTCAATGCCGGCTTGTGCGGCGATGGCCTGTGCCGTGTGGGGGTTATCGCCGGTCAACATCACGGTGTTGATGCCCAGAGCATGCAGCTCGGCGATGGCTCTCTTGCTGCTGTCCTTGATGGTGTCCGCAACGGCGAATAAGCCATGTACCCCTTTTGCGCCCACCAGCATCACGACGGTCTTGCCTGCGGTTTCCAGCGCTGCGATGCGCTGCTCCAGCTCTGGTGTGCACTGCCCCAGCTCTTCCAGCATCCGGTGGTTGCCCAGATGGTAGGTCTCCCCGTCGATTTGGCCTTGCACACCCCGACCGGGCAGCGCGCTGAACTCGGCCACGTCGAGCAAGGCAACCCCATCCCGCTGCGCAGCCTGCGCCACCGCTTTGGATACCGGATGGTCTGAGCGGGCCGCCAGACTGGCAGCGATGCTGCGGCTATCCGAGGCGAGTGCATGACCCCATGCGACAAAATCGGTCTGAGCAGGCTTGCCGTGCGTGATTGTGCCGGTCTTGTCCAGAGCCAGCCAGCGCAGCTTGCGGCCTTCTTCCAGATAGACACCGCCCTTAACGAGAATGCCGTGACGGGCAGCGGCGGCCAAGCCGCTGACGATGCTGACCGGCGTGGAGATCACCAAGGCGCATGGGCAGGCAACCACCAGCAGAACCAGTGCACGGTAAATCCAGTCCATCCATGCCGCGCCCATGAAAAGCGGGGGCAGCAGTGCGACGGCGATGGCTAGGGCGAACACGAGAGGCGTGTACCAACGGGCGAACTGATCGACAAAACGCTGGGTCGGCGCACGGCTACCTTGTGCAGCCTCTACCGCGTGAATGATGCGGGCCAAAGTGGAGTTGCTGGCCAAGGAGGAAACGCGGTACTCGAAGGAACCGGATTCGTTGATCGTGCCCGCAAACACCGGATCGCCGGGGGACTTCTCGACCGGGAGGCTTTCGCCCGTGATCGGGGCTTGGTTGACCGTGGAGCGTCCGTCTAGCACCTCGCCATCGAGCGCGATGCGCTCACCCGGTCTGACCCGGACTCGGCTGCCAATGGCGATTTGCTTGGCGCTTGCCTCTCGCCAGGTGCCGTCAGGCTGTTGCACCGTGGCCTGCTCCGGGGTCAGGTCGAGCAGTCCACGGATGGCGTTGCGGGCGCGATCCAATGACTTGGCCTCGATCACCTCGGCCAGCGCGAAGAGCACCATCACCATCGCAGCTTCGGGCCAGTGGCCGATGAACATGGCACCTGTGACAGCAATCGACATCAGGGCGTTCATGTTGAGGTTACGGTTCTTGAGCGCGATCCAGCCCTTCTTGTAGGTGGACAGGCCTCCCGTCAAGACCGCTACAAGCGCCAGAATGACGACCGACCAATGATTGCCGTTGTGGAACCAGTAGACCGCTTCGGCCGCTGATGCGGCGATGAGGGAAATACCGAGTGGCCACCAGTTGGTCTGCGTTGTCACAGGGGACGCCGATGGCGACGCGGCCATGGCCTTGTCCTCGACCTGCGCCTCGAATCCGAGCGCTTGTAGTGCCACAAGCACATCCGGCAGAACCCCGTCAGCATGGCGTACCGACAACGTGCGCTGCATCAGGTTGAAATCGAGACCGGTAACCCCGGCCACGGTGCCGAGCTTGTTGCGGATCAATGCTTCCTCTGTCGGACAATCCATCTTGGCAATGGACAGCTTGGTTGTCTGCCCAGCCGACGCCTCATCCATGCGCACAGCTTGCATGCCGATGGCCTTCAGTGCCTGTTCAACGGGAGACAGCGAAGGCAATTCGTGCTGCACGGTCAAGGTACGCTGCATCAGGTTGAACTCAAGACCAACCACACCCGCCAGCCCAACCAGCTTGCCTCGGATCAGCGCCTCTTCCGTGGGGCAATCCATGTTCTCGATGCGGTACACCGCTTGAGCCGATCCGGTTGTCGGCGGGGCTTGTGTCGTGGGTTGCATGATCGGCCCAGCCGAGCAGCCACACGCCTTTGAAGCGCATTCACTCATGGATAACTCCTTCAAATCTTCTGTACAACCTCCATTAAAAACTCTACAGTTACTATAGAGTCAAGTGATAAATGGAGATTGAGGCATGGAAATCAGAATTGGCGATCTAGCCAAGCGCTCTGGGTGCGAGGTCGTGACCATCCGCTACTACGAAAAGGAAGGGCTGCTGCCAAAGCCAGCGCGAAGCGGTGGCAACTTTCGGTTGTACAGCGATGTGCACATCGAGCGTTTGCAGTTCATTCGTCATTGCCGTTCGCTTGACATGACGCTGAGCGAAATCAGGATACTGCTGGGCCTACGAGATAACCCTGCTCAGGACTGCGGCGACGTCAATACACTACTGGATGCCCATATTCGTCAGACCGAAGATCGCGTCGAAGCGCTGTTGCAATTGAAGCGGCACTTGCTCTCGCTGCGTGAAAAATGCTCGGGCGCTCGACGAATAGAGGCATGTGGCATCTTGCAAGGTTTATCAGATTGCAATCATCCGGGATGCAACGCATAGCATGAGTTGTTTCGCACGCCGACATTGGCCTGCGATTTTGGATTCGTGAGCGGCCTGCCTAATTGGCATCGGAGAAGGTCGTGCGGCTGACTTCTGATATTCCGTGCAGTCGTCTTCTGAAAATGACACGGGCGCGAGGCCGCAAAGGCGGGCGCAAGCCAGCACTCGATGAGAAGCAGATCAGGGAAATTAAAGCGCTCTTGCGTGACCCTGAGATTCAGGTGTCCGACGTGGCCAAACGCTACGGGGTGTCGAGAGCGACGGTGTACAAGCACGTTGGGCCTGTCACGCCGAAGAAGAGCCGCAAGGAGGGAGAGTGAAAACGGCTGTCCAGAAAAGACTATGCCCCCGGGGGCGTGCTCGCGCAGAGGTCACACCGGGGGCTTGCTTTGATCGAATAGTACCCCATTCCTCATTTTTGAGCAAGCAGGGTGGCGAACAACAAGGACGTGAGGTGGCGAAGTGACGAGTACGAAGCTTCCGGAGCTGGACGCTTCCAGCCTCAGTCACGTAGTTGCTACCCTGACCCGGCCGCGCCTGAGCAAGTACCTGCGCGTGACGCGCAACAATGCCCAGCAGGCTCTGCGTCTCTACGTGCTGAACACCAAAGTCAGCGCGGCGGTGATGACTGACCTTCACTACATCGAGGTCGCCCTGCGCAACAAGTTTGACCGGGAGCTGGCGGCCAAGTTTGGCCACGAATGGTTCAAGGATGCAGGCTTCTTGGCGCTGGTCGATGGCCGTAGCCACGCCATCTTGTTGAAAGCCCAGAAGGACGCGGCCAAGCACTGGCCCAAAGGAAAGGCTTTGCCGTCCGGCAAGGTGATCGCCGAGTTGACCTTCGGCTTCTGGTTGCAACTGACCGACTCGAAGCTGGAACACAAGCTTTGGGTGCCCTGTTTGCACAAGGCCTTTGCGCCGCGCAAGGCACCGAAGCGCGCCATCTTCAACCAGCAATTGGAGAAGCTGCGTCAACTGCGTAATCGTGTGGCTCACCATGAGCCAATCTTTCATCTTGACCTGCTCGATGCACACCATCGCATCTTCGAGGTTGGACAGCTTCTCTGCCCTACAACAGCCCGAGTAATGGATCAGACCAGTACCGTGCAACGGCAGGTGATGGGCTTGACCAAATACTGCAAGCGGCGTGGTTTGTGAGGGCGGCAGACATGGCACTACCTTCCTTTGATAGCGGGTGGCGAGACGGCGCGCGGATCAAACCGCGCATTTGTATTTTGGAGATCAAAGATCGCGACAAGCTCGACGGTGAGCCGATCGCATGGTTGTTTGTTGAGAGGGAGGAAACCTATCGGCGCGATGATCGGGATGGTTCCGTGTACGAGGCGTCGATTCGTCTGTCCTACGAGCGCATTGCGCCGAAGCACTCTTACCGAATGAGCGGCAAGGGTCATTTTTCCGGGGGCTTCTCGCGAGGTTATGGCGATGGGTCTTCGGTTTCATTGACCTCAGAGTCCACATCGAGAGGTGCGGTGTTTCTTGACCTTCCGGGTCTCGAAGGGCAGAGGGTCGGAACCTATCTCATGAACGAGATTGTGCAATGGGTACGGCAGTGGCCAGAAGCCACTGTTCGCTCTGTTGAGCTGCTGTCTGGACAGGCCCACGGGGAAAACAAGGCGCGACGCAATCGCTTCTATGAACAGTTCGGCCTCAAGTTCGATTACCGCGATCCTGAGCAGCGTGAAGGGCTGTCCAGGCCGATGCTGTCGGAGGCGCTGACCCCTGTCGAAACGTGGCAGTCGAACATCCGTGAGTGTGATGTCCGCGAGTACCTTGGAGGTGTTCTGTATGACCGCGACCGGCTCGGGTTTGAGCTGTCACAACGCGAGCGCGCCATCAGAAACCTGTCCGATGAAATCAAACGGGCTGAAGCTCACCCTGTACGTTGGGCGTTACGTCAGTTGTGGTGGCGCATCGCTCCCCCATTGGGGCAAGTCACGATCCTGCTGATCTTTGCCGTGATGGTATGGCTGGGCTTGAAGCCTAAATAGGAGAAAAAATGTCTGGCTTGATTAAGCTGCTGATGGGCTGTGTGCTGTTGATTGCTGGCTCAGTGCGCGCAGCGGACGATCCGACCAAGCCGTCGATGGCCGGCCCCAGCTTCTGGAAAGCCAGCCAGCTCTACGAGCTGTGTACGAGCCAACACCAGACGGATCGCGCCCACTGTGAGGGCTTCATCACGGGCGTGGCCAGCACCTTGCAGAACGAGCAGATCAGCCGTGTGCGCGTGTGCATCCCAAAGGGCACGAGCAGCAACGACGTGGTGCAGAAGGTGGTGTGGTACTTGAGGGAGAAGGCCGACGCCGACGACATGAAGGTGGCTGCTGTGAGCCTGATCGGCCCGCTGCTGCCCGTGCTCTACAACTGCACGCCCGGCCAGCCGCCCAAGTTTGCGCCCTGATAATCCGGGGTGACTGCCTTGTAGCGGCGTTTTCCTCCCTGACAGCCCGCAGTCTTTCACCGCCTCGCTCTCTGCGAGGCGGCTTTCTTTCCGGGCTACGAGAACAGCTCGGAGTGCGTCCCGCTGCGCACGAAAACAACCAAGCTGCTTTTGCCTGAATCGTCGAGCAGGTAGATCAGCAGGAAGTCGCCGCCGATGTGGCACTCGCGATGGCCCGCCCAGTCACCCGTCAGCGGGTGGTCGAGCCATTCAGGCGGCAGTGGCCCGTCGTTGGCGATGAGCAGCAGCATCGCCTCCTTCAGCCGGTGCATGTCGTACCGGCCGGAGTGGGACAGGCGCACCCAGTCCTTCTGGAACTCTTTGGTGTAGTCCGATGCGCGAGGCAGGTTTGCCCGCTTACTTGCTGCTGGCTTCTTCGAGGTCATTCAGGAGCGAGTCAGCAGTTGCGAAGCGAGCGCGACGGCTCTTGATGATCTCGTTGGCCTCGGCGATGGCGACGCGGCTGGTGGCGTTCGGTGCCTTGAGTGCGAAAGGCAGTTCCTTGTCGGCGACGACACGGGTCAGGAACACGCGGATCGCATCGGAGACGGTCAGGCCCATCGAGGCCAGCGTTTCCGCAGCCTGCGCCTTGACGTTTTCGTCCACACGAACGTGAACCATAGTGGTGGTAGCAGCCATGACGGCCTCCTATTGCGACTGATTGAGATACATTGTATCGCACGCCGCCCACAATCGCAAGGTGACACCCCTCCCCCCCGGTGTCCCGTCTCTAGGTATGTATATCGGTAGGTAGGTATATATATACCTACTTACGGCAGCCACGGCAGTAGCTTGGCGATGTTGCGGGCATCGTCGAGGCCGCGATGGTGCGAGCCATCGAGAGGCAGGCCCACCATCTGCAACGCGCGGGCCATCCCCACTTCCTTGATCTTGCGGCCCTTAGCAAACCGGCGCTTGAGGTTCACATGCTCGAACTCTGCGAGCGGGCTTTCGATGCCGTGTCGCTCGCAGTCACGCGCAAGCTGCTTGGCGTCGAATTGGCCCCAGCTCCCCCACGTTGCGCCCGGTGCCTGATGGCGTTGGGCGAAGCTGGCCAGCCGTGCCGCGACCACTGGGAACAACTCGGCACCGTCCACGTCGGCTTGCTGGATGTTGGTGAGCTGCCGACAAAACGGAGTGAGCTGAGGGCGTACCACGGGGCGCACCAGCGCCTGAAACATGTCGAGTACGCTGCCCTCAACCGTAGCCCAAACCGCGCCGATCTCGATGATCTCCATATCGCTCGCCGGGAGGCCATCGGCATCGTCGCAGGTGGCCTCAAGGTCGATGACGAGCACCACCGGGGTCACAGAATCCCCGCGAGGGCATCGACCAGCGACTGCCCTCCCCTGCGATCCAGCCAGCGCGCCTGCATCCCGAAGGCCTGCGGCCCGTCGAAGTCGCAGCGCTTGCTGTCGCCCACGAAAACCGCCTCAGCCGGTGCGCAGCCCAGCTCGGCGCACGCGAGCCGGTACATCGTCGGGTGTGGCTTGGCCACGCCCACCTCGTAGGACAGGACGTAGGCGTCCAGCTCGGGCACGAGGTCGCGCACGGCCGCGCCGTACTCATAGGCGAGGTTCGAGCAGACGGCAAGTCGCAGGCCTGCGGCCCGCGCCTTGGTGAGCACTTCCGGCACCTCGGGAAACAGACGCAGACCGGACAGCTCTTCGGCCAAGTCGGGCAGCATCAGGTCGAGGTTGTCCCCCGCGCCGATCTCGCTGGCGAGGGTCGCCAGTGGCACGTTGCGGGTCAGGCAGGCGAGCCGATCCATCGGTCGCCCGTTCGCGTCCACCAGACTCCCATAGGGTGCCGGGCGCGTGGTGTAGCGGATCAGCGTCCCGAAGGCGTCAAAGACAATGGCTTTCGTGGTCTGCATGTATATATATACCTACCTATATACCTATATACCTACATACCTACTCGAACAACTCGCGCTCGAACTCGACGCCCGCCACCACCAGCGGCTCACCGCTGGGCCAGCGCTTGGGCGGCTGGTGATCGCTGATGACCTGCACGTCGGTGTCGTCGTTGACCACGGCCACGTCGGCGGCGTGCAAAGCGGCTTGCTTGCTCGCGCGCTCGAAGCGGCAGGTGTTGGGGTCGAATGTCCAATAGCGCATGTCAGCCTCCGTCGTTGGTCTGTGCTTTCTTTCTCTCGTGCTCGTCGAGCAGCCGTTGGTAGGACTCATAGGCGGGCGTGCCGGGTGGCGCGAAGTTCGGGAGCAAGGTGATCTCGCTTTCCTCTTCGATGACCGGCCGCCCTCTCACCGGCTCCGGCATCAGGCCCAGCTCGCTGGCAACCCGTATCAGTGCCCGGATTTCCTTGCGGATGGCGGCGACGTTTTCGGTGGTGGTGGTGGCGTAGCCCTTGGCCAACCCAACCCGAGCCACCCGCGTGCTTTCGGCCAGCGTGTCCAGCTCGAACTGAGCCGCTGCCTTCAACTCTTCTTCGTCCTGCCGGACGCGCCACTCCCGCCACTCTTCAACCTCGGCCGGGGTGAGGATGGCCAGCACATCAGCGGGCAGCTCACGCGCTTCCCGGTCGAACTTGGCCACCACGCGCTGTACGTTCTTGCCCTCTGGAAAATCCGGCGTTACTTCGCGCACCCGGCGAAGGCACTGCACGCGGTGCCCCTCTCGGTAGCCGCCTTCTTTGTCGCGGTGGCGAATGATCTTGAACTGCATCGGCGCGTTCTCTTGTGGGTGTTGTTGCGTATAACTAAAACTATACGCGAAAGCTCAAAAGTCTGCTACCATTCGCTTGTGGTCGGTAGGTATATATATACTTACCGAGTCACAGGGCCGGGGATGCACCCGGCAGGTCGAGGGCCAGCCGCTGCGCTGCCCGTCGGTATGTATATACATAGATAGGAGCACCCATGATCTTCGCGTGCGTGAACACCAAGGGCGGCGTCGGCAAGACCACGACCGCCGTTCATCTGGCAGTGATGCTGGCCCGTCAGGGCAAGACGCTGCTCATCGACGGCGACCCGCAGGCCTCGGCCGCGAGCTGGGCCGCATGGCGTCGTGAGACGCAGTACGACCCGTCGCCCACCACCACCTGCCTCGCTGGCAAGGCGATCCTCAGTGAAGGCAAGCAACTGGCCACCGGCTTTGAGCACGTTGTCGTCGATGCAGGCGGCCGTGATTCCGTGGGCCTGCGCTCCGCGCTGCTGCTGGCCCAGCGTGCCGTGATCCCGGTCGGTGCCTCCAATCTGGACGCAGCGGCCATGACTGACTTGCTGGAAGTCGTCGAGCTGGCCCGCGACTACAACCCCGAGCTGGACGTGCGCGTGCTGCTGACCCGCGTCGATCCGCGCACCAAGGATGCGGCCGAGATGCTGGAATTTTTGGCCGAGCAGAAGCTGACTGTATTACCTACAAAAGTCTGCGAGCGGGTGGCTTTCCGCCGTGCCATCGGTGAGGGCGCGACTGTTCAGGAGCTGGGTCGCGACCAAGCCGCCATTGCCGAGATGGAAGCCTTCTTCAAGGAGGTGATGGCATGAGCATGAAGGGTAAGCCCAACACGGCGCAGTTCAAGCCGCCCAAAGACCCGACCGCTTTCCTCGAAGGCGGGGAGGCCGACAAGGCCGAAAAGCCGCTGGTGGCACCTGCGGCCGTGACCACGCCACCGGCCGCCACGCCACCCGCTGCCGAGGAAACGCAGCGCTACGGCCGCGCACGGGTGCAAAAAATCTTCAACTTCCCGGAAGAGCTGGCAGACCGCCTGCGCCGTGAAGCGCTCAAGCGCTCCGAAGAGAAGGGCGGGCGCGTCACGGAGAAGGACATCGTGATCGAGGCGCTGGAAGCCTTCCTCAAGGGCTGATAGGTATATATATACCTATCTATGTATATATATAACGACGTTCAATATGGACTATAGTCCATACAAACGCCGACACTCACACGATACAGCGACAGTCGCAACAAAAACTGATATTGTTGCGGTTGGGCGCGGAATAGGGTATAAAAGCGATGTTGACGACAACTGCAAGTGTGGTCGCGCCAAAAATCTTGAAGGAACTCATCGCCGCTGGGTCGGTTTCAGCCGCCCGAGTGGAACCCGGTGACAAGGGCCTCTTGATCGTGGTGCGGGCCGGAATGAATGAGCGAGTGCTGGGTGCGGCCCGAGGTGGCCTCCGGTACTTCCAGAGTCTCGACGGCGCTGCAAGTGTTTTGCAGAGCTACGGGATCATGAAGTTTGACGTGAACACGGAGCACTGGGTGCCCAAGACGATGGTGCGGGGCTACAAGCAAGCCCCGGCGTCGTTGGATGCCGACGAGTGATCCGTGATGACAGCGAAGGAGAGAGCTGACCAGACAGCGAAAACTGGACGATCAGAAAAGCAAAAGCCCGCTTTGGCGAGCGGGCTTTGCATAGAAACCGGGCTGGGTGCCCAGACTAAAAACGAGGAGCAGCTTTGGCGGGCTACTTCATCGTCGTCAGTGAAACCTAACGGATAAGGTTCATTGTACGCAGTCTGACCCCAGCACGCAAGCGTGCGCTCGTCCATACGGACGAGTGATGAGGGGTTATGACGGCGACAACGGCACAGAAACTAGACAACCAGACAGCAGACCGCTTTTTCCAGTCGGGCACCGCGCTCAATCGCGTGCTCACGGAAGCGCCCTATCTGCCGCGTTGCTCTGACGACAAGACGGCCACCCGCGTCCGGCCGCGCGAATACGCCATTCGCTACCCCTACATGCAGGTCAATCGGCCCGGCTTCGTGAGCTGGCTGATTTTCGACCTCGACCACACCAAGGCGATGATCTGGGAGGACGCTGGCCTTCCTGCCCCCAACCTGATCGTCCGCAACCGCCAAAGCGGCCACAGCCACCTCTACTACGCGATTCCCCCGGTCTGCACGACCGAGGCCGCCCGCAGCAAGCCCATCGCCTACATGAAGGCCGTCTACGAGGCCTTCGCTGCCCGGCTCGATGCCGACACTGACTTCCACAGCGGCCCCGTGGCCAAGACGCCCGGCCATCCTTGGTGGCTGACGCACGAGCTGCACGCCCACGTCTACGAGCTGGGGGAGTTGGCCGACTACGTGGACTTGGCTGTGTCCAGCCCGTGGGGCAAGGGGCCTCAGCTCGACGAGGTGAGCCATTCGCGGCACTGCATCCTCTTCGAGCACCTGCGCCACTACGCCTACAGCATCGTCAATCGCGAGCGTGAGCGCGGCTCGTTCGCCACCTTCACGCGGCTGCTCGAAGCCTACGCACACAACCGCAACAGCTTCCAGAAGCTGGGCTTCATGGACAACCTGGCCCAGTCCTCACTCAAGGCCACGGTGAAGTCCGTCGCCCGCTGGACGTGGGATCGCTACACCGGCTGCGGCCGGTGCCACCGGGGCGTGATGCAGCTCGACAAGGACTTGCCGCTGATCGAGCGGCAGCGCCTCGCCGCCGCCCGCACCCACGACGTTCGCCACAAGGCCACCGAGTCCAAGGTGCGCGCTGCGTGCCGCCTGCTGCAACAGAAGGGCGAAGCCCTCACGCAAGCCGCTATCGGCCGCGTGGCGGGCCTCACAAGGCAGACGGTGGCCACCTACAAGCATGTGCTCGAAGAAGTGCTCAAGCCCGTCGCCGTGGCGATTTTGGGGAGCGCTTCGGGCAAGGCCGAGGATGTTAAACATGGTGCACATCAGGTAACTGCCGCCCCGCAGGGGGCCGGGGTTCCGGGTTCAGCTTCGGTGTCCCTTGAGCTGTTTCCTGCCGGGCCGGGTGTCGTGCCTGTGCTGGATGGCTGAGATGGAGCTGGTTTTGGTTTTGAGTAGCCCAAGCGTTTTTCAAACGCGAGTAGCCGCAAGTGGGTTGTGGGTAAGTCCGCAGGACTTATCCATCATCCCGCGCGCAGGGCGAAGCCCGGAGGGTGTTCCGCCGCGCGTCAGCGCGGCCCTCCCGTCACTTTTCGGCGTGGCGGCCGTGTCGGTTGAATGGAGTTCGGAGGATGTAGCGTATGGCTCGCCGGTCTTTTGACGATGAAACGCTCGCATGGGTGCGGGAGATGCCGCTGTCGCAGGTGCTCGACAAGCTGCGCGACGATGGTCAGTTGTTCTGGCGTCGCGATCCTGACTTCGTGCCGGAGAAGGACAAGCGGACGGTGCGGCTGTTTTTGTCGTCGCCCTCGGGCTTCGCTTGGGAAGTGCTTGTGACGGGCCTCAAGTGGTTTGACGTGCGCGCAGGGAAGGGTGGAGGTGGCGGCATCGACCTCGTGATGCACCTGCTGGGCATCGACTTTGTGAAGGCCGTCAAGTTGCTTTCGTCCGGTGCCGGTGTGGCTGGCCAGCGTCGTCCAGTTCGCAACGAGTAGCAGCCGGGCGTCTCCCTTCGGGCCGGGCTGTCGTGCTGCGCATCGAGCCACCTGCGGCGTCTCGACCCCTGCGGGCTTCCATCCTTCCCTCCCTTCGGTCGGCTGACGCTTTCGCCGTCCCGGCGACCAGAAACCTTGCCGGTTTCTGGACTTCCCGCGTCCGAACTTGCCGGACTGGCCGCAGGGGCAGGCGGGGGAAAGACAACCCCCACCTGCTCCCTGCTTGGAGGCTGGCGAAATCTGTCCTCGCCACAAGGGGCCGCTTCGCTTTCCGGCCCTCCCGTGTCCTCGCCTGCGGCTGCGGGCCGCGCCAGTCGGGCCTCCAACCCCTTGCAGCGATGCCAGCTTCCGCAAACAGCCAACAGCCGAACACCGGCCGGGTCGATGCCCGGCTAATGCCTCTTTTGTAGGTATATAGGTATATATATAGATATGCCGCAAGCAGCTTGTTGTGGTGCTCGGGGAGTCGTGACGCAAGGATGGTGGTTTGTTCAATCACCGGAGATCGACTCCATGCAAACCACCAAAACCACCCCGTACCACTGCGCCGAGCTGCGGCGCTCTGTGCCCGTGCTCCAGCGGATCGAATGGGTGAGCGGGATCGGCCAAGACGATGCCGAGCCGGTTGTGCTCGCCGAGGCCTGCGCGCTGGCCAGCCGCTGCCCGAAGGTCGCGAACTGCCCGCTGACGGCCGAGGGGTAGGGCGGCTCGATGGCCGCCCCGGATGCCCCAGCGATGAGCTGGGGCGACTGGCTTACTGCTTCAACAGCAGGACGATGTGATGCGTGATGCCCGTGGCGAGCAGCACGGCGTTCTCGTTGTTGCGAAACGGGTAGCCGTTGTGCTTGATGACGATGACCATGTGAGTCTCCTCCTTTCCGGGGTCGATGAATGACCTCCACGTTTATTTATGCGTTTGCGCAGGCAAGCGATGAAAAAACGCCTCAGCGCGCCACCGACCGGGCCGTGGTCGAGCAGGCTGGCCAGCCGTCGCACACCTCAAAAAACCCTCTTTTATTTGTTTATTAGTTTGTTTGTTTCTTTGTTTGTTGTGCTACAATGCTGGCATGGCTGGTGAAGGGATTGGCCCCGAGCGCCACAGTGGAGATCGAAGACATGGACTTTTCCAAGATGACGCTGGCGGTGCAGATCGCCGAGGTGCTGAACTACGACGACCGAACCCCACCGAACTGGCATGGCCACATTGGTCATGCGGAGGTCGGCGCAAGCGGCTTGCTTATTACTCGAAGCTACGCCTCGCCGCGTGAGGGTGCTAACGAGGAGCGTTTGGTCATCTCGTTGGACGAGGGGAAGGTGCGTCTCAAAGGCTTTGATGAAGCCGGTCGGAAGGTGGACATCCAGTGCCCGCTGTCGATTGAGCAAGTCTTGGAGCGTGTGCTTGGTGCTGCCGTCAACGGTGTGCGCTCGGTGACAGGCTTTGTGACGGCTGTTCGTACCGGCAACCTCTTGCGCCAAGAAGAGGGCAGCGAACTGGTCTACGAGTTCTGACTAAGGGGGAGACACCATGCGTCCAGCCGAATTTCCAGCAGAAGCCATCATCGAAGCCGGTCAAGCCCTGCAAGCTGCCGGGCGCAACGTCACCGGTTTCGCACTGCGCCAGAAGGTCGGCGGGGGCAACCCGACGCGGCTCAAGCAAGTTTGGGATGACCACATCAGCGCTCAGGCCGTCGTCAAAGCCGATGAGGTGGCAGAGCTGCCGGTTGAGGTTGCCGATGAAGTGGCAGCAGTGACGAAGGCGCTGACTGAGCGGATCGCCACCTTGGCTGTCGAGCTTAACGACAAGGCGGTGAAGGCGTCTGAACGCCGTGTGGCCGAGATCATCCGTAACGCTGGCGATCAAGTGGAAAGTGCGAAACGCGAGCTTGCCGACGCCGCGCAAACGGTGGACGACTTGGATGCCAAGCTGGATGAGGCCAGTGCGGAGATCGAGTCGGTCAACCGAAAGCTCGCCGAGTCGCAGGCCCACGCTCAGGCGCAGGCGGTCGAGCTGGCTCAGTTGCGCGAGCGCTTGGCCTCGTCTGAACAAACGAACCGGGCGGACGCCGAGAAGCACGCCGCCGAGCTGGCCCGTGCCCATGAAGCCGCCGAGCGTCTGCGCGTCGAGCTGGAAGCCTTGCGCAAGTCCTCAGCCGCCGAGCTGGATCAGGTGCGGGTGGAGCTGGCCAGCGTCAAAGCCACGGCAGAAAGCGACTTGCGTCATGCCCGCGAAGAGGCGCGCAATCACCAGCTCGCCACCGAGCAGGCCAATGGTCTGCTGGCCCACGTCCGGGATGAGCTTTCGCAGGCCCGCAATCAGGCCTCAGAGGCACGGGAAGAAGCTGCCCGCCTGCGTGGTCAGGTCGAGGCCATCGAAGGCCAGCGCGCCGAGCTGGTCAAGGTCTTGGCCGAGCGGCCGGTGGCAGCAGAGAAGGGCGCGGACAAGGCTGAAAAGCCAGTAGGGAAGGGCACCAAGTGAGCACGCCGCGCAGGATCGCGGCGCTGATCGACGACCTGCGGCTGACCGCATCGAGCTTGCAGCAGGTCATCGACGGTTGCCAGATCGCCGGGCCGGGGGCCGAGCTGATCCAGCATTACCCCAAGATGCTGTGCGAGCTGGCCACGCGCTGGGAAAGCGAAGCCGAGCGGGTGGAGTGGCCCGAGGACTTGCCGCGCGAAGAGGTGTTCACGCCTGCCGAGGTGGCCGCCATCGACGCAACCGAGGCCTTGCTGGGCAAGCTGCGCGGAGACGGTTCGACCGGCGTGCGGCGGTAGGTCGAGAGGTTGCGTGCGAGGCGGCGGGCCGTGTCTACGCTGAATGGCTCACCGATGACTACCACCCGCTTCTCGCCGAACTGCTCGCGGGCCGTGTCGCCCCATGCCGGGGGCACCAGACACACCACCGCCTCGCACTGGGCCAGCGTGCCGTTGTGCCGCAGGGCGGCAAACACACACCCGGCCTCATAGCCGATCCAGAACCGCAGATCGCGGTGTCGCGGGGTGTCCGGCGTCAGCATCAGGCGCTCGCGCAGCGCGGGCGGGTAGGCCTCGCAGACTTCGGCGGCCGACAACTTGGCCGAATGGAACACCGCCACGTTGATGTTGGGCCGGTTGGCGACGAAGGCCGCCAAGCTGCGGCGTGCCTCGGGCGTGGAAAGAATCGAATCGTGCTCAATCAGCATCAGCATGGCAGGGCCTCCCCCAGTGAGTGACGGAGTGGGCGGCGCACGCCGCTGACCAACTCCTCATTGCGAACAACACGCGCCAAAGCCGCTTGCAGCCGTTGCGCGGCCTCATCGTCAAAACCATTCCGGCACAGGATCAGCGGCGCACCCGAGCGGGTCGCCTGCTCGATGTAGCCCTGCGCATCACCGTCCGGCACCACCGCTGCCCAGTAAAGCTGCCTCGTCCGGCGAAGTGTGCCGGTGATCTCACGTTCGGGCCGCTCATCCGAACGCACAGGCCGGTGCGCCACGTCGTTGATGCGGTCGCCCAGCTCAGGCACCTCACCGCGCACGTCCTTGATGGTTCGCATCGCTCCGATGCGCCACCGCGTCAGCACGAGATCCACCTGCGGGTAGGGCATCAGCACCTTGGCGAGCCGGGCAGCAGGCCCGATGTCGCCGATGGTCTGCCCGTACAGCAGCCGCTCGAAGTCGAAGAACAGGATCATGGTCGTGGCCTTCAAGCCGCTTGCAGCAGATCGTGCTTGCGCAGGGTGGCGTGGGCCAGTCGGTCGAACTGCTCACGGGCTTCCGGTGCGAGGTTTTCCAGCGCAGCACCGATGCGGCCCACGGCCGCCACCGGATCGGTGGCGATGTCGGCCGACTGGATGCCCTGCTCTTGCAGGTAGTCCATGCCGACCGGGCCGAGCACCTGACGGGTGTGTAGTTCGAGAATGGTGTGAACAGGCTCAGGCGGCAGCATCTGGGCTGCGAGGCGAGGGCGGACGTAGGTCAGGGAAACCCAGACACCAACCGCCACGGAAGCCGCGTACAGGGCCATGAAGCCGCTGTAGCCCAGCGCTGGGGCCACGGCCTTGCCGACGCCAACAAAGGCCGCAAACGTCCACGTCGTGGCGCTGACGGCCCCCAGCACGGCGGGCAGGAAGGCTGCACGGTGCGGATCGTCCTGCGGCTGGCTGAAAAGCGGGAAGGCCCAGCGGTGCAAGGCGATGCCATTGAGCGTCAGCAGGCCCACGATGGAGAGCTTGGCCAGCAGCTTGGGCTTGCTCCACAGCAGGGCCAGGTCAAGCCGCGTGTCCAGCAGGATGACGGCGAAGCCGGTGATCCACAGAGCCGTGAGCGCGAGGGTCACGCCGTTAGCGGCCTTGGTCAGCAGCTCCGTGTCCACGCGACGGCGGCGGAAGATGGCGAAGTCACCGAAGGCCACGGCCGCGAAAGCCGCAGCGAAGGCCAGCAGGTGCGCGAGGATCAAGCCCATGCGGGCGACGGCGGTCAGGTCGAGGTTTTCCATGTCGTTGTCCCTTGGGTGTTACTGGATCGCGCGTTGAACGTCGGCGCGCTGCGCCCGCTCGCGGGCAGCGTCCACCTGCTGCCGCTTCGCGGCGAGCTTCTGCGAGGTGTAGAGCGCCAACAGGGCTTCCATGCGCTCCTTTTTCTGCCGGATGGCCGCATTGAGCTGGGCTGAAACGCCCTGAGCGCGCAGGTAGTCCACCCACAGGGCGCGGCTGCTCACTTGCGTGATGGACTTGTTCCACTCCGAATCGGCGAAGCGGCGCATGGCCTCCGTGCTCATCATCTCGGCCGGAGACATGGTTTCGTAGTCACCGATGGGTGGCGACGGCAGTGAGCCGTAGCCGTCCGAGTCATTGAGCACGCTCGCCATCGAGGTCGCGCCCTTGGAGGCCGCCTGCAACGCATCGCCGTTGGCTGCGGCCACCTGCACCGGATCGAACTGGGTGGACGGCGGCACGCCCATCGGCGGTGCCGCGCCGAACAGCTTGTTGTACTGGGCCATCGTGTCGCTGCCCAGCACCGGATACAGGCCGTCGTTCTGAATCGGGAAGGTCTTGCAGAAGTAGGGCGACGGATCGGTCGCGTAGTTGAAAGCAGTGCTCTGCTTGCTGATCGCGTTCGGGAGCTGCGCCGGGTTGAATGTCGGGTTCTTGTTCGCGTCTGCCGAGAAGGTCTTGGCGCGGGCATCGTCTGCGTTCGGCACGCCATAAATGAAGTGCAGGTGGACTGCGCCGCCCGGCTGCATCCCGGTGGAGCCAGCGCGGCCGATCTCCTGCCCGGCCTGCACCTTGTCGCCTTCCTTCACGGCGATGTAGCTCAGGTGGTAGTACACGGCCGACTGCCCGTTGTCGCGCTTGATGATGACGGTGTTGCCTGCGCTGCCTCGCAGCTTGGCCCACGTCACCGTGCCTGCCGAAGTGGCATAGAGTGGGGCGGTTTGCCCGCTGGTCGAAAAGTCGAGGCCGTCGTGCATGTGCGGCTTGGCGTTCCCGGAACCGAAGTTCGCGGCACCGCCCTCACGGAATTTTCCGAAGCGGCCGGACACTTGCTCTTTGCTCGTCGGCGACACCATGCAGGTGTCAGCGATTGCGCCGCCGCTCATCGACAGCGCGAGGGTCAAACTGAGCAGCTTGCGCATCTGTGTTCCTCAGTTGAAAAGGCTCGACGCCCAGCTTGTGAAGCTCTGGGGTTCGGTCTGTGTGGGTTGAGCCTGCTGGCTGGCCTGCGGCTGTACCGAGGTCGCGGGCGCGGCTTGTGCGCCTTGCTGAGTTCCGCCGCTGCTGAACACGGTCTGATTCGCGCCGAAAGTGTTGGCGTTGACGCTGTAGCTGGTTGCGGTCGAGGCGGGCTTGTAGCTGCTGCCGAGCTGCGGATCGAGGGTGCTCATCGAGCCGCCCACGGCGCTGTTGGCCATACCGTTGATGTCCGTGAACTGTTGGCCCAGCGTGTTCCATTGGCCGATGGCTTGGTTGATCGGCGACGTGACCATGCCGGACACCTTGCCCACGGTCGAGCACACCTTCTTCTGCGCGTACTTCAAAACCGCGTCCTGCGCCGAGGACAGGATCGAACCGAGTGAGGGAATCGAGAACGACAGGTCGATGATCTGGCTCACGCTGGCGAAGCACGAGTCGTTGACATCGAAGAGGCTTTCCACGTTGGGCGTGGCAGAGGCCATCTCGCTATGCACGGAGATCGCGGTTTTGATGTTCGCGCCGATGCCCACGTCGTCGCAGTTCTTGAGATCGTCCTGCATCTTCTGGTTCATCGCCGCGTCCACGGCGGCCATCGACGCTGACACGCCGGAGCTGGCACTGCCGCTACCGCCCGTCGAGAACAGCGACGAGAACCAGTTGCCGCTGGTCTGCGAGGCTCCCGCGCTGGCAGCCAATGCGAGAGACGCGCCCACCAGCACGCCGATGGCGGGCTTGGTGAGGGCTTTATTCATGGCCACCGCCCCGGATGCAAGCAAGCTGGACGGTGCCGGGTTGCGGCTCGCTGGCTTCGACGATGCCGCCCTTGACCTTGCGCACGTAGCGCGGGCCGTCTTTCTTGAGGCCTGCGGCCTTCGCAACGTCGGCGAGCTTTGCGCCCAGCGGCTGGACGGTGTAGCTGCTGCCTTCCTCTTCGGTGCCTTGGAAGATCGAGATCGAGGACACCTTGAGCGTGCCGAACACGGTCAAGGCTTCGGGCAGCTTGTGGTCGCCGTCGAGGCTGTCATTGGTCAGGCCGAAGACCGCCAACACCGGCTTGGCCGAGTACAGCGGCTCGCGGCATTCGATGGCGTTGCGCAGGATGGTCGAGGCCTTGGCCCAGTCGCCTGCGGCGGGTGCGTTGGCATCGCGCAAGGCAGCGGGCATCTGAGCACTGGACAGCGTGGCGACCAGCAGGAGGGCAGAGGCGATCAGGGTGCGGGTGGTTTTCATGGGTGAGAGGCCTTTCAAGCAGCTTGGTAAGACAGTGGCACGCGGTCGCGGCCCAGAACGACGGAAGCGAACTCGCGCAACCCCGGCAAGTCGCCGAAGGTGCTGGCGATGCCGCCCGGAGAAGTCAGAACCCAGCGGTCAGTGCTGCCTGCCAGCGTGGCGTGCAGCTCGAAACCGTCATCGGTGGCCACGATGCGGGCGGTGCGGACGGCGGATGGGGTGACGCGGCGCACCCGGCTGTTGAGCTGGGTGGCGCGAAGGAAGGTGATCGAGGGGCGGCGCATGGGTGACTCCTTACGGGGTAGGGGTGGACTCAGTGGCTTGCAGGCACGCCCGGCGCGACTCATCGACGAGACGCATGACCACGGACAGACCGGCAAGCTGGGGGTTGTTGTGGGGAGCAGTGCGGATCAGGCCTTTGGCCATCGCCTTGTCGAGCCGGTCCGCGTACTTCACCGCGAAGGCAACCTTGGCCGCGTCGTCGGCTTGCAGGAGGGCGTCCGCAGCGGCGGCCAGAATCTGGGCCATGCCCTGCACCATTTCATTGGCAGCGGTCAGTTGTGGCTGAACTTCGGCCCATGCTTCCTGACGGCCCTGCTGGATGCCCTGATTCATACCCTTGCGGAAGCCTTCATTGAGGCCACGCTGATGGCCCGCTCGCTGGCCATCCTGATAGCCGATGCTTTCCATCTCGCGAGCAGCGGCAGGGGTGCTCCAATAGTCGTGGCTCATGCTTCCTCCTTCGATGTGGTGGCGTCGCCTGTGTTGATCGGGCCATCGGGCTCGGCCGCATCGCCGGGAGCGCGCTTTGCCTCAATCGCTGCCGCAACGCGCGAATCAGCTCCCTCGTTGAACGCGGCGACAGCTTCCTTGCCGATGGTCGGTGCCGTGCGCTTGAGGGCTGCTGCTGCACCAGTGACGGCGGCAACACCACCGCTCACGAGTGCGTCAGCGGGGCCATTGGCTTGCCGCATGGCTTGAGCGGCACGGCCAGCGCTTTCGCTGACCGTCGAGGCCGCAGCCATCACCGCGTGGCCCATGCCGACGCCAAGGGCATCGGAGACGCGATTGGTCATCGTGCGGCGAGGTTCGCTACCTTCCGACTCAATCGGAGGGGTGTCACCCGCCGACAAAGGGCGCGATGATTCGGGACTCGATCCGCGAGCGGCACCTGCGGAGGCAACGCCACCGCGTGCGGATGCCATAGATGCCCCAGTGCTCTCGGAGGCGGCATCCAGAGGCGGGGCCACACCTTGACCACCCACGTTCACAGGAGTCGTTCCGGCACCGCCGCCACCGCCAAGGCGGGGCGTGCCACCACCGGAAGAAGGGCCGCCAATGTGACCACCATTACCGGAGCCGCCGTCCTTGTCCTTGGGAAGACCCTGCACCAACGGAGAGCGGGCCTGAGACGACAGGTGCGAACGCATTTCGCTGGATGCGCTCGTGGCACCAAGGTCATGGACACCCACGTTCAGCCATGCCAGCACGCGATCCGGCAGCACTTGCGGCAGGCCGTAGATCATGAACAGCACCGGCAGCAGCAGGCCTCCGAAGGCGATGAACCACCAGAAAAACTGGGTGAACTGGGCCACCACGCCGACCCATCCAGTCGAAGCAGCAACATCGCCGCGCATGGCGAAGAAGGCCTTGGCGATGTAGTCGACCAAAGGGTCTGCAACCAATGTCGCGGCAAACAAGCCGATCACCGCCAGCGCCGGGCGAACGAACAAGGCCATCAGGAGCAAGTAGCCTTGCGCTTCCGACCCTACGAAGGTCTGGCTCGGACGCATGTGCATGATTGCCCACAACGGTGCGGCGATGACTGTTTGGATCACCCCGAGCACCCAGCCGACCACCGTCACCATGAAGATGGTGTAGGGCAGACTCGGAAGGAAAACGCCGAAGTAGAAGGCAAGTACGCCGATGTACATCTCCAGCTTGGCAAATATCTTGAGCGGTACTTCGAGCAGCCACTCCCAGATCGGATCGGTGACGCCCCGGAAGTCGGCCTTGTTGCCCATGATTTCGACTCCACCCACCGCACCGACTACGACGCGGGTCGCAGTCATCGTCGTTTTGATGGTGAATTCGGCCGCCCACAGCATGGTTTGGTAAGACGCCAGCAGGTCGCCGGTCAGCTTCATCCGGGTGATCGCGTCCGTGCCTGATCCGCTCCCGATTGCGAGGTCTGTGGCCTTCTTCATCATGTCGTTCACGAGCAGCGTCGTCTTGGTGGACATATCTGCATCCAACGAGCCGACATTCACGTCACTGGTTTTGTCCCGAGGCAGCAAGCTCGCCATGTCTTCGGGCTTGACGGTGGTCGAACCGGCATAGCCGTTGCCCGCCAGCTCGGCCTTCTTGACGATGGCTTCAGCGACCGTCGTCACGCTTGCCTTGAGCAGGCTAGACCGGGCATCGTCCGGGAGGCCTGACAGTGACGGTGTGGTGACGCCTCCCACCGATTCACTGGTGATTGCTCCCACCTTGGTGCGCAGCAGACCGACACGCTGATACCAGCCACCGGCCATTGCCCAACCCTCCTTCGTCATGTCTGCGACGAAGGAAGTGACGCCGTTGTTGATCGAGGACTCACCCGAGGACATCTGGTTCGCAATCGCGGCCACGATCTGATCCTCCCGGTTCTTCACGATGACGTTGAACTGCGACGACTGCACGTTTGTCCAGCCGGGCTGGTTAATGTCACTGGGCATGGTGTTGACCCAGTTGTCGATGTCTTGCATCAGCCCCATCGCAGCAGCGGCCTTCTGGCTCATCAAACCAGCGCGCACGTTGTCGAGTGCGGCTTGTGTGCCCGAGGTGTCGCTGTAGTTGCCGGAGGGGGAGTAGGTGGTCAACGTGACCGTGCCGCAGATCGGCTCACCGCCGCCGAGGTTGGTGGCGGCATTCCGGTCTTTGATGAAGAAGGTGTAGTCGGTACGGGTGCCGGTGACGACTTGCTTATCGGCTGCGGCCGAATCCGCCATCACTGAGGGATTACCTGCCGCATCCGAGTAGATGGTGTTGGCCGCGCGAGCGCAGTAAGCCGCTGCAAGGTACTGCTTGGCGAAGTCACGCAGGCCGAAGTAGGTGCCTGTCTGATACGAGGTGGCGACGATGCCGTCCGGCTTGAGCAACCCCATGCCCATGCCGAGGCTGTAGATCGAGTTGGCGAAACCGATGCCCCACAACGAGATCATCAGCACAAGCATCTGGATGAAGCTGAACCCGCTGGTCGATGGCAGAAGAACGGCTCCACCAGCGACGATCCGCACGGGTGTCCAGACAGTGCTCCACGCCTTTCCCATCGCTTCGCCGTCGTTCGCCGTATTGACCGCGCCCATCGTGGCCACGTAGGAAACGATGATCGATCCGACGACGAGGATGCCGGAGTTGAAAACGGTGAACAGCGTTGCAAGCAGGTTGCTTGCTGCGGCAACGGTATTGGGGTCTTGCCCCTTCACCAGCACATCAATGATCGGGCCAAAGATGTGGCCAAGGATGCCGACTGTCACGTCGTCCTGCGAAGGTGAGAAAGGCATCTGGGCCATGTGTCCGACTCCGATCAGTTCTTTTGCGCTTGAAAGAATTTTAGGCGATACTGCATACAAGTGCAACTATACGCAGCGGCGCCAAAAAAGCTATGCTCTTTGCGCGACACACAGTTATTCACACACTGTTAGCACAGTGTTTGACACATTGTTTAGGCGTTTCGATTGCGCCTAATAAATCGTATTTTTTGGAAGGAGTAGGAAATGCAGATTGAGTCTGTTTTTTCGGGTGCGCAGGTGCCCGACGTGAAGGCCGCGATTCGAGCCGTGCGCGAGCGTGTGACAGCGTTGGCCGGCACGGTGCTGCGGCCGATCAAGGCGCTTGGTGCGCGCTTGAGTTCCATTGCTCGCCAGCCGTGGTTTTTCCCGGTGCAGGTCGCGGCGATCTTGGGGTTGCTGTGGTTGCATCAGCATGGCTACCTGCAAGTGCCCGTGACGGTCTGCGACTGGGCACGACTCGGCAAGTAGCTTGTTGGCTGGCGAGGGAGGCTGCTCCCGCAGTGCTCCCTTACCATTCGCCGAATCAAGGCATCACCCATCCGTGCAGAGTCCCCTCTGCATCCACTTGGGGCAGGCACGCACCGTTCCGAATCTTCCAACCGGGTGCGCTGCACCTTGCCACTTGCTGCAAGCTCCCTGCGAGTGCGAGCCTGTATGCCAATTGCCCCTCTGGTGTGTTCGCCCAAGCGGCAGCGGCTGTCTCATTGCGCGCTACCTTGATGGCTGCGCCGTACCCGGCTTCTTTGCCAGCGTCGAAGCACATCCAGCCAGTTACCAGTAGGCTGATCGCGGCGGCTGCAATTCCTGCTCCCAAGGCCTTCCACTGCTGCTTCTTCGCGGCGTCGGAGGCCACTTGGTTGACTGCCTTGCCGAGCTGCTCCACAAGGTCGCCGTGTGCCAGTTGCGCTGCTGTCGCGGCGATCTTCTCGGTCGTCTCTTTTGTCTCACCGACTGCTGCCTTGGCCGCTGCCTCGATGCGTCCCGGCACGCTGCCGTACAGCCCGAGGTAGAACTCAAGCACGACCATCAGCGTCATGATCGCGTCGTTCTCGCGCACGTCGAGAACGTCCATGACTCGCTCAAGCCGTTCAACCTCTTCGGCTGTCGGCTTCCGGCGAAAGGCCGCCTCAAACGCGGCAGCAACCGCCAACGTCATGTCATCACCTGCCCAAGCACCTTGAATGCTTCGTCACGCCATCGGATGAGTTCTGCGCGGTGCCCCAAAGGCATCTCCTTGAGTGCTCCCTGAATGGTCAGGCGCTGCGTTGCCATCTGATCCGCCACTCGGTCGGCGAGGTCGGGAAAGTCCAGCGTGAGGCCGCCAGCTTCTTCGATGCGCTTCTTGAGCTGACTGCCGTTGTAGAGCTGGAACTTCTCAGCGCTGCCGAAGTAGCCGTTACGCACCACATGCACTTGATGGTCTGCTCCCGCAGGCATGGCATCAAGGTAGTCCGCGAGCAGTTCGAGGCTGTCTCTTTGTCGGTTGATGACCCACAGCGTGACCATCGTTCTGCCCAGTTCACCCAAGGTGCTTTTTAGGGTCTGGCCATACCGTGCCACCCCAGTGCTGTTCCGAGCTGCCGTATTCACGATGACAGGGACACCGCGTGTCTTGTCGAGTGAGTTGACCAGTTCAATCCACCCATCTGCTTCGTCGAGGCTCAGAGCTGCGCACTGGATGCGCTCCCCGTGCGCCTTGAAAACATCGGGATTGGCGTCGTCCGTTTCGATCAAAAGCGGCTCTACCCCACGCTGCAAGAAGGCGTCGATCAGAGCGGTCGCCAGCATGCTTTTGCCGGTGCCGCCCTTGTTCCCTGCGCACAGATAAATTTTGTTCATGTTCTGTCTCCTCAAATGCGTTCGCGATCAGGCCGGGTGATCGCGGCGACTGCGCTGGTGGTGTTTCCCGTCGATTGCGGTAGAGCGGCGGCGGCACGCTCCCCGATGGTCAGCGCGGGCGGCTGACTTTGCGCCGGGCTGGTCGCAGCCGGTGCTGCCGGTGTGCTGCTCGGGCTGGTGGCAGCAGATGCGGCCTTGCGCTTCGTTGAGCGCTGTTTGCTTCCGTGCTTGCTGGTGGACGAGGCACGTTGCAGGTAGGACTTGAGCGTGGGTGCGCCAATCTGCAATTCGTCCTCGGTCAGCAGGGCGGCGATCTGTTCCAGCGTGTAGCCACGCTCGCGCATTGCGGTGATCTCGCCGGTTAGCAGCTTGATGCTCTCCTGCTTGCTGATCTCCCGCTTCTTGTTCTCGACAGGTGGCATCGCCCGCAGCTTTGCGGCGATGGCTTCCACCTTTTCAATCGTTATGGCCATGCCTGCTCCTTGGTCTGAAAAATACGCTTTTATTCTGGCGTCCTTTTTCATGCTTCGCAAGTTGTAAAGCCTTGTCCTGCTTTGACTTCTTCTCATAATTGAAATTATGGGAAGCGTTTAGGACTTGCAAACGCATACACAAAAACCCATACTATATGCATCGCCGCGAGTAGCTTTTTTGCTTCCAACCGGAAAGGGAAGCTGCCCCCATCGAGGTACTTACCGTGTCCAAAGCGCGTAACAGGATGGCCCTTGTCGAACACATAGCGCTCCGCGCCATGTGCCCGCCAAGGGACGCCGTGTCCTCGACGCTTGCGCGTCTCGATCCGTGGCTCATTTCCTCCTGCCCTGCCGGGGGCCGGTGACAACGATGTAGACAAACAGACACACCCCGCCGCCCACCGGGGCCAATTGAAGGAGCCAGCGATGCCGTTTGAGGTCAAGGAAGGAGAACCGCTCACCGAGCGCATCGGTGTGCGGGTGACAGCCGCCGAGAAGGTGAAGCTGCGGGCAGATGCTGACGACGCAGGTCTGTCGGTGAGCGAGCTGGTCAGGCGCAGGTACTTTGGTCGGAAGATCGTGGCGCACGCCGACGAAAAGATGATCCGGCACCTGAACCGCATCGGCGGTCTGCTCAAGCACGTCCACATCGAATCCGGTGGCACCTATAGCGTCGAGACGGCGCGTGCGTTGCGACAGGTCTATGCGTTCATCGACCAGCTCGCCAACAAGGGGGCTGACCAGTGATCCTCAAGTTGATCCCTCTCGATCTGGATAAGGCCGGTCGCAAGTCCAAGGCGACCAACATCGCTGACTTGACCGAGTACATCGCCGTGCCTGATGGCACGGCCCGCCTGACCCGGCTCGGGTATCACATTGACCAAGACGGCGTGATTCACGGCGGGGATGGCGAGCAGCCAGAGAAGGTGCTTTACCTGACGAGTCGCGGCTTCAATACGCGCACCTTCAAGGGCCAGCAGGCCGAGATGGTCGCCCTCTCGATGGAATGCAAGAAGTCCAAGTACCCGATTCAGCACTGGGTGGCTAGCTGGCCCGAGGACGAGCAGCCGACACCTGAGCAGGTGGAGGAACTGCTGGACGTGTTCCTTGAGCAGCTTGGGCTTGAGAAGCACCAAGTCATTGCGGCGCTACACCGCGACACGGACAACATCCATTTGCACATCGCCATCAACAAGGTCAACCCGGAAACCTATCTCGTCGTGAAGCCAGCGAAGGGCTGGTGGAAAGAGGCGGCCCAACGCACGGTAGCCATCATTGAGCACCGCCAAGGGTGGCGGCCGGAGCGACGGGCACGCTACACGGTGATGGACGATGGCACCGTTGCCCGCGTTGGTAAGTTGGATGGCGTCCCCACTGTCCCGACTCGTGCCGGGGACATGGAAAACCGAACGGGCCAAAAGAGCGCAGCACGCATCGCCATCGAAGAGGCCGGTGAACTCATCCGGTCTGCATCGAGCTGGGCCGAACTGCACCAAGGCCTTGCCGAGCGTGGTATGCGCTACGAGCGGGCCGGTGGCGTGGGAGCGCACATCTACGTTGGCGATCAACCCGTCAAGGCGAGCACGGCGGGCCACTGGTGCAGCTTGCCGAAGCTCACCAAGCGGCTTGGCGTGTTTGAGCCTGCTGACCCTGCTGTTGTGCCTGTGGAGCGCAAGCCCGAGCCGCTGCGGCCGGACTTGCCCGGCTGGGATGACTACATCAGTGCTGCGAAGCACCATCGCGCGCAACTCGCGCAGAAGCTGCGCGAAGAGAAGGAGCGCTACGAGCGCGAACTGGCCCAGTTCCGCGCCCAGAAAGCAGAGCGCAGCGCGGCTATCGCTGCCCAGAACTGGAAGGGCAAGGGCGAGCTGTTGAATGCCATGCGCAGCGTGGCAGCGGCCGAGGCCAAGCGGGTCGAGCTGGAAATCCGGGAGCGCCATCAACGCGAAGCCAAGGCGCTGCGGGATGCCCGTGAAGCATGGCCCGAATACAACGAGTGGCTGTCCAAGTGGTTCAGCCCCGATGACGCTGGCGATTTCCGCTACCACCGTCACGAGCCGCTGCGCCTTGAAGGTGATGGCGATAACGAGGCCTTGCCTCGCGATCTTCGCGCCTTCGCGGGCGAGATTGTTGGCAGCACGGTCGAGTACCGCCGCCAAGGGGCGGCGGGGGGTGTGTCTGAGGCCGTCTCATTCACTGACCACGGCCGTCGCATCGACGTTCAGGAGGCCCACGACGAGGCTGCGACCTTGGCCGCGTTGCAGCTTGGCGCTGCCAAGTGGGGGAAGGTCACAGTGTTCGGCTCGGAGGAATACAAGGCCACCTGTGTTCGTCTCGCTGCGGAGCACGGCATCCGCATCGCGAACCCCGAGCTTCAAGCGCAGGTGGAAACGGCTAAGGAAGCACGCAAGGCAGCACGGGAGGAAGCAATGCGCACGCCCCAGATGAAGCTCTTTGAGCAGTACCACGCGGCCGTCGGTGCTGACAGGTACACACTCACCTCGATCAAGATGACGGCTGACCATCGCAAGGCCTTTGTGCTGGGTGGCAAGCACGGCGTGGAAGCAGCAGCGGTGGAGCGCCGGATGCGGGAGCTGTTGCGCTTCCATGCACGCGGCGAGAACCTGTACTACACGCCGCGCAGCGAGCGGATGCACCATGTGCTGGTCGATGACCTGAGCGATGCCAGCCTGCGCCAGATGCTCGCTGATGGCTACCGGCCTGCGGTGGTGATGGAATCCAGTCCGGGCAAGTTGCAGGCCATCTTGAACGTGCCCAAGCTGGGCCGCATGGACGATCAGGATGTGGGCAATCGCCTCATCGTCGCCTTGAATAAGAAGTACGGCGACCCGAAGCTGCAAGCCTGCATCCATCCACACCGCGCGCCGGGATTCGAGAATCGCAAGTGGGAACCGGGTGCGCCTGCGCCGAAGTACCAGCGGCCGGATGGCACCTTCCCGGTGGTGGAGCTGCGGCACGCCGTGGCCTGCACATGCGACAGGGCATACGCACTAAGCTGTGTCGTCGCTCGACAGCTCGACGAGGAAGTCCGGGTGGCACGAGAGCGGAGGCCTGCCGCGCCTGCTGCTGCGCGCACTGCGCCGTCTGCCCATGCCTACGAGGCGCACTACCGCGACATCGCTGCGCGTCACAAAGGCGACGGGATCGACCTGTCGCGCGTCGATTCCATGATTGCCGTGCGGCTGCGGGCCACTGGGCACGGTCAGGACGAGATTGCGACGGTGCTTGAGGCCTGCGCGCCATCCATTCGCACCGCTGACGAGGGCCGAAACTGGCATGACTACGCGCAGCGGACGGCGCGGTATGCCTTTGGGCCTGACGGCTCGCGGATGTTGGCCAAGATCGAGCGCTACCGGGAGGACTTCCTGCGGCTTGAAGGTCGTGATCCAGCCCTTGAAGGGCCAAGGATAGGTGCTTGATGCCGCGCGCTGAAACGCTCACACCTGCACTGCCACAAGGCTTTTCGGCCGACGAGCTTGCAGCCGCTGCCCGCTGGGTGACTGCGCGCGTCCGCCCTACAGCAAGCACGCGCAGCATTGCCGCCACGCTCGAAGCCTTGCAGGCGGTAGCGCATCGTGCCCGCCGTGGCCCGGTCTGCTTTCCTGACCTGCTGCCCGGTTCTGGGCTTGAGGCTCTGCACATCCCGGCCGCGCAGCCGGGCACGGGGCAGTTGGCCAGCCTGACCGGAGAGATCGACCAAGCGGCTTTGCGCGACATCGGCCGCGCGCTGCGCGCCGAGTTCGTCGCCAGCGGCGCGGACATGCTTCGACTGGAAGCCGACGATGGCGCGGAGCTGATCGTTTACGCCATCGAGGTGCGAGCCATCGTGATGGCCGCCACCAACATTCAACTCATTGACGGAGACGCCTATGCCCAAGACTGACTACACCGCGTGCAGACCTGACCACCGCATGATGCGGGTCGAGATGACGCCCAAGATGCGGGAGATCGCCGAGCAGATCGCGGCCCTGCAAGCCCAGTACCGCAAGCTCGAAGAGGCCGAGCAGCGCCGCGCGCTGCACGCCTTCCTGCACGGGGTGCGGCAGCGCGCCGAGACGCGCTGCTTGAACGAGATCGCCGGGTGATGGTTTGTAGGTAGGTATATACATACCTACAAGGTGTGTCTAATAAACGGTGGTTTTATGAACATCGGATGACGACATCCGCTGTCGAGAGCTTTATGCAGGCTGCTTCTCATACCAACCGCGAGAGGCATTTACCACTCGAACCACCAACAGCATCACCGGCACCTCAATCAGCACGCCGACCACGGTCGCCAGAGCCGCACCTGAGTGGAACCCGAACAGGCTGATCGCTGCCGCGACCGCCAGCTCGAAGAAGTTGGATGCGCCAATCAAGGCCGAAGGGCAAGCGACGTTGTGTTTCTCGCCAACCAAGCGGTTTAGCCAGTAGGCCAAGGCAGAGTTGAAGAACACCTGAATCAAAATTGGCACAGCCAGCAGTGCGATGACCAACGGCTGTTTCAGGATGGCCTCGCCTTGAAAGGCGAAAAGCAAGACGAGGGTCGCCAACAGGGCCGTGATCGACCACGGGCCGATTTTCGCCATCGTGGCCTCGAAGGCATCCGGGCCTTTGGCCAAAAGCTGCTTGCGCAAGAGCTGGGCCAAGATGACGGGAATCACGATGTACAGCACGACGGATGTGATCAACGTGTCCCAAGGCACTGTGATGGCCGAGATGCCCAGCAGGAAGCCAACCAGAGGCGCAAAGGCTATCACCATGATGCTGTCGTTCAGAGCGACTTGCGACAACGTGAACAGTGGATCGCCATTGGTCAGCCTGCTCCACACGAACACCATTGCCGTGCATGGTGCGGCGGCAAGTAGGATCAGCCCAGCGATGTAGCTGTCGAGCTGGTCAGCGGGGAGCATGGGCGCAAACAGGTTGCGAATGAAGAACCATCCGAGGAATGCCATCGAGAACGGCTTGACCAGCCAGTTGACGAACAGCGTGACCCCAATCCCCCGGACGTGTTGCCGCACTTCGTGAAGTGCGCCGAAGTCCACCTTGACCAGCATCGGGATGATCATCACCCAGATCAGCAGGCCCACCGGGAGGTTCACCTGCGCGATCTCCATGCGGCCGATGGACTGGAACGCTGTCGGGAAAAACTGTCCGAGGGCAATGCCAATGACGATGCAGAGGAATACCCAGACGGTCAGATAGCGCTCAAAGACGCTCATCGGCAGGCTTGCCGATCCTTTCTGTGTGGTTTCACATTGAGCAGACAAAGCATTTCCCCCTTTAAGCGTCACGCTGCTGCCCCAGCTCACGGAGCTTGGTTTGCAGCGACATGCGGTCGATTTTTTCGATAGGCAGGCTCATGAAAAGCCGGATTCGGTTGGCAATCTGGAACTGCACGTTGGAGAACGCTCGGAGCTGCTTTTCCCGGTCGCCTTCGAGCTTGGTGGGGTCAGCAAAGCCCCAGTGCGCGGTGATGGGTTGGCCGGGCCACGCCGGGCAGGCTTCCCCTGCGGCCTGATCGCACACGGTCATGATGAAGTCCATCTGCGGAGCATCCGGCTCGGCGAACTCCGTCCAGCTCTTGCTGCGCAGGCCGCCCAAGTCGTAGCACTGTTCCGACAGCACTTCCAAGGTCATCGGATGTACCTCACCGCGAGGATGGCTTCCTGCGCTGTACGCCTTGAAGCGCTCTCGCCCAAGGTGGTTCATGATGACTTCCGCCATGATGCTGCGGGCAGAGTTTCCCGTGCAGATGAACAGTACGTTGTAGATTTTGTTTTCCATGTCAGGCTTCCTCGGTGATGTGGTGTGCCAAGTCGCGCAGTCGATCCACGCCGACCGGCTCGTTCTTCAAGAGGGGTACGACTGCAAAGCGCTTGGCATGGTGTGTGGCTACCGAGTCGATTTCCCTCAGTTCGTTGAAGGCGCGTTGGCGCAGCAGTAAAGAGTCGGGGCGAGCGGCTGCGACGCTGTTGTTGACGATCCATGCCCACGGTTCGATGCCCGCTCGGCGCAGGTCGGATTGCAGGTTTGCAGCTTCCAAGACAGGGGTGGTTTCGGCCAACGTGACGATGAGCACCTTGGTCTGTTTCGGGTCTTGCAACTGCATCATCGGCGTCGTGTAGTGCAGGCCCGTGTTGCCCATCTGCCGGGTCACTTCGCGGTGATATGCACCAGTGGCATCCAGCAGCAGCAGCGTGTGCCCGGTGGGCGCGGTATCCATGACCACGAACTTCTTGCCAGCCTCGCGGATGATGCGAGAGAAGGCTTGAAAGACCGCGATTTCCTCCGTGCAAGGGGAGCGCAAGTCCTCTTCCAGTAGTGCGCGCCCTTCGGCGTCGAGCTGGGCACCCTTGGTATCCAGTACGTGCTTGCGATAGCGCTCTGTTTCCTCGTGAGGGTCAATGCGGCTGACGGTCAGATTGGACAGAGAGCCTTCCAGCGTCTCTGACAGATGAGCGGCCGGATCGGAGGTCGTCAGATGGACGGGCAATCCTTGGTGAGCCAGCTCCACGGCGACGGCGGCCGCCAAGGTGGTCTTTCCGACACCGCCTTTGCCCATGAGCATGACCAAGCCATGCCCATCTACAGCAATGTCATCAACCAAGGAGGACAGGCTGGGTGCGTCGAGCTGGGAAGGCAGTTCGATGGAGCTTGTGGCGCTCCTGCTGTTGGTGGCCACCAGCAAGTGACGCAAGGCGTCGAGTCCGACTAGGTTGAACGGTTTCAGGTCAATCTGATCCCGAGGCAGCGCCTTGAGCACGTCTGGCATGGCCGTAAGAGCAGCTTGCTCGCGTTGATGGATCGCGGCGGCCAGCTCATCGTGCGCGGCTTCGCTGGCAGGAAGAACGCCATTGACAACGAGGTACTGCTGAGACAGCCCGATGGCGGCCAGCTCTTCGTGCGTGCGTGCCACTTCTCGAAGAGTGGCGCGCTGCGCACGGGCGACCAGAATCAAGCGAGTGCGTTGAGGGTCAGCCAAGGCGTCAACGGCGGCCTTGTACTGGGTACGCTGCTTTTCCAGCCCGGCCAGAGGCCCGAGGCAGGACGCATCACCTTTGCCTTCTTCGAGGAAGCCGCTCCACGCACCGGGCAGTTGGAGCAGCCGGATCGTGTGGCCCGTGGGTGCAGTGTCGAAGATGATGTGTTCGTAGTCCGCGGTCAACGTCGAGTCGATCAGCAGGGCAGTGAACTCATCAAAGGCCGCGATTTCGGTGGTGCAAGCGCCGGAAAGCTGTTCCTCGATCCCTTTGACAACCGTCTCCGGTAGGACGCCCCGCACTGGGCCGACGATGCGATCTCGATAGGCTTGCGCTGCTTCCTGCGGATCAATTTCGAGCGCCCAGAGGTTGGGCACGGCGGGGATCGCCGTGATGTGATTGCCGATGCTTTCCCCAAACACTTGCCCCACGTTCGAAGCAGGGTCGGTGCTGACAAGCAGGACGCGCTTGCCCTCTGATGCGAGTTGTACCGCCGTAGCACAGGCGATGGAGGTCTTGCCGACCCCACCCTTGCCCGTGAAAAAAAGGTAGCGCGGAGGCTGATTGAGGAAGTGCATGGACAATTCCTCCGCTCAGCAGCAGCGGCTGCCGGAGCAGCAACCACCTTGCGGTTGTGTAGCGTTCGCAGTTGCGATGCCTGCCCAGCGAGCCAGCTCGGTGCGGTTGGGGTAGCGGCCAGCCAAGGCGACTTCGCCATCAACCAGAATCAGGGGCAGAGCCTCTTGTCCAGAGCGCTCCAAGAATGCCTTGACAGTCGCGTTCTCGGCGAAGGCGAGCGGCTGTTGAGCCAGATTGAATCGTTCAACCTGTGCGCCGTTTTGTTTGGCCCAGTCCACATCGGCCGCGAAGCTCACCAGCGCTTGGTCAACTTCAACGCCACAGACGCCAGTGCTGCAACACAGTGCAGGGTCAAAAATCTGAATGGTTGCCATCGTTATTCCTTCCTAGTCATGCGTTGGGATATAGCTGCTCAAGCGCCTCGCGCTGGTCGGGCTTGATATTGACGACGGGGCGAATCGTCTTAGCCGCCGCTGCGGCTTCGTCGAGCGTGCGGCACAAGCCAAGCTCCAACAGGACGCCAGCGGCCACGGTGCCTGTCCGGCCCTTACCACCACCGCAGTGGAAAGCCACTTTTTTGCCATCGCGGTAGGCTGACACGACCGCTTGAATGGCGTCTTTGAACAATGGCGCTTGTGGCTGGTCGGCGTTGTCGCCGAGCGGGATTTGCTGCCAGATCAGGACGGGATTCGACGCCGCGCAGCCCGTGGACTCTTCGCGCAAGTCCACCACCACTTCGATGTGTTCCACATCGGCGATTTGTTGAATGTCGCTTGCTCCGCCGAAGTAGATGCGGCCCGCGATCAGCTCGTGATATTGCTTTTGCATCGGTAGCTTGCCCCTCTCTCAGTTTCAGGCTAGCAATGTGCCGATGCGATCAAGCTCAGCCTTGAGCTTCGCCTTGTCTTGCTGCAAGTCGGCCAGCGGCAGCGCGAGGAAGGCTTCGATGCGTGCGCGAAGAATGCGGTAGGCAGTCACGAAGGCCGCGTCGATTTCCTCATCGGTGCCTGTGGCGTGGGCGGGGTCTTCGACACCCCAGTGGGTGCGCAGAACTGGCCCCAAATAGGCCGGGCAGGTTTCTCCAGCAGCGCTGGAGCAGACCGTGATTACGATGTCCGGGGTCGAGGGCAGGTTGTCCCAAGACTTGCTGTGGTAGCCCTCTGTCGAGATGCCCTCGCGTGCCAGCAGTGCTAGCGAGCGAGGATGGACTTGGCCAGTGGGCTGACTGCCTGCGCTCATGGCTTTCCACCCTGCCGGGGCAAGGTGGTTGAAGGTGGCTTCACCGAGGATTGAGCGGCACGAGTTGCCGGTGCACAGAAACAGGATGTTCATTTTTTAAGGGCCTCTTGAGTTGAAGAAAGGGGCGGCAGCACAGCGTCGGAACACTTGGAGGCAGCGCGCATGTCTGCACACTGTTCGGGATGCCCTGAGCAGCACTCTTCGGTCAGGTAGGCGATCAAGTCCAGCATCAGCGGGATGTTGGCCCGGTAACGCTGGAAGCGCCCTTCCGCCTCGACGGTGAGCATCCCGGCCTGCGTCAGCGCCTTGAGGTGGAACGACAGGTTGGTCGGCGGTACATCGAGGGTTGAAGCGATCTCGCCCGCGACCATGCCTTCTGTGCCTTTGCGCACGAGAAGCCGGTACACATCCAGCCGCAGGCCGGATGACAGCGATTCAAAGATCGTGGTGGCTGTGTTCTTTTCCATACTTGAATAATACAACAATAGTTGAAATAACAAAATGACGTTTTTATGACCGTCCATTAAACGGAGGTTTTTAAGACGTTCGGTGGACGGTCAGTTGTCATTTTCAGAAGACGACTGCACCAATCAACGAGGCGTGACGCCTGTTGTGCATACGGCTCCTGATGCCCCGATATCAGGACTCCTCTGCACAAAACTCGGCTATGCTCAATACTCGTGTGCACCAAAGCGAGGTGAGCATGGCGACCGATACCGTACCGATTACCGAGCACGGCGTAGCCACCCTGCCAGAACAGGCATGGGAGCGTGCGCGTCGTCGCGCTGAGATCATTGGGCCGTTAGCGCAGTCGGAGACGGTCGGGCATGAAGCGGCCGACGCGGCAGCCCAAGCACTGGGTCTGTCCCGGCGGCAGGTCTACGTCCTGATCCGACGTGCCCGGCAAGGCTCGGGGCTGGTCACTGACCTGGCTCTTGGACAGTCGAGCGGCGGCAAAGGTAAGGGCCGCTTGCCGGAATCGGTCGAACGCATCATCCGCGAGCTACTGCAAAAGCGCTTCCTGACCAAGCAGAAGCGCAGCCTAGCGGCGTTCCATCGCGAAATTGCGCGGGCGTGCAAGCTGCAAAAGCTGCGGGTGCCCGCACGCAATACCGTGGCCTCGCGGATCGCCGGCCTCGACCCGCTCAAGACCACTCGCCTTCGGGAAGGCCAGGATGCGTCCCGCACCTTGCAAGGTGTTGGTGGTGTTCCGCCGCCAGTCTCCGCGCCGCTGGAGCAGGTGCAGATCGACCACACAGTCATCGACCTAATCGTGGTGGACGAGGGCGACCGGCAACCAATTGGCCGTCCGTACCTGACCCTCGCCATCGACGTGTTCACCCGCTGCGTGGTTGGTATGGTAGTCACGTTGGAAGCGCCATCCGCCGTATCGGTCGGCCTGTGCCTTGCGCATGCCAGCTGCGACAAGCGCCCTTGGTTAGAAGGGTTGGACGTAGATATGGATTGGCCGATGAGCGGCAAGCCCAGACTGCTCTATTTGGACAACGCAGCCGAGTTCAAAAGCGAGGCGCTACGCCGTGGCTGCGAACAGCATGGCATCCTGCTGGACTATCGCCCGCTCGGGCAGCCGCACTATGGTGGCATCGTGGAACGGATCATCGGCACAGCGATGCAGATGATCCACGACGAATTGCCTGGAACGACCTTCTCCAACCCTGACCAGCGCGGGGAATACGCCTCCGAGAAGATGGCCGCCCTGACACTGCGCGAGCTGGAGCGCTGGCTCACATTGGGGG
>NZ_SUMF01000031.1 GCF_005048205.1 Chitiniphilus eburneus
GGTCTGGATACCGTGAACACGGTGCCGGATGCCACGCTGGATGCGTTCCGCGATCATGGCGTGGCGCAGAGCAAGCTGGATACCGGCATTGAAGAAGCCGTGCTGGTGATGGTCACCCTGCGCAAGCTGGGCTTCGACTTCAACCGCGTGGGCGAGCAACTGCAACAGGAAGGCCTGAAGCTGTTTGATGAAGCCTTCGAAAAGCTGCTGCAACTGACCGCCTAAGCAGTTCCGCTTCGACAAAAAGCCGGCCGCATGGCCGGTTTTTTGTTGCCTCGCGCAAAAAAAAAGACGGGCGCAAGGCCCGTCGTTCAAGGATTGCGCCTTGCGACGCACTCATAGAAGGAGAATCCGGCCCTATGCGGGTCGGGTTCGGAAGCCCGCCAGGATCGCCCACCCTGGCGGACTTCAATGCCAGCCCACAAAGTGAGCCGGCACTTACTGCCGCGTTACTGCTGAACTTCGCTCATGGCCTTGGTCAAGGTGGCATTCGCGTCGTCCGCATCCAGCGACCAGCTGAACAGACCATTGAGGCCCTTGCTCTTCAGGTACTGGATCTTGGTGCGGATGGTGGTCGCGTCGTCGTAGCTCCACCAGTTGCTGCCGTCATACTGATACAACTGCTTGGTCACCGGGTGATAGCGCTTGGTCCCCGGCGCCGTGACCAGCGCCTTGTAGTCGCCATAGCCGGCTTCGGTGCTGGTACCCACCTTGGCCGGAGTGCCAGTCGCAGCCTGATACAGACCATCGCCATTCGGGCCGGCCTTCACACCACCCCAGCCACGCCCGTAGTACGGGATGCCCAGTACCAGCTTGTTGGCCGGCATGCCACCAGCCAGCAGCTTGTCCACCGCGCCCTGGATGTTGTACGTGCCTGCCGTGGTACCGGCGTACGGATCGGCCGGATCCGGGTACAGGTGCGAATGGAAGTTCGTCGGACCAGTGCCTTCCCAACCGCCATGGAAGTCGTAGGTCATCACGTTCACCCAGTTCAGGTAACGGCTGTACTCGGCCGGCTCGGTATTGACGATCTTGTCGCTACCCGCGCCGATGGCCACCGTCAGCAGATACTGCGAACCCAGGGCGTTCAGTTGGGTACGGAACTCCTTGAGCAGCAGCGAATAGTTCTGCTTGTCGGCCGCCGAAGCGAGGTTGTACGGCTGACCACCACCGCCCGGGTATTCCCAGTCGATGTCGATGCCGTCGAAGATGCCCGCGGCAGCGCCGGTACCACCGGCCGGATCGCCATCGGCCTTCTTCAGGTTGCCCTTGATGTAGACATCCAGGCACGAGGCCACCAGCTTCTGACGCAGTTCAGGCGTTGCGGCGGCAGCAGAGAACCACTTGGACCAGGTCCAGCCACCCAGTGAGATCAGCACCTTCAGGTTCGGGTACTTCTTCTTCAGTTTCTTCAACTGGTTGAAGTTGCCCTTCAGGTTGTTTTCCCATACGTCGCCCACGCCATCGACCGAATCCTTGGCCGCGTAGTCCATCTGGTAGTCGGCCCAGGCGTCGCCACCGGTGCCGGCCTGCGGGTCGTTCTCGTTGGTCGAACCCGGCTCCAGCTTGTTGATGCCGCTATCGCACTGATAGCTGCCATCGGCCTTCTTGTAGAGGTTGCCGAAAGCGTAGTTGATGAAGGTGAGCTTGGCGGCCGCGCCACTGGTGTCGACGTGCTTGACGAAGAATGCGCTGTCGTACACGCCCCACTGGGTGAAGTAGGAGCCGACCTGTGCCTTGGTCGGCGCCGGCGTATCACCGCCCGGAGTGGGCGTCGGGGTCGGGACGACCGGCGTCGGCGTCGGTGTCACCACGGGGGTCGGGGTCGGCGTCACCACCGGGGTCGGGGTGGGAGTGACCACCGGCGTCGGGGTCGGCGTTACGACCGGAGTCGGCGTCGGGGTGACCACGGGAGTCGGGGTCGGCGTCACGACCGGCGTCGGCGTGGTGCTGCCGCAGTTGCCCAGGTTCTTCCACACGCCCCAATCGCCCGATTGAGCGGGGTTGTCGCCCTGCGTCCACCACTTGGCTTCGTAATTCACGCCGTTGTAGGTCACACGGGCACCGCCGTTGTAGACCGAACCGGCTGCCCAGGCCTGATAGCAAGCGGTGTTCGCGGGGGTCGGGGTCACCACCTGAGTCGGGGTGGGCGTCACGACCGGCGTCGGGGTCGGCACCACCGGAGTGGGCGTCGGGGTGACGGCGGGGGTCGGTGTCGGTGTCGGCGTGGGGGTACCGGTCGTCGCACCCAGGTCCTGCCACAGCGTCGGCGTGGAAACCGGATTCCAGTTGGCGCCGGTATAGGCGGTATGCGTGACCAGTGCCTTGTAGTCATGCCCGTTGTAGCTGACCACGGTGCCAGCGGTATAGGTATTGCCTTCCTGCCAGGCCGGCGCGGCAAACACGCTGGCAGACAGGCAAAGGCCGACGATCAGGGCGGCGAGGCCCTGACGTCGCGCGAACGGCGTGCGTTTCATCTTCTCCATCCTCCAAAGTTCAACAAAGGCCCATTGATCAACTGGTATTTTTTCATATGGAATGCCCAGACCAATTGGCGAGCCGATGCTAACTCGCGTAAAGCCGCTACAACATTAGCGTTGACCAAAGGTGACAATAGAAAGATGGATGGTAAATATCAGTGTTTTTATATGAAGTGGTATGTGCACATATACACCATGCAACCTATCGCACCCATAGCGAGAATTCACTTCCAAAGATAAGAATTATTCTCAATAATGAGACCAGGATTCGTAATGGGAGCATCGACATGACCCCTGGACACAAGACCAGCCACGGCAAGCTGTACTGGGCACAGAAGGCGCTGGGATACGCCATTTTCGCGGGCGGGTTGGGCGGCTGGCTGGCAACCTGGCTTTAGTCTCGAACGCGGAACGCAGGGCGGCGGCGCATGGGCATCGGGCGATGCGGTGCCAGGGGCGCGATCTCCTGGCGGGATCAAGCCCACTCGCCGTGCGATCTCGCTCGGCTCATCGCAAAAAAAGTGCCGGCATCGCCGGCACTTTTCATTGCATCGGGATCAACGCTGATCCGTTGAAAGGTCTTCCCCGGGCGGCGGCGCCTCCTCGGTCGGGATGACCACAGCGGAGGCCGGCCGGCCTTCCGGCGCCGCATGACGCCGCCCGGTAGCCACCGCGACCGCTTCGGACAGCGTATCGGCCGGCGGTGTCATCGCCGCCTCCGCCTCGGCCAGCGTGGGCGTGGCGCCCCAGTTGCGCAGCAGCGTGAAGCTCACCGCCAGCAGGGTAGGCCCGAGAAACACGCCCAGCATGCCCCACGCCAGCGCACCACCCAGTACACCGATCAGGATCAACACGAACGGCAGGTTGCTTTCCTTGCCGATCACCAGTGGCTTGACGATGTTGTCGGCCGAGGCCACCACCGCCACCATCCAGATGGCCAGAAAGATCGCCCAGCCGGTGCCGCCCTGCATGTACAGCCATGCGGCGACCGGCAGGCCCAGCAGGCTGGGGCCGCCAGGGATCAGCGACAGGAAGCACGATACCAGTCCGAACGCCGCCGCATTGGGCACGCCCGCCAGCCAATAGCCGAACCATGCCAGCGCGCCTTGCACCAGTGCCGTACCGATAAAGCCATAGACGACGCCGCGTACCGTGCCGCCAGCCAGCTTCATCAGTGCCTGCGCCCGTTCGCCGCCGATGCGTCGCAATGCCGCCATCAGCCATTTCACGAACGAATGGCCGCTCACATACAGGAAGAACGAGAAGAACAGGCTCAGCACCAGCAGCAGCAGACCGCTGCCCACTGCTTTGCCGAACACCAGCAGGAACCCGCCCAGCGGCTTGATCCACTCGTGAAGACGCGCCATCGTTTCCGGATCGCCCGCATTCAGCTCGCCCCAGAACTCCGCCAGTTTCGGTCCGAACCACGGCAGGCTCAGCAGCCAGGCCGGCAGGTCGGGCAGCCCACCATTGAGCTTACTGCGCGCCCAGGCGACGATCTCGTCCAGATTGAGCGACAGTTCCACCCCCGCCACCACCAGCGGCACCAGGATCAGCAAGGCGAACAACAGGACCAGCAGCGCCGCCGCCAGGCCGCGCCGGTCGCCCAGTTTGCGCGACAACCACAGAAAAGGCGTCCAGGTGGCGTAGACCAGGATGCCGGCCCAGACCAGCGCGGCAATGAACGGCGCCAGGATCTGGTACGACAGGGCCAGCAGCAATACCACGCTGCCAGCGGCGATAGCGGGTTCGATCCAGCGAGGCGATTGGGGATTCATGCTGAGTCCAGGGGAGAAAGTGCACGAATTCTAGCAGCGCGTTTTCATTGCCGCAGACGTCTGCACGCTTGGATACAAATGGAATCCGCCTACCCCGGATCGCGGGCTCAGCCTGCGCGATAGCGCGCGCGGAACTCGCGCGGCGTCACACCCTTGTGGGCGCGGAACTGCCGGTTGAAATGCGCCAGGTTGCGCCAGCCCGCCTGCTCCGCCACCACGCCCACCGGCTTGTCGGTCTGGATCAGTTGCTGGCAGGCACGCCCGATGCGCAACTGGGTGATATAGCCCAGCACCGTCTGCAAGGTATGGCGTTTGAAGAAGCGATGAAACGCGCCAGGCGACAACGCGGCACGCCGCGCCAGATCTTCCACGGCGATGTCTTCCTGGAAATGCGCGTGCAGGTAGTCGAGCACCCGCCCGATGCGCTCGCGCTGCGCGTCGGCCTCGATCATGCCCTGGCCGGATGAAGCAAGCGGCCGTGCGTCCTGGTCGGCGGCCAGCCGCAACAGCACCTCCAGCAACAAGGGCTGGCGCCGGGCGGCATCGCGATCGTGCAGACCCGGCAACAGCTCGCGTACCGCGCGCGCCGTATCGGCCGAAAAGCTCAACCCGCGCGAGGCACCATTCGCCAATGTCCACAGCGGCGCCAGCTCGGGCAAGGCCTGGATCAGGCCGGCCAGCCAGTCACGGCTGAACCACACCACGATGGCCAGCATCGGCTGCTGCGCATCCAGCCGCTGCTGCGCCGACCAGGTATGCGGCAGATTGGGGCCGACCAGCACCAGATCGCCATCGTCGAAATCGGCCAGGTGATCGCCGATGTAGCGCTGGCCGCGCGCATTGAGCGTCAGCGTCAGCTCGAACTCGGGATGGTAATGCCACAGGAATGGCAGGTCCGGTAGCTCACGCCAGAGCAAGGCCCAGGAATGCCCGGCAGGAACCGCGACGTGCTCGAATTGAGGGCGCATCCTGACCACCTCCCACACTCAAGACATCATGATCGTATCAATTCTCGTCGCTCAGCGTGAAATCACCCGCATGACCGATCGCCACAATCGTCGTACTGCCGCATGACGACGGCAATGTGGAGATAACGCGATGAACGATCGATACGACTACGGCAACAACCGCCCCGGCAACCCATCAGTAGCCTATATGGAGTTGCCGGCCCTCAATACCCTGAAGAAACAGCTACCGCTACGCGTGCTGAGCGAAGCCGATTTCGCCCACTGGCAACGCTACGGCTACGTGATCGTGAAAAACGCGGTGTCGGCGGAGCAGGTCGCGCGCACCGCCAGCTTCCTGTGGGAGTTCCAGGAACTGAATCCGCACGACCCGGCCAGTTGGAACCGCCCGCAACTGCGCGACAACGAGATGCGCGAATTGAATGGCTCCGGCATGGTCGAGGCGTATCAGAACCAGGCATTCTGGGACAACCGCCAGACGCCCCGCGTCTACGACGCCTTCGTCGATATCTGGGATCGAGAAGACCTGTGGGTCACCATCGACCGCGCCAACCTGAATACCCCCAACGCCGGGGCCCGCAAGTTCGGCGGCTTCCTCCACTGGGACGCCGACACCTCACTCACCCCCTTGCCGGTCAATGTGCAGGGCGTGCTGGCACTGGCGGACACCACCGAAGCAGGCGGCGGCTTCCAGTGCATTCCCGAACTGTTCGAAAACCTGGAAAGCTGGATCGCCACAGCGCCAGCCCATCGCAACCCATGGCAGCCCGACCTCGATACCGTTCCCTGGCCGGTGCGCTTCATTCCAATGCAGGCCGGCGATCTGCTGATCTTCAACAGCCTGCTGGCACATGGCATCCGCCCCAATACCTCCAGCGACCGGGTGCGCCTGGCGCAGTACATCTCCTTCACCCCGGCCGGCGAGCACGACGATGCCTTGCGCGACTGGCGCATCGGCAGTTGGTATCGGCGTGAGCCGGCCCGTGGCTATGCCTTCCCGGGCGACCCGCGCCATTGGGAACAGACGCGCTACCCGCGAGCCTCGCTCAGCCACCTGGGAGAACGCATCCTGGGATTGCGCCGCTGGGCGGACAACCGGCGAGTCTGTGACCCGAGGCGCCTGGCGCTTACCGTGCCCGTCTCGTAAATGCCGGCGTCGATTTGCCGGCCCGGGCCGAAGGACGCCGATACCGACGACCTCCATTTTGCCTTCCCTTTCCCGCCTGGCCCCGGCGGGCTTTTTTTGCCCGTGAAAAATGCCCCGGTCGTTGTGCCGGCTGTCACTGGCGTGTCATCCGATCGATACGCAACATAGTTACGTCCACACGCGGCGCCGCCGCATATAAAACAGAGACAAGAGTAAAAGGAGAGCTACCATGACCACCCCGACTTCCTCCAGGCCGCATCCCCTGGTATTGGTCGCCGCCGTCGCCGTGATCATCGCGGCCGCAGCGGCCACCGCGCACTGGCTGGGCTTTATCGGCAAGCCCGATGCGCCCCTGCCGGTCGCCAGCATTCCCGCCGCCGCTTCGGTACCGGCCACGCTGACCCCCACCCTGGAACCGACCCCCACTCCGACACCGGAACCGACCGCGACGCCCACGCCGCAACCGACCCCAACACCCGCTCCGACCCCCACACCGAAGCCCAAGCACAAGCCCACGCCGCGCCCCGAATCGCGCCCGGTGGAACCGGCCCCCGAACCGACCAGGCAGGTCTGCTATGAGTGCGGCCGGGTCGTCGCGGTCCGCGCGGTGGAACAAGCCGGACAGGCAAGTGGCGGCGGCGCCATCGCCGGTGGCGTGGTCGGCGGTGTGCTGGGCCACCAGGTCGGCAAGGGCCGCGGCAAGGATGTCGCCACGGTTGTCGGCGCCATCGGCGGCGCCGTCGCGGGCCACCAGATCGAGAAGCAGGTGCGCAAGACCACGGTCTATGAGGTGGATGTCGCCTTCGAGGATGGCTCCAGCCGCACCTTCACCTACCAGCAGCAACCACCGTTCGCCCAGGGCGACCGGGTGCGGGCCAGCGGCAACGACATCGTGCAGTACTGAGCGCCGCTTCCCCATTCAACCCCGGCTTCGGCCGGGGTTGTCGTTGGCGCGGCCGGCATGCCTACAATCTCGCCATGCCGCCATCATTCCCGATCCGACCACCGCTCACCGGCGAAACGCTGGTCCACGCTTCCGGCGAACTCTGGCTGCCCTACGACCTCGCCTTCCTGGATCGCAATCCGGCCGATTTCGTACCGCTGAGCCAACTGCGCCCCGTGCTCAACGCCCATCACGCGCCATTCCGCCTGGACATCCCGGCGCCCGGTACGCTGCATCTCCTCAACGGCATGGGGGTTGCCCTGGGCGACTCGGTGATCGGTCTGTCGGTGCTGGACTGGCTGCATCGCGAACGGCCGGATCTGGCGCTGCACATGTATCGCAGCCCGCACACGCCAGCCTATGTCGAAGCCCTGTATGCGCTGGTGCCCTGGCTGGCGACGCACTACCTGCCACGCACGCTGGCGGACTTCGACCACGGTGTGCTGATCGACCTGGCGGATTTCATGTACCGCCCGGCGTTCGACCGCCTGCCCATGATCGACTTCTTTCTGGACAGCCTGGGGCTGGATCCCGCCCGGATGCCGCCAGTGGACAAAGCCAACCGCTGGTTGCGCCAGGTGATGCTGCCCACCTTGCCCGAAGGCTGGCCGCGCGATTACCTGCTGCTCTGCCCGGACGCCAGTTCACCGCTGCGTCGGATGCCCGCGAACATCGCCGCCGACATTGCCCGCGAACTCATTGCATGCGGCCATGCGGTGTTGGGCTTCGGCGCCTTGCCGGTACCGGGCTACCGGGATATCTCAGCCTGGGCGGTCGATCTCCGCCACTTGCTGGCAGCCCTGGCCGGCGCGACGGGCGTGATTGCCACCGACAGCGCGCCGATCCATCTGGCGGCGGGATTCGATCGCCCCTGCCTCGCTTTCTTCATGGGCATCGACCCCGCGTTGCGGGTGCGCGATTACCCGCACTGCCAGCCAGTGCAGTTGGACCATCAGGCACGGCTTGCGGGGCTGCACCATGCCGACACCGCGTGGCAACTCGAGGAAGCGGCTGCCTGCTGGGCAGCATGGCGGGATGCCCTGTCCGTTGCGATGCCCGCCAATACATTTGCCCAAAAATATTTCACTTGACGGCCATATGCCGCTTTCATCGCCGGTATCCTGACTAGGGCGTGCCATCCAATGTTTCGCGGCAGCGCTGGGCCGAAAAAGCGCCAGGCACCAGGCGCACGACGCAGCCAACAACCGGTTATTGGCAGGGCGTGCAACGCAGTGGATGGTGTTTTTCCGGCCCGCAAGGACCGCCCAACGGCACGTCCGCCCCACCCGGACAGGCACCTCCCAGCCGTTCCAGCCGTCCTTCGCCTGCCCGTCCGGAACACTTCTTCATAACAGCGAGGTATGCAGACACATGGTATTTCTGATCGCAGTGCTGATCGCTACATTATTCGTCGCCTGGGGCGCACTGATGCCCGAGACGATGACAGCGGCCACCCAATCCATGCTGGGATTCACCATTTCCCACTTCGGCTGGTTTTACCTGCTGACGGTGTTCGGCTTTCTGCTCTTTGCGATCTACCTGGCATTCGGCCGGTTCGGCAGCATCCGCCTCGGTGGCGAGGATGCCGAACCGCAGTTCTCGCGCCTGTCGTGGTTCTCCATGCTGTTTGCCGCCGGGATGGGGATCGGCCTGGTGTTCTGGGGCGCGGCCGAGCCGTTGGCGCATTACGCCACACCGCCGGTGGGCGAAGCGCTGACGCCCGACGCCGCGCGCAACGCCCTGCGCTTCACCTTTTTTCACTGGGGGCTGCATCCGTGGGCCATCTACAGTGTGATGGGGCTGGCCATCGCCTACTTCAGCTTCAACCGCAACCTGCCGGTGCTGATCAGCGAAGCCTTCCGCCCCCTGTTCGGCCAACGCGTCACCGGCGGCCTCGGTCGCGCCATCGACGTACTGGCGGTGCTCGCCACCGCCTGTGGCGTCGTCACATCGCTGGGGTTGGGCACGCTGCAGATCGCCGGCGGCCTGCGCAACCTGTTCGGCCTGCCGGATAGCGACCTGCTGCACGTGGTCATCATCCTGGTGGCCCTTGGCGCGGCGTTGCTGTCCTCGCTGACCGGCGTGGAGCGCGGCATCAAATGGCTATCCAACGCCAACGTTGCGCTGGCGCTGCTGCTGCTGGCCTTCGTCGTCGCCTGCGGCCCGACCTTGTTCATCGTGGAATCGCTGACCACCACCGTCGGCAGCTACCTGCACAACCTGGTGGGCATGAGCCTGCGGCTCACCCCATTCAGCCAGGGCACCTGGGTCGCGGACTGGACGTTGTTCTACTGGGCGTGGTGGATCACCTGGGCGCCGTTCGTGGGCATCTTCATTGCCCGCGTCTCGAAGGGCCGCACCATCCGTGAGTTCGTCATGGGCGTGCTGCTGGCCCCCACCGTGGTCAGCTTCATCTGGTTCGCCGCCTTTGGCGGTACGGCGCTGCACCAGCAGATGTTCGGCGGGGTGGACCTGCTGGCGGTGCAGGCCAATGATTACTCCGAAACACTGTTCGCGCTGTTCCGGCAACTGCCATTGCACCATATCGCCAGCGGACTGGCGCTGGTGTTGATCGCCTGCTTCTTTGTCACATCGGCCGACTCGGCCACCTTCGTGCTGGGCATGCTCTCGGCGCGCGGCAACCACAACCCGCCTGCGCGCACCAAGCTGATCTGGGGCGCGGTGATGGCAGCCATGGCCATCGTGCTGCTGTTCACCGGCGGCCTCAAAGCATTGCAGACATTGTCCATCGTCGCCGCACTGCCGTTCGCGGTGGTGATGGTGGGGCTATGCGTGGCGCTGTTCAAGGCATTGAACGAGGACGACCGCGCGCAGCAACTACGGGAGCGTGAGCGTCGCCACGCCGTGGACCGCCTGCTACGGCAGGAGGCCACCAGCGGCGAAACGCCCACCTGAGACGCTCAAAGCCCCAACTGGCGCAATTCGCGCGCCTTGCTTAGCAGGCCGTTGACCAAGTCCAGGGCCTGGAAGCGATAAGACAGATCGTCAACGCGCTCGAATGCGTCGCCGAAGGCCTCGTGGATTTCGCAGGCCAGTTGAAACAGCAACTGCTGCTCGGACGGGGTGGCCCGAGGCATGTAGCAGTTGATTTCATCTACCAGATTGTCGGCGAGTTCGTCAGGTTTTGCCGCATCTGATGTCAGGATTCTGGCATACAACCGAATCCCGACGATCCCCATGCCTAGTACGTGCATCGCAGCCTCTCTTGCTCTTCCGCGTTATTTCCAATCTAGACCAAGCTTTCGGTAGATGGCCGCATCCGCTGGTCGGATAGAAGGCATTTTCACTTTTTCTTACAAACAACCCAAAACGACACGACAACACCTTAGGGGATTTTCTGTAACGACAAGCCAGAAAGCCGCACGTAGATTTTTGTGCGAAGCAACAAAGGAGCTTCTCATTCATGTGCGGAATCGTCGGCGCGATCTCGGATCGCAATGTGGTGCCCATGCTGCTGGCCGGCCTGGCGCGTCTGGAATATCGGGGTTACGACTCCAGCGGCCTGGCGCTGATGGATGCCCGCGACATGACCCGGCTACGCGTCGCCGGCCGCGTCGCGGACCTGGCGCAACGCGCCGCCTCGCTGAGCGGCCATTGCGGTGTCGCGCACACGCGCTGGGCCACGCATGGCGAGCCCAACGAAGCCAACGCCCACCCCCACCTCGGCGGCGACAATATCCTGATCGTGCACAACGGCATCATCGAGAACCATCGCGAGCTGCGCCAGGAGCTGACTGCGCGGGGCTACCGCTTCACCTCGGAGACCGATAGCGAAGCCATCGCCCATCTGATCCACCACCTGCTCGGCGACTCGGACGACCTGCTGGCGGCGGTGCGCGGCGCTATGCAACGCCTGCAAGGCGCGTTTGCCATTGGCGTGGTCTGCCGCGACCACCCGGACCGCGTGATCTGCGCGCGGCGCGGTAGCCCGCTGGTGCTTGGCCTGGGCTTCGGCGAGCAGTTCTTCGCCTCCGACATCGCCGCGCTGCTGCCGCTGACACAACGGATGATCCACCTGGAAGACGGCGATATCGCCGAACTGCGGCGCGACGGGATCCGCATCGTTGACCAGCACGGCGAGACCGCCACCCGCGCCGCGCGCACCGTTGATGTGGCCGCCGATTCCGCCGAGCTGGGCCAGTACCGCCATTTCATGCAGAAGGAAATCTTCGAACAGGCCGGCGCCGTGACCGACACATTGGCGCGCGCGCTGGAGCTGGGCTGCCGGGCCGAGTTGTTCGGCCCCGGCGCCGAGGCCGCGTTCGCCCAGACGCCCGCCATACGCATCGTCGCCTGCGGCTCCAGCTACCACGCCGGGCTGGTGGCCCGATACTGGATCGAAGAATGGACCGGCCTGCCGGTGAGTGTGGACATCGCCAGCGAGTATCGCTACCGCAATGGCCGCGAACAGGACGGTACGCTGGTGATCGCCATCTCGCAGTCGGGCGAAACGGCGGATCTGCTGGCCGCAGTGCGCACCGCGCGCGAGCGCGGCGATGTGCGCATCATGGCGATCTGCAACGTGGCGCATGCCACGCTGACCCGCGAGGCCGACCTGCTGTTCCTTACCCAGGCCGGGATCGAAGTCGGCGTCGCCTCGACCAAGGCTTTCCTCACCCAACTGGTGGCGCTTTATGTCTTTGCCACCGCACTGGCCCGCGCCCGCCAGACCCTGCCCAATGCCGACCTCGCCAGGCTGGGCGACGCGCTCGCCGCGCTACCGGCACAGATCGCGCAGATGCTGGCGCTGGAGCAGGATATCGAGCACTGGGCACAGGAACTGTCCCATTACGATCACACCTTGTTCCTCGGGCGCCACACGCTCTACCCCATCGCCCTGGAAGGCGCGCTCAAGCTCAAGGAGATCGCCTACATCCACGCCGAAGGCTATGCCGCCGGCGAACTCAAACACGGCCCGCTGGCGCTGGTGGACGAGAACATGCCGGTAATCGTGTGCGTCACGCGCGATGCCTTGCTGGAAAAACTGGTTTCCAATGTGCGCGAGGTCCAGGCGCGTGGCGGCAAGGTTTTCGTGCTGGCCGAACCCGGCACCGAGGCCGAATTCGATGGCGTGCACCGCCTGCTTACCGTACCGGTGGAAGGCGGCAACCTGGCCGCCTTGACCATGACGTTGCCGCTGCAACTGCTGGCCTATCACACCGCGTGCCGCAAGGGCACCGATGTGGACAAACCCAGGAATCTGGCGAAATCGGTGACAGTGGAGTAACCGACCGCGACATACCGATGGTGCTGGGAGGGCCCGGCTTCGCGACCTCTTACTTCCGTACCCATGGATTGACCCCATGCATCGGAGGCATCCCGCCCAGGCCAGCGACCCAAATCGCTGGCCTGGGTGCTGAACTGGGCGTGTTCAAGGAACCGAAACGAACTGGAGCGTGGTGGCGCCACTGGTTTGCGCCAGCGGGGTGGCAGTCGAACAACTCGCCAGGCTGGTTTTCAAAACCAGGGCTGTTTCCACGGCATTGGCCCCTGCGAACTCGCCGGACAATACGGTGGAAGTCCGGGTGACCGCGTAGCTCGTCCCCAGATCGACCCGCGCCACCGTGGCGCCCGAGCCAGCCAGCGTGCTACCCGCACCATCGCTGTAAACAATGGTCTTGTCGCCGAAAGTTGAGGTGGGAGTCGTAATCTGGGCGCATTTACTGCCCTTAAGCTGATTGGTTGCGGTGCCCGTGCCCGTACCGATGAACACAGGGAGCAGCGACGTGCAGAGTACGTAAGTGGATGAGACTGTCGCGGTCACATCCTGCTCCACGTCAGTGATGGCAGGGCTGAACGTCGTGGTGAGGATACCAGTGCAGGTACCCAGATTGGCGGCAGAAGCCTGCCCGTACACGCCGCCCAGCAGCAGGCCCGCGACGGCCAGCTTGGTCAGCAACTTACCCCATCCGGCACGTGCATTCAGGATCGATTGAAACGTAATCACGGTGAGTTCTCCAGTTTTGATACAAACCAAGAAAGAAACAAGTACGCTCGCCCAAAGCAAGCATCTCAAATAGTATTGTTTGTTTTTTACATATCAACCAAATATGACGAATGGTAAACGATTGAAATTCAATGAAATTTGAAAGAAAAATGAAAAAGTAGAAAGAAAACAAGACGAACACCGAGACACTCATCAGTGCAATGGCCAACACAACAGGCCTACCCGCCATGCTGCGCAACGATGTGCTGCATGTCCGCCGGGAATGGCCACTAGGGGTGAAGCTGACCGGCCGGACACGACCCAGGACGCCAGCAACGACGGCGACCCGATCAACGGTGCGCCCGCCAGTGGCAAGATCCCCCCACCACTGCCTCGCACCGGTCTCTACACCGGGTGCATCCATCAGAGGTCAGGCCAAGCCGGTTTCACTCACACCGACGGCGGCAAACACCACCGGCATGGCGATACCTCGGAAGGTGGGGAGGCAGGGCAACGATGTGTGGCAGTGACACCGCCGATCGCTGCGATCAGCGCATCGACGAAGTCGACGCCGCGCGCTGGAACACCGGTTGAGGCGCAGCCACTCGAGCCTCCGGCGAGGAATGGGCGTCAGAAGCGCTCTGCATTGAAGAGGACAACAAGCCGATACCCACGGCAAAGCAACCAACCCCCACGAACAAGCTGGCACAGGCGGCGATCAGCGACCATTTGCACAGGAACAGATCCCGCGCCAGGCTGCGCTCCTCGTGATCGATGGTCTGCAAGGCGGCCTGGCAGACGCTGCGCGGGGGGCGCGCCTGGGCCAGCCATTCGCCCAGGCGCCGTTGCCGCACGAAGTGGGTCAGGCAATCGGTGGAAAAGTAGCGATGGCCTAGCGCAAAGCCTGTGCACAGCGCCAAGGCTACCGCGCTCCAGAAGAATGGGGATACCGGCTTCAGCGCTTGAGTCAGCACGGTCGTGTAGTCCATCTTGAGCGCCACATTGGCGATCAGGAAGCCGTAGGCCGCCAGGCCCAGCAACGCCAGCCGCAGCAGTTCGCTGGAAAATGACTGGTAGCGCTCCAGCACGGCCAGGTCGATCTTGTAGTGATCTTCATCGAGCAGCGTGCCGCCCAGGTATTCCTGCGTCAGCGTCCTCATCGTTCCCCCCTTTTCTTGTTGTTCGGTGCTCCGCCGGCTGGTGCGCCCAAGCTAGTTGCAGCGCGCCATCGCCTGGCCCAGCTCGCGGTAGGTCAGCGCTTCCCACTTGTGCAGGACGTAGGCGCAGACCGACGAGGCGTGGATGCCTTCGCACGGCCATTGCAGCGGCAGGGTGCCGTTGTCGGCGCGCTGGATGCTGTTGCCACCGCCGTCGCTCTGTTCGGCGGTGGTGGCGGCTTCACTCGCTGCCTGTTCGGCCTGATCCACCATTTGCTGCACCACGTCGGCGGTGGCGCCCTGTTGGCGCGCCTCGGCCAGCATCTGAGCCATGTTGGAACCGAGGATGGTGCGGCGCACTTCGGCCAGCTCCGGGCTGGTATAGGCGCGCAGTTGCGGGGCCAGGTAATCGAGCGTGCCGTTGCAGGAGGCTGCGGCCTGCTTGCCCTTGGCCGCCACCAGCGGTGGCTTGGCCAGCGCCAGGGTCGGTTTGGGCAGCGCGGTGGCGGCCGACGCGGCGGCCCGGGTTGCCAGCGGCAGCGTGCCGCCATCGGGCAGCAGCACCGAGGCGTCGCGCAGCATCAGGAAGTTTTCGTCGAGCACCGCCAGTTGCCCCTTGAGCGACAGCGTGGTCTGCCCATCGAGCCGCCGCGCCTGTGCTGGCGGTACTGGTACACCTATGGGCACGCCCCGCCATTCGCCGACGAAATAGCCGCCGTCGGCGTCGTAGTCCTTCACCCCGATCTCCATCTGGTACGGCAGAGTCAGCTGGGCGACCCGGGCGCGGTATTCGGCGGTGGATTCGTATTTGTCCTTCTTCATGCTCGCCAGAAACTGCTGCGGATCGGCGCTGGGCTCGGCCTTGCCGCCCAGGGCAATCGGCCAGCCCTGGGTGTGCCAGTGGCCGTCCACGATATCGGCGCGCGTGCTGAAGTGGCTGTTCCAGCTCAGGCCACCCGGCTGTTCCCGCGCCAGCGTGCCGTTCTCCAGATCGAAAATCTGCATGGTCTGGCCGCCCTTGACGTTCCACGACCACATCCCCACCGCCAGGTAGCGCTGCTGGCCCGGCAAGCGCTGCGCATACAGGCTGTCGTCGCGGAAAGGGCTTTGCAGGCGATATTTTTCCTGGTTGGAGGGCAAGGTCAGCACCGAGATCGCGCCCGTTTCGGGTTGATGAATCCAGCCCAGGTCGCCATCGAGCGTGAGCGTGCCACTGGCGGCGAGCGCGGTGACCTGGCAGTCGGGCAGCGATACCCGCTGTGGCGGGCGGGTGATGTAGACGTTGTCCTGCTTGTCGGCGGTCAGCCAGGCCAGGCCGCGACGGGCGATCTGGCACAGCGCCTTGCCCTGGGCGATATCCCACAACTGGAATGGTTCGCGGCTGTTCTCGTCGCCATTGAGGTAGGACACCAGGTACGGCAGCGTGCCGACATAGCTGTAGATCAGCGGCGACGAACTGTCGCCATGGCGGGTATCGCCCCGGAAGCTCTGCCGGCGCTCGCCGTTGAAGTAATCGGTGAGGGTATTGCCATCGACGGTCACCACCTCCAGCGAACCGTCGGCGCCGGCACGCGGCCAACAACTGTCCACCCTGGACGGCGGCACCAGTTGCTGCACCACCTGGCCGCGCTCGTCGTACAACCAGACGCCCTTGCAGTATTTGTCGGGGTAATACGATGCCCGCTGCACCTGTAGCCGGCCCTCCACCGGATACGCCTGGAAGTCGCCCCCCTGCCACAGTTGCAGGCGCTGGCCGTCGCCATCCATCAATTCGACGTAGCCGTTCTTGGCAAACCCACCATTGAGCAGGATCGACCGCTCGCCGACGAAGTACACCGACCAGCCGACTTCCTTGTTCAGTCCTTCGCGCAACACGCGTTCGCGCCCCCCGGGCAGCTCTCGGATCACCAGTTGGTTGGACAGATTGACATAGCCCAGGCGCTTGCCGTCCTGCGACATCCCGACGGTGCCGTTGGAGGTGATGTCGAAGGCGGGCCTCGGCTCGGTGGCGGCACGATCGCCACGTTCCAGTTGGCGGCGGTGGAACACCGGCTGCCCCGCCCATTCGGCCGGCGGCGTCAGCCCTGCCAGTTCCTGGTCCCGATTGCGTTGCTTGGCAGAGGCCTCCTGCTGGGCACGCCGTTGCTGCTCGGCCTGGCGCCTGGCCTGTTCGGCCTGCTCCTGGGCCTCGCGCAGTTCATTGTCGCGATCGTTCTGCTCCAGCACGCGCTGCAACTGCTGCAAGCCGCGCGACAACGCGTCATAGTCCACCGCCCATGCCGGCGTGCCGATGGTCAGCGCCATGGCGACAAGCATGCCTCGGCGCCAAAGCGGCGCCCGCCCCCTGTTATGCGACATAGGTCATCTCCGTGATGCGTGTTGTTTTGTTGTTGCGCAGCGGATCGTCGCCCGCCGCGTACTGCTGCGCACCAGCTGCGGTGCACGATCTGGAACCATTGATCCTGGCAGGTAGCGCGACGCCGCCAGGATGGGGGTTTTAAGGGGTTTTCGGCGATTTTGCCAGACGAAACCCGGTATGCGAGGTGGAAGTCAACGGGTCGCCCCCCTGGCGCGCGCTGGGTCGATAGCGGGTGCAGTAATCGTCGCTGCACAGGAACGATCCACCGCGTTGCGCGCGGTGTCCGCCGGGCGCGGCGGCCGGCCCTTGCGGGTTGACCTGCACCGCGGCCACCTTGCGCATGCGGTAGGCGGCCGGATCGTAATAGTCGGCGGTCCACTCCCACACGTTGCCCGCCATGTCGTAGAGACCGTAGCCGTTGGGCGAGAAGCTCGCCACCGCCTTGGCACCGTAGCCGCGCCCGTTGTCGATGGGGAAGGCGTCTCCGCGCCACAGGTTGGCACGCTTGGCGCGGTCGGGATTGGGAATCTTGTCGCCCCACACATAGGGCTTGTTCTCCAGCCCCCCGCGTGCCGCGCGCTCCCATTCGGCCTCGCTGGGCAGGCGCTTGCCGGCCCAGCGGGCATAGGCCCGGGCATCCTCGAACGACACATGCACCACCGGGAAGTTATCCTTGCCTACGATGCTGCCGCCCGGCCCGGAAGGCTGGCGCCAGTTGGCGCCGGGCACCCAGCGCCACCATGCCGACAGGTCGCGCAGGTCCACCGGCCCCTTGGGTGCGACGAACACCAGCGAACCGGGCACCAACATCGATTGGGGCGGTGGCGGCGAGCCAGGTGGCAATTCCTTCATGATGTCTTCCAGCCGGGGCTTGCGCTCGGCCGTGGTGACATAGCCGGTGGCGCGCACGAAGGCACGGAACTGGGCATTGGTGACCTCGGTGCGATCGATCCAGAAGCCGTCCACCCGCACCCGGTGCGCCGGGTGCTCCTCCGGCCAGGCGAATGACTCGTCGCTGCCCATGGTGAACTCGCCGCCCGGCACCCACACCATCCCCGGCGGCGCCTTGCCCGGTGCGGCGACGGCGAGTGCGCTGGCGACGAGCAACAGAACAGGCAACAGGCGACGGCGAAGGGGATGCGGCACGGGCGGTTCTCCAGGGCGGATCAGATACGCTTTATAGGCGGCCATCCACGCAACGGACAGCAGCCACCGCGCCCCACGCGCTCACAGCCCCAGGCGGGTCGCCAGTTGCCCCTTGGCACTGAGCGCCTTGCGGTAGAACTGCTTCAGCCCGGCGCACAGGTAATGCAGCCCGGGCTCACCGTCCGGCGTCTTGAGGAAACGATCCTTGGGGCAATCGCCCCAGCACAGTTGCAGGTACGGACAGGCGCGGCAGTAGCGCGGCAGCGTGTCGGACTTGGCGCGGGCAAACTGCTCCTGCCGCAGCGAAAACGCCAGGTCCCCCTCGTGCTCGTTGGCGATGTTGCCGAGTCGGTACTCCGGGTAGACGAAGTGGTCGCACGAATACAGGTCACCGTTGTGTTCCAGCGCCAGCGCCTTGCCGCAGTACTGACTGGTGACGCATTTCTGTGAACCCCGATCGAACATCATCGACACCACGTTCTCGAACTGATCGACATACACGCGGCCGAAATCCTTGCCGAACCACTCGTCCCACACCCGGCCGAGAAAGTAGCCCCAGTCTTCCGGGTCCACCGACCAGTCGGTCACCACCGAATCGGGCTGGCCGGGCCGCGCCTGCGGCGTCTGGGCGACGGGCAGCGCTTCCACCGGCCACTTGCCCGGCGCCACCGCGTGAAAATCGCACCGCTCCACCGCCGGGATGAACTGGATGATCCGGGGCCGAACCTGATCCCGCAGGAAGCGATAGACATCGATGGGACGTCGGGCATTGGTCCGGTTCACCACGCACAGCGCGTTGAACGGCACCTGGTGGGCATGTAGCAGTGCGGCGGCCTTCATCACCCGCTCGTGCGTGGGCTTGCCGCCCTTGCTGTAGCGGTACAGGTCGTGCAGCGCGGCCGGGCCATCGACGGAGAGGCCCACCAGAAAATCATGCTGCTTGAGGAAAACGCACCACTCCTCATCGAGCAGCGTGCCATTGGTTTGCAGGTCGTTGTCGATACGCTGGCCGGGCGTCCTGAACTGCTGCTGCAAGGCAACGATGCGGCGGAAGAAATCCAGCCCCATCAGTGTCGGCTCGCCGCCCTGCCAACTGAAGTTCACCTGATCGCCGGTGTGCGCTTCGATGTATTGCCGGATATGCGCCTCCAGCAGGGATTCGCTCATTCGCGGCACCTTGGGCTGGCGCAGCAGGTCTTCTTTGTGCAGGTAGAAGCAATAGGTGCAGTCCAGATTGCACTGGGCGCCGCTGGGTTTGACCATCGTGTGAAAACGATAGAACTCGCCGCCCTCCAGCCGTGGCAGCTTGAGTTTGGGCAGGTCGGCAACGGCCTTGATGGGGATCATCTCCCGCGTCTCCTCTGTTCTCGGTGTCACGCCATATCAAAGCAAAAAAGTATGGAAATTGCCGCGATATCCCATCAAATATGCCTCGTTGAGGACAAAAAAGTTGCCAGACATCGCCGCAGCGCACTCCCACCCGGGACGGGAAACCCAGCGCCAGTGCCCCCCCGGAGCAAAGGCGAAAGCAAATTTCCTGGTTTATAACAACCCACAAGGCAAAGCCCCCAATGCCTTGAAAATCAGCGCGCCGTATAACTCCAATGCATCACGAGCCACGCAACTCGCTCACGATGCAGCCCCCAGGAGCAGATCGATGTCCCCCATCACAACACCATCTTCCAGGCGACTGGCCACACTGGCCGCGCTTCTCGTCTCCACCTCGCTCTGGGCCGCCGACACCGCGCCCACCATCACCGGCCCGACCAAGGTACAAGGCCGCCCCGGATACGATCAACCCAACCAGTATCTGGTCAGCCGCACCGTCAAGCTGGCCGATAACATGGAACCGGTGATCCCCAACACCGAGCAGAACCAACAGGCGCGCGCCAAGCTGGCCGCGCTGGAAAAGAAATTCGGCAAGAAACCCAATATCGTGGTCTTCCTGCTGGACGATGTGGGCTACATGGACATGGGCTTCAACGGCGGCGGCGACGCGGTAGGCAACGCCACGCCCGACATCGACCGCATCGCCAACGAAGGGCTGATCCTGACCTCGGCTTATTCGCAACCCAGTTGCTCGCCCACCCGCGCCACCATCATGACCGGGCAGAACCAGGCGCATCACGGTCTGCAATCGCCCCCCATGTACGGCCAGCCCGGCGGCCTGGAAGGCCTGACCACGGTGGCCAAGCTGTTGTCCGACCAGGGCTATACCACGCAGGCGATCGGCAAGTGGCACATGGGCGACAACGAAGGCTCGCTGCCGCAGAACGTCGGTTTCGATCATTTCCGCGGCTTCCTCTCGGTATCCGACATGTATACCGAGTGGCGCGACCCGCAATACAACCCCGAAGTGGCGCTCAGCCCGTCGCGCTACGAGTACGTGGAAAAGCTGCCATTCAACAAGGCGGACGTGGAAGCCAGCAAGGGCGGCAAGATCCGCGACCTGTATACCATCGACACCAACACCATCAAGGACCTGGACCAGAAGTGGCTGTCGTTCGGCGTCGATTTCATCAACCGCCAAAAGGATGCCAAGAAGCCGTTCTTCCTCTACTACGGCACGCGCGGTTGCCACTTCGACAACTACCCGAACGACTACTACCTGGGTCGCTCCGCCGCGCGCACCAGCTATAGCGATTGCATCGTCGAAATGAACGATGTGTTCGCCAAGCTGGTGGCAACGCTGGATCAGACCGGGCAACTGGAAAACACCGTGATCTTCTTCGGCTCTGACAACGGGCCGGAAGCGGAGGTACCGCCGCATGGCCGCACCGCGTTCCGTGGCGCCAAGGGCTCGACCTGGGAAGGCGGCGTGCGCGGCCCGAGCTTCGTCTACTGGAAGGGCATGATCCAGCCACGCAAATCCGATGGTCTGTTCGACTTCGCCGACCTGTTCAACACCTCGCTGTCGCTGGCCGGCAAGCCAGGTGCCGACGTGGCCAAGCTGGTGCCTGCCAAGACCTACATCGACGGCATCGACCAGACCTCGTTCTGGCTGGCCGACAATGGTGTTTCCAACCGGCGCAGCATCTTCTACTTCTGGAACGATGAAATCTCGGCGGTACGGGTGGATGAGTTCAAGTTCATGATGATCGCCCAGGCGGCCAATGCGATCACCCAATCGGGCGACAATGGCGGCTTCAGCGGTGCCGCGCTCACCTCGCAGGCGTCGATCATGTTCAACCTCTACACCAACCCGCAGGAAGACCAGACCAGCGGCATCCGCCATATCCCCATGGGTGTGCCGTTACAGGCCGAATACCTGCGCTACCGCGAAGTGCTGAAGAAGTACCCGCCGCACACGCAGATCTCGCTGAAATAGCACTGCGATCCGCTCCAACAAAAACGCCCCGTATGGGGCGTTTTTGTTGGGCGACCCGCAAAGCACGGCAGGGCCGGACACGCTGCCACGACCGGGCCCACCCGCAGCAACGACAATGCCGCCCTGCGATTCGCTTTCGACATAAAATGTCTTGACATTATATGTCGGCCATCTTATGTTGAATGCATCACATAAGGAGGGGCGCTATGGACGCAGTGTTGCAACAACGCATTTCCGAAGCGGGGCAGAGGCTGGCGGGGCAACTGGGGGCGTTCGACGTCGCCCGGATTCCCGGCGAAGTCGTCGTGTTCAAGGTCGAGATCACCGGCCGCGAGGAACTGCCGATCTTCATCACCCAGGCGGATAGCCAGATCCTCTGCATCTGTTACCTCTGGACCGAAAGCGATATCGCCCCCAGCCGCCGCACCGCGCTACTGGAAGCCATGCTCGACCTGAACATCGCCATCCCGCTGTCGTCGTTCGGCCGCATTGGCGACAAGTACCTGATCTATGGCGCGCTGGCCTGCGAAGCCGGTGCCGACGACCTGGCTCAGGACCTGCTGGCGCTGAGCGACAACGCGGTCGATGCGCTCGAAGCAATGGCCGAATACCTGCACTGACCCGATACGAGGAATTCCCACATGTCCATCTTCAGCAAGATCCTGAGCGCGCTCAAAGGCAGCGCCCGCGAAATCGGGGAAAGCGTGGTCGACGCCAACGCAACCCGCATCTACGAGCAGGAAATCCACGAATCCAAGGCCGCGCTGGCGCGTGCCAAGCAAGACCTCACGCTGGTCATGGCCCAGGAAAAGGCGGCCCAGCGCGAGATCGAACGCCTGGACAAGGAAATCCTGCGTTTCGAAGAACATGCGTTCGCGGCACTCGACAAGGCCGAGGAAAACCTGGCCGGCGATGTGGCAACCCGCATTGCCGAACTGGAAGCGGAGCGCGACGCGCAGCAACGGGCTCAGGTGGATTTCGCCCAGCACATCGCCAGCCTGAAAGACCTGATCCGCCAGGCCGAAGCGCGCGTACGCGAACATGAGCGTGAGCTGGCCGTGGCCAAGACCACCGAAAGCGTCTACCGCGCCACCGAATCGATTTCTCAGAGCATGGGCAGCGGCGCCTCCAAGCTGGGCAGTGCCCGCGAATCGCTGGAGCGCATCAAGGAACGCCACACCCTGATGGCCGACCGCATGAAGGCCGCCGAAGAACTGGATGCCGAGTTTGGCAACAAGGCGCTGGAACAGAAGCTGGCCGCCGCCGGGATCGGCGCCGAAGCCAACCGCAAGGAAGCCGTGCTCGCTCGCCTGAAAGCGCAACGCGAAGCGGACCGGACGACAGGCCATGAGCAATAAGAAGCTGCCGCCGCGCTGGGAAAGCTCGGCGCCGGCCATCCGGGCGGTGCAGGTGGCCTTCGATGTCGAAGAAGAGGTGTTGCAGGCGGTGAGGCAGGCCGCCTTCGACAACAACCTCAGCAACTCCGACCAGATTCGCGATGTGCTGGGGCTGGAGGTCACCCACCGCCCCAAGCGCCCGCGCCTGACGGTGACGCTTTCCGAAGAGGACTACACCGCGCTGGGCGCCCGGTTCGGGCTCGATCCGGCACAGCGGCTGGAAATCAAGGAAAGGGTACACCAGGAACTGTTGGCCTTTGCACGGGGCAGGCACGGCCCCGATTCGTAACCAGGACATGGCGTGAAGGTCCTGACACGTGCATCGCTTGCCATGTATCAAAGCTGTAGCGGGTTTGATTGCCCATGATAATGAAATAATTTTTGACGGCATGCTGTCATATCACTGATAACCCGCCCCGCACGCCGCAACCCACGGCGTAGCGCGCGCCGGAATCGCGTTGTCCCGCATTCGACACAACAAGGAAAACATCGAAATGGGTAGTGCTCTGGACACCATCGCCAGCTTCCCCACCGCGATCTGGACCGTGTTGCTCGGCGTGGTGCTGGTCTATTGGCTGGCCGCCATGCTGGGCCTAGTGGATATCGACGCGCTCGACGTGGACGGGGATCTCGGCGAATTCGTCGATCTCTCGGGCAAGCTGATGGCGCTGGGGCTAGGCGGCGTGCTTTCTCCATCGTCATCAGCCTGTTCGTGCTGGTGGGCTGGGTGGTATCCGGCCTGGCCGGGCAATACCTGCTGGCCTGGCTGCCCGATCTGCTGCGCTACGTTGCCGGCATGGTCGTGCTGATCGCCAGCGCAGCCGTCGCCCTGCCGGCAACGGCCATGGCGCTGCGGCCGATGCGTGGCCTGTTCGTCACCCACAACGCGCTGAGCAACGTTGCGCTGGTCGGTAGCAGTTGCCGGGTACTGACGCTGGAAGTCACCGAGCAATTCGGCCGCGCCGAAGTGGCCACCGGTGGCGCCGGCATCAATATCCGGGTCCGCGCCGATACCCCCAACCCGCTGACCAAGGGATCGCCCGCCGTCATCGTCGATTATGACGCCGGCGGCGCCATCTACACCATCGTCGCCATCGACGATTCCTGATCCAGCGGTCACACCACCTTTCCACACCCATGCCAACCGCCTGCCCCGCGCAGGCCAATACCCCAGTCTTGTCTTCTTTCAGGGAGCAATCATGAATTTGATCCTGACGGCGATCGCGATCCTCGCCTTCTTCGTTTTCTGCGCCTTCGTGCTGTTCGCCAAGTTCTACCGCAAGGTGGAACAGGGCCGGGCCATGATCGTGAACACCTTGCGCGCCGAACCCGAAGTCACCTTCACCGGCCGCATGGTGTATCCGGTGATCCACAAGCTCGAGCTGATGGATATCTCGCTGAAGACCATCGTGATCAAGCGCTCGGGCAATGCCGGCCTGATCTGTAGCGACAACATCCGCGCCGATATCGAAGTCACCTTCTTCGTGCATGTGAACAAGACCAGCCAGGACGTGCTGCGCGTGGCCCAGACCGTGGGCTGCGAGCGCGCCTCCAGCCAGGAAACGCTGGAAGAACTGTTCGCCGCCAAGTTTGCCGAGGCCCTCAAGACCGTGGGCAAATCCATGGACTTCGAAGACCTGTACCAGGCCCGCGACAAATTCCGCGACGAGATCATCCGCCAGATCGGCGACAACCTCTCGGGCTACGTGCTGGAAGACGCCGCCATCGACTACCTCGAACAGACGCCGATGGACAAGCTCGACCGCAACAACATCCTCGACGCGCAAGGCATCCGCAAGATCACCGAGCTGACTGCCGTGCAGCACGTGACCACCAACGAGCTGCAACGCAACGAGCAGATGCAGATCAAGAAAAAGGACGTCGAGACCACTGAGACCATTCTCGAACTGCAACGCCAGCAAGCCGATGCCGAAGCACGCCAGCAGCGCGAAATCGCCACAGTGCGCGCCCGTGAGCAGGCAGAAGCGGATCGCGTCGCGGCCGAGGAGCACGCCAAGGCCGAGATCGCGCGCATCCAGGCCGAGCAGGTGATCGCGGTGCAACAGGAAAACATGCAGCGCGAGAAGGAAGTGGCTGAAAACAATCGCAAGCGCGCGGTCGCCATCGAAGAGGAAAAGGTCACCCGTGCCCGCGAGCTGGAAGTGGTGGATCGCGAACGCGAAGTGAAGCTCCAGGAAATCGAAGCCGAGAAATCCATCGAAGTCGAGAAGAAGGCCATCGCCGACGTGATCCGCGAACGTATCGTGGTCGAGCGCACCGTGGCCGAGCAGGAAGAAGCCATCAAGGAACTGCGCGTGGTGGCAGAGGCCGACCGCAGCCGCAAGGCCACGGTGATCGCCGCCGAAGCCAAGGCCGAGGAAAAGCTGGTGATCGACGTGAAGGCCGCCGAAACCGAGGAACGCCGCGCCAAGCACAAGGCGATGGAAGAAACCACGCTGGCCGAAGCCAAGCTCAAGGTCGCGGAGAAGGAAGCCGAGGCCAAGAAGCGCGAAGCCGAAGGCATCGAAGCGCTCAGCGCCGCACCGGGCCTGGCCGACGCCAAGGTGCTGCTGGTGACCGCCGACGCCAAGGAAAAGGATGGCATGGTCGTCGCCAAGGTCAAGATGGCCGATGCCGACGCGGTCAGCCGCATGGGCGAGGCCGAGGCCGACGCGCTGCGCCTCAAGCTGGAAGCCGAAGCCACCGGCCGCGAGAAGCTGGGCCTGGCCGACGTGAGCGTCAAGACCGCCGACGCGCACGCCATCGAAGCCAGGTTCGCCGCCGAAGCCAAGGGCCTGCGCGAGAAGTTCGAAGCCATGAAGGCAATGAGCGACGACACCCGCGCCCACGAGGAATTCCGCATGCGCCTCGACAACAGCCACGTGCAGACGCTCAAGGCCATCGACGCAAACACCAGCATTGCCCGCGAGCAGGCGGATGTACTGGGCAAGGCGCTGGGCAATGCACGCATCGACATCGTCGGCGGCGAGGGCGATTACTTCCAGCGCTTCGTCAACGCACTGGGCATCGGCAAGGCCATCGACGGCGCCATCGCCAAGAGCGACACGCTGCAACTGGCCACCGCGCCGCACCGCAGCGGCGAGCGCAACCTGATCGACGACGCCGGCAAGTTGCTGGGTGGCCTGGGCCAATCCGCCGACGAACTCCAGAACCTGTCCGCCGCCGCCCTGCTGCACCGGCTGATGAAAGACGGCAACGCGGAGACGCACGAGGCGCTGGGTAAATTGCTGGGTTCGCTGGGCCGCAAGTAAAGGAACACCGGCGATGCCGAATGACCGGAACCTGCTGGTGGCAACGATCGAACGCGAAGCGATGGGCAGGCAGAAATTGAACCGCCCCTGCTCGCCACGGCTGGGTACCAGCGTGGCAGTGGGAGCGCTGTTCGGCTTCCTGCTCTCACTCTGCATACCGACAACCAGTCACTACGCGCCCTGGCTGCTGATCGCCCTGCTGGGCATCGGGTTGTGGCGGCAGGCACGGCGAACCAACGCACTGGTTCGCCTGCTGAAGCGCAAGGGTGTCTTCGAAATCTAGGAACAAGGACCGAGCATGTACTGCCTGAGCTGCAATACCGAAACCCGCCGCGAATCGCTGGAACCTGGCCTCATGGCCGAACAATGCCCTACCTGCCAGGGTACCTGGCTCGCACTCGAAGACTACCGCCGCTGGCTGACGCAAGTGCCGCAGCAGGTGGCCGGGGACGAGGCGGCAAATACCGAGCTGGTCGAGGAAACCTCGCCGCGCGCGCTGCGCTGTCCGGACTGCGAACAGCTGCTCCGGAAGTACCGCGTGGCCGGGCATCTGAAGTTCCGGCTCGACCAGTGTGGCGCCTGCCGCAAGGTGTGGCTCGACGGTGAAGAATGGCCGGCGCTGCGCGCCCAGGGCCTGACGCACTCGCTGCTGCACATCCTCAGCGATCGCGGCCAGCGCGAAGTGCGCGAGACCGAATCGCGCGAGCGGCTGGATGCCACCTGGCGCGCGCGCCTGGGCGATGCCGACTACGCCGAGGCGCAGCGCGTGCGTGCCTGGCTGGCCGGCCACCCGCAACGCGCGCTACTGCTTGCCTACCTACAGGCAACCGATTCAGTGCTGGGCTGACCGCCAATCCCGTCCTCCTCCTCGCCCCGTTTACAAGGCCATCCGTGATGAGCACCCCCCAGGACCTCGACCAGGACCTCGCCGCCAGCGGCGGCTACGAGCTGTTGCGCCAGCGGCTCGCCCAGCAGGGCGAAGCCCTGCTGGGCAAGGCCGGCGAGCTGAACGCCGCGCGGTTGGCGGCCTTCGGTCGCGCCGAACTGCGCCTTGCCGCGCGCACCCGCGCCCGCACCGAGAACAACTGCATCGCGCGCGATCTCGTCCGTGTCGGCGATCTGCTGCTGTTCGGTTACAACGTCTACATCGGCCTGCGCAAGGAAACGCGCATCGACGACGTGTTCAGCCTGTACCACCTGAACGGCACGGACGACGCGGTGGAACTGGTGCCGGTGCCGACCGAGGGCAGCTTCCTGGCCGATGCCCGCTTCGGCAGCGATTTCCGCGAGCTGTACGCCTATTACAAGAACGCCAGCCTGCGCCAGCTCCGCGTCACCGGCGACAAGCTGCTCGCCGCGTTCCAGATCGGCGCACGGCCGGGCGACCTGCGCGTCTTCCGCTGGCAACTGAACCGCGACGGCGGCGTGCAGTACATCGACAACCGGGGCGAGCGCGACATCGTGCTGCCGCCCTCGCACGACTTCGAATGGACACCGACCGGCCGCGAGCACCACGTCAACGGCAAGCATCCGCATATCAATATCCTGGATACGCTGTTCGTCGAAACCATCGGCGGCGACCTCACCGTCAAGGTCGAGAACAATACCGACGTCGGCCTCGGTATCTACAGCGAGCCGGTGGAGGACACCAGCCAGTCGCTCACCGACGCGGAGATCAGCTACGCCCGGCTGGGCACGCTGATCCTGCTCAGGATCCTGCCCTACCGCGAAACCGCCTACCGCTACCTGGTGTTCAATACCCGCACCCGGCAGGTGATCCGCATCGACGGCATCGGCGCCTCGTGCGTCCAGTTGCCCGAGGATCACGGCATCGTCTTCCCCGGCGGCTGCTACCTGCAAAGCGGCGAATACAAGACCTTCACCGACGACGTTGCCGGCATGAAGTTCAAGCGCATGATCCGTTCGCCCAACGGCGAGGACGTGCTGTACGCCTTCTATGAGCCCGAGGCCGGCCGGCTGGCGCTGCTGGCGTACAACCTGATCGAGAAGACGCTGTCGCCGCCGCTGTTCAGCAACGGCTACGCGCGCTTCGACGACGGTCGCCTGCTGATGTTCAACGTCGAAGGCGAGGAACCGACACGCAACCACGCCATGCAGTTATGGAACACGCCGTTTTGCAGCGACGAACACGCCGCCGGCTCGCCGCCGGTCGGCTTCTTCGGCCGCATCGGCAATGGCGAGCTGGTACGCGGTATCTCCGAGCTGTACGGCATCGCCCGCGCCACGCGCGAACAAAGCCCCAGCCGGCTGCACTACGAAGACCTCGAACGCGGCATCACCCGCCTGCTCGACAGCTATTTCTGGCTGGATAGCGAAGAAGCCGGCCAGCCAGCCGCCGCGTTACGTACCCTTGCCGATACCGCGCGGCTGACACTGGATGAGTTCGACAAGGTAGCGGCAATCCGCCAGGGCGCGGCCCAGGCGCTGCGCCATGCCGAATCGCAGCACAAGACACTGCTCACCGACATCGCTGCCACCCTGTGGCGCGCGCCACAGCAGTTCGTCGATGCACTGGCGCGGCTACGCGCGCTTCGCGGCGAGCTGTTGGGGCTGACCGAGCAGCGCTACATCGATCACGCCCGCCTCCAGACCCTCGATGCCGACCTCGCCGCCGAGCAGGTGCGGCTGTCCGACGAAACCATCCGTTTTCTGGCGAACCCGCAGGCGTTCGCCCAGTACCACGCCGAGCTGGACCAAGTGGCGGCGGCGCTGCCGGGCATTCCCAACGTCGCCGCGCTGACCCCGCAGTTGCAGGCGCTCGACACCACCGCCAACGGGCTCGATCTGCTGACCGAACTGCTGGCCGGCCTGGAACGCGGCGACGCCACCGTGCGCACCCGCATTCTCGACGACCTGGGCGAAGTCTATGCCCGCCTGAATCAGGTGCGAGCCACCGCCCGCAGCCGGCGCGACCAACTTGCAGTAAAGGAAGCCAGCGCCGAATTTGGCGCCCAGTTCAAGTTGTTCGGCCAGAGCGTAGCCAACGGTGTCGATCTGGCCACCACACCCGAGCAATGCGACGAAACGCTGACCCAGCTACTGACGCAACTGGAGGAACTGGAAACCCGCTTCGGCGGCCAGGACACCTTCCTGGTCGATATCGTCGCCAAGCGCGAAGCCGTCCACGAAGCCTTCGCCAGCCGCCGCCAGGCCCTGCTCGACGCGCGCCAGCAACGGGCGCAGTCGCTTGGCGCGGCCGCCCGGCGCATTCTGGAAAGCATCGAAAAACGACTGGGGCGCTTTACCACGCCCGAGGCACTGCACAGCTACTTCGCCGCCGACCCGATGGTGCAGAAGCTGCGCGGCCTGATCGGCGAAATGCGCCAGTTGAACGACACCGTCCAGGCCGACACGCTGGAAGCCCGTATCAAGACCCTGCGCGACAACGCGGTACGCATCCAGCGCGATCAGGGCGACCTGTTCAATGCCGATGGCATTCGCCTGGGCCGCCATACCTTCACCGTCACCACCCAGCCTTTCGACCTCACACTGGTCCATCGCCAGGACGCACTGGCGCTGCACCTCACCGGCACCGACTACTTCGAGCCACTGGACGACGAACGTCTGACCACGCTGCGGCCCTATTGGGCACAGCAACTGGTTTCCGAAACCGACACCGTCTATCGCGCCGAGTATCTGGCCTGGCGCATGCTGGGTGCGCTGCATGCCGGCGAGCTGGACGCGCAGGCGCTGGAAGCGGCACGAATCTCCGAGGCGGGTCTGCTGCCGCAGGTGCGCGACTACGCCGCCACGCGCTATCACGAGGGGTACCAGAAAGGTGTGCATGACGTGGATGCCGCTGCCCTGCTCGCCGCCCTGCTGCCGATGGACCGCGACGCCGGACTGCTGCGCCACGGCCCACAACCGCGCGCCCTCGCCGCCCTGTTCTGGACGCATGACATCCCCGAAGCCGAACAGGCCGCCTGGCGCACCCGCGCCGACAATGCGCGGCGCATCCGCGACGAGTTCGGCCAGCACCAGGCATTGACCACGCTGACCGACAGTCTGGCCGCCCGACTGGCCGACTTCGTCAACGGAGAAGGCTTTGCACTGGATACGCCGCAGCAGCGGGCGGTCGTCGCCTACCTGCTGGCCGAACTGACCAGCGGCCACGTCGAATGGGTGGTCAGCAGCGACGCACAGACGCTGGTCGAAGCGCTGCATCGACAACTGGAACGACGCGGCGCCCTCGGCCCGCTCCAGGAAGGGCTGAAGATCGGCACCCTGCACGAACGCTGGACGCTCGCCCGCCACTGGTGCGAAGCCGTCGCGGCAGCGGAAACCCTCGCCTCGGCCTATGCCCCCGAAGCCGCCGCACTGCTGCTGACCGAGCTGCCGCGCCAGCGCGCCGGAGTGGCGCTGTCCTGCGCCGTGGAAGGGCTGGTCGGCCAGCACGCGCGCATCAAGCACGGCACGCTGGCGCTCGACCTCAACGAGTTCCGCGAACGCCTGGCGCGTCATGATGCCGTGGTCGTTCCCGCATTCAATCAATTGCAGGCGCTGCGGCACAAGATCGTCGACACCACCCGGCGTCAGTTACGACTGGAGCAATACCAGGCCAAGCCGCTGTCGGGCTTCGTGCGCAACAAGCTGATCGACGAGGTGTACCTGCACCTGATCGGCGACAACCTCGCCAAGCAGATCGGCACCGCAGGCGAAAGCCGCCGTGGCGACCTGATGGGCCTGCTGTTGCTGATCTCGCCTCCGGGCTACGGCAAGACCACGCTGATGGAATACGTCGCCAACCGCCTGGGCCTGGTGTTCGTCCGCGTCAACGGCCCGGCGCTGGGCCACCGGGTGACCTCGCTCGATCCCGCGCAGGCCGACAGCAGCGCCGCCCGCCAGGAACTGGAACGCCTGAACTTCGGCCTGGCGCTGGGCAACAACGTGATGCTGTACGTGGACGATATCCAGCACACCTCGCCGGAATTCCTGCAACGCTTCATCGCACTGTGCGACGGCACCCGCCGTATCGAAGGCGTGTGGCAGGGCGAAGCCAGGCAGTACGACCTGCGCGGCAAGCGTTTCTGCGTGGTGATGGCAGGCAACCCCTACACCGAATCGGGAGAGGCCTTCCGCATTCCCGACATGCTGGCCAACCGTGCGGACATCTACAACCTGGGCGACGTGCTGAGCGGCAAGGAGCACCTGTTCGCGCGCTCGTACATCGAGAACAGCCTGACGGCCAACCCGGTGCTGGCGCCGCTCGCCAACCGCGAGCCGGCCGACTTGGCGTTGTTCCTGCGGCTGGCGGACGGCGAGGAGATCGCCCTCACCGAGTTCAAGCACGGCTACAGCGCCGCCGAGGTGGGCGAGATCGTCGCCGTGCTGCAGAAGCTCTTCGCCGTGCGCGACGTGCTGATGAAGGTGAACGCGGCATACATCGCATCCGCCGCGCAGGCCGACGCCTATCGTGTCGAGCCGCCATTCAAGCTCCAGGGCAGCTATCGCAACATGACGAAACTGGCCATCAAGGTATCCGCGATCATGAACGACGCCGAGCTGGCCGACCTGGTGCGCGACCATTACCTGGGCGAAGCGCAGACGCTCACCCACGGCGCCGAGGAGAACCTGCTCAAGCTGGCCGAGTTGCAAGGTGCGCTCTTGCCGGAGCAAGCCGAACGCTGGGGCCAGATCAAGCGCGACTTTCTGCACCACAAGCGCATGGGCGGCGCCGACGCCGACGGCGCCACCAAGCTGGCACAGCAGGTGTCGCACATCGTTACCGTACTATCGGAAATCAGCGAGCGCATGGCGCGGCAGGACAGCGGCCCGCAGGTTGCCACTGCCTTGCTGCACATCGAGAAGCACCTCGCCACCGGCGAGACCAGCAACAAACTGCTGGCCCGCACCTGGCGCGATGGGCTGGTCGCCCTGGAAAACACCTTGCGCGGCGCGTCGCCGCAGATCAATGTACTGCCCCAGCCGGAACTGCTCACCGTGCTCCAGGCCCTGGCCCATGCCTATGAGCACGCGCTGATCCCGGTGATCAGCGCCATGCAGCACAAGATCCGCCTCGACCACGACATCTGGGACAAGGTCATCCAGATCGGCGAGCAGATCAAGACGCTGGAACAGAAAACCACTCGCAACCCACAACCCGCCACCAAGTGACGCCATGCCCCTGAACTATCCGTTGCAGTGCTCATTCAAAATTCTGGCCATCGCCCAGCAACTGGCGGTGCGCGACGCGCGCGGCAAGCTGCTGTACTACGCTCGCCGCAAGCTGATGAAGTTGAAGGAATCGGTCACGCTCTACGCGGACGAAGCGCAGACCATGCCGCTCTACCAGATCGATGCCGACCGCATCATCGACTTCTCGGCCAGCTATCGCATCACCGACAGACAGGGCACGCTGCTGGCGCACCTGCGCCGTCGCGGCATGCGCTCGTTGTGGCGCGCCAGCTACGAGATCGACATACCCGGACTGGGTACCTTGCAGGTGAGCGAGGCCAACCCGTGGGTGCGGGTCGCCGACGGGCTGGTGGAAGGAATCCCTGTGCTGGGCTGGTTTTCCGGCTATTTCCTGCACCCGCAATACGACGTGCGCGACCGCGCCGGCCGGCTGCTGACCAGCCTGCGCAAGGAGCCAGCCTTCCTGGAAAGCTGCTTCGCGATAGAGCGCCACCTGCCGCAAGGCGAAGCGCAGGACCTCGCCATCGCGCTGGCGCTGACGATGCTGCTGCTTCTGGAGCGGGATCGCGGCTGAGGCATGGCGCCGCTCTATCCGAAGCAACGCAACATTCCAACCACCGTGTCGCCAACGCGGCACCGCCCCTGACCCGGGGCAAGGCATCGATCAGCCGCCTTGCCCCATCACAACCGAGCCCAACCACTATGCGCGAGTTTCTCATCGAATACGTCGTCGGCTACTGCATCCTTGGCACGCTGGGCGGGCTGCTGGGGTACGTCTACCTGTGCGTGCGGTTGTATGACGTATTCCAGCGGCACTACCCGCGGCTGGTGGACGAGTGCCTGGGCGCGATGGACAGCAACATCGGCCAGGAATTTCGCGCCATCACCGTGATGCCGCCATTGCTGCGCTCCACCCACATCGGCGAACTGCCCAGCGCCCGGCATCGCTTCTGGTGCCGCACCACACGGCTGTTCGGCTACGTCTGGATCGCCTGCCTGGTGACGATCTTCGTGCCGTTCCTGCTGTAGCCCATCTCCCGCAGCCACAAAAGAAAACGCCCCGACCGGGGCGTTTTGCGTGGCAGGCGCCAGCGTTCACTGGCGTGCGCAGTCGGTGATGTAGTCCAGCTCGGGGAAGTCGTGCTTCAGGTAGGCCGCGCCGCCCTCCGACTGGATGCGCTGCGGGTCCGGTCCGGCGCCCCACGGCGGGATGTCGCCATAGCGGGTATTGAACTGTGCCACGGTGGCCCGCATCGCGTCCGGGGTCACGTAGCCGAACGGCGATTCCCACGGCTGGGTGCCCAGCGAATCCACCTTGTCACCCAGCGTGACGAACATCTGCGTGGCGCGGGTGTTGGCCCCGGCGCCGGCAAAGCTGAGATAGCCGGCCTTGAACTGGCGCAGTTCCGGCAGGACGGGATCGTCGGCAATGGCGGGATACGCCTTGGCACCGGCGCGCGGCGGTGTAGCGCCGAACTGGCAGACAAAGCCGGCCACGCAACGGAACAGCGGGATGTCCCTGAAAAAGCCGTCGTCCACCAGTTGCAGGAAGCGCGCCGCGCCCTGCGGGCTCCAGTCCGGGCGCACAACGATCTGCAACGGGCCTTTGGTGGTGTGGCATACCACCTGCGCCGGCGATACGCCAGCCAATGGCGTCGCCGTCGCCTGCGTTGGCTGCGGCACGGCCGGCGTTGGCGCCGCGCTGGCGTCACCGCGCAACTCGCCCCACACCCAGAACCCCACCACCACGGTGATCGCCAGCATCAGCCACTTCATGTCGCGCCCGCCATCCGCATTGAAAACGCCGCGTTGTATCACGCGGCGGCGCGCGGCTGCCAGCGGCGGCCGGCCGTGCGCGGTGCGAAAGAGACAGGCGGCCCCTTGCAGCGTCAGTCCAGCCGGCTCACCGTGCCGTGCCGCCCATCCACCCGTAGTCGCTCTCCCTCGCGCAGCCGTTGCAGGATACCCGGCAGGTTCACCACGGCGGGGATGCCGAATTCGCGGGCGACGATGGCACCGTGCGACAGGAAGCCACCGGTTTCCATCACCAACCCGCCGGCCTTGAGGAACAGCAGCGTCCATGCCGGATCGGTGGATGGCACCACCAGGATGTCGCCCTGCGCCAACCGAGCGCCGTCGTCCGGGCGCTGGATCAGTCGCGCCGGGCCGGTGGCGACACCGCTGCCGACCGCCACGCCTTGGAATACCCGACCTTCGGCGGTCAAAGGAATCATGGTTTCGGCCAACGCCGCGGCGTCGTCGTGGTCGCCGTGCTGGAGGATCACGTCGGGCGGGGGCTGCGCCTGCCATGCGGCAAAGCGTTCGCGCCGATCGGCAATCAGGGTGGGCAGCGCGGCCCCGGGGCGCAGCCCGTCGCGCACCGCCAGCGCTTCGGCCGGCATCAGGAACAACACGTCGTCGGCTCCAGCCAGCCAGCCGCGCTCCACCCAGCGTTCGCCCAATGCCAGCCACAGTAGCCGCGCGGGCTCGGCGTAGGCCATCAGCGCACTGCGCGCCGCTTCGCGGTCGTTGGTTTCCTGTTTGGCAGTGCGCACCAGCCGGCCGAGCAGCGGTCGTTTCCACCACGGCAACGCGCGGCGTGCTTCGGCCCACGCGGCATCGGCGGCCTGGCGCTGCCGCGCGGTCGCGACGGCCATGTCGGCGCTGGCGAGGCCGGGCAAGCTGCCCAGCAGGTAATCGGGCGCTTCGCGCCAGCGCGGGTTGCCCAGGTAGGTTTCGTACACGCAGCGATGCCCGTACAGCGCCAGAAAGTCGGCGAAGGCCACGCGGAACGGGTTGTCCGCCGGCAGGCCGCGCCAATCGTCGCCGGGCCGGCGTGTGGCCAGCCAGGCGCTGGCCAGCGGGTCCGCCATGGCGATGCGCGCCACTTCGCTCAACGCATAGCCCTGGCGCAGCGTGACGCTGGGCTCGCCACCGGCGAGCAGCGCCGATGCCAGCGCGTGGCCTTCGCCGGGGCGATGCGCGTCGAGCAGGTCCACCAGCAGCGACAGGCACGCGCCGCCCGATCCCTGCATGAAGTGCAGTGGCGCCTGGGCGTGGCGATGGCACGCCTGACGGCGAATCTCGGCAGCAAAGCCGGCATCGTCGGCCGGCAATGGTTGTTCGCGCCATTGCCGCGCCAGGCGCATCGCCTCGGCGATGGCGGGCGCCCCCTGCCGCCGCAGCGCGCCGGCCCGTAGCAGGTAGCGCACCATGCGCGCGCCCACCACCACGCGCTCGCGCACGGTGCGAGGCGGCACGTGTATCTCGGGCTGACGCCCGCCGACCAGCCGGTTCATCGCGGCCGGCGCCACATCGAAGGCGGCGTAGCCCTCCCACTGGATCAGCGACAGGTTGAGGTAGAGCCGGCCGTCGAACAGCCCGGTGCGCTGCGCGCCCGGCAGCATCGGAAATCCGGTGAGGCAAAAGCCGGTTTCGAGCAGCGCGTTGGCCAGTCGCCGCCAACTACCCCAGTCCATCGGCGGCAACCGGTCGGGCACCACGTCGCGAGTGTTGCCACGGGTCCAGATGTCCGGCTGGCCCAGCAGCTCGGGATAGGTGCAGCGGCCGCGCGCAGTGACCGGCCGCGCCTGCAACAGCCAGAAGCGCTCACCGTCCCACGCCCATTCGCAGTCGTACACCGGGTGGCCGTAATCCAGCGCCAGCGCGGCCTGCCGCAACAGCTCGCCCAAGGCCAGCGACTGCGCGGGGGTCAGCACCGGCTCGCGCCGTTCCGCGCCGCCGGGGACCAAGGTGGTACCGCCGCCCGGCGCGGGTACGCTGGTCACCGCCTTGGCGCCGGGCACGTATGACAGGAGTGCCAGGCTGTCGTCCCGCGCCTGCTCGGCCAGCATGATTTCATCGCCATCGGTGGCACCGGCCACCAGGCTTTCGCCCAGCCCCCAGTTGGCGTGGATCACCAGCCGATCGTCACGGCCACTGACCGGATCGCAAGTGAAGCCGATGCCGCTGGCGCGCGCCGGCAGCAATGGCATCAACAGCACCGCCATCGCCGCGTCATGGTGGACGATGCCCAGCCGCACGCGGTAGGCAACGGCGGCCGGCGTCCATAGCGACGCCCACACCGCGACAATGGCATCGGCCAGCGCCGCCTCGCCGCGCACGTTGAGCAGCGAGGCATGGATGCCGGCGAACGACGCACTGGCGCCATCCTCCTGCGGTGCCGATGAGCGCACAGCCAGCGCGGCATCGCGCCATGGCGGCATCGTCAGCCGCTGACGCAGCGCGGCCAGCAAGGCGTCGTCCGGCCGTTGCGCCAGCAGGCTGGGCCGCAGCGCTTCGAGCGCGGCGACGCGCTCGGCATCAGGCAACGCGGCGGCGGTGTGCAGGTCGTTGGCCAGCCCGCTCTGGTCCAGCCACGCATGGTAGGCGGCCACCGGCAGGGCCATGGCGTCGGGCACCGGAAAGCCGTAGCGCGCCAGCCGCGCCAGGGCCCAGGCCTTGCCGCCGGCTTCGGCGGCGCCCGCGGCAAGGATCGCCGGCCAATCGGGTAGCAACCGGTTCATCGCGGCACCTCCGCGCCATGCAGGAACAGATCCAGCATGGCGGCGAACTCGGCACGCAGATCCAGCGCGGGCGTGTGCAGCCAGCGCAGCAGCGCACACAGGTGCAGGAATTGCAGGTTGCGCGCCAGCACAGTGGCGTCGTGGCCACGGCGGAACTCGCCGTGCTGCTGGCCGGCTGCAATCAGTTCGGCGAACAGCCGATCCAGCCCGCTGTGCGATATCCCGTCGGCGGCGCCGACTTCGCCCAGACGAAAGCGCACGTAATGGGCGAGGAACTCGCGATGCCCGATCGACCAGTCGGCGTTGTGGCGGAAGAAGGCATGCAGCCGGGCGGCGGCGGTCGGCAGCAGCGCCAGCTCGCGCAGCAGCGCCGGCAGGCCCGCCGCCAAGTCGCGATGAAAGCGGTGGCGCAGCAGCGCTTCCTTCACCGGAAAGTGCTTGTACAGCGTGCCCTTGGCCACGTCGGCACGCGCGGCGATGGCTTCCATCGTCACCGCATCGAAGCCGTGTTCATGGAACAGCGCCCAGGCCGTGTCGGCGAGATGATCGAGCGTCTGCTGGCGCTTGCGCTCGCGGCGGCCGGGCTCGGTTGGAGAGGAAGGCGAAGCTCGGTCGGAGGGCATGGCATCACCACAAATGAACGATGACCATAAATGTACGTCGTTCATTTTTTATTGCCAAGCCTGGATACCACAAGAACGCACCTCGCCAGCCAAACTGACAAATAGAGACCGACCAGACTGACTGGATCGGCCTAACTGACGCGCCAACCACCAGGCACCGTCTATCCCCCAACCGAATGAGGGCCCTACCTGCCAGCCGCCCAGCGGCAACCAACGGTAACCAGTGGCGATCCGTTTGGCGAAGCGACTGTTTTTTCAGAGAAAAAATAGTAAATGAACTGAAATTTCCCTGTAACGAACAATCAAGTATTTGAAAATTTTACACGTCACTCATTAAAATCTCCCGTATGTCATACGCAATGCACTAGGCATATCAGTACGTTTGGCGTAATCAAACCCCTATTCAGGAGTACACAGTCATGACGCTGATCATCCCCGGCGTGGAGGTCAAGGTAGTCAAGGAAGTACTGGCTCCGCAGCTCGCGCCCTCCGGCGTGCTGGGCCTCGTGGGCGTGACCGAGCCGGGTGCCACCGGTGTGAAGCGCGCGGCAAGCTGGCGTGCCTTCATCGAGGCGGCCGGCGGCGCCGGTTCCTTTGCGATTCCCGAAGCCGCGCCGGCCCTGGCCAATGGCGTGTTCGAGCTGGTGGTGTGCCCGGTGGACGGCGCCACCGCCGCTACGATCAAGATTCCCGCCGACAGCGGCGAAGCCTTCAGCCTGCAAGCGCGCGCCGGTGGGCCGTGGGCCAACGGCGTGACCATCGAAGTGGCGGTGCGTACGGTGGACCTGGGCGACAACAAGTCGCGCACGCTGTTCGACCTGACGCTGGCCCGCCCCGGCACCGACTACCAGGAAGTGCACCGCAATCTGTCGATCGACGCCAACGACAGCCGCAACGTGCAGAGCGTACTGGCGGCGCAGTCGCAACTGGTGAAGCTGGTCGATGTGCCCAAAAAGGCGCCCAAGGCCAGCGCGGCCGGCGCGCCCTATGTGCTGGCCGGCGGCACCGACGCCGCGCTGGACAAATACACCCAGGCGCTGGCGCTGCTGGAAAACGAGCCCGACGTCGACATGGTGCTGGTGTCGGTGCAGGACCAGGAGCCGGTACGCCTGGGCCGCATCTACAGCGAAGTGATCGCGCATTGCGACCGCATGTCCGCCCGCAGCCTGGGGCGCATCGGTCTGGGCCAGGTCCCCGGCATCAATGCCGACACCATCAAGACCAATTCCGAAAAGCTGACCGCCACCCTGGTGTCCGACCGCTTCGTGCTGGTGGCGCCTGCTGGCGTGGTCGGCGCGGTGGCCGGCACGCTGGGCAGCCTGGATTACTTCCAGTCGCCCACCTTCAAGCGCCTGGCAGCGATCCCCGAGCCGAGCCCGGCGCTGGGCGTCGAGCCGCAGCAGGAGATGCTCAAGCGCAACGTGGTGCCGGTGATCGCCCAGCGCGGGCGCGGCATCATCGTGGTGCGCGGTCTGACCACCGACGGCGACCAGATCAGCGTGCGCCGGGTGGCCGACCACGCGGTGCGCGGCATCAAGGTGATCGGGGAGCTGTTCATCGGCCGCCTGAACAACGACGAAGGCCGCGGCGCGCTGAAGCAGAAACTGGTCGAGTTCCTGGTGCAGATGCAGAAGGAAGGCGCCATCGTGCCGTCCACCGACGGCACCGACCCGGCCTTCAAGGTGAACGTCTATTCCAGCCAGGACGACTTCGCCAAGGGCATCGTCCGCATCGACCTCGCCGTCCGGCCGGTGCGCGCCATCGACTTCATCTACGCCACGGTGCTGGTGCAGACCTGATCGGCCCGTTCTCCCGTCCTTTCTTTCCTTGAACCAACGAGGGCGGCCGCCGCGCCTCCCCCAGCGAGGGTCACACCATGCCCACCGTATTTTCCGCGAACCGCAGCAACGTGCTGGTCGATGGCGAAGCCATCGAAGGCTTGCAGTCGCTGGCCTTCCGCGTGCTCACCGAGCGCGAGGACATCCGCGCCGTCGGCAGCGCCGAGCGCATCGGCGTCAGCTTCGGCCTGCGCACCGTCCAGGGCGAATTGGCCGTGCGTTCGGCCAACTACAAGCTCGATAGCCACCTGGAACTGCAAGCCAAGTTCCAGCTCGTGGCCAACCTGAAGAAGGACGACGCCGCCGATTCGCCCAAGCGCACGCTGTCGTTCGACGACTGCTATCTGGAAGCGAAGGACTTCACCGTCGGCGCCGGTGGCACCGTGCTGACCCAGTACGCCTTCACCGCCACCCGCATCCGCGAAGAGTAAGCGCCCGCCCGCGCCCGCTTCGCACCGACCGCAACCCGGCGTCGGGCGGGCAAGGCAGGCCACAACCGATGATGTCCAAGGAGCACACCACCGTGGGTGACCTTTCCCCGGTACGTCCCGCCCGGTCGGCGCGCCGCCGCATGGCGGCCAGCCTTTCCTCGCGCAACGTGTCGCGCCCCCCGCCACGGATCGGCGGCGGCGCGGGCACGGCGCGGCCGTAGGCAGGCACCCATGCAGGTCGAGATCGCAGGCGTCACCCTGTC
>NZ_SUMF01000032.1 GCF_005048205.1 Chitiniphilus eburneus
CTGGAAAACCCCTGGGAGTTGTCCTGTGCCGCTGGGCGCTGCCTGGGGCCGTATCTCGGTTTGCCCTTCATCCACCTGAAAGGCCCACAGGGTAACTTGCGCTTTCTGCAACCCGGCGGTGTCAGCACTGCCGACCTGACCACCCTGCTCGACATGAGCCGGCAGTTCCAGCAGAGCACACCGCGGCGCGCCCACATGGCGTTTGCCCTGCGTTGCGAGGCCACTGCGGATGGCCGTGCCCAACTCCAGCCCGGTACTTATCGGGTGGAAGGTGATTTCGCCTACGAATCGGGCGTGGATCAGTTCAATGTGCCGATCAACTTTATCAACGGCTTTGCCCTGAGCGCACAGGGCACCCGCCACGACTACCAGTTCGGCGCACAGACCCAGCAACGCTCCTTCGACGATCAAATCCGCACCACGGATGCCGAAGGCAAACCGCTGGATTACGCCACCGGCCACTTTGGGCTGGTACTAGGCAACGTCGTGGTCACCCGGAACGAAACCACCGGGCGCTATCGGGTCGAGTGGCAGCCGACTGCCGAGCTTGCCGCCACCGAAGTCTTGCCATAACGCATCGCCACCAAGACATCCCCTACATAACTCGACCGACCACTACAGGCTCGGCGTGCCCCACTGGACCTACGTATCCATCCCCTCATGATGCGGCGTATTACACGCCGCAGGAGCTTCAATCGAATGCGTAAACCTGTCCTGGCTGGATTGCTCGCCGCCGCCACCCTGGTCCCCGCCTGGGCCACCCCGCCGCTGCCCGAATGGCGCGAAAGCGACGGTTACCTGATCGGCGTGGTCGTGCAATACCAAGGCCAGACCTACCGCGCACTGCAATCGCACACCGCGCAAAAAGGCGCCAACTGGAACCCCGCGTCCACCCCCGCACTATGGCAACTGCACCACGGCCCGGTACAACGCTGCGCCCCCTGGCAAGCCGGCTATAGCTACGCATTGGGCGACCAGATTCGCTTCGAAGGCGACTACTACCGTGCCCGCCAGGCGCATACCGCGCACCCCGGCACCGAATGGCAACCGCCGCGCGTGCCCGCACTCTGGCAACCAATCCAGCAATGCGAAGCCGTCACCCCCGTACCGGGCAATACCGACACCATCAACGGCATCAAAGTCCCGCCCGATCCCGGCGCGGCCGGACGCAAGACCCTGGCCGGCATCGACGCCGACCAAGACGGCGTGCGCGATGACGTACAGCGCTTCTTGGCACAGGAAGTGGGCAAGCATCCGGCGCGGTTCAAGTATGCGATGGAGATGGCGCGGATTAGCCAACAAGAAGTATTGGCTGCAAACGGAAATGACAGGGAAAAAGCGAGGACCTTTTCCAATCAATGGGGAATGGCTTCTGATTGTTTTGATGAGACTTATGAGCCAACTCAGGATTATGAATGGAGATTGACGTTCTTTAAGAAGCAAAATTCCCTTCAATACAACACTCCGGAGCGACTTGATGCCTATATGAAGCACGATGGAATGCTTGGAGGAATGATGTTCCATCTGCCAATTCGCACTCAATGCGATTAAGGGAAAAGATCATGAAGTTAAAAATCTTTATCGCCAGCCTCTTTCTTGCGACAAATGCATGGGCCACTCTTACGCAATGCGACCAAATTCCGGCAGTTGTTCATATAAATGGGATAACTACAACAATCCGTGATGCAAGAAAAAATACAAAGTGGCTATATGAAGCCTTGGAACAGGAACTAGGCCACCCCGTCAAAACCGACCTCGCCTACAACCAAACCCACGGCTTCTTCGCCGACATCGCCCAGACCTTCTATCAGCTCAGCCAGCAAAACCCCGACACCGCCCCCGAACAAATCGCCGAGGCGCTGCTCTACGGCAATGCGCCCGAAGGCATGGATGCGCGGGTGGCCGAAGCGGCGATCCGCTATTACCAGGCCAAGGCCGAGCAGGCTGCCCTGGCGCAACTGACGCTGGATGAGGAAGGCGAAATCTTGCGCGATATCCGCCGCGCCACCGCCGAGGCCGACAAGGTGCTGCTGGTGCCGCATTCGCAAGGCAATCTGTTTGCCAACCGGATGTATACGCTGTTGACCGAAAGCGGTGAGCTACGGCCGCAGGACCTGCGTATCCATGGTTTTGCTTCGCCAGCGGATCGGGTGCTCGGTAACGGCAGCTATCTCACCTCGCGCTACGACGTGGTGATCAGCAGTCTGGATCTCCTGCGCAAGGTGCTGCCGCACAATATCGAGATTCCCCGTACCAAGGCCGATCTGCTGGGGCATGGTTTCAAGGAGGTGTATCTCAATCCCAGCCTGAATGGCCGGGAGGCCGCCACCACTGGTTTGCTGGCGGCGATGGCGGCGATGAACACCACTCCTTATCCAGCGGACATTGCCGATTCGATGCTATCGCGAGCGCCGCTGATCTTTGATTTTTACGGACCACCCTTTAATCAACAGCTTTGGCAAGCCGCAGGTTGGGATCGACCCCAAGGATTCAGCGACCCGGATTTTTATGGCAACAATATTGCATGGCTCTACCTGAAAGGGCCACGTGGCATTTATTCCCCGCTGCTTTATCGGGGGGATGATATCCCGAGAGGTTTCATGATAACGACCGTGGTCGGGATTGCGACCGGATTCAGGGATCAAGACGACCGTTATCACTATGTTTATGGGCTGACGTGCGACATGTATCCCGAAACGCTCGGCTCCAGGCTGGAACCGGGTACATACGAAATATTGGGCGACTATGTTTATCAACCCTGGGAAGGAAAGCCCGACGTGCTCCTCAATGAGCAAAACAACTTCGCATTGACCTACCAAGGGACCCGCCACAATTATCTATTCGGGCAGGCCACCCAACGGCGGGCATTTGATGATCAAATCATCGGGCTGGACGACGGCTCCCGGAATGCTTTCGGGTATTTCAGCTTGGTCTTGGGAAAGATCATCGTCACCCAGAACGAAACCACTGGCCGCTACAAAATCGACTGGCAACCCACCCCCGAACTGGCCGCCACCGAAGTGCGATAGTCCGGAGCGATTGGCCAAAGCGCTCAGTAAAAGGCCCTGCTTCGGCGGGGCTTTTTGCTTGCCCCCGCCGACCGGACTAGTTCCCCTTGCGGATGGTCGGGTGGCCATCCACCTTGCACAATGAAGCACCCTCCCCGGATAGCCGCCCATGTCCGACTCCGCCGCCACCACTGCTCTGATCGACCCTTTCGGCCGCCGTATCGACTATCTGCGCGTGTCGGTCACCGATCGTTGCGATCTGCGCTGCACCTACTGCCTGCCCAAGGGCTTCAAAGGCTTTGAAGAGCCCGCGCACTGGCTGCGGCATGCCGAAATGCTGCGGCTGGTGGGGCTGTTCGTGCGCCTGGGCGTGGGGAAGGTACGGCTCACCGGTGGCGAGCCGCTGCTGCGGCGCGGCGTGGCCGATCTGGCGACGGGTATCGCGGCTTTGCCGGGACTGGTGGATTTGTCGATGTCCACCAATGGCACGCAACTGGCCGCGCTGGCCGCGCCGCTGAAGGCGGCGGGCGTGCATCGGCTGAATGTCAGCCTGGATACGCTGGACCGGGGCTGTTTCGCTCGCATCACCGGGGCCGACCGGCTGGATGCCGTCCTCGCTGGCCTGAGTGCCGCCAAGGCGGTGGGGCTGGCGCCGATCAAGCTCAATATGGTGGTGCAGGGCGATGTCAACGAACACGATGTGGAACGGATGGTGGCGTTTTCACTGGCGCAGGGTTTTGTGCTACGCCTGATCGAGACGATGCCGATGGGTGATACCGGCCGCAGTGCGCGGCCGGTGGATGTCAGCCGGCTGGGTGCGCGGCTGGCGGCCGAACACGGTCTGCTGCCGGCCATTGCCAGCCACGGCGCCGGCCCGGCGCGCTATTGGGCCGATGCGGACGGGCGTTTCGCGCTGGGTGTGATCACGCCGTTGTCGCAGCATTTCTGCGCCGCCTGTAACCGCGTGCGGCTGACCGTCGATGGCACGCTGCACCTATGCCTGGGGCAGGAGGACCGCGTGCCGCTGGGGGCAATGCTGCGCGATGGCGCCAGCGACGACGCCCTGATCGACGCTATCCGCGCTGGCATTGCCGCCAAGCCGGAGCGGCACGATTTCAACGCGCAGCCGGGCAAGATCGTGCGCTTTATGGCGCAGACCGGAGGCTGAACCACATGACTTCGCCATCTTTTCCCTTGCCGGCGCATGTGCTGGGGATCGTCGGCCGTTCCGGCAGCGGCAAGACCACGCTGATCGAAGCGATGTTGCCGCTGTTTGCCGCGAACGGCCTGCGGGTCAATGTGATCAAGCACAGTCACCACAAGCTGACGCTGGAGCCCCCGGGCAAGGACAGCGCACGTTTTCGGGCCGCCGGTGCGCAGGAGGTGCTGGTGGCATCGCCGCATGGCTTTGCCCTCTATCGCGATCTGCACGACCAGCCGGAGCCCGATCTTGCCGCGCAACTGGCGCGGCTGGCGCCGGCCGACCTTGTCCTGGTGGAAGGCTTCAAGCACGACCCGATTGCCCGGCTGGAGGTGCACCGCCCCACGGCGGGCATGGCACCGCTCTATCCCGAACTGACCGGCCTGCTGGCCGTGGTCAGCGATCAGCCGGTGGCCTGCGGGCTGCCACTGCTCGACCTGAACCAACCCGCCGCCGTGGCGGCCTTTATCCTCGACTGGTTGCGACACGATGCACAGCCTTGAAACCATGCTGGATCTCTTGCGGCAGCAACCGCTGCCGCCACCGCGCCTGGAAATGGCGCCGTTGCACCGTTTGCCGGGCCGCGTCAGTGCGCAGACCGTGCGTGCGGGGCACGATCTGCCGGCCTTCGACGCCAGCGCCATGGATGGCTACGCCATCGCGGCCACGCCGGAACGCCCGCTGGGGCCCTATACCCTGATGGGATGTGTGGCGGCCGGCGCTCCCGATGGCGGTGTACTGGAGCCGGGCCAGGCGATGCGGGTGCTCACCGGTGCACCGCTACCGCGCGGTTGCCATGGGGTGGTGGCACAGGAACACGCGCGGCTGGAGGCCGATGGCGTGGTCCTCGCGGCGCCGCTTTGCTATGGCGCCCACATGCGGTTGCGCGGCAGCGAACTGATGCGCGGTGAACGGCTGGTCGCCGAGGGCGAGCGGCTGAAAGCGCTGCATATCGGCCTGCTGGCGGCGCAGGGGCTGTCGGCGTTGCAGGTCTATGCGCGACCACGCGTGGGCGTGCTCTCCACCGGCGACGAGTTGCGCGCGCCGGGTGAAACGCTGGCGCCGGGCCAGATCTACGATGCCAACCGGCCGCAACTGCTGGCGCTGCTCGATAGCGTCGGCGCCGAAGCGGTGGACCTCGGCTCGGTGGCCGACGACCCCGCCGCCACCCGTGCGCGGTTGCGCGAAGCCACCGAAGTCTGCGATCTGATCCTTAGCTCCGGTGGCGCGTCGGTAGGCGACGCCGATCACATACGCGATGCCGTGGACGCACTGGGCTCCATCTCGCACTGGCAGGTGGCGATCAAGCCCGGTAAACCCTTTGCCTTCGGCCACGTGCTGGGCAGGCCGTTCGTGGCGCTACCCGGCAACCCGGTGGCGGCGGCGATCACCTTCCTGCTGCTGGCGCGCCCGCTGGTGCGCCGCGCCGGCGGTGAGGCGGTGGCGCCGCAGGAGGCGGTGGCCTATCCCCTGCTGGATGCCGCTGACAACCCCGGGCCGCGCCGGCACTTCCTGCGCGGGCGCTTCGTCGATCTGGACGGCGTGCGCCACGTGGAGCCCTTCGAGCAACAAGGCTCGGCCGCGCTGGCGACGCTGGCCAGCGCCGAAGTCCTGCTGGAACTGCCGGCGCAGGCCAGGCTGGCGGCCGGCAATCGGGTACGCTGTCACCCGCTGACCACGCTGGGATTGAGATAACGATGAACGATCACACCATCGGCACGCTGACCATCGAACTGCTTTACCTTGCGCGCCTGCGCGAAGCCCTGGGCTGTGGCGGCGAAACGCTGACCCTGGCCGCGCCTGCCACCGTGGCCGACGCGCTGGCCGCGCTGTGCGCGCGTGGCGCGCCGTGGGAGGCCGAACTGGGTGGTTCGCGCGTCTTCCGTGTGGCGGTGGATCAGGACATGGCCACCGTCGATACCGCATTGCGCGACGGCGCCGAGGTGGCGCTGTTTCCGCCGGTGACTGGGGGCTGACGTGGCGCAGTGCAATGTTTCGGTACAGCAGGCCGATTTCGATTTTGCCGCCGAACTGGCGCGGCTGGGCACCAGCGGCGCCGTGGCCAGCTTCATCGGCTGCGTGCGGGGCGATACGCGCGATGGCGTGCCGCTGACCGCGATGACACTGGAACACTATCCCGGCATGACCGAGCGCGTGCTCGGCGAACTGGCACAGGCGGTAAGTGCGCGCTTTGCGCTCGACGCCGTGACCGTGGTGCACCGGGTTGGGCGGTTGCTGCCCGGTGCGCAGATCGTGCTGGTGATCGCCACCGCGCCGCACCGCCACGCCGCCATTCAGGCGGTCGATTGCCTGATGGACCACCTGAAATCGGTGGCTCCGTTCTGGAAATGCGAGGAATACGGCGAGCAGCGCCATTGGGTGGACGCGCGTGACAGCGATCAGGCTGCGCTGGCCCGCTGGGATGCTTTGTGAATGCCAGCGCCGACGGCCTGATTCTGTGCGGCGGCCGCGGTCAGCGCATGGGCGGGCGCGACAAGGGGCTGCTGCCGCTGGCGGGCATGGCGCTGGTCGATCGCCTGCTGCGGCAGTTGCGGCAATGGCCGCTGCGGCAAATCCACCTGTCGGCCAACCGGCATCTCGATGACTACGCGCAACGCGGCCATCCGGTATTGCCTGATTTGCGGCCCGATTACCCTGGCCCGCTGGCCGGTATCGAAGCGGGATTGTCCGCCTGCCTGGCCCGGCGCCTGCTGGTTGTCCCCTGCGACGTACCACGCCTGCCCCCCGATCTGTTCGACGCGCTGAGCGCCGCGCTGGATGCCGGCGCGCCGTTGGCATGGGCGGCGGATGCGGCGCGCGATCACCCTGGCATCTGTCTGATCGACCGTGGCCAGTTGCCCGGCCTGCGCGCGCGGCTGGATGCGGGCGAGCGCGGCGTGGCGCGCTGGCAGCACGCGGCCGGCGGTTGCGCGGTACGCTTCGACTTTGCCTTCGATAACCTCAACGATGCCGCCACCCTGGCGCGGCAGGAGCACGCGTGGACCGACTGACCCATTTCAACGCCGCTGGCGACGCCCACATGGTCGATGTCGGCCACAAACCCGCCACCGCCCGTGTTGCCATCGCCGGCGGGCGTATCCGCATGCGACCGGAAACACTGGCGCTGCTGCGCCAGGGCGGCCACGCCAAGGGGGATGTGCTCGGCATCGCGCGTATCGCCGGCATCATGGCGGCCAAGCAGACCGGTGCCTTGATTCCGCTGTGCCATCCGCTGGCGCTCAGCCATGTGCAACTCGACTTCACCATCGAGGCCACCGGCGTGGCCGTGCGCGCCACCGCCGAGACCGTCGGCCCCACCGGGGTGGAGATGGAAGCGCTGACTGCCGCATCGGTGGCGCTGCTCACCGTGTACGACATGTGCAAAGCGGTGGAAAAAGGCATGCTGATCGAAGCCGTGGGCCTGCTGCATAAGCGCGGTGGCAAATCCGGTGTCTGGAACGCCGCACCACACGTTTTGAGCGATGGTTGCGGCCAGGAGGGCGAAACGCCGGCCGCCCCCGGCGCGACGCAGCCGGAAGGGCGTTGCCAGCCGCGCTAAACTGCCAAGCATGGATATCAACCCCGATCCCTACTTTCCGGCTGGCGCCGCCGATCCGGCGGACCGCGATGGCCCGCGCCTGCGCGACCGGCTGTCCACCCGCATTGTTGCCAGCAGTATCGTCGCCTTGCTGGTGGTGGTCAGCATGGTGTGCTGGACGCTGTGGCTATCGTGGCAACTGGAAGGCGCGGGCGCGGCGATCAACGACACCGGCAGCCTGCGGATGCGCGCCAACCGCGTCGGTATCGAACTGCTGCAACGCAGCCCCGATCACGTACTGCGCACCCGCGCGCTGATCGCCACTCAGGACGATACCCTGGCACGGCTGCGACGTGGTGTTCCGGCGCGGCCTTTGTTTCTGCCGCAGGATACCGATATCCGCACCCAGTTCGAGCGCGTGGCGCTGGCATGGCAGGAACGCATGCACCCCGCCGCCGAGCACGCGCTGCGGGGCGAAACGACGACAACCTACATGGCCGAACTGCCGCACTTCGTCGACGAGGCTGACCGGCTGGTGAGGCTGATCGAGCACGACAACGCGCGCAAGACCACGCTGTTGCGCCTGTCGCAGGCGGTGCTGCTGGCGATTTCCTGTGCCGGCACGCTGGCGATGATCTACCTGCTCTACCTGTGGATCATCTTGCCGGTGCTGCGCCTGCGCGATGGGTTGTCACGCATGGCTGGGCGCGAGTTCGGCGTGCGCCTGCCGGTGGAAAGCCGCGATGAATTCGGCGTGCTGGCGCAGGGCTTCAACCATATGGCTGACCAGTTGGCCGGCCTGTATCGCGATCTGGAAGCGCGCGTCGCCAGCAAGACCGCCCAACTGGCGGCGCAGAACCGCGAGCTGGAAGCGCTGTACGACATGACGGCCTTCCTCAACGAACCCGGCGATATCGAGGCGCTTTGCTGCGGCTTCCTGCAACGGGTGCGCCGCCAATTTGGCGCGGACGGTGGCAGCGTGCGGGTGATCGACCCCGATGGCGACAAACTGCACTTGATGGTGTCCGACGGCCTGTCGGCCACGCTGGAGCACGACGAACACTGCATGTCGATCAATAGTTGCTTCTGTGGCCAGGCCACCCAGCAGGGCATGATCGTGATCCGCGATTTTCGCCAGGCCGGCAATGCCACCGCTTTCCATTGCAGCCGGGAGGGCTTTCAGGGCCTGGGCGTGTTCCGCATCGTCAGCGGCAACACCGTGCTCGGCTCGTTCTCGCTGCATTTCCGCAAGGCGCGCGCCTTGCAGCCGGCGGAAACGCAATTGCTGGAATCGCTGGGCCAGCACCTGGGCGTGGCGCTGGAGAACCGCCGCCTGGGCGCCGAAGCACGGCAGATGGCCGTGGTGCAGGAACGCAGCCTGATGGCGCAGGGCCTGCACGACAGCATTGCCCAGGGCCTGAACTACCTGAACCTGCAAGTGCAGATGCTGGAACAATCGGCCAACGCGGGCGCGCTGGACGACGTGCGCGAACTGGTACCGTTATTGCGCGCCGGCGTGGAGGAAAGCTATCAGGACGTGCGCGAACTGTTGCTCAACTTCCGCGCACGGTTGGAGCAAGGCGAGCTGCTGGCGGGCGTGGAAGAGACCATCGCCCGCTTTCGCCGCCAGACCGGTGTTGCGGTAACGCTGGATATTGCACCGCAGGCCGGCCCGCCGTTGCCGCCCGAACAACAATTGCAGGTGCTGTTCATCCTTCAGGAGGCCCTGTCCAACGTGCGCAAGCACGCCGACGCGCGCCACGTGCGGGTCAGCCTGAGCAACGCACGCGATTTCGATCTGAGTATCGAGGACGATGGCCGGGGCTACGATCCGGCCGAAGTGTCGCAGCGCGGCGAGGCGCATATCGGCCTGAACATCATGCGCGAGCGGGCCGAACGCATCCACGCCGAGTTGCGTTTTAACGCCAGGCCGGGGCAGGGTGTGCGGGTGGACCTGCACCTGCCCGAATCGATGCGGCAACCCGCCTAGGGCGTGTCATCCAATGTTTCGCGGCAGCGCTGGGCCGAAAAAGCGCCAGGAACCAGGCGCGCGACGCGGGCAATAACCGGTTATTGGCAAGGAGTGCAACGCAGTGAATGGTGTTTTTTCGGCCCAGCCCTACGGGTTCGGCGCATTTCGGGCGCCACGCGGGGCGCTGGCGGTTTGCTGCTTGCCCCGGTGCTGTTGTGCGACCGGGGCACGTGGAGCCCGCCCGTAACAGCTTTTATGATGCCTTCCGACCAACCAGCCGGTTTTCCGCCATGACCATACGTATCCTCGTCGTCGACGATCACAGCCTGTTCCGTTCCGGTGTTCGCCAGTTGTTGCAGAAACAGCCGGACTTCGCCGTCGTGGCCGAAGCGGCCGACGGGCTGGAGGGCATCAAGCGCGCCAAGGAACACCAGCCGGATGTGATCCTGCTCGACCTGAACATGCCGGGCCTGTCCGGCCTGGAAACGATGCAACTGCTGGCGCAGGACCTGCCCGACTGCGCCGTGATCATCCTCACCGTTTCCGAAGAGGCGGCGGAATTGGCGCAGGCGCTGCGCAATGGCGCGCGCGGCTACCTGATCAAGAACATCGACGCCGACGCGCTGGTGGCCGCGATCCGCCGCGCCGCCAGTGGCGAGCCGGTGATCGCCGACAGCATGACGGGCAAGCTGGTAGCGCAATTTCGTGCCCAGACCACTGCGCCGGCCGCCCCCGCCGCCCCGGCCGAACGTGAAAAACTCACCCCGCGCGAACGCGAAATCGTCGCCTGTCTGGCGCGCGGTGAGAGCAACAAGGAAATTGCCCGCCGGCTGGACCTGGCCGAAAGCACCGTCAAGATTCATATCCAGAGCGTGCTGCGCAAGCTGAACCTGAGCAGCCGGGTGCAGGTGGCGGTGTATGCCGTGGAGCATGGGTTGGCGGATCATCGGGATTGACGCGGGTGAGGCGGACAACACGCCGGTTGCAGGAAATGGGAGCGAACGTGCGGAAAGTGGGTTAGAAAGGCGGCTATCCCATCCTGTTGCGAGGAAAACCCCATGAAGAAACCGGCACCGGCCACAGGCGAATCGGCATCCAGCCGGATCGACGCCAGAATCGCCGAACTGGGAGACTGGCGTGGCGAAACCCTGGCCAGGATGCGCCAGCTCATCCACCAGGCGGACCCGGAGGTCGTCGAAACCTGGAAATGGATGGATACCCCCGTCTGGGAACACCACGGCATCCTCTGCACTGGTGAATCGTACAAAGCGAAAGTGAAACTGACCTTCGCCAAGGGTGCTGCGCTCCCCGACCCCGCTGGGCTATTCAACTCCAGCCTCGACGGCAATGTGCGCCGTGCGATCGATCTCCAGGAAGGGGATGCCATCGACGAAGAGGCATTCAAAGCGCTGATTCAGGCGGCGGTTGCATTGAATACGGCGGGAAAGGCGAAGGGAAAGTAGCGATGTGGTGATGGGCCGGATTGAGCGGATGGCTTCCATGCCCGGTAGCGCTTGATAGCCAGACTTTCAGCGATGAACCCGCCATCATCGACAACGTTCCAGCCCAGGGGCGGGCGCACTGGTGCTGATGTGGAACGCTAGGAACTGGCAATGCGCTGCGCAATGGCGCACGCGGCTACCTGATCAAGAACATCGACGCCGACGCGCTGGTGGCCGCGATCCGCCGCGCCGCCAGTGGCGAGCCGGTGATCGCCGACAGCATGACTGGCAAGCTGGTGGCGCAATTTCGTGCCCAGACCACTGCGCCGGCGGCCCCCGCTGCCCCGGCCGAACGCGAAAAACTCACCCCGCGCGAACGCGAAATCGTTGCCTGTCTGGCGCGCGGCGAGAGCAACAAGGAAATTGCCCGCCGGCTGGACCTGGCCGAAAGTACCGTCAAGATTCATATCCAGAGCGTGCTGCGCAAGCTGAACCTGAGCAGCCGGGTGCAGGTGGCGGTGTATGCCGTGGAGCACGGCCTGGCGGATCATCGGGATTGAGGGCGGGATTGCTGGAAGATCTGTAGACACGGAGGGCGGGGAGAACACAGAGAACACGGAGAAACCCCGTTCGGGGGTTAGGTGGGCGATGGCCCATCGTGGCATCTGTGGCTGGTTCAAACGAAATGCTGCGGGTATTTCCCTGGTTTGCTCCGTGTTCTCTGTGTTCTCCCTTTTTCTCCGTGTCTACAGATTTTCTGTTTCCCCAGATTTCCAGTGCCGAATCGGCCAATACCCCACACTTCCCAGTCTTGACCCTTACCTGCGGCGCAGCCTAAGCTCCCCCTGTCGCGCTCAATCGCGCGACCGGGTGTGAGAGCCCGATAGAGCGGCGAAAAGCCGCAACTTGCGATCCGCATTGCGGCTTTTCGTCGCCTTGGCACGTCCCTTATGGGCGGCCGGGCGGGGGGAGCCGCAAGGCTCGCCGTTGCTCTATCGGTCTCTCAACCCCCGTTTCGGTCGCCCACCCGTTTGAGAGCGGGGAGGGCGGTTCCAACCGTCCACTAGAGCACCCATCATGATCCCACCCATTCCAGGCGCCCCTGCCGCGCCGATCCCGCTATTCATCGACTCCCTGAACCAGGCCATCGACCAAGCCACCCTGGCCCAACAATGTTTCGCCGACCTCAGCGCCCTGTTCCGCGCCATCGCCCGCCTCTCCGACACCTACACCTCCGCCCATGAACTGGCCACCCTCGGCAATACCCTGGCGCAGGATTGGGCCAATTTGTGCGATGTGGAGCGGGAAGAGTTGGAGATGCGATGCGGGGAACTATGGGGTGCGGTCGGGCCGGGAAAGTGGATGGGATGAAGGCTGGCATGAATGAAAAAAAGGAGTCGTGAGACTCCTTTTTTTAAGGGGATTGAGAGTCTTTATAAGCTTGTCAAAGTGCTTAAATAAACTATCTTTATGAGGTTTAGGTTGTAGTTATTGGTTATAAAAAGCAGAGGGACAATATAATGATAGATTTGTGGGCAGCACGTCGAAATGTAGGCGAGGTACGCCCTCGTGATGTTCGTTCAGAGTGGGAGCGTGACTATGCGCGCCTAATCCATTCTGCGGCATTTCGTCGTTTACAGTCCAAAACCCAGGTTTTGGGGCTTGGGGAAAGTGACTTTTATCGGACGCGGCTTACGCACTCTATGGAGGTGGCGCAAATTGGCGTTGGAATAGTCCGATGGCTTAAATTTTATCACAAAAATGTTCCTGAAATATTGGATGCACTTCCCAATCATTCTCTAATGAGTTCTATATGCTTGGCTCACGATATAGGACACCCTCCATTTGGCCACGGTGGTGAAGTTGCGCTAAATGCATGTATGAGAAATTGTGGTGGGTTTGAAGGTAATGGGCAAACACTGCGCATTCTTTCTCGCTTGGATAAATATACGCATGGGTATGGATTAAATCCGACGCGGAGATTGATGCTTGGGGTTCTTAAATATCCAGTTTCATATCAAACGGCTGTTGTGAAAGAAGCATATGGTCTACTTCCAACTCCGATGTGGCTTTTCAAAGCTGGGGAACAACAACCGCCAAAGTGCTACATGGATAGTGAGCAAGATGTTGTAGATTGGATATTGGAGCCGCTAACGGTTGAAGATAAAAGGCAATTTTTAGATATGAGATTTTCGGAGGATGGACGAAAGTCTCATGGAAAGCCCGTGCATAAAGCACTAGATACATCCATTATGGAATTAGCGGATGACATTTCTTACAGTGTTCACGATTTGGAAGACGCCATTTCACTAGGGATGATATCGGAAAAGGATTGGAGGCAGCATAATGCTGAGAAGGAACACCTATTTTTAGCTTGTGATTGGAAAATTGATGACCTCACTGAGCAATTGTTTGCGCGGGAAAGCTACAGGCGTAAACAAGCGCTGGGGGATCTGGTTCATAAATTTATTGTGAGTGTTGAGTTGGATTTTTCCAAAATTTCTGGCGCAAGTAATGCCCTAATAAGAATGAATGCGCGGATGAGTGAAAAATATAATGAATTGCTTAATCATATATTCGAATTGGTAAGGTGTAAAGTGATTAGAAGTAGTAATGTCCAGCAACTTGAATTCAAGGGGCAGAAGCTGATTGTGGAGCTTTTTGAGGCGCTAAAATCTGACCCAGAAAGGTTATTACCAGGTAGTACGCTGGAGCGATACAAGGGGGTTGAGGGTGAAATGTGCCAATCTCGAGTTATTTGTGATTTTATTGCTGGTATGACTGACGAGTATGCTGCCCGTATGTATGAAAAGTTATTTCATCCACACAAAGGATCTATATTTGATAGGTTGTAGCTTTTTGAGGGAGTGGTATAAAACGTATTGCCTGATAATAGGCGCGAACGCAAGTGGTCTTCACAAGACTGGAAGAAAACGCTTGTCTTGCCCCTACTGGGATGGTGGTGACTGCTCTGGGTGATGTCTAGCCTGTTGGGTAACACCATATTCAGGCTGTTTTTGCGTTCGCAGGACATTGATGGGTATTTGCAGGCCAATATCGCCACTCGGCTTTCCGATCTGATCGGCATCCCGTTGAGCATCGTCTTCCTGCTGATGGTGAAGGGGATTTACGCGATGCAGATGGTCAGTTTCAATAAATTCTTGGCTTGATTTTAATTGGAAAGGAGGTGTTTGAATTGTTCGATTTTCATGGGTGGGGCTTATTTATTCTATGTTTATTTCTTTGTTTTTTATTGGCTGTCCCTCCGTCATGTTTAGCTATATCTAAAGTGTCGCAAGAGGATAAGGAGTCGATGTGCATGTTGCGAGCTCAGTCTATGAGCGAAATAATGCTAAAGAGGAAAAATAGAATTCCTTTGGCTAAAGCGTTGGCTGACGTAGATTGTGAAGTGAAAATAGTGGATAAAAAAATAGAAAAATCTATCCGTTTGGCGGCGAAAAAACTAGTGCTTGAGGTGTACAACGATTCATATGTGGAGCCAAAAAAATATTTGTACGATGAATATGATTTGTGCCTGATAGATTTCTCTTATTAAATGAAGATTGATGGAAAATGACTATGGGTGTTGTGATTTTTGTATAAATTGTCTTTTTTGATTGATGAAGATTGATTTTTATTTTGTTTTGATTGTCAAAGAAATTTGCTTCAGCTTGCCTTAATTTTAATTTGGCAATGTGCTATCAATTCCATGTTCGAATTTTTTCCATGATACCCCGTCAAAACATTCAAGCCGTCTGCTTCGACTGGGGCGGTACGCTTATGTTCGAGCAGGGCGTCCCCGCCGCCGCTCCAATGGGGCTTTGGCCTCAGGTCAAAGTCATCAAGGGCGCTACGCAGGCGCTGGCCGCCTGAAGGGCAAGCTGCCGCTGGCGATTGCGACGAATGCTTCGGTATCCGGGCGGCCGATGATCGAGCTTGAGCTGCGGCGCGTGGGCTTTGACGAGTACTTCCAGAACATCTTCTGCTACACCGAGCTGGGTTGCCGCAAGAACCAGCCCGAGTTCCGGTCAGCCACCGAGCACGGGTTGGGTGTGCCGCTGGGCAGCTTCGCGATGGTTGGCGATTCCTACGAACAGGATGCGCACTTTCCTTGCAGCTTTGGCGCGCAGGGGGTTTGGTTCAATCCAGCAGGTGCCACGGTGCGCGAGCAGGTCGCCACGCCGGTGGTGTAGCACCTGCCCATTTTTGCGCAGTGGGTGATCAGCGCGGCCTGATGCCGTGAGGTGTGCGCCCATCGGCCCCGCTTGGCGGGGCCGATCTTTTCCATCCCTGATCAGACCGCAGCCCGCCCCGCATTCTCAAACAAGATGTTGTTCTCCAGGTGGATGTGCTCCATCAGGTCCTCGCGCAGCGTGCGCAGGCCCAGGTACAGCGCGCGCCAGGTGTTGCAGGCGCCGCGCGGCGCGGTGATGTCGTGGGTCAGTTCGGCCAGGCGGCGCAGCGATTCGCCGTGTTCGTCGTGTTCCATGCGCATCACCTGGATCGGGCCGCCGGCCATCATGCCGCGCCCGGCCGCCAGCATGGGGAACAGGATCTGCTCTTCTTTCTGCATGTGGCTTTCCAGTTCCTGGAACATGAATTCCAGATGGTCGGCCAGGCCGTGCGGGCAATCCTCGCGGTCACCATGTACCTGCTCCACGCGCCGCGCCAGGCGGATCAGTTCCGGCAGTTGCTCGCGGTGCACATCATGAAAGCGGGTGAGGATGTGGTCGATCAACTCGGCGGTGGGCGCGGTGCTCCAGTCGCGCTCGTCGCCAGCGGGCATTTCGGCCAGCTTGGCCAGTTGTGCGGCGACGGTATCGGCATCCACGCCACGTGCGGCGGCGGCGTCGCGCAGGGTATGTTTGCCGCCACAGCAGAAGTCGAGCTGATGCTCGTGGAACACGCGGGTGGCGCCGGCGATGCGTTGGGCCAGTTTTGCCAGGGGCTGGTCGAGGAGTTCCATGGTCGATCCTTGTTCAGATGAAAGGGGCCGGGCGGATGCCGGTGTTGTTTCTCCTTTAGCAATGGTTGTTCCAGCTTTTCAGCCCAATAAAATCAATGGCTTGAAAAGATTGTGGTGAAAGAAACCCGGTTGGGTTATGGTTTGTTTCACCTTTTGCGGTGATAAAGACCATGATGCTTTCCCTGATGCTGGCCGACCTGGCCGCCGATCTGCCCCAGGCCGTGCGATTGCAGCGGCTGGCCGGCTGGCTGCGTACGCATTTTCGCTGTGGCGCGGTGGCGCTATTGCAACGCGAGGGTGATGACCTGAAGCCGGTGGCGGTGGATGGCCTGGTGCGCGATGCGCTGGGCCGGCGTTTCGCGATTGGCCAGCACCCACGGCTGGCGGCCATCCTGGGTCAACGGGGCGTTACCTGCTTTCACCACGACAGCAACCTGCCCGATCCCTACGATGGCTTGATCGACAGCCATGCCGGCGAGCCGCTGCCGGTGCACGATTGCATGGGCGCCAGCCTGTACGTGGAAGGGCGGCCATGGGGCGTGGTCACCTTCGATACGCTGGAGGTGGGCGCTTTCGACGAGATCGCGCAGGACGAACTGCGGCGGTTGATCGCGGCGCTGGAGGCCGCCGTGCGCGTAACGCAACTGGAGGGCGAGCTGCGGGCGCTGCGCGCATTGCGCGGCGGGGCGGCGGGCGAGGGCGCGCCCGCTGGCGAGGGCGAGATCGTCGGGCACAGCGAGGCGATGGCGCGGCTGCTGCACGAGATCGACGTGGTGGCGGATTCCGAGTTGCCGGTGCTGGTGCTGGGCGAAACCGGTGTCGGCAAGGAGCTGTTCGCGCACCGGCTGCATCGCCGGTCGCGGCGGCACGCGGCGCCGTTGGTGCACGTGAACTGCGCGGCGCTGCCCGAGTCGCTGGCCGAGAGCGAGTTGTTCGGCCATGTGAAAGGGGCATTCTCTGGCGCGGGGGGCGAGCGCGCCGGGCGGGTGGAGGCGGCCGACGGCGGTACGTTGTTCCTCGATGAAGTGGGCGAGTTGCCGCTGGCCGTGCAGGCCAAGTTGCTGCGCACCTTGCAGAACGGTGAAATCCAGCGCCTGGGCGCGGACCGCCCCAAGCGGGTGGATGTCCGCGTCGTGGCCGCCACCAACCGCAGCCTGGGCGATCTGGTGCGGCAGGGCCAGTTTCGCGCCGATCTCTACCATCGCTTGTCGGTCTATCCCATCGCCATCCCGCCGCTGCGCGAGCGCGGTAACGATGTGCTGCTGCTGGCTGGGCGTTTTCTGGAGCGCAATCGTGCGCGGCTGGGGCTGCGCAGCCTGCGGCTATCACCGGGGGCCGAGGAGGCGTTGCGTCGCTATGCGTGGCCGGGCAATGTGCGCGAGCTGGAGCACGCCATCAGCCGCGCCGCGCTCAAGGCCATTGGCCGGGGCGCAGACCGCAGCGATATCGTTACGCTGGAGGCGGACCTGCTCGACCTGGACCTGGGCCAGATGCCCTCCAATCCCGCCGCTCCCACGCCCGGCGTTACCCCACACCTTTCGCTGCCAGCGACACCGCAGCCGATGCGTGACGTGGTGGCCACCTGCCAGCGCCACGCCATCGAACAGGCGTTGGCCGCTCACCAGGGTAACTGGGCTGCCGCCGCGCGCCTGCTGGAGCTGGACCCGAGCAATCTGCACAAGCTGGCGCAGCGGCTGGGGTTGAAGGGCTGAAGCGCTTGATCTGATCCGTGCCTGGAACGAAACAGCCCGGCCTGTGCCGGGCTGTTTGTCTTTGCCACGTACCGTTATTTCACTCGCCACAACGCCGGCACGATTTCCGGCGTCCAGTTGCCACCGGCCGGTGCGGTATGCGCGATCAGGGCCGTGTACTGGCGGCCGTTGTAGCTGACGCAATCGCCCACCGCGTAGGCGCGGCCGTCCTGCCAGGCGGGGCAATTGCCGGCCGGGGTCGGTACAGGCGTTGGCACAGGGGTTACCACCGGTGTGGGAGTGGGTTGGGGCGTCGGGGTCGGTGTGGATTGCGGGGTGGGAACGGGCGTGCCGCCACCGCAGGCGCCGATGTCCTTCCACACCCCCCACTGGCCGGATTGTGCCGGGTTGTCGCCCTGCGTCCACCACTTGGCCTCGTAGTTGCGCCCGTTGTAGGTGGCGCGCTGGCCTCCGTTGAACACGGCCGATGCGGTCCAGGTGGGGTAGCACGCGCTGGGCGAGGGCGTCGGGGTGGGCACCTGGGTCGGTACAGGCGTGGGGGTTGGCACCTTGGTCGGCGTGGGCGTCGGGGTGGGGACCGGCGTCGGGGTCGGTGTCGGCGGGTTGCTGCCCTGGGGCAGATAGGTGAAGCCGGTGAGCACCACTTCGGCTTCCTGGCCATTGGCCGGCGCCTTGCCTTCGAACTGCCAGAAGTTGATCAGGAACTGCTGCTGCTTCTGCGAGACGCAGCGCGATGCGTTGTTGCCCGGGCACTTGTTGCGGCGTAGCCAGTTGTTCGGGTCCTCGGCGCGCGGGAATTCCCAGTGCATGAACTGGCCGGCGTTGTCGTTCACCGCCACGTGGCCATTCAGTGCCTGGTAGGCCACACCGCTACTGCTCCAGGCAAAGCGGTGCGTCGTGCGGTCGGTGGTCAGGGCGTCGTTGAAGCCGGCCCAGCTTTGCTCGATGCCGACCTCGTTGGGGTACACCGTGTAGTTGCCCCAGGGATAGGTGTCGTTGCCCCAGCGTGCGAATTCGATGTCGATCTCGTGCGTGGCGTTGGGGCCGACGTCGGCGCTGGGGTAGGTGAAGAAGCCGAACACCAGGTTGCGGTCCAGCAGGTCCGGCCGGCCCAGCATCTGGAACTGGTAGGTACCGAAGCCGACGCGTGCCGGGTTCAGCAACTGCACTTCCGCCGACGACCACGCGCCGTTGCGGTTGGCCACCTTCAGGTGCAGGTAGCCGTTCTCGTCCACCCAGGCGTTGCGCTCGTCCCAGGTGTTGGGCCCCGGGCCGCCGCCGCCGGTGCGGACGTTCCATTGGTAACCCGCCCAACTGAGTGTCTTGGCCTCCGCGCCGATCAGGATCATGGCCAGCGGCAGCGCCGCCAGCATGCCGATCATTCTGGTTCTTTTCATTTGTCTCCATCCTTTCGCTGGTTGGTCGCCGCGCGGGTGCGGGCGCCGCAATGTTGTCGCGAGTGGTGGCGCATTCATTACGTTTGGCCGAATCCCACGGGCAGGTCGTACCCTACCGCCTTGTAAATGCCATGGGAATGTCGCAATCTGGCTGGCTATTTGTCCGAATCCGGCATGTCCATGAGCGCCAGCTACCAGGAATCGTTCGATATCGACCCCGCGTGCCGCCAGCAGTGCATCGGCGGGCGGGTCTACCACCTGCGGCAGCATCTGCCGCTCACCGATCACGATATTTTCTTTGCGGGCTATTCGGATATCCGGCGGCGTTTTCTCGTCGAGCGGGTGGATGCGCCGTTCCATATCGCCGTGGTGTGCGTGGCAGGCAGCGGTGAGTTGATCGACGGCGAGCGGCGACTGCCATTGGCGCCGGGGATGCTGGGGATATTGCCCGCCGGGCCCGCGCGGCGCGGGCTGCACCTGACGGGAGAGGAATGGCAACTAGGGTGGCTGCTGCTGGATGCCACGCCACGCTGGTCCCGCTTCGCCGGGCCGCGCGCCAGTGTTGCCGCCGCGCCCGGCGCCGATAGCTTCTTCCATGCGCTGGCGCTGTTCTGCCATGAGGTCGGCCATCGCGTGTCCGGCGCAGGCATGGCGCTGGTCACCGTGCTCGACCTGTTCCAGCGCATGCTGGCGCAGAGCGCGCCGCCCGATGCGCACAGCCCCCGGCTCTGGGCGCTGTTCGATCAGGTGGGGCAGGATCCGGCCCGCGAATGGCGGGTGGAGGCGCTGGCCCAGGCGCATGGCGTCAGTGTCGAGCAATTGCTGCGCTTGTGCGTGCGGTATCTGGGCGCCACGCCGCAACAACTGGTGATCGCGCAACGCATGGAACGCGCGCGACGGCTGATGGTGGCCGGCTGCGAGCGCGTGGGCGACGTGGCCGCCGCCGTCGGTTATCAGGAGATCGCCAGCTTCAGCCGCCGCTTCCAGCAGCATTTTGGGGTGAATCCCAGTGAGATGCTGCGGCAGTTGCACGCCACGCCGCGTGCAATGCCGCTGGAGCCACGTGTGTTGCCGGTGCGGTAACTGCTTTGGGGTACAGCAATTTTGGAGAAATCACATCGATGCACGCGATAGACACCTATGAAGCGCTGGGGCGATTTCTCGATGAGGATCTCGCCAGGTTCGATTGCAATCCCCCCATTGATCACCCGGCCTTGCGCATTTCCCATTTGGGCGAACGTATCATCGCTTCCATTCGATTTGGGGATGCCGACGCTGCAAGAGTTGGTTGCCTGGTCCTTATCAAGGATCCGGCTTTGCCGTTTGGCAAGGTCGTCAAGAGTGGTTTGGCGCGTGCATTGAGGCAACGAGTGGCGCTGATCTCAAGTGCCGAAAAAGACGCTATTGGCACCAAGACTGCCGAACTGCTCAGCCTGGATTTTTGCCCCAGGGAGGCCGAAGACTACTGTCGATTGGTCAGGAAATTCGGGCATGCCACTTCAATGGCCGTTGCGGGCAAGGCGTGCCCCATCAATCAGAAAGCCCTCCGTCTACAGGCGTACTTGACCCAAGGATAAGGTGGCCGCAACGGTAAGGTTTTCTTTGGAACTGGAAACAACACCGCTGGCAATAACCGGCATGTTGAGGCGGGCGCTGCCGGATGCAGGATTGTTCCTGGCTTGTGCTGTACCGTTTGGTGCGTGGATTTACCTGGGCCGACTTCCCACAATGCAGGCAAAACATCGAGGGAGGGAACAAGCATGGGGTGGACCGGATATCGAAGGCGTATCGTCTGGCTGGCATTGCTGGTGCTGGCCGGGGCGATGCCGTTGCTCCACGCGGCGGAGGAAGCCACCACCGCGTCACCAGCGACAGTGCGCACCGTGGGGCGGGTGCAGATCGACGGAGATGGTGCCCGCTACGGTTGGCCGGGTGTCTATTTCGAAGCGCGGTTTCGCGGCACCCGGATCGGCCTGCGCTTCGACGATGCGATCAATAATTTCGACGTCGAGGTCGATGGCAAGCGGGTGATGGATCTGCGCAAGCCCGGCCGGCGCACGGTGTGGGTGGAAGGACTGGCGCCGGGCGAGCATACGCTGCGGCTGGCCGGGCGCAGCGAAGCACCGGATCGGGTCGGTCGCTTCCTGGGGCTGGTGGCGGATCGGGATGGCGCCGTGCTGCCACCCCCGCCCGCTCGCCAGCGGCAGATCGAGTTCATCGGCGATTCGAACACGGTGGGCTACGGCCTGCGCAGCACCACGCGCCAGTGTAGCGATGCCGAGGTGTTCGACCGCACCGACGCCCAGCGCAGCTACGGCGCGCTGACTGCGCGGCATTTTGGTGCGGACGTGCAGATCAACGCGTATTCCGGCATTGGCCTGGTGCGCAACTATGCGGGTATGGCGTCGCTGCCGGCGTTTCCCGTTTTCTACCAGCGCACCCTGCCCAGCGTGCCCGACAGCCGCTGGCCGCAACCGGCAAGCTGGCGGCCGCAGGTGGTGGCGATCGGGCTGGGGCTCAATGATTTCGGCGTCGTGCCCGCGCAGATGGGCAGCCTGATCGCCGATCCCTTTCCGCAGCAGTTCAAGCAGGCGTATCTCGCCTTGCTCGCCGATCTTCGCCAGCGCTACGGCCCGGATGCCCTGCTGGTGGCGACTGCTACCGAATCCTGGCCGCCCAGCGCCTTCGCGGCGACGGTGAAACAGGCGGTGGCCGAAGTCGGGGCGGCTGGCGACAAGCGCGTGCTGTATTTCGAGTACGGCAAGCTGGACCAGCATGGTTGCCATTGGCACCCGTCGGAGCGCGATCACCAGGCGATTGCGCGGGCGTTGATCGGGTTGCTGGAGGGCGCTGGCGTGAACTGGTGACGGTGCCGCGGAACGGGGCGACCACGTGGCGGGCCGGGCGGTCGCCGCGCGACTCCCAAAAGGCCGGACGCCCCCGAGGGGGCGTCCGGCATCGGGCGATGCGGTTTACTTCAGATTGGTTTTCAGCGCCTTGAACAGCGTGTGCTCGGCGTCGTCCTGGGTCAGTTCCCAGATCATCACGCCGCCCAGCTTGTTGGCCTTCACGTAGTCCACCTTCACTTTCAGCGATTGCGGATCGTCGTAGCTCACCAGTTCCTTCAGCTCGGCGTTGTACAGGTACGGTGCATCACCGGCTTCCTTGCTGCGGAACGACTTCCAGCCGGGCTGGCCGATCACGTCCTTCTTCGCCAGGTAGTACTGTGCGGTGCCGGCTTCGGGGTACTTGGTCAGGCCGGGGCCCTTGGAGGGCTGGGCCAGACCATCGTTGTTGGGGCCGGGTTCGACGTTACCCTGGCCGCGCGCGTAGAACGGCACGCCCAGCACCAGTTGCGACGGCTTGAAGCCCTTGGACAGGAAGTGTTTCACCCCGCCGTCGCCGTTGAGGATGGCAGCATCCGGCTCGCCCGGGGTGGGGTAGAGCGTGGCGTGCAGGCCGGCGTGGCCGCTCCAGCCGCCGTAGAAGTCGTAGCTCATCAGGTTCACCCAGTCGAGCAGCTCGGCGGCGCGCGGCAGGTCATAGCCGGAGATGCTCCAGCCGCCGGCGGTGTTGGGGATGGCGGCGGTCAGCACATAGGTGGCCTTGTCCTTCTTGGCCTGGGCATCCAGCGCGGTACGCAGCGCTTGCAACAGCTTGATGTAGTTGTCGCGGTCGGCCTCGGAGGCATCGGCCGCGTAGTCACCGCCGGTGACCGGATGTTCCCAGTCCAGGTCCAGGCCCTGGCACTGGTAATCGCGCATGATGGCCACGGAGGTGGCGGCCAGCTTGTTGCGGGTGGCTTCGGTCTGGGCAACCTTGGCAATGTTGCGCGAGAGCGTCCAGCCGCCGATGGCCCACTGGCAGCCCAGCTTGGGGTTGACCTTGCGTGCGTTGGCAAAGGCCTTGCGCCAGCTTTCGGCCACGGCCTTCGATTCTTCGGGCACGAAGGCGGTGCCGTCCGGCTGCACGGCGATGAACGAATACAGGCCCATGTCCAGTTGCGGCAGCACCTCGGCGGCGCGGGCGCGATCTTCGTCCGATTGCCAGGTGGGCAGGTAGGAAATCAGCTTGGGCGCGGCGTGCGTGATGGCGGAAGCGCCGAGCAGGGCCATTGCCAGGGGTAGGGCGCGAACGGTGGGGGTCATGCGTTGAGCTCCTCGTGTAGCGGCATCGGGGATGCCTGATTGTTGTCGTACCGGCGCGGGCGGCATGCTGCGCGGTCGACGACATGGTGCCGGGGTGTTGCCCGGGCGGGTGTGACGAAAACGCCACGCCCGAGGGTGTCTGTGCAAGATAAGCCATTGAGTATGGCTCGCGAATGTCGCAATCTGACCCCCTCGTTTGTCCAGATCGCACATTGCCATGTCCACCATCTACCAGGAGCTGTTTGAGGCCGGCCCGCGCACGCGGCAACTGGGGGTGGGCGCGCGCATTTTCCATCATCCGCACCTGCGCGCGCTGGGCGATTACGACATGCTGTTGGCCGGGTTTTCCGAAGCGCGCGACAGCCTGCACGTCGAGCGTGTGGGCGCGCCGTTCCATGTGGTGCTGGTCAGCGCCGAGGGGGAGGGCGAGGTCATCGATGGCGAGCAGCGCTTGCCGGTGGGGCCAGGGCAACTGGCGGTGCTGCCGGCGCTGGGACATTCCGGCTTTCGCATGACCGGCACCGAATGGCGCATCGCGTGGTTCCTGCTGAACGATGCGCCGAGTTGGCCGATCGCGGCGGCCGGCCCGGCGCAGGTACGGCCGGTGCGCGATGCCGAAACGCTGTTCCACGCCGTTGCCGCGTTATGCCTGGAGGCGCGGCGCGATCATGAATCGCTGTCGGCCGGCGCGCTGGTGCTGGTGGCCGACCTGCTCAAGCGCATGCTCGACAGCAGCGAGGCGGGCGACGCGCAGGCGGCGGCACTGCGTGCGCTGTTCGACGATGTGACCCGCGCGCCCGACGCGGACTGGCGCGTGGCTACGCTGGCGGCGCGGCACGGCGTCAGCACCGCGCACTTTCAGCGGTTGTGTCTCAAGCATCTGGGCCACGCGCCGCAGCGGCTGATCGTGGCGCGGCGCATGGCGCGCGCGCGGGAGCTGCTGCTGGCGGGCTGGGGCAATGTCGGCCAGGTGGCGGCCGCCGTCGGTTACCAGGAGATCGCCAGTTTCTCGCGTCGCTTCAGCGCGCACTTCGGGCTGAATCCTTGCGAGTTGCTGCGGCATTTGCAGCGCGCGCCCAAGGAGCTGCCGTTCGATCCGGGCTGATCCGCCGCTCAGGATTGAGGTTGCGCGGGTAGGTCGAGCAGGCCGGGCACCTGGGTCGGTATCTCGTAAAGCTTGTCCGAATCCAGCGCGACGTGAGCGGCCGCCCGCGCCTGCGCGGAGCTATTCTGCGTAACGGCGAATCCCACCTTGCCGAACAGCGGCAGGTCGGAACGCGAATCCCCGATATGGAACACCAGTGCTGGCGTGGCGTCGCGCGTTTGGCGGCATTGCGCGATGACGCCGATCTTGTCGATATCGAGAAAATGCCGCTGTGCCGATCCGTCGAAACGGCTAGCGGCCAGTCGGGTAGTGATGCCGGTTTCCACGCCGGCAATCCGTTGTCCTATGACGTTGCCCATGTGGGGATTCGCAGCGGACCTGGCGTCGCTGCCGGTGAGGCTAGGGCGTGTCGTCACTTGTTTCGCGGCAGCGCTGGGCCGAAAAAGCACCAGCCATCAGGCGCGCGACGCAGCCAATAACCGGTTATTGGCAAGGAGCGCAACGCAGTGGATGGTGTTTTTTCGGCCCAGCCCTGCGGGTTCGGGGCATTTCGGGCGCGGCGCGGTGTCGCAGGCCGCTTGCGGTATCCATACCGCCGCGCGCCCAGCTCCTGGCGCGGCATCCCGAACTGCACCGAACGCTGTCGTGAAACAGGTGACGACACGCCCTAGCAATACGAGCAACATTGGCGCGGTTGTTGCCTGTTTATTTACTCAATTTGAAAGCAAAGGGGCCTGCCCGCTAGAATGGCGGCTGCGCACCGTCGTGCGCGTCAACAACAGGGTCAGCCATGGCCCGATATCGAGGCAGGGGGAGTCATGTCGAATTTGGTGTTCTGCGGGTCCTGCGGCAGGCAACAGCCGCAGCCGGTGCCGGCTACGTGTCCGTTCTGCGGCGGCAAGCCGGTAGGGGGCAAGCGCTACAAGCAGAAGTCGCTGGCGGGTGTGCTGGCGCTATTGCTGGGCGGGTTGGGTGTGCACCGTTTTTATCTGGGCCAGTGGTGGGGCGTGTTCTACCTGCTGTTCTTCTGGACCTTGATTCCGGGGTTGATCGCGCTGGTGGAGGGCATCGTGTTCCTCTGTACCGATGATGAAAAGTGGGATCGACGTTTCAACCAGGGGGCCGGGCGTGGTCAGGCGGATGCCGGGGCGCTGATCGTGATCCTGGCCGTGGTGGGGTTCGGGGCGGTGGCGATGCTGGGCATCGTGGCCGCCATCGCTGTGCCGGCCTACGTGGAATACACCAACCGCGCGCAGATGACCGAGGTGTCGGCCTATGCGCAACAGGCAACCGTGGCGGTGACGGCGCATTACACCGAAACCGAGGAGATCCCGGCGACGCTGACCGATGCGGGGGTGAAGGCGCCATTGCCGCAGGTGTTGTCCGAGGCGCACATCGATCCGGAGAGCGGGGTGATCTCGCTGACCTTCGGCACGGGCGGGCTGACCGGCAAGACCTTGCATCTGTTGCCGCAGCAGGACGAGAACGGCGCCATCCAGTGGCTGTGTCGCGGCAAGGGGCTGGGCTATAGCATCCTGCCGCGCTGGTGCCGCGGCACGCCGGAGGAAGAAGAAGTCTGATGTGGCAGGCTGGCGGTGAAACGAAGCGGGCGCCTGCAAAGGCGCCCGTTTCGTTTGTGGCTGCCAGGTCGGCTACTGATGCCCGAATGCGCGTTCGCGCAGTAGCTTGAGCTGGTCGCGCAGGCTGGCGGCTTTTTCGAATTCCAGATTCCTGGCCGCTTCCATCATCTCCTTCTCGATGCGCTTCAGTTCCTTGGCGAGCTGTTTCTCGTCCAGCTCCTCCAGTTGGGCGTGCCGCTTGCGTTCGATGCGCGCGGCGGCGGCGTCTTCTTCGTTGTACACACCGTCGATGATGTCCTTGATGCGCTTGACCACGCTGCGTGGCTGGATGCCATGCTCGGCGTTGAACGCCATCTGCTTGTTGCGGCGGCGTTCGGTCTCGCCGATGGCGCGCTGCATGCTGTCGGTGATGGTATCGGCGTAGAGGATGGCGGTGCCGTTCAGGTTGCGCGCGGCGCGGCCGATGGTCTGGATCAGGCTGCGGGTGCTGCGCAGGAAGCCTTCCTTGTCGGCGTCCAGGATCGCCACCAGCGATACCTCGGGGATATCCAGGCCTTCGCGCAGCAGGTTGATGCCGACCAGCACGTCGAACACGCCCAGCCGCAGATCGCGCAGGATTTCCACGCGTTCCACGGTTTCGATGTCGGAGTGCAGGTAGCGCACTTTCACGCCGTGTTCGCTCAGGTATTCGGTGAGCTGTTCGGACATGCGCTTGGTCAGCGTGGTGATCAGCACCCGCTCGCCCAGCGCCACGCGCTTGTTGATTTCGGAGAGGACGTCGTCCACCTGTGTGGCGACGGGGCGTACTTCCACGCGCGGGTCGATCAGGCCGGTGGGGCGTACCACTTGCTCGACCACCTGGCCCTGATGCTTTTCTTCGTAGTCGGCCGGTGTGGCCGAGACGAAGATGGTCTGCGGCATCATCCGCTCGAATTCCTCGAACTTGAGCGGGCGGTTGTCCAGCGCGCTGGGCAGTCGGAAGCCGTAGTCGACCAGGTTTTCCTTGCGCGAGCGGTCGCCTTTGTACATGGCGCCGATCTGGCCGATCATCACGTGCGATTCGTCCAGGAACATCAACGCGCCTTCGGGCAGGTAGTTGATCAGCGTGGGTGGCGCTTCGCCGGGCTGCTTGCCGGAAAAGTGGCGCGAGTAGTTCTCGATGCCCTTGCAGAAGCCCATTTCGTTGAGCATTTCCAGATCGAAGCGCGTGCGCTGCTCCAGCCGCTGCGCTTCGACCAGCTTCTGTTCCTTGTTGAAGAACGCCAGCCGGGTGCGCAACTCTTCCTTGATCGTTTCCACCGCACGCAACACGGTATCGCGTGGGGTGACATAGTGGCTGGACGGGAACACGGTGTAGCGGCCCACGCGCTGCTTGATGTGGCCGGTCAGCGGATCGAACAGGCTGAGCTTTTCCACTTCATCGTCGAACAGGTCGATACGCAGTGCCAACTCGGCGTTTTCCGCCGGGAAGACGTCGATCACGTCGCCGCGTACGCGGAAGGTGCCGCGGCCGAAGTCGGTTTCGTTGCGGTCGTACTGCATCGCGGAAAGGCGGCGGATGATGTCGCGCTGGGCGAGCGTGTCACCTTCCTTCAGGTGCAGGATCATCTGGTGGTATTCGGTGGGGTCGCCGATACCGTAGATCGCCGACACGGTGGCGACGATCACGCAGTCGGACCGCTCCAGCATGGCCTTGGTCGCCGACAGCCGCATCTGCTCGATGTGCTCGTTGATCGACGAATCCTTTTCGATGAACAGGTCACGGCTGGGAACGTAGGCTTCGGGCTGGTAGTAGTCGTAGTAGCTGACGAAGTATTCGACGGCGTTCTCGGGAAAGAATTCGCGGAACTCGGCATAGAGCTGCGCCGCGAGTGTCTTGTTGGGGGCCATTACGATGGCTGGGCGACCGGAGCGCGCAATCACGTTGGCCATGGTGTAGGTCTTGCCCGAGCCGGTCACACCCAGCAGCGTCTGGAACTTCAGGCCGTCGTCCAGCCCTTCCAGCAAGCCGTCGATGGCGGTGGGCTGGTCACCCGCAGGGGGGAACGGCTGGAACAGCTTGTAGGGTGAACCGGGAAATTCGATGAACATGGGCACCTCGGGCGGCTCGGGAAGGTGGCGCGATGGGCGCGGATTGCTCTGTTTACACGGTTTTGGCCGGCCATGGCGGGCCATGATTGCCCAACTGGCCGCGCCGGGCTGGCCGACGGTGTGGCCGCGTGTCGGAGCGAGATCACCTGTATTGAGGCAAAGCGCTGAAAAAACAAGGGCCGGGAGGCGATTGGGCCCCTGGCAGGTGGCCCGACCACGCAATGCAGCCAGCAGAGTTTCGTGCCGCGTTCGATGTGCAGGCGTGACATTGCGGGCCGGCGCGCGGCCTCAGCGGATGCACGTCGCGGCGCCCTGGCGTGGCCGGCGAGCGGTGCGACCGACCCGGAATCAGTCGGGCTGGTCGCCCTGTTCGAGCATCGCGGCCAGTGGTGTCTTTACGGCGGTGTCGTTCTGATCCAGCCACGGCGCCAGCCGCTCCACCAGCCCGGCCAGTGCGGTGTCCAGTTGCTGCAGCTCCGCATGCGGCATGCTGACCAGCAGCTCCTGGAGCACGCCACGGGGTGGCCCGGGGGTTTCTTCCAGCGTGGCGAGGCCTGCCGCAGTGAGTTGCAGCCGTGTCAGGCGGCGATCCTCTTCACCCTTGATCCGTTGCACCAGCCCGCGACGTACCAGTTTTTCGAGCTGATTGCTGGCGGTGGATTGATGGATCGCCTGCCGCTGCGCCACCTGACCGAGCGTGAGGCCAGGTTCGGCCGCCACTTCCCGCAGAAACCACAACTGTGCGCCCGATAAGCCGGTCTGCTTGTACATGCTGCGGTAGTGGCCCTGCATCGCGGCGACGATCAGGCGAAAGTGCTGAAGGACGGCGAGGGCGCTACCTTCCAGGGGCGGATGAGACGCTTCGACAGGGGAGGACACGGCTGTAATCCGGGAAGAAGTAAGGTCCATGATTGTAACGAGGCTGCCTGACGAAAAAAACGCGGCACCAGGCCGCGCACAAGGGGTTGCTCGCATCCCGCGACCGCATCGGCCCTGGAATGCCCAGCGATGCTAACACGGGAATCAATTTGAGCGAATACAAATGGCCTGCCATGTGGTGGGGTGTGGAACAAAAAAAAGACCCGCCGGAAGGCGGGTCGAAAAGTACTGCCGTGATCTTGATCGGGGGGATTACAGTGCGCTGTGGCGCAGTTGATCCAGAATGGCGGGGTTTTCCAGCGTCGAGGTGTCCTGCGTGACTTCCTCGCCCTTGGCGATGACGCGCAGCAGGCGGCGCATGATCTTGCCGGAGCGGGTCTTGGGCAGGTTGTCGCCGAAGCGGATTTCATCCGGCTGGGCGATCTTGCCGATTTCGTGCGCTACCCATTCACGCAGTTCCTTGGCGATCTGCGTGGCCTTCTCGCCTTCGGGGCGGTTGGCCTTGAGCACGACGAACGCCACCACGGCCTCGCCCTTGATCTCGTGCGGCTTGCCGACGACGGCGGCTTCGGCCACCAGCGGGTTGGCCACGAGGGCGGATTCGATTTCCATCGTGCCCAGGCGGTGGCCCGAAACGTTCAGCACGTCGTCGATGCGGCCCATGATCCAGATGTAGCCGTTCTCGTCGAAGTGGGCGGAGTCGCCGGCGAGGTAGAGCTTGCCGTTGAAATCATCCGGGAAGTAGGTCTTCTTGAAGCGATCCGGGTCGTTCCAGATGGTGCGGACCATCGACGGCCATGGCTTCTTCACCACCAGGAAGCCACCCTTGCCCGGTTCCACCGGGGCGCCGGCCTCATCCACCACGTCGGCGATGATGCCGGGCAGCGGCAGGGTGCATGAGCCGGGCTTGGTCGCCACGGCGCCCGGCAGCGGGGCGATCATGTTGGCGCCGGTTTCGGTCTGCCACCAGGTATCGACGATGGGGCAACGGCCGCCACCGACCACTTCGTGGTACCAGATCCAGGCTTCGGGGTTGATCGGCTCGCCGACGGTGCCCAGCAGGCGCAGGCTGGACAGGTTGTATTGCTTGGGCAGGTCGCCGCCCAGCTTGATCAGCGAGCGGATGGCGGTCGGCGCGGTGTAGAACGTGGTCACGCCGTGTTTTTCGATCATCTGCCAGAAGCGGCCGGCATCCGGGTAGGTGGGCACGCCCTCGAACACCACCTGGGTGGCGCCGATGGCCAGCGGGCCGTAGCACACGTAGCTGTGGCCGGTGATCCAGCCCACGTCGGCCGTGCACCAGTAGACGTCGGTATCCTTGTAGTCGAACACCCATTTCATGCTGACCAGCGTGCCCAGCAGGTAGCCGCCGCCGCTGTGCTGGATGCCCTTGGGTTTGCCGGTGGAGCCGGAGGTGTAGAGGATGAACAGCGGGTCTTCCGCGCTCATCCATTCGGGTTCGCATTCGCTCGCCTGGCCCTTGACCAGGTTGTGCCACCACAGGTCGCGGGTGTCGTCCCATTCGCACTTGCCGTTGGTGCGCTGGTAGACGATGACTTTTTCGATCGAGTCGCAGCCGCCCAGGCCCAGCGCCTCGTCGGTCACGGCCTTCAGTGGCACGGCCTTGCCGCCGCGTACCGATTCGTTGGCGGTGATCACTACCTTGGCGGCGGCATCGGCGATGCGGTCGCGCAGGGCGCCGGCGGAGAAACCACCGAACACCACGGAGTGGATGGCGCCGATCCGGGCGCTGGCCTGCATGGCCACCACGGCTTCGATACCGTGCGGCATGTAGATGACCACGCGGTCGCCCTTGGCGATGCCCAGGCTCTTCAGGCCATTGGCGAACTGGCAGACACGCTGGTGCAGTTCGCGGTAGGTCACCTTGGTGACGGAGCCATCGTCGGCTTCGAAGATGATGGCGACTTTGTTGCCGCGCGTTTCCAGGTGGCGGTCGATGCAGTTGTAGGAGACGTTGAGCACGCCATCCTCGAACCACTTGAAGAACGGGGCGTTGCTGCTGTCCAGTACCTTGTCGAACGGCTTTTTCCAGGTGATGAGCTCGCGGCCCAGGTCGCCCCAGAAGCCTTCGTAATCGTTGTTGGCCTTCTCACACAGGGCGTTGTAGCCCTCCATGCCCGAGACATTGGCCTTGACGCGGAAATCGTCGCTCGGCGGGAAAAGGCGGTTTTCCTTGAGGACGGAATCGATGCTGCTCATGCGTGCTCCTTGTTGTCGGTTCGGGGCCGTTCGCACCGGACGGAAAAACGAGTGCGAAAAGCGACGGTGATAGGGTGCTTGCTACAGGTGGACGCTAATGTAAAACCCCGATACCGCCGAATCCAATCATGCTTTTTGATGTATGGAATCAATTACGCTGATATTGCGGTGCAATATCGATGTCAGCCCGCGTCAGGACTGAGCTGGCACACCGGGCTGACTGAGTTTCAGGTAGATCAGCGCCGCCATCAGCGCGTCGTTCAGCGGGTCGTGGCGGCCCAGGTCGGGTAGCGCCAGGCCCCGCAGCATGGCCGATAGCGAGAGATCGACCTCGGGACGGTAGGCACTGACATGGCGGTCGTAGTAGAGCGCGGATACTTCGATGCGGCGGTTGGGCAGGCCGATGCCCAGCCAGGGGCGCAGGTAGCGGTCGATCACCGCGAGGTCGAATTCCAGGTAGTAGCCGATTACCGGACGCGGGCCGATGAAGCGCAACAACTGCGCCAGCGCGTCGCGCGGTGACAGGCCGTTCGCCGCGTCCTGCTGGCGGATGGCATGGATGGCGATGCCGGCGCGGTCGATGTTGCCTTCGGGCTGTACCGGCAGCACCAGTCGTTCCGACGCGAGGATGCGCCGCCCCCGCACCCGTACGGCGGCGATGGCCAGTAGTTCGGCACGGCGCGGGTCCAGGTTGGTGGTTTCGCAATCCAGGCTGACGTACTCGTCGGGCGGCGCGGCATCGAACAAGAAGGCGTAGTCGGCGTCGCGCAGGTGGCGGCGTTGCCAGTCGCGCCGGACGGATTGCAGCAGCGACCGCATTACAGCGTATCCAGCTGGAAGTGGTGCCGCAGGTGCGCGCGGAAGCGTTTGACGACGGCGAGCGTGTCTTTCAACAGGTCGTTTTCCAGCGTGGTGAGTTCGTTGGGGGCAATGCGGTAATCGACCGGCTTGCCTTCCTGTACCTGCCGCAATGCGTGGCCGAGGTGCAGCGCTTGCAGGAAGGCCAGGGCTTCGGCCAGATCGCGCGCCTGCTGCTTGTCGAGATGGCCACCGCGCGCCAGCGCATCCAGGCGGCGATAGGTGTTGGCGCCGATGACGCCGGCTTCCAGCGCCAGGCTGCGCGCACCGTGCACGATGACGAAGATGCCACTTTTCTTCAGGTCGAGGGCATCGCGTTGCTCGGCGCCCCACAGTTGCGCCAGCAGCGGGCGCGGCGTATCGAAATGCTGTTCCACCGGCAGCGCAAAGCGCGCCAGCAGGCCGCCGTCCTGCGCGAACCAGCGGGTGAAGTGCATGCGTACCTGTTCATACAGATCGGTGCGGCCGGCGATGGGCGTGGCGTCCTGCCAGATCGCCAGGTTCATGGCGTTTTCGCCATCCGGGTGATCCATCCATTGTTCGAGCTGACGCTTGAAGGGGCCGATTTCCTGGCGCCAGCGCGGGTTGCTCAGCATCACGCCGCCGGGGCAGGGCGGATAGCCGAACTCCACCAGCAGTTCGTTGAAACGCGCGGCGGCGGCGGGCAGGTCGGGGTGGCGGTAGCCGTCCTCGATCAGCAACGCGTTGTCCTGGTCGGTCTTCATGATCTGCTCGCCACGCCCTTCGGAGCCGAGCAGCAGCAGGCAGACGTGCGCCAGCGCGTTGGGCGGCGCGACCATGGCAAACAACCGCGCCAGCAGCTTGTGATGCAGTTCGCTCACCAGTTCGGCGATCAGCGTCACCTTGACGCCCTGGCCGTGCAGCAGCGTGACCATGCGTTCCATGTCGCGCGCGGCCTGGCGCAGTTCGTCCAGCGTGGCGGCGCGTTCGATCTGCGCGGCGACCAGGTGGGAATGGTTGGAGAGAAAGGCCAACAGGTCGATCTGTTCCAGCACGCCGACCACCTCGCCCTCGCGGGTGACCACCACGCGCTGGATGCCGTGGTGGGTCATGGTCAGCATGGCCTGGTAGAGGAAGTCGTCTTCTTCGACGGTATGCAGTTCGTAACGCGCCCGCAAGGCCACTGCCTCGCTACGGGTATCCACGCCGTCGATCACGGCATTGCGCAGATCGCTCTGGGTAAAGATGCCCACGCCTTCGGCGCCACGCACCAGCACAGAGGTGACGTGGTGCTGCCGCATGGCGCAGGCGGCATCCAGCACGCTGGCGCGGTCGTCCAGCCAGCGTGGCTCGCCCACTGGCGCCTGGCGCACGCGCGCCATCCACAGTGATTGCAGTTCGCGCTGGAACGGGCGATGCGCCAGGAACGCCAGCCGCTTGGCGACGTCCTGGTAGAAATACGCGCCGAACATCGGGTTGCGCCGTGTCAGCGCCAGCACGGTATCGCGGGGGATGCGGAACAGGATGCTGTCCTCCTGCGCCACCAGATGGCTGGTGCCCCGGCCCGCCACCAGCGCGCGGGTATCGAAAGGCGCGCCGCTGCGGTAGGCGGCCGGGTCGTCGGAGCCGGCCTCGACCACGCCGCCCTTCATCGTTACGTACAGCGCATCGACCTCCTGGTCCGGACCGATCACCGTTTCGCCGGCGGCGAAGTATTCCAGGTCCATGACCTCATCGAATTCGCTGCGCTCGATTTCGGTGAGGCAGTCGAATGGCGGGCGGCTGAAATCGAAACGTGCGGGCATGCTGATCCTGCCTGGATGTTGAAAACGCGAGTACAAACGCCCCGCATGCGCGGGGCGTTGCCAGAGCGGTTGCCGGGCGATGCTGCGGCATGCTCCGTTTCAAGGCGTGAGCCGGTGACAATACCCGGCCTGGCGACGCGGAGGGCAACGCCATCAGGCCGGTCTGGTCGGCGACGCCTAGTGCTTGGACGCCCCCTCGGCGCCGATACCGGTCATCGAGCGGATGAACTGCGGGATGAACAGCGCACGCTCCCTGGCGGCCTGGGCGCTGTTGTCCAGCGACGAGACGATCCAGATCGTGAGGAAGGCCAGCGGCATCGAGAAGATCGACGGGTTTTCGTACGGGAAGAGCGCCTGGGCGTGGCCCAGTGTCTTCACCCACACCGCCGGTCCGAGCACGATCATCACCACCGCGCTGAGCAGGCCGACCAGCCCGCCCACCACGGCGCCGCGCGTGGTCAGGCCCTTCCAGAACATCGACAGGAACAGCACCGGGAAATTGGCCGAGGCCGCGATGGCGAATGCCAGACCCACCATGAAGGCCACGTTCTGGTTCTCGAACAGGATACCCAGCAGGATGGCCACAATGCCCAGCGCTACGGTGGCCATTTTGGATACGCGGATTTCCTTGGCTTCGGTGGCGCGGCCCTTGGCGAACACGCTGGCGTACAGATCGTGAGATACCGCCGAGGCGCCTGACAGCGCCAGGCCGGACACCACCGCCAGGATGGTGGCGAACGCCACGGCGGAGATGAAGCCGAGGAAGAAGTCGCCGCCGACCGCGTTGGCCAGGTGCACCGCCGCCATGTTGGCGCCGCCGATCAGTTGGGACACCGGCTGGCCGTCCTTGACGATGGTCTCGGTGAACTCCGGCTTGCCCAGCACCAGCATGATGGCGCCGAAGCCGATGATGAAGGTGAGGATGTAGAAGTAGCCGATGAAACCGGTGGCGACGAACACCGATTTACGCGCTTCCTTGGCATCCTTCACGGTGAAGAAGCGCATCAGGATGTGCGGCAGGCCGGCGGTCCCGAACATCAGGCCCACGCCCAGCGAGATGGCGTCGATCGGGTTGGATACCATGCCGCCCGGGCTCATGATCGCCAGGCCCTTCGGGTGGCTGGCGACGGCGGTCTGGAACATGGTTTCGAAGCTGAAGCCGCTGGTGGCGAGCACCATGATCGCCATGAAGGTGGCGCCGCACAGCAGCATCACCGCCTTGATGATCTGTACCCAGGTGGTGGCCAGCATGCCGCCGAAGGTCACGTACATCACCATCAGGATACCGACCAGGATCACCGCCGACAGGTAGCTCATGCCGAACAGCAACTGGATCAGCTTGCCCGCGCCCACCATCTGCGCGATCAGGTACAGCGCCACGGTACACAGCGTGCCGACGGCGGCGAAGGTGCGCACGGGGGTCTGCGACAGGCGATACGACGCCACATCGGCGAAGGTGAACTTACCCAGGTTGCGCAGGCGCTCGGCCACCAGGAAGGTAATGATCGGCCAGCCGACCAGGAAGCCGATGGAGTAGATCAGCCCGTCGTAACCGCTGGTCATCACCAATGCGGAAATACCCAGGAACGACGCGGCGGACATGTAGTCGCCGGCGATGGCGAGGCCGTTCTGAAAGCCGGAGATTCCGCCGCCGGCGGCGTAGAAGTCCTTGGCCGACCGGGTGCGGCGCGCTGCCCAGTAGGTGATGCCCAGCGTAAAGGCCACGAACACGAAGAACATGATGATGGCGTGCCAGTTCAGGTCACGCTGCTTGACATCGCCGGTGATGGCGTCGGCCGCCCAGGCGGGCAGGCAGGCGACCAGGCCGGCGACGGAGAGTGCGGCACGGGATTGAAGCGAACGCATCATTGACGGACCTCCTCGACGATTTCGCGAGTGAGTTGATCGAATTGGGTGTTGGCGCGGCGTACGTAGACACCGGTGATGACGAAGGCGGAGAGGATGACCAGCACGCCCACCGGAATTCCGATGGTGGTCACGCTGCCCGCGCTGATCGGCGTGCCGAAGGTGGTGGGCGAAAACGCCAGCACCAGGATGAAGCCGTAATAGATCACCAGCATGATGATGGACAGGGTCCAGCCCAGCCTGGACCGTGTCTCGACCAACTGGGTGAACTTGGGATTGCTCTGGATTCGCTGGATGAGTGCTTCGTCCATGCTTGTCTCCTGAAGGGGTGAACGTCGGCGGCCGGCTATCCGGCTTGTGGAGCACTCTAAGCATCCTGGGTATTCCCGCGCCAATTGCAATTTCTGATGTCGGGAATCAGCATTTCTGATGCTGCGTTGCATCAGTCTTACCAGGAAAGGCGAAATTAGCGTTTCGCGACTACAGGTGGCCATGCACCGCGCGACGACAACGCAGGGTAATTGGGGCGATAATTTGACGATGGAAATCTATCAACTTCGTACTTTCGTCGCGGTGGCGCAGCAGGGGCACCTGACGCAGGCGGCCGAGTTGCTGCACCTGTCGCAGCCGGCCGTCACGGCGCAGATCAAGGCCCTGGAGGAAGAGCTGGGCAGCTCGCTGTTCGAGCGTTATCCAGGCGGGGTGCAGCTCACCGAGGCGGGCAAGATCCTGCTGCCGGAGGCCGAGAACATCCTGGCATCGTCGCGCGGCATGCTGCAACGTGCGCGGGGGCTGGTGGGCGAACTCAAGGGCAAGGTGCGCATCGGCACCATCGGGGTGCCCTCGCGCCTGAAACTGGGGCCGTGGCTGGCGCTGTTGCGTAGTCGACATCCGCTGATTTCAGTCCAGACCCAGCACGCGATCTCCGGCGTGGTGCTGAACGAGGTGCGCAAGAAAGGCCTGGACGGTGGCTTCTACCTGGGGCGCAACCCCTACCAGAACGTCAACAACATGGTGCTGTCGGAAATCGGTTTCTGTATCGCGATGCCGCCGGAATGGGCCGCGCAGGCGGAGGATGGCGAGTGGCGCACGCTGGGGCAGATGCCCTGGCTGGGGGTCTCCCAGTTCAACAGCCTGGCGACCATCACGCAGGAGCTGTGGCGCGAGAAGAACATCTCGCCGCGCAAGGTGGGCGAGTTCGACGAAGAGGCCACGCTGGTGGAACTGATCCGTGCCGGGCTGGGGATGGCGATCCTGGCGGAGCGGACCGCGCGCCGCTTTGCCGCCGATGGCTCCATCGCGTTGTGGCGGGCGGGGGAAGTGGTCACGTCGGCACCGCTCCAGTTCATCTATTCGGCCGATCGCGAAGAGGAGCCGATGCTGGCACTGCTGCGCGACGGGTTGCGCGAGGTGTGGGCGGTGGACGACAGCGACGGCAGGGGATAAGCGCGGCAGGCATTGCCTTTTGCCCCCGCTGCCATGGGCGGTTTACTGCCTCGGCAGCGCCAAACAAAAAACCCCGCGATGGCGGGGTTTTTTGTTACGAGCACTGAAGCCAGGGATGGCAAGCTCCGATTACTTGAGCTTGGTTTCCTTGTACATCACGTGCTTGCGAACGACCGGATCGAACTTCTTGATCTCGATCTTTTCGGGCTTGGTCCGCTTGTTCTTGGTCGTGGTGTAGAAGTGACCGGTACCGGCGGAGGATTCGAGTTTGATCTTTTCACGCATGGTCGTTGCCTCGCTTACAGTTCGCCGCGGGCGCGCAGATCGGCCAGCACGACTTCAATACCCACCTTGTCGATGGTACGCAGGGCGGCGTTGGATACACGCAGACGCACCCAGCGATTTTCGCTCTCAACCCAGAAACGACGGGATTGGAGGTTCGGGAGGAAGCGACGCTTGGTCTTGTTGTTGGCGTGGGAAACATTGTTCCCGGTCACCGGGCGCTTGCCGGTGACTTTGCATACTCGTGCCATGGTTGGATGTTCCCTGACTTCTGGAAAAAGCGAGTTTATAGCACAAACCCGGCGGGCCATTCAAGGCATCGATCACTCGGGCGTACCAATAACGCCAAAACCCCCGGAAGGGCGGCGGTGATCATTCGGATGGCGGTACCAGCACCGTACGGTTGCCGTTGGTTTCCATCGGGCTGACCAGTCCGGCGGTCTCCATCTGTTCGATCAGGCGCGCGGCGCGGTTGTAGCCGATCCGTAGCTGGCGCTGCACCGATGAGATCGACGCGCGACGGCTCTTGATGACGAACGCCACGGCTTCGTCGTAGAGCGCATCGCCTTCCGGATCGCCGCTGCCACCTTCCCACGGTGCACCGCCACCGCCGCCCGAGGCGGCCTCGGCTTCGAAGCCACCGTTGAGAATGCCTTCCACGTAGTTCGGCTCGGCGGTGGTCTTCAGGTACTCGACCACCTTGTGTACCTCATCGTCGGCGCAGAACGCCCCGTGCACCCGCTGCGGATAGCCGGTGCCCGGCGGCAGGAACAGCATGTCGCCCTGGCCCAGCAGCGCCTCCGCACCCATCTGGTCCAGGATGGTGCGGCTGTCCACCTTGCTCGATACCTGGAACGCGATCCGCGTCGGGATATTGGCCTTGATCAGCCCGGTAATCACGTCCACCGA
>NZ_SUMF01000033.1 GCF_005048205.1 Chitiniphilus eburneus
GCCGCTGGCGGCGGACCGGCTGCGCGAACGCGGCTTCAACCAGGCACAGGAACTGGCCGCCACGCTGGCGCGGGCCTGGCGCTTGCCGTGGCATGCCGAGCTGCTGCTACGGGCACGCGGCGGCGCCCATCAGGCCCGTTCCAGCCACGCCGCGCGGCTGCGCAACGTACGCGGCGCATTCCAGGCGCCGCAACGGCTGGATGGCGCGACCCTGCTGCTGGTCGATGACGTGATGACCAGCGGTGCCAGCCTGGGCGCCTGCGCCAAGGTATTGCTCAAGGCGGGCGCCGCGCGGGTGGAATGCTGCGTGCTGGCCCGGACGTTGTAGCGCGCGAAAACGTACCCCAACCTTGAACCACAGCGGATGGTACGCAGCGGCGTTGGCCCGCCTTCTCCGGCGCCCGCGCCAATGAAAAACGGGCCGCCCGAGCGACCCGTTCTTCACGCAATGCCGCCGTGATCAGTGGACCGAGGCCACTTCCGTCGCCAGCAGCGAGGCCGTCACCTGGTCCGCCCAGATCGCGTGCGCGCGGGCGGTGGGATGGATGCCATCGGCAAACAGGTAGGTCAGGTCGGCCTTGGGCGCGACCAGCGTGTTCGGCGAGCAGATCAGCGCCGACAACGTGGCCGGATTACCCGGTGTGGTGTAGCTGTTGCACGCCGGCGTGGTCACGTTGGCGAAGCCGTAGGTGGCGGGCGAGGCCACCACATCGCGGATCAGCTTGGCGGTATCGAACACCATCACGTCCATCGCGGCCAGTTGCTGCGCCACCGCCGCGTTGTACGAGGCGGAAAGCTGCGTGGCCAGGCCGGCCGTGGTCGGGCCGAGGGCCAGGAACTGCGGCGTATAGCCCAGCTCGGGCAGGTTGGCATAGATGATGTGGGTGGCGCCGGCGGCCTTCAGGCGGCCGATCTGCGTCACGACGGAAGTGACGGTGGCTTGCAGGAACGCGGGCGCCGCGGCTTGCAGGTTGGCCGGCGGCGTGGTGCTGAAGAAATTGAAGAAGTCGTTGGCGCCGGCCTGGATCAGCACCAGTTGCCCATCGTTGAACGCGCCACCGTGCTCGGCGAGATAGTCGTCGATCTGCGTCTTGATCGAGCGGCTGGTGGCCCCCTGCACCGGCACCGTGCCGACGCCGGGGATGGTCTGGGTGGCCACGCCACCGTTGGCCGCGTCCACTTCCAGACGGGCGCCGCCTTCGGCGTAATCGGTGCCGCCCAGCTCGGTGACCTTGCCCCCCGCGCCGACGATGCCGAAGTTCACCTGCTGGTTGGGCGTGAGCGGCAACCCCAGGTTGGCGGCGATATAGCCGGCCCAGGTGCCGCCCGGCTTGGTGGTGAACATCAGACCGCTGGCGCTGTCGTTGCTGGGATCGGCATCGGCCGTGGTGGGATTGAAGGTACCGGCATCGGTCAGGCTGTCACCGAATGCCACGATCTGGGTGTAACCCGCGGAATGGCTGGGCGGGGTTTCGTTGACCGATTCGACACCGTCGCCGCCACACGCGGCGAGGAACAGAGCGGCCAGCATCGCGGCCAGCGGACGGGTGCGCAAAGTCATGCGGATCACGAATATCTCCTTGATTTGTGGTTTTTTTCGCGCCGCTGCGAAGGCGGGGCGTATCGGGGCACCGGGACGGTGCGGGGTACAGGTGTCACTGCACTGACATGAAACAAAACACGCCGTCATTGTCGGCAACAATAAGCGCTTTCGCCAAGACGGTCGTTTGAAACGCTGCGGGAGAAACCCTGCATCCTGAACCACTGGGGGCAGTGAGCACACCGGGGGGTCACTGAGAAAACCGGAATCAATGCCTACGTCATTGAATTGCCTGATCCCACGGCCTTTTTTCCCGGTGCAACCCCGTGCGCTCACTGTCCTCTGTGGCTCAAGGTTTGAATCCCCCCCGCCCCTCAATCAAAACTGATCGTATACAACGCATCCAGTGAGCTTTCGTCGGTGCCGAATTTGGTCACCACCGACCAGCGTCGTGAGAGCAGTACGGTGAGGGAAATGGCGTCGGACAAGCCGTCGAAGCTTTTTTCCAGCCCCACCCGCAGCCGGTTGCCGATGCGTTTGCTCACTGTCACCACCTGCGAGGTGGCGCCGTCGGCGCGTTCTTCGGAGCCGAAGCCCACTTCGTCGATGCCCAGCGTTTCCAGGAACTGGTCGGTGAAGCCTTCTCCGGGGTTGCCTTCGGTGAGGATGGCGTTGAGCGCCTGTACCATCACCGCCGCGTCGCCTTTATCCATGTTGTCCGCGCCGTGGCCGAACAGCAGCCACGCCAGTTTCTCGTTGTCCGGCACGGTGGGGTCGGAATAAAGCGATACCTGCGGCGATTGTGCCCAGCCCTTGACCTGCACGCCGGCCTCCACCGCCCCGCCCCGCCGCACCGCCAGGATGTCCAGACTGGGGTTGTCCAGCGGTCCCGTGAACGACAGCACGCCGCGCTCGATGTCCAGCTTCTGGCCATAGGCGCGGTAGGTGCCTTCGTTCACCTTGACCACACCGCTGGCGGACAGCGCCTGGTCCGGCGCGGCGCGGAAACGCAGGGCGCCGGACAGGTCTGCTTCCAGGCCGTAGCCCCGGAATTTGAAGTTGTCGCCCAGATCCACGTCGAACACCAGGTCGGCCAGCTTCAGGCCGCCACCGGGTTCGCGTTTCTCGCGCCCCACCACCACCACGTCGTCCGACAGGCTGGGCACGTCGTTGCCACGGTATTCGATGTTGCCCCGGTCCGCGCGCAGGTTGCCGCTGATCGACAGCCCGGCCAGGCCGTACTTGATCTCGCCGCGCCCGGACACCACCAGTTGCAGGTCGGGCCGGTTCACCAGCAGTAGCCGGTCGGCCAGCAGCACCGCCTGCGCGTCGGCGCCGTCGCGCCGCAAATCGACGCTGCCGGTGGCGGACAGCGTGCCGCGCCCGCCCTTGAAGCGGAACGTATCCAGTTGCACCCGGCGTTCGGTCAGCGTGAGCTTGACGTCGCCGTCGCGCAGGCGGATGCCAGTGGCCTTGTCGTGGATATCCAGCGCGTTGCCGGCCAGGGAGCCGTTGAACACAGGGTCGGACAGCGGGCCGCTGCGGCGCACGTCCAGCTTAAGGCCACCGGCCAGGGTGACACTGTCGCTCAGCAATGGCCCGACGCGCGCCAGGTCGGCCAGTTCGCCCTTCACATGCACGCTGACATCGGCGCCGGGCACGATGGCCCAGCGCGTGGCGTCGATGCGCGTGTCGCCGTCCACCGTCAGTTCGCCGAAGCGGCGGCTCGCGGCCAGCGCCGCGATATGGGTGCGCGATGCGGCGGCCGTGGCGGAGAGGTCCAGGCGGTCCAGTTCCAGCGCCTGCACCTGCCGGCCGACGCGGCGACGCAGGTCGCCGGACAGCCGCTTCACCGTCGCATGCCCGTCCAGGGTGGCATCGGCGCGGATATCCCAGTCCGCCGCCAGCACCAGATCGCTTTCGAGTTCGGGATGGCCGCCGGCCGCCGCCAGCCATTCGGCGGTGGCCAGCCTGGGCGCCCTGCCCCGGGTCTGCAAACGCCCGTCGTGCCAGCCCAGTTGATCGATCTCCAGCCGGCTGCTGCCGATGTCCAGCCGCGCGCCGGTGACGTCCACGCCGGTCTGTCCCGCCTTGATGTCGGCCGGGCCCAGCAGGCGCACCGCCAGCGGCCCGTCGGCCTCGAAGCGGCTCCAGCGGCCCTTCCAGTTCCATTGGTCGTCCAGCGCGCCATCGGCGGTCAGCGCGGCCGCCAGCTTGCGTTCGGCGTAGACGCCATTGGCGTCCAGCACCAGGTGATGACGGGCGCGGGTACCGCTCAGGTCCAGCTTCAGGTGGTTCACCAGCGCGTCGAAGCCAGCGATGCCGGTGGCTTCGGCGCTGAGGGTGAACGGGCTGTCCAGATCGGGATACAGCTCGGCCTTCAGCCGGGCCATGGCGGCGGCAACGCCGAATGGGGTCTGCACGCCGGTGGCGCCCAAGTCCGCGCGCAGAAACGGCCGGCGCCAGTCGCCGCGCGCCGAGACCGTGCCATCGACGTGGCCGCTGAAGCCCTGCCCCACCTGGCTCAGGTCGCGCAACGCCAGCACCGCCTGCAACTGGTCTTTCGGTTGCCCGAGCGCGCCCGTGACGGTGACGCGGTTGTCGCCCAGCGCCAGCCACAGATTGGCTTCGCGCACCTGCCCGGGGGTTACGGTGAGTTTGCCTTCGCCGGCCAGGGGGTGGCCGTTGAAACGGCCCGGCTTCAGCGCATAGCGCAGCGCGACGTCCAGTTGCGGCAGCAGGGCACCGCTGGCCTCGATGGTGCCGCTGATGTCGCCGGCCGGCGCGCGCACGAAGTCGGCCGGATTCCAGTGGTCCGCCACGGCCTTGATCTTGAAGTCCTGGCGTTCCAGGCCGAATTCGCCCTCGGCCTTGAGGCGGCTGTCGCCGCGCGCCAGCTCCAGCGCGCGCAGCGCGATGCGCCGCTCCTTGTCCGGGTTGATCCAGCCGGCCTCGGCGGTGACGCTGGCCTTGAGGTTCGCATCCTCGATCCGGGCGCGGACATCCGGCGCGCGGTATGGGCCATTGAGCGCCACCGTGCCCGACAGCGCGGTATTCAGTTGTCCAGAATGGAGTGCGGCCAGGTCCAGCCCCTGGATGGCGATTTCGGCCTGCAATTTGTCCTGGGTGAACTGCCCGCGCCCTTGCAGCGCTCCCTTGCCGGGAAGCTGCGCCGCCAGCCGGGTCAGGTCGAACCAGTCCTGGCCCAGCGCGAACTCCGCGTCGGCGCGCTCAAACGGTAGCCGCTGGGCATCGATGCGCCCCGGCTCGTGGTTGACCACGCCCAGCTTGCCGGTCGCGCCCTTGCCAGTGGGTGACAGGCTGAGATCCAGGTCCAGGTCGGCACGGGGCAGGCCCGCCTGCAAGGCGGCCGGGTCGATGTGTTCGGCGGTCACGCGTGCCTGCAACAACATGGCGTAGGCATAGGGGGCGAATGCGTCGGCGCGCAACGTCACTTTGGCGCGCATGCGTTCGCTGTCCACCTGGCCTTCCACGCCCAGGTCGCGCAGGTTGCCGGACAACTTGAGCGCGGTGGTCACCGTGTATTGCTCGATCCGCCCGCCGAACTTCAGCTCGCCGCTGGTGGCGAACGGGCTGCTGCCGTCCAGTTGCAGTCTGGCCGTGGCATTGCCGCGTGGCGTCTTGAGCTGTTGCAGCACCAGGCTGTGCCGCTGGCCGTTGCTGTCGAGCGTGGCCCGCATCGCCTTCAGATCGACCGGCGTGCCGTCGATGACCAGCCGCGCCAGCCGCAGTTGCTCCAGCGAGATCGACAACGGCAGGGTCAGGTCGCCGGGCGGCGGCGACGGGGGTTTGTCGGGGGGCTGCGGCTTGGTGACGACGTGCACCTCGCCCACATCGAGCAACCGGATCACCAGTTGCCGCAACATCAGGCGGCGCGGCCGCCATTCCAGGCGCACGCGGTCGATGGTGACGCGCGCCGCCTCGGTATCGACCACCAGCCCGCGCACGGTCGCGTCGCGCCACAGGCTGCCCTCCAGCGTGGCGATACGCACCACGCCGCTATCGTTCACCCGCTGCACCAGCCACGCGTGGCCGCCGGGCTGGTCCAGCCAGCGTGCAACCCCGTAGCCGACGCCAGCCAGGATCAGGAGCAGCAACATGGCGCCCGCCAGCAGCCAGCGCCAGCGAAAACGGCGGCGGCGCGGTGGGGGCGGCGGCGGGTCGTCCTGCGCCGGAAGGGGTTGGAGATCGTCAGCCATCAGGGCCTGTCATGTTCTGGGCGGTGGATCAATGGCATGAAACCGGACACGTCGGCGGGCAACGCGGCGCGCGCCTCGTGGCGGCGCCGGCCTGGCCGGGAACGCGATGCCGCATGAGGCGGCGCGTGGCGGGCATTCATCGTGGCGCGCTCAAAATGCCACGCCCATGGCGAAATAGAAGCGAACCTGGTCTTCGTCCAGGCCATAGGCCACGTCGGCGCCCAGCACGCCCACCGGGCTGACCCAGCGCGCGCCGACGCCGACGCCGGTCTTGCCGGAATAGTCGCCCCAGTTGTTGGCCGCATCGCCGTGATCGACGAACACCGCCGCGCGCCATTCCTTGTAGATGGCGTGCTGGTATTCGACGGTGGCGGTGCCCAGCACGCGCCCGCCCTTGACGGTATCGCCATCCATCACGCCCAGGCTTTCGTAGTCGTAGCCGCGCACGCTGTTGCTGCCCCCCGCGCGGAACAGGAAATCCGTCGGCACCCGCGAGGGGTCGCGGGTGGCGGTGTTGCCCAGCTCCAGCCGCCCGATCAGCACGTCGGCATTGCCGACCGGCCAGTAATAGGTGGTGCGTCCATACAACCGCAGGAACGTTTCGTCGGAAAGCACGCCGCGCACGCCACCGGCCACTTCCAGTTGCAGCACCGAGCCATTGCGCGGGTTGCGCTGGCTGTCCAGCTCGCGTCGGACCCACTTGTAGCCCAGCGCCAGCGTCTGCGGATTCTCCACGGTGCCGTCATCCAGTTCGCGACGTTCGGCCAGGTACTCCAGCCCGATGATCCGGTCGATCTTCTCGCTGGTGGAGGTACGCGTGATACCCGCCTTGTAGGTGTCGGAATCCAGGTTGTTGGAGGTGGAGCGCTCGCCCGAGGCAAAGATGCGGTGGCTATAGCCGCTGGCATGCTTGGGAAAACTCAGCCCCACTTCGATCGCCTGTTCCAGTTGTTCCAGCCGGACATCGCTGTCAAGAATCCAGCCACGACCGGCAACGTTGTTGTAGCGGTGCGTGACTTCGCCCCGGAAACCGGTGTTGGTGCTGTAGCCCGCGCCCAGCGTCATTTTCTGCATCGGCGCCTCCTGCACGGTCACGTGGATCGGCGCTTCGTACGGCGGCTCGCCCGTGAGCGAGGGCTCGACGATGACGGTGGAGAAATTGGGCATGTCCTGCAAATCGTTCTGAAGCTGTTGCAGGTCGCGCCGACGAAACTCGGCACCGCGCTCCAGGTGCACCTGGTCGCGCACGATGCGTTCGGGATAGCGCGACAGGCCGTCGATGGTGACCTCGCCATAGCGGTAGAACGGGCCGCTGTCGAGCACCAGGCTCAGGTCGGCGCTGGCCGTGGCCGGGTCGATCTTGGCTTCGCTGTGGGTGATGCGCGCGGCGGGGTAACGCTGGAACTGCAAGGCGGTCAGCGCGCGGCGCTTGTAGGCGCTCCAGGCGGATTGCGCGAACGGTACGTCCTTGGAGAGCGGCGGATCGCGTTCCAGATAGCTGCGCATCCGGTCGCGATACTCGGGGTCTTCGTTGATCGGCCCTTCCAGTTGCAGCGAAACGCTGCGCACGATGGCCAGCTTGCCGGGATCGAGCGTCACCTGGACATGGTAATGCCCCGCATCCCTTTCCAGGCGCGCTTCCACCTTGGGCTTGAAGTAGCCGGCGGTATTGAGCAGCGCTTCGGCGTCGGCGGGCGTGCGCTCGACCACGGCGCGCAGTTCATCGACCTCGATGCCACGGCTGCGCCATTTATAGAGATCGAGATACCGCTCCAGCAGATCGACGGCGTCGCTCGGACCCTCGATGTCCACGGAATACGCTTCTTCCTGCGCCATCGCGCTCAATACGCAACCGCCAAACGCCAGGGACAGCAGCAGTACGTGGGGACGGAAACGGGGCATGGGCTGGCAGGACGGGGAAAGTCGCTACTCTACCGAACAAGGCAGGGCGCGGGTATGGGGACGATCCCGAAATAGTGCAAATCCGGGCACGCGCAGGCGACGGACAAAAAAAGACGCCCAGCTCATAGCTCGGGGGGAGCTGCAAGACTGGGCCAGGATGGAGGAGTCGATAAACGGTCAAGAGACCGTGAGAAGCCTAGAAAAGCTCAATACAGTGCACGGGTTAACCCACCCCGCGCCGGGGATCAGCGAGCCAGCGTCAGACGCCAGCCGTAGGATTTGATAAGCAGACGCTGACTGTCTTCAACGTTGCGGATGATCTTGAACAGAGTACGCATTTTATTCCTTCTCCTTTTGGGTCCGGATTGACCTTCAGTGGTGCGGTCGGTTTTGACCACAGACGAATCTTATCAAAACTACATTTCCCTCGCAACACTTTTTGTAGAAAAACTACGTACATATCGATGTTTCACAATGTAACTTACTACCTTATTTTGGCCGGAAGCCTTACAAATTATAGGATTAATGCGTAGTAATACAAAAACGACAAGTACATCAAAACGTAGCAAAACTACTGCACCACGTTGGAAAACTACAATCGCCCCCTGCCCGGAAATGGCGCACATCCTGGGTTTGGCCGGCTTTTTCAGTGTGCAGTGCAACATGAGGACGCTCGTTGCCCCATCCTGCGCCGAACATGACATGGACATGGAAGTTGAAAGCCTGCGGCGTGGCGTATCCGCAGCGCACGTCGCCCATCAGGCGCAAAAGGATGGCCAGCCGGTCGGATGGGAGGGATGAATGGCGGCCAGTAAGAGGCCGTATGTAACGGCAGCGCAGCCGAAGCCGGCGGATGACAGGGTGCGACGCGACTGGGTGCGAACGAATCGAGGCGCCCGACGTCCCCAGGATGGAGACGCCGTGGCAATGGGGGGCCGCCACCCCGGGCGGGGTCGGCGCCCAGGGCGACGCGATGGCGGGATCAGTTGCCCAGCAGCTTGCCCTTCAAGCTGTCCTGCACCGGATCGTTGCCCAGCCAGATCGACAGCATGGCGCTGGCGAAATCGTCGCCGGCGATCAGCGGATACGCCTTGCCCCGCACGGCGACGCGCGTGCCCTGCCCCGGCACGAAGTCGAGCTGGATCACGTCGCCCTTGGCCACCGACTTCACCTCCTTGAACACGCGATCCAGCGCATCGAGCTGGGCGGCGTACTGTTTGAGGCCCACCTTGCCCACGTTGTCCTCCAGGCCATCGACAAACGATTCGTGCATGGTGGCGGCGGACACTTCGCGCAGCATGCGCAATTCCACCCGGCGCGGCGTGTTGGCGCGGATCACGGCGTTGGCATCGTTGCCGCGCCTGGCGGTGTACAACGCGGCGACGTAGACATCGACGACGATCTTGGTCCGGACGCCGGCGCCATTCAGCGCCAGGGCCTGGCCAGCGACCTCGGCTTTGTCCGGCACGGTCTGGCCGGCCAGGTCCAGCGCGTGCGCGCCGGCCACGCTCAACAGCAGGCTCGCCGCCAGCAGGCTTTTCTTGATGGGATTCATGTCAGTCTCTCCTAGGGTGCCACGTCGCCAGCGCATGCCGTTCGCCGCGCTGGCCGATGGTCGTGATGAAGTCCGCGTAACCGGTCGTTGCGGGCCATGCCCGCAAAAAAAGACCCGCGACGAACGCGGGTCAAAGACAGGCAGAGCAAAACCGGGGCAAAGCCGTTCCCGCGCGGGCCACGGCACGCGGGGAACAGGGGCTTGGCGAAAACAGTCATGGCAGGGGCCGGCCGGCGGACGCCGGCCGGTTGCTCACAGCGCTTGCAGGATGCCGGCCGCGCCCATGCCGGTGCCGATGCACATCGTCACCATGCCGTACTGGCCAGCCATGCCCTTGCGGCGCATGCCGTGCAGCAGCGTGGCGGTACGGATGGCGCCGGTGGCGCCCAGCGGATGGCCCAGGGCGATGGCGCCGCCGTTGGGGTTGACCCGGGCAGGGTCCAGGCCAAGATCGCGGCAGACCGCCAGCGCCTGCGCGGCAAACGCTTCGTTCAGCTCGATCCAGCCCAGGTCGGCCAGCGACAGGCCGGCCAGCTTGAGCGCGGCCGGGATCGCTTCCTTGGGGCCGATCCCCATGATCTCGGGCGGCACGCCCTTGACCGCGAAGGTGACGTACCGCGCCAGCGGCGTGAGGTTGTATTCCTTGAGTATCTTTTCAGATACCAGAATCACCGCGCCGGCGCCGTCGGACATCTGCGAGCTGTTGCCGGCGGTGACGCTGCCCTTGGCGGCGAACACGGTCTTCAGCCTGGCCAGCCCTTCCATGCTGGTATCGGGACGCGGGCCTTCGTCGGTGGCCAGCGTCTTCTCGCTGAGCCGCACTTCGCCGCTGGCGAGGTCCGGCGTGCGATAGGTGGCCACCAGCGGCGAGATTTCATCGGCGAACGCGCCCGATTCGATCGCGGCCAGCGCACGGCGGTGCGATTCCACCGCGAAGGCATCCTGGTCCTCGCGGCTGATCTGCCATTGCGTCGCCACCTTCTCGGCGGTGAGGCCCATGCCGTAGGCAATGCCGAGGTTCTCGTCCCGGGCGAAGATCTCGGGGTTGAGCGCCACCTTGTTGCCCATCATCGGCACCATGGACATGCTCTCGGTACCGGCCGCGATCATCACGTCGGCCTCACCCAGCCGGATGCGGTCGGCGGCCATCGCCACCGCGTTGATGCCCGACGAGCAGAAGCGGTTGATGGTGACGCCGCCGACGGTATGCGGCAGGCCGGCGAGCAAGGCGCCGATCCGCGCCACGTTCATGCCCTGTTCCGCTTCCGGCATGGCGCAGCCGACGATCACATCCTCGATGCGCGCGGGGTCCAGCCCCGGCACCTGCGCCAGCGCGCCTTTCAGCACGTGGGCCAGCATGTCGTCCGGGCGCACATGGCGCAGCATTCCGCGCGGCGCCTTGCCCACCGGAGTGCGGGTGGCGGCGACGACGTAGGCTTCCTGTATCTGTTTGCTCATGGAGAGCTCCTAATACCTGGGTGGCAGAACCACCGGATTCAAATCGGCTGGAAAACAGTCTGCAAGCGAGCAAGCGTAGCGAGGCAGGCATCGGGTGCCCCCCTCGCCTCGCACTTCGCTCAGTTCCGCAGGGGCTTGTTGTTTTCCAGCATGTACATGATGCGTTCCTGGGTCTTGCCGCGTTTGAGCAGGCCCATGAAGCGCTCGCGCTCCAGCTTGAGTATCCATTCCTCGTTCACCAGCGTGCCCGCCTCGACATCGCCGCCGGTGACCACCTCGGCGATCTGCACGCCGATGTGATAGTCGTACTTGGAAATGAAACCGCCTTCGAGCATGTTCACCAACTGACCCTTGATGGTGGCGGCGCCGCTGCGGCCAGCCACCGGGAATGCCTTGGGCTTGACCGGCGGGCGGTAGCCGGTGGCGGCCAGCGCGCGCACCTGGGCCTGCGCCACGTAGAGCAGTTCGTTGGCGTTGAACAGCACCACGTCGGATTCCTTGAGGTAGCCGATCTGCTGGCCTTCCTCGGCACTGGTGCCCACCTTGGCCATCGCCATGGCCATGTAGTAATCCTTGAGCACGGCCAGGATGTCGCCGCCGCGCGCTTCGCGTGCCGCACGCAGCGCGAACTCCTTGCAGCCGCCACCGGCCGGCAACAGGCCGACGCCCACTTCCACCAGGCCGATATAGGTTTCCACCGCGGCCACCACGCGCACGCAGTGCATCAGGAACTCGCAGCCGCCGCCGAAGGCATAACCCTGGGCCGCGCCCACCACCGGCACCTTGGCGTACTTGATCGCCATCGAGGTGTTCTGGAATTCGGCCACCATGGTTTCGATCGCGCCGAAATCGCCGGTCATGAAGGCCGGGCCCATGCTGGCAAGGTCGGCGCCCACCGAGAACGGCGCTTCCGGGTGCCAGATCACCAGGCCGGGATAGCCCGCCTCGGCGATGCGGATCGCCTGCTGCACGCCGGCCAGCACGTTGGCGCCGACAGCGTGGGCCTTGGTGGTGAACGACAGCACCGGCACATCGCCACCGCCACCGGACTGGGGCGGCAGCCACATGCGCACGCTGTCGTTTTCGAACAGCGTCTCGCCGTAATCCGGCTCGGCCTCGCCCACCAGCAGCGGCGGGTAGAGCTGGCGCTGATAGACCGGCAATGCGGAACGCCCGACCAGCCGGTCCTGCGTGGCGCTGTAGCTGCCTTCGGGCGCGTGCACGCCGGTGCGACCGCTCACCCAGGCAGGCAACGGTGTGCTGGACATGGCGCGGCCAGCGGCGATGTCCTCGGCAATGGCATCGGCCACCGCCTGCCAGCCGGCCGCCTGCCACAGCTCGAACGGGCCCTGCTTCCAGCCGAAGCCCCAGCGGATGGCAAAATCGACATCGCGCGCCGAATCGGCGATCTCGGCCAGCATCACCGCCACGTAGTGCCAGACATCGCGCATGCAGGCCCAGAGGAACTGTGCCTCGGGGTGCTGCGATGCGCGCAGGGCCTTGATGCGCGCGGCGGGGTCGGCGGTCTTGAGGATCGCCTTCACCTCGTCGCTGCCCTTCTGCCCCGCTTCGACGTAGTCGCCGGTCTTGGGATCGAGCACCAGCAGCGTCTTGCCATCCTTCTTATAGATACCGGCCTTGGCCTTCTGGCCCAGCGCGCCCTGCTCGATCAGCCCGGCCAGCCAGCCCGGCACCTTGTAGTGGGCATGCCACGGGTCGCCCGCGAGCTTGCCGGTCATGGTGTCCACCACGTGGGCGAAGGTATCCAGGCCCACCACATCCGCGGTGCGGAAGGTGGCGGACTTGGGGCGGCCCATGCGCGGGCCGGTCAGATCGTCCACCACGTCAAAACGGATGCCGAACTGCTCGGCGTGGTGGATGGTGGCCAGCATCGAGAACACGCCGATGCGGTTGGCCAGGAAATTCGGGGTGTCCTTGGCCCGCACCACGCCCTTGCCCAGGCGGGTGACGAGGAAGGTTTCCAGGTTGTCCAGCAGCGCGGCGTCGGTCTTGAGCAGCGGAATCAGCTCGACCAGGTACATGTAGCGCGGTGGGTTGAAGAAGTGGATGCCGCAGAAACGGCGTTGCAGCTCGGCCGGTACGCCATCGGCCAGCGACTGGATCGACAGGCCCGAGGTGTTGGTGGCCAGGATGGCATGCTCGGCCAGATGCGGCGCGATCTTGTGGTAAAGATCCAGCTTCCAGTCCAGGCGTTCGGCGATGGCTTCGATCACCAGATCGCAAGAGCGCAGCAGCTCCAGATCACTGCCGTAGTTGGCGGGCTGGATCAGCTCGGCGCGCGACGCGGACATCAGCGGCGCCGGCTTCAGCTTTTTCAGGTTGTCCAGGGCCTTCAGCACAATGCCGTTGGCCGGGCCATCCTTGGCAGGCAGATCGAAAAGGAATGTCTCGATCCCGGCGTTGACGAGATGGGCGGCGATCTGCGCGCCCATCACGCCCGCGCCCAGAACCGCGACGCGGCGGATATGCACGGTATTGGCCATGTGGTAAGGACCTCGTGTTGACGTATGTGGCAAACAGCCGGCGGGCACTCGTGGCACCCACCGCGCGACGCTGGCTTTTGCGCCAGTCGAATCAGCGGCCAGCACGCCGACCAATCGCCTCACGGCTTTCAGTTGGCGGCGGCGAAACCGCTGCGGCAAACCACCTCCGCCCACCGGAACAGCGCACCGGCTCCCTCGCGGCGGCGAGGGCGGGGGGAGTGGAATCAATCAAGGGAGCGCCGTCGCCGGCATTCCCACCTCTGTTGCGTCCCCGGCTTTGCCGGGGGCTTGCTTCCATCCATTCCCCAATCGCCTCGTATCAGCACCACCAGGCGATCAGGAATCAATCAAGGGAGCGCCGTCGCCGGCATTCCCACCTCTGTTGCGCCCCCGGCTTTGCCGGGGGCTTGCTTCCATCCATTCCCCAATCGCCTCGCATCAGCACCACCAGGCGCTCTGCGGCGAGGGCGGGGGGAGTGGAATCAATCAAGGGAGCGCCGGTACTGGCGCACCGGTGACAGTGAGCGCCCGGCTTGGCCGGGGGCCTTGCACGGTTGGCCCACCCTCAAAGGGCGCCAGTACCCATCAGGCGCTCAAAAGCGGTAGTTCAACTGCGCCCCGAAGATATTGGCGTAGCTTTCGAAGTCCGCCTTGGTATTGGTACCGCTGCCGGTGCAGGACGGCAGGACGCACTCGGTGTTGTTCATGCTGCTGTCGGCGATGTGCACGTAGGTGTATGCCACGTCCAGCGAGATATCCTTGCTGAACGCGTAGTTGGCGCCGATCGAGTACCAGATGCGATCGCTGTCGGGCAGGTTGGCGATGCGTTCGTCGTCGCTGGGAACCGGCGATTCGTCGAAGGCGATACCGGCACGCAGCTTGAGCGGGCCGCTGTACTGGTAGGTGGTGCCCACCGAATAGCGGTTGGTGCTCTTCCAGCTCTGATCGATCACCGCGTCCGGCAGGCCGCTGTCGAAGCCCAGCCGCAGTTCCTTGAACTTGTTGTGCCAGGTGTGCGTCCAGTCGCCCATCACGGCGAACTTGTCGTTCAACTGCTTGAAGAAGTTCATCGAGAACGAATCGGGCGTATCGACATTCACGGTACCGTTGCCGTCGGTGAAGCCCTGGCCGTTCAGGCCGGCCTGCACCGCGCTGTTCCAGGCGCCGTTGACGGTCGGGCCAACCATCGGCAGCGAGGCGAATACCGAGTTGCCGAAGCTGGACGGACGGCTCCAGTCGGCGTCGCCTTCCAGTTTGTGGCTGATGCTGGAACGGTAGGCGGCGCCGAGGCGCAGCGTTTCGTCCACTTCCCACAGTACGCCGAGGTTGAAGCCGAAGGCCCAGTCGTCGCCCTCGTAGCTCAGCTCGCCGTCGTAGTTGGTGTTGCTCATCATGGCCTCGGCGGCCTGGTGCAACTGAGTCGGGGTGAGCACCACGCCCTGCGCGGCCAGTGCCTGGGCAAACGCCGGCAGGCTGGTCGAGGCCAGGGTGCCGAAGTCCGCCTTCTTCTTGAACTTGGCCTTCATGTACTGCACGGTGGCGCCCACGCCGATGGACAACTGGTCGTTCACCTTGTAGGCGAACTGCGGGTTGATGGCGAAGGTCATCATGTCCAGATCGATGCCGTTGTAGCGGCCGGCCCAGTTGTCGTCGTACTTGGTCTTGTCGCCGAACGGCACGAACAGGCCCAGGCCGCCATACATCTGGTCGTTGAACTGGTGTGCCCAGTACATCTGCGGCACCAGCACCGGGCTGGTGGGGCTATCGCCGCCCGGGCCGTAGATGGTGGCGCCTTCGGCGTTGGTGCTGCGCAGGTTGGATACATCGATATGCGGATCGACCACGATCAACGCGCCCGAGATATTGTCGCCCTTCAGCCGGGTAAGGCCTGCCGGGTTGTAGAAGATCACCGTCGCATCGGTGGCTTCCGCACCGTTGGAATTGGCGACACCCTGCGAGCTGACGCTCTGCGTGCCGAAGTGATACCCGGAAGCCATCGCCTGCCCAGCCAGCAAGGCCAGGCTTCCCGCCCCCATCAGACGTAATGCAACTGCGATCTTATTCATAGGTAGTGCTCTCCGTGTTTGGCAGCGAGTGGCTGCGTAATCCCACACTCTTGCGGTGGTGGTCTCTTTCGTTCCAGTGGCCGCGTATCGCGCCCGTCGTCAGTGCCCCGGCTCCCCCAGCCTTGGCCCATCCCTTGTGCCGGATCGAACCGGCCCCCTCGCGCCGCGCGAGCGCGAGGGTATTGCAGTGTCTTAGATCACCACCCGGCGCATTGCCTCGGGGTCGGCGGACTGCAACCCGGCATCGAAGTCGTCAACCATGATGACTTCGCGCTTGAGGCGGCGCGCACGTTCGACGGCGGCGAACTCGGCTTCGTTGATCAATCCCTTGCCGCGCGCCTCCTGCAAGCGTTCGCGGGCGGTGATGGCCTTGAGCTGGCCCTCGCGCTGCGCACGGCGCAGCTTGCTTTCCAGTCCCTCGGTCTCGATCACGGCCTTGAGCGCGTGTTCCAGCACCCCGACCGGATCGTTCTCGTCCTGGGAGCGGTACATGTATTCCACCAGCCGATCGCGCGAGACGGAGGGCTCCATCAGCGAGCGCGCGATGCGGGTGCCGACGCGGTCGGCCGGGCCCCTCAGGCTCATGCCCAGCGGGAACACCACGCGGCGCATGCCCCAGGCAAGGAAGCGGTTCGGGTGATTGTTGAGGAAGCCGTTCATGGCCTCCTGGCAATCGTACAGCGCCGATTCCACGGCCCAGCGCACCAGCGGACGGTCTTCCTTCGGTTCGCCGTCGTCGTGGAACTTCTTCAACGCGGCGGTGGCGATGTACAGGTTCGACAGCATGTCGCCGAGGCGCGCCGACAGCTTTTCGCGGAACTTCAGGCTGCCGCCGAGCGTGGCCATGCCCATGTCGGCCAGGAAGGCGAAGGCGGACGACAGGCGCACGATATCGCGGTAATTCTGCGCGGTGGGGCCGGATTTCGGCGCGCGCACCAGCCGCGCGCCGGTCAGGCCCATGAAGAAGGCGCGAACCTTGTTGGAGATCACGAAGCCGATGTGGCCGATCACCGCGTCGTCGAACGCCGCGCTGTCGTTGGCCATGGCGGCGCGCATTTCGCGCAGCACGAACGGATGGCAGCGGATGGCGCCCTGGCCGAAGATGATCATCGAACGGGTAAGGATGTTGGCGCCTTCCACCGTGATCGCCACCGGCACCGCCTGGTAACCCTGCGCCAGATAATTGCGCGGCCCGATGCAGACCGCCTTGCCGGCGTGCACATCCATCGCGTCGTTGATGGTCTTACGCATGCGCTCCGTGTTGTGGTACTTCAGGATGCCCGACAGCACCGACGGCTTTTCGCCCATGTCCAGGCCGGTCAGCGCCAGTCGCTGCGAAGCATCCATCTGGTAGGCATAGCCGCCGATGCGCGCCAGCGCCTCGTCCACCCCCTCGAAGCGCCCGATCGACAGGCCGAACTGGTTGCGGATGCGGGCATAGGCACCGGTGGTGTACGCGGCCAGCTTGCCCGACGCCACCGACATCGCCGGCAGCGAGATGCAGCGGCCCACCGACAGGCACTCCACCAGCATGCGCCAGCCCTGGCCGACATAGCTGGCGCCGCCGATCACCCACTCCATCGGAATGAACACGTCCTTGCCCCAGTTCGGGCCGTTCTGGAATACCGAGGTGCCCGGGTAATGGCGGCGGCCGATCTCGACGCCTTCGTGCTCGGTCGGGATCAGCGCGCAGGTAATGCCGATGTCGTCCTTGTCGCCCAGCAGGCGATCCGGGTCGTACAGCTTGAACGCCATGCCCAGGATGGTGGCCACCGGGCCGAGCGTGATGTAGCGCTTTTCCCACGACAGGCGGATGCCCAGCACGTTCTCGTGGCGCTGGCCGGTGCGCGGATCGGTATAGCTGCCGCGCGTAACCACACCGTAGTCGGGAATGCCGCCGGCGTCGGAACCGGCCTCGGGGCTGGTCAGCGCAAAGCACGGAATGTCGATGCCCTTGGCCAGGCGTGGCAGATAGTAATTCTTCTGTTCCTCGGTGCCATAGTGCTGCAACAACTCACCCGGGCCGAGCGAATTGGGCACCATCACCGTCACCGCGGCCGAACCACTGCGGGTGGCGATCTTGGTGACGACGCGGGCATGGGCGTAGTTGGAGAACTCCTTCCCGCCATACTGCTTCTTGATGATCATGCCCAGGAAACCCTGGTCCTTGATGAACTGCCACGCATCGGGCGGCAGATCCTTGTGTTCGTGCGTGATCTTCCAGTCGTCCAGCATCGCACAGAGCTGTTCGGTGGGGCCGTCGATGAAGGCCTGCTCCTCCGGCGTCAGCTTGGGCGCGGGAAACTGGTGCAGGCGGTCGAAATCGGGCTTGCCGGAGAACAGATCGCGATCCCACCACACGGTGCCGGCGTCCACCGCTTCCTGCTCGGTCTGCGACATCGGCGGCGTGATTTTCTTGAAGACCTGGAACATCGGCCCGGTCAGCACGGCGCGGCGCAGCGGTTTGACATTGAGCAGTGCCAGCACCACCAGCACCGCGACGCCCCAGCCCCAGTGCGCGCCACGGCCGAACACGGCGTAGGCGATGCCGCCGAGCGCAAGCAGCGAAGACAGCCACAATGGGGCCCGCCAGTAGGCCAGCGCCATGATGGCGACGAGGATGACGGCCACACAGATCAGCACGGTCATTGGGACAACTCCTCTTGGTATCAGGTAGCGGCCGGGGCATTCAGCCCGGCCTCGATGAAGGGCAACAGCATGCGGGCGATCAGGATGGGATCGCGCGCGTTGACCAGCGGTTGGTCCATGAACAGGCGCAGCACGTTGTTGCCGGCAAAGGCGTTGAACATGGCGCTGGTCAGGAAATGGAAGCGCCAGTGCACTTCCTGCTCGGACAGGTGCGGCAATGCCCGGCGGTAGGCGGCGATATAGCGGCGCGTGACCTCGCCATAGCGGCGGGGCATGCTTTCCTTGAGGATGGGATGCGGCTCGACGAAGGTGCGGCCCATCAGGCGGACGAACAACAAGCCGCCCAGCGAGGTGTCGCGCCCCAGTTCGGCGGAGCCGGCGACGAAGGCTTCGGTGATTTCGCGCGCGGTGGGAATGGTGTCGCGGCTTTCCAGCTCGCCCAGGCGTTGCAGCGTCAGCCGGGCAAACGGCTCGGCGCGGCGCTCGAACACGGCCTTGAACAGGCCATCCTTGGAGCCGAAGTAGTAATTGACGGCTGCAATGTTCACCCCTGCCGACTGGGTGATCATGCGCATGGAAGTCGCGTCGAAACCATGCTCGACGAACAGCACTTCTGCGGCATCCAGAATGCGCGTGGAGGTCTCCAGCGCCTTGGCGGTTTCGGCCATATCGGTTCTCCGGCGGCATCCGGTGAGCGACTTGCGCTTCCGGAATTATTCACGTAGTGAAACGTGCTTGGTTTCAAACATCTGTTTGAAAAATTAGCGCCCGGACCCCCTGGCTGTCAAGGGTGGTGCACAAAAACATCAGTGAGGGATTTCCCGCACCAGTGCGGGGCGCGGCCGGGCTGGCAAGGTAAAAGTGGGGGCGCTTGCGCCTGGGAAGAGGAAGGGAGAAGGGATGGCGCTTCGCACCTGGGAAGGGAGAAGAGGGAAGAGTAAAAGCAACAGCAACAACAGCTAAGACAAGGCGTGGGTGTTGGGATGGGTGTTGTTGTTGACGTGCCCCTTCCCAGGGTGCGGAGCGCCCTCAGACCTCCAGCTCGCCATCCACGTAATACCAGCGCCCTTCTTCGCGTACGAAGCGACTGGTTTCGGTCAGGCGATGCGCGCGGCCCCCAACCTTGTAGCGCGCGACAAAGGCCACCACGGCGCGCTCGCCTTCGGCTTCGGTGTGGCGGATGGTCAGCCCCAGCCATTTGGCAGGGGTGTCGTTGGCCAGCCCCAGCGCATCCGGGCGGGTGCTGGCATGCCAGGTGGCGAGCAGGTAATCCTCCAGCCCCAGGACATAGGCGGTATAGCGCGAACGCATCAGCGCTTCGGCGTTCGGGGCGGGTTCGCCGGCGTGGTAGCGCCCGCAGCAATCCGCATAGGCATGCGGCAGGCCACAGGAACACGCGGGGGGATTGGGCGATTTGTGCATGGCAGGCGGTAAAGTCGGTCGGGTAGACTTCGATTTTACCCACGCCGCCCGCGCCATGAACGCCAATCCTCCGCGCTACGCCGTCCCCCTGCCCGACCTCGACCTTTCCCCCACGCTGCATGCCGCCATCTTCGACATGGATGGCCTGATGCTGGATACCGAGCGCATCGCGCTGGGCTGCTGGCACGACGCCGCCTGCGCGCTGGGCCTGACGCTGACCCGGGAAGACGCGCTGGGCATGGTCGGCATGCATTCGAGCAAGGCGCCCGCCTATCTTGCCGGGCTGTACGGCCCCGATTTCCCGGTGCGCGCGCTGATCGACGCCACGCACCAGCGCTACCTGGCCGCCATGGAACAACCGATTCCGCTGAAGGCCGGCCTGATCGACCTGCTGGACTGGCTGGCGCGCGAGCAACTGCCGTGCGCGGTGGCCACCTCCACCCGGCGCCGTATCGCTGAGCACCACCTGGACGCGGTCGGCATCCTGCCGCGCTTTCGCCATACCGTCTGCGGCGACGAGATCGAACATCCCAAGCCCGCGCCGGACATCTACCTGAAGGCCGCCGGCCTGCTGGGCGTAGCGCCCGAACACTGCGTGGTGTTCGAGGATTCCAACTTTGGCGTGCAGGCGGCACATGCCGCGGGCTGCCGTGTGATCATGGTGCCGGACATGTTGCCGCCCCGGCCGGAAACGCTGGCGCTGGGCATGCCGGTGGTGAACTCGCTGGCCGAAGCCCACGCGCTGACCAGCACCTGGCTGGCCGCCAGCCGCTAAAGGATCGTCATGCCGACCAAGAAACAGCTTTTCCGCACCCTGTCCGACGCGATGGCCCATATCGAAAGCCAGCGGTTCGACGTGCTGGCGGGGCGCGACGATGCGCTGCACCAGTTGCGCATCGCGCTGCGCGGCTGGCGCACGCTGCTACCGCTGGCCTTGCGCCGGCAGCAGGAGGATCGCGCCATCCTGGCGGCCTGGCGCGAATTCGCCGGCCTGACCGGCCCCGCGCGCGATGCCGAGGTGCTGCTGGCAGTGCTGCCCGCCGATCACCCGCGCCGGGCGGAAGTCCAGGCACGGCGCGACGCAGGCTACGCCGCTGTGGCGCGTGCGCTGGAAAGCGTGGACTGGCCGGTGCGGGTCGCCGCCAGCCGGGCCTGGCTGATGCTGCGCCTGGATCTGCGCAAGCGCGCCGCGTTGCAGGCGCGCATCCGCCATCGCGCCGAACGGCTGGGCCAGCACCTGCGGCAGGATCTGGCCGCCGATCCCGGCCCGGAACACTGGCACCAGGTGCGGATCGACGTAAAGAAGCTGCGCTACCTGATCGACTACGCCGGCAAATGGCTGCCCCGGCGCGTGCGCAAGCTGCGGCCCTTGCTGAAGGAAGCACAGTCCACGCTGGGCGATCTGCACGACCTGGACGTTCGCGGCGCGGACGGCCTGGCGCTGCCCGATGATGCCGCCACGCGCGAGCGGCTGGTGGTCGCGGCAGAGCGCGCGATCGCGCGCTTGCGGCGGCGCATCGACTGAGCGTGGCCGGCCGCGTCATGGAGCGGGCTTGCCGGGATCGGCCAACAAACAAAACAGGGGCGTCGCGACGCCCCTGTTGTTTCCAACGCACCGGCACTCAGCCGCGCCCGGTGCTGCCGAACCCGCCTTCGCCGCGCTCGCTGAGGTCGAATTCATCGACCACGTTCAGGTCCATCCGCACCACCGGCACCACCACCAGTTGCGCAATGCGCTCCAGCGGCTGGATGGTGAAGCTGGTATGGCCCCGGTTCCATACCGAGACGAACACCTGTCCCTGGTAGTCGGAATCGATCAGGCCCACCAGATTGCCCAGCACGATGCCGTGCTTGTGCCCCAGGCCCGAGCGCGGCAGCAGGATCGCGGCCAGCCCGGGGTCGCCCAGGTGGATCGCCATGCCGGACGGCACCAGCGTGGTGGCACCCGGCGCCAGTTCCACCGGTGCGGCGATGCAGGCGCGCAGATCCAGCCCGGCCGCGCCGGTGGTGGCATACGCGGGCAGGTTGGCGCGCAGGCGGTCGTCGAGGATCTTGATGTCGAGGGTGGGCATGGCTGGGTTCACCTGGATGGAAATGGCGCGATTGTAGACGAAAGCCCGGCGAATCAACGCGCTGCGTACAAGCGCGCAAGATGGGCCACCAATTGCCGCGCCACGGCCAGCTTGGGCCCGCGCGGCAGCCGATGCTGGCCGTTGTCATCCAGCAGGATCACCTCGTTGTCGTCCGCACCCATCGCCTGCTGCACCAGATTGGCCACCAGCAGCGGCAACTGCTTGCGATGGCGCTTGGCGTCGGCGTATTCCAGCAGGTTCTCCGATTCGGCGGCAAAGCCCACGCAGAACGGCGGGTTCTCGCCGCACGCCACGCTGGCGAGGATGTCCGGATTGGGCGCCAGTTCCAGCGTCAGGATATGGGCGTCCTTCTTGATCTTGTGTTCGCTCTGGTTGAGCACGTAATAGTCGGCCACCGCCGCCACCGCGATGAAGATATCGGTACCGTTCAGTTCGGCCTGCACCGCGCCCAGCATCTCCTCGGCGGAGCGCACGTCGATGCGGCGACACCCCACCGGCGTCGGCAACAGGGTTTCGCCCGCGATCAGCGTCACGGTCGCGCCCGCCTCCCAGGCGGCGCGCGCCACGGCGAAGCCCATCTTGCCCGAGCTGGTATTGGTGATGCCGCGCACCGCGTCGATGCGCTCGAACGTGGGGCCGGCAGTCAGCAGCACGCGGCGCCCGGCCAGTGACTTGGGCTGAAAGAACGCCTCCAGCCGCTGCATGATTTCCTCCGGCTCCAGCATGCGGCCCTCGCCCACCTCGCCGCAGGCCTGATCGCCGCTGGCCGGGCCCAGCACGGTCACGCCATCGGCACGCAGTTGCGCCACGTTGCGCTGGTTGGGCGCGTTTTCCCACATCTGCCGGTTCATGGCCGGCGCCACCAGCAACGGGCACTCCCGCGCGGCGATCAGGGTGCTGAGCAGATCGTCGCACACGCCATGCGCCACCTTGGCCAGCGCGTCGGCGGTGGCCGGCGCCACCACCACGGCCCGTGCGCCCCGGGTCAGGTTGATATGCGCCATGTTGTTGTCGGGGCGCGCATCCCACTGGTCGGTGAACACCGGGTTGCCGGACAAGGCCTGGAAGGTGACCGGCGTGACGAAGCGCGTCGCGGCTTCGGTCATCACCACGTGGACATCCCACCCCGCCTTGACCATCAGCCGCGTCAGCTCGGCCGCCTTGTAAGCGGCCACGCCCCCGGTAACGCCCAGTACGATGCGTGTTTGCGTATGCACTGACATTTTCTTATAACTCAGAAAAGACATGAATTTCAGAGAGTGTAAATCAAACCATGCCCATTACCGACTGGCCCGACACCGAACGCCCGCGCGAACGCCTGCTGCACCATGGCGCGCACGCGCTTTCCGATGCGGAACTGCTGGCCGTGCTGCTGCGGGTAGGCATCCCCGGTCAGAATGCCGTGGAGCTGGGGCGCATGCTGATCCAGCGGTTCGGCTCGCTCAACGGCGTGTTTTCAGCCCCGCAGCGCGAGTTCGTCGCCATGCCGGGCATGGGGCGGGCCAAGTACCTGCAAATGCAGGCCGTGCTGGAAATCGTGACCCGGATGGCACGGGAGCCGCTGCACAAGACAAATGCCCTCAACTCGCCCCAGGAGGTCCGCAACTACCTGTCTCATTGGCTGCGCCGCTCTGAAATCGAAGTATTCGTCGCACTGTTTCTCGATAACGCCAACCAGGTCATCTCCTCCGAACAACTGGCGCACGGCACCGTCAGCGAAACCCGGGTCTACCCGCGCGAAGTGGCGCGGCGCGCGCTGGCGCACAACGCCAGCGCCGTGATCGTCGCGCATAACCATCCGTCGGGTCGCGCCACGCCGTCGGAGGCCGATATCCGCCTGACCCACCTGCTGCGCACCGCCCTCGAACTCTTGGAAATCAGGTTGTTGGATCATTTCATTGTGGCGGGGCATGAAGTTGCCTCCCTTGCGGAAATGGGAAGAATCTGACAGCGCATGCTCAAGAATGGTGCATTACCGCCGATGGATCGGTACCCCCCTTCCAGCCGGAATCGCCACCATGCGCATCATCAATTCAAAGGTCGATCTGAGCGTCGAGCGCACCGCGTTCAACAAACAGGAAACATCGATATCCATGCGTACCGGCGCCGCGCCAACGCCGCAACCCGCCACCGCCGGGCAGGACAACACCGCCGCCGCCAACACTGCTGCCGCCAACCAGGAAAAGGTGACGCTCTCCTCGCCGCCACCCGCACGCACCCAGGCCGCCAGCGGCCCCTACTCCAGCCGGCTGGACTGGCGCATCGAAATGCTGCGGCGCCTGCTCGAATCGATCACCGGTCGCCCGGTCAAGATTTCCGATTTCGACGGCGTCGCCGCGCAGGCCCAATCGCAGCAGAGCGCAGCGCCCGCCACGCCGCCACAGGGTGGCGGGGGCGTATCGATGGAGTTCCGCCACGTCGCCGAGGAGTTCGAAGCGGCCACCTACCGCGCGGACGGCATCGTCAAGACCTCGGACGGGCGCGAAATCAGCTTCAATGCGGAGCTGGCGCTCAGCCGCAGCTTCCGCGAGGAAACCACCGTCACCATCGGCAACCGCCCCGCCGCCAACCAGCGGATGTGCGACCCCCTGGTCATCAATTTCGACGGCACCTCCGCGCAACTGTCCGCGCAAACCTTCTCCTTCGACCTGGATGGCGACGGGCGCAAGGAAAACATCTCGCAACTGAAGCAAGGCAGCGGCTTCCTGGCGCTCGACAAGGACGGCAATGGCCTGATCGACGACGGCACCGAGCTGTTCGGCACCAAGTCGGGCGACGGCTTTGCCGATCTGGCGATCTACGATAACGACAAGAACGGCTGGATCGACGAAGGCGACGCGATCTGGGCCCAGTTGCGCGTGTGGATCAAGGACGATACCGGCAGCGATCGCCTGCTCAACCTGGCCGAGCTGGGCGTGGGCGCGATCTACCTGGGCAGCGCGCGCGGCGACTTCACCCTGAAGGACGAACAGAACAACACGCTGGGCCAGGTGCGCTCGTCCGGCGTGTGGCTGGCCGAAAATGGTGGCGGCGGCGTGATCCAGCACGTGGACCTGGCGATTTGAGCCCTGCCTGACCGATAACCATTTTCTTGCACACCCACCCGCCCCGGCCTTTGCCGGGGCGGCGTCGTTTCCGGCCGCCCCGCACCAATCCGGTGCTGCGCAATCCTCGCCATTTGCTGCGGCGTTTTAGGAGCCGCTGACAAAACCCAGCGCAGCGGTTCTGGCAAGGCGCGCGAAACGTCCTGAAAGGCAATAAACCGGACTTCCTTCGGTCGCAGACAGTACAAGGCGTACGGCAAGTGAGGCTCGGCGCCCCGCGCGACATCGCCAGAAGGGTTTTGTCAGCGGCTCTAAACAATCTGTTGATTTTTCAACGCCCACAACACCCGAATCCGCACGCCGTCCAGCCAGCTTCAAATGGGTGTTGGATTTGCGCGGCATGCGGGAAAGGCTGTATTTGACAGTGTTTCGTGCGCCTCTCCATTATCCAGTGGTTATCGGATAGCCAGCCCATCGGGCGGGATAAAGCCGGTATTCACCAGATTGCAAACGCATCCAAAGAGATAGGGGAACACTGATGAGCATCGCGCGTTACAGCCTGATCGCGGCCGCCGTCCTGGCGATGGCCGCTTGCGGCAAGCAACAGCCCGCAGCCGAACAGGGCGCCGCCAGCGCGGCCCCCGCCGCGGCCGAATCCAGTGCCGGTGGCGACACCGTGAAGATCGGGCATGCCGCGCCGTTGACCGGCAACATCGCCCACCTCGGCAAGGACAACGAATACGGCGTGAAGCTGGCGATCGACGAGATCAACGCCGCTGGCGGCGCCGATATCGGCGGCAAGAAGGTGAAGTTCGAACTGGTGTCCGAGGATGACCAGGCCGATCCCAAGACCGCCACCACGCTGGCCCAGCGCTTCGTCGACCAGAAGGTCGTCGGCGTGATCGGCCATCTGAACTCCGGCACCACCATCCCGGCCTCCAAGATCTATTCCGACGCCGGCATCCCGCAGATTTCGCCGTCGGCCACCGCCGTTGCCTATACCGCGCAAGGCTTCAAGACCGCGTTCCGCGTGATGGCCAACGATGCGCAGCAAGGCAAGGTGCTGGGCGAATACGCGATCAAGAAGATCGGCGCCAAGAAGATCGCCATCATCGACGACCGCACCGCCTACGGCCAGGGCCTGGCCGATGAATTCGAGAAGGCCGCCAAGGCCAGCGGCGGCGAAATCGTGAAGCGCGAATTCACCACCAACCAGGAAACCGACTTCAACGCCATTCTCACCAACATCAAGGGCGCCAAGCCGGACCTGGTGTTCTACGGCGGGATGGATGCGCAGGCCGCGCCGCTGAAGAAACAGGCCGCCAAGCTGGGCATCACCGCCAAGTTCCTCGGCGGCGACGGCAGCATGACGCCGGAATTCATCAAGCTGGCCGGCGCCGATTCGGAAGGCCAGATCTCATCGATGCCCGGCCAGCCGAAAGAAGAAATGCCCGGTGGCAAGGAGTTCCTGACCAAGTTCAAGGCCACCTACGGCGTGGAAGTACAGCTTTACGCCGCCTATTGCTATGACGCGGCCAAGGTGATGATCGAGGCCATGAAGAAGGCCGGTTCCACCGAGCCCGCCAAGTACCTGCCCGAACTGGCCAAGACCGACTACCAGGGCGTGACCGGCAAGATCAACTTCGACGAGAAGGGCGACCTGAAGAACGGCGCCATCACGCTCTACACCGTGAAGAACGGCAAGTGGAACGTGCTGGAAGTGGTGAACTGACCACTTTCCGCCAGCGACAAGCCAGTTCAGGGCAACCTGATCGGGTTTGAGGCCGCAGCCTGATAAGCGACGGCCGATTGCAAAAAACGGCGCCCTTCGGGGCGCCGTTTTCTATGAACCGGGTTTTGGGTTCTGGCGGTTGATGGCCTGCCGAGTTCAATCCTGATTGATTCCACTCCCCCACCCTCGCCGCAGAGCGCCATCGTGCGCACCCGCAAGGTTGGAAGGCAAAGGGCGGCGAGTCCCCGGCAAAGCCGGGTACATCCCTTCACAGGCGTGCCGGCCATGGCACTCCCTTGTTTGGTTCCACTCCCCCCGCCCTCGCCGCAGAGCGCCATCGTGCGCACCCGAAAGGTTGGAAGGCAAAGGGCGGCGAGTCCCCGGCAAAGCCGGGTACATCCCTTCTCAGGCGTGCCGGCCATGGCACTCCCCTGTTTGGTTCCACTCCCCCCGCCCTCGCCGCAGAGCGCCATCGTGCGCACCCGCAAGGTTGGAAGGCAAAGGGCGGCGAGTCCCCGGCAAAGCCGGGTACATCCCTTCTCAGGCGTGCCGGCCATGGCACTCCCTTGTTTGGTTCCACTCCCCCCGCCCTCGCCGCCGCGAGGGAGCCTCGCTTTGCTCGCGGTGCTTCGTGGCGTGTTCATGGAGGCGATGCTGGGCTGGGTTTAGGGTTTGCTGGCTGCTTCGGGATGCGCCATTTGCCGCCAGCGGGCTCAGGCCAGATCGCGCGGCTGGCCGCTGGCGCCCAGTGCGCTGGCCAGCATCAGCAACATGCCCGCCGTCGCCCCCCACACGGTGTGGCCCTCGCATTCGGTGAAGTACGAGGCACCGCGAATGCCGCGCCGCTCCACCGGCCGCCGCTCGTAGCGCGCGGGCTGCATCAGCGGCGCGAACGGCAACTCGAACGCCGAGGCCACCTCACCGGGATCGGGCCGCAAGGAAAAGCCCGGCTCGACCACGCCGACCACCGGGATCACCCGATAGCCGCTGATGGTGACATAGGCGCCCAGTTGCCCCACCACCGCCACCCGCGCCGGGTCCAGGCCGATTTCCTCCTGCGCTTCGCGCAGCGCGGCGGCGGGTGCGTCTTCGTCCTCATCCTCGATCCGCCCGCCGGGAAAGCTGATCTGCCCCGCATGCTGCGACAGATGCGCGGCGCGCTCGGTCAGGATGATGCCCGCGCCCTCGCTGTGCGCCACCACCGCGATCAGCACCGCGGCCGGCGTGGCGGCGGTGAGGCCGTGCCAGTCCGCTGCGTCGGCGCGCGGCGCGCGGGCCAGGTGCACGGCGAGCCAGTCATGCCAGTCCGCCGCACGTCGCAGGTGGTCGTAATCGTTCATTCGTCGAACCGGGGCAGTTTGAAATCACGCGTGTGCGCCACCAGCCGCAAGGCCAGGCAGCCGCCGAACAGCAACCACAGCGACCACGGGTTCATCAGGTTCAGGCTGGCCAGCACATAGGCGAGGATGGCCGTGAGGATCGCCACCGTGCCGTAGAAATCCTCATGCAGGATGAACGGCACATCGTTCACCATCATGTCCCGCACCAGCCCGCCGCCAACGGCGGTGACGAAGGCCAGGATGCAGACACCGAACAGGTTGAGCTTCAACTCCAGCCCCACCTGCGCGCCGGCGATGCTGAAGGCCACCAGCCCGATGGAGTCGGCCACGATGAACAGCTTGTAGAGCAGGCCCTTGTTGCGCTGGTGCAGCTTGAGCGCCCAGGAGATGAACAGCGCGCCGAAGATGCTGTACAGCGGCGCCGCATCCAGGAATACGCGCGGCACGCGGTTGACCAGCACGTCGCGGATCATGCCGCCGCCGATGGCGGTCAGCAGTGCCAGGATCAGTACCCCCAGCAGATCGAAGCGCTTGCGCGCGCCGATCAGGTAGCCGGAAAACGCGAATGCCGCGGTGCCGATATGGGAAAACCAGTCGAAATCCAGGGGCCTGACCAAATCCAGAGGCTGCATGATGGGCGGGTCGAAAGCGAAACCGACATTCTAGGGCGAATCGACATTCAAACGTGGGATGCGTTGGCCCGGAGGGAAGGACGAAGGCCGGGCGCATCGCGGCGTTGTGCCTCGCTCGTGGGGATCACCCCACTTCGCTTGGTACGCCTTGCCCTGCATCCCGGCCTTCGTCCTTCGCTCCCATGTTTGAATGTCGATTCACCCTAAAGGAACGCCGCCGCCGGCCGTGACCGCCGGGATGGCGGCCGTGCTTCAATGCGCGCGCAACCCGGACAACAGGCCGAGCGACAACTGCCGAACCTCGCCGAACGACGATTCCGCATGCCCCATCAGGCCCTGCCGCCCGGCCAGCTCGATCTCGCGGCAACCGCTCGCCAGCCGCTCCGCGCCCAATTGCAGGGCGGCGCCCTTGAGCTTGTGCGAGAGATTGATCACCTGATCCGCATCCCCGGCCTCCAGCGCCGGTGGCAGCGTCCGCAGCGTTTCCTGCAACAACGGCAGAAAGGCCATTACCAGCTCTGTGCGCAGGTCCATGCCGACCTGGACATGCAGTTGCGCCAGCATGGCATCCACACTGGCAACTTCCTGCGCGATCACCTGGGCGTCGATGGGTTGGGGCGGCATGGGGGCTCCGTCAGAATTCGGCTTGCTGATCGGCTCACTATAGCGTTGTAAGAAATCGCCCGTCACGGACGAGGCGACAGGCTGCGGTATAATCGCCCGATTCGTCGCCGAACGCCCGGAAACCCGCATGCAACGCAAGATTCTCGTCACCTCCGCCCTGCCTTACGCTAACGGCGCCATTCATCTTGGCCACCTGGTCGAATACATCCAGACCGACATCTGGGTACGCTTCATGAAGTTGCGCGGCCACACCTGCCACTATGTCTGTGCCGACGACACCCACGGCACCCCGGTCATGCTGCGTGCGGAGAAGGAAGGCATCACCCCCGAGGCGTTGATCGAGCGCGTCCACGGCGAGCACCTGCGCGATTTCACCGGCTTCCTGGTCGATTTCGACAACTACTACAGCACCAACAGCGAGGAAAACCGCCAGTACTCGTACCGCGTGTACCAGGCACTGCGCGATAACGGCAAGATCGCCAGCCGCACCATCAGCCAGTTGTACGACCCGGTGAAGAATATGTTCCTGCCGGATCGCTTCGTGAAGGGCGAATGCCCGAAGTGCGGCGCCAAGGATCAGTACGGCGACAACTGTGAAGTCTGCGGCACCACCTACAGCCCCACCGACCTGAAGAACCCGTACTCGGTGGTTTCCGGCGCGGCGCCGGTACTGCGCGATTCCGAACACTTCTTCTTCAAGCTGGGCGAGTGCGAGGCCTTTCTGCGCGACTGGACCCGTGGCAGCGAAACCGTCGGCGGCGCCGAACGCCCGCGCCTGCAGGAAGGCGCGGCCAACAAGATGCAGGAATGGTTCGAAGCCGGCCTGAACGACTGGGACATCAGCCGCGATGCGCCCTACTTCGGCTTCGAGATCCCGGATGCGCCGGGCAAGTATTTCTATGTGTGGCTGGATGCGCCGGTCGGCTACATGGCCAGCCACCGCAACCTGTGCGACCGCCTGGGCCTGGACTTCGACGAATACTGGGCCAAGGATTCCACCGCCGAGCTGTATCACTTCATCGGCAAGGACATCCTGTACTTCCACGCACTGTTCTGGCCCGCGATGCTGGAATACAGCGGCTTTCGCACGCCCACCGGCATCAACGCGCACGGCTTCCTCACCGTGGACGGCGCCAAGATGAGCAAGAGCCGCGGCACCTTCATCACCGCCGAATCGTACCTGCGCCACCTCAACCCGGAATGGCTGCGCTACTACTTCGCCGCCAAGCTGGGCAGCGCCATCGAGGACATCGACCTCAACCTGGACGATTTCGTCGCCCGGGTAAACAGCGACCTGATCGGCAAGTACGTCAACATCGCCAGCCGCGCCGCCGGCTTCATCACCAAGCGCTTTGGCGGGCAACTGGCGGGCGAGCTGGGCGATGCGCCGGTCATCGCGCGCCTGCAAGCCGCCGCCGCGCCGATCGCAGAGTGGTTCGAGGCGCGCGAATATGGCCGTGCGCTGCGCGAGATCATGCTGCTCACCGACGAAGTGAACCAGTTCGTCGATGCCAACAAGCCGTGGGAAATGGCCAAGCAGGAAGGCCGCGATGCCGAGCTGCAACGCGTGTGCTCGATCCTGATCAACGCCTTCCGCCTGCTCACCATCTACCTCAAGCCGGTCTTGCCCAGGCTGGCCGCCGACGTGGAAGCGTTCCTGCAAGTGGCGCCGCTGTGCTGGGCCGACGCGCAGACCCTGCTGCTGGGTCATGGCATCGCGCCGTACCAGCACCTGATGACCCGCATCGACCCCAAGTCGGTGGAAGCCATGGTCGAGGAGAACAAGCAGTCGCTGGCGCCCCCGCCGGCCCCTGCCGAAGCCGCCGCGCAGCCGGCGTACGACATCCCGCCGGTGGCCGAAACCATCAGCATCGACGACTTCATGAAGATCGACCTGCGCGTGGCGAAGATCGTCGAGGCCAAGGCCGTGGAAGGGGCCGACAAGCTGGTGTCGCTGACGCTGGATATCGGCAACGAAACGCGCCATGTGTTCGCCGGTATCAAGTCCGCCTACGCACCCGAGGCGCTGGTCGGCCGGATGACAGTGATGGTGGCCAACCTCGCACCACGCAAGATGAAGTTCGGCCTGAGCGAAGGCATGGTCCTGGCGGCGGGCGGCGACGGCGGGCTGTACATCCTCAGCCCCGATTCGGGCGCCCAGCCGGGCATGCGCGTGAAATAGCCACGCCGCCGACACCCCCACCCGAAAATGCGACGCCACGGCGTCGCATTTTTTACGTCGGCGCCGAACGGCACGCTGCTAGGCTGCAATCACCTACTCATGCTGGAGACCGCCATGCAGCTCAATCTCACCGTTGGTCCCTTCGTCTCGCTGATCGCGGGCATCCTGATCCTGGTCATGCCGCGCTTGCTCAACTACATCATTGCCCTCTATCTCATCATTATCGGCCTCGTCGGCCTGTTCGGGCATTGATCGCCCCGAACACCCACGATCCGGCCCCTCCCGCGCTCGAAGGAACCGCCCATGGCCCGCTTTGACACCCACACCCTGTCGGAACCGCTGCGCCTGTTCCTGGCGGCGGCATTCAACCGGCAACACAAATCGCCCTGGGCGGACAACGTCGCGGATCGTCACGCCGAACATGGGCGGGTCGGCCACGCGCTGCGGCTGGCCGGCACCCCTCAGGACGGGTTCGCGCACGCGGCGGACCCACATCGCGGCAACGAGGAACAGGACATGATCGCCAGGAAGCTACGCATACACGGCCGGGTGCAGGGAGTGGGCTTTCGCTACTCTGCCTGGCTGGAAGCCAAACGGCTGCAAGTCGCCGGCTGGGTGCGCAACCGGCGGGACGGCAGCGTCGAACTCTACCTGCTGGGCGAGGCCGACGCGGTGGCGCAACTGGAGGACTGGGCGCATCGCGGCCCGAATGCGGCCTACGTGGAAAACGTGGAGGCCGAGGACAGCGACATCGAGGATTGCGCCGGCTTCGCGGAACGCCCCACTGTTTGAATGGCCGCCCTACCCCTGGGCAGCCGCGCGGACGACAGACAAAAAAAACCCGGAACGCGTCCGGGTTTCAAACAACATCTACAAAGGAGAAACTATCAAGACGCACCTTGCTGCATCCCAACAGAGCTTTCAATTTAACGGATTTGGGGCGGGATGGTCAATCAATTCAAGGGATTGCGGGCCGAACGGCGATTATTGCAACCAAATGTGACACTTTGTGCCCAATTTTAGAACGGCGTCATACGCGCTGCGGCGCCGCCCCGGACGCCACCGCGTATAATTGCTTTTTTTGTCTGGCCCTCCTCTTCGCATGTACCTGCCCGACCCCCGCCTTTACCCCCGAGTGAATCCGCAAAACCCGGTGATCCGGGCCCTGATGTCCTACCTGACCGAAGCCGATGCCACCGCCGCCGGACACAAGCGCGACGTGCTGGCGCAATTGATGGGCGAGCTGCTCGCCGCCCACGATCATTACGCCCTGAACGGCGCGCTGACCCAGGCCCCCTCGCAGGATGCCTACAAGGTGCTGTGGCAGATCCTGCGTGAACAGGTCGAAGCGCCCCCCGCCGGTGCCGCGCACTGGCAGATTCCGTTTGCGCTGCCGATCGTGCTGGTGGCCGGCGCGCGTGGCCAGCACACCCTGCCGGGCCGCATCGACGGCGATGCGCTGCTCGCGCTGCTGCGGCAACACGGCGTGATCGCCGCCGATGCCGACTGCCGGCTCTCCGGCGCACTGGTCCACCCCGGCGACCTGGCCGCGGTCAACCCGGCCACCCTGGCCGACTGGCGCGAGCCGGGCCAGGCCGATGCGATGGGCAGCGCGGTGCGCGAAGCGCCGGTTTCGTTCAAGGACGAAGGCGTGTTCCTGCGTTACCTGGTCGGCAGCGTCACCCAGCATCGCGACGCACCGCCCGCCATCCGCCTGGGCGGACAGGTCGGCGCCTGGGGCATGCCGCTGGCCCAGGCCATCGGCGATGCGCTCCAGGTGGATGGCCTGACCCTGTTCGCCATCCCGCGCGTGCCGCAGACCTGGCTGGCCGCGCAGGACAGCGCCCGTGTCACGCAACTGGAAACCCGCCTGCAAGTGGCCGCCAGCAATGCCCTGCGCAGCATACGCGGCAAAGGGCGCACCCCGGTGGCCACCATCGCCGCGCACGAAGGCGGCGAGGTCCGCATCACCTTTTCCAGCCAGGAAGAGGCCGACCGCTGGGAAGGCTTCGTCTGGCCGCTGGCGCCGCTGGATACCGCCGAGCAAGTCCGCGACTTTGCCGAGGGGCTGTTCCGCGAATGCCAGGTGGACGATATCCGCGTGATCGATACCGTGCAGCCCGACAAGGAAGGCGAACTGCCCTTCTTCGTGACGGCGCATTTCCCGCCCAGGCAGCAACACTGAAAGCTGGCGCCGTGTTCGCGCGGCAAGCATTGAACAGCGAAAGAGGAAACGAACGATGAGCTACTACCGCCACCATGTGTTCTTCTGTCTGAACGAGCGCCCCGAGGGCGAGCGCCAGAGCTGCAACCGTTGCGGGGCCAGCGACATGCAGGGCTACGCCAAGGACCGGATCAAGCAGCTCAAGCTGGCGGGCCCCGGCAAGGTGCGCATCAACAAGGCCGGCTGCCTGGATCGCTGCGAGGAAGGCCCGGTGCTGGTGATCTACCCGGAAGAAACCTGGTACACCTACGTGGATCGAGCCGATATCGACGAAATCATCGACGAGCACCTGGTGCATGGCCGGGTGGTGGAGCGGCTGAAGCTATGAAACGCGCACTCGCCCTGTTGCTGATCGCGGCAGCCCTGGCCGCCTGCGGCAAGAAAGAGGAAATGGCGGGGGAAGCGGCGGTCGAATCCTACGGCGGCGCGGCCACCGCCGCCGCGCCGGCTGCCGAGGCGGGCGATGCCGCGCAGCAGGTCAGCCCCAAACGCCATATCGCGGTGAGCCATGCCCTGACGGTGGAAACCGCGCCCGACCACCTGGACGCCGCCTGGCAAGCCGCACAGCAACGCTGCGTGGAACCGCAATGCGAGCTGCTCTCCGCCACCTTGCAACGTGCCAGCGACTACACGCCGGGCGTGGCCCAGCTCTCGCTGCGCATTGCGCCGGGCGCGGTGGCCGGCTATCTGGCCGGCTTGGGCCGGGAAGGCCGCGTCGTCGCCCAATCGACCGAACGCGAGGACAAGACCGACGAGGTGATCGATACCGAGGCGCGCCTGAAGAACCTGGCGCAGTTGCGCGACAACCTGCGGCAGATGCTCGACAGCCGCAACGCCAAGCTGGAAGAACTGCTGGCGGTGCAGAAGGAACTCGCCGCCGCGCAGGCCCAGCTCGACGCCGCGGCCGGACTGCGGCTGGCGCTGGCGAACCAGACCGAAAAGGTCAAGGTGGACGTGGAACTGCGCGCCGCGCGTTCCGTCGCCGAGCGCAGCATCCTCACCCCGCTGCTGGACGCCTGGCACGACATCGGGCACGACTTCATCCGCAGCGTGGCTGCGCTGCTCACCGTCGCCGCCGTGCTGCTGCCGTGGCTGCTGGTGCTGTGGCTGCCCGTCCGCTGGTGGCTCAAGCGCCGCCGCCGCCGTCTGCAACTTCGCGCGCCCGACCCGTCATGACCCCACCCCGCAAAGCCCCCACCTTCCAGCCGTTCGACATCGCCGGCCCGGCCGGCCGGCTGGAATGCCTGAAGCTGGAATCCGCCCTCGACGACACGCGCGGCATCGTGCTGGTGGCGCACCCCAACCCCACCGAGGGCGGCACCTTCACCAACAAGATCGTCCATACGCTGGCCAAGACGCTCAGCCGGCTGGGCTATGTGGCCTATTGCCCCAACCTGCGTGGCGTCGGCAACTCCGCGGGCACGCACAGCCGGGGCGAACACGAGCCGGACGACATGGCCACCGTGCTGGCGCACGCTCGCACCGAATACCCCGGCGTCACGCATGTGGTGCTCGCCGGCTTCTCGTTCGGCACGCTGGTGCAAAGCCGCTTGCGCCAGCGCCTGGGCGACGATGAGATCGCCGGCATGATCCTGATCGGCCCAGCGGTCAGCCGCTACGACTTCCCCACCGTACCCGCCGATACGCTGGTGATCCACGGCGAGCAGGATGAAGTCATCAGCCTGGCCGCCGTGCTGGACTGGGCCCGCCCCCAGCAACTGCCCATCGTGGTGGTGCCCGGCGTGGGCCATTTCTTCCACGGCCGCCTCACCCAACTGGGGCAACTGGTCGAACGGGAATGGCGCACGCGCCTCTAGGGTGAATCGACCTTCAAACATGGGATGCGTTGGTCCGTGGGCCGGATGGCTGCGCGAAGCGCGGCGCCGCAGAGAGCCTTCCTCTCTGCAAGCCGTGCGACAAAGCAGACACTGGCCCACGGACCAACCCGAAGGGAAGGAGGAAGGCCGGGCGCATCGCGGCGTTGTGCCTCGCTCGTGGGGATCACCCCACTTCGCTCGGCACGCCTTGCCCTGCATCCGGCCTTCCTCCTTCGCACCCATGTTTGAAGGTCGATTCACCCTAACCGCCGATGGCGCGGGTGGCGCGCCGGGAACACCGGGTCGCCCATGAACCTGATCGCCGCGCATTTTCCCGATTCCTGGCTGTTCGGCGGCTGGCTGGCGACACTCTGGTGCCTGCTGCACTCGGCGCGCCGCGTGCCCTGGCTATCGTTGCAGCAGGCCGAACTCACCGCGTGGTTCGGCGCCACCGTGGTCGTGCTGCTGCTGTGGCAGTTCAAGGCGCAACTGGAACCGGGCATCGCCTTCCACCTGGTGGGCGCCACCGCGCTGACCCTGATCGCCGGCCCGGACCGGGCGCGCCTGGGGCTGGCGGCGGCGCTGGTGGGCGACACGCTCCAGGGCGGCAATCAATGGGGTAGCCTGGGCCTGTCGTGGCTGGTGGTGGCAGGCCTGCCCACCCTGCTGACCGCCGCCCTGCTGCGGCTGGCGCAACGGCGATTGCCGGCCAACTACTTCGTCTACATCTTCCTCAACTGCTTTGCGGCCGGGGCATTGTCGATGTGGGCGGTCGGCCTCGCCGGCTGCCTGCTGCTGGCGCTGGCGGGGGCTTACCCGCCCGCCTTCCTGTTCGAGGAACAACTGCCCTATTACTTCCTGATGGGCTGGCCCGAGGCGTTTCTCACCGGCATCCACCTCACCCTGCTGGTCGTCTACCGCCCGCAATGGGTGCACACCTTCGACGACCGCTTCTACCTCTGGCGCAAATAGGCCGTCGCGGCATCAAAAGCCCGCCATACGGCGGTTTCCGGAGTGCCGGGGCGCTGGTCTACAGTGACTAGGGCGTGTCAACCAATGTATCGCGGCAGCGCTGGGCCGAAAAAGCACCAGGCATCAGGCGCACGACACAGGCAATAACCGGTTATTGGCAAGGAGTGCAACGCGGTGGATGGTGTTTTTTCGGCCCAGCCCCATGGGTTCGGCGCATTTCGGGCGCCACACGGCGTCGCCGGCCGCTTGCGGTATCCATACCGCCGCGCGTCCAGCTCCTTGCACGGCATCCCGAACTGCACCGAACGCTGTCGCGAACCATTTGATGACTCACCCTAGCATCGACCACCACGCAGACGCCCATGCATAGCATCCGTTTCCGCCTCAACTTCCTGCTGATCGTCACCGTCACGCTCGCCCTGATGATCTCGGGCGCGTACAACTACTACACCGGCGAAAGGCGGCTGACCGAAGGCATCCAGGAGCAGGAAAACGCCATGCGGGCACGGCTGGCCACGGTGCTGCCCGGCCTGATCTGGAATTTCGACGAGAGCCAGGTGATCAGCGCGCTGGAAGCGGAAATGCGCTGGCCCGACCTGGCCTACCTGAGCGTGTTCGATCCCCCGCAGCTTGCAATCGCGCGCGGCCGCCAGAACAACAAGGTGGTGGTGGCGTCGAGCAAGCCGCCACCGGGCGCTTCGTCGATGGACATCACCTACGAAGGGCGCCACGTCGGCACGCTGTACTACCAGACCTCATCGGAGCGCATCGACGAACGCCTGCGCGGCGTGATCCACCGCCGGCTCGTGGAAATCCTGCTGGTGGACGCCATCATCATCGCGGTGCTGGCCCTGGGGTTCTCCGTCGTCGCGCTGCGCCCCCTGGCGCGGTTGCAGCGCGTCCTGGATCGCATGGCCCAGCAGCACGATTTCTCGCTGCTCGAACTACAGGACCTGGGCAAGCGCCGTGACGAACTGGCCCACATCGGCAACAGCGTGGTGCGGATCGCCATGCGGCTGATGGACGAACTGGAAGACCGCAAGCTGGCGGAGGTGACGATCCGCGACGCCAAGCGCGACGTGGAAGACGCCTATCGCCAGCTCAAGGCCACGCAGGCCAGCCTGGTCCAGTCCGAGAAAATGGCATCGCTGGGCAGCCTGGTGGCGGGCGTCGCGCATGAGGTGAACACCCCCGTTGGCGTGATCCTGACCAGCGCCTCGGTGCTGTCGGAGGAAACCGCCGCCTTTCGCGAGCGCGTCCAGGCCGGCCAGGTGAAGAAATCCGACCTGCAAGGCTATTGCGACACCGCGGGCGAGTCCGCCGCGCTGATCCTCAACAACGCCCAGCGCGCGGCGTCGCTGATCCAGAGCTTCAAGCAGGTGGCGGTGGACCAGACCTCCGAAGCCCGCCGCACGTTCGAACTGCGGCAATACCTGTCCGAGATCCTCACCAGCCTGACGCCAGCGCTGCATCGCCGGCCGATCGAGATCAAGCTGGACTGCCCGCGCGCGATCGAGCTGGACGGCTTTCCCGGCGCGCTGTCGCAGATCGTGACCAACCTGCTCACCAACGCGCTGACACATGCCTTCGACGATGACGAAGCCGGCGTGATCGGCCTTAGCGCCACCGGCGAGGGCAATACCGTCACCCTCACCTTCAGCGATAACGGCCGGGGCATTCCGCAGCAACACCTGGCGCGCGTGTTCGACCCCTTCTTCACCACCCGGCGCGGCCAGGGCGGCAGCGGGCTGGGGCTGCACCTCGTCTACAACCTCGTCACGCAGACACTGGGTGGCGAGATCGTGGTACAGAGCGAAATCGGCCAGGGCACCACGTTCTACATCCTGCTGCCGCGCGTGGCGCCGCAGCGCGGCAGCCCACCGTAACGCCGGGGCGCCGGCGACGGGAACAAACCGTTGCACTGCGTTCCCGCCATCGCAGTAAGCTGCGCGCTTCCCCGCCCCGGATCGTCCACCGCCATGCCACGCCTGCCCCTGCTCGTCGCTCTGCTGTCGCTTCTGGCCGGTTGCGCCACGCCACCGCCCGGCGATGCCCCGGCCCCGCAGCCCACGGCCGCTGTCGGCGGTGGCTGGACGCCCGTGGTGGTACCGGTGTTGTGGCAACCCGTCTAGGCGTGGCCCGCAC
>NZ_SUMF01000034.1 GCF_005048205.1 Chitiniphilus eburneus
CTGGCGATCACGCGGCCGCGTGCGAGGCGCTGGCCCAGGCGGTCCGGCTCGATCCCACCGCGCCCGCGCTACGGGTGAACCATGCCAGCATGCTGCGCGCGCTGGGCGATGCGGCCGGCGCGCGCGCCGAGCTGGAGGCGGCGCTGCGCCTGGCCCCCGGCGACATCAATGCGCGCTACAACCTGGCCAACCTGCTGCTGGACAGCGGTGACGAACAAGGGGCCGTCGCGGCCTATCAGGCGGTGCTGACCATGGCCCCTGGCCATGCCGGCGCGCGCTATAACCTGGGCTGCCTCGCGCGGCGGCGCGGGGACATCGAGGCAGCACTGGCGTGGTTTGAGCAGGTGGTGGCGCAGGCGCCGACCCATGCCGACGCCTGGCATAACCTGGCGGGGTGTCGCCGGGCGCTGGGCGACTGGGATGCGGCGCGTGCCGCCTATGAACGATCGGTGGCGCTGGAGGACAGCGCCCGCTCGCGCTACGCGCTGGGCACGCTGGATCTGTTGCAGGGCCGCTGGCGCCCGGGTTGGGACGGGTACGAGGCGCGCTGGGAGGCGTGTGGGCGGACGCTGCCGGCTTTGCCGCTTCCCACCTGGCTGGGCGAGGCGGTGCCACCCGGCGCCCGCCTGCTGGTCCACGCTGAGCAGGGATATGGCGATCTGCTACAGTTCGCGCGGTTTCTGCCGGGGCTGCGGCAGCGGTTCGCCACGGTGACGGTGGCGTGCCCGCCCGCGCTGCTGGCGCTGCTGGCGGCGAGCCTCGATGGCATCGAGGTTTGCGACAGCCTGCCCGACCCCGCCGATTTCACCCACGCCGTGGCCATCATGTCGCTGGCGCGGGTGCTGCATCTCGACGAGGCCGCGCTGGGTCGCTACCCGGTGCCCTACCTGCGCGCGCCCTCGGGCGCACAGGCGGGGGCGGAACGGGGCCCCGGGCTGAATGTGGGCCTTTGCTGGACCGGAAACCCGGCACAAAGTGATAACCTGTGGCGATCGATTCCACTGGGCTTGCTGCGCGGGTTGCGCGACATCCCGGGCATTAGCTGGCATAACCTGCAACAAGGCCAGGCTGCACAAGCCCGTGCAGCGGGTTTTGAGCTGCGGGACGCCAGCGGGCAGTGGCGCGATTTCGGCGATACGGCCGCCTATCTGGCTGTATTGGATTTGGTTATCACCGCCTGTACCTCGATCGCGCATCTTGCAGGGGGGCTGGGCAAGCCGGTATGGCTGCTCAGCCGTTTCGATGCCGACTGGCGCTGGTTGCTGGACCGGCAGGACAGCCCCTGGTATCCGAGCATGCGTATCTGGCGGCAACCCACGCCGGGCAACTGGCCGGCCGCCGTGGACAAGCTGGATCGGGCGCTGCGCGACCTGGCGCGCTGAGGCGGGGCGATGACGCGGCCACGGTCGTCGCCGATGGTCATCACTGGAGCACAAGACACGATGAGCGGCAAAGTCGTCAAAAGCGATGAGGAATGGCGTGCGGTCCTGACGCCCGAGCAATACCGGGTGACCCGGCAGGCGGGCACCGAGCGGCCGTTCAGCGGTTCGCACTATCTGCGCAACGAGGCCGGCGATTACACCTGTATCTGCTGCAATGCGTTGTTGTTCCACGCGGATACCAAGTTCGACGCCGGTTGCGGCTGGCCCAGCTTCTGGGAGGAGGCGGTGCCGGGGGCGATTGTCCGCATTCCCGACTACAGCCATGGGATGGCCCGCGTCGAGGTGCGCTGCGCGCGTTGCGACGCCCATCTGGGGCATGTTTTTCCGGATGGCCCGGAACCGACCGGCGAGCGCTACTGCATAAATTCAGTTGCAATTGGCTTTAAATCAGTTGATTGAGCGACTTCATGGTGTAAGCTTTCGGCTTTCGACCTTGTGCTGATGCCAGCACGCTGGCCCCATGTTCCATGAGGCGCCCTTTAACGTGAGGAAACGTGCAATGCAGAAAATGACCAAACTTGCTCTGGTGGCCGCGGTGGCGGCGATTGGCCTGGTGGCGTGCGGCAAGACCGCCGACGAGGCAAAGACCACCGTCAACCCGCAGGAACTGATCAATTCCGTCAACAGCTACCTCAGCACTGCGGAAAAGACCTGCATTCCGGTTCCGGTACGGTTCGGCGAGCCGGTTGCCGAGAAATACGAAACCCTGACCGAACCCAATGGCGCGCAGTTGGCCGCGCTGGTGAAGGCCGGGCTGATCCAGGTTGCGCCGGTGGACGGCGAAGCGGGCATGGTGCAGTTCACCGTGACCGAGGAAGGCACCAACTACTACACCGGTCTGACCGAACCTGCCGGCCCGGGCTTTTGCAGCGGCACGCTGGAAGTGGACAAGGTGGCCGAGGACAAGGCGGTAGAGGAAAAGGGCGAATATCGTCGCCACGCGCTGACCTACACCTACAAGGTGGCGAATGCCGCGGCATGGCAGACCCAGCCGGACATCCTGGCGCAATATGCGAAGTTCGCCGAGTTGGTGAATGGCGCCGGTACTGCCAAGATGACCACCGAGGTGGAAAGCCGTGGCCGTGGCTGGAACGTGGTGGAACAGACCGAGTTCGCCAACTGATCCTGGCGCGGCCCCAAAAACAAACCCCGCCATGGCGGGGTTTGTTTTTGGGGCGGGGGCGTACATCCGGCGATGTCGCCCCCCAGCATCAGACGCCGAGTTCTTCCACCCAGGCCAGCGATTGCACGTGCGCGCGATTGAGCATTTCGGGCGTGATCTGCAATTGCTCGCACAGACGCGGTACTTCGCTCATGTCCGGGTCTTCGCAGGCCTCGGCCAGCTCCAGGAACGGGCCGTAGATGTTGCTGCGCGACAGCAGGGCGTCGCTGATCGATTCCGGCAGGATCAGCGTTTCGAGCACGCGATCCATCGGCATGTCGAGCAGGACGTCCAGCAGCGAGAACATCCCCACGATGAACAGGTTGTCGCGATCCTGCCCGTCCAGCAGATGGCTGCCCAGCAGTTCGACCAGGCGGCCCCGCGTTACGGCGGTCTTGAGCAGGGCAGGGGCGGAGCCGGTCTCGGCGCCGGCGGTCACGAGCAGCAGCGTCAGCCAGCGGTACAGCTTCTGGTAGCCCAGGATGGTGACCGCGTGGCGGAACGACTGGATCTCGCACGACAGGCCGAAGCCCACCGAGTTGATATACCGCAGCAGCTTGAACGACAGGGCGACATCGCGCTTGAGGGCGTTTTCGATATCGCGGATTTCCGCGTTGTTACGCAACATGTTCAACAGGTTGAGAATGTTGGCGTAGCTGGGGTTGATCACCTTGGCGGACAGGGTTTCCGGGTGGGCGAAGTAATAGCCCTGGAAGCAATCCAGCCCGATATCGAGGCACTGCTTGAATTCGTCCTTGGTTTCGACCTTTTCGGCGACCTGGAGTACCGGGTACTTGCGCAGCTCCTTGGACAACCCCGGAATCTGCGGCAGGCCAAGCTGCTGGATATCCAGCTTGATGTAGTTGGCGTACTCCATGAACGGCAGCGTCTGCGGCGTCAGCACGAAGTCGTCCAGGGCTATGCCGAAGCCTTGGTTGCGTAGTTCCTTGATCCGGCCCAGGAGTTCGGGCGTCGCGGTGGTGGTCTCCACGATCTCCAGCACCACGCGTTGCGGGTGCAGCAGTTCGAGGAAGTTGCTCTCCAGCATGGATTCCGCCACGTTGATGAAGGCAAGCTTGCTACCCACCAACCAGTCGGTGCCCATGTTGGAGATCGTGTTGACCAGCACGTTGGTGCCGGCCTGCATGTCACTGGAAAACTCGGCGGATGTCGCGTCCTTGTTCAACCGGAACAGCAGTTCATAGCCAATGATCTGCTGTTGACGGTTGAGGATGGGCTGACGGCCGATATATGCGTGTTCTTGCGTCATTGTCGAGTACCTGCGGGCGGCGGCGCGATGCGCTGATTTCAGTATCGGCTGATTCTAGCGTCAGCCTAGCTTATTCGCCATTCAAGCTGGATTTTCGACGAGGCGCGAAGTCTTCACCGCCGAAGTATCGGCATTCGACGACGAAAGCAGGTCTTCCATATCCAGCACCAGCACCACGGAGCCGTCGCCGGACAGCGTGGCCCCGGCAACCCCGCGTGGGCGGATGTTCTGTAGCGGTTTGATGACCACATCGTCGCGGCCGACGAAGCTGTCCACGGCCAGGATGAAGGAGTGCTCGGCCGACTGCATCAGCACGCCGAACTGCGGCACCTGGGTTTCTTCCCAGCCGATCAATGCGGCCAGCGATTTCACCGGCAGGATTTCGTCGCGCACCACGATGGTGGCGCGGCCGGATACTTCCTGGACCTGATCGGCCCGGATCGGGATGATCTCGCGCACCATGGCCAGCGGCACCGCAAACGGCTGGTCGCAGATCTTGACCACCAGCACCGGCAGGATCGCCAGGGTCAGCGGCAGCGAGATCGAGAAGCGCGAGCCTTCGCCGGCCAGCGACTGGATGTCGATCCTGCCGTTGAGCTTCTGGATGTTGGTCTTGACCACATCCATGCCCACGCCACGACCCGATACGTTGGAAATCTGGTCCTTGGTGGAGAAGCCCGGCAGGAACACCAGATGCAGGCTCTGCTTGTCGTCCATGCTGTTGGCGGTCTCGATATCGATCACGCCCTTGTCGATGGCTTTCTTGCGCAGCACGTCCGGACGCATGCCGCGCCCATCGTCGGTGATTTCGATCAGGATATGGTCGCCCACCTGCGTGGCGGACAACTCGACCACCGCCTTCGCCGGCTTGCCGGCGGCGATCCGCTCGGCGGGGGTTTCCACGCCGTGATCGACCGCGTTGCGGACCAAGTGGACCAGCGGATCGTTCAGATCCTCGATCATGGTCTTGTCGAGTTCGGTTTCCTCGCCGGTAATGACGAGTTCGACATCCTTGCCCAACTGGCGGGCCAGATCGCGCGCGAGGCGGGGGTATTTCTGGAACAGCCGGCCGATCGGCTGCATCCGGGTTTTCATCACCGCGTTCTGCAGGTCGCTGACCAGCAGGTCGAGCTGGCTGATGGCCTCGTCCAGCGCCTTCATGGTCGGGGTATCCATCTTCCCGGCCATGACGTCTGCGCGCAGCGTGGTCAGGCGATTCTTGGTCAGGCCGATTTCGCCGGACAGGTTCAGCACCTGATCGAGACGGACGGTGTCGATCCGGATCGTGGTTTCCTGCGTCGCGGACGACAACTGCTGCGCGGCGGCTTGCGGGGCCTTGGTGGCCACGGCGGGTTGCAGGGTCTGCATCGGTTGTGCCACGACGGGGGCCTGGACCGGGAGGCTTTCCGCCACGGCGAGCGGACGCGATTCGTCATCGTCCTCGTCGTCCTCCACGTCCAGCAGGGCGTTGTAGAGGCCGTTCCAGTCCGGTTGCTGGCCGCTGTTGCCCGTTGCCGCCTGGGCAGGGGCCGGCGCCTGGGCCACCGGCGTTGCGACGGGAGCCGCGGGCGCCTGTGGCGCGGCGGCGGCCTGCTGGATGGGCTTGCCTTGCAAGGTTGCATCCAGATTGGCGATCAGCTCGGGCGAGGCCGCTTGCGGCGCACGCCCCTGGGTCAGCGAGGTGAACATGTCGCGAACGACGCCAGTGGCGGCGAGAATGCTGTCCATCAGCTCCGGCGTCAGCGCGAGTTCGCCATTGCGCAGCTTGTCGAACAGGTTCTCGGTGCGGTGGCACAGGCTCACCATCACATCGACATTGAGGAACCCCGCGCCACCCTTGATGGTGTGGAAGCCGCGAAAGATGTCGTTCAACAGGTGCTTGTCGTCCGGCCGCTTTTCGAGTTCCACGAGCTTGTTATCGACTTCCGACAGCAAATCCGAGGATTCGGTCAAAAAGTCCTGAAGTAAGTCTTCCATGCCGGCAAAGTCGCTCATCTCGGCCTCCCAAATGCGATGCTAATCGTTACGCTGTACCGCCTGGCTGATCAGAAGCCCAGGCTTTCCAACAGGTCGTCGACCTGTTGCTGATTGGTCACAATATCCGTGCGACCCTCGGTCGTGATGACCGGCCCGTTCAACAGGCTTTCATCGTGCTTGAGTGCCTGTGGCGAGAAGGCCAGCAGGAACTCCAGCAGTTGGGCTTCCATATCCTTGGACATCATCAGGATCTTCTTGATGACCTGTCCGGTCAGATCCTGGAAGTCCTGCGCCATCATGATTTCCAGCATCTGCGCGTTGATCTGGTCCGAATGCATCGCCGTGGCGTTCAGATGCGTGCGCGTCTTTTCCACCAGCGATTTGAATTCGTCCACCGAGAGCTGGTTGGCAAACAGCTTGTCCCAGTCCGACGACAGGGCCCGGGCCCCGTTGGCAATGCCGTCCTGCAGCGGGCGGGCCGCATCCAGCGCATTCAGGGTGCGGTCGGCGGCCTGTTCGGTCATGGTCGCGACATAGGACAGGCGATCGCGGGCATCCGGAATCTGCGATGCGGCGCGTTCCAGCGATTTGTCCAGCCCCAGCTCGCGCAGGGTATCGTGCAGTTTCCGGGTGAGCTGGCCGATCTGCGAGAACATCGAACGCGCCGGTTCGCTCATTTCTTCCGTCGGCGCGTGCTTGGCGGCGGCGGCGGGGGCTGCCTGGGCCTGCTCGGGTGCGCTGGGCGTATCTTCTTGCTGCGCCTGGACAATGCTGTCGAACAGCGCTTCCAGTTCTGCGGAATCACCGCTATTGAGGGCTTGGTCGCTCACGGTTGGCCTCCTTGAGCCTTCTTACTTATTCATGGTGGCGAAGATTTTCTTCAGCTTCTCGTCGAGCGTCGCCGCGGTGAACGGTTTGACGACGTAGCCCGATGCCCCTGCTGTTGCTGCCTCGATGATGTTCTCCTTCTTGGCCTCCGCCGTGACCATCAATACCGGCAGATGCTTGAGTTGCGCATCTGCGCGGATGGCTCTCAACAACTCGATGCCGGTCATGACCGGCATGTTCCAGTCCGTCACCACAAAGTCGTACGTCGTGTTCTTCAGCTTGTGCAATGCCACCTGTCCGTCCTCGGCTTCTTCCACATTGGAGAAGCCCAGTTCCTTCAGGAGGTTTCGCACGATGCGGCGCATGGTGGAGAAATCATCCACCACGAGAAAACGCATATTGTTGTCAGGCATTATCTAGCTCCATTCACACGTCTAACCGCGCGTGATTTGAATCGGGACTCAAGCTTAGCCGACAACGAAGGGTGTGACGGTATCGGCCAGCACGATGGGGTCGAATTTTGCCACATACGCATCAACGCCGACGCTCGCGCCCATGGCGCGGTTGGCGTTGGAAGACAGCGATGAATGCATCACCACGGGAATCCCTGCAAAGCGGTGGTCGGACTTGATGTGTTTGGTCAACACATAACCATCCATTTCCGGCATTTCCGCGTCTACGAGAATCATCTTAAGTTTCTGCCGCAACGGTTCGTTATCGTGCCCGGAGCGGTTGGCCAGGTTCTGCAGTTTTTCCCATGCCTCCTTGCCGTTGTTCGCCTGGTAGTACTTGATGCCGATCTTGTCGAGCACGCTGACGATTTCCTTGCGGGCCACCATCGAGTCATCGGCGAAGAACATGTAGGACTCGGGATTGACCTGCCCCTTGGGCAGATCGGGGATCACCGGCTCGCCGATCACGCTGGCGAGGATCTGCTCCACGTCCAGGATCGATACCAGCTTGCCGTCGGGAAGCTCGGTCAGGGCGGTGATCAGTTGCTGGGTGCCCGACAGCATGGATTCCGGCGCGCGCACCTTGTCCCAGTCCACGCGGATGATGCGATCCACGTCGTGCACCAGGAAGGCCTGCGTGTGCTTGGAGAATTCGGTCACGATCATCGTGCTGTTCGCGTCGGCCGGCGGCTTGTCGTGCGTGGCGACGAACTTGGAAAGCGAGATGACCGGAATGATGTTCCCGCGCAAGGAGATCACGCCTTCCACGCCCAGTGGCATGTTGGGCGTCTTGGTGATCTTCGGCGTCTGGGAGACTTCCCTCACCTTGAAGACGTTGATGCCGAAGATTTCGCGGGTTCCCAACGAAAACAGCAGGATTTCCATTTTGTTGGAGCCCGCCAGCTTGGTGCGGGCATCCACACTTTCAAGCAGATTGGCTTGGACGGTGCTCAGGCTCATGGATTGACTCCCAGTGGATGATGCGGCGGCGCTTTGAGGATGGATGAAGGGCGATCAGCTTTTCAGCAGGAAGGATGCGATGCTCTCGGACAATTTGTGCGGCTCGAACTTGGACACATAGCCATCCACGCCCACGGAATGCCCCAGCTTCTGGTTCGATGCGCCGGACAGCGAGGAATGCATCAGGACGGGGATACCGGCGAAGCGGGGATCGGTCTTGATCAGTCGGGTCAGCATGTAGCCGTCCATTTCGGGCATCTCGACATCCGTCAGTACCAGATGGAGGATATCCTTCACCGGTTTGTCCTGGATGGCGGCGCTTTGTGCGATCCGTTGCAGTTCGTCCCAGGCGCGCTTGCCGTTGATGGCATGCTGCTGGTGCACGCCCATGGCATTGAGCGTGACTTCGATCTGCCGGCGCGCCACGATGGAGTCGTCGGCGAAGAACACCATCTTGTCGGCGAACTTGTGGTCCCGCACGACGAGGCTGGTGTCGATGTTTTCGTCGGTCTGCGTGGTTTCCGCAAGCACTTTCTCGACGTCCAGCATCATCACCAGCTTGCCGTTGTCCAGCTCGGTCACGGCGGTGACGAGGCCGCCCATCTGGGTGATCAGCATGTCGGGCGGCACGCGCATCGACGACCAGTCCAGCCGCAGGATGGTATCGACCGCCTCGACCAGAAACCCCTGCGTGTGGCCGTTGTATTCGGTCACGATCATGATTTCCGGGCGCGTGTTGGTCACGATGCCGGCATACTTGGCAAGATCCACCACGGGCACCAGTACGCCCCGCAGGCTGACCATCCCTTCCACGGCATCGGACATTTCCGGTGCCTGGGTGATCTCGGGGGTGCGCATGACTTCGCGCACCTTGAATACGTTGATGCCGAAGTTTTCCCGCCGGCCTGAACGTTGGTCCACACCCAGGGTGAACAGCAGGATCTCCAGCTTGTTGGTGCCTGCAAGCTTGGTTCGGGCGTCAATGGTTTTCAGAAGTTCGGACACGATGCGACTCCGGGGCGCTAGGCCGATGGGTGGTCGTTAGGAAAACTTACAACCGAGTTGTTGCTCGATTGGAACACAAAGTGAAGGGCAGGGTATGACGAGCATCAAGCGCCGGTCAATTGCTCGAAACCCGTAAATACTAATGCCTGCCGGCAATTTCAGTTCTTTATAATGCAAAAGAACTTAGGGGACAAGGAGCTAGCAATTGGCAGAACACCCACCAAGTCTGGACCCGAAAGAGCTGGAAACAGCGTTTTCATTATTCACAATGGCGTCCGCGCAGCTCACCGAGGCTTACTCGGAGCTACAGCAACAGGTCGAATCGCTGACTCGCCAACTGGAGATAACCAATGGAAACCTGGTCCGTGAATTGGAGGAAAAGGCCGCGTTATCCCGCCGCCTTTCACTATTACTGGCGCATCTGCCAGCAGGTGTTCTGGAAGTTGATGGTTCCGGGAAAGTGATTGCGATGAATCCCGCGGCGCATCGGCTGCTATTTCCACTGGACGAAGGAATGGATTGGCGTGCATTTACCGAATCGCACCTGGAAATGGATTCGGCCACCGATCTCTGGAGCTATTCCCATTCTGACGTGACTCTGCGATTGAATTTAAGTGAAGGGCAAATGCCGGAGGAAAGCAGTCGAATTGTGCTGGTGCAGGATCTGACCGAAAGCTGGACATTGCAGCAGGATCTGGTGCGGCATAAACGCCTGGCCGCAATGGGGGAGATGGCGGCCGGATTGGCGCATCAGTTGCGTACGCCATTGGCGACGGCACTGCTTTATAGCGCCAACCTCACCAAACCCACGCTGGCGGAGAACGAACGTATCCGTTTCGCGGAAAAAACGCTGATGCGCCTGCGGCATCTGGAGTCGCTGATCCAGAACATGCTGCGCTTCGTGCGCGGCCAGTCGCTGTCGCAGGAGCGGTTCGACGCGGTGGGCTGTGTCCACGAAGCGCTTCAGACCATGCAGCCGCAACTGGATGCGGCGGGGGTGACGTTGCATGCGACATTGCCCAAGGCCGGGATGGAGGTCGTGGCCAATCGCAAGGAGTTGCAGGGCGTCATCCTGAACCTGCTTGACAATGGCATGCACGCCACCCCGGCTGGTGGCACAATCGCGGTAACCCTGGCGGGCGACAAGGGGGAACTGGTGATTTCCGTGCGCGATACCGGCCGGGGCATGAGCCCGGAGGTCCAGGAACGCCTGTTCGAGCCCTTTTTCACCACCCGAAAGGATGGAACCGGGCTGGGGTTGGCCATCGTGCAGAATCTGATGTCACAGTTCGGTGGTAGTGTGGCGGTTTCGTCGTCCCCCGGGCAGGGCAGCGAGTTCGTGCTACGGTTGCCACTGTGGGTGTCGCCATCTAATGTATGATGAGCGCCGGCATGGCTTAAGGGTTGTGTCAGTATGTCAAGAATGCTTGGATTTGAAACCGTACAAGAGGTTGATTTCGTATGACGCCAACCGTTGAGATCGAAGGGGATGTGGGTCGTGTCATCCTCTCCGGGCAGTTCGACTTCAGCGCGCACCGGGAATTTCGCCAGGTGTGCGAAACGCTGATCGCGGATCCGTCGGTGAAGGAAGTGCTGGTCGATTTCCAGAATGTGAATTACCTGGACAGCTCTGCGCTGGGCATGTTGTTGCTATTGAAGGAAAAGATTGGCGTGGCGAACAAGAGCCTGGCGCTGGTCAACTGCCGGGATACCGTCAAGCAAGTGCTGGAGATCGCCTGCTTCGGCAAGATCTTCACGATACGCTGACCTGTTCCACGCATGAAAATACTGGTCGTTGACGATACCGAAGCGGTGTTATTGCTGATTTCCCGGTTCGTCGAGGCCCTGGGGCATACATCCATTGTTGCCCGCGATGGCGGGCAGGCCGTCGAGGTGTGGCGGGCCGAGCGGCCCGACATGGTCCTGATGGACATGATGATGCCGGTGATGAGCGGCCCGGAAGCCGCCATCGCCATCAAGCAGGAGGCGGGCGCCAGTTGGGTGCCGGTGGTGTTCGTCACCGGGATCGGTGAAGAGAACCGCCTTGCCGAAGCCATCGAGCGCGGTGGCGACGATTACATCAACAAGCCGGTCAACTTCCGGGTTCTCGAGGCCAAGCTCAAGGCCTTCGACCGCACGCTGGAACTCAATCGCAAGGTGCGCGAGCAATCCGCCAAGCTGGCGGATTACTACGACCGCGCCGAGGAAGAAAAGCGCGTGGTGCGCCATCTGATGGAACAGATGGTCAACGCCGAACGGCTGTACGACCCCTTGCTCGAATACTGGCTCACGCCGGCGGAAAGCCTCTCGGGCGACCTGATCGCGGCGGCGCGCACGCCGGGCCAATCCCTCTATGTGCTGCTGGCCGACGGGATCGGCCACGGCCTGACCGCCGCCTTGAACGTGCTGCCGCTGACCCAGCCGTTCTACAGCATGACCGAGAAGGGCTACGCGCTTTCCGACATCCTCACCGAAATGAACAACAAGGTGCGGCAGGTCCTGCCGGTGGGGCGCTTCGTCGCGGTGGTGCTGATCGCCATCGACGAGGTCAACGGCTGGGTGGATGTCTGGAACGGCGGCATGCCGGGTGTGCAACTGATCGGGCTGGACGGCACCAGCCTGCATGTCTGGAAGTCGGCGCACCTGCCGCTGGGGATCGTGCCGACCGAGGCGATGGATGTCATTCCCGAGCGGCATTACTTCGATTCGCCCGGCAGCGTGGTGGCGTATTCGGACGGCCTGATCGAGGCGCGCAGCCCGCTGGGCGAACCATTCGGCGCCGCGCGGCTGATGGAAACGCTCGCCAACTGCCCGCCGGAGGAGCGGATGGCGGAGGTCAAGCGTTTGCTGACCGTCCACCTCGACAGCGCCCCGCACCACGACGATATCTCGCTGATCATGGCGCATTGCGGCCTGCCCCAGCGCATCCTGCCCGAAGAGGGCCCCCCGGGGGGGGCGCCCGACCTGAGCGGCTTGCAGGAAACCGACGAACCGCAGTGGCGCTACGGCCTCACGCTGGGCGCGCATGAGTTGCAGCATATCAACACCGTGCCGTTCATGATGAACTTCATCAACAAGGTGATCGCTTCCAACGAAAGCCAGTCCGATGTGTTCCTGATCCTGACCGAATTGTTCGTCAATGCGCTCGATCACGGCGTGCTGGGGATGGATTCTTCGCTCAAGCGCGAGCCGGAAGGCATAGAGTTCTATCTGAACGAGCGGGCCAAGCGGCTGGCTGGCCTGACGCAAGGCCAACTGGAGCTCGATCTCTCGGGCATGCGCATCGACGGCCAGGATTACCTGCGCATCGTGGTCAAGGATAGTGGGCAAGGGTTCGACTGGCGGCACTGGCTGGCCCAGGACCTGGCTTTTGCCGGCGGCCTCAGCGGTCGCGGCATCGCCCTGGTCCGCGCGCTGTGCGCGTCGTTGCAATATCGTGGCACGGGGAGCGAAGTGCATGCCTACTATCGCATCAAAGGCGCGCGGCAGGATTAGCACACCATTCCTTGAGTTAGGTCGATTCGCCCTGGAGCACTTGCACCCCGGCAAGAGCCTGTTCACCATGTTGCCTTTCTGTTTTGTTCCCTAATTCCGCCGCGACGATCTCCACATGGCAGCAGACAAAGACCAACGACGCGGCCCGCAGGGGAGCCCCCCCTCCATCCTCGAGCTTCCGACGATCTCGGTGCCTCCCAGCCACAGCGCGGATATCGTGTTGCCGCTGCACCCGCGCGTGCCGGCCAGGCTGGAGCGTGTCATCGTGGTGGGCGCCTCCACCGGGGGGACGGAAGCCCTCAAGGATCTGCTGCTGCCCATCCCCGCGCACGCGCCGCCGATCCTGATCGCGCAGCACATGCCGGAACTGTTCACCAAATCCTTCGCCGAACGCCTTAATTCCATTTGTAAAATCACCGTCAAGGAAGCAAAGCAGGGCGAGCGGATTCTGCCGGGGCATGCCTATGTGGCGCCTGGCCATTCTCATCTGCTGCTGGCCGGTTCGCCCGGCAGCTATGTCTGCGAACTGTCGCAGGCACCGCCGGTGAACCGGCATCGGCCGTCCGTGGATGTGCTGTTCCGTTCCGCGGCCAATGTCGGTGGCCGGAACATCTTTGGCGTGATCCTCACCGGCATGGGCCGCGATGGCGCCCAGGGCATGCGTGAGTTGCACGACGCGGGCGCGTACAACATCGCCCAGGATGCCGCCAGTTGCGTGGTGTTCGGCATGCCCAAGGAGGCGATTGCGCTCGGGGGCGTCAACGAGATTCTGCCGCTGCGGGAAATCGCCGCGCGCCTGATGGTGCTGGTCACCAAATTTGGTGGATAGGCGCCCCGGGCGGCAGGCCCGGGGGATGCCGGACTATTTACAGAGGGAGAATCGTGCATGTCGTTGCCGATCCTGATCGTCGAAGACGACGATGACCTGCGGGATGCGCTGACCGATACGCTGGAGCTGGGCGGTTACTCGGTATTGAGTGCCAGCGATGGCGCGGCTGCGCTGAAGCGGCTGGAGAACGAACGCGTCGCGCTGGTGCTGTCCGACGTGCAGATGCAGCCCATGGATGGCGAAACGCTGCTGTACGAGGTCAAGCACCGCTATCCGTGGCTGCCGGTGATGCTGATGACCGCCTACGGCGTGGTGGAAAAGGCCGTGGCCGCGTTGCACGCCGGCGCCTGCCACTACCTGCCCAAGCCCTTCGAGCCCGACCAGTTGTTGCAGGAGGTGGCCAAGTACATGCTGCCCGGCAGTGAGGACGATACCGTCATCGCCGAGGACCCGGCCATGCGCGGGCTGCTGGACATGGCGCGACGGGTTGCCGCCTCCGATGCCTCGGTGCTGATTTCCGGCGAATCGGGCTCCGGCAAGGAGGTGCTGGCGCGTTTCATCCACCGTACCAGCACGCGGGCGGAACATGCCTTCGTGGCGGTCAATTGCGCCGCGGTGCCGGAGCAACTGCTCGAATCCACTTTCTTCGGCCATGAGCGCGGTGCGTTCACCGGCGCGGCGAGCCAGCATATCGGCAAGTTCGAACAGGCCAACGGCGGAACGCTGCTGCTGGACGAAGTGACCGAAATGCCGCTGCCGCTACAGGCCAAGCTGCTGCGGGTATTGCAGGAACGGGAAGTCGAGCGGGTAGGGGGCGCGCGGCCGATCCGCGTGGATGTGCGGGTGGTTGCAACCAGCAACCGCGATATTGCCGACGCCGTTGCGGCGGGGCAGTTCCGCGAAGACCTGTATTACCGCCTGAACGTGTTTCCGCTGCATCTGCCGGCGCTGCGGGAGCGGCCATCGGACATCCTGCCGCTGGCGCGGGCGATGCTGGCGCGGCATGCCGCGCGCATCGGGCGCCGCCCGCCGACCCTGAGCCATGCCGCGGAGCAGATGCTGGAGGCCAATGGCTGGGAAGGCAATATCCGCGAGCTGGACAACGTGATCCAGCGGGCGCTGATTCTCGCGCCGGGCGACGAAATCCAGGCGGAGCACCTGTATTTGCCGACCGTACCGGCAAAAGCTGCCGTCGCGGCGTCTGTCCGGTCGTCGGGTGAGACTGGCGAAAACACGGCTCCGACCGATATCAAGGGGTTGGAGAAGCACCATATTCTTGAAACACTGAAGGCCTGTGGGGGCGTTCGCAAGCTGGCGGCGGAGCGGCTGGGCATGAGCGAACGCACGTTGCGCTACAAGTTGCAGCAGTATCGCGAAGAGGACGGCGCCGACCCGGTGTAGCATGAATGTGCCAGCGCGCTGTCCCTGGCGCAGGAATTGCTTGCTCCCGTATCGTTACGGCCCCTACAATTTCGCTTGAAGGAAGGCGAGTCATGAGCGTGCAAGGTATCGACCAACTGCTGGGTGAATTGAAGGCCATGTCCTCGCTGGCAGCGGGACAGGCTCCGGCACAGGCGCCCGCCGCGAATGAAGGCCCGGATTTCTCCGATCTGCTGAAGAGTTCGCTCGACCAGGTGAACCAGATGCAACAGGAGGCCCAGGCCCAGCAGGCGGCATTCCAGGCCGGCGAACCCCAGGCCGATTTGCAGGACGTGATGGTATCGCTGCAAAAGGCCAGCCTCTCCTTCCAGACCATGGTGCAAGTACGGAACAAGCTCGTCAGCGCCTATCAAGAAATTATGAACATGCAGGTCTGACTGCGGGTTCTGCTCGGGGCGATTCACGGTAATTTATGGCAGAGGCGGGCGTAGCGGCTGACGGCAATCTGATAACCGCAAGCGGCCCGCAGGCGCTGCGGCAGCGTTTTGCCGCGCTTTCCGGTGTGCGGCGCCTGGCCATCATGGTGGGCATTGCGGCCGTCATCGCCGTGATCATCGGTTACTCGCTGTGGACGCGGGAACCGCCTTATCGCATCCTGTTCACCAATATTCCCGACGCCGAAGGCGGTGCCATTGTCCAGGCGCTGCAACAGGCCAATACCCCCTACAAGCTCGAAGCAGGCGGCACCATCTCCGTGCCCGCCGATCAGGTCTATGACCTGCGGCTGCGGCTGGCCGCGCAGGGCCTGCCCAAATCCGGCAATGTCGGCTTCGAGCTGATGGACAACCAGAAATTCGGCATCTCGCAGTTTGCCGAACAGGTGAACTACCAGCGCGCGGTGGAAGGCGAACTGGCGCGATCCATCCAGACCATCGCCGCCGTGGACAGCGCGCGCGTGCATCTGGCGATGCCCAAGCAGACGGTTTTCCTGCGCGATCAGCAAAAGCCCACCGCCTCCGTGATGCTCACGCTGCGGCCGGGCCGGGTGCTCGACGATGCCCAGGTCGCCGGCATCGTCCACCTCGTGTCCTCCAGCGTGCCCGCGCTACCGGTCAAGAACGTCACCGTGGTGGACCAGGACGGCAACCTGCTGTCGCGCGCGCCCGAATTGAATGCCTCCAACCTCGACGCCCGGCAGTTGCTGTATGTCCAGCAGATCGAGAAAAACTACGTCGATCGCGTGCAGGCGATTCTTGAGCCCATCGTCGGCAAGGGCAATGCGCGCGCCGAGGTCACCGCGCAGCTCGATTTCGCCGAGGTGGAGCAGACCTCCGAGACCTTCCGCCCCAACAATGCTTCCGAGGCCGCGATCCGCAGCCGCCAGACGCTGAGCACCCAGGGCCGCAATACCGAGCAGAATCCGGCCGGCGTCCCCGGCGCGCTGTCCAACCAGCCGCCCGGCGCCGCCGCGGCGCCCATCACCGCGCCGGTGGCTTCCGGTATTGCCGCCGCCACCAGCGGCAGCGCCAATTCGCACAACGAATCGACCACCAACTACGAAGTCGACAAGACCGTGCAGCACGTCAAGCAGCCGGTCGGCACGGTCAAGCGCCTGTCCGCCGCCGTGGTGGTCAACTACAAGCCGGGGTTCGACAAGACGGGCAAGGCCACCTATCTGCCCTATACGCCCGAGGAAATCACCCAGCTCAACAACCTGGTGCGCGAAGCCATCGGCTACAACCAGCAGCGTGGCGATTCGGTCAACCTGGTGAACGCCGCCTTCGCCGACTCGCTGCCGCTCGAAGTGCGGCCGTTGCAGGAGAAGGCGCTCGACTACGTGAAGCAAAACTATGCCGAGCTGATCAAGCTGGCCCTGATCGGCCTGGTGGTGCTGTACCTGCTGTTCTTCGTGGTGCGCCCGTTGATGAAGGATCTGGCCCGTCCGCGCGACGTGCCGGGCACCTACGATCTCGACCTGGGCGATACCGAAGCGGACGACGACGGCGCGATGGTCGGCGGCGAGGAGGAAATCCAGCGCTCCGCCGCCTTTGCCGACCTGTTGCAGCAGAGCAAGGAAATCGCCAAGAACGACCCGCGCATGGTGGCCACCATCCTGCGCGAATGGATGTCGAACGAAGAAGAAAACGCCAACCCGAACAAACTGGGTTGAGCGTCCTGCTGAGGTTTGGTCCGGCGCGCATCGCGGCTGCCGGCCTGTTTCCCTGATCGACATACTCCAGCCGGAGGAGATGCAAAGCGCATCCGGCGGGTCTTCATCGAAGGCCTGGGCAATGGCCCGAGCGGGAGGTTCGGCATGGCTGCCAACATGAATGAAGAAGGGGTGCGCAAAGGCGCCATCCTGCTGATGACCCTGGGCGAAGAAGCGGCCGTGGACGTGTTCAAGTATCTCGGCCCCAAGGAAGTCCAGCGCCTGGGCTTTGCCATGGCCAACATGAACAACGTCAAGCGCGAGGAAGTGGACGTCGTGCTGGGCGATTTCATCGCCTCCACCCAGAACCGCGCCAATCTGGGCGTCGCCGACGAATACATCCGCTCGGTGCTGACCAAGGCGCTCGGCTCCGACAAGGCCGCCAACCTGCTCGACCGTATCCTGCAAGGCAACGACAACAACGGCATCGAATCGCTCAAGTGGATGGATTCGGCCGCTGTCGCCGAACTCATCAAGAACGAACACCCGCAGATCATCGCCACCATCCTGGTGCACCTGGAGCCCGATCAGTCGTCCGAGATCATGAGCCAGTTCACCGAGCGCCTGCGCAACGACGTGCTGTTGCGGATCGCCACGCTGGAGGGCGTGCAGCCCGCCGCGCTCAAGGAACTGAACGATGTGCTGACCCAACTGCTGTCCGGCACCGACAAGCTCAAGAAGAGCGCCATGGGTGGCGTGCAGATGGCGGCGGAAATCCTCAACTTCATGGGCGGCGTGGTCGAGGCCAGCGCGATTTCCAGCGTGCGCGAGTACGACCCCGAGCTGGCGCAGCGCATCCAGGACAAGATGTTCACCTTCGACAACCTGATGGACGTGGACGATCGCGGCATCCAGTTGCTGCTGCGCGAGATCCAGTCCGATTCGCTGGTGATCGCCCTGAAGGGCACCAGCCAGGTGCTCAAGGACAAGATCTTCAAGAACATGTCGCAGCGTGCCGCCGAAATGCTGCGCGACGACCTGGAGGCCAAGGGGCCGGTCAAGTTGTCCGAAGTCGAATCGGAGCAGAAGGAAATCCTCAAGATCGTCCGGCGACTGGCCGACGAAGGCCAGATCGTCCTGTCCGGCAAGGGCGAGGAAGGCCTGGTCGAATAGGGCGGCGGCACCTCGCGGGCCGGGGGCGTCGTTTTGCCCCGTCGGCCCGGCCCCGCTTTCTCCCCCGCGCCGACGTTCCGGCCCGCTCGCCGGGCCGGTCGAGGTCCCAGCCGCTCGCCAATCACCGTTTCAGCCTTTATTCTTGCGACAGGGCCGCGCTCCGCGGCCCTGTCGTTGTCCTATCTAGCCAAGAGATTTCGCCATGCCGACGCCACCGCGCCGCGTGATCCCCCGAGAAGAACTGACCGCCTGGGAACGCTGGGAACTTGGTGCGCTCAACGAAGAGGCCGAGGAGCGCGCGCGCGCCGTCGCCGCCGCCAAGCAGCAGGCGCAACAGCCGCCCCCGCCGCCGCCCGCACCGGAGCCGGTCGCGCCCGAACCCGAGCCCGAACCGGCGCCGGCCGAACCCGAGCCGGAACCCGTCCCGCCTCCGCCGGAGGTCAACTGGCCCACTGCCGAGGAAATCGAGGCGATCCAGCAACAGGCGCAGCGCGAAGGCTTCGAAGCGGGCCTCGAGGCTGGCCGGCTGGCCGCCGAGGTGGAAGTCTCGCGGCTGAAATCGGTGCTGGGCGAACTGGAGACCATGGCGGTGCGGCTGGATGCCGAACTGTCGGAAAAGGTACTCGATCTGGCGCTGGTGATCGCGCGGCAACAGGCGCGCAAGGAGATCATGGCCGACCGCGAGCGCCTGATCCCCGTGGTGCGCGAGGCGGTGGCCACCCTGCCGCCGCTGCGCGTGCCGGCGCGGATCAGCCTGAATCCCGCCGACCACGATGCGGTGGAGGGCCTGCTGGGCGGCGAGTTGCCCGGCGATATCTGGCGCCTGGTGCCCGACCCGCAGGTCGAAGCGGGCGGCTGTCGCATCGATTCGGCCACCTCCAGCGCCGACCTGACGCTCGGCACGCGCTGGGCCAACCTGATCCGCGTCCTGGGCCGGCAGCAGCACAAGGAGCTGGCGTGGGAGGCCGAGCCGGCGCCGGTCGCGGACGAAGCGCCGCCCGCGCCGTTGCCCGCCGCTGGCGCGGCAGACCCCGCGCCGGCTTCGTTCCTGCCGCCGTTCGAATCGGGCGCCATCGACCCGCTGGCCGACAGCGCGCCCTTGCGGAGTGTCGACGATGACTGATCTCACCGGCCGCCGCCAGAGCTATCTGGACGAATGCGCGCAGGCGGTGCGCTGGGTGCGGCCCTGGTTGCCGCGTGGCCGGCTGACGCGTGTCTCCGGGCTGGTGCTGGAGGCCGTGGGCCTGCGGCTCGCCATCGGCGCCTCGTGCGACGTGATGACGCCCAGTGGCCACCCGGTGGAAGCGGTGGTGGTGGGGTTCCAGGAAGACAAGCTGTTCCTGATGCCGATCGCTGAGCTGTATGGCGTGGAACCGGGCGCCGAGGTGATGCCGCACGAGGACATCGCTGCCTGGGTGCCCGAATATGGCAAGCCGCGCCCACCGCAACGCCGGCTGGAGGATCACGGCCGGCAGGTGCCGGTGGGCTGGGGCCTGCTGGGGCGCATCCTCGACGGCCTTGGCCGTCCGCTCGACAACAAGGGGCGGCTGGAGCAGGAAGGCTTCATGCCGCTGTACGCGCGCCCGTTCAACCCGATGGAGCGCGAGCCCGTCCGCTATGTGATGGATGTCGGTGTGCGCGCCATCAATGCCATGCTCACCGTCGGCCGCGGCCAGCGGCTGGGCCTGTTTGCCGGCTCGGGCGTGGGCAAATCGGTGTTGCTCGGCATGATGGCGCGCTTCACCACCGCCGATGTGGTGGTGGTGGGCCTGATTGGCGAGCGCGGCCGCGAAGTGAAGGATTTCATCGAGAATATCCTGGGCGACGAAGGCCGCGCCCGTTCGGTGGTGGTGGCGGCGCCGGCCGACACCCCGCCATTGCAGCGGCTGTATGGCGCCGCCTACGCCACCGCCATTGCCGAGTATTTCCGCAACGAAGGCAAGCATGTGCTGCTGATCATGGATTCGCTCACCCGTTACGCCATGGCGCAGCGCGAGATCGCGCTGGCGGTGGGTGAACCGCCCGCCACCAAGGGTTATCCGCCGTCGGTGTTCGCCCGGCTGCCGCAACTGGTGGAGCGTGCCGGCAACGGCCGCGAGGGCGGCGGCTCGATCACCGCGTTCTACACCGTGTTGTCCGAGGGCGACGACCAGCAGGACCCGATCGCCGACAACGCCCGCGCCATTCTCGACGGCCACTTCGTGCTGTCGCGGCAACTGGGCGAATCCGGCCACTACCCGGCGATCGATATCGAGGCCTCGATTTCGCGGGTGATGCACGACATCATCACCCACGAAGAGCTGGAGCTGGTGCGTAAGTTCAAGTACCTGTGGTCGCGCTACCAGCGCAGTCGTGACCTGATCGCTGTCGGCGCCTACGCGCCCGGCTCGGACCCGGTGCTGGACGACGCCATCCGCCGCCATCCGGCGTTCGAGCGCTTCCTCCAGCAGAACATCCACGAACGTGAAAGCTACCAGGGCGCTAGAATGAAGCTGGCCGAATTGTTCGCCAACTGAGCGGCGTCAACCCGCTCGCAGGCCCGGGACGGGGATACTGGTCGATAACGTTGTCGGGAGTAGGTCTTTGGCCAAGTTTCGCTTTGCCTTTCTGTTGGACATGGCCCGTGACGACCGCGAAGAGGCGGCGCGGGCGATGCAGGCGGCGCAGGTTGCGCTGCTCAGTGGCAAGCAGAAGCTGGAGCAGGTCGAGAACTTCCGCGCCGAATACCGTGGCCGGCTGATGTCGAGCGGGCAGGGCGGCATCACCGTGGTGCAGTGGCGCGATTTCCAGCATTTCCTCGCCAAGCTCGATACCGCCGCCAATGCGCAGCGCGGCGAGGTGGCGCGGCTGGAGCAGGCCTACGAGCAGTGTCGCGATGCGTGGCACGAGTGCGAGAAGAAGGTGAAGGCCTACGAGGCGCTGGAAACCCGCCACCAGGCGGCCGAGTTGGCGCGCGAAGCCAAGCAGGAACAAAAGCTCAACGACGAATTCAACAGCCGGCCGCGTCAGCGCTGAGCGCTACCGTTACGCGCGGCGTTTCTCCAGATAGACCAGTTCCACCGTGGGCGACAGCGTGGCCGTATGGCTGACCACGTAGCCATGACGCTGATAGAGCCGCAGGTTGTCCACGCTGCGGCTGCCGGTGAACAGCACGAAGCGTTCGGCATTGCAGGCGGATTCGATGGCGCGCAGCAGCGCCGAGCCGATGCCCTGGCGCTGCCGGGCCGGATGCACGATAAGCCGGCCGATGCGGCCTTCCTGCTCGACCAGCGTGGCGCGCACCGAGCCGACCAGCTCGCGGTCGTGTTCCGCTTTCAGCACGATGCCGGATTCGAACTCGGCCTGTAGCGCGGCCAGCGTCTGGGTCAGTGGCGGCAGGTTCCAGTCGCCGTAGCGCTCCGCCTCGCCGCGATAGGCCAATCGCTGCAAGGCGAGCAGGGCCGGCGCGTCGGCCGGCGAGGCCGGGCCGATCACGATGTCCGGCCCCGGGCCGCTCACTGTTGCAGCGCCTTGCTGACGATCTCGTAGGTATCGGCGGACAGGCCCGGCACCGCTGCGATGCGTTCCAGCTCCTGCTTCATCAGCGCCCGGCGCTGCGGTTCCAGCTTGGTCCAGCGGTTGAAGCAGGCGGCCAGCCGCGCCGCGATCTGCGGATTGATGCGATCCAGCTCGACGATGCGATCGGCGGCGAAGGCATAGCCATAGCCGTCCAGCGCGTGGAAGTGTTGCAGGTTCTGCTGGCAGAACGCGCCGATCAGCGCGCGCACCTTGTTCGGATTGCGGATCGAGAACGCGGGGTGCGCCATCAGTTGTTCCACCCGCGTGCGTGCGCCGGGGCGGCGGCTGACCGCCTGGATGGTGAACCACTTGTCCATCACCAGTGCGTCGTCCTGCCAGGTCTGCGCGAAGTCTTCCAGGTATTCCTCGGGGTGCTCGCGTTGCGCCAGGCAGCGCAGCGCGGCCAGCCGGTCGGTCATGTTGTCGGCGCGGCGATACTGGTTGACCAGCAGTTCGCTGACCATCGGGCCTTCGCGCTCGGCCAGGATGGCCAGGCAGACGTTCTTCAGGCTGCGCCGTGCCACTGCCTCGGCATCGAAGCGGTACGGCTCGCCATCGTTCAGTCGCTGATAGGTGGCCAGCAGTGGCCCGCGCAATTCGCGCGCCAGCGTTTCCAGCACGGTGATGCGCACCTGCGCCAGCAGGGCCGGGTCCACTTCGTCCAGCGCCTCGAACAGGTATTGCTCGCTGGGCAGCTCCAGCATCAGCGCCACCAGCGCCGGGTCCAGCCGTTCGTTGGCCAGCAGTTTGCCGATGGCCTCCAGGTAGCGCTCCGGCACCACCACCGGCTCGCCCCGGCCGGCCGCCGCGTAGCCCTCGCGCAACAGGCGCAGTGCGTAGGTATTGGCGGCCTCCCAGCGCGCGAAGTCGTCTTCGTCGTGCGCCATCAGGAACACCAGTTCATCGTCGGTGTAGGGGTAGTCCAGCTTCACCGGCGCGGAGAAGTCGCGCAGCAGCGACGGGATGGGCCGCTCCGCCAGATCGGTGAAGACAAAGCGCGATACCGCGTCGCGCACTTCCAGCACCCGGCTGGTCGGGCCGGCCTCGCGCTCGCCGCGCAAGGTCAGCGGCAGCGGCTGGCCGCGTTGATCCAGCAGCCCCAGCGCCAGCGGGATATGGAACGGCCGCTTCACCGGCTGGCCTGGCGTGGCGGGGCAACGCTGGCGCACGGTCAGGGTATAGGTGCGGTCGGCGGCGTCGTATGCGCCTTCCACCGTCAGTTGCGGCGTGCCGGCCTGGCTGTACCACAGGGCGAACTGCGCCAGGTCCACCTGGTTGGCGTCGGCCATCGCGGCGCGGAAATCGTCGCAGGTCACCGCCTGGCCATCGTGGCGCCTGAAATAAAGGTCCATGCCCTTGCGGAAGCCCTCGCGCCCCAGCAGGGTGGCGTACATGCGCACCACTTCCGAACCCTTCTCGTACACCGTCCAGGTGTAGAAGTTGTTGATCTCCAGGTAGCTGTCCGGCCGCACCGGGTGGGCCTGCGGGCCGGCGTCCTCGGCGAACTGGTATTCGCGCAGGCTGCGCACATTCTGGATGCGCTGCACCGCGCGGCTGCCTACGTCGCTGGAGAATTCCTGGTCGCGATAGACGGTGAGCCCTTCCTTCAGCGAAAGCTGGAACCAGTCGCGGCAGGTGACGCGATTGCCGGTCCAGTTATGGAAGTACTCGTGCGCCACCACCGATTCGATGCCGTCGAAATCGGCGTCGGTGGCGGTTTCGGGCTTGGCCAGCACGTACTTGGTGTTGAAGATGTTGAGGCCCTTGTTTTCCATGGCCCCCATGTTGAAGTCGGACACCGCCACGATCATGTAGGTGTCCAGGTCGTATTCCAGGCCGAAGCGCTGCTCGTCCCAGGTCATCGCCTTCTTGATCGACGCCATCGCGTGGTGGCATTTGTCCACGTTGCCCGGCTCGACGTAGATTTCCAGGTTGACCGTGCGTCCGCTCGGGGTCTGGTGTTTGTCGACCAGCGATACCAGCTTGCCGGCCACCAGCGCGAACAGGTACGACGGCTTGCGGAACGGGTCCACCCATTTCACCCAGTGGCGATTGCGGTCCAGATGGCCTTCGCCGACGCGATTGCCGTTGGACAGCAGCACCGGGTAGCGGGCCTTGTCGGCGATCAGCGTGGTGGTGAACTTGGCCATCACGTCCGGCCGGTCCAGGTAGTAGGTGATCTTGCGGAAGCCCTCGGCTTCGCACTGGGTGAAGAAATTGCCGTTGGAGACATACAGTCCCATCAGGCTGGTGTTTGCCAGCGGGTTCACGCGGGTGACGATCTCGACGATGACCGAATCGCCCACGCCGGGCAGGGTGAGCCGGTCGTCGCTCAGTTCGTATTCGTGCGAGGCGAGCGCGCGGCCATCCAGCTTCACGCTTTCCAGCAGCAGCGCCTCGCCGTGCAGCACCAGCGCCGCTGCCGGGTCGGCTGCCTGCGGGTTGCGTTTCATCACCAGCCGGCTGGCCACGCGCGTGTTGCTTTCTTCCAGCTCGAAGGTCAGGTCCACCATATCGATCAGGAAGTCGGGGGGCGTGTAGTCGAGGCGTTGGATGGCGAGTCGGGAGGCGGTCATGGCTTACCACGGTAAACGGTGTAAAAGAGGAGAAAGCTTATCGGCTGAAGGTGACGGTCGCAATCGGCATCTTCCGATCTCCGGCCTTCCCGTGAGGCAGCGCAAGGCCGGTGCGGTTAGTACCCACGGGCTTATCCATAGAGATAATCGGTTTTTTTATCTATAGGGCCGACTGGTATAGTCGGACGTTTCCGGTATTGCCGTTGGTTTGCGCCGTCCGGCGCGGCGCGCGGTGCGTTCTACGCAGCGTGGACACGGCACGACTACGACAGGTTCCGACACACCATGTATCAATACGATCCGATCGATCAACAGATCGTCGACGCCCGCGTCGCCCAGTTTGGCGACCAGACCCGGCGCTACCTCGCCGGTGAGCTGAGCGAAGACGAATTCCGGCCGCTGCGGCTGCAAAACGGGCTGTACATCCAGCGTCATGCGCCGATGCTGCGCATCGCGGTGCCGTACGGCATGCTGGCCAGCCGCCAATTGCGCAAGCTGGCGCATATCGCCCGCACCTATGACCGGGGCTACGGCCATTTCAGCACCCGGCAGAACATCCAGTTCAACTGGCCCGAACTGAAGGACGTGCCCGCCATCCTGGGCGAGCTGGCGCAGGTGCAGATGCACGCGGTGCAGACCTCCGGCAACTGCGTGCGCAACACCACCACCGACCAGTTTGCCGGCGTGGCGCACGACGAACTCGTCGATCCGCGGCCGTGGTGCGAAATCATCCGCCAGTGGTCCACCTTCCACCCCGAATTCGCCCACCTGCCGCGCAAGTTCAAGATCGCGGTGAACGGCACGGTCGAGGATCGCGCCGCCGTGATGGTGCACGACATCGGGCTCAACATCGTGCGCAACGAGGCTGGCGAGGTCGGCTTCCAGGTCTACATCGGTGGCGGCCTGGGCCGCACCCCGATGATCGGCGCGCTGATCAAGCCGTGGCTGGAGCCCCGGCACCTGTTGTCCTACCTCGATGCCGCGCTGCGCGTGTACAACCGCTACGGCCGGCGCGACAACAAGTACAAGGCGCGCATCAAGATCCTGGTCAAGGCCATGACGCCCGAGGCGTTCGGCGCCAAGGTCGATGCCGAGTGGGCGCACCTCAAGGATGGCCCCACCACGCTGACGCAGGCCGAGATCGACCGCGTTGCGCGCTTCTTCACCGCCCCCGACTACGCCACGCTGCCGGCCGTCGATGCCGGCTTCCAGCAGGCCCAGCTGGACAGCAAGGCCTTCGCCCGCTGGGTGGAGCGCTGCGTATCCAGCCACAAGCAGCCCGGCTACGCGGCGGTGACGCTGTCGCTGAAGAAGACCGGCGTCGCCCCCGGCGACATCAGCGCCGACCAGCTCGATGCCGTGGCCGACCTGGCCGACCGCTACAGCTTTGGCGAGGCGCGTTCCTCGCACGAGCAGAACCTGATCCTGGCCGATGTCCGGCAGTCCGACCTGTTCGCGCTGTGGGAGCAACTGAAGGACCTGGGCCTCGCCACGCCGAACATCGGCCTGCTCACCGACGTGATCTGCTGCCCCGGCGGCGATTTCTGCGCGCTGGCCAATGCCAAGTCGATTCCCATCGCGCAGGCGATCCAGGAAAAATTCGACAACCTGGACGATCTGTTCGATCTGGGCGAGATCGACCTCAACATGTCGGGCTGTATGAATGCCTGCGGGCACCATCACGTGGGCAACATCGGCATCCTGGGCGTGGACAAGAACGGGTCCGAGTGGTATCAGGTGAGCCTGGGCGGCCGCCAGGGCGCTGGCGCCAGCATCGGCAAGGTGATCGGCCCCTCGTTCGCGCAGGACGAAATGCCGGACGTGATCGGCAAGCTGATCGATGTGTTCGTCGAAAGCCGCGAAGGCGACGAGCGCTTCATCGACGTGGTGGATCGCATCGGCCTGGAGCCCTTCAAGGCCAAGGTCTACGCCGGCAAGGCGGTACGCAAGGAGGTTGCGGCAGATGCGTAGCGCCTGTGCGACCGATCGAATCCACTTCCCCCGCCCTCGTCGCTGCGAGCGCGCCTCGCTTTGCTCGGAAACGTTGTGAACATGTCTGCTGATCAAGAACTCGCACCCAACGCCGGCCCCAGGGTCATCATCAATCGCCAGGTGGTCGAAGACACCTGGACCCGCGTGCTGCCCGCCGAGGATGGCAGCATCACCGTGCCGGCCAGCGGCAAGGTCATCGTGCCGTACCGCTACTGGCTGGAGCACCGCGACGAGCTGGCCGGCCGCGAACTGGGCGTGTGCTTCGCCCCCGACGACGAGCCGGAATCGCTGCCGGTCGATGCCAATGTCTTTGGTGTGATCGCTGTCGATTTCCCGGCCTTCACCGATGGCCGTGGCTTTTCCATCGGCCGCCTGCTGCGCGAGCGCCAGGGCTATACCGGCGAGCTGCGCGCCGTGGGCGACGTGTTCAAGGACACGCTCAACTACCTGTGGCGCTGCGGTTTCGACGCGTTCGCGGTGCGGGCCGACAAGGATATCGACGACGCGCTGCGCGGCCTGGACGACTTCACCGAGTTCTATCAATCCAGCGTGCAGCAGCCGACGCCGCTGTTCCGCCGCCGCGAGGATGGCGCCACGCAGGGCTGAGCGTCCGCTCCCCGCCAACCTGCCGCGCGGCGCATGCCCCCGGCAGGTTTTTTGCGCGCGGCACTTGTGTCGCCGCGCCGTACGCCCCATCTCTTCTGCATCCTGCCGTCGCGGGCCATCGCGCAGCGGGGGAATCCCCCTGGCCACCCGCGCGGGAACCCCGTGGCCTCGTGGCGCGTCCATCCGCGGGCAGGTGGCCGCATCTCGTTCCCTGCGAGGCGCGGCCGGGCCGGCACCCTGCCGGTCACTGTGCCATCGGCCCCGCCTGGGGCGCTTCATGGGGATGTACAGCATGATCAAACGCAACCGGAATCTGGCGAGCTGGAGTTCCGCCTTGTTCGTGGCAGCCGGGCTGACCGCCTGTGCCGCGCCGCCGGCGCAGGATGCCGCGCCGGGCATGATCGTCAAATTCCGCGACGACAGCAAACGCGAAACGCTGCTGGCGCAACTGGCCAAACGCTATCGCGTCCAGCTCGGCGAAGGCCGCCAACTGGCGCTCGGCTCCTGGGTCTACCCCGTCGCGGGCGAAGGCCGCGATGCCTTCGTCGCCGCACTGCTCCGCACACCGGAAGTGGAATACGCCGAATGGGATGGCGCGGCGGCGCGGCGGTAGCTTCTTGCTGGGCTGACAAAAACCGGTAGACACGGAGCGCACAGAGAACACGGAGCAAGACCACATCGGGAGAAAAAACCATTGTCCCTCCCGGTTTTCTCTGTGCGCGCTGTGGTCTCCGCGACCTCCGTGTCTACAGATCCTGCTTTTGCATCCTCCGGACTCGACTGACCTTCGTCTCCACGGATTTTGATTCCGTATTCCCGGACTGAATGCCCTACAACCCCAGCGCCACCCGCATGCCCGATTCGATGGCGCGTTTGGCGTCCAGTTCGCCGGCGTGTTCCGCGCCGCCGATGAGGTGGGCATCGATGCCCCGGGCGCTGAGGGTGGCGTGGAGGTCGTTGACCGATACCTGTCCGGCGCAGATCACGATGTGGTCCACCGCCAGTCGTTGTGCTTCGCCTTTGACCCGGATGGTCAGGCCTTCGTCGTCGATGCCGATGTATTCCACGCTGCCCAGCAGGTGTACGCCGCGTGCCTGGAGGCTCAGGCGGTGCACCCAGCCGGTGGTCTTGCCGGGGCCGCTGCCGGGTTTGCCGGGGCGGCGTTGCAACAGCCAGATTTCGCGCGGTGAGCGTGGCGGGTGTGCCGGGGTCAGGCCGCCTGCCGTGCTCAGCGTGGTGTCGATGCCCCAGTCGCGGGCGTAGGCGGCCACTGGCGTGGCGGTTTCGCCGGGTTCGGACAGGAACACGGCCGTATCGACGCCGATGCCGCCCGCGCCGATGATGGCCACGCGCGGCCCGACCTGTACTTCGCCGCGCAGCACGGCGGGGTAGGACACCACGCTGGGATGGTCGATGCCGGCGATCTCCGGCACGCGTGGCGCCACGCCGGTGGCGACGATCACCGCATCGAAGCCGGCCAGCGCGTCGGCGTCCACCCGGGTGTTCAGATGAACCTGGACCTGGTGTTGGTCCAGCATCACCTGGAAGTAACGCAGCGTTTCCTTGAATTCCTCCTTGCCCGGAATCCGGCTGGCGATGCGGAACTGCCCGCCCAGCGCGTCGCTGGCTTCGAACAGGGTCACCGTGTGGCCGCATTGCGCCGCGGTCAGCGCGGCGGACAATCCGGCCGGTCCGGCGCCCACCACCGCCACGCGCCGTGGGCGGGCGGCGGGGCGCGGCGCCAGCTCGGCTTCGCGGCAGGCGCGCGGGTTGACCAGGCAGGTGGCCGGCTTGCCTTCGAACACATGGTCCAGGCAAGCCTGATTACAGGCGATGCAGGTGTTGATCTCGCGCGCGTTGTCGGCGGCGGCCTTGGCCACGAAGTCGGCGTCGGCCAGCAGCGGGCGGGCCAGCGATACCATGTCGGCCTCGCCGGCCGCGAGGATGCGCTCGGCTACTTCGGGGGTATTGATGCGGTTCACTGCGATCAGCGGCACGCCGACGTGGGGCTTGAGCTGCGCGGTCACCCACGAGAACCCACCGCGCGGCACCGTCGCCGCAATGGTGGGAATGCTCGCTTCGTGCCAGCCGATGCCGGTGTTGATCAGCGTCACGCCCGCCGCCTCCAGCGCCTGCGCCAGTTGCACCGCCTCGGTGAAGGTGCCGCCGTCCTCGACCAGATCGAGCAGCGACAGGCGGAAGATCACGATGAAATGCGGCCCGGTGGCGGCGCGCACCGCGCGCACGATGTCCAGCGCCAGACGCATCCGGCGCGTGAAATCGCCGCCCCAGGCGTCATCGCGCCGGTTTACCCGGCGCACCAGGAACTGGTTGATCAGATAGCCTTCGCTGCCCATCACCTCCACGCCGTCGTAGCCGGCCTGCTGTGCCAACTGCGCGCAGCGGGCGAAGTCGGCGATGGTCTGCTCGATTTCTTCGTGGCTCAGCGCGTGCGGCGTGAACGGTGAAATGCGCGCGGTCACCACCGAGGCGCTGACCGCGCCCTCGTGATAGCCGTAGCGCCCGGCATGCAGGATCTGCAATGCGATCCGGCCGCCGGCGGCGTGCACCGCGTCGGTCACGAGGCGATGGCGTGGCAGCTCGGCGGCGTCGGCCAGCATCGCCGCACCCGGATAGATACAGCCGGCCGCGTTGGGCGAGATGCCCCCGGTGACGATCAATGCCACGCCGCCGCGCGCCCGCTCGGCGTAGAACGCCGCCAGCCGTTCGCCACCGGCCGGGTCTTCTTCCAGCCCGGTGTGCATCGATCCCATCAGTACGCGGTTCTTGAGCGTGGTAAAGCCCAGGTCCAGCGGGGCGAGCAGGTGTGGATAGGTCATCGCGGGTGGTCCGTGCAAAGGGGTTCGACTGTACCTTAGCCATGCGCCGGGCCGGCCGGCATTGGGGTTTGCACGCAAACGATCGTTTGAAACGGCGCGCGTCGCGGGCTCGGGCTGCGGGGCCGTGGTGGAGCGTGCTGTGGATCGTTTGCGGACAGTTTGCGCAAGGCTTTGATACGGCAAGGGCTTTTCGCGCCAGCGCGTGCCAGGTGGCCGGCACCCGGTTATCCACGCGGCGAGCGGGTTGAGGTGTTGAAGGCCTGTGGATGGTTGCGCCAAGCCACTGAAAGCAGGCTGCTTTCAGTGATTGCCTAAAAAATGGGCTGCGACTGGCCGGCCGCGTCGGTGGATGAAAGGCGGGTTGTCCACGGTTACGCGGGGTTGGCGTGTTGAAGGGCTGTGGATCGTTGCCTCAAGGGGTTGATTCCAGGGGCTTTTATGGCGCAGCCTATTTTTTGGGCAAGCCGTGCCGCGATGCCGGGGGCGGCGACGACTGACCGTTTATCCCCGGAAATGCAGGGTAAAGTTGTTGAAGCACTGTGGATGAGCGGTCTAAGCCACTGAACGCATGCAGGTTTTCATCTGTGCCTAGAATATGGGCGATGAACGGCAGGTTTTACACACTCAATGGGAGCAATGGTGTGAAGTAGCTGTGGATAAGCCACTTAAGTCCTTGATGCGGCGTGGCCGGTGCGGCTGCGCTCAAAACTTGGGCAGCGCTGGGGTATAATCCGCGCCTATCGAATTGATCCGCCCCGCACCGCGCGGGGCGTTGCTTTTGGACACCATGATGTTGAAAACCCCCGAACTGCTCCTGCCCGCCGGCGATCTGGACCGCATGCGCGCCGCCTATGATTTCGGCGCCGATGCCGTGTATGCCGGCCAGCCGCGCTACAGCCTGCGGGCGCGCAACAATGACTTCAAGCTGGAGAACCTGCAAAAGGGGATCGAGGAGGCGCATGCGCGCGGCAAGAAGCTGTTCGTGGCCAGCAACATCCTGCCGCACAACGCCAAGATCAAGACCTACCTGGCCGACATGGCGCCGGTGATCGCGATGAAGCCCGATGCGCTGATCATGGCCGATCCCGGCCTGATCATGCTGGTGCGCGAGAAATGGCCGGAAGTCCCCATCCACCTGTCGGTGCAGGCCAATACGGTGAACTACGCCGGCGTGAAGTTCTGGCAGAAGCTGGGGCTGACGCGGGTGATCCTGTCGCGCGAGCTGAGCCTGGAGGAAGTGGCCGAGATTCGCCAGGAGTGCCCGGACATGGAGCTGGAGGTGTTCGTCCACGGCGCGCTGTGCATCGCGTATTCGGGTCGCTGCCTGCTGTCGGGCTATTTCAACCACCGCGACCCCAACCAGGGCACCTGTACCAATGCCTGTCGCTGGGACTACAAGGTGCACGAGGCGTTCGAGGACGATGCCGGCCAGGCGCAGGTGATCCAGTTCGATTTCCGCAAGGCGATGGATGAGGCCAACAATGCGTTCGCCGCCGCCGGCGATACGCCGCGCCATCCGCTGGCGGATCGGCCCTATCTGATCGAGGAAACCCAGCGCCCGGGCGAGCTGATGGAGGTGATGGAGGATGAGCACGGCACCTACATCATGAACAGCAAGGACCTGCGCGCGATCGAGCATATCGAGCGGCTGGTGGCCATCGGTGTGGATTCGCTCAAGATCGAAGGCCGCACCAAGAGCCGCTATTACGTTTCGCGCACCGCGCAGACGTATCGCCAGGCCATCGACGACGCCGTGGCTGGCCGGCCGTTCAACCCGGCGTTGCTGGCCGACCTGGAGGGCCTGGCCAATCGCGGCTACACCGACGGCTTTTACCAGCGCCACCACAGCCACGATACGCAGAACTACCTGAGCGGGCATTCGAGGTCCAAGCAGAGCCAGTACGTGGGCGAAGTGCGCACCATTACCGACGGCTGGGCCGACATCGAGGTGAAGAACCGCTTCGAAGTGGGCGATACGCTGGAGATCATCCACCCCAGCGGCAATGTCCTGCTCAAGCTGGAGGCGATGCGCGGCAAGGAGGGCGAGCCGGTGGCCGCCGCCGCCGGCAATGGCGTCAAGGTGTCGATCCCGCTGGCGGCGCGCTACGCCAATGCGCTGATCGCGCGGGTGCTGCCCGGCTGACCGCCATGGCCAGCCCGGTGGTCGTGCTCGAAGAGGTGGAGTTCAGCGCCATCCGCGCGCAGGGCGCGGGTGGGCAGAACGTGAACAAGGTGTCGTCGGCGGTGCACCTGCGCTACGACATCCGCGCTTCGTCGCTGGCGGATGTCTACAAGGAGCGCCTGCTGGCCCTGAACGACCAGCGCATCACCAAGGATGGCGTGGTGGTGATCAAGGCGCAGCAGTACCGCACGCAGGAGCAGAACAAGGCCGATGCGCTGTTGCGGTTGCAGGAACTGCTGGACCAGGTGGCGACCACGCCGAAGCGCCGCGTTGCCACCCGCCCCACGCGCGGCGCGCAACGGCGGCGGCTGGATGGCAAGGCCAGCCGGGGGAAGATCAAGGCGCTGCGGGGCAAGGTCGATCCGGATTGAGGCGCGGCGGAGCGCCGCATTGCCTGGCGGATGCGACGGCATTCGACAGAACGGCCACTGAAGTGGCCGTTGTCGTTTGCGCGACCGTGGCTAAAGCACCATGCGATGCCAGTCCAGCGCCGATTCGCCCAGTTGCAGCAGTTCGTCGAACACGTGGTTCAGGCCGGCGATCTCGCGCGCATCGTCGCTGGCCTCGCCGCGCGGCCAGTCGAAATGGTGGCGCTTCACATAGCGTTCGTCGTCGGCAATGGCGAAGCCGGCGTGCCATAGCTCCGGCACGGTGCCGACGCGCAGCATCGTGAAGCGGTGGCTCCAGGTCTGGCGCAGGTCGAGGATGCGCGGCGCGTATCGCGCGATGTGATCCGGTTGCAGCGCCAGCAGGGTGATGGTCAGCGCGTCCGACGCGGTCAGGCGCTCGTTCAGCGCATCGGCGAACTCGCGGCTGGCGATGCCGGCGATCTCGAAATCGTCCTCGAACAGTTTCAGCTCGCGCTCGGCGCTGGCGATCAGCGCCAGCATGGCCTGCTGGTATTCGGCGGGACGGTCAAACTTGCACGGGATGAAGGTAGCCATAGTCGTAACAGGTATAAAGGGCTTCGAGCACGGCGTCGTCGTAGTCGCCGGGGGGAAGGGCGCGGCGATCGGCCAGCTTGCGCAATACTGCGTGCGTCTCGGGGCCTGCGTCCAGTTCTTCGCCATTGAGGTAGATCCGGCTGTCGTCGTAGAGCAACTGTGTCTTCAGGTCCAGCGCCACCCCCCGCGCCGTCACCGCTGCGGCGAACACGTCGAAATCCAGTGCCGCTTCGGGCGGTTCGAAAAAGACGTGCGGCTTGGGTTCGGTGAAGTAGCGGCCGACGAAGCGGGCGACCATTTCGTCATCCCATTCGATGTGCCGCAGCATCTTGCCGATTTCGCCGATAAAGGCCGGGTCGATCAGGCCGGGCGCGGTGGTGGGCGTGCGGTCGGGGTCGGCATACATGCCGTCCAGCACCAGTTCGTCTTGCAGGAACTCGAGGAACTTGCCGGCGATTTCCTGCACCCGGGGGGCGCGAAAGCCGATGCTGTAGGTCATGCCCGGGTCCAGCGCCACGCCGTGATGCGCGTACTTGGGGGGCAGGTACAGCATGTCGCCGTGTTCCAGCACCCATTCCTGCTCGGGATTGAAATCCCTGAGCACGCGGATCGGCGCATCCTCGACGAAGTTGCCCGCGTCGTCGCTGGAAATCTGCCAGCGCTTGCGCCCGCCCACCTGCAACAGGAATACGTCGTAGGAATCGTAATGCGGCCCGACCGAGCCGCCCGGCGGGGCGTACGAGATCATCAGGTCGTCGAGCCGATAGCCGGGCAGGAAATCGAAGCGATACAAAAGCTCGGCAATGTGCGGCACCAGGTGGTTGACGTTCTGCACCAGCAGTGTCCAGTCGCTGTCCGGCAGGCGCCGGAAGCGGCGCGCGTCGAACGGCCCGTGTTCCAGATGCCAGCGCCCGTTGCGGCACTCGATCAGCCGGGATTCCACATCGTCGCGCCGGGCCAGCGCGCTCAGGCGCGGCAGGTCCATCGGTTCGGGAAAATCGGTGACCGCCCCACGGATCAGCAGCGGCTGCTTTTGCCAGTATTCGGCCAGAAAACGGGTGGGCGTCATTCCGCCGAGAAGCGTTTCGGACATCTGAGCTATATAGAAAAAGTGTATGGAATACGGCGATTATCTCACCGGCAACTGGTGGCTGTCGGCAAACCTGCGATGAACAGATTGGAGGCCGTATATATGTTGAGTTCAGGCGATAACGCTCCGGATTTTGCGCTGCCGGCGGCAAACATGGACCTCATCCAGCTTGCCGATTATCGCGGCCGGCACAACGTGGTGCTCTACTTCTTCAACAAGGATCACACCCCGGGCGGCATCGCGGAGGCCGTCGAATTCAGCGAGCGGGTGGATTCCTTCGCCGAACACAATACCGTCATCCTGGGCGTCAGCCTGGATGAGTGCCTGGCGCACGAGTTGTTCCGGGAGGAGGAGGGCATCGAGTTCGAGCTGCTGTCCGATACCGAGGGCGAGGTGAGCCGGCGCTACCACGCGCTGAAGAAGTGGGAGGCGCATGGCATGGTGCGCTACGGCATCGACCGTTCGACCTTCGTCATCGACAAGGATGGCCTGATCCGCCACGCGTTCTACCATGTGATGCCCAAGGGCCACGCGGCGGAAATCCTCTCGCTGGTGCAGTCGCTGGGTGCCGCCGAGGACTGACGGGGCGCCTTGTCGGCGAGCCGCCCGATCAAGGGAAGGAGCCGGCGTGTATACTTGCGCGCACGGGCGACCTTGCCCGGCCAGATGATCCGGCCAGCCCTTCGATTCAACGTCAACAGAACCCAGGATGATTCCACCGATGCAAATCGCCAAAGACACCGTCGTCACGCTCCACTATGAAATGTTCGATGTCGAGGGCAAGTCGCTCGACAAGACCGAAGAGCCCATTGCCTACCTGCATGGTGGCTACGACAACATCCTGCCGCTGGTCGAAGAAGCCCTCGAAGGCAAGAGCAAGGGCGACAGCATCGATGTGACGATGCAGCCGGACGAAGCCTTTGGCGAATTCGAGCCGGAGCTGGTGCGCACCGAGGAAAAGAGCGTGTTCCCGATGGAAGTGGAACTCGGCATGATGTTCGAGGCCGATGATCCCGAAACCGGCGACGTGCTGCTGTTCCGCGTGACCGAAGTCGAGGGCAGCAAGGTCACCGTCGATGCCAACCACCCCTTCGCCGGCCAGACCGTCCGCTTCGTCGGCAAGGTCGAGGATGTGCGCAAGGCCGAGGCCGAGGAAATCACCCACGGCCACGTGCACGGCGCCCACGGTCACCACCACTGATCCCTCGGCGCCGCCGCGCTCGTCGCGCGCCGCGCCCGGCTGGATCGGTGGCGATGCCGCCGCCAGGAAGAACGCCCGCATGCGGGCGTTTTTTCATGCGTGCGCGTCGCGCGGCGCCAGGCACAGCGACAGCACGTGCTCGGCGTTCCAGGCCGCCTGTGCCGCTACCTCCGTGCCGGCGGGCAGGCCGGGCGCCAGGTCCGCGTTCAGGCGCAGGCGGGCGATGCCTTGCCCGGGCGCGAAGGCATGCAGCGTGGCGTCCTCGAAGCCGAAGTAGCGCCCCACCTGCGGGTACAGCGCCTTGAACAGTGCTTCCTTGAGCGAAAACACCAGCGTGAACCACAGGCCCGGCGCCAGGCCCAGCGTCTCGCCCAGTTGCCATTCCCCGGCGTGGCCGATCTGCTCGCGCAAGGGCGCGGCGCGCTCGGGCGGGATCAGGCGTTCCAGGTCCAGCCCGATCCCCCGATAGGCCGTCGCCTGCGCCACGATGGCCGCCGCGCAGCCTTTGCTGTGGCTGATCGAGCCGACCCAGCCCGTGGGCCAGCACGGCGCGCGGTCGTCGCCGATGGGCAGCTCGAACGGGCCGGCATGGCCGGCCTGGGCCAGTGCGGCTCGCGCGCAGTCGCGCCCGCTCAGGAACTCCACCTTGCGCTTCAGCACCGCGTGCGCCAGCGATGGCGGCAGCGCCAGGCCGCTGTCGAGCAGGGCGTCCAGTTGCGTGTCGTCCACCTGGAACGGGCGGGAAACGAGGGCGAGATCGGCGGGCAGGTGCGGCAGGCGGGGCAGCATGGCAAGGGCGGTGGGCAATGGGCGACCCATGTTATGCAAATCGCGCGGGCGGCGATAGCCGCCGCGGCGCATCGACCCCCAGCCCCGGATCGCGTGGCGCCGTTGTTGTCCCGGCTTGCCCGATGGCACTTTGTCGGGTGCGTTGCGGTTGTTTGCCTTAATGGGAACCATTATCATTTGTGCGCGTAGCAGTGTCCCGGCTCGCGTCGCCGCCCCGACCTTGCGCCCGGCTTTGTCGCCGTCGCGTCCCGCCGCCCCCGTTTACCGATTTCCACCGCGCCGTCGATCCGGCCGGTGGCCGCCGCATTGCCAGAGGAGTTCCCATGAGCGATACCGCCCCCCCGCGCTGGACGCCCCCCCGCCGCCTCCAGGTGCGGCATACCCGGGCGATTGGCCGCCATCTGTGCCGCGTGACCTTCGGCGGGCCGGACCTGGCCGGCTTTCCCGAAGGCAGCGGCGGCCTGCATATCAAGCTGTTCTTCCCGCACGATGGAGAGGCCACGCCGCTGATGCCCGAGCTGGGCCCGGATGGGCCGGTCTGGCCGGAAGGCCGGCGCCCGATCACGCGCACCTATACCGTGCGGCAGTACGACCCGGCCACGCAGCAACTGGACGTGGATTTCGTGCTGCACGGCGACAACGGCCCGGCCTCGCGCTGGGCCAGCCGCGCGCAGCCGGGCGACGTGCTCGGCCTGGCCGGCCCCGGGGCGACCGTGCCGTATACCCCCGGTGCCCAGTGGTTTCTGTTCGCCGGCGACCTGTCGTCGCTGCCCGCGATTTCCGCCGTGCTGGAGCGGCTGCCGCCCGACGCGCGCGGCGTGGCGCTGATCGAGGTGCCGGACGACGCCGACCGGCACGCGGTGCGTCACCCCGAAGGGATCGCGCTGCGCTGGCTGGTGCGCCAGGGGCCGGCCGAGGGCAGCACGCTGCTGCTGGACGCGATCCGCGCCTTGTCGTGGCCGGCGCCGGATACGGCGCTGTCGGCCACCGTTGCCGGGGAAAGCGGCGCGGTGGTGGCGATCCGCGCCCACCTGCTGCGCGAACGCGGCATCGCGCGGCGCGCGCTGTACGCCGTGCCGTACTGGCGCGCCGGCCAGGACGAAGAAACGTATCACCAGGAACGCCACCGCATCATGGATGAAGAGGAATCCGCATGACCGTCGCCCGCTGCCTAGTCTCGTTGACTTTCGCCCTGCTGCTCGCCGCCTGCGGCAAGGCCGAGAATGCCGCCGTCGCCTCCGCCCCGGGCGATGCCACCGCCTCGCAGCCGGTGGCGGCGACGCGGCAGGTGACCGATGCCGCTGGCCAGGAACTGGCCGTGCCGATCCACCCGGAGCGGGTGATCGTGCTGTCGGAAAACGACCTGGACATCGCGCTGGCGCTGGGGATCACGCCGGTGGGCACCACCAATGGCCGTGGCCAGAGCGCGCCGCCGTCGTACCTGGGCGAACTGACTGCCGGCATCGAAGGCATCGGCGGCTTCGGTCAGCCGAGCATGGATCGCGTGGTCGCGTTGCGGCCCGACCTGATCCTGGCCGGTGGCAACGGCGACCCGCAGGTCCTGGCGCAACTGGGCCGGATCGCGCCGACGATGGTGACGGTGAAGCGGGGCGAGCCGTGGCAGGACAGCATGCGCCGCGTGGCCGATGCGCTCGGTCGGCGGGCGCAGGCCGATGCCTTCCTCGAGGATTACCAGCAGCGTGTGGAGGCGCTGCGCGCCCGGCTGGGCGAGCGCGCCACCACCACGGTCAGCATCGTGCGCTGGACGCCGCAAGGCCCGGTCTACATGCTGGGCGACGCTTTCGCCGGCCGCGTGGCGCAGGACCTGGGCATGACCCGGCCCCTGGCGCAGCGCCAGCCCGGCGTCGGCCACGCTGCGCCGCTCTCGCGCGAGGCGCTGGGCGATATCGATGCCGACTGGCTGTTCATCGGGGCCTTCGTCAACGGCAAGGGCGAACAGGCTGAGCTGGCCCGCCTGATGAAGGAGCCGGAATTCCGCGAGCTGAAAGCCGCCCGTGCTGGGCAGGTGCGCGAAGTGGATGCCGCGCTGTGGACCAGCGTTGGCGGTCCGCTTGCCGCGCGCCAGGTGCTGCGCGAGATCGAGACCGCCATGCTCGACGCGCCCGGCGCGCAATGAGCATGCGGCACGCGCC
>NZ_SUMF01000035.1 GCF_005048205.1 Chitiniphilus eburneus
GCCCTTAGCGGCCGGGCGGGCCGGTTCATTTCTTTTGCGTGGCCAAAAGAAACGAACCAAAGAAAAGGCCACCCGCGCTTTGCGCCCCTCCGGGGTGCCCTCGGTCGGTCGGGAGCCTAGGGTCTCCCTCCACTTCCTCGGCGCCTGCGTAACGGGGGGAAAAGCCGTTGAATGCCAGGGGAAGTGAAGAGGCAGAAGTCCGGCCTTTGTTTTCTTGGGTGACAAATTCGCCAAATTTCACCCACAGGCACAGGCACGCGCCCCCCCTTCCCTTCAAGGGGAGGGGCCGGGGGTGAGGATGGGCTGCCCGGGGCCCCTCAGCAGCGCCGAGTAGAGGACAAGCGGGGCGGGGTTTCGGCGAGGACTGTCTGAGGGCGCTTGCGCCCGAGTTTCGCAGCCGCCGACCCGATTGTCCGGCGCGAGGGTACCCGTAGGGCGCGTATGCGGGGTGGCCTTTTCTTTGGTTCGTTTCTTTTGGCCACGCAAAAGAAATGAACCCGCCCGCACGGCGGTAGAGGGCGTCAAGCATCCGCGCCGCAGGCGCCAGGCGGTAAAAAGCCTTTGCAGTTGCGGTTGCAGTTGCAGTCGCAAGGTGCCCACCAGCACATCCCCCTCCCCTCGCCAGGAGTAAACTGGCACCCCACGCCGCCATTCCCCCGCCCCCATGCCCTTCACCGCCCTCGGCCTGATCCCCGAACTCGTCCGCGCCGCGCAGCAACAACAATTCCACACCCCCACCCCGATCCAGGCGGCGGCGATTCCTGCCATCCTGCAAGGACGCGACGTGCTGCTACGGGCACGTACCGGGTCGGGCAAGACGGCGGCGTTCGGCCTGCCGCTGCTGCAACGGGTACACGCCGCGCGGGATGACGGGCCGCGACGGCTACGCGGGCTGGTGCTGGCGCCGACGCGTGAACTGGCGATGCAGATCGGCACCACGCTGACGGCGCTGGCGGCACCCTTGCCCCGGCCACTCAAGATCATGACGGTATACGGCGGGGTCTCGATCAACCCGCAGATGATGGCGCTGCGCGGTGGCGCCGACATCGTGGTCGCCACACCGGGCCGGCTGCTGGACCTGCTCGACCGCAACGCACTACGCGCCGACGAGGTAGCGACCGTGGTGCTGGACGAAGCCGACCGCCTGCTGGACCTGGGCTTCGCCGACGAGCTGGCCGACATCCTGGCGCAACTACCGGCAACACGACAGACGCTGCTGTGCTCCGCCACCTTTCCCACCCAGGTGGACAAGCTGGCCGCCAGCCTGCTGCACGAACCGTGCCGCGTCGCGCCGGACGACGCCCCCGAAACCGTGGCGGCAATCGCACAGCGCGCCATCTCGGTGGATACCGCACGCCGCGCCGCGCTGCTAGTGCACCTGTTGCGCGAAGCGGGCTGGGCGCAGGCGCTGGTGTTCGTCGCCACCCAGCACACCACCGAGCACCTAGCCGCCAAGCTGGCACAGGCCGGCATCGCGGCGGCGGCGTTCCACGGCGATCTCGGCCAGGGACGGCGCATCCAGGTGCTGTCCGACTTCAAAGCCGGGCGGTTGCCGGTGGTCATCTGCACCGACGTGGCAGCACGCGGCATCGACATCGCCCAACTGCCCGCCGTGGTGAACTACGACCTGCCACGTTCGGCCGCCGACTACGTGCACCGGATCGGCCGCACCGGCCGTGCCGGCGAGTGCGGCGTAGCCGTCAGCTTCGTCGCACCCGGCCACGAAGCGCACTGGCAGTTGATCGAGAAACGCCAGGGCAAGCGCGTACCGCGCGACATCGTTCCCGGCTTCGAACCCAGGGAAACCGCCCCCACCGAACCCGGCCCCGGCGGCATCAAAGGCCGGCGCAAGAGCAAGAAGGACAAACTGCGCGAAGCGGCCGCAGCTGCTGCGGGGGAGAACCCCAAATCTTGAACCACTGAGAACACGAAGTTACACAGAGAACCCCAAAGAGAGTTGAGTGTTCGGGGATACGGTTTTCTCAGTGCCCCTCTGTGTTCTCCGTGTCCTCTATGGTTCGAGATTTGGGGTTACATCCAGGTTCAGGGCTACTTCACCCGCCGCCACCCCAGCACCGCGAACGCCAGCGCCCCCGCCACCAGGCCCCAGAATGCCGAGCCGATGCCGAACAGCGTCACGCCCGAGGCGGTGACCAGGAAGGTGATCAGCGCCGGCTCGCGTTGTGCATCGTCCTTCACCGCGGCGGCCAGCCCGTTGCCGATGGTATTGATCAGCGCCAGCCCGGCCAGCGCCAGCACCAGCTCCTTGGGAAAAGCCGCGAACAGCGCCGCCACGGTGGCGCCGAACAGGCCGACGATCAGGTAGAACACCCCTGCTGCGATGGCGGCGGTGTAGCGCTTGGCTGGGTCCTCGTGCGCTTCGGGGCCCATGCAGATCGCGGCGGTGATGGCCGCCAGATTGAGCGCGAACGCACCGAACGGCGCCAGCAGCGTCGCCACCACGCCGGTAGTGGCAATGATGGGCGAAATCGGTGGGTGGTAGCCGGATGCTTTCAGCACCGCCACACCCGGCACGTTCTGCGAGGCCATCGTCACCAGGAACAGCGGCAGCGCCACACTCAGCACCGCCTGCCACGACAGCGCCGGCATGGTGAACACCGGCACGGCCAGTTGCCAGCGCACGTCACCCAGGTGCAACTGGCCCTGCGCGGCCGCCACCGCCACACCGACCAGCAACACCGCCACGATGGCGTAGCGCGGCCAGAGCCTGCGCAGCAGCAGGTAGGTGGCGAGCATGGCGCCGACCAGCGCCAGTTGCGTGCCCAGGCTGGCGAACGCCGCCATGCCGAAGCGCAGCAACACACCCGCCAGCATCGCCGAGGCGATCGCCACCGGGATGCGCGCCATCGCCCGCTCGAACCAGCCACTGGCGCCGGCGATGGCGATCAGCACGCCGCACAGGATGAACGCGCCGATCGCCTCGGGCATCGACACGCCCGCCACGCTGGTCACCAGCATCGCCGCGCCGGGCGTGGACCACGCCGTCACCACCGGCACCCGGTAACGCAGCGACAGCCCGATGCAGGTGACGCCCATCGCCAGCCCCAGTGCCCACATCCACGACGCAATCTGCGCGGGTGACGCCCCCAGCGCCTGCGCCGCCTGGAACACGATCACCGCCGAGCTGGTAAAGCCCACCAGCACGGTGACGAAACCGGCCACCACGGCCGATAGCGAGAAATCATTGATGCGGCGCATGGGGCGGCCTTCCACGGAGGTGATGGCGCATTGTGGCAAGAGCGCTACGCTTCAACCTAGTTACAGCATCCCGCTACGGAGGCCGATACACCGCGTCATCGCGGCGTCACCGGCGGCGTCGAAGCTGACCATCCCAACCGCCGGAATCCCGCCATGATCCCTCGCTGGACCCGCACCCTGGCCATCCTGTCGCTGCTCGCTGGCTGCGCCACGCCGCAGCCGGCACCGTACCGGCTGACCATCGCGCATCTGAACGACGTGCACTCGCACCTCGACGCGGAGCCGATCACGCTGCCGCTGCGCGATGCCGACGGCACGCGGCGACCGGTGTCGCTCAGCCACGGCGGCTTTGCCCGCGCCGCCAGTGCCATCGCGGCGATCCGCGCGGCAGAGCCCAACGTGCTGGCACTGCACGCCGGCGATGCGCTCACCGGCGACCTCTACTTCAACCTGAACGATGGACGCGCCGACGCCGCGCTGATGAACACCGTGTGCTTCGACGCAATGACGCTGGGCAATCATGAGTTCGACCATGGCGATGGCGGGCTGAAGCGCTTTCTCGATGCACTGGGCGAAGGCCCGTGCCATACACCGGTACTCAGCGCCAATGTGCGCTTCGGCCCCGACTCGCCGCTGAACCCGACCACCGCGCCCGGGGCAGTGCAACCGGCGACGGTGCTGACGCGCGGCGGCCAGCGCATCGGCGTGATCGGCCTGACCGTGGCCGACAAGACGCAACACGCCTCCCGCCCCGACCCCGGCACCACCTTCGCCGACGAAGCCACCAGCGCCCAGACACAGATCGACCGGTTGCGCGCGCAGGGCGTGGACAAAATCGTGCTGCTCAGCCACCTGGGCTACGAACGCGAACAGGCGCTGGCCACCGCGCTGGATGGCGTGGATGTGATCGTTGGCGGCGATTCGCACACCCTGCTCGGCCCGGCCACCCTGGCCGACCGTGCTCTGACCCCGGCCGGCCCTTACCCCACCGTGGCCCACGACTCACACGGCCGTACGGTGTGCGTGGTCCAGGCGTGGCAATACGCCTACGCGGTTGGCGAACTGACGGTGGATTTCGACGCCGCCGGCAATGTGCTGCGCTGCGGCGGCCAGCCGTGGCTGCTGCTGGGCGACGACCCGCATCGCAACGGGCAGCCGGTGAGCGATGCCGACCGGGCCGCGATCCTGGCCGATCTCGCTGCCAGCGGCGCCTTGCGCGTGATCGCGCCCGACGCGCGTACCGAAGCGGTGCTGGCGCCGTACCGCACCGCGCGCGAGGCCTTCGGCGCCAAGGTGGTGGCGCGTGCGGCGGAAGACCTGTGCCTGCGCCGCGTCCCCGGCACGCGACTCGATCCGTCGCGCTCCACGTTGGGCGATGCCTGCGACCGACTGCCGCGCGTGATCGCGCATGGTGGCGATGTGCAGCAACGCGTGGCCGATGCCTTCCTGCGCCAGGGCCGCCGCTTCGGCGGCGCCGACATCGCGCTGGTCAACGGCGGCGGGGTGCGGGTGGATCTGCCGCAAGGCGAGATACGGGTACGCGACGTGTACGCGTTGCTGCCGTTCAGGAATACGCTGGTGCGTCTGACCCTGAGCGGTGCCGAAATCAAGGCCACGCTGGAGGACGCACTCGCCCCCGTGCTCGACCCCGCCATACGCAGCAGCGGCGGTTACCCTTACGCCGCCGGCCTGCGGTGGCACGTCGATCTGAACCAGCCCCGGGGCGCGCGCTTTGCACGGCTGGAGATCGAACGCGAAGGCCAGTGGCAACCACTCGATCCCGCCGCGCAGTACCAACTGATCGTCTCCGACTTCCTGGCGGACGGCGGCGACCGCTACGCCACACTGGCGACGATACGTGGCGCGCGGCGGATCGATATCGGGCTGGACTACGCCGAAGCCTTCCTCGCCTACCTGCAGGCACTACCCGATGCCATGCTCACGCCGCCGGACGACGGCGACTACAGCACGTGGGGGGTCGTCGATCTGCGCTGAGCCGCGTGGACGGTATCTTTCGGCGCGCACCAGTTGTTGCGGGCGTCGATGCCGCCGTCCGGCGAGGTGTAGCCCAGGCAGCCCAGGATCGAATCGAACAGGTCGGTATGCTGCTGCGGCGTGCCGGCACGTGCCAGGGTGCGCATCCGCTCGAACGCATCGGCATTGTGCTTGTCGCTGAGGAAACGCTCGGACCCCCACACCAGCAGCGGCACGCGAAACTGCTCGGGCGGCGCCACTTCGCGCGGGGTGCCGTGCAGGTGGGTATCGTCGCTGATCGATTCACCGTGGTCGGACGCGTAGAACACCAGCGCCCGCTTGTCGCGTAGCTGGTCGAGCACCTGCTTGATGAAGTGGTCGGTGTAGAGGATCGAGTTATCGAAGGCGTTGATCAGCGCCTGGATGTCGCAGCGACCATCGCTGGCAGCGCATTCGGGCTGGTAGCGGGCAAACTGACGCGGATAACGCTGCGAGTACTGGTGGTGCGAGCCCTTGGTATGCAGGATCACCAAGTGCTGGCCTTGCGGATGGCGCGCCAGCGAGCCCTTCAGTTCGTCGATCAGCAGCATGTCATCCACCGCCCGGCCCTGGTTCTTCTCGGCCGAGGCGATCATCTCGCGGAAGGCGAAGTCGTCCACGTCGGTCTTGTTGTAGAACCACAGTTCGCTTTGCATGGCGAACAGTTCGCCGCTGAAACCCAGATCATGCAGCACTGCGAACACATTTCGCTCGGTGACCGTGCGCTGCGCGTTGTCCTTCGCTCCGCCTTCGCGCACAAACATGCAGCGTAGCGACAACTTGGTGGCGGTATCGCACGAGGTGCCGGCGAATGCCACCAGGTTGGGTTCACGCGCCAATAGCGGCGTGGTGTCGCGCACATAGCCCAGCAGACCCAGATGATCCCAGCGCGCGGTTTCGCCAACGATGAACACCACGTAGGTCTCTTCGATACCCTGTGGCGCTACGTAGGTGAACGCCTCGACCGGATCGAACAGCGCCCGCGCGTCGCGTCGTTCGTCCAGCGCCGCATAGGCATACAGGCCCAGCGCCGCCAGCCAGTTGGCCGGCAGGTAGGAATGCGCCACCACGCCACCGTAGCTGGGCGTATCCCGGTTGAGGACGGCATCCTGGGCGCGCTGCCCCTGGTGCACCCAGCGCACCGGCAGCCATACCAGCAGCGCCGCCAGCAACAGGATCGTCAACGCGCGCACTCCCTGTCGTGGGCAACGCAGTTGCGCCGACAGCAAGGCGCCTGGCCGGGCGCGCCATAGCCACCACAGCGGGCCGGCACTGAGCAGCACGATCCAGCCGACGAAGCGTAGGCCGACCACCTCGCGCGACAGGTCGAAATCCGTGGTCAGCACCGACGCCACGATGCCGTAGCCGATCACCACGTTGAAGCAAGTCATGTAGTAGCTGGCAGCCACGCAGACCAGCACCAGCAACGAGGCCAGCACGCGATGGCAAAAGCTGCCGGCCAGCGAGAGCAGCCGCAGCACGACGAAGTTGAGCAGCACCACCGCGATCACTTCGATGGCCCCCACCAGCACGGCCGGTGTCTGCATGCCCGACAGGTCCTGATCGAAACGCCGGTAGAACACCGCGCCATTGAGCAGCACGCCGATATACAGCGCCAGCCACCATGCCTGCCAGGATTGGGACAGCGCGCGCACGCGGCCGTCGGCACCGTTTCGCCAGGGGATTGAGTTCATGTTGTTCTGTTTTGTCCGGGCCGATGGCCCTGTGGTGGAACGGACCGCCACGCCTTGCAACCGCCCCTCCCCGAGGCACGCGGCAATCCGAATTCATCGCATCAAAGCAATTGTCGGCGCCGGGCGCCTTGCGCCATGTCAGCCGCGCATGCCGCCACGCAAAGCCCGCATGAACGACGCCCGCGCAGCCCGCATGCGTGCACGTCAAGGCGCCTTGACGCTACGCGCGGCACGCTGCTACGTTCCAGTCCATGACGCGCTGCAATATTCATATCGCCCTGAAAACCGCCGGCTGGCTGATTCGCCCGCCTCGGTAGCGCGTCCGTTCTCGTCGCCACCGTGGAATCCCAACCGCGGTGCATGCTTTCTGCTCCATCGCGGTTCGTCCCAAACAGGAACCGCCATGCCCGATTCGTCCGCTTCGACTTCCACCTTTCGCGTTGGCGTGGCACTCGCTGTGTTCGCCGCCATCGGTTTTGCCTCCAAGGCAATCTTCGTCAAGCTGGCCTACCGCTTTCAGGTGGACGCGATCACGCTGCTGACGCTGCGGCTGTTGCTGGCGCTGCCGTTCCTGGGGCTGATGCGCTTGTGGCGTCGGCAGCCGGCGCCCCCCTTGAGCTGGCAGGATCGGGGCTGGCTGGTGGCGCTGGGCCTGCTGGGCTATTACCTGTCCAGCCTGCTAGATTTCCTGGGGCTGGTAACGGTCAGCGCCAGCCTGGAACGGCTGATCCTGATGCTCTATCCCACCTTCACCGTGCTGCTGTCGACCTGGCTGCTCAAGCAACGGCTCACCGCGCGCATGGTGACCGCGCTGGCGATTACCTACGCCGGCATGTTCCTGGTGCTGGTGCCGGACCTGGCCAATGCCCGTGCGCAGTGGAGCGGCGTACTGCTGGTGTTCCTGTCCACCTTGTCCTATGCGCTGTACCTGACCTGGAGCCCGGCGGTGATCGCGCGGATCGGCGCGATGCGCTTCACCGAGCTGGCGCTGTCGATCTCGGCGCTGGCAATGGGCGCGCACTTCATCACGACGCGCCCGCTGACCGACCTGATCCAGCCCTGGCCGGTGCTGGGCTACGCGCTGGCAATCGCCATCATCGCCACCGTGCTGCCGATCTACGCGCTGGCCAACGCCATCGGCCGTATCGGCAGCAGCCGCGCCGCCATCATCGGCAGCCTGGGCCCGGTGCTGACCATCGTACTGAGCATGGGCGTGCTGGACGAACACCTGAGCGCACTGCAATGGCTGGGCGCGGCAGTGGTGATCACGGGAGTGTGGATTGTGGGGAAGCGGCGCTGAGATCAAACCCCACGTCTTGAACCACAGACAGCACGGAGATCAGCGAGGAAAACCGAGGCCGGTTTTCTCTGTGCAGCGCCATTGTTCTCACTGTCCTCAGTGATTCAAGGTTGAGAGTTCCTCCGTGCAAACCCGCACTGTTCGTATTCACCCACTTTTGTTAGGCTCGATTGGTTATTTCACATAAACCATACCAAACGTGAGGTTATTAGATGAAACGACTACTTGCCGCTGTGGCGCTGATCGCGCTGGGCACCCAGGCGCTGGCCGCCGATCTGCTGGATACCGTGAAGGCGCGCGGTTCGTTGAACGTGGCGCTGGAAGGCACTTACCCGCCGTTCAACTTCAAGGACAAGAAGGGTGAGCTGACCGGCTTCGAGGTGGAACTGTCCCGCGCACTGGCGCAGAAGTTGGGCGTGAAGGCACAGTTCACCACCGGCGAGTGGAGCGGGCTGCTGGCCGGGTTGCAGGCGGGCAAGTTCGATGTAGTGATCAACCAGGTGGGCGACAATGCCAAGCGGCGCGAGGTATTCGATTTCTCGATCCCATACACCTATTCCAGCGCGCAACTGATCGTCCGCCGCGATGAAAAGCGTGTGTTCAAATCACTGGAAGACCTGAAAGGCAAGAAGCTGGGCCTGGGACTGGGCACCAATTACGCCGAGTTCGCCAAATCGGTGTCGGGCATCGACGTCAAGACCTACCCCGGCGCGCCGGAATACCTGCAGGACCTGGCGCAAGGCCGGCTGGATGCGGCATTGAACGATAGCCTGATGATCCCGTTCGCGATCAAGCAATCCAGGCTGCCGGTAAAGGCCGGCGCGCCGGTGGGCGAGGTGGTGACTTCGGCGATCCCGTTCGCCAAGGGCAATCCCAAGTTCAAGGCCGCCATCGACCAGGCGCTGAAAACACTGATCGCCGACGGCAGCTTCAAGAAGCTGTCGCTGAAGTGGTTTGGTACGGATATCTCGAAGGCACCAACGGCACGCTGATTCGCAAGCCGGAAACCCCAGCTCTTTGAACCACAGTGGACAGTGAGAGCGCGGCGTTACGCCGAGAAAGACCTTCGGGGTCCGGTTTTCCCTGTGCCCCCTCTGTATCCTCAATGCGTCCTCACTATCCTCTGTGGTTCAAGGTGTAGAGGGTTCAGCGCAGCAACCACCAATTCGCCGTATGCTTGAAACCGGCCCCCGGGGCGTCCGCGCCTGGGGGTTTCTTGTTTCGCCGGAATCCGCCATGCAGACCTGGATCGATCTGTTTCACCTCGCCTGGCCCTTCTTGCTGAAGGGCGCGGGCTACACCCTGGCATTCGCCCTGGCCGCGATGGTGCTCGGGCTGGCGCTGGGCTTTCTCGTGGCGCTGCTGCGCGTGGCGCGGGTGCCGGTGCTGGGCCGGGTGGCGGCGCTGTACGTCAGCGCCACGCGCGGCACGCCGTTGCTGGTGCAGATTTTCGTCATCTACTACGGCCTGCCCAGCGTGGGCGTGGAGTTCTCGCCGACGACCGCCGGGGTATTGGCGTTGACGCTGAATGTGGCGGCGTATCTGTCCGAATCGATGCGCGGCGCCATCGATGGCGTCACCCAGGGCCAGTGGCACGCGGGTTATTCGCTGGGACTGACCTGGTGGCAGACCATGCGCCACGTGGTTGCGCCGCAGGCGCTGCGGCTGGCGGTACCCAGCTTGTCCAACAGCCTGATCAGCCTGATCAAGGATACCTCGCTGGTGTCGGTGATCACCGTCACCGAGCTGATGCTGGCGACCAAGGAAGTGATCGCGCAGACGTTCCAGCCGTTGCCGCTCTACCTCGCTGCCGCCGCGCTGTACTGGCTGATGAGCGCCGTGTTCGAGTGGGTGCAGCGCCATGTTGAAGACCGGTTGGCATTGGCGGATCGCCGGTGATTGACTGGTCAACAGCGAATGCGAACCCAAACTGTCACAAGCACCCGGCAAAGCCGGGTGCGAAACTCAACGGGTATGCGCGTATCACCGGCTCTTTTGATTGAATCCACTCCCCCGCCCTCGCCGCCGCGAGGGAGCCTCGCTACGCTCGTTCGTGGTGCGATCGAGGGGCAACACGTGCGAACCCAAACCGCGGCAGGCGCCCGGCAAAGCCGGGGGCGAAACTCAACGGGGATGCGCGCACCACCGGCTCTCTTGATTGAATCCCAGTCCCCAGCCCTCGCCATCATGAGCGAACCCCACCCCGGTTTTATGACTTTCCAGGAGTAACCATGCCCTACGACTTCACCCGTTCCGCTTCGCGCGAGGTAGCCGACAATATCAAGTGGAACCGTTACGCCGGGCGCGATGTGCTGGCGATGTGGGTAGCGGACATGGATTTCGCCAGCCCGCCCGAGGTGACCGCGGCGCTGGCCGCGCGGGTGGCCAGCGGCAGCTTCGGCTACAGCGAGCCAACGCGCGAGATGGTGGGTGCGGTGTTGGGCGCGGCGCAACGCGATTACGGTTGGCGGGTCGCACCGGAATGGCTGGTGCCGCTGCCGGGGCTGGTCACCGGGCTCAACGTCGCCTGCCGCGCCGTTGGCCAGCCGGGCGATGGGGTGCTGACCGCTACGCCGGTCTATCCGCCATTCATGTCCGCACCGCAGTATTCCGAACGTACGCTGGTCAAGGTGCCGCTCCTGGAGCCCGCCGGCATGCTGCCGTGGCGCTGGGATTTGCCGGCATTGGACGCAGCCGCCGCCAGCGCGCGCACGCTGTTGCTGTGCCATCCGCACAATCCGGTGGGCCGGGCGTGGGATCGCGCCGAGCTGGAAGCCATCGCCGACATCGCCGAAAAGCGCGATCTGGTAGTGGTCAGCGACGAAATCCACTGTGATCTGCTGCTGGAGCCAGGCGCACGGCACCTGCCGTTTGCCATGCTGTCGCCGGATGCTGCGAAACGCAGCATCACGCTGATGGCGGCATCCAAGACCTACAACGTCGCGGGCCTGGGCTGCGCCTTCGCCATCGTGCCGGACGCCGGCCTGCGCCACGCGTTCCAACGCGCGACGCGCGGCATCGTGCCGCATCCCAACCTGCTGGGGCTGACCGCCACCGCCGCCGCCTACGGCCAGGGCGCCGTGTGGCGCGCCGAACTGCTGGACATCCTGCGTGCCAATCGCAACGCCGTCACCGCCGCATTGAATGGCGTGGCCGGCTTGCGCGTGGCGCCGGCACAGGCCACCTACCTGGCGTGGATCGACTGTCGCGGCGCCGGGCTGGACCACCCGCAGGCGTTCTTCGAAACGGCGGGCGTCGGCCTGTCCGACGGCGCGGATTTCGGTGCACCGGGCTTCGTGCGGCTCAACTTCGGCTGCCCATCCAGCACGCTGGCCGAGGCACTGACGCGGATGCGCCGCGCGCTGGAAGCCCATTCCACGGCGACCTGACTGCGGCCGGCATTGCCCAGCTTGCCGCCCTGCATGGCTGGGCTGCCGGGAGACCGGCCCGCTACGCTAAGCTTGATGCATTCCCTTACGGAGCCGCGCCATGCGCGAAAACCTGGTCACCTACGGGTTCGACGAGATCTTCGACCCCGAAGCCCGCGAACACTACGAGCGCGAGCGCGCGCTACTGCTGCGCTACAACGACCCGACCATGAGCTGGGAGGCACGCAGCGCCATGCTGCCCGAGCTGGTGGCCCAATGCGGCGAGGGCACCAATGCCGCCGCGCCGCTGCATATCGGCCGGGGCGGCAACATCCGCCTGGGCAAAAAGGTGTTCATCAATGCCGGCTCGGTGCTCGACGGCGGCGCGCCAGTGACCATCGGCGACTACACACTGATCGCCCCCGGGGTGCAGATTCTGACGGTAACCCACCCGGTGGACCCTACCGCGCGCCAGCGCTGCGCCTTCCAGGCCGCACCGGTGACCATCGGCCAGAATGTGTGGATTGGCGCGGGCGTCATCATCTGTGCCGGCGTCACCATCGGCGACCATAGCGTGGTCGGCGCCGGCAGCATCGTCACCCGCGACATCCCGAGCTGCGTGCTGGCCGCCGGCAACCCGTGCCGGGTGATCCGCCAGCTCGATCCACCCGACATGGCTACGCTGTATGCGGAGCGGGAACGGCAGTAAATGCCCGGCATCCCCACAGCGCAGGGCCGTCCTCCGGACGGCCTTTTTTGCGCCCGTCTCCCGCGTGGGGTGAATGGGGCCAAGGCTGCCACACATGGCGCGAGGAAATCGCCCCGCCACCGAGCCCACCAGCACTTCCCCTGCGGGCTCACCCAAAAAAAGACGCCGGCAAGCGCCGGCGTTCTTAAACAGAGGATGGAATGGAAGCGCGCAAGAGCTTGCTTACAGTCTGGAGCCATCATGGATAAAATCGAAAGCATCAGTCAATGATGATATTCATCACGACAGGTGTTTCAAGCGCTGTCCGCAATTCCGGCAAAGCAACACCCCCTTGTCGGCAGTGGTTACGATCCATGGGCGCGTATGGGTACAATTGACACCTTTTTTCTGAGGGTCACGGCATGGTGCAAGTGGGCGTCGTCATGGGCAGCAACAGCGACTGGGAAGTCATGCGCCATGCAGCGGAACAACTGAAGGCATTCGGGGTGAGCTTCGAATGCAAGGTGGTCTCGGCGCATCGCACGCCGGACCTGCTGTTCGAATACGCCGAACAGGCGGCGGCGCGCGGGCTGAAGGCCATCATCGCCGGAGCCGGCGGCGCGGCCCACCTGCCGGGCATGCTCGCCGCCAAGACCACCGTGCCGGTGCTGGGCGTGCCGGTGCCATCCAAGTATCTGCGGGGCGAGGATTCGCTGCTGTCCATCGTACAGATGCCCAAGGGCATTCCAGTGGCCACCTTCGCCATCGGCGAGGCGGGCGCGGCCAATGCCGGGCTGTTCGCGGTGGCGATGCTGGCCGGCGGCAATGCGGAGTACAGCGCGCAACTGGCCGCGTTCCGCGAGCGCCAGAAGGACACCGTGCTGGCGATGACCCTGCCCGAGGTATGAGCCTGCTGGAGGATGCCGGCCGCTGGGAGCGCATCCGGCTCAGGGGCTGGCGTTACGCGATCTTCTGGCGCGGCACCCTGTTGTGGGGTTTCAGCTTCGCCATCCTGTTCGCGGCGCTGGAATCCATCACCGGTCGCCAGACCGACTATGTGGCCGCCGTGCTCGACATCCTGCCGTTCGGCATGATTGCCGGCACCGTCTATGGCCTTGCCCTGTGGGGCTATTGCCTGTTGCAATCCGTGAAACAGAACCACGCGAAGGAAGAAAAACAGTGAAGCCGATCCTGCCGCCGGCCATGCTCGGCATTCTCGGTGGCGGCCAGTTGGGGCGCATGTTCGCCACCGCCGCCAAGACCATGGGCTACCGTGTCACCGTGCTGGACCCGGACCCGCACGCGCCAGCGGCGGCTTTTGCCGATGTCCACCTGTGCCGCGCCTACACCGACGAGGCCGCGCTGCATACGCTGGCCAGCACCTGTGCCGCCATCACCACCGAATTCGAGAACGTCAACGCCGATTCGATGCGCTGGCTGGCCGAGCAGGGCGTGCCGGTATCGCCGTCGGGTGATTGCGTCGCCATCGCGCAGGATCGCATCGCCGAGAAGACCTTCATCCGCCAGGCCGGCCTGTCGACCGCGCCGTTCCTGGCGATCCGCACTGCGCGCGATCTGGAAACCGACCTCGCACCCTACCTGCCCGGCATCCTCAAGACCGCGCGCCTGGGTTACGACGGCAAGGGCCAGGTACGGGTGAAAACAATGGAAGAAGCGCGCTATGCGCTCTCCGAAATGAAGCACCAGCCCTGTGTGCTGGAAAAGATGCTACCGCTGGAAACCGAGGTATCGGTGATCGTCACGCGCAGTGCGCGCACCGAGGTGGTGAGCTTTCCGGTGGCGGAGAACCATCACGCCGACGGCATTCTCGACGTATCCATCGTCCCCGCGCGGGTGAAGCCCGAGATCGCTCAGCGTGCCCGCGCCATGGCGATGCAGCTTGCCGAGGCACTGGATTACATCGGCGTGCTGGCGGTGGAGTTCTTCGTGCTGGAAGGCGACGCGCTGGTCATCAACGAGATGGCGCCGCGACCGCACAATAGTGGCCACTACACGCTGGATGCCACGCTCACCAGCCAGTTCGAGCAGCAGGTCCGCGCCATGTGTGGCCTCTACCCCGGCCGTACTGATCTGCACAGCCCGGTGGTGATGGTGAACCTGCTGGGGGATGTGTGGGGCGAGGAAGGAGCGGAGCCCAATTGGGACATCCTGCTTACCGCGCCCAATGCCAAGCTGCATCTCTACGGCAAGACCGAAGCCCGCATGGGCCGCAAGATGGGCCACTTCAACGTACTGGCCGCGGATGTGGACAGCGCAATGGAACAGGCGAAGGCGATCCGGGATACGTTGTGAGCCACGCGGTGGGATAACGCCAGCAACGGCGGTGGCATGCGGCGTTGCACCGCATGCCTGGCGCCGCGTTTCCCACCCGCTTACTTGGTTGCGTCGATCTGCTTTTGCAGCTCGCCATTGGCATACAGCTCTTTCATGATGTCCGAGCCGCCAATGAACTCACCCTGGATGTAAAGCTGGGGAATCGTCGGCCAGTTGGCGTAGTCCTTGATGCCCTGGCGGATATCCTGGTCTTCCAGCACGTTCACGGTCACGAATTGCGCACCGCAATTCTTCAGCAATTGCACAGCGGCGGCGGAAAAACCGCACATGGGGAAGGACGCGGAGCCCTTCATGTACAGCACGACCGGGTTCGCGGTGACGGTATCGTGGATTTCCTGCTGGACGTTGCGTTCGCTCATTGCGGCAGTCTCGAAAAGTAGTCGATCAAATTAGTCGGGAATTGTAGCCGTTTGCATTTCGCCCGACAACCGACGGCTGGCGGGCGCGTGGCGCGGTCACGCCTGGGGAACGCGGCCGCCGCTGACGCGCTCGTTATCGCCCAGGTCGCGCCAGGTCTGCACCTCGCGCCAGCCTGCCGCGTCCAGCAAGGCGCGCGCCGCCGCGCCCTGATCGTAACCATGTTCAAACAGCAGCCAGCCCTCGGCATCCAGGTGGGCCGGGGCATCGGCGACGATGCGGCGGACATGGGCCAGGCCATCGCCACCATCGGTCAAGGCGTTGCGTGGTTCGAAGCGCAGGTCGCCACGAGACAGATGTACATCGCCGGCGTCGATATAGGGCGGGTTCGAGACAATCAGGTCGAAACGCTCGCCCGACAGCGCGCCGAACCAGTCCGACGCCAACAACCGCAGCCGCGCATCCAGTCGCAGCATGTTATTGCGCGCCACCGCCAGCGCTTCCAGGCTGATATCCACCGCGCTGATCGTCAGATCGGGCCGTTCCAGCTTGAGCGTGACGGGGATGCAACCGGAGCCCGTGCCCAGGTCCAGTACCCTGGCGCCCCGTGGCGCGTGCTTCAGTGCCAGCTCCACCAGCAGCTCCGTGTCGGGGCGAGGGATTAACACCGCTGGCGAGACGGCGAAATCCCGCCCATAGAACTCGCGCCAACCAATCAGATAGGCGACCGGCTCGCCGGCCCGGCGACGTGCCGCCAGCTTTTCGAACTGGTTCGCGGCGGCATCGGGCAATGGATCGCCGCCATGCGCTATCAGCCACGCGCGCGACACGCCAGCGGCGTGCTGGAGCAGTACCCGCGCATCGACAAGATCCAGGCCGCAGTGGGCCAGCAGTTGGTGCGCGGTGGGCATGGTGTTTCGCAAGGCCTTCTGGAAAACGGCGCCGCTCGGGCGGGGCATGAATTGTGTAAGGATTGGCGATGCCACGCAAGTGAGCCGCGCCCCACCGGATGATAACTTCGCTGCGCCGCAACGTATCGCACACCGCTCGGCCACCGAGCGGCCGCCCAATTGCCGTATATCACCCTATGGGCCGCAGCTTTGCAGCTGGCCAGGGCCGGCACCATCGTGCCATTGCCTGCACAAACCACCGGAAAGCAACGGCCGGCGTGTGTTTCGCTGCCGGTTCGCGGTGATGGGCATTCGCTAGGCCCTGAAATGGATGGCCCACCGTTTGTACGGGAAAACTTGCCGCTCGAACACACTGTGCTTGTGACGAACGAGGCCGACGGAAACAATTGCGGCATTCATCAGCCATTCATGAAACACTTCGTTTTGTTGCGTCGCATCGACGAATTTCTTAATAAATTCGTCAGCAAATCGCTGTAAGTCGAAGTGGTTCGTGATGGCCGGCAAGCCGATCAGGCCGCCGAGGGTTGTCTCCAGCGCGATGGGTACCAACAGTACCGACGCAGGAGCGCAAGCCCGGCGGCTTTCGTCGGACAAGGCGTGAAAGCGCCGTCAAAAAATAGAATGGCGACCAAAGTGTCGTTGACCGTGCCCGTGGCCCCGCCATGGGCATGAAGTCGGAGTGTGTGGATGGTTCAACCTGGACGGGCACCTGCCCGGACCAGCCCCTGCGCTGCGCGTTCGCGCCGTGGCGACCATCGCTGTCCATCGCTCCGCCCCTGCTTAACGTCCACGCCCAGATCGGGCGGGACCGACGATTGTCAGTGCCGTCCCTCGGCGGCATGGACATACCGCGCGCTTGTTTGCGCGACTCCAGGACCACCGGTCTGGTCGGCGAGGGCTGGCCCGGCAGGTCCGAATCCTTGTACCCCTCCCTTCGCGGAGGGGTTTTTTTTGCCTCTGCGGCCCTCTTCCCTCTTCTCCCCCTGCGCCTTCCCCGCCCTGAGCCGCATGTTGGGCTCCCGCCGCCAGCAACATGACAGCCTGCCTTAATTTTCCTTAATCACCCGTTGATGCGGCGACAAGGCGGCGGCCCCCAGAATCCGCTTCACCGATCGGCGATGACCGACCCGGAGACAACCTCTCAAAGGAACGAAACAGATGAACACCCTGAACAAGCTCGCCGTTGCCGCCATGATCGCCACCCTGGGCGCTTCCGCTTTCGCCGCTGATGCCGCCAAGGCCCCGGCTGCCAAGGCCCCCGCCGCCAAAGAAGCTTCGGCACCCGCCAAGCACAAGGCCAAGCACAGCAAGGCTCCGGCCAAGCAAGAAGAAGCCAAGAAGGCTTCGTAAGCTGCACGAAGTCCGTGGCCGGCGCCCACGTGGCGACGGCCACCCGCTCACCGGGCGTTCCCCTGCACCCGGTGAGCGTTTTTTATTGGCGCGCCCGCGCCATGTCGTTCCTCCAGGAGAATCGATGCCCCTCATCGCAGCCTTGCTGATGACCTTGGGCCTGGCGTTTGTTCCCGCCGCACAAGGTGCGAGCGGAGTCCCTACCGCCTCGGTCGGTACGCCGGTCAGCGCTGGCGTGCGCCGCCATCTGCGCGTGCCGACCACGATGCGCTGGCGGGCCATCGACAAGCGGGATGTCCTGCTCTGGACCGGGCGCGAAGAAGTCTGGCATCTGCAACTGGCCGGAGATTGTCGCGCACTGCCCACAACAGGCCGCCTCGGCTTCACCGCTCATCGCGGCCATCTGGTCGCCGGGCGCGACGAAATCCGTGGGGACGGCGGTGCCTGCACGATCGCCAACATCGTTGCCGCGCCGCCCGCGCCGCGCGATGGCAATCCCCAGGCGCCCACCTATCCCGCCTGGCGCATCGAGGTTTCCCGTCATACAGCGAGCAACGGCGCCGTCCGCTGAGTACTGGCGCCGCAAGCGGACATGGCGGCTAAGCCCGGATTGCGACAACCAGATGGCAAGGGTGGTAACACAAACGTTGCACCCTTTCGCGACCTCGCCGATCCTGAATACCTTTGGCAAGCCGGCCCCCGGACCGAAAACCCGTCCGCTTGGGTAGGTGGTCCCGGCGGGGGGCCGGATATACGATCAAAACGTGGCGCTTTGCGCATCGTTCCGAACCGCACCGATGCGGGTCGATAACGACTGCGAACACGTCCTGGAGAAAGTACCGTGCGCATTCTTATCGTGGAAGACCAAGCCGCCCAAGCGGAGTACACCCAGAAGGCGCTGCGCGAAGGGGGTCACGCGGTGGACCTGGCCAGCGACGGCAAGGAAGGTCTCTACCTGGCAACCACCGAACAATACGACGCCATCGTGCTCGACCGCATGCTGCCCAAGGTGGACGGATTGACACTGCTGCGCACGCTGCGTGCGTCCGGCATCGCCACCCCGGTGCTGCTGTTATCCGCGCTGGCCGAATCGGACGACCGGGTGGAAGGCCTGCGCGCCGGCAGCGATGACTACCTGACCAAGCCGTTCCACACCGCCGAACTGCTGGCCCGGCTGGAGGCGATCACCCGCCGCGCCAGCCCGCAGCAGACCGCCCAGGTACAGGTGCTGAGAGTCGCCGACCTGGAACTCGATCGATTGTCGCGCCGGGTGCGACGCGGCGGCACGCCACTGGATCTGCAACCGCGCGAGTACCAATTGCTCGAGTACCTGATGCGCCATGCGGGGCAGGTGGTCACGCGCACCATGCTGCTCGAAGGCGTATGGGACTACCACTTCGATCCGGGCACCAACGTCATCGACGTGCACATCAGCAAACTGCGGGGCAAGGTGGACACCGCCGGCCTGCCGCCGCTATTGCACACGGTACGCGGTGCGGGCTACCGCCTGGGCGAAGCCGCGTGAAGCCCTTGCGCGCCAGCCGCGCATGGTCGGCCGGGCGAGCCTACATGCTGGCCAGCCCTTTCCATCGTTTCGTATTGATCCTGCCGCTGTTCATGCTGCTGGCAATGGGCGTGTTCGTCTTTCTCACCTACCGCGAGGCACAGGGCGCACTGCTCGACGAATTCCGCGTGGCGCTGCGCGAGGAGATCACCAACCTGGAGATGGTCTACCGCGAAGAAGGCCTGGAATCGCTGCGCGAATCGATCGAACGCCGCACCTCCCTGGGCGAAGCGGACCACACCATCTACCTGCTCACCCAGCCCGACGGCAAACGGCTGGCCGGCAACCTGTGGCAGTGGCCAATGGGCGTACCGGTGCTGGACGAACACTCGGTCACCTTCGCCGACCCACTCAGCGGCAACACCGTGGCCGCCGAGGTGTTCCTGCTTTACGGCAACTACCGGTTGCTGGTGGGACGCCGCGCCATCTACGAACAGGTCGGCGAGCATCTGTTGCGCAATTATCTATGGCTATCCAGCGCGGTGATCCTGGCCTCGCTGGCCTGCGGCTGGGCCTTTACCCGACTGATCCGGCGCCGACTGGGCGCCATCGCCGCCACCGCGCGCGCCATCCGTGCCGAAGCCACGCATGCGCGCATCCCCATGGGCAAGAGCGGCGACGAAATCGACGCGCTGATCATCGAGCTGAACGCCATGCTCGACAACCAGGACAAGCTGCTGCTGTACGCGCGGCAATCGTCGTTCGCCATCGCCCATGACCTGCGCCACCCGCTGTCCCACCTGCGCAACGAACTCTCCGAGGTGGCCGCCGATCTGCGGAGCACCCCGCAAGGCGATCGGGTAGACCACCTGATCGAGGACGTGAACCGCATCCTGTCGGTGTTCGGCGCGCTGCTGCGGCTGGGCCGGCTGGAATCGGGAACCCAGGTCCTGACGCGCCAGCCGCTGGCTCTCGATGCCCTGGCCGCCGACGTGGTGTCGCTGTATGCGCCGCTGGCCGAGGAAACCGGCCGTGCCGTGGTGCTGCATGCCAAGCGCCATATCGCCAATGTCGATCGCGAACTGCTGGGGCAGGCGCTGGCCAACCTGATAGAAAATGCGCTGCGCTACGGCCACGGCGATATCGAAGTCAGTGTGACGCCGCAGGACGACGAAGTATTGATCGGAGTGCGGGACCACGGCCCCGGCATTCCGGTCGATGCGCTGCCCCGCGTGGTCGAACCGTTCATCCGGCTGGAAACCAGCCGCCACTCACCGGGTTCCGGCCTGGGGCTGGCACTGGTCAAAGCCATCGCCGAAGCTCACGGCGGCGAACTGTGGCTGCTGCCGGCCCAGCCCGGTCTGAATGCCGTGATGGCCTTGCCCGCCAGTCCATTCTAATTTACTAATATTCTTTCCTAAAGAGTCAGATATCTGGTGTTTCGCAAGACGACATCGTATGATGATGGCGTCGTTTCCTGCTCGCGGCGCCGATCATGACCTTCTCCTCAAACCGCCTATCTGTTTGCTTTCACAGCGAAATATCGCGGCTGGCCATCCTCGACGCGCCGCTCTCACCCCCAGTAAGCAATTTGGGCCAATCCAAGCAGCTTCCAACGCATTTCAGTCATTTTCCTACGCAAGCCTTTTCCCGGCTTTTGGGGGCCTGAGCATGCGTTTCGCCCGTTCGCTGCTGCTGGTGATCTCGCTTGCCCCCTGCCCCCTGACCGGGGTGGCGGCACCGCAGTCGGAGGCCTATTACGGCACGCCCGTCGTGCTGGAAGGCCTGCTCCAGGAAGCCGAGGGCTACTCGGTGGAGGAAGGACGGGTGCCCTATCCCGCGCTGCGCCTGACCGAGCCGCTGAGCATCGCCGCCGAACCCGGCCATCCCCACAACGTGGCGGAGCGACGCATCTACATGGTGCAACTGGAGATGCCCGATTCGCTGCCCGCGCGCGTCATCGCCTTGCAGCGCCGGCACACCCGCATCAACTGCGATCTGTTCCACGCCTACGACCTGCGCCATCAGTCGGATGTGGTATGCAAGGTGCTGGAACTCGACGCCTGAGCGGCCCATGACATTGGCCGGGCAAGCCCGCCCCGGGCAGAGCCACCGGCCGACGTCCGATATGTCGCCTTCACCGGGCTGACACTTGCATCGTCACTCAAGAAAGTTATAAATCCCTCATTCCATCCATTCCGGGTGGAACCCCCGTTCCCGCAGCCGAAGACGCAACACGCACCCGCCTGCGGCAGGCTGCGGGCAACGCTCATGACATGCACATCGCCCGCCCCCCGGCGGAAGGAAGCGCCATGGATTATCCGAAACGCGTCATCAAGGCTGGCGAGGCGAATGCCGCCATTGTCCGCGCCGTGAAGTTGCAACTGAACCAGAAGCTGGTCCTCGACGCCGATCCGGCCGAGCGGCTGGACCCCGACAATCCCGAGTTCGGCCCGCGCATGAAGCAGTTGGTCAAGCTGTTCCAGGCGCGCAATGTGGACGATCAGGGCCGCCCGTTGAAGCAGGATGGCGAAATCGGTGCGCTCACCTGGGCGGCGCTGTTCGGTGGCGAATCGGTGGATACCAGTGACAAGGCCAGTGACAAACTGCTGGCGCGGGCGCTGAAGATCGCGGCTGGCGAAGAAAAGAAAAAGGTGCGCGAAATACCGCGCAACAGCAATCGCGGGCCCGAGGTGGACGAATACCTGAAGCGCGCCGGCGTCTCGCCCGGCCTGTCCTGGTGCTGCGCCTTCATCTATTGGTGCTTCGATGAGGCCGCCAAGGCCGGCAACCGCGCCAACCCCATGGTCAAGACCGCCGGCTGCCTGGATCACTGGCGACGCGCCACGGCGAAGGGTGCCCGACGCATTGCCGCCAAGGATGCCATCGCCGACCCCAGCCTGGTCAGGCCAGGGATGGTGTTCATCATGGATCATGGGGGCGGCAAGGGGCATACCGGTTTTGTGGAGAGCGTGAACGGCGGTTTACTGACCACCATCGAGGGCAATACCGACGCCAGTCGCACCCGCGAAGGCGGCGGCGTTTATCGCCTGAACCGTAAGGTGGGCGAGATCAACGCGGGATATATCGATTACAGCGGCGTGTGAGTTTCAGCGCCGACAGGGGCGGAAGGTGTGCAATGCGCTTTCCGCCCTACCTGCTGCATCGCCCGGAACACTGCACCAAAGGTAAGTACCATTCACCAATTAAAAGAGATTTTTGTAAGTATTTTTCGTGAAAACCACCGCTTAACGCTGACGCCTATTTCACGTTCATGTCATGTTTGTTTGCGTCATGACAAACCTCATCGCCTCACGCCAATGGCATTGTCCTGCATGAACCATTGATGCAAATGGAAACATGCGCCTCGCACGCAGCGCCGCGCATGTCCTTTTCCGCACAATTCGAGCAGGCTCTTCCATGATCCATTTCACGATTCGCCGGAAACTGTGGCTATTGATTGCATGTTCGCTGGTGATGCTGATCGTTCAGGCGATCTACGCCTTGCTGGTGCAGCACCACGCGGTACTCGACGCCCGGCGCCAGCAGACCTACAGCGCCGTCGAACTGGCCCACTCGGTGGTCAGCCACTACGGCCAGCTCGCCGTCTCGGGCCAGCTCGGGCTGGCCGAAGCGCAGGAAGCGGCCAAACAGGCGCTGGGCAGCATGCGTTTTGAAGGCGACAACTATTTTTCCACCTACGACTTGCAGTACCGGATGGTGAAGCACCCGGTCAACCCGGACCTCAACAATAAGGACCTCAGCGAGCTGAAGGACGAGCGCGGCACGCGCATTGTCGTGGAACAGGTCGAAGCGGCACGGCGTGGCCAGGGTGAATTCGTCGATTACTACTGGCCCCGCAGCAAAGACGGCCCGCTGGCGCTGAAAGTGGCCACCGCCAAGCTTTACGCGCCCTGGGGCTGGGTGGTTGCGGCGGGCAGTTTCGTCGATGACCTGGAGGCCGATTTCCGCGAACAGGCGATGATCCTGGGCGGCGGTGTGGCACTGAGCATGCTGCTGCTGGGCGGCGCATCGGTGCTGATCGCGCGCAGCGTGGTGCGGCCCATCGGCGAACTGCGCAACCAGATGACGCAGATCGCCCTCACCGGCGATCTGTCGCAACCGATCCAGATCAGCGATCACGGTGAACTCGGCGAGATGGCCACCGCGTTTGCCTCGCTGATGACGCGGCTGCGGCAGGTGATCCGCGATGTGTCGGTCAACGCCAGCGCCGTGGCTGCCGCCGCCGTGCACATGGCCGAAAGCGTGCACCGCATCAGCCAGAGCACCTCGACGCAGAAGGAATCGGCGCAGTCCAGCGCCGGTGCCGTGGCACAGATCAGTGGCAGCCTGGATCAGGTGGCGCTGAGCGTGGAGCAGGCCGTGGGACGCGCCGACGATGTGCGGCGGCTGACGCGGGACGGGCACCAAGTGGTACAGCAGGCGGTGAGCGAAATGAATGCCATCCTGCTGTCGGTCGAGCGTTCGACCGAATCCGTCACGGCGCTGGGCGACGCTTCCGGGCGCATCTCCGCCATCGTCGCCACCATTCGCGATATCGCCGACCAGACCAATCTGCTGGCATTGAACGCCGCCATCGAAGCCGCGCGCGCCGGCGAAACGGGCCGTGGCTTTGCCGTGGTGGCCGACGAAGTACGCAAACTGGCCGAACGGACCAGCCAATCCACCACAGAGATCGCCGGCATGATCGACGATATCCAGCGCGGAGCGGGCTCCGCCGTAACGCAGATTCGCGGCGTCAGCGAACAGGCACGTCAAGGCGCATCGCTGGCCGGCAACGCCGATACCTCCGTCGCCAACATCGACGATTGCAGCAGTGTCATGGCCCAGCGTATCGGCGAGATCGCCGACCTGATGAACGAGCAACGCAGCGCCAGCCACCAGGTTGCCGGCCATCTGGCGCAGATTTCCACCCTGGCCGAACAGACATCCGAAGCCATCGCCGAACTCGACGCTGCCTCCCGCCAACTGGCCGACATGGCCGCCACCCTGCAACACGCCGTCGCCGCCTTCCGCGTCTGATCGCCCACGACAACGGCCCCGGTCAGGGCCGTTGTCACCGCCCCCCCTTCAATCCCGCTTCACCAGCACATCGAACAAAACGAGCCCCCTAACGGCGGCAAGAGCGGGGGAGTGAAGTCAAGGAGCGCTGCCTCCGCAAACTCACACAGACCACATCCGGCCCGCCGCAGACGCACTTCAACCCCTGCCCCCAAGCACATCGAGCGAAACGAGACCCCACCAGTATTCGACTTCGCGGGGCCCCGGGGCGGCGAGGGCGGGGGGAGTGGAACAGGGAGCGCCGCTAGCCGCAGCCAGCACCCGATTCGCAACCGGCTCCGCCCCGCCCACCACCGCCGTACTCCGATTCGCCAGGCGCTAGAAGCTGGCCTTCACGTTAAGCCAGTAGCGCCGGCCCTCATCCACCATCCAGTTGCCATCCAGCTCGGCGCGCGGGCGATCGTCCACCGGCACGATCTCGTCGGTCAGGTTCAGCACCGCCACGTTCACCGTGAACATCTTGTTGATCACATAGCTGCCACCCAGATCGAACGTGGTGGACGATTCGCGCTCGCGCACGTTGTTGGCGCCGTTGCGGAAGGCGGCCCAGTACTGGGTGCCGGTGTAGGTCACGCGGGCGTAGGTGGACAGCTTCTCGAACGGCATCCAGTCCACGCGGGCGTTGGCCATGTGCTCGGGGGTCTTGTCCAGCGGGCGGCCGTCCAGCGAGCCACCGTCGTAGGCCGGCTCGCCGCCGCCTTCGCGCCTGGACTTGGTGAACGTGTAATTGCCCGACAGCGTCCACTGCGGATTCACCGGCCACGCGCCCGCCAGTTCCACGCCCCTGATGTTCACCTTGTCGATGTTGTCGTAGATATAGATCGAGTTGCTGGCGTTGAAACGCTCACCGGTGTCATAGCTGACCACCTTGTTCTTGAAGTCGTTGTTGAATGCGGTGACGCTGAAGCTGGTGCCGCGCGGATCGTCGTAGCGGATGCCGATTTCCTCGGTGACGCTCTCTTCCGGCTTCAGATCCGGGTTGCCGCACAGCACGCCGGGGCGCATGCCACTGCCGGCGCGGCCGGTGCGCATGCAATAGCTCTCGGCGGTCTGGCGCAAGGTGGGCGCCTTGAAGCCGGTGGCCACGCCGCCGCGCAATGTCCACGCCTCGGTCAGCTTGTACACACCATACAGGCGTGGGGTCCAGTGCGAGCCGTAGCGATCGTCGTCGTCCAGGCGTACGCCGCCGGTGAGCGAGAAGCGATCGGTGACGAAGAACTCGTCCTCGACGAACAGCGCCCAGTTCCGGTTCTTCAGCCGGTCCGCGCTGGCGGGCTTGCCCGGCACCGGCGATTCCTGCGACAGCCCGTCCAGCTTGTGGTCGGCGTATTGCATGCCCAGCTTGAGCACATTGTTGCTGAATGGCAGCGTCGCCAGCGCGTCGAGCGTGGTGTTGACGATCTCACGGTCGTCCATGTCCTTCTCGCCGTCGGTATAGTTCGACTGGACGCCCTTCTCCTGGTACAGCGACACCATGGTGCTGCCGAAGCCCCAGCGCCCGTTGTGGGTGATCGCCCAGTTGGTGCGTTCGTGCTCGTCCTTGCCGGCGTCGTTCCTGTCGTTGACCGACTTGCCCGGCGTGGTGATGTAGGTCAGCGTGTTGCGGCCCGCTTCCAGTGTGATGTCCTGGTTGTCGGTGGGAGTGATGGTCAGCTTGGCGTTGAGATTCTTGTCGCGCGTGCCTGGCGTGCTCCAGTTGGTATCGTTCGGGTAATTGATGCCATCCTCGTCGCGGTCGCTGTAGTTGCCGTATACCTGCAACCCCATCAGGCCGCTCGCCAGCGGGCCGCCTACCCAGAAATCGCCCTGCCTGGTATCGCCGTAGTCCGCATCCTGCTGGATGATCGTGCCGAGGCTGACGCTGCCCGACCATTGGGCAGGCACCTTGCGTGTAATGATGTTGATCACCCCGCCCATGGCATCCGAGCCATACAACGATGACATCGGGCCACGCACCACCTCGATGCGCTCAATCGCTTCCAGCGGCGGAATCTGGTTGGCCTGCACGCCGCCGGTGCCGCGATTCATCGTCTCGCGCGTGTTCTGACGCTTGCCATCCACCAGGATCAGCGTGTATTCGCCGGGCATGCCCCGGATCGCGATATCGGTATCGCCGGGGTTGGAGCCGACCACGCTCACGCCTTCCACATGGCGCACCGCGTCTTCCAGATTGGTGAACGGCTGGGTTTCCAGTTGCTCGCGGGTAATCACCGAAATGCTGGCGGGGGCCTCTTTGATCTGCTGCTCATAGCCGGTGGCGGTCACCACCACGGTGGATAGCGTGGTCTCGTCCTGCGCCAGCGCCGGCAGGGCGCCGGCGGCGAGCAGGGCGCAGCACAGACTGATCGGGGTGCGGGTAAAGCGCGTCTTCATTTTCACGGCCTTTTTTTGTATTGATGGAAAGCGTCGAAGGGCATGCGCGGCGGCGCATTGCGCCAAGCTGTCACACGCCCTTCCAAATGAGAATGGTTTGCATTCGCTAGTTTCGGTCGCTAGTATTTCACGATCGTCGGCTCCCCGCTTTTGCGCCATCGTCAAAAACCTTTGCGCAAACGGCGACGCCCATCGCCCCAGGACACCCCATGCGCCCCGACACCCATGTGCCCCACAACCCCGCCGGCATGCTCAAGCTGGACGACGGCCTGACCGTGCTGTGTAGCGACACCAGCCATAGCCACGCGCTCCGGCAGGAAGCCGAACTGCAACCGGGGATCGGCATCGTGCTGGTGCTGGAGGGCGAAGTGGATGTGAGCTACGGCAGCCTGCGCTGCCGCATCGGCGCGGACGGCGCCTTGCGGCATGGCGCGCTGGTGGCGCTGGCCGAGCCGGATCGCTTCGTGCGGCGTGGTCAGGGCGGCCGACCCGAGCGCAAGGTGAGCTTCTGGCTGCCGCAGCAATGGCTGGCGCACAATGATCTGGACCATGCGCCCTCGGCGCTTGCCAGCTTCCGCCGCCGGCATCTGGCGCTCAGCGGCTGGCAGCCCTCCGCCACCGCGCTGTCGCTGGCCCGCCAACTGCTCACGCCGCCGCGCTGTACCGGCGCCCTGCAACGGCTGTATCGCGAAGGTCACGCGCTGCAACTGGTGGCCGAAGCGCTATCCAGCCTGGAAGGCCACGCTCCGGCGCCGTTGCTGTCGCCGCGCCATGCACAGCGCATGGCAATCGCGCAGGAGCTGCTGGAAAGCGGCGAGGCGGATCACTGGACCCTGGGCGACATCGCCGCCGAACTCGGCCTGTCGGTCAGCGCGCTGCAACGCCAGTTCCGCGCCGCGTTCGGCTGCACCGTGTTCGACTACCTGCGTCGGCGCCGGCTGGAAGAAGCGCGCGTCGCCCTGGCGCGTGGCGGCGTTTCAGTCACCGAAGCCGCGTTGCAAGCGGGCTACGGCAGCCCGGCCAACTTCGCCACCGCCTTCCGCCGCCTGTTCGGCCTGTCGCCCGGATCGCTGCGCTCGTCGGCCTGAACCCGGCCCGCGCCGCAACGACCGACCGTTGCGGCGGAACCACCGTCCACCTATTGGTTGTCGGTGGTTTACCGACGGTTGTGTACAATTGCGGCCAATTTCGGCCCTGTTTCCGTGCATCGCGCCACCCTGGTGCGCCCGCCGCGCGGCTTGGCCGGATCGTCCCCCCTGCCCGGATTCGCCATGTCGTCCAATCTTCGCCGCTTCACCGCCATGGTCTTCCGCCTTACCCTTCGCGCGCGCGCGAACTGAGCCGCCGCGCCGGCCCTTTCCGCCATGCCGTCCCCCGCCCCCTCGTTCACCTTGTCCGGCTGGTCCGCCTGGAACCCCGCGCTGACCGACGCCGCCGCCTGGCTGGATTGGGCGGCGCGCGACGAAGCACTGCCGCAGGGCGACGGCGCGCCAGCACTGGCCGCGATGCCGCCCCTGCTGCGCCGCCGCGCGCACCGGCTGGGGCGGATGGCACTGGAAACGCTGTACGGCGCGGCGCCCGGCGACGATTGCGTCGTCGTCCATGCCTCGCGCCATGGCGAAGTCGAACGCTCGCTGGCACTGCTGCAATCGCTGGCCGCCGACGGCAGCGTCTCACCGCAGCATTTCGGCATGGCGGTCCACAATGCCATTCCCGGCCTGTTCACCATTGCCCGGCAATTGCCGCTGCCGGTCAGCGCCGTGGCCGCCGGCCGCGCCACCATCTGGGCCGCGCTGGTGGAAGCGCTGGGACAACTCGCCGACGGCGCGCCGCGCGTGCTGCTGGTGATGGCGGACGAACCCGTACCCCCGCTGTTCACCCCGTTCACCGATGAACCCGAGGCCCCGTTCGCCTATACGCTGGCGCTCACACCGGGGGACGACTGGCACCTGGACTGGGCCGCCAGCGACGCTGGCGACTGCGCCGACAATGCCGCGCCCGGCGTACTACGGGCGGTGCTGACCGGGCGGGGCTACGCCTGGCAAAGCCAGGGCCGCCGCTGGCGACTGGAACCCGGCGCATGACCGCCGAACGCGCCTGGCGCATCACCGCCACCGCCTTTTGCTTCGCCGTATTCGGCCTGGGCGGGCTGGGCTTCCTGCTGCTGGGCCCGCTCCTCACGCTGATCCCCGGCACCGCGCGCCGCCATGCGTTCACTCGCGGGCTGATGCGGCGCGGCATGGGCGCCTTCGTCCTGCTGATGCGCGGCTGCGGCGTGATCTCGCTCAGCGTGCACGACGCCCACCGGCTGCAACGGCGCGGCCAGTTCATCCTCGCCAACCATCCCTCGCTGCTGGACGTGGTGCTGCTGATCGCGCTGACGCCACATGCCGACTGCGTGGTGAAAGCCGCGCTGTGGCGCAACCCGTTCCTGCGCTGGCCAGTGGCCGCCGCCGGCTTCCTGCGCAACGACGACGGCCCCGGCGTGGTCGATGCCGCCATCCGCTCGGTGCGCAACGGCAACAACCTGATCGTTTTCCCCGAAGGCACGCGCAGCATGCCAGGCGCCGGGCTGCGCTTCCTGCGCGGCGCCGGCAACATCGCCGTGCGCGGCGAACTTGCCGTCACCCCGGTGCTGATCGTCAGCAGCGAGCCGATGCTGCCCAAGCACCGCCCGTGGTATCGCGTACCACGGCGGCGCCCCCATTTCACCGTGCGCGTGCTCGACGACCTGTCGCCCACCGCCCTGGTCCCCGAGCCGATCCCGGCTGGCCTGGGCGCGCGGCGCTACACCGAGCGCCTGCAACAACGCTTCACCGAGGAGATCGCCCGCCATGAACCCGCTACACGATGAGATCAAGCAACTCATCATCCAGAGCCTGAACCTGGAGGACATCGCCCCCAGCGATATCGACACCGACGCCGCGCTGTTCGGAGACGGCCTGGGCCTGGATTCCATCGACGCGCTGGAACTGGGTGTCGCGCTGCAAAAGCGCTACGGCCTCACGCTCTCGGCCGAATCCGAGGAGACCCGCAAACACTTCGCCTCCGTCAGGGCGCTGGCGGATTTTGTCGAGGCGAATCGGACAAAGTAGGGGAAAGACGACATCCGTAGACACGGAGAATAGTGAGCGCACAGAGACCACAGAGAAAACCTGAAAAATATGAAGAGAATAGAAGCATTTTTCTTTCACCCTCAGCCTTTGGTTTTCTCCGTGTTCTCTGTGTGCTCCCCGCGCTCTGTATCTACAGGTTTTGCCGTTTCCCCAAAATAAAAGCGAACCAAAGCATGGACAAACAAGAACTCCTGGCCCGTATCCAGCAGGTGCTGGCCGAACAATTCGAGATCGATCCGGCGCGGGTGACGCCCGCTGCGCGGCTGTACGACGATCTGGACATCGACAGCATCGATGCCGTCGATCTGGTGGTGCAGTTGCAGGCGCTGGTCGGTCGCCGCCTTTCGCCGGATGCCTTCAAGGCCGTGCGCACCGTCGGCGATGTGATCGACGCGCTCGACCACCTGATGCGCAGTTGATGCACCCGGTAATGATCCTGCTCGGCGTGCTGGCGCCGCTGGCCTTCATGGCCTGCGTCGCGCTCGGCCTGCCACTGTGGTGGGCGGGCGCCGCGCTGCTGCCGCTGGCGCTGATCCGCCGCGATACCCGCGCGCTGGCGCGCTGGATCGGCCCGCCCGCCGCGCTGCTCGGCCTGCTGACGTTGCTCACCCGCGCTGAATGGCCGCTGCGCGTCTACCCGGTGCTCAACAATACCGCGTGGCTGGCGTTGTTCGCCTGGAGCCTGCACCACCCGCCGACCCTCATCGAACGCATCGCTCGCCTGAGCGAGCCCGACCTGTCGCCAGCCGGCGTCGCCTACACCCGGCGCGTGACGCAGGCATGGTGCGGGTTCTTTGTCGTCAACGGCCTGATCGCGCTCGCCACCGGCCTGTGGGCCGACAGCCGCACCTGGGCGCTGTACAACGGTGGCATCGCCTACGCGCTGATGGGCGCGATGTTCGGCGGCGAGTGGCTCGTCCGCCGCCGCGTGCGCGCCCGTGAGGCCATGCGCCATGGCTGAGCCGCTACCGCTGGATCACCTGGCCTGTCGCACCGACGACTGGCTGCTGGCGCAGGTGGACGGCGCCACGCGCACCGCCACGGCCTGGCGCGATGACGTGGCGCGCGCGGCCACCGCGCTGGCGCCGCTGACCGCGCCGGCCGTCGCGCTGCGCCAGGCCTGCGCCTATCGCTTTTCGGTGTGGCTGTTCGCCGCGTGGCACGCCGGCAAGACTGTGCTGCTGCCCGGCGACCATGGTGAAGCGATGCGCGCCGCGCTGGGCGATGCCCCCACCATCGGCGACGCCGACTGGTCAGCGTACGCCCCCGCCACGCTGGCGCCGCTGGCCGACGCCCGTGTGGTGGTCTACACCTCCGGCTCCACCGGCGTGCCGGTCGGCGTGCCCAAGACACTGCGCCAGCTCGACGCCGAGGTGGCGGTGCTGGCCCGCACTTTCCCGCTACCCGACACCGCCGCCGTGGTCGCCACCGTCCCGCCGCAGCATTTCTACGGCCTGCTGTTCCGTGTGCTGTGGCCGCTGGCCGCACAACGCCCCTTCGTCGCCGCCACCCAGCCGTACCCTGAAGCGCTGTGGGCGCTGCCGGGCATGCCGCACGTACTGATCGCCAGCCCTGCCTTTCTCAAACGCCTGCCGCCGCACCTCGACTGGCCCGCACTGGGCGGGCGCATCACCGCCGTGTTCTCCTCCGGCGGCCCGCTGCCCGCCGATGCCGCGCTCGACGCCGCCACACGCTTCGGCGTGCCGGTACGCGAAATCTTCGGCAGCACCGAAACCGGTGGCATCGCCTGGCGCAACCGCCCCGATGCATCCTGGACCCCGCTGGCCGGTGTCGAGATCGCCGACGACGACCTGCTGCGCGTGCGCTCGCCATTGCTAGCCGATGCCGGCTGGCACGCCACGGGCGACCGCCTTGCCCGCGACAGCGCGGGCTTCCACTTGCTGGGCCGCGCCGACCGCATCGTCAAGATCGAGGAAAAGCGCGTTTCGCTGACCCAGGTCGAACACCTGTTGCTGGCACAGCCCGAAATCGCCGTCGCGCGCGTGGTGGCGCTGCAATGATCGACCTGGCTACCAATAGGGCCGTAGCCAGTACGAAACTCGGTATCCCCCATACATCCTGATGGAAACTCCGCGGTGTAGTAG
>NZ_SUMF01000036.1 GCF_005048205.1 Chitiniphilus eburneus
ATCGAAGCGGCAGCGGAAACGCAGCACTACGCCGAAACGCAAAAGCAGAAACAGTCCGGGCTGAGCATCGGGCTGGGCGGCGCACTGGTGGACCTGGCCCAACAAGTGGTCACCAGCGCCGAACAAGCCAGCGACGCCGAGGACGGCCGCCTCACCGCCGTCAAAACCCTGCAAGCGGCCGACAGCATCTACCGCATGGGCCAACTGGCCGGCGCCAAAACCATGGTGGACGGAGAACTGGTCGATGCCGAAGGCAGCCTCAACAACATGGGCGTCCAGCTCCAGATCAGCGTGGGCAGCAGCAAAAGCGAATACCAACTGGAACAGGACCAGCAGACCGCCCACGCCAGCAGCGTCAAAGCCGGCGGCGACCTCACCATCGTGGCACGCGGCGACGGCGAAACCGGCCAGGGCAACCTGAGCATCCTGGGCAGCCAGCTCGACGGCAAAAACGTCACGCTGGATGCCGCCAACGACCTGACGCTGCAAAGCGCCGAAGAACGGGCGCGCGAACGCAGCGACAACAAGAGCAGCGGCTGGAAAGCCGGCGTCGGCATCGGCGCCAGCGGCAACGGCGTGGGATTCAGCATCTTCGCCAGCGCCAACAAAGCCAAAGGCAACACCGCAGGCGATGCACTGACATACAAAGAAACTACCGTCACCGCCGGCGAAACGCTCACCCTCAAAAGCGGTGGCGACACCAGCCTGATCGGCGCCCAGGCCACCGGCAAAACCGTGATCGCCGACATTGGCGGCGACCTACTGATCCAAAGCCAACAGGACGACATCGACTACCACGCCAAACAGACCAGCAGCGGCATCAGCGGCAGCTTCACCTTCGGCAGCATGACCGGCAGCGCCAGCGCCAGCTTCAACAAAAGCAAGACCGACAGCGACTACCTCTCCGTACAGGAACAAAGTGGCCTGTTTGCCGGCGAAGGCGGCTTCAACGTTTACGTCGAAGGCCACACCCAGCTCAACGGCGGCGTGATCGCCAGCACCGCCGACCCCGCCAAAAACAAACTGGACACCGGCACCCTCGGCTTCAGCGACCTGCAGAACGAAGCCGAATACAAAGCCACCAGCGTCGGCATCACCCTCAGCACCAGCGGCAGCCTGGACCAAGGCCTTGGCAAAAGCGGCTTCGCGCCCAAAGGCAACAGCCAGAACGGCGACGCCAGCGGCACCAGCCACGCCGCCGTCAGCGAAGGCAGCATCACCCTCCGCGACCAAGAGAACCAAAAACAAGACGTGGCCGACCTGAGCCGCGACACCCGCAACGCCAATGGCGCCATCGACCAAATCTTCGACAAAGAAAAAGTGGCCGAAAAACAGGCCATGTACGACGCCATGGCCGAACTGGTCAAACCGTACGCCGCGCAGATCGCCAAGACCATCGGCGACACCTTCGACGAAGGCAGCGTGGAAAAGATCGCCGCGCACGCCGCGCTGGGCGGTGCCCTGGCCGTCCTCACCGGCGGCGACTGGCAACTCGGAATGAGTGCCGGCGCCCTGGGCGACCTACTGCCCAACGCCCTGGCGCAAGCGTTTGAAAAAGACGACCTTGGCAACATCAAACACCCCGACCTGTTCGTGGCCGCCACGCAAGTGCTGACGGCGGCAGGGATCGGGCTGGCGGGAGGGGATGTGGCGAGCATCGCCAACGGCACCGCGATCGAACAGAACGCGGTGGAGAACAACTTCTTGAAACATCCCAAGAAATATGCGGATGAACTCAAGAAATGTGACGGCAAGCCCCAGTGCGAACAGAATGTCAGCAAACGCATGGCTGAAGAATCGCTGGCGAATATTCTTGAACTGAAAGGGTGCATGGAAGCAGGCGACCAAGCTTGCATGGCCCGGATCAGGAACGAAGTATTCCTTGATCCTGCCGCCTATGCAGCACTGGGGGTGCAGGATGAGATTCTTCGTCGAGAGTACGAAAACAGTGCGCAGTGGTATGCAAGCATTATCGATAATTGCATAGGAAAGAACTGTGGTTGGCTGGAAGCCAATCTGATGAAGAATCTGGTCAATACCACGGACTTTGCTGCTTATGCTGCGTTGGGATTGACGGGGCTGAAACCGCAGACAGTTGGTGAGCAGGGAACGAAAAATGGAGCTAAAGGTGCTGTTTCTGATGCGAGCACTTCCTCTGAGTTGACCAATATTACTCAGAAACAACTCGACAAAAAATTTAAGCATGCTTCTGATTTTGGAGTCACAACAACCAAAAAAAATCCAGGAACTATTGCACAATTTGAAAATGCAATTAAAGAGCACATGTCGGATGGGGCTACGGTCAAAAAAGGTACCTATGGCTTTGTTAAAGATTCCAAAGTTTACTTTAACCCGCAAACCAATAATGCTGTTGTTCTTGATGGGTCGGGGAATTTTGTCACTGGGTTCAAACTTGCGCCCGGCACGGCTCAGTTCGAGAACTTCATGAAAAATGGAATATTAAGATGAGCGCTGCTTTGTTTGAATTTGCCCGATCCTTTGTAGTGGGTAGATTAAGTGCTGAGATTTTTTCTTCCGCGTATATGGAATTATGGAAAATAGAAAGAGATAGAGGGTTTCTTCAGAAAGACGATTCTGAGTTGAATGAAAAATTGTCCAGTATTTTTTGCTTGGCAGATTTGTATAATCCCGATCCGGATCGAGAGGGGTATGAATTGGATGAAGAGAGTCTTCGAATTAAAATAACTCAAATTGTTGGTTGAAATTTTCAACGATAATGAGGCAGATAAAAGCTGCTAACCAAAAAAACTGCTTTTTTTTGCCCAGTAGCATCAGTAACGCCGAGCTTTTCGCCATTGTTCGCGGCGGTTTGGCGTCGCCTTGCAGCCGGTAAGTGTTTTCCCCGAACCCATTTACAACCTCGCCCCACTGGCCTAAGCTCCCACCGTCGCGTTCAATCACGCGACCGGGTTTGGAAGCCCGGAGTCAAGGCGGACCAGCCGCCTGCATTACCCGCAAGCGGCTATTTTTACGTCCGTCGTGCATGGCATTGCCCTTTATGGGCGGGCCGTGTGGGAGGGCGCGAGCCCTGCCGGCTCCTTGACCCGGTCTTCCAACCCGCACGGTTCCGCCCACCCGTTTGGAAGCGGGGTGGCGGTTTCAATATCGCCGTCAAGGAGTCTGACCATGCCTCATTCCGTCCCCAACCCCGCTGTCCCCACTACCACACCCTGGCTTTCTTGCATCAGTTCGCTTGACCAAGCCATTGACCAAGCTTGCCAAGCCCGACAGGGTTTTATCGAACTGGGCGCGCTGTTCCGCGCTATTGCCGAGCTTTCCACGGTTCACGCCAACGCCCATGACTTAGCGGGGATCGGCAGCCGCATGGCCGAGGATTGGGCCAACCTGTGCGATGTGGAACGCGAAGAGCTTGAGCTTTGTTGCAAGGCACTGCAAGCGCCAGTGCCGGGTTGATCCCGCTACTGAGCATTGGTCACTAGCGCAAACAAAAACCGGGGCGTGTGTTACACGCCCCGGTTTTTGTTGGTCTGCTGCCTGTCTGCTGCGGTGCTAACTGCTCGGTTCTTCACCGTCCGCCGCTTCGGCCTTGGCTTCTGTCCTGGCACTCTTGGCCGTGGTGGCTTGATGCTTCAACTGCCGAAACCCCGTCAACGCTTGCGCCGCGATGCGCGCAACGTTGTCATCTCCGTCCGGCATTTCTGTAGACGAGGCCCCACCATTCAGCCAGTTTTCCTTGGTCACGATCGCTTCTTGTGTCAATGAGATGCCCCAAGTTTAAAGAAAACAGAATCTGCTTCAATCATTTTCGAACGGCCATTGGTCACTGATTTTCGGGGCGTAAAATAGTGTGGCACCAATGGGTTATCGATGAAGTTCAAACTGATCGTCGAATTATTACCCAGAGGTCATTGATTGTTGCCGGTGAATTTGCTTTGAATGTTCGGTAAATTAACAAACCAAGTCGTCAACCCCTATTAATTGAGCCTTCCATGATCGCAATAAAAAACCGCCGACCTCAAGGTCGGCGGTTAGTTTTCATCGTATAGATGAATGCTAGGTTCGTGCCAAATCCAATTATAGGTTTGGCACAAAGCTAGGCCAGCACGTTACATATTAATAACATGTGTGCTGGGTTGTTACTTGGAGCACTGAACCCAGCGGCCGCTTACCGAGGCGTTCACAAATTCGGCGCCATATCTCGCGCAGGTGGTCAGCGGGCTTTCTTTTGTGGGGTCCCAGGAATACGTGTAAATGGCAGCGTAGGCCGAAGCAGAAACGACAAGCAGCGTGGCAACCAAAGCAATTGCTTTTTTCATAGAAATTTCCATCCAAGTGGTAAAAAAGACTGGTTTATAGTCAAGCCGACACGACCCATCAGAAGGGTGGGTTTAATAAAGCTGTTGTCAGCCAGAAAAAAGTACAGCATATTTATGACAATGTAAAATTGTCACGTGCAGCTGAAGTAAAATTGACACAGCTTGACTGGCTCCGGCTTTTGCCATCTTGTTGAATGGGTGCGAATGCTTGCTGGAAATAAGGCCAAGCGTTTGATTTGACGTTGATTTTTGTGGTCCAGGCATTGGGTGATCTGCAAGGCGTCATGCGGGAAAGCGGCTTTTGGGTCTGGGATAGATACCGCGCGGTGTTGCTAAACCAGCTTGGCTTCGCCTGTGCCAACCTCACGGCAGTAATTGCTTTGGTGGCTCACTCGCAACGAGCAGAAACGCCGTGCTGATGAGTGGGTTGCTCGTCATTATTTATCTTGGCAGTGGTGAAGGAGATTTGAGGTGGCCGATGGCTGCGTCGGGTGGTTATGGGCGCCATCGCTCTGTCTGAAGGTGGCGGTAAATGGTGCGCTATGCGCTGCATCGGGATGGCATTGATGTTGGGCGGTTCAACAAGCGGCTGCCATTGCCAGTTGCTCGAGATTTCCACAAAAACGCCAACCTTAGGGTTGTTTTTCCTGGATTGACAAACGAAGCTGCCTTTTTTTAATGGAATAAGATTTTTACGTTTGCAACAAAAAAGCCGCCGACCTTAAGGTCGGCGGCTTGCTTTCATCATCCGGAATGTAAATGGAATTACGCCAAATACAATGGTTGAATCTGGCGTAAGTTCTCGCATTGGTGCGTTACATGCCCATGATGGATAAGGCGATTATTTGGAGCATTGAACCCAGCGCCCGCTCACCGAGGCATTTACAAAGCTGGCGCCATAGCGATCGCAAGTGGTCAGCGGGCTTTCTTTGGTCGGGTCCCACGGATAGGTGTAAATGGCGGCGTAGGCCGAGGCGGAAACGATAAGCAGGGCAATAGCGGAAGCAATCGTTTTTTTCATGAAAATCCCCAGTGGTAAATGATTGGTTTATGGTCGGCCGACACATGCTTTGGATATAGGCACGGTTCAATAATAAACATTGTCAGCTCGGGAAAAGTACATGATGTTTATGACAATGTAAAACTGCGCTATTTGGCTGAAGTAAAATTGACACACCTTGCCCGGCAAGCAGTTTTGCGATCAGTTGCTGCGGCGTAAATGGCTCGTCTTGAAGCGCTCTGCGGCTATTGATCCGGTGTTGTTGGTTCGGGCTGACCGCCTGCCGCAGTCATCAGGCCGTTGGCGCTGCTGGATATCCCTTGGCCGTATGCCAAGGTGGCGCGGCCGGTTGGTTGTTGTGCGATGGAAAAAGGCGCCGATCTTTCGATCCGGCGCCTTTTTCCATTAGCTATTCCGTGATGCAGCAGCGGGGGCAATTCCTGCCCGGCCTCAGGGCCCGGGTCGTTCGTTCAGTTTGGGATCGCCCGGTGGGCAGGTGACCTTGCCTCGCAGGCAGTCGAAGGCGCTGCCGATTTCCTCGCGGAAGCTTTTCGGGTTGTTGCTGGCCTCTTGCTTGGCGGCTTCGGGTACAGGCGGGGGTGGTGCGGGTTGGGGCTCGGCGAGGATTGGTTGAGGTGCCGTTTCCTGCCGCTTTTGCGGTGTGGTCGGGCGGATGGCGATGGTGGGCAGGGTTTTGTGGTCTTGCGCGGTGGCCGCGTTCGATGCGCGGGGAGGCTGGGCGACCTGGGTTTCCGGTTCGATGAGTTCGGCGGTGGGCTCGCTGCTGTCCTCGGACCAGGGGGAGAGCTTCACCACTGGCAGGGGCTCGGCGGGGCGTTGCTGCGTGGTGGGTGCCGGGGCCGGTGGGTGGGGGCTGCGTTCCACTTCCACGACGGGTTCCGGTACGGGCTGGCTCAAGGTGAGTACGATGGCGACGGCCAATGCGGCAACGCCGGCGCCAATGACGATCTGCCAGCGCGGGGCCAGGTGGCGATAGCGTTGCCAGGCTGGGCGCAGTGAGGCGCTGAGGGCGGCTAATTGTTGTCGGGCGCGCTGGATCAACTGGAGCGCGGATTGGTAAAGCCGCTGGGGCAATACGCTGCTGTCCTGCCAGAGTAGGTTGCCCAGCGCGGCGCCGCCGTGGGCATCTACGTTGCGGATCGCCGGCTCGGTCTGGCTGGGGCGGCGGCGGGGCCTGGTGGTGGCGTCGCTGCCGGTCTGGCGTGCGCTGCGCGACCCAAGCAGCAAGGCATTGCGCGCGGCGTGGGCGTCGGGGTACCGGTCTTCACGCTGTTTGGCCAGGCATTTCAGGATCAGCTCCGCCAGCCAGTCGGGGGTATCTGGTCGCAGGGTGCGCGGGTCGGTCGGCGCGGTATGCAGGATGTTGTAGGCGATGCTGATCGGTTGTTCGCCGACGAAGGGCGGGTGGCCGGTCAGGGCTTCATATAGCACGATGCCGACGGAGAACAGGTCGGCGCGGCCGTCCTGTTTCTGGCCGCTGATCTGCTCCGGGGCCATGTAGCGTGGCGAGCCGACCAGGGTGCCAGCCTGGGTGAGTTCGCTGGTGGGCTGCTGGGCAATGCCGAAATCCATGATCTTGAGCCGGCCGTTGGCCATCAGCATCAGGTTGGCTGGCTTGATGTCGCGATGGACCACCTGGGCGGCGTGGGCGTGTTCAAGGGCGTCGAACATCTGTTTGGCTAGGCTGGCCACTTGCTTCACGCTCAGGGTGCCTTGCTGGTCGAGCAGGGTCTTGAGCGAGCGGCCTTCCAGCAGTTCCATCGCCAGGTAGGGCTGGCCTTCCCAGGTTCCGCAGTCGTAGATGGTGATGATGCCGGGGTGATTCAATCGGGCGGCGGAGCGCGCTTCCTGCAACAGCCTTGTGGAGTAGTCGATGGCCTGGGTTTCGCCCAGGTCGCCCACGTCGAGTACCTTGAGCGCCACGTCGCGTTCCAGGCGCAGATCGCGCGCGCGGTACACCACGCCCATGGCGCCTTTGCCCAAGCGTTCCAGCAGTTGATAGTGAGCGATTTGCACAGTGCTCATCGACGATTTGTAAGGTTTCTTGCAATCCGGATGCTGCATTGTCACAGATTGTGTGGGCATTGCACCATCGTGCAGCGGCGCCCACCGGGGTTTGTGAGCCCAGGCACAGCGTAACGGTTGCGCTTTCACGCTCTACGGTCGATTTAGGCGGATCGAAGTGTGGTGCGGTTGCCACGGCGTGATCGTGCTTTTTGCCGAATCCATGGTGGGCGCGATGCAAAACGCGCGGCGATCGCCCTTTCTGCGCTGTTCCTCATGCCTTTTGTCTGACAAAAATAGACAGAATTTATTCTGGTTTGGTCTTACGCCGAGCCGCTGCCTGGTGGGCAGTTTCAGGATCAGGCCCCAAAAAAAAGCCCGTTCCAAGGAACGGGCGTGTGATGAGGCAACAGGGCAGGGTCAACCCGGGGCGCTGGCATTGCTGGTTGCGGTGTCGACAGGCGCTTGCCAGCCACCGCCCAGGGCCTTGATCAGTGACAACTGTGCGACGAGGGCGTCGCGCTGGGCGGTGATCAGGGTGAGCTGCACCTGGAAGTCGCTGCGTTCGGCATCCAGGACTTCCAGGTAGTCGGAATAGCCGTTGTCGTAACGCAACTGGGCCAGGCGTACCTGCCGCGCCAGCGCGTTCGATTGCAGCTTCAGCGCTTCGGCCCGCTCGCGGCTGCGTTGCACGCCATCCAGCCCCACCCGCACGTCGCCGAAGGCGCTGCGCACGGTCTGGGTGTAGTTGATGGCGGCCTGTTTGTCGCGGGCGCGTGCCTGATCCACCTGGGCGGCGGTGAGGCCGTTGTCGAACAGCGGCATCGTCAGGTCACCGGCAAAGCCCCACACTTTCGAGGGGCCTTTGAACAGGTCGCTGAACTCCAGGCTCTGCACGCCGAACAGGCCGGTCAGGGTGATGCGGGGGAAGTACGCTGCGCGGGCGACCTGAATCTGCGCGCGCGTGGCGCGCAGTTGCTGTTCGGCGCTCTGGACATCGGGTCGGCGCAGCAGCAGGTCTGATGGCAGGCCGGCGGGCAGGGTGAACAGGCCCGGCAGCAAACCTTCGATACTGGTGCCGCGCGGGGCCGTTTCATCGTACAGCTCGCGTGGGCTGGCGCCGGAGAGGATGAACAGGATGTTCTGTGCCTGGGTCTGCGATGCCTGCAACTGCGGCAGCGCGGCGCGGGCGTCCATCAGCTCGGCCTCGGCCTGGCGCACGTCCAGTTCGGAGGTCAGGCCACCCTGGAAGCGCTTCACCCGCAACTGGTACGACTCTTCGCGCGTGGTCAGCGTCTGCTGGGCGACGTTGACCTGCGCATCCAGTGCCCGCAGGTTGAAATACGCTTCGACGGTGGCGGCGCTCACCGCCAGCAGCACGCTCTCGTAGTCGTACTGCGTGGCTTGCAGTTGGGCCAGCGCGGCTTCGCGCTGATTGCGCACCCGGCCCCACAGGTCTAGCTCCCAACTGGCGCTGGCGGCAAATTGGTAGCTGTCGTAGGGATTGGGGCGCAGCCCGCGTTGCAGGCCGTTCTCCGAGACGCGTTGCCGGCTGGCGTCGGCGCCGAGGTCCAGCCGCGGCAACTGTTCGGCGGAGGCGATGCCCAGCGCGGCGCGCGCTTCTTCGATGCGGGCGATGGCGATCTGCGCATCCGCATTGCGTTCGCGGGCGCGCTCGACCAGGGCGTCCAGTTCCTTGTCGCCGAACAAGTGCCACCATTGGCTGTCGATGGTGGCGACTTGGCTGCCTTCGGGCAGGTCGAGCGCGACCGGTGTGCGATCGGGGCTGAGCAGGGCGCAGCCGTTCAGCGCCAGGAGCAGGGCGAGGACGCTGCCGCGCAGGGCGATGCGAGGCCTATTCATGGCCGGCCTCCTGTTGTGCGGCGTGTTGTTGCTGCCGTTTCTTTTCGGCTGGCTTCATGATCAGGCGGAAGAAGAGCGGGATGAAGAAGGTGGCGATCAGGGTGGCGGCGAGCATGCCGCCGATCACGCCGGTGCCGATCGAGTGCCGGCTCGCTGCGCCGGCGCCGCTGGAGGTTACCAGCGGCACGCAGCCCAGGATGAAGGCGAGCGAGGTCATCACGATGGGGCGGAAGCGCAGGCGTGCCGCTTCCAGTGCCGCATCCATCAGGCTCATGCCCTCGCGGTATTTTTCGACGGCGAATTCGACGATCAGGATGGCGTTCTTGGCCGCGAGACCGATCAGCGTAACGAGGCCGATCTGGAAATACACGTCGTTGTTGAGCCCGGTGAGCCAGACCGCCAGCATGGCGCCGAACAGCGCGAATGGCACCGCGGTGATGACAGCGAGCGGCAATGTCCAGCGCTCGTACTGGGCGGCCAGGATCAGGAACACCATGATGATGCCGAAGATAAAGGCCTGGGCCGAGGAGCCGCCCGCTGCCTTTTCCTGGTACGCGCTACCGGTCCAGGACAGCGAGTAATCGGCGCTCAGCGTTTCGGCCGCGACCGCTTCGGCGGCGGCGATGGCCTGGCCGCTGGAATAGCCGGGAGCTGGTTGCAGCATCACTTTGGCTGCTGAGAATACGTTGAAGCGCTCGACGAGTTCCGGCCCGGTCACCCGCTCGACCCGAACCAGCGAATCGAGTGGGATCATGTTGCCGCTGGACGAGCGTACGAACACGTTGCGGATATCTTCGGGGCGCGAACGGAAGTCGGCTTCGGATTGCAACTGTACCTTGTAGGTGCGGCCGAATTTGTTGAAGTCGTTCACGTAGAGCGAGCCGAAGGTGGCCGACAGCGCGTTGAACACCTGGTCGACCGGGACGCCCAGTGTCTTGGCTTTTTCCCGATCCAGATCGAAGAACATCTGTGGCACCGAGGCGCGGTAGGTGGTGGTGACGCTGGCAAACTCCGGGCGCTTCTGTGCCGCGGCAATGTAGGCCTGGGTTGCCGCTTCGATCTGCTTGGGATCGGTGGTGGCGCGGCTTTGCAGATACGCTTCCAGCCCACCGGTGGTGGACATGCCGGTGATCGCGGGCGGATTGAAGGCCAGTACCACCGATTCCTTGATGGCAAAGCCGGCTGCCATGATCTTCTTCGCCAGCGAGAACGAATCCTGCCCTTCACCCTTGCGGTCGTTCCAATCCTTCAGCGTGACGAACACCGCTGCGGCGTTGGAGCGGTAGGTGCTGGACAGCAGGTCGAATCCGGCAAAGCTCAGTACCTGCGCTACGTCCGGCTCTTTGGTCAGGAAGGCATCGAGCTGGCCGGTGACCGCCTGCGTGCGGGTGAGCGATGCGGCGTCCGGCATCACTGGTACCACCATCAGATAGCCCTGGTCCTCGTCCGGTACAAGGCCACCCGGCACGGTCTTGAACAGGAGCAACAGGCAGACCATCAGCGCGCCGAACACGGCGAAGGCCACCAGCACCCGGCGATTGAGGAAGGATACGCCGCGCACGTAGCCGCCGGTGAGCCGATCGAAGCCGTTGTTGAACCAGAGGAAGAACTTGTTCGGCTGATGATGGCTGGGCTTCAGGATCAGCGCGCACAGCGCTGGGGTGAGCGTCAGTGCGACGAGACCGGAGATGGTGACGGACACGGCGATGGTGACGGCGAACTGCTTGTACATCACCCCGGTCATCCCGCCCATGAAGGCCACCGGCAGGAACACCGAGCACAGCACCAGCACGATGGCAACCACCGGGCCGGAGACCTCTTCCATCGCCTTGATTGCCGCCTGTTTGGGGCTGCATTTCTCGGTGGTCATGATGCGTTCGACGTTTTCCAGCACCACGATGGCATCGTCGACCACGATGCCGATGGCGAGCACCATGCCGAACAGTGTGAGCAGGTTGATCGAGAAGCCCAGCAGCACCATGCCGGCGAAGGTGCCGATCAACGAGACCGGCACCGCAATGCAGGGAATCAGCGTGGCGCGGAAGTTCTGCAGAAAGATGAACACCACCAGGAACACCAGGATGATGGCCTCGACCAGCGTGTGGACCACCTCCTCGATCGAGATCTTCACGAACTTGGTGGTGTCGTAGGGGATGTTGTACTGCATGCCCGGCGGGAAGCGCGGTTCCAGTTCCTTCATCTTCGCGTTCACCGCATCGAGCACGCCGATGGCGTTGGCGCCCGGTTGCAGGTACAGGCCAATGCCGACAGTGGGCTTGCCATTACGCTTGGAGACCACGTCGTAGCTGGCCGATCCCAGTTCGATGCGAGCCACATCCTTGAGCTTGGTCTGCGAGCCGTCCGAGTCGGAGCGGATGATGATGTTCTCGAAATCCTTCACATCCTCCAGCCGGCCGCGCGCGGTGGCGGTGTAGGTGAACTCCAGCGGGCGCGAGGTCGGCTCGGCGCCGACCTTGCCGGCGGCGAACTGTTTGTTCTGCTCCTGGATGGCGGAGGTGATGTCCGAAGGCGTCATCGACAATTCGGCGAGCTTGTCCGGCCGTAGCCAGACGCGCATCGCATAGTCGCCAGCGCCGATGATGGAAACATCGCCGACGCCGCTGATGCGCTTGAGTTCGTCGACGACATTGAGCTCGGCGTAGTTGGACAGGTAGAGCGCGTCGTAGCGGCCATCCTGCGCATCCAGCGTGACGAAGCCCAGGATGGCGGTGGATTTTTTCTTCACCGTCACGCCCTGGCGTTTCACCTCATCCGGCAGTTGCGCCATCGCTGCCTGCACCCGGTTGTTGGTGTTGATGGTGGCGAGATCGGGGTCGGTGCCGATGGCGAAGTAGACGTTGAGCGTCATCGAGCCGTTGGAGGCGGCGGAGGACTGCATGTACAGCATGTCCTCCACGCCGTTCACCTGCTCCTCGATCGGTGCGGCCACCGTCTCGGCGATCACCTGCGGCGACGCGCCGGGGTAGTTCGCGGTTACCGAGACCACCGGCGGTACGATCTGCGGATATTGTTCGATGGGCAGCGCAGTCATTGCCGCGAGGCCCGCCAGGGTGATGATGATGGAGATGACGCTGGCGAAGATCGGCCGTTCGATGAAGAACTTGGAGAACATGGTGCGTTCTCCTTAGCGGGCGGCCGGGGCGCTGGCGTGGGCGGCAGGCGGTGCAATGGTCACCGGTGATCCGGGCTTGGCCTTGAGCACGCCGTCGGTGATCACGCGCTCGCCGCCCTTCAAGCCCTTGGCCACCACGTAGTCGTTGCCATGGGTGGCGCCGAGTTCCACGGGCCTCACTTCCACTACGTTCTTGTCGTTGACCACCAGGACGATCTTGTCGGCCTGCTGCTGTAGCACCGAGCGCTGCGGCACCAGGATGGCATCCTTGATCGTTGCGCCGTGGAGGCGTACGCGTACGAATTGACCAGGCAGCAATTGTCCGTCTGGGTTCGGCACGATGGCGCGGGCACGGATGGTGCCGGTGGTGGGGTCCACCTTGCTGTCGGCGAAGTCGACATGGCCGCGCTTGCTGTAGCTCGAACCGTCTGCAAGCTGCAGTTCAACTTCGAAGTTGCGGTTCTTGGGCGGGATCAACCGGCCATCCTGCTGCCCGCGCTGCATGCTGAGCTGGTCGGCTTCGGAGAACGAGAAATTGGCGTAAAGCGGGTCGAGCTGCGCGATGGTGGTCAGCAGCCCGCCATTGGCGGTCGGCGCGACCAGGCTGCCTTCGGAGACGTTGATCTTGCTTGCCATGCCGCCGATGGGTGCAACCACGTTGGTGTAGTCCAGGTTGATCTGCGCTTCCTGCAACCTGGCGCTGGCCGAATCGAGATTGGCGGTGGCGGTGTCGAATGCGGCGAAGGCGTCGTCGTAGTCCTTCTTGGAGACGGCATTCTCCTGATACAGCGGGACGATGCGTTCCTTGTCGAGCCGGGCCTTCTCGAGCTGCGCCTTGGCCTGGGCCTGCACGCCGCGCGCTTGATCGAGTGCGGCGCGATACGGCGCCGGATCGATCTGGAACAGCAACTGGCCTTCTTTCACCGGCTTGCCTTCGGTGTAGGTGCGCTTGAGCAGGATGCCTTCCACGCGTGCACGCACTTCGATCTCGCGATAGCCCGCGGTCTGGCCGACTGCTTCGTAGATCATTGGCACATTGGCGGGCTGGATGGTGACGACGGAAACCGGCGGTGGCGGAACATGCTTGGCTTCCTGCGATTTGCCGCAGGCGGTGAACAGCACGGGAATCAGGCAGGCGAGAAGGACCGATTGGCGCGGGAAATGCGGCATTGCGGAAAGGCTCCCTGAATACGAAGGCTGGACTTGGCTGATGGCAGTCTGGCTCATCGCTGTTAAGTTTCGCCATCGTTATAGATGATAATTGTTAGTCTTTCCTTGGGGGAATGCCCCGATTTGACGTCCCACTTGCCATGACTTAAGTGCGCTAACTGCGTTTAGCATTGATGGATGGATGCACAATGGCCCACCTGGGTAGAAGTGGCCCTGACCCTGCAACTGGCCGCCGGTGAACAGCGGCGCGAGGAAGCTGCCGGCCAGCCCCTTTGGCGGGCTTTCCGCGCTGTTGGGCAGGAGCAGGTGCCGACACGGCGTTGCAGGTTGAACCCCCTGGATCGGTGTCGCCGAAACTCCAGCCCATGCTCATTGGCTGCAATGTCAGGCCGCGAAAAAAAACGCTGCTGCCATGATTGAGCTGAGTGAACGCCTGTAGGGCAATGACAGGTCCGGCACGCAAAATACAAATAAAGCGGCATGCGCTTGCATGCCGCTTTGATTTTTCTCGCCAAATGAATCGAGACAAGGTCAGCACATATGCTGGCCACCGTTGATCGCAAGGTTGGCGCCCGTGATAAAGCCCGCCAGGTCGGAGGCAAGATAGCTGACGAGGCCGGCGATTTCCTCCGGTTTGCCGAGCCGGCCGACCGGAATACCAGACACGATCTTGGCGCGTACGTCTTCCGCCACGGCCATCACCATTTCGGTGGCGATATAGCCCGGGCTGATGGTGTTCACCGTCACGCCCTTCTTGGCCACTTCCTGCGCCAGCGCCATGCTGAAGCCGTGCATGCCCGCCTTGGCCGCCGAATAGTTGGTCTGGCCGAACTGGCCTTTCTGCCCGTTGATCGACGAGATGTTGATGACCCGTCCCCAGCCGCGCTCGACCATGCCGTCGACGAACTGCTTGCTGACGTTGAACAACGAGTTCAGGTTGGTGTCGATCACCGCGTCCCAATGCACCTTGTCCAGCTTTTTGAAGGTGGTGTCGCGCGTGATGCCGGCGTTGTTGACCAGCACGCTCACCGGGCCGAGTTCGGCTTCAATGCGCTGGCGCAGCAGCACGCACGCGTCGAAGTCGGTGACGTCGCATTCATAGGCATGGAAGAGGTAGCCGGTTTCCTTGGCGTCGGCCAGCCACTGGATTTCCTTGCCGGGGCGGGAATAGGTGGTGGCGACCTTGAAGCCGGTGTCGGCCAGCTTCTTGCAGATGGCGGTGCCGAGGCCGCCCATACCACCCGTTACTAAGGCGATTTTGGACATATCGTGTTCCCTTTCTAGTGGTTTACTTCAACTGATGTAGTTTTTGTTTTATTCGTTTGGCGCGGATCTTACATATCACATGGCAAATGAGTAAAAATAAAATTGCTGCCGTGCAACAAAAAGGCAACGCTGGTGCAAGCTGAATTCAATATTGCGCTTGTTTTCGATTCATAGACGCATTGGATGGCGGAGAAAAGGGCCGGGCGGCGCCCGGTGGCCGGATACGGAGGGGGCGGTCGATCGATTGCTGTTGTCGGGATCGCCGGCCGGACTTGGCACGACGATCCGCTGGGCGGCGTCTGGGCGAGCCGGGCGGGAACCCGCTATCTTGAGCACTGCGAGGACGCTGGCAGCGCTCGACACACATTCCATCGCACTTGTCCAGAATTGAGGGGTGGGAGGCCCATCAGGTAAAATGCGCAATTCACACTCCCCTCAGCTGTCATGACCAAGTTCATCTTCGTTACCGGTGGTGTGGTGTCTTCGCTTGGCAAAGGCATCGCCGCCGCGTCCCTGGCCGCACTGCTCGAATCCCGCGGTCTCAAAGTCACCATGATGAAGCTCGATCCGTATATCAATGTGGATCCGGGCACCATGTCTCCAATGCAGCACGGCGAGGTCTTCGTGACCGAGGACGGCGCAGAGACCGACCTGGACCTGGGCCATTACGAGCGCTTCATCCACAGCAAGATGAGGAAGAGCAACAACTTCACCACCGGCCAGATTTACGAGTCGGTGATCAAGAAGGAACGCCGTGGCGATTACCTGGGCAAGACGGTCCAGGTGATTCCGCACATCACCGACGAAATCAAGCTGTTCATCGGCCAGGGCGCGGGCGACGCGGAACTGGCGGTGATCGAGGTTGGCGGTACCGTCGGCGATATCGAATCGTTGCCCTTCCTGGAAGCCATTCGCCAGATGGGCGTGCAACTGGGCCGCGAAAACGCCTGTTTCGTCCACCTGTCCTACGTGCCTTATATTGCCGCCGCCGGCGAGATCAAGACCAAGCCCACCCAGCACAGCGTGAAGGAACTGCGCGAGATCGGCATTCAGCCAGACGTGCTGATCTGCCGTGCCGATCGCATGGTGCCGGACGACGAGCGCAGCAAGATCGCGCTGTTCACCAACGTGTCGGAAAAGGCCGTGGTGTCGTGCCCGGACATGGACAGCATCTACAAGATTCCGCGCGTGTTGTCCGAGCAGGGGATCGACGAGATCATCTGCCGCCAACTGCATCTGAATCTGCCCGCGGCCAACCTGGCGATGTGGGACAAGATCGTCCACGCCATCGACAACCCGCGGCAGACCGTGAACATCGCCATGGTCGGCAAGTATGTCGATCTGACCGAATCGTACAAATCGCTGATCGAGGCGCTCAAGCACGCTGGCATCCACACCGAAAGCGAAGTGAAGATCCACTTCGTCGATTCCGAATCGCTGGAAAGTGACGGCCCCGGTTGCCTGGCACACATGGATGCCATCCTGGTCCCGGGCGGTTTCGGCAAGCGCGGCGTGGAAGGCAAGATCCTGGCGGTGAAATACGCCCGCGAAAACGATATCCCTTACCTGGGCATCTGCCTGGGCATGCAGATCGCGCTGATCGAATACGCGCGCGATGTGGCCGGTCTTGCGGGCGCCAACTCCACCGAGTTCGATCTCGATACCGAGTACCCGGTCGTGGCGCTGATCGATGAATGGGTCAACCACGATGGCCGCATCGAAAAGCGTGACGCCAACTCCAACCTGGGCGGCACCATGCGTCTGGGTGCGCAGCAGTGCAATTTGCAGCCTGGCAGCCTGGCCGCGCGCATCTATGACGCGCAGGCGATCACCGAGCGCCATCGGCACCGTTACGAAGTGAACAACCATTACCTGCCGCGTCTGGCCGAAGCCGGCCTGGCCATCAGCGGCAAATCCACCGGGGCCGAGCAATTGGTCGAGACGATCGAACTGCCGGAGCATCGCTGGTTCTTCGCCTGCCAGTTCCACCCGGAGTTCACGTCCACCCCGCGTGATGGACACCCGCTGTTCAAGTCGTATATCGAAGCGGCAATCCGCTATGCGCGCGATCATGGGCGCGAGGGATTGAGCTGCTGAGTCTGCCCGGCTGGGGCCATGCCGGCGACGGAATCGTCGCCGGTGGCGCGGGCGCGCATCGGGGCAGGGATGCGGCGAGCAATGCCGCTTTCCGTATTGCCTGCCACGCCCCGGTAGCGCTACCGGGGCATGCCCGGCGAGGCGGTGCGCGGTGTGGCGGATTCGGCACGGCTCGCACGATACCGGGGCCTGCCCTGGCGCCATCACCGGCGCGGCGATGCGCGGGTATCGCAAGCATTCACGTACTACGGAGTCATCCATGAAACTTTGCGGATTCGAGATCGGCCTGGATCAACCGTTTTTCCTGATCGCAGGCCCCTGCGTCATCGAAGGCGAGCAGTTCTCCATCGATGTGGCGGGCCAGCTCAAGGAGATCACCAGCGAGCTGGGGATCAACTTCATCTTCAAGTCCAGCTTCGACAAGGCCAACCGCTCCTCGGGCAAGTCGTTCCGGGGCTTCGGCATGGACGAAGGGCTGCGCATTCTGGCCAAGGTGCGCGAACAGGTGGGTGTGCCGGTGCTGACCGACATCCACGAGATCGACCAGATCAAGCCTGTGGCGGCGGTGGTCGATGTGTTGCAGACCCCGGCGTTCCTGTGCCGCCAGACCGATTTCATCCGTGCCTGCGCTCAGTCCGGCAAGCCGGTGAACATCAAGAAAGGCCAGTTCCTGGCGCCCGGCGACATGAAGAATGTGATGGATAAGGCCCGCGAGGCGGCGCGCGACGCCGGCCTGCCGGAAGACCTGTTCATGGCCTGTGAACGCGGCGTGAGCTTCGGCTATAACAATCTGGTGTCCGACATGCGCTCGCTGGCCATCATGCGCGATACCGGTTGCCCGGTCGTGTTCGATGCCACCCACTCGGTGCAGTTGCCGGGGGGGCAGGGCGATAAATCCGGCGGCCAGCGCGAGTTTGTTCCGGTGCTGGCGCGGGCGGCGGTGGCCACGGGCATCGCCGGGCTGTTCGCCGAGACGCATCCGGACCCGGCATGTGCCAAGTCGGATGGTCCCAACGCGTGGCCGTTGCCGCGGATGAAGGAACTGCTGACCACGCTCAAGGCACTTGACCAGGTGGTTAAGGCAAACTCGCTGATTGAACAGACTTTGTAACAACAAGCTGTGTAATCTTGCGCCGCAGAACCAATCTTGCGGCGTTTCCGTTTAAACCAACCCGATGCAGAGGTGTTGCAACAATGAGCGCAATCGTTGAAGTCATCGCCCGTGAGATCCTGGATTCTCGCGGCAACCCGACCGTAGAGGCCGATGTATTGCTCGAATCCGGCGTGATGGGCCGCGCTGCGGTGCCGTCCGGCGCATCCACTGGCGAGCGCGAAGCGCTCGAACTGCGCGATGGCGACAAGAGCCGTTATCTGGGTAAGGGCGTGCTGAAGGCCGTCGAGAACATCAATACCGAAATCGTCGAAGCCATCATCGGTCTGGACGCCGCTGACCAGGCCTTCATCGACCGCACCATGCTCGATCTGGACGGTACCGAGGACAAGAGCAAGCTGGGCGCCAACGCCATCCTGGCCGTGTCGCTGGCCGTGGCCAAGGCCGCCGCCGACGAGGCCGGCCTGCCGCTGTACCGCTATGTGGGCGGTTCGGGCCCGATGAGCCTGCCGGTGCCGATGATGAACGTCATCAACGGCGGCGAGCATGCCTCCAACAGCCTGGACTTCCAGGAACTGATGGTCGTGCCGGCCGGCGCGCCCACCTTCCGTGAAGCGCTGCGCTACGGCGCCGAAATCTTCCACGCGCTGAAGAAGATTCTGCACGACAAGCATCTGCCGACCCAGGTGGGCGACGAAGGCGGTTTCGCGCCGGACGTGGCCAACGCCGAGGAAGCGCTGGACCTGCTGATGCAAGCCGTGGAAAAGGCCGGCTACAAGGCGGGCGAACAGATTTTCATCGCTCTGGATTGCGCCGCGTCCGAGTTCTTCGACAAGGCCACCGGCAAGTATGTCTACAAGAAGAGCGACAAGCGCGAGCTGACCAGCGAACAGCAGGTCGATTACCTGGAAAGCCTCGTCAACAAGTACCCGATCATCTCGATCGAGGACGGCATGGGCGAGCGTGACTGGGACGGCTGGAAGGTGCTGACCGATCGCCTGGGCGAGCGCGTGCAACTGGTTGGCGACGACCTGTTCGTTACCAACACCAAGATTCTGGCCGAAGGCATCAAGCGCGGCATCTGCAACTCGATCCTGATCAAGGTGAACCAGATCGGCTCGCTGTCCGAAACCCTGGCCGCTGTCGATCTGGCCAAGCGTTATGGCTACACCTCGGTGATGTCGCATCGCTCGGGCGAAACCGAAGACAGCACCATCGCCGATCTGGCCGTGGCCACCAACTGCATGCAGATCAAGACCGGCTCGCTGTCGCGTTCCGACCGTATCGCCAAGTACAACCAGTTGCTGCGTATCGAAGAAGAACTGGGCGATGCCGCGGTTTACCCCGGTATCGACGCGTTCTATCAGATCAAGCGCTGATCGGCGCGCCGGCGCATCGGGTTCGATGTTCCGGCAAGGCTGTAGTAACATCGCAAACCGGAGCCCGAGGGCTCCGGTTTCTTTTTCCTACGGTTCCCTATGCGCATTCTCGCCATCGTTCTCGCGCTTGTGATTGCGCTCCTGCAATGGCCGCTCTGGGTCGGCAAGGGTAGCTGGCTGCGCGTCTGGCAGCTCGATCAGGAGCTGGCCGACAAGAAGGCGGGCAACGACAAGCTGCGCGAGCGCAACGGTGCGCTGTCCGCCGAAGTCCAGGATCTGAAGACCGGTACCGATGCCATCGAGGAGCGTGCCCGCAACGAGCTGGGCATGATTCGCAAGGATGAAGTGTTCTTCCAGATACTCGACCGTTCCAAGCCGGTGGCGCCCAGTACCCTGCCTGCGCCGCTGAGTGCTTCCACCCCCGCCGCCCGCTGATCGACCGTTTGCCCGATTCGACAAACTGTCATGCTGATGCACTCTTTTTTTCGCACAATCTGAAACTGTTTCGCCCCGCAAGCCGTACGTTATAGTGTTATCCAGCGTACCGCGTCGCAGCAGCGCGTGGCGCTGCCGATCCGATGACGCAAGAGCAGGAACAGTCCAGATGAATGACGTCCGTTGCCCGGCGGGACACCGCAAGGTCGATACGCTGTATTACCAGCTTGCCGAGGAGCTGGCGCAGGCGATCACTTCGGGTGTGCTGAAGCCGGGCGAAAAGCTGCCGTCGATTCGCAAGCTGTCGGCGCAACGCCATGTCAGCCTGTCCACCGTGATGGAGGCCTACCGCGCGCTGGAAGATCGTGGCCTGATCGAAGCCCGCCCGCAAAGCGGCTTTTACGTGGCCAGGGCACGCCTCCTGAACCTGCCCGGACTGACCCAGCCGCCGTGCGAGCCGCTGGAAGTCGTTACGCCGCCGGTGCTGTGGCCGTATCAGGCCAGTGAACTGAAGCCGATCCGCGTCGATTTCGGTTTGGCGATTCTCGATCCCGACCTGTATCCCACCCAGCAACTGCAACGGCTGTTGTCGCAGGTGACGCGGCATCAACCCAAGTTGCTGGCCGACTATGGCAAGCCGGTGGGCGATGGCGAACTGCGGCGCCATATCGCGCGGCGCGCGCTGGCCTGGGGCGGCCAGTTCGAGGCGGACGAAGTGCTGATCACGCATGGCTGCCTGGAGGCCATCAACCTGTGCCTGCGCGCGGTCACCCAGCCGGGCGACGTGGTGGCGATCGAGTCGCCCACCTATTTCGGCCTGCTGCAAATGCTGGAGAGCTTCCAGTTGAAGGCGCTGGAAATCCCGACCCATCCGCAAACCGGCATGTCGATCGAAGCGCTCGATCTGGCCACGCGCGATGGCAAGGTCAAGGCCTGCCTGCTGTTGCCCAACTTCTCCAACCCTCTGGGTTGCCTGATGCCCGACGAAAACAAGCAGCGGCTGGTGGCACTGATGGCCGAGCGGGGCATTCCCATCATCGAGGACGATCTCTACGGCGAATTCTTCCATCGGGGGGAGCGCCCACGGCCGGCCAAGGCCTTCGACCCGGCGGTGGAGGATGGCGGTGGCAATGTCATGTTGTGTTCGTCGTTCACCAAGGCGCTGGCCCCCGGCATGCGCATCGGCTGGGTGGTGGCGGGGCGCTGGCAGCGCGAGATCGAGCGGCTGAAGTTCATCAATACCTACTCCACGCCGTTGGCGTTGCAGCAGACGATTGCCCGCTTTCTGGAAAACGGTGGCTATGATCACCACTTGCGGCGCTTGCGCCGTGCGGTGGCCGAGCAGGTGGGCGCGGCGGTCGATGCCATCCGGCGCTATTTCCCGTCGGATGCGCGGCTGAACGTACCGCAAGGTGGGTACGTACTGTGGGTGGAGTTGCCGCCGCAGGTCGATACGCGCGAGTTGCTGCGCGATTCGATGGCCGAGGGCATCAACTTCACGCCGGGCGAGCTGTTCAGCCCCAGCCGCAGCTATCGCAATTGCATGCGTATCTGCTGCGTGGAGACGTGGACCACCCGCCACGAAGCGGCGATCCGTCGCCTGGGCGAACTGATCCAGACCCGGCTGCCGTTGCCGGACTGATCCGGGCTGCCGTCGCTTGCTTCAGCCTGGGGCGAATCGACCTTCAAACGTGGGTGCGAAGGACGAAGGCCGGATGCAGGGCAAGGCGTGTCGAGCGAAGTGGGGTGATCCCCACAAGCGAGGCACAACGCAGCGCTGCGCCGGCCTTCTTCCTTCCCTTCGGGGTGGCCCGCGGGCCGATGTCTGCTTTGTCGCACGGCTTGCAGAGAGGAAGGCTCTCTGCTGCGCTGCGCTTCGTGCAGCCACTCGGCCTACGAACCAACGCATCCCATGTTTGAAGGTCGATTCGCCCTAGAACTGCGCCGTTTCCCCGCTCTGCTCCGAGTCTGGCGCGATGCAAAGATTGGGCGCGCCGCCCTGGATCTCCTCGCAACCGGGCGAATAGCTGTGCTGGCAGGGCGGTGCCACGCCGGCTTCATCCACCCACAGCACGTTGATGCGCGGGCCGCAGCGCATCTCGATGACTGCGCGCATGTGGGCGATTTGTTCGACCAGCTCGGCATGAACCGGCATCCCGGGCCCCAGGGACAACGCAAGCAGCACGACGACATGGCGCATGATGGCCTCCCGTCATTCGCGGATCGCGCGGCGGTGTCGCGCGTAGGCGATACGACCGGGCCACGCCGCATCAAGTTGCGCCGCCCGCCGGTTGCCTTCACTGGGCGTAGCGCGCCGCTCCGAACTGCCCGAAGCGGGGTGTGTACCGGGCCAGCCTGGCCAGCCAGCCGCTCTGTGGGCGCAAGCCGGGGGATTCGATGCTGAAATGACTGAGCGCCATGGCCTGGACCAGCACCTTGCCACCGCCTCGCAGTGGGCAACGCTCGCCGGCATGGACGATCAGGTCGCGCCCGTCTTCGGTGATCCACAGCACGCCCGAGCGGCAATGCAGCTCGCTGGGGCCCGCGTGTTCCAGGGTGAGCAATCCCTGGCAATGCAGCATCGTGGTTTTCATGGCGTTCCCCGTGGGTAGTGATCCAGGGGACAGTTTAGGCAGCCGTCATCGACCGTTACAGATTCAGGTGTAGCCCCGATGAGGAGACGCAGTAGCGTAACAGTTGCAACTGTACGGCCCGGGAACGGGGGCTGCTGTGCGGGCGGGCACGCCAATGAAAACGGCGCCCGAAGGCGCCGTGGTCGATTGCATCCCGCTCAGGGCATCACATCCAGGTGGGTGCCGTTGGCATCGGTGATCCGCACATCGTCGATGTACAGCTTGCGATAGGTGGTCTGAGTGGCGGCACCGTTGTTCCAGTCCCACTTGTACAGGCCGATCTTGAAGTACTTCTGGTTCTGGTCGTTGTAGCTGTTGGGGGCATTGGACGACAGCACGATGACGCCATTGCGCCAGACGCGGGTGTAGCCGATCCCGCCAGCGGCCTGCGGACGGTAGTCCCAGCGCACTTCGAAGGCCCAGTCTTCCCACTTGCCCTTGATCAGCGGTGCTTCATAGATGACCTCGTAGTGCAGCGCGGCCAGGCTGTTGGAGGTGGAAATCGCCTGGTCGTCCCAGCGCTTGGCCAGCACCCACTTGTCGCCCTGAATCATCAGCGCCAGGCTCGGCGAGCGGGCCACGTCGCCCGGATCGCCCGTCACGTGCCATTGGGCTACGCCTTCCATCGAGGTATCGCTTTTCCAATCCGTCGGCAGATACAGGCTGAAGCCATAGGCATAGGATTTGCCGTTCTCACCCACGTCCAGCTTGGACAGCTCTGCGCGCTTGCCCGACGACACCAGCGGATCGGTATTGCGCAGTTGCACCGCCAGCGATTTCTTGCCGCTGCGGGCCACCGAGTCGCTGGCCAGCAATGCACCGGGGTTGGCGTCGAGCTTGTCGAACTCGCTGAGGTCGGCAACTTCGAACCGGCCGAGCTGCATCTGGGTCTGGCTGAGCTGCACTGCGTCGATCAATATGGCACCGCTGCTGTTGTTCTCGTTGCCTGTCGCGCGGAATGACAACCGTGCCTTGACCACGCCGGCCGGCACGGCCCCATTCATCTTCAGGTTGGTCCAGCCGTTGGTGGGCGCGGTCAGGCTCTGGTTCAGGTACCAGTCCGTGGAGCGGCTTTGCACCACCGTATCGGTCTTGTCCAGCAACTCGACGCGCATTTCGAAGCGGGCGCCAGTGATGGCCTGCACTCGCACAAAACTGCTGGCGTAGTACTGGCGATTGGCCGTGACCGGTACATCCTGGTAGATCCGCGCCCACTTGCCGCTGTTCAGCGACGAGAAGTTCATCAGTTGCGCCGTGGTGCCTTCGTACGGTACGGAGGTCACCAATTGGAAGCTGGTGTAGCCCGCGCTTTTGTCGGTGATCCAGCCGTTGGAAAGGCCCGCCACTGCGCCGGCGCCTTGCTCGAAACCGAAATTGCTCAGCAAATTGTATTTGGCGTAATCCATGCCGGCTTCGGCCTGGGATGAAAACGCCGCGATCAACATGGACGTGGCGAAAATAATCGATTTGAAATTGGTGGATTTCATTATGAAGTACAACTCCATATCACTGCGAAGATAAATGGCAGCGGTTCAATTCGTGGTGTTCATCAATCAAAACAAGGATGTTGACACCCGCTGCAAACCTTCTCCCTACAAGCTTTGTCAGAACATTAGCGTTCTCTTATTGAGATGAATCGTAATGGTCTGATTCGGATTTTGGAATATGGATTTTTGCGAAATCGGCCTAAAAAACGATCAACGGCAGATTCGGGAAATTAGCTTTCCATTCGTGTTGGTTTGTGTTCTGTCCGCGTAAAAAAAGCTGGTTGGGACAGAAAAGAAAAAACCTTGCGATAAATGAAAATTAAATATTTTCATTTAATTAAGAGGCTATGTAATTGCCTTGAAAGTCGAATTGGCGCGCCCGTACCAGGCGTCCGAGGGTTCAGGGCTGCGGGAGGGGTAACTTTGCCGGGCTTGCACTGGATACCAGCTTTGGGCGGCAAAAACGATGAAACTGGCCTGTCGCACTGACGGGCGCGGGCAAACAGGGGCGTGGGCGGGTCAGCGGGTGCTGCGCAGCGCGCGCAACAGGAAGCGTGCGGGGTCGAGCGCGTCGAGCAATGGACGCTCGAGCGGGGCGGGTTCGTGGTTCAGGTGGCTGGCCAGCAGTTCGCCCGCCAGGGTGGCCCAGGTCAGGCCACGTGAGCCGAAGGCCAGCGCGGCATACAGGCCGGGATGGCGAGCGATCTGGCGTAGCTGGTGACAACTGGCCGATTGCTCGGCGAGGGGCAGGGCGCCGATCAGGGGAAGCCGGTCCGGTGAGGTGGGGCGCAGGCAGGCGCGGCTGACCGGCCGGGTGGGAGGGACGATCCCGGGAGAGAGTGCCTGCAAGGCCGCCAGATTGGCGGCCTCGGCCTCGGCCAGCGCTGCCGCCAGGGGGGCCGCGCCGATTACGCGGGCGCCGGCCAGCGCGCCGGTGACATAGCCATCGCCCGCCAGCGGGGTACGGGGCATGGGCAGTTCTTCCGCCGGGACCACGGTCGCCACCCGCGCCGCGTCCTGCAACGGCAGGATGGCGGCCTGTGCCAGCCGTAGGGCCGCGCTTGCATTGGCCAGGATCACGACGCCCGCGCGGGCCAGCTCGCCGCCCGAGGCATCCAGTGCAATCCAGTTTTCGCCTTCACGTCGCAGCGTGGCGACTTCGGCCTGGGGCCGCAGCTGGATCCGGTCCGCATGGCGCATCAGATTGGCGCGGCACAACGTGGGCGGCGATACGGTGACGCCGTCGCCAAACCACCAGCCACCGCGCTCCAGCACGATGCCGGCGCGCGCGCTCGCGGCCTCTGGTGGAAGGAACGCCAGATCGGGCCAGCCGCCCTCGGCGGCCAGTTCCGCCATCAAGCGCTGTTGCGCGTCGTTCTTGGCCAGTTGCAGCACGCCGTCGCGGGCGTGGCGCAATGGCAGCCCGGCGGCATCCAGCGCTGCGAAGTGGCGGCCGGCCAGTGCGCAGCCGGCGCGGGTCAGGCGCGCCAGCAGATTGTCGTCGCGCGAGTAATAAGGGTGCATCAGGCCGGCATGGTTGCCCGAGGAGCGTAGTGCGATGTCGTTTTCGGCTTCCAGCAACGTCACCTGCCAGCCGCGTGCGGCCAGGCGTTCGGCCACGGCGCAGCCTGCCAGCCCGGCGCCGACGATCACGGCGGTTCGGGCGCCTTCGTGGCGGGCGGGCTGGCGCGGTATACGCGCCACGGTGCCGCGCAGCATCTGGCGCTTGCCGCCGAACCCCGCTGCCTTGCGCACGCCGAACCCGGCTTCGATCAGGCCGCGCCGCACATCGCCGGCAACGGTATAGGTAGCCAGTGTGGTGTCGGCATGGGACAGCCGCCACAGTGCCTTATAGATGGGTAGCTGCCACAGTTCGGGATTCCGGTCTGGCGAAAAGCCATCCAGGAAGATGGCGTCGGCGCGGGCTTCCAGTTGCGGCAACAGTGTCTGCGCGTCGCCCAGCGCCAACGTCAGGACCACGCGCCCGCCATCCAGCCAGAGCCGGTGCAGGCCGGTAGTGAGCGCCGGCCAGGCCGCGCGCAGTTCGGTCGCCAGCCCGGCCAGCTCGGGATACCGCGCGTGCAACGTGGCCAGGTCGTCCCGGCTGAAAGGGAATTGCTCCAGGGAGACGAAATGCAGCCGGGCACTGCGCTGCGGATCGGCGCGCCACGCCTGCCAGGTGGCCAGAAAATTCAGTCCCTGGCCGAAGCCGGTCTCGACGATGGTGAACAGTTCTCGGCCTTGCCAGGCCCGGGGCAGGTCGTTACCCGTCAGGAACACATGGCGTGCTTGCCCCAGGCCGCCATCGGCGGAGTGATAGACATCGTCGAAGGTGTCGGAATAAGGCACGCCTTCCGTCGTGAACATCAGGCGCGCGGGAACGATGCGATTCACGGCAGGGTGCGTCCGTAGAGCAGGATCTCTCCGGTTTCGCCTGCTTCCTCCCACGACAATGGCTGACGGCCTTGCAACACGAAGCCGGCACGTTCCGCCACGCGGGCGCTGGCCAGATTGCGGACATCGCAGTCGATGGTGAAATAGCGCATTCCCAGATGCCGATGGGCCATGCCGACCAGGGCATCGACCGCTTCGGTGGCATAGCCATGGCCCCAATGTGCGCGATGCAGCCAGTAGCCGATCGCAAAGCTGTCTTCGTCCCAGTCGGGATGGTGCAGGCCGCAGGCGCCGAGCAAGGTACCGTCGGCGCGGGAGAGAATCAGCCAGGGCAGTTGCTGGCGCAGGATGAACTCGGCCCGCGCCAGCCGGCACCAGCGCTCGCTGGCGGCCGGCGAGGGGGTGTCCTGCGCCCAGGGCAGCGACGCCGGCCAGGCGCGCAGTTGCGCCAGCGTGGCCAGCACCGCCGCGTGGACGGCGACTCCGTCGCCGGGGCGCGGGCAACGCAGCACCAGGCGGGGCGTGACGATTTCTTCGGGGATGTCCAGCAGGATGGGATCGGGCGTGGCCATGGGCGCGATTCTAGGGCGAATCGACGTTCCGGCGCGAGCGGCATGGGCGATGCGGATGTGGCCGCCGGGGCGCCCTCAGCGCTTCGCCTCGCCGCCCAGAAAGGCGCGCGTGCAATGAATGTAGCCCAGTCCCGCGGCGCAGCTCACCAGCGCAACCCAGCCATTGCCGAGCCAGGCGTAGCCGATCTTCACCAGTTCGATTCCCAGCGAACACGCCAGCAGCGTGACCATGCCCAGGCTGGCGGAAACCGTCCCCTTGCCGATGTCGCTGGCAAACAGCGTCAGCCGGTAGAGCACGGCATTGGCCAGGCCCAGCCCGAAGGCATAGATGGCGATGCCGGCGATGAGCCAGCCCCAGCCCGCGGGTTGCCAGAGCGTCGCCAGGGTGAGTATCGGCCCGGCCATGAGCGGCACGCTGCCGATGGCCACCAGCCGCCGTACCGGCACGCGCGCCGCGTAGCGGGCCAGCGCCAGGTTGCCCGCGATCAGCGCCGCGAAGATGGGGATCTGCCAGATACCGAAATCCAGCGCGCTCATGCCCGCGCGTTCGATCAGGATCACCGGGCTCTGGCCGATCCAGGCCATCAATGGCATGCCGCCGGCGGAGAGGGCCAGCGTGCCGAGCAGGAAGCGGCGGTTGCCCAGCACGGCGCGGTAGTCGTGCCAGATATGGCGGGCGCGTAGCGGCCCGGCGGTGGGTGGGGCGGTTTCGGGCATGGCGCGCCACAGGCCGAACCACGAAACGGCGGCCACGGCGGCGATCACCACGAAAATCCAGCGCCACGGCGCGTATTCGATCATCACCGCGCCCGCCAGCGGGCCGATCAGGGGGGAGATCAGCGCCACGTTGGCCATGAGCGCCGTGACCTTGACGGCGCTGGCTTCGGTGAAGGCCTCCTGGATGGCCGCGTAGCCCACCGCCACCACGAAGCACAGGCCAAAGCCCTGGACGAAACGCAGGATCACGAACGGCCAGATACCGTCCACCAGCAAGGTGGCGAGGCAACTGGCCACGAAGAACGCCACGCCGAACAGCAGGACCGGTCGCCGGCCGACGCGATCGGACAAGGGGCCGAGCAGCCATTGCAACGCCGCGCCGCCCGCCAGGAACGCGGACATCCCCGTCGGTACCCAGGCTTCGCCCACGCCGAATTCGCGCACCACGGCCGGCATGCCGGGCAGGATCATGTCGTTGGCGATGTAGGTAGCGAATTCGTAGAGCACCAGCGACAGCGGAAACAGCAGCATGCGCCAGCTCAGGGCGGAAATTGGCTGGAAGGGCTTGCGGGGCATCGGGATACCTGTAGGCGCGATGAGCAGTGAGAGCGGGCGTTGTGCGCCCATCTCGTTGCGTGGATGGCCGCACAGTATGCCCAACTCCGCCTGGCCATGCCTTGGCCCAGCCTGCCGGACATGGCGTGCCGGCGCGGGACGGCCTAGTTCGAAAGGCCAGTTTTACCTGTGGGGTTGCGCTTGCTATCGTTCGGAAACCTTTTCGAGGAGATACCGATGAGAGCGCTGCTGTTGTGCCTGATGCTGGGCGTGAGCCTGGTGGCGCAGGCCAAGGAACCGCTGGTCGCCGTGGCCGCCAGCGCCCGGTATGTATTCGATGATCTGGCCACCGCCTTTGCCAAGCGTTACGACGCGAAGCCGGCATCCACCGTGGGCGCCTCGGGCGTGTTCGCGGCGCAGATCGCGCATGGCGCGCCATTCGACGTGTTTCTTTCCGCCGACATGGATTACCCCGAGCAACTGGCATCGCAGGGCCTGACCGTGGGACAGCCTCGCGTCTACGCGCGCGGTGCGCTGGTGCTGTGGACGATGGGCGATCTGCCGATGAAGGATTGGGAGGCCGTGCTGACCGATCCGCGCGTACGCCGCATTGCCATCGCCGACCCGCGCACCGCGCCCTATGGCCGCGAGGCACAGCGCGTGATCGATGGCCTGCCGCAGGCTGCCGCCATCCAGCCCAAGCTGGTGTTCGGTGAGAGCATCGCCAAGGCTGACCAGTTCGTTTCCAGCCGTGCCGCCGACATCGGCTTTACCGCGCGGTCGGTGGTCAACTCGCCCGCGCTGCGCGACCAGGCGCGCTGGGTGGAAATCCCCGCTTCGCGCTATCAGGCGATCCTGCAAGGCGTGGTGCTGCTCAAGCACGGCGAGGACAACCCGCTGGCGCGCCAGTTCGTCGATTTCCTGTTCACGCCCGAGGCGCAGTCGATCTTCCAGCGCCACGGTTACCTGCTGCCATGAACACGTTACCCGGCATCCTGATCGAGCTGGAGTCCGCCGACGGCATCGCACTGGCCGAAGTGGAGGTTGCCCGCAAGGTGCGCTGCACGGCGATGCTGGTGGGCGCCAGCGATCCCGCCTGGACGGCGGGGCGCGCGGTGACCCTGGCGTTCAACGAAGCGGAAGTGGCGCTGGCCAAGGGCCGCACCGGCCTGATCAGCCTGCGTAACCTGCTGCCATGCACCGTGATCGGGATCGAGGAAGGGCGGTTGTTGTCCCGGGTGCGGCTCGAATGCGCCGGCTACCCGTTGTCCGCGCTGATCACCACCGGCTCGGTGCGCCGGCTGGCACTGGCGCCGGGCGATACGGTGGAAGCATTGATCAAGGCCAATGAGATGGCGTTGCTGGATGGCGCGTCGTGACGCTGGATTTGGCGCCGCTCTGGCTGACGGCGCGCCTGGCGGCGACCACCACCGTCATCCTGCTGATTCTGGGCGTGCCACTGGCGGCGTGGATCGCGCATAGCCGCAGCCGGTTGCGGCCACTGGTCGAAACGCTGGTGGCGATGCCGCTGGTGTTGCCGCCATCGGTACTCGGTTTCTATCTGCTGTGGGCGTTCTCGCCGGGCAACGCGGTGGGCGCGTGGCTGGAGAATGTGCTGGGCGTACGCCTGGTGTTCTCCTTCGCCGGGCTGGTGGTCGGTTCGGTGCTGTTCAGCCTGCCATTCATGGTGCAGCCGATCCGTGCCGCGCTGGCCGGGCTGCCTGCCAATCTGATCGACGTTTCGCTCACGCTGGGCAAGAGCCGCTTCCATACCTTGCTGCATGTCGAGCTGCCTTGCGTGAAGCCGGCGCTGGTGGCCGGTACGGTGATGGCATTCGCGCATACGGTGGGCGAGTTCGGACTGGTACTGATGCTGGGCGGCAATATCCCGGGCGTGACGCGCGTGGCGTCGATTGCCATCTACACCGAGGTCGAGGCGCTGAATTATCCGGCGGCGCACGCCTATGCCGCCATCCTGTGCGGTTTTGCGTTCGCCGTGGTGTTTGCCGTGCACTGGCTGCAACGTCGGGCGGTGCGCGCATGATCGAATTCGACCTGCAAGGCAGCCAGGGCGGTTTTGCCTACCATTACGCCGGCACCGTGGCGGAAAAGACTTTGCTGGCGCTATGGGGGCCATCCGGTACCGGCAAGAGCACCTTGCTGCGCTTGCTGGCGGGCCTGGCCCAGCCCGAGCGCGGCCGGCTGGTGGTGGCGGGCGAGACGTGGGTTGGCGGCCGCAGGCCGCTGCCGCCGCAACATCGCCGTATCGGCATGGTGTTCCAGGATTACGCGCTGTTTCCGCACCTGAACGTGCGCGACAACATTGCCTATGGCGCCACGGGCGCGGCGCGGGTGGCGGAGCTGCTGGCACTGTTCGAACTGGAAATCGTCGCGACGCAGCGGCCGGACCAGCTATCCGGCGGCCAGCGACAGCGTGTGGCCCTGGCGCGCGCTCTGGCGCGCGAGCCGCGCCTGCTGCTGCTGGACGAAGCGCTGTCCGCGCTGGATGGTGCGCTACGCGCCCATTTGCAGGACGAACTGGCGGCCATGCACCGCCGTTATGGGCTGACCACGCTGATGGTCTCGCACGATCTGCCGGAGGTCTTCAAGCTGGCCGATCAGGTGTGGTGCATCGAGGACGGCCGCATCGCCCGGCACGGCACGCCGGAACAGGTGTTTCTCGCCCCGCGCGCCAATGGGCGGCTGTCATTGTCGGGGCGGCTGATCGCCAAGCACCGTTCCGACGTGGTCTGGCGCCTGACCGTGGCGATCGGCCAGCAACTGGTCGACGTGCTGGCCGACGACGTCGATGCCGCGCCGTACGAGGTGGGCGATGCCATCACGCTCTCGGCCAAGGCCTTCAGCCCTTTGTTGCTGCGGGGCGAGGTGCGTGGCGCCTAGGGCGAATCGACCTTCAAACATGGGATGCGTTGGTTCGTGGGCCGGGTGGCTGCGCGAAGCGCGGCGCCGCAGAGAGCCTTCCTCTCTGCAAGCCGTGCGACAAAGCAGATATCGGCCCACGGACCAACCCGAAGGGAAGGAGGAAGGCCGGCGCAGCGCTGCGTTGTGCCTCGCTCGTGGGGATCACCCCACTTCGCTCGACACGCCTTGCCCTGCATCCGGCCTTCGTCCTTCGCACCCACGTTTGAAGGTCGATTCGCCCTAGGTGTCGAGTTGCAATAGGTTGTTCCCGCCAAGCCTGGAGGCTGGAGGTTTTTGGCCGAGGGCTGAGTGTG
>NZ_SUMF01000037.1 GCF_005048205.1 Chitiniphilus eburneus
TACGGCACCGCCGTGCTGCCGGCCGCGCGCAAGCTCGCCGCCGACAACAACGTGGACACCAGCAAGGTGGAAGGGACCGGCCGTGGTGGCCGCGTGCTGAAGGAAGACGTGCAGAACGCCATGGCCGGCGGCGCCAAGGCGGCCCCGGCTCCGGCCGCCGCCGTGGCTGTCGATCCGTCCGGCCGCCCGGAACAGCGCGTGCCGATGAGCCGCCTGCGCCAGCGCGTGGCCGAGCGCCTGCTGCAATCGCAACAGACCAACGCCATCCTGACGACCTTCAACGAAATCAACATGAAGCCGTTGATGGACCTGCGCAACAAGTACAAGGATCGCTTCGAGAAGGAACACGGCGTGAAGCTGGGCTTCATGGGTTTCTTCGTGAAGGCGGCCGTGCACGCGCTGAAGAAGTACCCGATCGTCAACGCGTCGGTGGATGGTAACGACATCGTCTACCACGGCTATTTCGACATCGGCGTGGCCGTGGGCAGCCCGCGTGGCCTGGTGGTGCCGGTAATCCGCAACGCCGACCAGCTGAGCCTGGCCGACATCGAGAAGACCATCGCCGATTTTGGCAAGCGCGCGCAGGAAGGCAAGCTGGGGATCGAGGAACTCACTGGTGGCACCTACACCATCTCCAATGGCGGCACTTTCGGCTCGATGATGTCCACCCCCATCATCAACCCGCCGCAATCGGCGATCCTGGGCATGCACGCCACCAAGGAGCGCGCAGTGGTCGAGAACGGCGAGATCGTGGTGCGCCCGATGATGTACCTGGCCCAGTCCTACGATCACCGCATCATCGACGGCCGCGAAGCGGTGCTGTCGCTGGTGGCGATCAAGGAAGCGATCGAAGACCCGGCGCGCCTGCTGCTGGATCTGTGATTGAGAAGAGGGAAGGGTGAAGGGGGAAGGGTGAGGATCACCCCGGCTTTCACCACATTCTCTCGAAGCGCGTCATTCAAGTGATAGGGGAAAGCGGGCAGGGTAAGGGTCGTGCACTCTTCTCCCTTCCCTCTTCCCCCTTCCCATAAGGGTTAAAACCAATGTCCCAACAATTCGACGTCATCGTCATCGGCGCCGGCCCCGGCGGTTATGTCGCGGCGATCCGGGCGGCGCAGCTCGGCTTCAAGACCGCCTGCATCGACGAATTCAAGAGCAAGGAAGGCAAGCCCAGCCTGGGCGGCACCTGCCTGAACGTGGGCTGCATTCCTTCCAAGGCGCTGCTCGAATCCTCCGAGAACTGGGAGCGCATCGAGCACAAGTTCGCCGCGCACGGCATCACGGTGGAAGGCGCCAGGTTCGATATCAAGAAGATGCTGGAACGCAAGGATGGCATCGTCGACAAGCTCACCGGCGGCATCGGCTTCCTGTTCAAGAAGAACAAGGTCACCAGCCTGTTCGGCCACGGCAAGCTGCTGTCGAACAAGGATGGCCGCTGGCAGGTGGAAGTGGCGGGCGCCGATTCGACCGAGGTGGTCGAAGCCACGCACGTCATCCTGGCCACCGGTTCCGTGCCGCGCGCGCTGCCGGACCTGCCGTTCGACAACAAGCTCATCCTGGACAACGAAGGCGCGCTGTCGATCCCCGAAGTGCCGAAGAAGCTGGGCGTGATCGGCGCCGGCGTGATCGGCCTGGAAATGGGCTCGGTCTGGAAGCGCCTGGGCGCCGACGTCACCATCCTGGAAGCCGCGCCCGGCTTCCTGCTGGCCGCCGACGAAGCCATTGCCAAGGAAGCCCAGAAGATCTTCACCAAGGACCTGGGGCTGAAGATCAATACCGGTATCAAGATCGCCGCGATCAAGCCGGGCAAGAGCAACGTCAAGGTCACGTACACCGACAGCGAAGGCAAGGACATCAACGAAACCTTCGACAAGCTGATCGTCGCCGTGGGCCGTCAACCCAATACCTGGCAACTGGCCGCCGACGGCGTGCAACTGCCGCTGGACGAGCGCGGTTTCGTCGTGGTGGACGGCAATTGCCGCACCGCCTTGCCCAACCTGTGGGCGGTCGGCGACGTGGTACGTGGCCCGATGCTGGCGCACAAGGCGTCGGAGGAAGGCGTGGCGGTGGCCGAGCGTATCGCCGGCCAGCACCCGCACATCGACTTCAACACCGTGCCCTGGGTGATCTACACCAGCCCGGAAATGGCCTGGGTCGGCAAGACCGAGCAGCAGTTGAAGAAGGAAGGCGTCGAGTACCGCAAGGGCCAGTTTCCGTTCGGCCCGAACGGCCGCGCGCTGGGTCTGGGCGAGGTCGCCGGCTTCGTCAAGATGCTGGCCGACGCCAAGACCGACCGCATCCTGGGCGTGCACATCATCGGCCCGTTCGCGTCGGAACTGATCGCCGAGGCGGTGGTGGCGATGGAATTCAATGCGTCGTCGGAAGACATCGCCCGTATCGTCCACGCGCACCCGTCGCTGTCCGAATCGCTGCACGAAGCGGCGCTGGGCGTCGACAAGCGCAGTCTCCACTCTTAATGGCGTGAGGCGTTGAAGTGCGCCGGGCCGGTGTCCGCGCGCTTCGCCTTACCCCCAACTCCTCACCAAGGAACATCCATGAATTTGCATGAGTATCAAGCCAAGGAACTGCTGGCCAAGTACGGCCTGCCGGTGCAACGCGGCATCCTGGCCAACAGCGCCGAAGAAGCCGCCGCCGCCTACGACCAGCTCGGCGGCAAGTTCGCCGTGGTCAAGGCGCAGGTGCATGCCGGCGGTCGCGGCAAGGCCGGTGGCGTGAAGGTGGTGAAGAGCCGCGAGGAGGCCTTTGATGTCGCCAAGTCGCTGATCGGCACCAACCTGGTGACCTACCAGACCGACGCGGCCGGCCAGCCGGTGCACTCGGTGCTGGTGTGCGAGGACATGTACCCGGTGCAGCGCGAGCTGTACCTGGGCGCCGTGGTGGATCGCGGCAGCCAGCGCATCGTGTTCATGGTGTCGACCGAAGGCGGTGTCGAGATCGAGAAGGTCGCCGAGGAAACCCCGGAAAAGATCATCAAGGTGGAAGTGAACCCGCTGGTCGGCATGCAGCCGTTCCAGGCGCGCGACGCCGCCTTTGCCCTGGGCCTGGTCGGCGACCAGCTCAAGACCTTCGAAAAGCTGATGCTGGGTGCGTACAAGGCGTTCGTCGAGAACGACTTCGCCCTGTTCGAAGTGAACCCGCTGGCGCTGCGCGAAAACGGCCAGCTTGCCTGCGTGGACGGCAAGATCAACCTGGATTCCAACGCCCTGTACCGTCACCCGGAACTGCTGGCCCAGCGCGACAAGAGCCAGGAAAACGAGCGTGAAGTGAAGGCTTCCGAGTTCGACCTGAACTACGTGGCGCTGGAAGGCAACATCGGCTGCATGGTGAACGGCGCCGGCCTGGCGATGGCCACCATGGACATCATCAAGCTCAAGGGCGGCCAGCCGGCCAACTTCCTGGACGTCGGCGGCGGCGCCACCAAGGAGCGCGTGATCGAGGCATTCAAGCTGATCCTGGCCGACACCTCGGTCAAGGGCGTGCTGATCAACATCTTCGGCGGTATCGTGCGCTGCGACATGATCGCCGAGGCCATCATCGCCGCCGTCAAGGAAGTGAACGTGACCGTGCCGGTCGTGGTTCGTCTGGAAGGCAACAACGCCGAACTGGGCGCCAAGATCCTGGATGAATCGGGCCTCAAGCTGACTTCGGCCCAAGGCCTGAACGACGCGGCCGAGAAGATCGTCGCAGCCGTGGCTGCCCTGTAGGCATGTGAGGAGCGAGGCGTTGGGCGTGAGGGGTAAACCCGCTGCCAACGCCCGTCCTGGCACCCTTTGAGATGAACAGGTGGTGCGGTGTGCGCATGGGGGCTTGCCCTTCATGTCTCACACCTCACCCCTCACAAGGAAATATCATGAGCGTTCTCGTCAACAAAGATACGAAAGTGCTGGTGCAGGGTTTCACCGGCAAGAACGGCACCTTCCACGCCGAGCAGGCGCTGAAGGTCGGTACCAAGGTGGTCGGCGGCGTGACCCCGGGCAAGGGCGGTGCCGAGCACCTGGGCCTGCCGGTGTTCAATACCATGAAGGATGCCGTGCGCCAGACCCAGGCCGATGCTTCGGTAATCTACGTGCCGGCAGCCTTCGCCAAGGATTCGATCCTGGAAGCAGTGGAATCCGGCGTGAAGCTGATCGTCTGCATTACCGAAGGCGTGCCGACCATCGACATGCTGTACGTGAAGAAGGCCGTGGACGAAGCCGGCATCCGCCTGATCGGCCCGAACTGCCCCGGCGTGATCACCCCGGGCGAGTGCAAGATCGGCATCATGCCGTGGCATATCCACAACCCCGGCCGCATCGGTATCGTGTCGCGTTCCGGCACGCTGACCTATGAAGCCGTGGCGCAGACCACCGCGCTGGGCCTGGGTCAATCGACCTGCATCGGCATTGGCGGCGACCCGATCCCCGGCACCAGCCACATCGACGCGCTCAAGCTGTTCCAGGACGATCCGGACACCGACGCCATCGTGATGATCGGCGAAATCGGCGGCACCGCCGAGGAAGAAGCGGCCGAGTTCGCCAAGGGCTATGTGACCAAGCCGGTGGTGGGCTACATCGCTGGCGTGACCGCGCCCAAGGGCAAGCGCATGGGCCACGCCGGCGCCATCATCTCCGGCGGCAAGGGCACGGCCGAAGAGAAGTTCAAGGCCTTCGAGCGCGCGGGCATCGCCTATACCCGCAGCCCGGCCGAGATCGGCAAGACCATGTTCGAACTGCTGCAAAGCAAGGGCATGATCAAGTAAGCGGTGTTCGCACCAGCAAAAGCGCCACCTGCGGGTGGCGTTTTTCATGGGCACCAGGGCGAATCGACCTTCAAACGTGGGTGCGAAGGAGGAAGGCCGGATGCAGGGCAAGGCGTGCCGAGCGAAGTGGGGTGATCCCCACGAGCGAGGCACAACGCAGCCATGCGCCCGGCCTTCCTTCCTTCCCTGCGGGTTGGTCCGTGGGCCGGTGTCTGCTTTGTCGCACGGCTTGCAGAGAGGAAGGCTCTCTGCGGCGCCGCGCTTCGCGCAGCCATCCGGCCCACGGACCAACGCATCCCATGTTTGAAGGTCGATTCGCCCTGGATGGAAGTCAGGCCCGCTGGGGTTCAGCGGCGGGGGCTGGCGTTCCTTGGTTTCCGGGCAAGGCATTGCTACAATCGGCCCCTGTCACTGGGGAGTAGCCTTCCTCTGCCCAGGAGGAGAGCGTGTCAACACACTTGGCTTCGGCCATGGCACGTTCGGCCCATGCGGGCTTGGCGAGACCATTGGCGCATGCGCTGTCCAAGGCCGGGCGGGCGCGTGCGTCATGGATTCGTCAACGCCCGGCCATGGAGCAACCCGTGCATTCCTCGCATCGCACCATCCCGTCTCGCCCTCCCTGTTGCCGTGCCTCGCAACCGCCGCGTGCCATGTGGCCGGGGGATGCGACATGAGCGGACTCGTCCTCGAACTCCTCGTCATGCTGATCGTCATCCTGCTGGCGGCGGAGCTGTTCACCAATGCGCTCGAACATCTTGGCGAACGCCTGAACATCTCGGAAGGGGTGACCGGCTCGCTGTTTGCCGCCATCGGCACGGCGCTGCCGGAAACCAGCGTGCCATTGCTGGCGCTGACCTCCGGCACGGCCGCCTCGGTCAATGAGGAAATCGGTGTCGGCGCGATCCTGGGCGCGCCGCTCATGCTGGCCACGCTTTCTACCTTCCTGATGATGCTGGCGGCGCTGCGCCAACGCAAGCTGGGCGGGCACATTGCGCCGGAGCGGACCGGCTTCCAGCGCGACATGAATTTTTTCCTGGTCGCATTTGGCCTGGCCGCCGCGGCCATGTTCGTTCCTCACCACGCCTGGTATATCCGCGCCGCCTTCAGTGTCGGTCTGGTTGGGCTGTACATCGGCTATGTGGTCATGACATTCCGGGCCTCCGAAAACCTTGTGGCCGAGGGGCATGGCACCGAAGCGCCCGGCCGGATGATGCTGTCGCGGCTGGGGTTGCCGACGAACCTTGCCACCATCGCCCTGCAACTGGTCGGCGCGGTGGCGCTGCTGGTGGCCGGGGCAAAAGGGTTCATCCACGGCGTGGAAGGCGTATCGAAAATCCTGGGCATTTCCGCGCTGTTGCTGTCGCTGCTCATCATCCCGATTGCCACCGAGCTTCCCGAGAAGGTGAACAGCATCCTCTGGATACGGCGGGGCAAGGATACGCTGGCGTTCGGGAACATCACCGGCGCAATGGTGTTTCAGGGAACGCTGCTGCCCGCGATCGGCATCATGCTGACGCCGTGGGAGCCACGCGTCGAAGTCCTGACCGGGGTGGCCATCACGCTGATCGCTGCCGCGTGGTTGCGCCTGAATTCGCGGTCCGGCGGGGTTCCGATCTGGGCCCTGTTCGCCAATGGCGCGCTCTACGCCCTCTACCTGGGCGTCACGCTATCCTGAGCCGGGCGCACCGTCGCGGCCGACCCTCAGCTTTTGGCAGCCTGGGCCAGCCAGGGTGTCAGGGCGCGCCACGCTTCGATCTTGTCCGCCAGCTTGAGGGTATGGGCCGGGCTGGTGGAGGGCAGGGCCAGCGTGGCGATGCCGGCCGGCACTTGCGGCAGGCCCAGGCGGGCGGCGGTGCCGCCGTTGAACGCCACCGCGCGCAAGGCTGGCAGGTCGGCCAGCAACGCGGGCAGGCGGTTGGCTTCGATGCGGCGCAGGCGGGTATCGAGGCTGCCTTGCCGCTCGGCGCGGCCGATCACGTCCCACAGGCCGACGCCGTGGGCCAGCAGCGTTGCATAGCGTTGCGACCAGTCCTCGTCGAAGCGGGCCGGTAGCAGGGCCGCCATGATCGGCCAGAATGCGTTGCGCGGATGCGCGTAGTAGGCCTGGGCCGACAGTGATGCGTCGCCGGGCAGGCTGCCCAGCACCAGGACGCGGACGTTGCGGTCCACGATGGGAGGCAATCCCTGCTTGGTGGGGGACGGATCGGGAAACGGCATGCGTGGATGGGCTGCCCTGGCTCAGTGGCCGCTTTTCTGGATCAGCGCGCTGGCATCGAACCCCAGGCGCAAGCCGCCCCAGGCACGGCCGTTGACCACGATGGGCAGATCCAGCTCGGTCATGATCTCGCCGGTGTCGCGCAGATAGGTTTGCAGCAGGAAGCGCTGGTTGATCTGTGCGGCGCGCAGGCCGGCCGGGTCGTTGAACAGGCGCTTGTCGCGGCTGTTGACCAGATCGACCGCGGGGTCGCCCGTCGGTGGCTTGGAGTACCAGCTATTGTGCGTGGCGCCATAGCCCTTGCTGTCGACTGCCAGCGAGAACTTGCCGCCGGTGCTTTCCTTGACCAGCCGGTCGTACAGCGGTTGCAGCTCGCGCTCGAATTCGGCGTCGTAGCTGGTCTTGTACTTTTGCGGCTTGGTTCCCGGAATGGGGCGGTACTGCTGGTCGAAGATGTTCACGCCCCGGCCCGCCATGGCTTCCAGCTTGAGCTGGATGTCGTCGCGGTAGCGGCTGGTGCGCTGGATGATGGCGTCTAGTTCTCCCTGCCCGACGATGTAGCGCCCCATCATCTCCTGCACCCGCTCGGCGGCGCGCGACAGATCCTGCGACGATTGCGCCGAGCGCGTCATCCGTTCGTTCACCGCCAGCGAAAGCTGGTGGATTTCCGAAACGTTGGCGTTGACCATGTGATTGGCCTCGGTGAACGTTTCCAGCGTGCCTGCGATGTTCGACAGGGCGCTGCTGGTGTTCTCGAAATCCGCCATCATCTTGGCGAACTGGCCCGATGCCTTTTCCACCACTTCGTGGGTCAGTTTGGCATCGTGCGTGATCAATTCGGTTTCGTTCAGGGTCTCGGCCACCTGGCCCAACATGCTGTCGATATCGCGGGAGATTTCGTCGGTGGCGTCGCCCACTTTTTCCGCCAGCTTGCGCACCTCGTCGGCCACCACCGCGAAGCCACGGCCCGCTTCGCCGGCGCGGGCGGCCTCGATGGCCGCGTTCAACGCCAGCAGGTTGGTCTGGCCGGAAATCTCGCGGATCAGATCGACGATGCTCTTGATGCTGGCCGAGCGCTGGTTCAGGCCATCCACCGTGCTGTTGAAGTTCTCGATCTTGGCGGTGATCGCGTTGATGCGGCTAGTGACATCCTGCAACTCGGCATACGAGCCCCGGGCAAGGTCCAGGTTCTGCGCGGTGGTGCTGGAAATATCCTGCGTACGGTGCGAGACGTCGTTGATCCCGCTGGTGGTGGTGTCGCTGGCATCGACCACCTTCTGGGCCAACTGATCCTGCTGCTGGGTCGAGGTGGCCGAATCCTTGATGTTCTTCATCGACTTGGCCGCCTCCAGCGCGATGCCGACCGTCATGGCCTGCACGTCGGAGATGATGTCGCGTTGCTTGGCCAGGAACCGGTTGCAGGTGCTGGCCAGCTCGCCGATCTCGTCGCTGGTGATGACGGGGATATCGCTGGACAGATCGCCCTCGCCGCTGGCCGCCAGCCGGAACACGTCGGTAAAGCGCTCGACCGGGCGCTTGACCCAGTAGTTGAAGTACACCATCTGGATGGTGATCATCACGATGCTCGCCAGCACCAGCAGCCAGCCCCAGATTCGGTATTCGGCAATGACCGCGGTCAGGCGGGCGATCGCGCCGGCATCCAGCTTCAGCGCCTGGCCGACCTCGGCGAGTTGCGCCTGGGCGAGGTAGCTCAGCGCGACGAGTAGCAGTGGCGGCAGCGCCAGTAGATAAAGGAAGGCAAACTTGCGCGCTAAGGTGGGCAGCAGCGCCCGTTCAAGGCTGACGTGAAAATCGTTCATCCATCCCATGGCACGCTCCCCGGCGGTGTTGCTTCGAATTGAAGCGACTGTGGCGCGATGCACGATCCACCCCGAAAGCGCAGACCGCCCATGGTCCTGGGCCGTCGCTGGCCGATACGCGGCCGGCGACATCCAGGCCCACCCGGCCGTCGTTTAACGACCGCCGGGTGCGTCAACCACTTTTTTATTTATCTAGTTGCTTTGTTCAGGATGCGAATGCGGCATGCAGGTCTTCCAGGCGCAGATGCCAGTAGGCCAGCATGTGGCGGAAGACCGCCAGTTCCACTTCGCTGAAATCATGATCCGATTTGGCCAGGTCCAGCGCAATGGCGGCGACGGCCAGGCGCTTCTTGGGATCGTCCACGGTGTCGAACAGGGCTTCGATGCGCTCGCGGTCCACCAGGCGGATGGTGCCGTTTTCGTCGGCCTCGTCGGAGACATCGTTGCAGTAGTCCTGTAGCACCTGGATGAAGCCCTTGCGGGAAATCCCCAGTGCCTCATAGACGCGCAGATGCTCCAGTTCCTCCATCTCCTCGGGTGCGAAGCTGCCGTCGCAGATCATTTGCAGGACGAGGATGCGAGCCATGGCCTCGGGGCTGTTGTTTGCATATTTCTTCATGGTTTTTCCTTGATGTTCTATCGGGACGCTGCGCTGGTGCCCGAAGACTGCGTGGATTTCAGGGATTGCGGAACCGGTACGACCTTGCGGCTATGGTAATCGAAAAATACGCAGGAGGTACTTGCCGTTGCCACCAGTCTGGCGGTGGCCACCTCACGCACCGCATAGCGTAGCGCGACAGCCACCCGGGTGTATTCCGCGACGCCGACGTCGATCGCCAGTTGCTCGCCGAGAAAGGCCTCGCTGGCGAAGCAGACGGCCAGGTCGCCCAGGATGATGCCGGGGTGCCCGTCAGCGCCGGTTTCGCTCAGGCCATGGCTGGCCAGCCAGCCCAGGCGGGCTTCCTGCAACAGGGTCAGCAAGGCGTGATTGGCCAGGTGCCCGCCATAGTTCAGGTCGCTGGCGCGTACCTGAAGCGTGACGCTGTATTCGACGTGGGCGGGTGGTTCGATCTTGATTCTGGGCATGGCGGGCAGGGTGGGAAAGAAGGAAAGTGTAGCTATCCTAACGCTTCATGCCGCGCTGGCTACTGCGGAAAATCCGGTGGCGGGGGGCGGGGGCGCTTCTGCTAGACTTAACGACAGTCATGTCCAGGGAGAATGCCATGTATCAACGGATCCTCGTACCAGTCGACGATAGCGAGACCAGTGCGGCGGCGGTGCGCGAAGCCACCCGTTTCGCCTGCGAGCAGAAGGCGGTGATCCGCCTGGTCCACGTGATCGATCTGGCGCAATTTGCCTGGAGCGCCAACGAATTCCTCGATGTGCCGCAATTGCAGGAGGCATTGCGCAAATCCGGCAGGCAGTTGCTGGAGCGGCATGCCGAAGCGTTGCGCGAGGCGGGGCTCAATCCCGAGCAGGATCTGCTCGAGGCATGGGGCGGCAACATGGCGCAGACCATCGTCGATGAGGCCAATAAATGGAAGGCCGAGTTGATCGCCATGGGCACTCACGGCTTCGGTGGGCTGACCCACCTGTTGCTGGGCAGTGTGGCCGAGGGCGTCATGCGGGCGACCACGGTGCCCATCCTGTTGGTGCGAACGCCGAACAATGCCAAATGATGTCCAGTCCGCCCGCGTGCTGCGGGTGGACGATCACGCGCGCGATGCCGCGGGTTTCACCTATGTCTACCCCGTGGTTTCGCGGCGTGCCGGTGGCGTTTCCGTCGGCATCAACCTGAATCCCAACAACGCCTGTAACTGGCGCTGCGTCTATTGCCAGGTGCCCTCCCTGACCCGGGGCGGCCCGCCCCCCATTGATCTGGCACAACTCGAGCACGAGCTGGACACGATGTTGCACGACATCGTCGAGGGCGATTTCATGGCGACGCGCGTGCCGGAGGCGGCGCGTCGGTTGAACGACGTGGCGTTCTCGGGCAATGGCGAGCCGACGATGAGCCCGGAGTTCCCCGACGCCGTGGCGCGCATGCGCGGGCTGCTGGCGCGGTATGATCTGCTGGGCCGTATCAAGGTGGTCGTCATCACCAATGGCAGCCAGATGTATCGCGAGCGGGTGCAACAGGCGCTGGGCGTGCTGCGGGACATGAACGGCGAAGTCTGGTTCAAGCTGGACCGCGCGCCGCGCGATGGGTATTCGGAAGTGAACCAGGTCCAGCTCAACCGTCAGGCGGTGTCGCGGCATCTGGCCGCCGCGGCGCGCAACTGCCGCACCTGGTTGCAGACCTGTATGTTCATGCGGGAAGGAAAACTGCCGGATGACGCGGAAATCCAGGCGTATCTGGATTTCGTGTCGGAGCAGATGGCGAACGGCGTGAAGCTGGAAGGGGTGTTGCTCTACGGCCTGGCGCGGCCCTCGATGCAGATCGAAGCGCCCTTGCTGGCGGCGGCCCCCGGGGACTGGATGCAATCGGTCGCCGACCGGATCGCCGCGCTGGGGCTGGCGGTCCGGCTCAGCGCTTGAAACTCAGCGAGCGTAAGCGGTGCCGCTCAGGATGCGCTTGTCTGCCGGCTGGGCCTGCTCGCGGGCGGCCGCCTTCAGCGTTTCGTAAAGCTCCGGCTTGGTCTTGCGCAGGTATTCCAGCACGCGCATATCCTCGCGGCTGAGGTCGGCCAGGTCGATCTGCTCGATGTGGACCACGCGCAGCAGTTCCCGAACCGGCTTGGGCATGGTGCGGCCGCTTTCATAACGCGAACCACCACTCTGGGTGACACCGATGCGACCCCAGAATTGCTGCTGGTTCAGGCCGAGGCGGCGGCGGATCTCGCGAGGATTGAGGATTTCGTCAGACATGTAGATTGCTCCCGAACAACGACTGCCAGTGGATGAAATCGGACGCATGTCCCGGGTACTGGCAGTGCTATGCCGCCATCTTATCGATCCACCTCTTTGAATCCCACGTGACTATTGCCACGGCAAATTCGTCAAGAATCCTCGTTTTTCATGGGAACTGAAACCAGATTGACCACTCCGCACGATTTGCGTGGCGGCGCTTTCATGGCGCTGTGCGAGATGCAGCCCGAATTGAAAGTGATGGCCGTCGATGCGCTGAATGACAGCTTGCCGATCATGCCGACGATCGCCGCCGTGCGGTTGCCTGTCCCGGGCCGTCCCGCCCGTCCCGAACTGGTGGCCCCACACGCGCTCATCCAGCGAAATCTCTCGACTCCAGCGGGGCGGGCGGCGCTATTGCATGCCATTGCGCATATCGAATTCAATGCCATCAATCTTGCACTGGATGCGATCTATCGATTCGACGATATGCCACTAGCCTATTACCGGGATTGGGTGCAAGTGGCCCGGGAGGAGGCATTGCATTTCACGCTGGTGGTGGCGCAGCTTGCGCGGTACGGATATGGCTACGGGGATTTCCCCGCGCACAATGGGCTATGGGATATGGCGCTGCGCACGGATCACGATGTGATGGCGCGCATGGCGCTGGTACCGCGCATCCTGGAGGCGCGCGGCCTGGACGTGACGCCCGGCATCCGCGCCAAGCTGGCGCAGCAGGGGGATACCGCCGCCTGCGAGGTACTGGACGTGATCCTGCGCGACGAAATCGGGCATGTCCGGATCGGCAATCGCTGGTATCGCCATTGCTGCGAGGCACGGGGGCTCGATCCGGTTGCCACCTTCGTGCAACTGCTGCGCGATACCGCGACCCCTACGTTCAAGGGGCCGCTCAATCACGCCGCGCGCAGGGAGGCGGGCTTCACCGACGAGGAACTGCTGCTGATCGCGTCGCTCAACGACTGAGCGCGGGGCCTCAGGCCAGCCGCACTTCCAGATCGCTGCGCTCGCCGGCCACCTCGTTCAGTACGCCGAGCAGGTTGTCGAACTGGTCCTGGCCGAGCAGCGGCAGCGATTGCAGACAGCCGCGCCAGGTGATCACCACCGGGCCGGCCACGCTGCCGGACAGCACATCGTGCAGCGCATCCAGGTTGCGGCCGAAATCGGCGGGGAGTTCCAGTTGGCGGGCAAACTGATCGTAGACATCGTTCAGGTTGCGGATTTGTTGCAGTACGACGTGTGTGGGTTCGGTCATGATGGCTACGGCTCGCAGGCCGGAATCTCGTTGAAGGTCTGGTAATGGTCGGTGGTCACGAACCGCCGCCCGTGCGCCTCATACACCAGGCGCTTTGCTCCGCGCTTGCCGCCCTGGTAATCCAGGTCCGCTTCGCGATAATCCCCCTTGGGCAAGCGCCGTTCGCGATTGCCGAAGCGATCGCCACCGATGGAATGGTGCGGCAGGACCTGCCACAAGTCGTGCCCGGGTCGCCAGCCGGCCCGCTGTGCCTGCTGCTTGGTCACGAAGTTCGCCGGTAGCCGGCCTTCGCGACTCAAGGCCGTCAGGATATCGCCCAGTGCTTTCGCGTCCAGTCGCTGCTGGCGCGCAACCGTCTCCGCAAGCTGCCGGCAATGGCCGCTGGCGGCCACCGGGGCCGACAGACAGGCGAGCAGCAAGGCAAACAACCATCCGCGCATGGCGATATCCCAAGGGGGTAAACCCGCATTCTGCCAGCGTGGCGGGCGTGTCGCATGTGAAAGGGCAGTCAGACCACCGGCGTGAGCATCACCAGCTTGATCTCGTCGTGATCGACCAGGCGGAACGTCACCTGCTGGAACGACAGGTGGCCGCGCGTGGGGTGGTGAAAGCCCCGCAGCCCGCCCTGGCGCTCCAGGACATCGTGCCGCCGCCAGTATTCCGCGAACTCCGGGCTTTCGGCCGCCAGCCTGGCGACGAATGCCTCCAGCCCCGGGTCGTCCAGGCTGGCGCGGCTGTCGGCGCGGAACTCCGCCGCCAGCCGCCGCGCGCGCGCTTCCCAGTCCTCCACCAGGTCACGGGCGCCGGTGGCGAGAAACACGTACTCCAGCAGATTGTGGGGGCCTGGTGCATCGAGCCAGCCGACGAACAATGCCTGCGCGGCCTGATTGAAGGCCAGCACTTCCCAGTAACGGCCGAGGACATAGGCGGGGGCGGCAATGTCGGTGAGCAACTGCGCCAGCAGGGCCGCCGGCAGTGCGGGGTCGGCCGGCGGCGGGCTGGTGTCGCGTCGTCCGGCCAGTTCGAACAGATAGGCGCGCTGCGTGCGGTCCATGCGCAAGGCCCGCGCCAGGCGATCGAGCGCATCGCCGGAAACATTGATGTCGCGCCCCTGTTCGATCCAGGCGTACCAGGTCGGGCTGATGTCGGCCAGTTGCGCCACTTCCTCGCGCCGCAGGCCTTGGGTGCGCCGACGGCTGCCGGCCGGAAAGCCGAATGCGGCGGGGATGCATTTGCTGCGAAGCATGGCGAGGAAATCCCCCAGTTCCTTGCGGCGGATGGACATGGCGCTCCCGGATTTATCCTGTTAGTGGGTAGTATTTATACCAGTATAACCGCTGGTATTGTATGCTTCGACCAATCCGCCTAATCTCGCGTCATCGGCACGTTGGCCGTGCCCGCATCGAATGGAACCCAGCATGAAAGCGCAGACGCTGTACGACAAATTGTGGCAATCGCATGTCGTCCGGGAAGAAGAGGACGGCACCTGTCTGATCTATATCGATCGCCATCTGGTACACGAAGTGACCAGCCCGCAGGCGTTCGAAGGCTTGCGGCTGGCGCAGCGTCAGCCGTGGCGCAACCATTCCATCGTGGCGACGGCCGACCACAACACGCCGACCGATCACTGGGACGAAGGCATCAAGGACCCGATCAGCCGGCAGCAGGTGGAAACGCTCGACGCCAACATCAAGGCGTTCGGCGCGCTGGCCTATTTTCCGTTCAAGGACCTGCGCCAGGGCATCGTGCACGTGGTCGGCCCGGAAAACGGCGCCACGCTGCCCGGCATGACCGTGGTCTGCGGCGACAGCCATACCTCGACCCATGGCGCATTCGGCGCGCTGGCACATGGTATCGGCACCTCCGAAGTCGAACATGTCATGGCCACACAGACGCTGGTGGCCAAGCAATCGAAGGCCATGCTGGTCAAGGTGGAAGGCCAGCTCGGCCGCGGCGTGACCGCCAAGGATGTGGCGCTGGCCATCATCGGCCGAATCGGCACCGCCGGCGGCACGGGCTACGCGGTGGAGTTCGGCGGCAGCGCGATCCGCTCGCTGTCGATGGAAGGCCGCATGACGTTGTGCAATATGGCGATCGAGGCCGGCGCCCGCGCGGGCATGGTGGCGGTGGACCAGATCACCATCGACTACGTGAAGGGTCGCCCGTTCGCGCCCACCGGCGCCACCTGGGATCAGGCGGTCGCCTATTGGCGCACCCTGGTCAGCGACGAAGGCGCGGTGTTCGACAATGTGGTGGAACTGCGCGCCGAAGACATCGAGCCGCAGGTGACCTGGGGCACCTCGCCCGAGCAGGTGGTGTCCGTCGGTGCGCGGGTACCCAATCCGGCCAACGAGGCCGATCCGGTCAAGAAGGGCAGCGCCGAGCGCGCCTTGCAGTACATGGGCCTGTCGGCCGACACCCCGATCAGCCAGATCGCCATCGACAAGGTTTTCATCGGCTCCTGTACCAACAGCCGGATCGAAGACCTGCGTGCCGCCGCCGCCATCGCGCGCGGGCGCACCAAGGCCGGTAATGTGAAGCTCGCCATGGTGGTGCCGGGGTCGGGGCTGGTAAAAGCCCAGGCAGAGGCGGAAGGCCTGGACAAGATCTTCATCGCGGCCGGCTTCGAATGGCGCGAGCCGGGATGCTCGATGTGCCTGGCGATGAACGCGGACCGGCTGGAGCCGGGCGAGCGCTGCGCGTCCACCTCCAACCGCAATTTCGAAGGTCGGCAAGGGCAGGGCGGGCGTACCCACCTGGTCAGCCCCGAGATGGCCGCCGCGGCCGCCATCGCCGGCCATTTCGTCGATGTACGCACATTCGCTTAACGATCAAGGAGAGTCGCTGATGAAATCGATCCTGTTGGTCCTCGTGACCATCGCCGCCCTGGGGTCATTGTCTGCCTGTAACACCGTGCATGGGTTCGGCAAGGACGTCCAGAAGCTGGGCGACAAGATCGAAGGCGCGGCGCAGAAATAGCCATGAAACCATTTACCCAGATCAACGGCCTCGTCTGCCCGCTCGACCGGGCCAATGTCGATACCGACGCCATCATTCCCAAGCAGTTCCTCAAGTCGATCAAGCGCTCGGGGTTCGGCCCCAACCTGTTCGACGAGTGGCGCTATCTCGATCACGGCGAGCCGGGCATGGACAACAGTGTCCGCCCGACCAACCCGGATTTCGTGCTCAACTTTCCGCGTTTCCGTGGCGCCGAAGTGCTGCTGGCGCGCGAGAACTTCGGCTGCGGTTCCAGCCGCGAACATGCGCCCTGGGCGATCGAGGATTACGGTTTTCGTGCGTTGATCGCGCCGAGTTTTGCAGATATCTTCTTCAACAACTGCTTCAAGAACGGCCTGCTGCCCATCGTGCAGCCGGCCGAGGTCGTGGACCAGTTGTTCAGCGAAGCCGCGCAAAGCGAAGGTTATCGCCTGAGTATCGATCTTCAGGCGCAGACGGTCACCACACCTTCGGGTCAGTCGTTCCCGTTCGAGATCACCGCCCACCGCAAGCACTGCCTGCTCAACGGGCTGGATGAAATCGGCCTGACGCTGGCGCACGCCGACGAGATTCGCGCGTTCGAAGCAGCGCACCAGCAACGCCAGCCCTGGCTTTTCGTCTGATTTCGCGGGCTTGAAACGCCGTCATCCTTGGGCAAGGTCAACAGGCCTTGCCGGATGCGATTTATACTTATAGGGTTAATTTCACTTACCAGCCTGAAAAGCGTAGAGAACCTCATGATCCTGCATAAATTCAAGAACCAGGCCGATCTCGACCGTGCCGCCGCTGACCTGATCATCTCCGTTGTCCGTTCCAAGACCAATGCCGTGCTCGGCATGGCCACCGGTGGTACGCCGGTGGGGTTGTACAAGGAAATCGTCAAGACTTACCAGCAGGGTCTGATCAGCTTCAAGGAGGCGCGCACCTTCAACCTGGACGAATACGTGGGCCTGCCGGTGACGCACCCGGAAAGCTACCGCGCCTTCATGCAGCGCAACCTGTTCGATCACATCGACATCAAGCCCGAGAACACCCACGTGCCCAACGGCAACGCGCCGGACGTCGATGCCGAATGCCGTCGCTACGACGAAATGCTGTACCAGCAAGGCCCGGTGGACCTGCAACTGCTGGGTATCGGCCACAACGGCCACATCGGCTTCAACGAGCCGGATACCGAGCTGTCGCGTTTCACCTACAAGGTCACGCTGAAGGAAGACACCCGCGAAGCCAACAAGCGCTTCTTCAACACCCTGGAAGAAGTGCCGACCCACGCCGTGACCATGGGCATGGGCACCATCATGCAGGCCAAGATGATCCTGCTGGTGGTCAAGGGCCAGGAAAAGGCCGAGATCCTCGACCGCACCCTGAACGGCCCGATCACCACCCAGGTGCCGGCATCGCTGCTGCAAACCCACCCGCGCGTCATCGTGATGACCGACTGCGATGTGCAGTACAAGGTTTCGCACTGATCCCACGCGGTTGAAACCCGACCCAAACCCCAGCCGGGGTTTGGGTTTTTATTTGGACTCAAGAAGATGAAGATTCTCGTTCTCCCTGGTGATGGCATCGGTCCCGAAATCGTTGCGCAAGCGAAGAAAGTGCTGGCCACGCTGCAATCGGACGGCCTGAAGATCGAGCTGGAAGAAGCCCCGCTGGGCGGCGCCGGCTACGACGCCCATGGCGCGCCGTACCCCGAAGTGACGCAAAAGCTGGCGCGCGCTGCCGATGCCGTGCTGCTGGGCGCCGTGGGCGGCCCGCAGTACGACAAGCTGGATCGCCCGCTGCGCCCCGAGCGCGGCCTGCTGGCCATCCGCAAGGACCTGAACCTGTTCGCCAACCTGCGCCCGGCCATCCTCTACCCGGAACTGGCCAATGCCTCCACGCTCAAGCCCGAGGTCGTCAGTGGCCTGGACATCCTGATCGTGCGCGAGCTGACCGGCGACATCTACTTCGGCCAGCCGCGTGGCGTGCGCATCAACGAAGCAGGCGAACGCGAAGGCTTCAACACCATGCTGTACAGCGAATCCGAGATTCGCCGCATCGGCCACGTGGCGTTCCAGGCCGCGCGAAAGCGCAACAAGAAGCTGTGCTCGGTGGACAAGGCCAACGTGCTGGAAACGACCGAGTTCTGGAAGGAAATCATGATCGACGTCGCTCGCGATTACCCGGACGTCGAACTCAGCCACATGTACGTCGACAATGCCGCCATGCAACTGGTGCGCAACCCCAAGCAATTCGACGTGATGGTGACCGGCAACATCTTCGGCGACATCCTGTCGGACGAAGCCTCGATGCTGACCGGCTCCATCGGCATGCTGCCGTCGGCCTCGCTGGACGCCAACAACAAGGGTCTGTACGAGCCGAGCCACGGTTCCGCGCCGGACATCGCCGGCAAGGACCTGGCCAACCCGCTTGCCACGATCCTGTCGGTCGCGATGATGCTGCGCTACAGCTTCAACGCCGAAGAGACCGCCACCCGCGTGGAAAACGCGGTGAAGGCCGTGCTGGCCCAGGGCCTGCGCACCGCCGACATCTACGAAGCCGGCACCGAAAAGGTGAGCTGCTCGGCGATGGGCGATGCGGTGGTGGCGGCTCTTTGACCGTGCCTTGCGGTACTGGCAGCAATGGGTTGAGGGGATGCTGAATCTGGCCCCCGGCAAAGCCGGGCGCTCATCGGCTAGGAATGCCAGTACCGGCACTTCCTGATCGCTTCCACTCGCCCGCCCTCGCCGCCGCGAGGGAGCCTCGCTGCGCTCGATGAGCGTGCCGGGGGCTGCAAGAAAAACGCCGTTTCCTGTTGAGGGAAACGGCGTTTTTCATTGGTACCCGTACTGCCGCGCTATACCGCTTCCAGCGCCAGCAGTTCCGCCACCGTCTGCCGCCGCCGGATCAGGCGGGCCTGATCGCCGTCGAGCAGGATTTCCGGGATCAGCGGGCGGGTGTTGTAGTTGCTGGACATGCTGGCGCCATAGGCGCCGCCGTCGTGGAACACCACGAAGTCGCCCACCTCGGCGGCAGGCAGCTCGCGCGGCGCGACCACGCCGCCTTCCTCCTGGGTGAACACGTCGCCCGATTCGCACAGCGGGCCGGCCAGCACCGTCGGCCGGGTCGGGCCGTCCTTGACCGCGCCATCGGCGGTCAGCAGCGTCACCTCGTGGTGGCTGCCGTACATGGCCGGGCGCATCAGGTCGTTGAAGCCGGCGTCGCACAGCACGAAGTGGTTGTTGCCCACATCCTTCAGCGCGCGCACTTCGGCCACCAGCTTGCCCGACTCCGCCACCAGGAAACGGCCCGGTTCGATTTCCAGGTGCACCGGGTGGCCCAGGTGTGCCTCGATCTCCTTGCGGGCGTTGTCCCACAGGCTGAAATAGTGATCGGTGTCGATGCGCTCGCCGTCGGCGCGATACGGAATCGACAGCCCGCCGCCGGCCGAGATGGCGCGCAGATCGCGGCCGCTGGCCTTCACCTGCGCCACCATCGCATCGCACACTTCGGCCAGGTGGCCGTAATCGACGCCGGAGCCGATATGCATGTGCAGGCCCACCAGCTCCAGCCCGTAGCGCTCGATCAGCGCATAGGCTTCGTCCAGATGCGCGTACCAGATGCCGTGCTTGCTCTGCTCGCCGCCGGTGTTGGTCTTCTGGCTATGGCCATGGCCGAAGCCGGGGTTGATGCGCAGCCACACGCGGTGGCCCGGATGCGCCTGCCCCAGTTGCTCCAGCATCTGCGGGCTGCCCGCGTTGACGGGGATATCCAGCGCCACCACCCGCGCCAGCGTGGCGTGGTCCAGCAGGTCGGCGGTGAACACGATGCCGCTGTCGGCATCCTTCGCGTCGTAACCCGCCGCCAGCGCGCGCTCGATCTCGCCCAGCGATACCGAATCCACCTTCACGCCGGCTTCGCGCATCAGCGTGAGGATATGGATGTTGGAACATGCTTTCTGGGCAAAACGGATGGTGTCGAACTGGCGCAGTTGCGCAATCCGGGCGCGGATCACCGCGGCGTCGTACACCCAGGCCGGGGTGCCGTGCTGGCGGGCCAGCGCCACCAGTTGCGGGCCGTTGACGGGCTTCATGTCGGAATGCTTCCTCAGGATGGACTGGCACGTATTCAAGCAGAGCGCCCTGGCGTGGTAAAACGATGTTTTCTAATCCGCCATCAGCCCGGCTTATGGCGTTCCACCTTGAGCCTGCCCACCGATCCATGCTCGACTACAAATTGCTCGAAGCCCTTGAAATGGTTGCGCGCGCCGGTAGCTTCGATGCTGCCGCCAAGCGCATGCACCTGACGCAGTCGGCTGTTTCGCAGCGCATCCGCTTGCTGGAGGAACGCATCGGCGCGGTGCTGCTGGTGCGTGACATCCCGGTTCGCCCCACCCCGGCGGGCGAACGCCTGCTGGCGCACGTCAAACAGGTGCGCGAACTGGAAAACGACCTTGCGCGGCGGGTGGAGGGTGAGGGCGCGGGCTGGAACTCGTTGAGCGTCGGGGTGAATGCCGACAGCCTGGCCATCGGCCTGATCCCGGCGCTGGCACCGGTGCTGCGGGGGCACCGCATCCTGCTCGAATGCGTGGTGGACGACGAATCGTATACGCTCGATCTGCTCAAGGCAGGCGAAGTCAGTGGCTGCATCAGCACCCAGGCGCAGGCCGTGGCCGGGTGCGAAGTGGCGTCGCTGGGGGCGCTGGCCTACCTGTTCGTCGCCACGCCGGCCTTCGCTGGGCATTTCTTCGCCACCGGCGTCACGCGCGAGACGCTGACCCACGCGCCAGCCGCCGTTTACGGCCGCAAGCAGAGCCTGCACCGGCGCTGGCTGCGCGAAGCGCACGGGCTGGAAGAAGGCGCCTATCCCTGCCACGCCATTCCCGATTCCAGCGCGTTGTACGCCGCCGCGTGCGCCGGGGTCGCCTACGCCGTGGTGCCGCGCGCGCAGGCCGCGCCGCAACTGGCCGACGGCACCCTGGTGGCGCTGGGCGTGCCGCCGCTACCGGTGGCGTTGTTCTGGCACTACGCCACGCGGCAGAATGCCGCCGCCCAGGCGCTGACCGAAGCGATCCAGACCTTCGCCGCGCGGTTCGTCACCGCTTGATCCCATCCGGAAATCGCCATGTCCCAGCCCCAGATCGTCTTTCTCGACCGCGACACCCTGCCGGTACTCGTCCACCGCCCGGGCACGCCGCACCAGTGGATCGAATACCCGGCCAGCAGCGTTGCGCAGGCTGCGGAGCGGCTGGGCGCCGCCACGGTGGCGATCACCAACAAGGTACCGATCACCGCCGAAGTGCTGGCCGCCGCGCCATTGCTCAAGCTGGTGGCCGTGGCCGCCACCGGCTACAACATCGTCGATCTGGAGGCCTGCCGCGCGCGCGGCGTGGCGGTGTGCAATATCCGCGACTACGCCATCCACGGCGTGGCCGAGCACACGCTGTTGCTGATGCTGGCGTTATCGCGCCAGTTGCCCGCCTATCGCGCCGACGTGCTCGACGGCGCCTGGCAGCGCGCGCCCGGCTTCTGTCATTTCGGCGCCACCATGCACGACCTGGCCGGACGGCGGCTGTGCCTGATCGGCGCCGGCGCGCTGGGCCAGGCGACCGCGCACCTGGCGCGCGCCTTTGGCATGAACGTGTTCTTCGTCGAGCGGCGCGGCGCGGCGCAGGTGCGCGAGGGTTACCTGGATTTCGATACCGCGCTGGCCAGCGCCGATATCGTCAGCCTGCACTGCCCGCTGACCGACGACACCCGCCACCTGATCGACGCCGCTGCGCTGGCGCGGATGAAACCCGGCGCCCTGCTGATCAACACCGCGCGCGGTGGGCTGATCGACGAAGCGGCACTACTGGCCGCGCTGCAAGCCGGCCGACTGGGCGGCGCCGGGCTGGATGTGCTGCACGAAGAACCGCCGCGCCGGGGCAACCCGCTGCTGGACGTGTCATTGCCCCACCTGATCGTCACCCCGCACGTGGCCTGGGCCAGCCAGCAGACCATGCAGCGGCTCGCGGCCCAGTTGACCGAGAACATCGACGCCTTCCTCAAAGGCGAACCGCGCAACCTCGTTTGAGACAAAGGGCGAACCGCTGGCGGAAACCGGGCGCGCGCCGTCCCGATTCAACGGACCACGAAAGCCCCCCCAGAGCGCAGCGAAGCTCCCTCGCGGCGGCGAGGGCGGGGAGTGGAATCAATCAGGAAGCACCGTTGCTGGCATTCCTCCATGACGAGTGCCCATCTTGGTGGCGGCTTGCCATCACGGGCGGCATCGGACGATGAATGCGCCAACCCCGGAGCGCAGCGACGCTCCCTCGCGGCGGCGAGGGCGGGGGGAGTGGAATCAATCAGGAAGTACCGTTCCTGGCATTCCTCCATGACGAGTGCCCATCTTGGTGGCGGGCTTGCCATCACGGGCGGCATCGGACGATGAATGCGCCAACCCCGGAGCGCAGCGACGCTCCCTCGCGGCGGCGAGGGCGGGGGGAGTGGAATCAATCAGGAAGTACCGTTCCTGGCATTCCTCCATGACGAGTGCCCATCTTGGTGGCGGGCTTGCCATCACGGGCGGCATCGGACGATGAATGCGCCAACCCCGGAGCGCAGCGACGCTCCCTCGCGGCGGCGAGGGCGGGGGGAGTGGAATCAAACAAGTAGCGCCGATGTCTGCATACCTGACCTGCTGTGCGCCCGGCTTTGCCGGGGGCTTGCTGCTCCTGGGCATTTTGCAAAGCCTGCGATTTCCCCAAGGCGCGGCGGCGCGGCACCTGACGGTGATCAATTCAAACCGGCGCGCTAAGCCAGTCCCCCATTGGCCCGCAACACCTGCCCGTTCACCCAGCCCGCGTGCGGCCCGACCAGGAAGGACACCACCGACGCGATGTCGTCCGGCTGGCCCAGCCGTTGCAGCGGCGGCATTTTGGCGAAGTGCTCGATCTGCTCTTCGGTCTTGCCTTGCAGGAACAACTCGGTCGCCACCGGGCCCGGCGCCACCGCGTTCACCGTGATGTCGCGCCCGCGCAGTTCCTTGGCGAATACCTGCGTCATCGCCTCCACCGCCGCCTTGGACGCGTTGTAGATCGCGTAGCCCGGCAGTTTCAGCGCCAGCGCGGTGGTGGAAAAGTTGACGATGCGCCCACCGTGGTTCAGCCGCGTCGCGGCTTCGCGCAGGCCGTTGAAGGTGCCGCGCACATTCACGTCGAAGGTGCGCTGGTAGACCTCGTCACTGGCCTCGGCGATGGGCGCCACCTGCATCACGCCGGCGTTGTTCACCAGCACGTCCACCTTGCCCAGCCGCTGCTCGGTCGCATCGAACAAGGCGCGCATCGCGGCCGGATCGGCGATGTCGGCGCGCACGGCGATGGCACGGCCGCCGTCGGCTTCGATCCGCGCCACCAGTTGTTCGGCGTCGCTGGCGCTGGCGGCGTAGTTGACCACCACGGCAAAGCCGTCCCGCGCCAGGCGCTCGGCGATGGCGGCGCCGATGCCCCGCGAGGCACCGGTGACGATGGCAATTCTGGAGGAGAGAACGTCGTTCATGCTGCGCATCCGAAAAGAGGAAGTTGCAGCATGGGCGATTCCGGTGCCGCGCGCATTACCGGATTCACCCGAGGCGCGACGAGGGGTGCTCAGGCCAGCGTGTCGAGCAGCGTGCCGATCATGCCGTCGGCCGCCTTGACCACCTTGGCGGCGGCCTGGAAGTTGTCCTTGGCCTCGGTGGTGCCGACCAGGCCGCGCGTCAGGCCCTCGGTATCGTCGCGCAGGCCGGCGGAGGCGACGCGCGCCGCCGAAACGTCCAGCGCCCGCTGGTAGGTCTGCATGCCGGCCAGACCGATGCCGAAGGTGGAAATACTCATGCCCGTCCCCGGATAAGCTGGCGCGCGGGGATCGAACCATTCGCTTCCGCCCGCCATTCCTGACGATGATGCTCCGCGCGCGCCGACGCCGGGTGCGATGCTTACATGCCGGCCGCCGAACGGTGATGACCGGGGCCGCCTTCTTGCCATCGTCATCTGTTGTTCATTGTATAGACATCTCGCTTTCATCTACCGCGCACAGAATCCGCGCCATTGTCATTCAGGAGCGGGCGATGGCCACGGCTTTGGAAATCCGGCATCTCAGCAAGTGCTTCACCCCCGGGCACAAGGCGCTGGACGAGGTGAACCTGCGCGTGGAGGAGGGCGAGATGGTGGTGCTGCTCGGCGCCTCCGGCTCGGGCAAATCCACCTTGCTGCGCCATATCGCCGGCTTTGTCTGCGCCGACCCCGGCGCCGGCAGCGTCAAGGTGCACGATCAGGTGATCCAGCAGAACGGCAAGCTGGCGCGCAATGTGCGCGCGTTGCGCTGCCAGATCGGCTTCGTGTTCCAGCAGTTCAACCTGGTCGGGCGCCTGCCGCTGACCACCAACGTGCTCACCGGCATGCTGCACCGTGTGCCGCTGTGGCGTTCGATGTTCAAGTGGTTCACCCGCGAGGAACGCCAGTGCTGCATGGCCGCGCTGGCCCAGGTCGGCATCGACAAATACGCCGGCCAGCGCGCGTCCACCTTGTCCGGTGGCCAGCAGCAGCGTGCCGCCATCGCCCGCACGCTGGTGCAGGAGGCGCGCCTGATCCTGGCGGACGAACCGATCGCCTCGCTCGACCCCGCCGCGGCGCGCAAGGTGATGGAAACCCTGGCGCGCATCAATCGCGAGCTGGGCACCACGGTGATCGTGTCGCTGCACCAGGTGGACATCGCCATGCGCTACTGCCAGCGGGTGGTGGCGCTGCACCAGGGCCGCGTCGTCTATGACGGCACACCCGCGCGACTGACGCCCACGCTGCTGCGCGATATCTACGGCCCGCTGGCCACCGAACTGATCGCCCACGGCGCGCCGGAACCCCAGGTCGCGCCGCAACCCGCATTCGCCCTCGAATAACACCACCCCACCCGCCTCAGGAGTCGTACCCATGTTCCGTCGTTTCCTCACCACGGTCGCGCTGGCCGCTACCGTGCTGCCGCTCCACGCCGCCGACATGCCCAAGGAACTCAACTTCGGCATCATCGCCACCGAATCCACCGGCGCCCTGCGCCAGATGTGGCAACCGCTGGTCGATGACATGAGCAAGCAGCTCGGCATCAAGGTGAATGCGTTCTTCGCCCCGGACTACGCCGGCGTGATCGAAGGCATGCGTTTCAACAAGGTGCAGCTTGGCTGGTTCGGCAACAAATCGGCCATCGAAGCGGTCGATCGCGCTGGCGGCGAAGTGTTCGCCCAGCAGGTGGATGCCGACGGTGCCCCCGGCTACTGGTCGCTGCTGATCACCCACAAGGACAGCGGCATCACTTCGATGGACCAGGTGTTGAAGAACAAGGGCAAGTACACGCTGGGCATGGGCGATCCGCAATCGACCTCGGGCTTCCTGGTGCCGGGCTATTACCTCTTTACCCAGAACGACATCAACCCCAAGACCCACTTCAGCACGGTGCGCAATGCCAACCACGAAACCAACATCATGGCGGTGCTCAATCGCCAGGTGGACGTGGCGACCAACAACACCGAGCAACTGGACAAGCTGAAGCAGACCTTCCCGGAGCGCTATGCGCAGATCCGCGTACTGTGGCGCTCGCCGCTGATCCCGAAGGACCCGCTGGTCTGGCGCAAGGATATGCCGGACGAGCTGAAGAGCCGCGTGCGCGCCTTCATCGTGGGCTACGGCAAGAACGAGCGTGAAAAGGCCATCCTCAAGGCGATCTACAACACCGGCAGCTTCCGCGCATCCAGCGACGCCCAGTTGCTGCCCACCCGCCAGCTCGAGCTGGCTCGGGTGAAGAACAAGATCGAGGACGACACCACCTTGTCCGCCACCGAAAAGAAAACCCAACTGGACGATGTGAACGCCAAGCTGGCCGATCTGAACCGCCAACTGGCCGCCACCGACAAGTAAGCGCCACGGCCCCGCCAGGGTCGTCGCGCTGGAGGTGCCGGCGGCCTGCCGCCGGCACCTGCTCCATCATGGAATCCCGATCATGACCGATATCGCCATCCCCGCCAGCCCGGTGCCGCCGCCCACGCGCAGCACCTGGAGCATCGTCGGCTGGGTGCTTTTCTTCATGTTGCTCGCCTGGGCCTGGCGCGGCGCCGACATGCGCCCGCTGGATCTGTTCCGCGACTCCGGCAACATGGCGCAGTTCGCCGGCGACTTTTTTCCGCCCAGTTTTCGCGACTGGCGCATCTACCTGAGCGAAATGATCGTCACCTTGCAGATCGCCCTGTGGGGCACGGTGCTGGCGGTGATCTGCGCGGTGCCGCTGGGCATCCTGTCATCGGCCAACATCGTGCCGGCCTGGGTCTACCAGCCGGTGCGCCGTGTCATGGACGCCTGCCGCGCCATCAACGAGATGGTGTTCGCCATGCTGTTCATCGTGGCGGTGGGCCTGGGGCCGTTCGCCGGCGTGCTGGCGCTGTGGGTCCACACCACCGGCATTCTCGCCAAGCTGTTTTCCGAGGCGGTCGAGGCCATCGACCCGCGCCCGGTGGAAGGCATCCGCTCCACTGGCGCGTCGCCACTGGAAGAGGTGATCTACGGCGTGATCCCGCAGGTATTGCCGCTGTGGATTTCCTATTCGCTATACCGTTTCGAATCGAACGTCCGCTCGGCCTCGGTGGTCGGCATGGTGGGCGCGGGCGGCATTGGCGTGGTGCTGTACGAGATCATCCGGGGCTTCCAGTACGCGGAAACCTGCGCGGTGATGATCATGATCGTCATCAACGTCTCGCTGATCGACCTGGTATCGGCGCGCATCCGCAAGGGGCTGGTATGAAACGGGACCACGGGAGCACGCCATGGCGCTGAGCCTTGCCGACATCCACCGCCTGATCACCCGGCGGGGCGAGGAATACTATGGCGCCGAGGGCGTGTCGCAGCGCGAGCATGCGCTGCAATGCGCCGAACTGGCCGAAAAGGCCGGCGCCAGCCCCGCGCTGATCACCGCCGCGCTGTTGCACGACCTGGGCCACCTGGTCCATGAAATGGGCGACGACCCCGCCGCCGAAGGCGTGGACGACGTGCACCAGTTCCTGGCGCTGCCGTTCCTGCGCCCTCTGTTCGGCGACGATGTGCTGGAGCCGATCCGCCTGCACGTCGATGCCAAGCGCTACCTGTGCGCGGCGCAGCCCGGCTATCGCGGCATGTTGTCGTTCGCCTCGCAGCGCAGCCTCGATCTGCAAGGCGGCACCATGACCCAGAGCGCGGCCGCCGAGTTCATCGCGCGGCCCTATGCCGCCGATGCGGTGCGGTTGCGCCAGTGGGACGATCTGGCCAAGGTGCCGGGCAAGGCCACGCCGTCGCTGGAGCACTATCTGGCGATTGCGGCAGAGGCGACGCGCAGCGTGCCGGCCTGAGCGCTTTCCGGACTGCGGGGCGCGAGCGGATCGCGAACCGCTGCCGGGCGATGCTCAGCGCAGCAAGGCGGCCTGGGCCGGCGCCTCGCCGTCGTGCAGCACGCGGATCACCCGGCAGGGGTTGCCGGCCGCCAGCACGCCCGGCGGCACGTCGCGGGTGACCACGCTGCCGGCGCCGATCACCGAGCCGTCGCCGATGGTGACGCCGGGGCAGATCACCACCGCGCCGCCCAGCCAGACCTCGGCGCCGATGACCACCGGCTTGCCGGATTCGATGCCCCGACGGCGACCGGCAAGGTCGGTCGGGTGCGTGGCGGTGTAGATCTGTACCGCCGGGCCGATCAGCGTACCGTGGCCGATCGATACCGGCGCCACGTCGATGATCACGCACTGGGTGTTGAAATAGACGTTCTCGCCCAGCGTGGTGTTGTCGCCGTATTCGCAGAAGAATGGCGGCGTGACGAAGGCGTCGGTCGGCGCCTGGAACAAGGTGTCGAGCAGGCGGCGGTATTCGGCGGCATCGGCCACCGGGTCGAGCGTGCCCAGCGCCCGGCAAAGGCTTCGCGCCCGAACCCTGGCCTCGACCAGCGCGGGGTCGAGCGCGTCGTAGGGCTCGCCCGCGATCATTTTCTGTCGTTCCGTAGGCATGGTTGTCCTCGCTGATCCAGAGCGGCCAATGAAACCCGACGTCGCGGTTCCGGCAAGGGGCGCCGTCGCGGGCCGTCCAACATACCGGGCTGTCTGGATGGCGGCAACCGCGCGGGCCGACGTTTCGTCGCCCTCCATGGCACCTTGATCCCGCATTTGCGCGTTTGGTCGCAACCCTCGGCCGACATCCGGCCCGCTTCCTAGCATGGCCCCATGAGGCGTAGAAGACGCCGCGTCACCGAGGAGATCGCGATGGAAGTGTCGAAACCGGGCAAGGGGCCGTTCCTGGCCATGATGCTCGCCTGCCTGCCCAATGGCGTGATGAGCTTTGCGCTGCCGCTGTACGCCCATGCGCTGGGGGCGAGCGCGGTGCAGGTGGGCATCTGCTTCACCCTGGCCAGCATGACCCAGTTGCTGTGCCGCCCGGCGGTGGGTTGGTGGATGGATCGGGGCGACAAGCGCCTGTTCCTGGTGCTGGGCTGTGTGTTGCAGGGCCTGGCGTTCTGGAGCTACGCCGCCTCGCGGGAGGTATCGATGTTGTACCTGTCGGCGGTGGTGGCCGCCGTGGCCAACAGCCTGGTGTGGACCGCCGCGCTGGCACTGGTGGCGGGGCGGGACCGGCACGTGGGCGAGGGGATGGGACGCCTGGAATCCGCCAGCGCGCGTGGCGCGCTGATTGGCGCCATACCCGCGTTCAACGCGGTGGGGATGTTCAGCCTGGAGCGTAGCTGGTCGTTCATCATGGCCGCCTTCGCCGTGGGGGCGGTGGTGGCGGCGCTGGCCGCCTGGCGGATGGTGCCGCGCACGCCGCCCGATCCCCACGCCGCCATGCCATTGCCGGTACCGGATCGTCGGTGCCTGTATCGCCTGCTGCTCCTGGCGTTGCTGACCGCGCTCGCCGGCGGCATGGTGCTGCCGGTACTGGTGTTGTTCCTGAGCGAGCGTTTCGGCGCGCCGTCCTCGACCATCGCTGCCGCCTACGTGCCGGCCGCGCTGGTGCTGAGCATCCTGCCGGCCTACGCCGGCCGGCTGGTGGATCGCGTCGGCAGCACCGGGCCGCTGGTGGCCGGGCTGGGCCTGATGGCCGTGGCCATGCTGCTGATGCCGTGGATGACGCACCTGAGCTGGCTGATTGCGCTGTGGGTGGCGGAAGCCTGCGGCCTGGCGCTGGCGGTGCCTGCGGAGCGCAAGCTGGTGGCGGGGATCTGCGGCGCGCGGGGTGGCACGGTGTTCGGGCTGTACGCCACCGTGGCCAACGCGGCCACCGCGGTGGGACCGCTGGTGGGTGGCGCGGCCTACCAGTACCTCGACCACCGCGCTCCGTTTGCCGTGGCCGCAGCGTTGCTGGTGCTGACGGCGGGGCTTTACCTGCGGTGGTTCGGGGCCGGGGTGCATCGGTCCGTGGGCGTGGCGGGCGTCGCTTCGTGAGGCGGATGGAGGCAGGAAGCGCGACGCGGCGGACAGCGCTTCGGTTGGCCGGTGCGACTTCGCCGGGGCCGATCCACGACGCGGCGTCAGGGCGGGCGAACGCCGGTGCCTTCGGTCCCACGTTTGAAGGTCGATCCGCCCTAAGAGCCGCTCACAAAACCCAGCGCAGCGGTTCTGGCAAGGCGCGCGAAACGTCGTGAAAGGCAATAAACCGAACTTCCTTCGGTCGCAGGCAGTACCAGGCGTACGGCAAGTGAGGCTCGATGCCCCCGCGCGACATCGCCAGAAGGGTTTTTAAGGGGTTGCGGCGCCGTTGCCGGCCGATGTGCCCAGCAATACCGCCAGGAACCGCTCGCCGGCCTCGGCCAGTTCGCCGTCGTTGGCGATCTCGATCCGGGCCAGCCCGTCGGGCAGGGGTGGCGGCGTGCGCGCGAGGCGGGCGGCGACGGCGGCTTCGTCCTCGCGCC
>NZ_SUMF01000038.1 GCF_005048205.1 Chitiniphilus eburneus
GGCAACGACCGCGCGCCGCAGGTGCGCGCGCTATTGCCCGCGCCCGGCCTGAACGGCGCGCAGGCACGCTACGACGCGCTGCCGATCGTGCTGACGCTGGCGCCGCAGGACGGCGCGCACGGTTACTGGGCGCAGGTGGCCGAGGACGCGGCATTCACCCGGATCGGCCAGGAAGTGCGCGGTGCCGGGCCGACGCTGCGGCTGGACGGCCTGGCCGATGGCCGCCACGTGGTGCGCCTGCGCGTGCTGGATGCCGACGACCTGCCGGGCGCCGTGCTGGAGCACGCTTTCCTGCTCAAGACCACGCCCATCGCACCATTGCCGCAAACCCCCGCGCAGGATGCCGTGGTGGCGGCGGGCCGGGTGGAAATCCAGTGCAGCGGCATTCCGGATGCGGCCGGCTTCCTGCTGCAATACGGCCCGGATGCCGATTTTGCTGATGGCGCGGTGCGCAGCGAACAGGCGCATACCTGTCGTTTCACCATCGATGCGGCCGAGGCCGGCGTGCTGCACTGGCGTGTCGCCACGCTGGAAGCGACGGTGGACGGTGTCGCGGAACGCGGGCCGTTCAGCGATGTCAGCCGTTTCAGCGTGGTGCCCGCGCCGCAGGCGCCGGCCATGGCGCTGGATGCGGGCGAAGTGATCCAGGCGCACTGGGCCGCCGTGCCCGATACCCGCTTCCTGGTGCAACTGGCGCGCGATACCGCGTTTGCCGAAGTGGTGGCGGAAACGACGGTGAGCGAACCGCGGGTGACGTTCGACCTCGGCGCGCGCTGCCGCCCGTATTTCATCCGCTTGCAGGCGATCAACCAGTACGACATGCGCTCGGCGTTCTCGCCGGCGCGGCGCGTCGATCCCGACCGCGCGGTGTGCGATTCCACCGGCGACCCGGTGCTGCAACAGGACGGGCGTTCGGTGCGGCGCGCCACGCTGTGACCGTGCCGGCATGAGCGCGCGCGCATGGCGCGACTGGCTGCCCTGGGGCGCGCTGCTGCTGGTGGCGGCGGTGCTCGGCGCGTTCAACGGCCTGGGCCGCGTGGAATCGGCCGCGCTCGATGGTCTGGCGGCGTTGCACCAGCGCGCGCCCGATCCGCGCATCGTCATCGTCGCCATCGATGACCAGAGCCTGCAATGGCTGGGGCGCTGGCCGTGGCGGCGCGATGTGCATGCCGAACTGCTGGAGCGCCTGCGCGCGGCGCGGCCCGCCGCGATCGGTATCGATCTGATCCTGGCCGACCCCGACGAGCAATACCCGCAGGACGACCTGAGACTGGCGGCGGCGATCCGCCGCGCGGGCAATGTGGTGTTGCCGCTGTACGTAGAGGGCGGCGAGCATCAGCCGTTGCGGCCGGTGCTGCCGTTGCCGCTGTTTGCCGACAGCGCCTGGGCGGTGGGCCATATCGATGCCGAGCTGGACCCCGACGGCGTGGTGCGCAGCGTGTTCCTGCGCGAAGGCCAGCCGCCGCACTGGTGGGATCACTTTGCGCTGGCGCTCTACAAGGCTACCGGGCGCGAGCTGCCCGACACGCGCCTGCCCGGCCTGCGCCGGCCGGATACACCGTGCTGCGCCGGCGGGGCGCGCTGGGCACGCGATTACTGGACCCAACTGGCCTTCGTCGGCGAGGCCGACAGCTATCCGCGTATCTCGTATGCGGACGTGTTGCGCGGGCGGGTGCCGGCCTCGGCGCTGGCGGGCAGGATCGTGCTGGTCGGCGCCACCGCGCCCGGGCTGGGCGATTCGTATTCCACACCGCTGGCGAGCCAGAACGCGCTGATGCCGGGCGTGGAAGTGATCGCCAATGTGCTGGATGGCCTGCTCGACGGCATCGAGCTGCGCAATGCCCTGCCGTGGGAAAACGCACTGTTCACGGTGATGCCCAGCCTGCTGGCACTGTGGCTGCTGCGGCGGAGCCGGCGTGTGGCACCCCTGGTGGTGCTGTTGCTGGCGGGCACGCTGACCGTTGCCTGGGGGGCGCTGCACTGGGGCGGCATCCGGTTTGCGCCGCTGGCCGCACTGGGCTGCCTGGCGCTGGTCTACCCCCTGTGGAGCTGGCAACGGCTGCGCGCCGCCATGCGTTATCTGGCCGACGAGGTGGATCGCCTGGAACGGCAACCCGGCATGCTGCCCGCGCCCACGCCGGCCACGGCGGGGGGCGACGGCTTGCAGCGGCATATCGCGGCGTCGAGCCAGGCGCTGGAGGCATTGCGCCACCTGCACCGGCTGGTGCACGACACCATCGACGGCCTGGCCGATCCGGTGTGCGTGGTCGATGAGCATGGGGTGATCCTGCTGGCCAATGCGGCGGCCGGTGCATTCTTCGGCCGGGATGGCGGCGCCGACGGGCTGGTGGCGCAGCGCGCCTGGCCGTTGCTGGCCGAGCAACTGGCCGCACCGGACGGCGCATTGCTGCCGGGCCTGCCGGAGATCGAACACGATCACGGCGGCGAATTGCGCGCCGGCCGCGCCGGGGGTTGCGACATCCTGCTCAAGTGCGTGCCGCGCCATGGGGCCGGGCAGCGGCCGGCCGGGTGGATCCTGGTGCTGATCGACCTGACCACGGTGCAGCAGGCACAGCGTCAGCGCGACGAAGCACTGGATTTCCTGTCGCACGACATGCGCTCGCCGCAGGCGTCGATCCTGACGCTGATCGACCTGCACCAGCCGCAGGACGAGCACGAGCGTGCGCTGTTGCAGCGCATCGCCACCCAGGCGCGGCGCACACTGAACCTGGCCGACGATTTCATCCGGCTGGCGCGGGCGCGGTCCGAGCAACTGCATCGCGAGACCATCGACCTGAACGACATCGCGATCGAGGCCGTCGATCAGCTATGGGATCACGCGCAGGCCAGGGGATGCGTGATCGAGGCCGATGTGCCCGATACGCCGTCGCTGTGCCTGGGCGATCCGCTGGTGCTGGCGCGCGCTGTCGCCAACCTGCTCGACAACGCACTCAAGTACGGCCCGGACCAGGGCGAAGTGCGCTGCGCGTTGAGCGCGGTCGAAGGCGCCTGGCGCATCGCCGTGCGCGATCAGGGCGCCGGCATCGCGCCGCAGGCGCGGGACGCCATGCTGCAACGCTTCCAGCGCAGCGCCGGCCACCCGCGCGACGACGCGGGCGGCTTTGGCCTGGGGCTGGCCTTCGTCCAGACCGTGGCGCAGCGGCACGGCGGACGGCTGGCGATGTCGGGCACGCCACACGGTTTCGAGGTGGCGATCCTGCTGCCGATGCGCTGAGCGCGGCGCGGCCGCCGTCAGGGGGCCAGCTTCTGTACCAGCGCCATGCAGGTGGCGACGCCCGCTGCGTCGATGAACTTCTGGCCCTGTTTGTCGAACGCGTAGTCGGCATAACCGTACTTGTTGTACGGCGGAAAGCCGACGGTGATGGTGCCGCGTACCTTGCTGCATTCGGAAACCGGCAGGATCGCGAGCGCGCCACCCTTGCGGCCGCCGCTCTTGGCGGCCACTTCGAAGAACACCACGCCCACGTCGTCCTTGACGATCACCCGGTCCAGGCTGGTTTCCCAGCGGCCGCCTTCATTCTCGAACACGATGGGCGGGGCGGCGTGGGCCAGCGGCGCGGCGGCGGCAAGCGCGAGGGCGATCCGGGCGAGGAAGTGCCGGGGCATGGTGGTCTCCAGTGTTGTGGTATGCCTGTGGAATGTAATCCAGGCCCGCCCCGCTGGCGTGTGCGGCGCGGCGGATTGTGGCGTGCGCGCCGCACCATGGATCAATCCACGCCGACGTGGGCCTCGGTGGCGACCTGGTAGATCGATTCCACGTGGTCGTTGCTGGCCAGCACCAGCCGCACCACGTTGTCACCCTTGGTCAGCGGCGGCAGGTAGAGCGGCTGCGCGCTGGTGATGGGCCCGATCAGCCTGCCGTTCACGTACAGGTGGACGTGGCCCTCGTCTGGCACGTGGGCGCCGCCATAGTGCTCGCTGGACAACGCCAGGTCGGTGCGCGCGGCCACGGTGTACAGCCCATCGGTACGGCCGATGACCGCCTCCAGGCGGTAGGCCGGTGGTGCCGGCGCCGTGACGGGCGTGGCGGCGCGGGCGGTGTCGCAATGCCCCGCCCAGGCGGCGGAAGCGAGGGTCAGCAGCAACGATGGCAACAGCGAGCGGGTCATGGGGTTCTCCGGTTGGGCGACAACGCAATGTACGGGCCACGCAGCGCATGACAAAAGCGTATGGCGAAGGCAAAAATGCGCGTTTGCCTTCGTCGCGAAAGGAGAAGCGGGTGGCGGACCATATCGACCGGAAAATCATTGCGCTGCTGCGCGAGAACGGGCGGGCGCAGTGGAAGCAGATCGGCGATGCGATCCGGATGTCCGGCCCGGCCGTCGCCAGCCGCGTGCAGCGGCTGGAGGACGAAGGCGTGGTGGCCGGCTACACGGTGAAGGTGGATGAACGCAAGCTGGGCAATCATCTCTGCGCATTCATCACCGTGGTAATGAAGGACTACGCGCATACCAGGTTTCAGGATTTCCTCAAGCGCCGCCCCGAGGTGAAGGAGGCGCATCGCGTGAGCGGCGAGCCGTGCTTCATCCTGAAGGTGGTGCTGGCGGATCATGAGCGGCTGACGCAGTTGCTCGACGAAATCCTCGAGTACGGTCACTACAAGATCAATATCTCGATGAGCCAGTGCATCTGAGGCCGGGTCGCCCGCCACGGCTGCGCGAAAAGACGCCAGCGGTGGGTGGGCACGGCGGCGGCCTGATCGTTAACATGGCGGCTTTCCACCACCTGCCTTCGCCATGCGCCGCTGCCTTGCCCTGTGCCTGCTGACCCTGCTCACCGCCTGTTCCCCACCTGCCACGCCCGAGCCCGAACCGGTGGCCGATGCACCCGCGCCGCCGCCACTGCCGGCATCGCCGGTGGCACCGTTGCCCGCCGATGCGTCCGCCGTGCTCGGCCGCGCCGAAAGCTGCATGCATTTTTCCGGTGAGTTCAACGGCGACGGCTCGGAAAACGACCGCGAGGTGACGGCGGCGATGAACGAGCTGGGCTGCGATCGCCTGGATGGCGAGACGAAGGCGATCAAGCACAAGTACCGCCACGATGCCGCCGTGCAGCAGGCCTTCAAGGCACTGGAAGAAGGCGAGGGCGGCTAGCCGGCGCTGCCCCATCGTGGCGCCATTACACGCCATCGGGGTATCCGGCTTCTTCGCATCCGTACCGGTCCGCCGCCGTTCGTGAATTGCCTCAATTGCCGAAAAAAACCCAGTCGATTGATTCGACTGGGTTTTTTCTTTTGTTCACCCACCGTTGGTGAAGCAGACATGCTTGTGTGCGTTCAGGTGCAAGCCAGTGGCTATAGTCTTCTGGCGCAAACATGCGTTTCGCATAAAGGCGACCGGTAAATCCGGTACAGCGGTGGTGGCAAGGCATGCGGCAAGTAAAGCCGGGTGCCCTGGCGCGACATCGCCGACCGGGTGTTGCGGGTCGCCCTGAAAAACGTCGAGAGGCCGACAGGCCTCCGCCAACGAGGATGGAGACTAGATCACATGCGTTGCAATCCATGGATATTCGCGGTACCGGCGCTGGTCGCGTCGGTGGCCGTCCATGCCGCTCCGGCGTGGAACAGCCAGCAGGTGTATACGGCTGGCGATGTAGCGAGCTATGGCGGCCAGGACTGGCGCGCCAAATGGTGGACACAAGGCGAAGCGCCGGGCGCCAGCCAGTGGGGCCCATGGGAGCCGCTGGCCGCGGTAACCCCGACGCCGACCCTCACCCCGACCCCGACACCCACCACAGTGCCGACGCTCACCCCGACGCCGACCCCGATTCCCACGCCGACCCCGACGCCGGCTTCGGGCACCGCGCCCGCCTGGGAAGCGAGCGTTGCCTATCCGGGCGGACGGCAGGTGTGCTACCTGGGCATCCTGTACGAAGCCAAGTGGTGGGTGCAGGGCGAGCGGCCCGATCCCGACAACCTGTGGGGCCCGTGGCGCAAGATTGGCGTCTGCCCTGGCGGCGTGACACCGACGTTGACGCCCACCCCGACGCCGACGCCCACCCCGACACTCACGCCCACCCCGACACTCACGCCCACGCCCACGCAGATCCCGTTCCCCTTGCCGAGCGGCACGCCCGCGGCGATCAGCTGGTCGCTGACCGCCACCGGCGCCAAGTCGGCCTCGGTGAGCTGGAGCGCGGATTCCCGCGTGTTCGGCTTCCACCCCGCCAACTGGCACGTGGAATTCGCCGAAGTTCTGCCCGTGTATTCCAGCACCTCGCTCTTCATCGGTGACGACTTCATCAACAATCGCACCACCTATGGCGGCTACGGCAGCATCGTCGACAAGATGACCGTCGCCAACAGCTCGTACAAGCTGAAGGTGTGCGATGCGGCGTACTCGCGCTGCGTGGTCAGCAACAATGCGCTGTCGTTCCCGGGCACGCCGACGCCGACCCCCACGCCGACGCCGGTCTACCCGACCCCGGTGACGCAGCTCGATACCGTCAGCGTCACCACCTGGCGCAACGGTGCAACGGCCGCGTATTCGATGGTGCATGACGACTTCTGCGGTTCGGTCAGCGACGAACAGGCCCAGATCGCCGAGCCGGCGCTGGCGCAGCGCGGCCTGGTGGCCACCTTTGCCACCATCACCGGCTGGTGCACGCCGGCCCACTGGACCGCCGCCGCCACCTTTGTCCAGCACGGCCACGAGATCGCCAGCCACGGGCGCAACCACTACGACAGCAGTGCCGCCAACTGGCTGGCCTCGGTGGAGCTGGCGCAATCGCGGCAGGACATCGCCGATCACCTGAACGGCTACCAGGCCAGCTACTTCGTGTGGCCGAGCGATACCGCCACCGATACCGCGCTGGCTGCGTTGCGTGCGCAGGCAGGCTATCTGGGCGGCCGCGCGCCCAATCGCGACCTGGGCGCGGGCAACATCCAGTACGGCCAGGCGGCGGGCGTGAACGAGGCGGGCTTCACCGATCCGTACCGGGTGCTGTGGGATGTATTCACGAATGCCGGCGAGTATTCGCTCTACACCTCGGGTGAAATCCTCAATCTGCACGTCGATGCCGCAATCCAGCGCGGCGGCTGGTCCACCCGCACCATGCACAGCGTCGGCACCCAACCGTGGGAGCCGGTGCCGGTGGCGCGCTATCAGGCGCACCTGGACTACGTGAAGAGCAAGGTGGATGCCGGCCAGTTGTGGGTAGGCACGGTGTCGGATGTGCTGCGTTATCGCTATGCCCGCGAAGCCTGCGCGCCGACATTGCGCGCCGACCGCCGTGGCATCGATTTCCCGGCCGGCGACGCGCAGTGCCAGAAGTACGCCACGCCGATCACGCTGGAGCTGACCGCCGACAACGGCATCCTGCGCCTGACGCAGGGCACGCAAGTGTTGCAGCCCACGTGGATCAGCGACCGGCGCTACCGGGTGACGGTATCGCCGCTGGCAGGATCGCTGACGATCTCGCAGCAGTAAGTGTGCATCCGGTCGCTGGCTTCGGTCAGCGGCCGGTGCGCCTCACACAGGGCGCCCGTTTGACGGGCGCCCTGTCATTTTCGGCCCAACTGGGTGTACCCCGCGCCGCAGCGGCACATCACCCAGCGGCTCTGGTGCCATTTGAGCAAGGCCTGCGACCCTACGAAGGCGGCGATGCCGTACAGCCAGTACGGCCATATCGGCACGGCCAGCCATTGCAGCACCGCGCCGCCGGCCAGGAAGGGCAGCGCCAGGACGACGAACTGGCGACAGCGTTTCAGGCTTTCGGCGTGAAAGGGGCCGAAGTCGACCGGCTGGTGGCATATCCGGCAGCGCATGATGATCCTGAGTGTGGCGCGCTTGCGCGCGGTGGGTGGAAAGAACGCCATTTAGCCCAGCTTGTACGGTTGGCGGTAATCGGCTGCCAGAGCGTATCCATCCCCCGGGCATGGCACTAGCATGATGTTTGTCAATGTCATGGAGCAATACATGCGGACTTCACCCCTGGATGGCGCCTGGGCGCTGGTTACCGGCGAATGTATCGACAACGGGCAGATGGTGCGTTATGCCGAGCATGGCATCAGTTCGCGCAAGGTGCTGGCGGCGGGCCACTTCACCTTCGTCTCATCACGCCAGGGCGCGTTCTGGTCGGCGGGCAGCGGACGGTTCCATTTCGACGGCGAGCGCTATGTCGAGCAGCCGAATCTGGGCACCTTTCCACCGGAGGCGCTGCGCGAATATGCGTTCCAGGCGCGAATCGACGGCAACGACTGGCACAACGAACGCTGGGAGGACGGCACGCGGGTCGAGTATGAACTGTGGCGGCGGATCGATGACACGCCCTAGGGCGAATCGACCTTCAAACGTGGGTGCGAAGGACGAAGGCCGGATGCAGGGCAAGGCGTGTCGAGCGAAGTGGGGTGATCCCCACGAGCGAGGCACAACGCAGCGCTGCGCCGGCCTTCGTCCTTCCCTTCGGGTTGGTCCGTGGGCCGATGTCTGCTTTGTCGCACGGCTTGCAGATAGGAAGGCTCTCTGCGGCGCCGCGCTTCGCGCAGCCACCCGGCCCGCGAACCAACGCATCCCATGTTTGAATGTCGATTCGCCCTGGGCGTGTCATCCAATGTTTCGCGGCAGCGCTGGGCCGAAAAAGCGCCAGCCATCAGGCGCGCGACGCAGCCAATAACCGGTTATTGGCAAGGAGCGCAACGCAGTGGATGGTGTTTTTTCGGCCCAGCCCTGTGGGTTCGGTGCATTTCGGGCGCCGCGCGGCGTCGCCGGCCGCTTGCGGTATCCATACCGCGGCGCGTCCACCTCCTTGCGCGGCATCCCGAACTGCACCGAACGCTGTCGTGAAACATTGGATGACACGCCCTAGGCCCGGTCAACCAGGCCGGTTCGCGGCAAAACAGAACCCCTTGCGTGTGCAAGGGGTTTTTTGTCGGCTTCGCGATGGCGCGGCGGGGCTTCATGGCGCGGTCAGGCCCGTTATTGCCGTGCCCGCCGCAGGGCGCTCCGTGGCATCCATTCATCATCCGTACGTTGAAAGACAGCTTGATTGTGCGATTTTTACTGGCTTGTCAGTATTTTGATGATGATTTCCGAGAGGATGTATCCATGACGATGAAACAACTGGGTTGCGCGCTGGCCCTGGCGCTGAGCCCGATGCTGTCCCAGGCGGCGGTGATCGATGTGCTGGGCATGATGACGCTGGATGTGTCGGGCGCCGCGAGGACGGCCATCTCGCAGGCCACCGTGATCCGCAACAACTATTCATTCCTGGAAACCACGGTACTGATCGAACCGACCAGCATCCTCTATTTCGATGCGTCGGAGGGGCCGCAGAGTGCGTCGTACAGCGTGAACGTCAGCAACAATGCGGGTTATGCGGTCAGCGGCTTCGACGTGGGCGCTGCGATGATGGAGCGATATTCGGTCAAGTATTTTCCGGCCAACACGCAGGGAGTGTTGTCCCACTATCGCGATGGGGAGCAGATCAAGCGCGATTACGGGCAATCGTTCACCGATCCAGGCGGCAGCGACTATTTCCTGCAAACCGTGACCGATTTTGCGCCCTACAGCTTCCTTGCGGACATCAACGCCGGCCCCCCGATACTGCACAACCTCGGCCTGAGCTACATGATCTCGGTGGGGGCGCCCAATCCTGGCTGGTACGGCTGGGCACTGGCGGTCCCGGCGACCCTGACCTTCCGGGTCTACGATCCCGCCACCGTGGTCCCGGTCCCCGAACCGGCCGCCTATGCGCTGACCGGCCTGGGCCTGCTTGCGCTGTGGGCACGCCGCCGGCGTGAGCGCGTCGCCATCGGCGAGGGGTCGGCATAGCGCGGACGCCATTGCGCCGGATGCAGCCCGGCCGCCGCGCTCGATCCCAAGCCCCTGGCCGCTGCCAGGGGTTTTTTTTGCGTTTCAGAAAGAGGCGGGCGGGCTTTCCGCTGCCGGCGCGCGGGACCTCGCCGTATGGCCGCCGTCTTTAACCATTCATCGTGCGTATGAATCAAGAAAGAAAATATGTACGACTTTGTATGGGCCTTTTCAGTTTTTGCCCATCCATGACCTTGTGAGGACCCGTACATGATGAAGCAATTGGGATGCGCGCTGGCGCTGGGGCTCAGCCCCGTGCTGGCGCAAGCGGCGGTGATCGATCTGCTGGGAATGGTGAGTCTGGATTTGTCCGGCAATTCGAAGGCGACGCTGACCCAGGCAGAGGTGGTACGCGACAACTATCGATTTGTCGAAACCACGGTCCAGGTCAAGCTGAACGGCGCCGAAACGGTCTTGCTCGATGGCAGGAATGGCCCGTTCTACGCAGACTACGGCGTGACGGTCCGCAATATTGGAGGCTACGCGGTCAGCAATATCCAGATTGGCAGCGGTGCGATCGATATCTACCTCAACCACTATTTTGGGGGTGATGCCCGAGGCGAGGTGAGCCACCGCCAAGGAAGCCAGACCCTGCTGCTGGATCATGGCAGTAGAGTCCATGAGTGGGGCGATATCTACGAATCCATCGTTTGGGGTGTTTTCGATCCCTACAGCTTCGCTGCCCGGATCAGTCCGCTCACGCCGTTGCAGCAGGTCGTCAATCTGCAATATTCGGCGTTCGTGGATGAGGCCGATTCGAGCTCATACGGCTGGGCTTCCTTCCGCCCGGCCACGCTGACCTTCTCGGTCTACGATCCGCGTTCGGTGGTTCCGGTCCCCGAGCCGGCGGCCTACGCCCTGATGGGGCTGGGCTTGCTGAGCCTGTGGCGACGCGGTCGCGGGCAGCGCGTGGCCGACGCCGCGTAAGCGACTGGACGGCTTCTCTCCATGCGATGCGTTCCGGCGGGGCGGCCCGTCGTCGGGCCGCCCCGGCCCCGGCGCGGACGCGCCCGCCTGGAGGCGTGGGGTCGCCGGGCCGCTTCGCGCGGCATTTATCGCTGCGGAACTCGTTGCGGAACTCGTTGCGGAACGCGTGGCGTATTGCGGCGCGTGAACACCCGTCGGTGCGTGATGGCTCAGACCAGCAAGCGCCCGGATTCCTCGAACACCCAGCCATCCTCGTAGCACACCTCGAACAGATGCCCGTCCAGGTCGCGGAAATAGCCGGCCACGCCCCACGCGGTCCGCGTTGCCGGCTTGACCAGCGTACCGCCATGCCGTACCACCAATGCCAGCGTCTCAGCCACTTCGCCCGGCTGGCGGGCCAGATACACCAGGGCGCCGTGCGCGGCCTGGGATGGTTGCGACGCCAGCTGGCCCGCATCGGCGGCCAGATCGCTGCGCGAGATCAGGCCCAGCACCACGCCGCCCAGATCGATCTTGATAAAGCCCGCGTGCGAGCTGGGCGCGGCTGGCCAGCCCAGCGCCGCATAAAATGCCGCGCTACGCGCAATGTCATCGACGCCAAGCAAAATCAGATTCAGACGTGGCTGCATACCCGCTCCGTGGCTGGAATAAGAGCCGCTGACAAAACCCAGCGCAGCGGTTCTGGCAAGGCGCGCGAAACGCTGACAGTACAAGGCGTACGGTAAGTAAGGCTCGGCGCCCCCGCGCGACATCGGCAGAAGGGTTTTGTGAGCGGCTATAAGAACGAACGTTCTATATTGCCACGCCTGCCACGGCACGTCACATCCGATCGCTGCCCGCCCCGGCCGCGTCATCGCGCATGGCGGTCATCTCCCGGCGCCCGCGCCGCGTGGGCTGTCTGGGGCAGTGGATGAGCAGCTGCCCTGGAACCCGGGCGCTCCGGGCGCGGCGTGCTTTCCGGCGGAACGGCTCAGTTGGCGGGCTTGGGACGCATCTGCTTGTAGACGACGCGGCCGTCGGGCTTGACGCTGCGCAGCACGCGGTTGCGGGCGCCGCAATGCGGGCAGCGGAACAGTTCTCCCTGCCCCTCGTTCTTGATGGTGACTTCTTCGGGCTTCCATTGGGCGCCGCAGGACTGATTCAGACAGGTAAACATGAGAGGCCCCAAGGCAATCGAGAAGCCGCGCAGCGTACCACGGCGCGGCCCCGCCGGTTCCGGCTTGTCGGCGTTGCCTGCCCGCGCCGGTCGGATCGTCGTCGTTCAGCGCAGTCGTGCCAGCGTCGGCGCCGCGTGGGTATAAAAGCGCTTCCAGCCGGCGCACAGGTAGCTGAGGTTGCCTTCGCCGGGGCGGGTCTTGAGCAGCCGGGTGCGCGGGCATTCGCCGTAGCACAGCTTGAGGTAGTCGCAGCGTCGGCATTCGCCTGGCAGGCTGTTGAACTTGTCCAGGCCGAATTCGAGCTGGCGCAGCGAGAACACCATCTGGCTCAGCGAGCGCTCGCCCAGCCGGCCGATCTCGTATTCCGGGTAGACATAGTGGTCGCAACTGTAGACGCGGCCATCCTGCTCGACAGCGACGTTCTTGCCGCAGAACGCGCTGCTGGTGCACAGCATGGCCGGCTTGCCCTGCCACTGGGCGATGACGGTCTCGAACAGATTGACGCGCACCCGGTTCAGGTCGTGCGCCACCCACTCATCGAATACGGCCGATAGAAAGCCGCCCCAATCGTCGGGATCGACGCTCCACTCGGTGACGATGGACAACGGATGCCCCGGGCGGCTGCGCGGGCTGCCGCGCTCGGCCAACTGGCTGGCCGGCAGGTGGCCAGGGGCGACCTGCTCGAACTGGCGGGGTTCGACGCAGGGGATGAACTGCATGTAGCCAGCGCCCAGCTCGTCGCGCAGGAAGCGGTACACCGCCAGGGGCTCGCGGGCGTTGTGGCGGTTGACGACGGTGAGCGTGCTGAACGGCACGCCGTGGCGGCGCAGGTGTTGCGCGCCGGCGACCACGGCGTCGAAGCTGGGCTGGCCGGATTTGGTGGGGCGGTAGCGGTCGTGCAGCGCGCGCGGGCCGTCGATGCTCAGCCCCACCATGAAATCGTGCTCGGCGAGGAAGGCGGCCCACTCCTCGTTCAGTAGCGTGCCATTGGTTTGCAGGTCGTTGACGATGCGCCGCCCCGGCGGCAGGTATCTGGCTTGCAGCGCCACCACCTTGCGGAAGAACGGCACGCCCAGCAGCGTCGGCTCGCCGCCGTGCCAGGTGAAGGCGATCTCCTCGCCATCCTGGCTGGCGATGTAGTCGGCGATGAAGCGTTCGAGCATGGCATCGTCGATGCGCTGGTTCTTCTGTGCCAGCAGCTGTTCCTTGCTCAGGTAGTAGCAGTAATTGCAGTCGAGGTTGCACGCCGAGCCGACGGTCTTGACCGTGGCGTGCAAGGTGCGCCGGATGCCGGGGCCGGGCCGATCCTGGCCGGCGGCAAGATAGTTGTGCAGGGCCTCGGGGCTGATGTTGAGGCGCTTGGCGTGGTGCAGGGTGTCGGCGCTGTACATGGGTGTCTCGCGGTCGATGGTTCAGGGGGCGGGTTGTGGGCGGTGGGCGTGGGCCAGGCCGCGCGCGATGGTGTCGCACCGCCACATCCCGGTGGTCGTGACGCCAGGTAAGGGCATCGACCGGGCAATCCGGCTGAACTTACAATAGGGTCGGTATGGAATCATGAGAATTGGAGGGTGCAGTAAATGGATATGTCGCTATATCGAACCAAATCATTCGAAAGCATCGACGAAAAGCAAATCGATGGCGCGGTCAAGAACCTGACCCGGCTGTATCTGGGGCTGGAGGTAAAGGGCTACGAATATCTCGGGGGCGGATCGTTCGGCCTGGCCTACAAGGTGGATTGCGGGGAAAGGGCCTATGTCCTGAAGTTTTATAGCCAGGACGGCATGAATACCACGCAAGTGGCGGAAATGAAGGTATTGAGGGAGGTCTGCCGCGCCAAGGTGCCGGAGGTTTACTTCTGCCATGCCCGCAACGAGGCGATTCCCTTGAACGCGGTGGGTATGGAATTGATCGCAGGCATTACCTGTGTGCAGCTCGACCCCAACAATTATTCGGTCGAAGCCCGCAAGAAGATGGCGATCCAGGTGGTCGATGCGCTGCACGACATCCACTGCGTGCAGGGCGAGAAATTCGGTTTCATCGATGGCCCGCAGTACGACACCTGGCTGGATTACTACAAACCGTTTGCCAAGGACCTGCACGACTGGACGCTGGAACACGGCCACGATCCCCGGCACAAGATCCCCGGCGAGATGGTGGAGCTGTTCCGGCAATCCTGGTTGCTGTTCGACCGGATATTCGATCAGCCGATTACGCGGCCCACGCTGATCCACAACGATTTTTGCGTGTGCAATTTCATGGTGGACCCGGATACCCTGGAATTGAAAGCCATCATCGATCCGCGTGAAACCATGTATGGCGATGTGGACCTGGAATTGAACCAGTTGTCCAATATCACCGGAAACGATTTTTTCCTGTACGAAACCTATAAAGAGCGCTATCCGGTCAGCAGGAATTGCGATGTGAAATGCGCGTTTTACGCGATCTACAACGAAATCTATTGTTATCGGCTCTGCGGTCAAAGTTTCGAATATATCTACCCGCGCATGATCGAGCGATTGAAGCGCGAGATCGAGCTTTACCTGGGTATCGAATTGACACTGTGATCGCGGGGCCGCCGCCGGGCCGGGCAGGATGGCTTCGCTGGCCCGATGTCGCGCTGGCCACCGCGCGCCGCGCACGGTGCGTCGCCACGGGGCGGGGCCGGTGGATTCGAAGGGGGCGGGCAGGGGAGGCGGGGCGATCATGATCTGGCCGGAGCACCGCCGGCCGAAGGCCGGCGGTCGTTCCATGGCAAGGTGCTCAGTAGAAGCCCTTGGGACGCAACGGGTTGACCCCGCCGACGCTCTCCATATAGCCCTGCCATTGCTGGACCAGCGTGCTGGCCAGCAACGGGTACTGTGCCGACAGGTCGATGGTCTCGCCGCGATCCACGCTCAGATCGAATAGCTCCCAGTGCCCATCCAGCGGGCCGAACGGCGGCTCGGTGAAGCGCGCCTTCCAGCGCCCGTCCGCGCTGTAGATCGCGGTGCGGCCGTAGCTCTCCTCGCCGAAGGGTGTGCCGCGCAGCGGGGCTGGCGTGGCCTGCTGCAAGGCGCCGACCAGCGATTTGCCGGTGACCGGGTAGACGTTGCGGCCGTTGTAGACCACCTTGCCCCGGTTGGTGTCCTTGCCGGTCTTGGGGTCGATCAGCGGGGGCGCCGCCTCGGACGGCGGGGTGATGCCGGCCAGCGCCAGGAAGGTGGCGGAGTTGTCGGTGACGTGGGTGAACACGTTCAGCGGCGGCAGGCCCTTCCTTTGCCCCGGCAGCTTGGCGATGGCGGGAGTGGAAATGCTGCCTTCGCCCATCTGGCCCTTCACCTGCGCGAACGGCGTGGCGCTGACCTCGGCCCAGCGCAGCCCGTACGACAGGCCGGGATACTTGCCGAAGTTGGTATCGGTGCCCAGCAGTTCGTAACGTCCCGGCTGGGCGTTGGCGGTATCGGTGGTGAGCGGATCGGCGCCCGAATCGATGGGCCAGCCTTCGGCGCCGTTGTCCGACTGGAACAGGATGAAGGTGTTGTCGTACTGACCGGTGTCCTTCAGGTACTGGATCAGGCGCCCGATGTTGTGGTCCAGGTTGGACACCATGCCGGCATAGATTTCCATATAGCGCGCCTGCGCCTTCTTCTCATCGGCGGTCAGGCTGGACCACTTCTTCACCACGCGGCCCTGGCCGTAATCGACGTAGCCGTCGGCGACCGGGTGCTGGGCATTGATGTACTTCGCACCCGCCTTGCCGTCGTTGGCGGTGGCCGGCGAGCGGGTCAGCGTTTCGGGGCTGGGCGGCGCGGCGGCCTGGCTGGCGGGGATCAGGCCCAGCGCTTGCAGGCGTGCGTAGCGGGCGGCGGCGATCGGCTCGTAGCCCTGGTCGTACTTGCCCTTGTACTGGCTTAGCCAGGGTTCGGGCACCTGTAGCGGCCAGTGCGGCGAGGTGAACGCGGCATAGGCGAAAAAGGGCTTGCCGTCCTGGCGATTGGCGTCGATGTAGGCGATCAGCTTGTCGGTGTAGAAATCGGTGGAATAGAACACCTCGGGCGTGCCGCCCACGCCGCCTGGCTGTCCCGGCTGGCCGGGCTGCACGTAGCGTCCGTCCTCGGTGTAGTTCTTCGAGCCCGCCGCTTCATGACCGAAATGGTTGGTCGCGGCGCCGCCGAGCAGCGCGAAGCTGCGCTCGAAACCCCATTGGTCCGGCGTCTTGCCGGCGCTGGCCGGCTCGCCCGCGATGGATGAGCCCAGGTGCCACTTGCCGGCGATATAGGTGTGGTAACCGCTGTCCTGGAGCAATTGCGCCACCGACAGCGAACTGTCGTTGAGATAGCCCTCGTAGCCGGGCAGGCCCTTGCGCTCGTCCTGTGGCGCGCCCATGGTGCCTTCGCCCACCAGGTGGTGATCGGTGCCGGAGATCAGCATGGCGCGGGTGATGGCGCTGACGGTACCGGTGTGATGGTTGGTGAGGACGCGGCCGTCGGCCACCAGGGCATCCAGGTTGGGGGTATCGATCTCGCCGCCGAAGGCGTGGATGTCGGAATAGCCGAGATCGTCCGCCATGATGTACAGGATATTGGGGCGGGCATCGACGGTGGGCGGCGGCGTGGGCGATGTGTCGCCGGAGGGGCTGTCCGAGCTGTTGCAACCGGCCACGGCCAGGCCGGTGGCGATGGCCAGCGCCATCGCGTGTCGGCCGAAGCGCGATGGAAGCGCCGTTGGGTGGGGCATGGTTCACTCCCTGTGTGAATGGAAGTGCGGCATGCTAAGCGCGGCGTTTTAAGAAGAATTAATACTTAGTGGAAACTTCGATAGCTCGTTTTTCGATAAAGGCCCCGAAAAAGGACGCGATGCGCTGATAAGCATCGGGCACGGCGGCGTTTTTCATCGCGAGCGATTTCCGCGCACTGGCGCCAGGGCGAAGGCAAACAGTGTTGTTTTCGACCAAGCGAGGGTGGGGCGGGCGTTGGTGGCCAGGCGCTGGAACCGTGATCGTGCCGGGAGGACGATTCCCCGACGGCAAGGCAGGCGTCGCGGTGGTGCGACGCCCGCCCGGTGTTCGGCCCACGGGCCCGTGTGGGCAGAGCGGGCCGGAGAGGGCAGTCGAGACGAAGAAAGGGCTACTTAGCGGCTGCCGGTGGTCGAACTCCGCCGCAGCCAGCCGAACCATGTCCCGACCGCGACGGGCACGGCCAGGCAGATGCCAGCCAGCACGTCGCCGGCACCGCCGTCGCTGAACAGGCCGGATACCAGCCCGACACCGCTCGACAGGCCGATGAGCAACGGCCAGCCCCAGATGGCTGTGGTGCTTCGATGGCTGGGCTTCTTCATGCGATTCCCTCTGCGGGCTGTTCCGCCTGCGGTGTTTTGGGCAGGTGTTGCCCGCTGTTCTGGCCCTTGCGCAACCACAGGTACAGGCCGCTGCCCAGCACGATGATCGAGGCGATGTCGAGCAACGCCCACAGGATTTTCATCGGCATGCCGCCGTAGTCGCCGAAATGCAGCGGTTGCGATACCAGCAGCCCGGTCAGGTACCACGGCAGATGGGGCGAGGCGGTCACTTCGGCGGTGCGCGCATCGACCAGCACCGGCTGCAACAGGCGCGAGGTCAGCGGCTGGTTGCCACGCAGGAAGAAGGTGGTGTGGTGCGGGCTGGAAAACGCGGTGCCGGGGAAGGCGACGAACGACAACCGCATGTCCGGGGCGGCACGCAGTGCGACATCCAGCGACCGCTGCACCGAGGCGCGCTCGCCGACCGGTACGGTGGCCTGGCCCTGGTACGGCGCCAGCAGCACGCTGAGCTTGTCGTACTGCCAGTACTTGATCATCAGGTCGGCCCAGGTGTTGATCATGCCGGTGGCGCCGACCACGAACAGCCACACCAGCGTGACGATGCCCAGCAGATTGTGCAGGTCCAGCCATTTCAGGCGCGGGCGGCGGTCGCGGCGAACGGTGCCGAAATCCAGCTTGCGCATGAACGGCGCGTACAGCACCACGCCGCTGACCACGGCCACCAGCAACAGCAGGCCCATCAGCCCCAGGAACAGCTTGCCGGCCAGGCCGGCGAACAGATCGACGTGCAGCTTGAACATCACCCACATGAAACCTTCGTCGAAGCGCGGCTGGGCGAGCACCGCGCCGGTGCGCGCATCGACGGCCACCGAGCGGAAATCGTCGGTGGGGGCGGGCGTGGGCGTCATGGTGACGAACCACAGGTCCTCGCTATCCTCGGGCTGGGAGACGAACTGCACCACCCGGTCCGGGTGCTGCGCGCGCGCGATCTGGAGCACCTTGTCCAGGCTGATGCGGGGCGTATCGGCCGGCATCGGTGGCGCTTCCACTTCGGTGCCGAGCAGGTGACCGATCTCGTGATGGAAGATCAGCGGCAACCCGGTGATGCAGAGCAGCAGCATGAATACGGTGCAGACGAGGCTGCTCCACTTGTGGAGCCAGGCCCAGATCCTGATGGTCTTGTTGTGCATGATCGGCGGGGCTCAGCGGGATAGGGCGGCTGCGCGCGGCGCAGTGACGGTGGCGACGGTTGGCGGCGTCGCCGCGCCGGGCCTACAGGGATGGGCGGCAAAGGGATGCACGGTATGGACCTTGGAACGGGGTTGCCGTATCGCCACGGGGCCGGCCGTGTCCGGCCGGCCCCGTGGCGAACGATGGCCAGGGCGTGTCGTCACCTGTTTCACGACAGTGTTCGGTGCAGTTCGGGACGACACGCCCTAAGGGTCAGAACTTGTAGTTGACGGTCAGGCTGGCGTTGCGCGGCGCGCCGTAGGTGATCTGGCTATACGCGTCGAACATGCCGTAGATCTCTTCATCGAACAGGTTGTTGATGTTGAGCTGCGCCGAGAGCTGCCGGGTGATCTCGTAGCGCGCCATCAGGTTGACCAGCGCGTAGTCGTTCTGCTCGATCTTCTCGCTCACGCCTTGCGGGGTGTCGGCATAGGTGTAGGTTTCGCTTTGCCAATCCACGCCGCCGCCCACGGTCAGCGCGCCTTCCAGCACCGGCAGGCGATAGGTGGTGAACAGGCGGATCAGCTTGCGCGGATAGATGGTGTTGATATCGTTGCCACCGGCGTCGGTCAGCTTGAACTGGGAGTACCCGGCGCTGACGTTCCAGCCGCGCGTTACTTCGCCGGCCACTTCCAGCTCGAAGCCCTTGCTGGTGGCGCCCGACGACGGCTCATAGGCTTTTTCCGGCGGCACCGTGCCCGGAATGTCCACGCCGGTGGCCTGCCCCAGGTTGTCCTGCTTGATGCGGAACGCGGACAGCGAGGCATTCAGGCGCCCGTCGAAGAAGGCGCTTTTCACACCGGCTTCGGTGCTCTTGCCGACGATGGGGGCAAGGTACTTACCGCTGATATCGCGCACCTGCTGCGGCTGGAAGATATCGGTGTAACTGGCATAGACCGAGAAGTTGTCGTTCAGGTCGTAGACAATGCCGGCATACGGCGTCAGCTCGTGATCGAACTCCATCTGGTAGGGGCTGCTGTAGACATCGTTGCCCGAGCGCTCATAGTTGGTGACGCGCAAGCCGAGGATGATCTTCAGCGGGTCGGCCACATTCAGGCGCAGCGCGCCGTAGAGCGCCTCCTGCCTGAGCGTGCCGTCGCCGTAGTAGGCCAGCGGCCCCCATGCCGGTTCCGGATAGGAGCCATCCCAGTGGTTGAAATCCCCGGCAGGGCCACCTGTCGAAGCCCGGCTGTCGGCATTGAACTGTTGCCGCGAGTTGACATAGCCAATTGCCGCTTCATGGCTGCGTCCCAGCAGATCGAACGGGCCGTCGGCTTGCAGGCCGAAATCGTTCTGCCGGGTGCGCACGTTGTACGAGCCCGGGAAGGCATACATGCCCAGCCCGGTCACGCGATCGGGCGCGCCGGACAGATAGAGCAGGTAGGAATCGGCCTCGCGATCCCCGTGGCTATAGCTCGCCTTCACCGTCCAGCCATTGTCGAACTGGTGCTGGAGATTGGCGTAGTAGTTCTCGTAGGTGGATTCCCAGCGCACCCAGTCCGCCGAGGTGCTCTTGGAGCGATCCCAGTGCGTGCGCGAACCATCGGCGTAGAAGACCGGCAAGCCGCCCCACATCGAACCACGCGGGTCGTTTTCCTGGCGGCTGTAGCCCGCCGCCAACAGGGTGCCTGGCGCCAGGTCCACTTCGAACGTGGCGAAGATCGTCTTGCCTTCTTCTTCGAGGTGGTCGATCCAGCTATCGCTGGCGGTGTATTCGCCGACCACGCGTGCGCGCACCGTCCTGGCTTCGTTCAACGGCGTCGCCACATCGAACATGGCGCGGCGCTCGCTCCAGCTTCCCACTTCCGCCGTGACCGAGCCCGCCAGCTCCTTGCTGCTGGCACGCTTGTGCACCAGGTTCACGGCGGCCGAAGGATCGCCCGCGCCCGTCATCAGGCCGGTGGCGCCCCGCACCACTTCCACCCGGTCGTACATCGCCAGGCTGCTCATGATTTCGCCGGAACTCCAGGGCTGATCCCATGTGGTCGGCACGCCATCGATCATCAGCGCGTTGATGTCGAAACCCCGCGCGGTGAACTGGGCGCGGTGGGTTTCGTACTGGTTCACCGATACACCGGTCACACTGTTCAGCACATCGGTAATGGTCTTGAAGTTCTGGTCTTCGATGCGCTGCCGGGTGACCACGGTGACGGCTTGGGGAGTCTCGCGGATCGACATGCTCAACGGCGTCGAAGTCCGGGTCTTGCCCGTGGTGTACGAACCGGTGCCCTCGGTGCTCTCCCCCAGCGCTTCGCCAGCGGCCGTGACGGTCACGGTGGGCAGGACGACTTCCTTCTCCGCATCCGCTGCTTGCGACAACGCCGGCAGGGCAAGCCCCACCATCAGCGTAAGGGTTTTGATCCTGGACTTGTTTTTCTTCGATGTTTTGGGCTGCATGAACATGGTGTGCTTTTGAGTGTGGTTCGGTGGTGGTGGCGCGTTCCCTGATAACGCGCATTGATAATGATAACATTTCTCATTAGTGATTTGACAGCGGTTGCAACCGCCGCCGGTCGTCAGGATCAATGGCGCGCAAGGGTGGGAAAAGCAGGAATTTCTTCTAAAGCAAGAGCTTGAGCGCGAAGAAGACCTCTTCGCAGACAGGGTGGAGCAGCGGCCCGGCAGCTAAAGAAGTGATCACCGAAGACTGTCTTCAACAAGCGTGGTCATGTTGGAGGGCATGGTGATCCAGGCTGCGGCACTGTAAGGCCACTGCAACAGGGTGAAGGCGCGTTGCCTTTATCCTGAATTAATTTGTAATAATTTACTGGGCGAGGAACCGACCCGTAATGGCGGCCCCTCGCGCTTGTCTTGGCGGCTTGTCGGGAAAGCCATCTTCCAGCCACCGCCGTAAAGCATCTCGACATCAGGCCTTCATTGGGGGCTTGCTCGCCCCAAGGCGATGAAAGCGGCGGCAGCAATGCCGCGCATCCAGTGTTGGCGCTATCCATGACCAGACAAGTCATGCCTCCGCTATCCCTTTCAGGAATCCGGAAATGTCTCTGAACCTACTCCTGCGCTGTCACGATCTTGAAGCGACGCGCCGGTTCTACCAGGAAGCGCTCGGGTTTCAGGCCCAGGCAACCGCGACAGGCACGCTCACCGTCGAGCACGATGGGAATTCACTGATCTTCACCACCGAAGACCTTTGGGGAAAACCGCCAGGCTTTTCCGGCACGATCTATTTCACCTTGGCCGACGTGGATGGCTACTTTGCCGGGATCAAGGACCGGGTGGTGATCGCCTGGCCGGTCCAGAACATGCCGTATGGGTCGCGGGAGTTCGGGATCGAGGACTGCAACGGCTATTACCTGGCGTTCCAGCAGGCCGCAACGTCGAAGCGCCGCTGATCCGACTGGCGAAACAGCGGCGAAAATAGTCGTGTTTTTCCGTTCAGGCCCCACGTTGGAAGCCAAGACTGTATAAATGCTCTGAACGTACTCCTGACTTCTCAACAGTGTTGCCACCAATGATCGCGGGCACGGCGATGGTTTTCGTTGTGGCTGCGCTTCACGACGAACGCTCCGCGTGCCGTGGGCTTCAGGTCAATAAACCGCTCATGCTGCGACTTGCCACGCCCGCCGATACCGAGTCAGTCACCGATGTTCTTTTCATCTCTCGTGAGACCTTCCTCCCCTTTGCCAAATCCCCCCATTCCCGCCAGGGCTTCCGGTCGTGGGTTGCTGAATACCTGATTCCTGGCGGCCGGGTAACCGTTGCCACAGTCGATCATGAGATCGTGGGCGTACTGGCGGTTTCAGAGGATCAAGGGATCGGGTGGATCGACCAGCTTTATGTCCATCCAGATCATGTATCGGTGGGAGTTGGCTCCTTGCTTCTGCAGCATGCGCATGCAGTGTTGAAACACCCGATCCGGCTCTTTACGTTTCAGGAAAACATGCGCGCGCGTTCATTTTATGAGCGGCATGGCTACCAGCCGATCCGGTTCTCGGATGGCCAGGACAACGAGGAAAAATGTCCTGATGTGCTGTACGAGTGGACCGGCCCGACGCCCATAAGCATCCAGCCCTAGGAATTCGAGCATGATGAATGCCCAGTGTTTACGCCGAAGGGCAGGAACGGGCAGGCAAGTTGCCCAATGCGGTTATGCGGCGGCTGAGATTGCCGCTCGGCGGGCGTTTTCCAGACACAGCCCGCACGCGTAAGCGTCTGCTTCCAGCTTGACTGGTTCAGTTGATCGTCTGGCACGTGGCAACCAGACTGCTGTCGTTGGCATTGCTCTTTATGCCGTAGAACTTGCCAGTGGATGGCTTTCGACCTGCTTTTCTTCTAGAAGGCATTCTCGTGTACCATCCGAGCAAATAAGTGCGGGCAGCTTGGCTATCTGCCGTCGTGACATCAGGATCAACAACATTGATAAATATTGAAAGTAATCGAGACGCGCACCTTGACGGCTTGAGAGGTCTCGCCGCAGTGTCCGTAGCTGTCTTTCATTTTTTCCGTTCATTTGATAACGACTTTCTTTTCCTTAATGCGCCACTCCACAAAAATCTGCTGAGTGCATTATGGAACGGGCATTTCGCAGTGACGGTGTTCTTTGTATTGAGCGGCCTGATTTTCATGAGGAAGTTCTATCAGGGAGAACTTCTCGATTGTTTGCGTGGTGGGCTGAAGCGCTATCTACGGCTGGTGTTCCCGATTTTCATCCTTTCCATGGCGACATTTGGTCTACACGCCCTCGGGGGTTTTTACAACTTCGAAGCCGCGTCCAGGAGTGGTTCTGACTGGCTCATCAAGTGGTATCGCTATGAGCCCGATTTCTGGCTTGCGATCAAGGAACCACTTTGGTCGGCGTTCTTTTCTTTTGACGCGGCGCATACATACAACGCCAATTTGTGGACGATCTCGTATGAGCTGCTTGCTGTATTTTCTGTAATTGCTCTCGGATTCCTGTGCAGATTCATACCGAAACTGTGGCAGTTCGTCTTGATTGCATCGTTCATGGCAATCGGTTTTCAAACCCGATACTTCGACTTCTTTGTCGGTGCCGCTTTAGCCTTTTGCCTCATCCACTTTCGCGTGAGTTTGCCTATATGGGCAGGGGCCATTCTGGTTGCGTTTTCGCTTCTGGTCGTCAGGTTCAATCAGCCTTCCCTCACCCATATCCAGATTATCTATCTGGAGTACCCATTGGCGGCCATGACATTGATCGCCGCTGCTGAGACATGTCGCCCATTGAGGGTGCTATTGTCGCAGCGGGTTCTTGCTTTCTTCGGGCGGATCTCATTTGGTATTTACCTGACCCACATGCTCACGCTATGCAGTGTTGCCTCGGCGGTATTCCTGTGGACAGGGTCATTGTGGATCACGTTCCTTGCTTATGCCGCGGTAACGATTCCACTGAGTGTCCTGTTCTGGCGCGCATTGGATGCGCCCTGGATGGCATTCTTGAATGCCGTCTTTAGAGTGAAAAAGGTAAAACCTGTCGCTTCCCTGCAATCTGCTTAGCCTGGATGGGCTTGATCTAGCGTTGCCAGTCAATTGCCGAAGCGCTCGAAAAACTGAGCGTGTCCGGGTTTGGGACCCCATCCCGGTGCCCGGGAAGGTGGGCGTGACGAAACGGTGTCGTGCAGAACAGATCATCAGCTTTCGGTGAGGCTGAACCGGGTCTGCCCATCCAGGGGCTGTGTCGCTGGCATGGCCGCTCCGAGGCCGGTGGCTACCTTTGGGGGGCAAGTACGGCGGGTCGGACGTGTTGGATGCGAAGTGGTTCAACGAGCGGATGCCGAGAATGCCTGGCTCAAGCACATGCTGGACGAATCACTGCCCGGGAACGAAAAAAAGCCCCTTGATTTCTCAAGGGGCTTTTGACTTCTGGGGTGGCTGATGGGACTCGAACCCACGACGACAGGAATCACAATCCTGGACTCTACCAACTGAGCTACAGCCACCACTGAACTGATGTGTCATCCGGCTGGGCCGTCTGACCGAAACTTTTGATACACCTGAAGGGACTGGCGCGCCCGACAGGAATCGAACCTGTAACCTACGGCTTAGAAGGCCGTTGCTCTATCCGGTTGAGCTACGAGCGCCCGGTGCAAAGTCTTCATATACGCCGAAAGTTCTGGTCGGGGCGGTGGGATTCGAACTCACGACCCTCTGTTCCCAAAACAGATGCGCTACCAGGCTGCGCTACGCCCCGAACAGAGGCGCGACTATAGCCGTAACCTGAATACAGGTCAAGCAGGCGGCGGCGCGCATTTGAGCGCAGCGGCCGAAGAATGCGACAATACGGCCCGTTTTTCATCCCGCTTCCCACCGCCGGCGCCACGAGCGCCTTCTATGGAGTTCCTACCCGATGCCCGCAACGATCCTGGACGGCAAGGCCATTTCGCAAGACATCATTCGTGACGTTCGCGCCAAGGTGGACGCCCGCGTGGCCGCCGGCCACCGCGCGCCGGCGCTGGCGGTGATTCTCGTCGGCAGCAATCCGGCATCGCAGGTCTATGTCGGCAACAAGAAGCGCCAGTGCGAAAACGCGGGCATCACCTCGTTGGCCTACGATCTGCCGGAAACCACCTCTGAGGCCGATCTGCTGGCGCTGGTGCAAAAGCTGAATGCCGACGACGCCGTGGACGGTATCCTGGTGCAACTGCCGTTGCCCAAGCATATCGATGCCGAAAAGGTGATCGAACTGATCGACCCGGCCAAGGATGTGGATGGTTTTCATCCCTATAACATCGGTCGCCTTGCCCTGAAGATGCCGCTGCTGCGCCCGTGCACCCCGCGCGGCGTGATGACCTTGCTGGCGCGTACCGGCATCGACCTGATCGGCAAGGATGCCGTGATCGTCGGCGCCTCCAATATCGTTGGCCGCCCGCAGGCGCTGGAACTGCTGCTGGCGCGCGCCACCGTCACCGTTTGCCATAGCAAGACGCGCGATCTGGCCGACAAGGTGCGCGGCGCCGATATCGTGGTGGCGGGCGTGGGCATTCCCAACTTCGTGAAGGGCGAGTGGATCAAGCCGGGTGCCATCGTCATCGACGTGGGGATCAACCGCCTGGACAACGGCAAGTTGTGCGGCGACGTGGAGTTCGACGTAGCCGCCGAGCGCGCGAGCTGGATCACCCCCGTACCGGGCGGCGTCGGCCTGATGACCGTCGCCACGCTGATGCAGAACACCTACGACGCCAACGTCAACCGCAAGGGATCGTAATGGCGTACGGACTGCTCAAGCCGCTCCTGTTCACCATGGATGCGGAGCGTGCGCACGACCTGTCGCTGAAGGCGGCGGACCTGATGCACACCCTCGGGTTCCTGCGCGCCTTCACCTCCACCGTGGCGCCGAACCCGATCCACGTGATGGGGCTGGATTTCCCCAACCCCATCGGCCTTGCGGCCGGGCTGGACAAGAACGGCGCGCACATCGATGCGCTGGCCGACTTCGGCTTCGGTTTCATCGAGGTGGGTACCGTCACGCCGCGTCCGCAACCGGGCAACCCCAAGCCACGCCTGTTTCGGCTGCCGCAGGCCGAAGCGGTGATCAACCGCATGGGCTTCAACAACGACGGCGTGGATGTGCTGGTGCAGAACATCAAGGCCAGCCAGTACAAGGGCGTGCTGGGGATCAATATCGGCAAGAACTTCGATACCCCCATCGAACGCGCCACCGACGATTACCTGATCGGCCTGGAGAAGGTGTACGAATACGCCAGCTACGTCGCGATCAATATCTCCAGCCCCAACACCAAGAACCTGCGGCAGTTGCAGCAGGCGGATGAACTGGGGCAACTGCTGGCGGCGCTGAAGGACAAACAGGCCGCGCTGGCCGACCGCCATGGTCGCTACGTGCCGCTGGCGCTGAAGATCGCGCCGGACCTGGAGGCCCACCAGATCCAGGATATCGCCGAGCGGCTGGTGGAGCATCGCTTCGATGCCGTCATCGCCACCAACACCACGCTGTCGCGCGTCGGCGTCGAACATGCGCCGCATGGCAAGGAAGCGGGGGGCTTGTCCGGTGCACCGGTTCGCGCCAAGTCCACGCACGTGATCCGCGAACTGGCCGAGCTGCTGCAAGGCGAAGTGCCCATCATCGGTGTCGGCGGTATTCTCTGCGGTGACGATGCGGTGGAGAAAATCCATGCCGGCGCCAAGCTGGTGCAGTTGTACAGCGGGCTGGTCTATCACGGCCCGACGCTGGTGGGCGATTGCGCCGAAGCCGTGGCCCACGCCCGGCCGTGAGCCGGGGGGAGCCAGGAGGTTTTTGCTGTGAATGCGCTGGCCGCAAGCTCCCGGCGAAGCCGGGCGCGCGACGGTCGTGGGATGCGGGGACCGGCTCACTTCTGGTTCGATTCCACACCCCCCGCCCTCGCCGCCGCGAGGGAGCCTCGCTGTGCTCGTGAGGTGGCTGGTGGAATCGGCCGTGGGCCGGGGTTAGGAGGTTTTTGCTGTGAATGCGCTGGCCGCAAGCGCCCGGCGAAGCCGGGCGCGCGACGGTCGTGGGGTGCGGGGACTGGCTCACTTCTGGTTCGATTCCACGCCCCCCGCCCTCGCCGCCGCGAGGGAGCCTCGCTGTGCTCGTGAGGTGGCTGGCTACCGGCTATTGCTGGATCGTCCGCCGTTCATGACCTGTCGGTTGCCGCCTTGCGTTCGCTCAGCGACAACGGCGTAGCCGCCTACTAACCTTCCACGCGGTGCTTCATCCGTGTTCGCCATGGCCGGGGCATCGGTCCCGGCTAGAACGCGGTCACGACGGATTTGAACAGGCTCCAAGGGTGCCGATGGATTTTAGTCACTATCTGCTGGTCCTCGTGGGCGCGGCCCTCGTCAACAACGTGGTGCTCACCCGCATTCTCGGGCTGTGCCCGTTCATGGGCGTATCGCGCAAGCTGGAAGCGTCCATCGGCATGGCGCTCGCCACCGCCTTCGTGCTGACGCTGGCGTCCGGCTCGTCCTGGCTGATCGATCAGTTGCTGATTGCGTGGCAGGTGGAGTTCCTGCGCACGCTGGCGTTCATCGTGGTGATCGCCGCCATCGTGCAGTTCACCGAAATGTTCATCCATGCCGCCAGCCCGGTGCTGTACCAGGCGCTGGGCATCTATCTGCCGCTGATCACCACCAACTGCGCGGTCCTGGGCGTGCCGCTGATCAACGCCCAGGCACGCCATGGCTTTGCCGAATCGCTGGTGTTCGGCTTCGGCTCCGCGCTGGGGTTCTCGCTGATCCTGATCCTGTTCGCCGCCATTCGCGAGCGGCTGGAAGGCGCCGACATCCCCGACGCCTTCAAGGGCGCGCCCATCGCCTTCGTCACGGCGGGCCTGATGAGCCTGGCCTTCATGGGCTTCGCGGGGCTGGTGCGATGAGCGTGCTGCTGGCGCTGTGCGTGATGGCCGGGCTGGCGCTGCTGCTGGGGGCCGTGCTGGGCTTTGCCGCCATCCGCTTCCGGGTGGAAGACGACCCGCTGGTGGACAAGATCGACGCCATCCTGCCGCAGACCCAATGCGCGCAGTGCGGCTATCCCGGCTGCCGCCCCTACGCCACGGCCATCGCCAACGACGAAGCGGACATCAACCAGTGCCCACCGGGCGGCGACGATGGCATCCGCCAGCTTGCCGATCTGCTGGGGCGCGAGTTCAAGCCGCTCAACGCCGAGAACGGCGTCGAAAAGCCCAAGAGCGTGGCGGTGATCGACGAAAACGTCTGCATCGGCTGTACCTTGTGCATCCAGGCCTGTCCGGTCGATGCCATCGTCGGCGCCGCCAAGCACATGCATACGGTGATCGCCAGCGAGTGCACCGGTTGCGAACTGTGCATCGCGCCCTGTCCGGTCGATTGCATCGACATGGCGCCGCTGGGCGAAACCCCCGCCAGCTGGAAGTGGCGCTACCCGCTGGCGCTGCTCAAGGTGGTGCAATGAGCCATCTGTATTCCTTCCATGGCGGCATCCATCCGCCCGAGCACAAGGCCGAATCCAACGGCGCGCGCATTGCCACGGTGCCGTTGCCGCCGCAACTGGTGGTGCCGCTGAGCCAGCATATCGGCAATGGCGCCAAGCCCTTGGTGGCGCCCGGCGACCTGGTGCGCAAGGGCCAGATGATCGGGAGCGCCGACGGGCGTGTTTCGGCGGCGGTGCATGCCCCCACCTCCGGGCGTGTGCTGACGGTGGCGCCGCGCGTGATCGCGCACCCGTCCGGCCTCAGCGAACCCTGCGTGGTGATCGAGCCCGATGGCGAGGAACGCTGGGTCGAGCGCAGCCCGTTCGACTGGCGTAACGCGGATGGCTCGGTGGTGATGGATTACCTGCGCGACATGGGCGTGGTCGGGCTGGGTGGCGCGGTGTTTCCGTCGCACCTCAAGCTGGGGGGCGCCCGCGCGCTGGATACGCTGGTGATCAACGGCGCCGAGTGCGAACCCTATATCACCTGTGACGACCGGCTGATGCGCGAGCGCGCCGACGAGATCGTCACCGGTATCCGGATCGTGCGCACGCTGATGAATGCGCAGCGAGTGAAGGTGGGCATCGAGGACAACAAGCCCGAAGCCATCGAAGCGATGCAACTGGCGTGCGGCGGCAGCGACATCGAAGTGATCGCCGTGCCCACGCTGTATCCATCCGGTGGCGCCAAGCAACTGACCCGCCTGCTCACGGGGCGCGAAGTGCCGGCCGGCGTGCGCGCCACCGACCTGGGCGTGCAGTGCTTCAACGTCGGCACCGTGCAGGCGCTGTACCGCGCGCTGGAGCATGGCGAGCCGCTGATCAGCCGCATCGTCACCCTGACCGGCGCCGTGGCGCAGCCAGGCAATGTCGAAGCGCTGCTGGGCACGCCGCTGTCGCACCTGATGGCGTTCGCGGGTGCCGGGCCGGAGGTGGCCGGGTATGTCTACGGCGGCCCGATGATGGGCTTCGTGCTGCCATCGCTGGATGCCGGGCTCTCCAAGTCAGGCAACTGCATCATTGCCCGCAGCCCCGAGCTGTTTCCGACTGCGCCGCCGGAAATGCCCTGCATCCGCTGCGGCACCTGCGCCGAGGCGTGCCCCGCGCAATTGCAGCCGATGGACCTGTACTGGTTCGCTCGCGCCAGGCAGTTCGGGCGCACGCAGGAACGTCACTTGTTCGATTGCATCGAATGCGGCGCCTGCGCCTATGTGTGCCCGTCGAACATCCGGCTGGTCGATTACTTCCGCTACGCCAAATCCGAAATCTGGGCCGCCGAGAAAAGCCGCGACGCGGCCACCGTCGCGCGGCGCCGCCACGAAGCCCGCCAGGCGCGGCAGGATCGCGAAAAGCGCGAACGTGCCGAACGGCTGGCCGATCATTACCTTCCTGGTGGCCGAGCGCCTGCGCAACCTGGGTAAGTTCACCTTCGCCGATGTGGCGT
>NZ_SUMF01000039.1 GCF_005048205.1 Chitiniphilus eburneus
AAACCGCTGGATTACGCCACCGGCCACTTTGGGCTGGTACTAGGCAACGTCGTGGTCACCCGGAACGAAACCACCGGCCGCTATCGGATCGACTGGCAGCCGACTGCTGAACTGGCCGCCACTGAAGTGCGGTAGTCCGGAGCGATCGGCCATTGCGCCCAGCAAAAAGCCCCGCATTCGCGGGGCTTTTTGCTTGTGGAAAGGGCGTTTACTTCACGCCGGCTTCCACCTGGATGGTGAGCTTTACTTCGTCACCCACAGCCGGTACGTAGGCGGTCATGCCGTAGTCGCTGCGCTTGAAGGTGGCGGTGGCTTCGGCGCCGCACCATTGCTTCTTGGCCATCGGATGCTGGCCGCACTTGAAGTTTTCGATGTTCAGCGTCAGCGGCTTGGTCACGCCCAGCAGGGTGAAGTTGCCGTCCACGGCCACCAGCTTGTCGCCGTCGAACTTCAGCTTGTTGGATTTGAAGGTGGCGGTGGGGAACTTGGCCACGTTGAAGAAATCTTCGCTCTTCAGGTGGGCGTCACGCTTTTCCAGGCCGGTATCCAGGCTGGAAGTGTCCACGGTGATATCCACGCTGCCGGCTTTCTTTTCGGTATCCAGCACGATGGTGCCGCTGGTTTTGTCGAAGGTGCCGTGCTGGATCGAGAAGCCCAGGTGGTTGATCTCGAAGCGCGGGTAGGTGTGGGTGGAATCCAGTTCGTAGGTTTGCGGGGCGGCGATGGCGGCGGTGGCGGCCAGGGCCAGCAGGCTGGCGATCAGGGTTTTCTTCATGTGGTGTTCTCCGGGGGTGAGGAAAAAAGCGTGGTTTGCAGGAGGATCGGCCCGTGTTGCTTCAGGGACGATCCATCCAGGGGCCGTTTTTATGGCTTGCCGGTCAGCGTGAAGCGGAACTTCACTTGCACGTCGTCGGCCACGGTTTCGGTGTCGGCCCAGGCACCGTCGCCCAGCTTGTATTGCAGGCGCTTGAGCGGGAAGCCGCCTTCCAGCAGCAGGTCGCTGCCGGCGGGCTTGGCGGTGAACTGGGCAACGATGTCGCGGCTCAGGCCCTTGATCACCAGCGGGCCGCGTGCTTCGTACTTGCCGCCGCCCAGCGCTTTCACGCTTTTGGCGGTGAAGGTGGCCTTGGGAAAGCTGGCCACGTCGAACCATGCCTTTTTCTTGGCTTCGGCGTTGCCGTCCGGCCCGCCGACATCGATGCTGCCCAGATCGACGCTGAAGGTGGCCTGGGTGGCTTCGGGTTTGGCCGGGTCGAAGCTGACCTGCGCGGTGTAGGTCTTGAAGGTGCCTTCCACCGGCACGCTCATCTGTTTGAAGGTGAAGCCCAGTGCGCTCTTGGCGGGCACCAGGGTCTGCGCGGCGAAGGCGGGGACGGCCAGGACGGCCGCGAGCGCTGCGCTCGCGAGAAGACGGATGTTCATCGTGCAACTACTCCAGGTTGAAGTGATGGTCTTGTATGGCCGGTGCGGCGTGGGCGCCGTCTTGCGTTGATCTGGCCTTGGTATGTCGAATTGCGAACTGGTTCCAACTCCGCCCGGCGCAATGGCGCGCCGGGCGGGACCGACGGCGGCTCAGCCGCGGCCGGGCAGCATGCGCCGCAGGGTATCGTCGCGGTCGATGATGTGGTGCTTGAGCGCAGCCAGCACGTGCAGTACCACTACCGCCAGCAGCAGGTAGGCCAGCACTTCGTGCAGTTCGGCCAACTGGTGGCCCAGCGCTTCGTTGCGCGAAACCAGATCGGGCAGTTGCAGCACGCCGAACAGCACCACCGGAAAGCCCTTGGCCGAACTCATCAGCCAGCCCACCAGGGGCAGCGCCAGCATCAGCAGGTAGAGCAGGTGATGGATGCCGGCGGCAGCCTTTACCTGCCAGGCCGGCTGGCCGGGCAGGGCGGACGGTGCGCCCCGCCAGGCGCGCCAGACCAGCCGCAGAACCACCAGCGCGAGCACGCTGATGCCGATCCACTTGTGATACGCATACAGCTTGAACTTGAGCGCGGACAGCGGTAGGTCGTCCACGTACAGCGCCAGGCCGAAGGCGGCGACGATCAGCAGGGCGATCAGCCAGTGGAAGGCGATCTGCACGCCGTCATAGCGAGTCTTGGACATGTTCGATTCCTCATTCAGGCAATTTGACGTTGTGGGCGGAATCATACCGGCTCTGTTTGCGCCCTGAGCTTGAAAAAATTGGAATTAATTGTTCTGAATTTCGCAACAATCGGGGGCTTCGCTCTCCAGTGCTTCGCGCAGCCGGGCGAGCAGGGCGCCGGTTTCCGCCAGCTCGTCGGGCGCCAACTGATCGAATGCGGGCTTGAGGTGAGCCAGGTGCGCGTCGAACGAATTGTCGAACAGTGCCTGCCCGGCCGGGGTCAGGCGCACGGTGATGCTGCGGCGGTCGCCGCTACAGGCGCAGCGTTCGATCAGGCCGCGCTCGGCCAGACGGTCGAGCACGCCGGTGAGCGTGCCCTTGGTGATCAGGGTGGCGTCGCCCAGCTCACGGCAGCTCATACCGTCCGTGCCGCCCAGGGTGGCGATCACGTCGAACTGGCCGGCGGTCAGACCAAGCTGGCGAATGTGACGCCCGGACAGTCGCTCGAAAGCCTGGTAACAGCGGGCGAGCTCGCGGACAACCGGCAGGAAGGTGGTGCGTGGCATGGTGTCATCCTCCATATAGTTCTAACTAGAATTATTTAATTGTTTATCTTAATTACACGCCGGCCGCAATGGTATTTACCTGTACAATCCGCCTCTTGGGCCGCCGCCAACCGGGTTCGGCGGCACATGACGGGAGCAACGAATGCTGGATATCGAAAAGTTCATTGGCGGGTTTCGCCGTTTTCAGGACAAGTATTTCAACGACACGACCAACGATCTGTTCGAGACGCTCAAACGCGGCCAGAACCCCCGAAGCCTGTTCATCGCCTGTTCCGATTCGCGAGTGGATCCGGCGCTGCTGACCGACTGCGACCCCGGCGACATTTTCGTGGTGCGCAACGTGGCCAGCCTGGTGCCGCCCTACGAAAAGGACGGCGCCTACCACGGTGTGTCGTCGGCGATCGAATACGCGGTGTGTGTTCTCAAGGTACGACACATCATCGTGCTGGGCCACTACGGTTGCGGTGGGATTCGCGCGCTGCTGAACGGCCACGTGCCGCAGACCGAGGCTGATTTCGTCGGGCGCTGGGTGCGCATTGCCGATCCGGCGCGGCAGGCGGTGCTGGCGAATGCCAACGGAGAAGACCCCGAAACCCAGTTGCGACAATGCGAGATGGCCGCCATCGGGGTTTCGCTGGATAACCTGATGACCTTTCCCTTCATCGCCGAGCGTGTGCGCAATGGCGAGCTGATGCTGTTGGGCTGGTACTTCAATATCGAGGAAGGCGCGCTGTATCAGTACGACGCGGGCGCGCAGCGCTTCAAGCCGCTGGTGGCCGGCAGCGTCGCTTAAGCCGTTCGCGAGCGAACAAAAGGCCCCGCCGATGCGGGGCCTTTTCGTTGCAGGGTGCTGGATGATGCCGATGTGGCGCGATGGGCGCTGCTACTGACTGGCCGTGGGTTGGGCATGTGCGGCGCGATAGTCGCGCAGCGCCTCCGCCAGTTCCTGGTATTGCTCGCAATTGCCGCACAGTTTTTGCAACGTGGCGAGATCGTTCGCCGCGCGTTGCGGCTGATCCGCCATCAACCACGCTTCGCCGCGATATTCATAGGCGCCCAGATGCTTGGGGTTGAGGGCCAGCGCGCGGTCGTAGGCCTTGAAGGCATCTTCCAGCCGGCCCTGCTTGCGGTTGACGTAGCCCAGCCAGTTCCAGACGTCGGCGTTGTTGGGCGCCAGCTTGCGTGCTTTTTCCAGCGACTCCTGCGCCGGCACCCATTCCCCGTGCAGGATGTCGGCTTCGGCCTGTTTCAGCAGGTCGGCCACTTCGGTGGCGTGGCCGCCGCTATCCCCGCCCCCGGTATTTCCGCCACCGCCCCCGCCGGCCCCCAGGGCGCAGGTGGAGACAAAGAACAACGCGATCAGGGCATGGCGGATCATGATGCGCTCCGGATGGGAACAGGGTGATGCCCTGTTCTAGCACATGCCGGTTACGCTCGATACGAAGGACGATCAGAGGCCGAACAGGGTGCGCAGATGCTGCGCCACGCCGGCTTCGGTATTGGGCTGGATGACCGGCACCTGAGGCAGTTGTGCGATCAGCTTGGGGTTGGCATTGCCCATCAGGAAGGGGTGGCCGGCCGTTTCCAGCATCTCGAAATCATTGAGGTTGTCGCCGAAGGCGATGCAGGCGCTGGCGGGAACGCCCAGCTCGCCCATCACCACGGTGAGCGCGTGCCCCTTGGAAACGGTCGGCGCCATCACTTCCAGGCAGTCGAGCGCGGAGAACGTGATGTACAGCTCGTCGTCGTACTGCTCGCGCAGTTTGTCTTCCAGGCGCAGCAGGTGATCGTGGCTGGCCACGTAGAGAATCTTGGCCACATCCTCGCCGTGGTAGTTGGGCAGGTCCGCCACTTCGTAGGCGAAGCCGGAATCCTGATGGTATTCCAGCATCCGTTCATAGGGCGCGCCGATCAGCCAGGCCTGGTCCAGATACAGGCTGAGCGAGGTGCCGTGCGAGTACTCCGGCTGGCACAGCGCGCGCACCAGATGCGGCTCCAGGTTTTCGGCGTGGATCTGCTGATTGTCCGGATCGTGCACGCGCGCGCCGTTGGAGGTGATCAGGTAGGCGCGGATGCCCAGCACATCGCGAATGCCTCGTACGTCGCAGTAGTGGCGCCCGGTGGCGATCACGAAATGCAGGCCCCGGTTTTCCAGTTGCCGCAACGTATCCGCGGTGTAGGGCGCAACGGTGTGATCCGGGCTGAGCAGGGTGCCGTCGAGGTCGGTGGCGATGAGCTGGTACATGGGGATTCCGGGTGGAGGGTGGGCAGGCGCCTATTTTAGCTGTTCGAACGCGCGAGCCAGATTCGGAATTGTGCTTAGGACGTGTCGTCACCTGTTTCGCGGCAGCGCTGGGCCGAAAAAACACCCTCAACGGCGTTGCGCTCCTTGCCAATAACCGGTTATTGGCAACCTCGCACGCTTGGTAGCTGGTGCTTTTTCGGCCCAGCGCTGCCGCGAAACAGGTGACGACACGCCCTGGAGCGCCCAATGGCGTTTGTGAAAAATATGGACTGAAAGTTACCAAGGCAGGGCTTCTGTACGCTCAGAAGCCGCCATGCTCGGCCAGGAAATCGTTCTCGCGCGCGGTTGTCGCGCGGCCCAGGATCGCATTGCGGTGCGGAAACCGGCCAAAGCGACGGATCACGTCGCGGTGGCGCAGCGCGTAGCCGTGACAAAGCGCCAGCGCATCGTCCTGCGGCCAGGCGCGCGTCAGGGCCACCGAGCGATCCTGCTCGGACAACACCTCGGAATGCTCGAACGGCAGGTAGGCGAAAACCTGCTGTACCGGCGCCAGCTCGCGGTGCCAGCCGTTCTCCAGCAGGCGTAGCGCCATGGCCAGTGCCACCGGGTCGCCGGCAAAGGCGCGCGGCGTATCGCGAAAGACATTGCGGGTGAACTGATCCAGCATCAGCAGCAGCGCCAGCGTGCCGTCGGCATCGGCGGCCCAGTGCGCGCAACCGCCTGCAAGCGCCGCTTCCAGCGTGGGCAGGAAGCGGGCGCGGATGCGCGCGTCGAACGCCGCGCCACCGTTGAACCATTCGGTGCGAAAGGGCAGGGCGCCCGACTCGTCCGGCGCGCCGAACCAGAAATCCAGCACCTGCCGTGGGGTGGCGAATTCGGAACGGCCACGCTTGACGCGGCCTTCGGGGCTGGCACGGCGGATCAGGTCAGACATGGTTTTTTCCGTGGCTTAGGGCGTGTCATCCAATGTATCGCGGCAGCGCTGGGCCGAAAAAGCACCAGGCACCAGACGCAGGCAATAACCGGTTATTGGCAAGGAGTGCAAGGCGGTGGATGGTGTTTTTTCGGCCCAGCCCTGCGGGTTCGGTGCATTTCGGGCGCAACGCGGTGTCGCCGGCCGCTTGCGGTATCCATACCGCGGCGCGTCCAGCTCCTGGCGCGGCATCCCGAACTGCGCCGAACGCTGTCGTGAAACATTGGATGCCACGCCCTAAGGCGAAACGAGGGGTTTGATTTCGAGCTGCGCGCCGGGGTCGCCGGGGCTCATGGCTAGGTTGAGCGACACCATGTGCGCGGATAGCCGCGCCAGTTGCGCATTGCGTGGCTGGCGCCGCGCCATCTCGGCCATCGTAGCCTGGATGCCCAGGCCATCGCGCGCGGCGAGCTGGACATCCAGCAGATAAAGTTCTGGCGCCACATCGTCCGCCGGAAACTGCGTGCGCCAGCGCTGGTACTGCTGGCGGGCGGCGGTCAGGCGCGCGCTGATCAGGCGGCTGGGCAGATCGTCGTCCAGGCCGGCCACGGCCTTCAGGTTGGCCGGCGCACGCAACAGTGCGCTTCGGATGGCGCCGGGCAGGGCTGTGCGCTCCAGTTGCCTGCCGGTGGCGCGGATGCCGGCCTCATCGACGCGCAACGTGGCCGGGCCTTCCCAGCGCGATTGGCGGGCGCGATCGGTATCGGCCAGACGCACCGCGGCGCCGGCCGGAAGTTCGACGCTGGCGCCAGCATCGAGCTGCGTGAACGCGGCCAGCGGCTGTCCGTTCTGGCGGACATCGCCTTCGACGGCGGTGACCAGCACGGCGGCGAGGCTCCAGGCGGGCAGGAACAGCGCCAGGGGGAGAACGATGCGGAGCGAAGGTCTGATGGGCATGGGGCAGGGCGCGAATGGGTTGGGCAGCAGTGTAAATCAAGCCAGTGCTGCTGGCGGTGTGACGCAATGGCAACCTCCGCGTTCCCGCCGTTCCCCACTGCCTGGCGAAACCCGCTTGGCCATCCCGGGGGGGGGCCGGGCGATTACGGCCCGGCCAATGCCACGCGGCCCGGTCAATTCCCCTACAATCGCGCCGACAAGCGCTGCGCCTCTTTCGGCGCGGCGATGGAAAGGATGCGATGAAGGTCAGGACGACGGATGTGGTGGTGATCGGCGCAGGTGCGGCCGGCATGATGTGCGCGGCCACGGCTGGTGCGCGCGGGCGCGAAGTGGTGCTGATCGATCACGCGGAAAAACTGGCGGAAAAGATCCGCATCTCGGGCGGTGGCCGTTGCAACTTCACCAATCTGCACGTGCGACCGGAGTGCTATCTGTCGCGCAATCCGCATTACTGTAAATCCGCACTGGCGCGGTATACCCAGCACGATTTTCTCAAGATGATGGAGCGCTACGGCCTCGGCTGGCATGAGAAGACGCTGGGCCAGTTGTTCTGCGACCAGGGGTCGGGCGCCATCATCGATATGTTGAAAGCCGAGGTGGATGCCGGCGGCGCGACGTGGCGCATGAATACGCCGGTCACGGCGGTCGGCCGGCTGGGCGAGGGCTTCGAAGTGGTCACGCCCGAGGAAACCTGGCACTGCGCCTCGCTGGTGATCGCCAGCGGCGGGCTGTCGATTCCGCAGATCGGCGCCACCGCGTTCGGTTACGAGCTGGCACGCCAGTTCGGGCTGGAGATCGTGGCGACCACGCCGGCGCTGGTGCCGCTGACGTTCCAGCCGCAGGATCTGTGGGACGAACTGGCGGGTGTCGCGGTGGAGGATGCCATCGTCTCCACCGGTAAAACCCATTTTCGCGAGGCGATCCTGCTCACGCATCGCGGCGTATCCGGTCCCGCCATTTTGCAAATCTCGTCGTACTGGCAACCGGGCCAGCCCATCGTCATCGATCTGCTGCCAGAGCGCGGCCTTGCCGACGCGCTGGCGGGTGCCAGCCGCGACGCGCTGCTGGTCAATGTACTGGGCGACATCGTACCCAAGCGCCTGGCGCAGGCGATTGTCGCCACGCTGGGCGAGAACAGGCCGCTCAAGCAGTACACCCCCAAGGCGCTGCAACAACTGGAAGACCGGCTGAAACGCTGGCAGGTGGTGCCTTCGGGCACGGTGGGCTACAAGAAGGCCGAAGTCACGTGCGGCGGCGTGGATACCGCCGGGCTGGATTCGCGCAGCATGATGGCGCGCCAGGTACCGGGGCTGTTCTTCATCGGCGAGGTGGTGGATGTGACCGGCTGGCTGGGCGGCTACAACTTCCAGTGGGCGTGGTCTTCCGGTTTTGTGGCCGGTAGCGCGGCTTGATGTAGATCAGCTTTCCGTACCGTTCGCACTTCTGCACTTGAAAGGTGTGCGGGGCAGGCATAAGGTGGAATTGTCTTCGAGCCCGCGAGCGCAAGCCTGTTGGCTGATTGAATCAGAGTCTGTTCTTTAACCCCTAGAGGCACGATTGCCTACGTAGTTTGATCGTGATCGACGATGATGATTCTTAGCGCGAACTCCTAGCGCGCACTTGAGCCCATACTAGGGCCTAGGCATAGCACTCGTAATATTTACCAGGGGTTCGAAGACGACGGGGCGTCCAGTCAGGCGCCCCGTTTTTTCATGCCCGCGATGGGCGCATTGGGCGCCGCCGAGGCTAGGCGGGCGGCGCAAAACCCGCCGGCAGATGCGGCGGGGCATCAGCGCTTCGCCGTTCGCGGGGCGTTGCCAGCCCGTGTCACCACACGCTGAAGAACAGCACCCAAGCTCCCAGGAATGGCACGAGCCCCAGCGCAAATGCACTGATCGCGGCAAGGCGCCGGCCATGCCGGCCATCGCGTCGCGCGGCGATACGCCACGCCAGGCGTAGCGACCACAGGCCGGCCAGCGCCAGCAACGCATAGCGCGCATCGTTGGTCCAGGTGCTGCTCAGCCCTTCGTGCTTGAGCAGGGTGAGCGTGGTGGCCGACAGCCCCAGGAACACACCGCAGCCCGCCAGCGGGATCAGGGCCTGCGCCAGTTGGTCCATCGTACCGGTCGCCCGCGCGGGCAACAGGCGATCCGCCAGATGCAGCGCGCCGTACAGCCAGCCGCCGACCAGCGCGCCACTGGCGGCGATGAAGCCCAGCAGCATGCCGCCATCCAGCCAGGAAAAGCTGTCGTTGACCTCGGGGTAGTGGGTCAGCAGCCACCACGGCGCGTTGTCGGCCAGGGGCCACATCACATCGCGTTCGATCAGCCATTCGGCCAGCACCTGTTTCACCGTGACCAGCCAGGGGCTGGCGGACCACAGGAACGCACCCAGTGCCAGGCCCATCATGCCGAATACGATCAGGCGGGTCTGCCAGCGGTCTGCCTGCGCCACTTCGACGATTTCCGCTTCCGGCGAGCGCGGGCTGAGCGCGATCGCGTCGCGATGGCCGCTGCAACGGCCGCACATATGGCAGTCGGCCGCGCCCTGCATGTGACGCAACGGCAGCAACGGCGCGCAGTTCACCGCCGCGATGGGAATCACACGGTGCGATTGGCGGGTAGAGGCATGCCACGCCGCGCCATCCACCTTGAAGTGCCATGGCGCCAGCTTGCTCAGTACGTGGAATACGCCGTTCACCGGACACAGATAGCGGCACCACACGCGCTTGCTGCGCCCATAGACCAGCCCCACGCCGACGGCGGCCAGCGTCGAGCCGCCCAGCACCAGCGCCACGGCACGCGGGTACTGGTACACGCTGACCAGTTGACCGTAGATGGTGGTACAGGCGAACGCCACGAACGGCCAGCCGCCCCAGCGCATCCAGCGCGGGATCGGCTTGCCCAGGCCGCGTTCACTGGCCCACTCCGCCAGCATGCCTTCCGGGCATAGCCAACCGCACCACGCGCGCCCCAGCAGCGGCATCGACACCAGCACGAACGGCCACCAGATGCCCCAGAAGGCGAACTGCGCGGCCACGGTCAGGTTGTCGAACACATGTGCGGTTTCGTCGGGCAACGGCAGGAACACCGGCACGATCAATAGGAACAGGTAGACGGTGACGATACCCCATTGCAGCCGGCGCAGCAGCCGGGCATGGCGGCGCAGGAACTCGCCCGCCGCCGCCGCGCCGCGCCGCAGCGGGCCGGGGTTTGTCATCGCCGTGCCAACGGGCGCGTTCATCGGCGCGCCTGGTTCCGGCGTAACAGCGTTACGGTGCCGACCCAATAGGCCAGCCAGATCAGCAACACCATCAGCGCGGGATGGGAGCGATACCCGGCGAAATCCGCCAGCAGCTTGCCGACCGACTGGCTGTCGTCCAGCAGTGCGGAGCTATCCCACACCGGGTCGAGCAGGCTGGGCAGGGTGCCCAGGTCCACCAGCTTTTCCAGCCCGCTCACCAGCAACGCGCCGGCCAGCAACAGCAGCAATACTTCGGTCAGCGCGAAGAAGCGGCGCCAGGTCATGATCCTGCCGCCCAGTTGCAACAGCCAGAACGTGGCGAACGCGGCCAGCAGCCCGAGTGCGCCGGCCAGGATCAGGCGCGGCCATTGCGCGGCATCGGCCCCGGCGACGCTGCCGTAGAGGAACACCACGGTTTCCGAGCCTTCGCGCGCCACCGCCACCATCACCAGGATCAGCAGCCCCCACCAGTTGGCGTGCGATACCGCATCCGACAGGCCGCTTTCCAGCTCGCGCTTGAGCGTTCGCCCGTGTTTTTTCATCCAGTACACCATCTGCACCACCAGCGCAGCGGCCACCAGCGCCATGCCGGCCTGGAAGTACTCCTGGCCATCATCCGACAGCCAGGACGAAATGCCGAGTATCCCCAGCGCGAGCAGGCCGGACAGCGCCAGCCCGGCGGCGACGCCGCCCCACAGGTATTTGATGCCGGGTTTGCCGGCGGGGGATGCCTTGAGCCAGGCATAGAGGATGCCGACCACGAGCAGCGCTTCCACGCTCTCGCGCCAGACGATGAACATTACTTGATCCATGGAATACCTCTCTCGGCCGGATGCGGGGCCGGCGCCGCGGGCGCGGCAACAATGCAAACGCCGCCCGGTGGGCGGCCCGCTGTTCGGAACGGCTGACGGAATCCGGTGCGGCGTTGGCGAACCACCGGTTGCCTGTGCCGCATGGCGGATGCCGTCGGCGTCCTTTACTTGATGACGATCACGCCGCGCGCCTGCTGGTGGAAGTCGTCGAAGAACGGGTATTCGCCCGGTTGCGACGCCTTGATCACCACGAACGAGGTCACGCCGGGGCCGAGCACCTTTTCCTTGCGCAGCGGCAGGCTTTCGAACTCCACCGGCGTTGTGCCGGCGTTGACCACTTCCAGCTTGAAACGCTTGCCGGCAGGCGCCTGGATACGCGTCGGCGCGATGGTGCCGTCCTTGAACACCACGCGGAACACCGGCAGGTCTTCCGCGTGAGCGGCCACCGCCAGCAGCAGCAGCGCGCTGGCCAGCGAACGGCGTCCGATCATCAGTAACCGCCCTTCTTGCCGGTGCCGGCGAAGGTGAACTCATAGTTCAGCTCGAACGGCTTGAACCACGGGCCGACGCCGGTTTCTTTGTCCACATGGCGGCCAAAGTGCGCGTGCGGGTTTTCCGACGGCGGCAGGATGGTGTACTTCAGCTTGTACTTGCCCGGGCCTTCCAGCTTGACGTTGTCGCCGTAGTGCGGGCCGTCGCTGGCCACCATCGGCATGAAGTCGCCCTTGATGACGTTCTTGCTACCCACCTTCTGGATTTCGTACTTCACCAGCAGGTAGGGCATCCAGTCGCCTTCGGCGAAGCCGTTCGGATTGTTGGCGGTGGCGTGGATATCCGCTTCCAGGTGCACGTCGGTCTTGGCCGCGTCCTGCATCATGCCGGGTGGGTCCATCTTGATCGGTTGCAGATACACCGCGCCGATTTCCATGCCGTTCTTGTTGGCCGGCTTGCCGATGGGATATTCGGCGGCCTGGGCGGAGAAAGCGGTGGCGACGGCCACTGCGGCGAGTGCGAAACGGATCATTGGGATACCCCCTGCGACAGACAGGAGGGCAACTCTACGTGAGCGTTGTTCTTAATGAGATTAATTATTGTTAATCGGTCAATGTCACGTGGGCCACGCTGGCCCGCGCTGCACATGAAAAAAAGGACGCCGTAGCGTCCTCTTTTCAATGGGCGTGTCGGTCAATTCAGCCCGAGCACATCCTGCATCGTGAAATGCCCGCTGCGGCGCCCGGCCAGGAACTGCGCGGCCCGCAAGCTGCCTTGCGCGTAGATGGTGCGGTTGCTGGCCTTGTGCGTGATTTCCACGCGCTCGCCGGGGCCAGCGAAGACGACGGTGTGATCGCCGATCACATCGCCGCCACGCAGCGCGGCAAAGCCGATGGTGCCGGGCTGGCGCTCGCCGGTGATGCCTTCGCGCGACCAGGTGGCGAGGTGTTTCAGTTCTTCGTCCCAGGCGCGGGCGACGGCTTCGCCCATGGCGATCGCGGTACCGGAAGGCGCATCCACCTTGTGCTTGTGGTGCATTTCGACGATTTCCACGTCGTAGCCCTGGTTGAGCACGCGGGCCGCCACTTCCAGCAGTTTGAACACCAGGTTCACGCCGACGCTCATGTTATAGGCGGAGACGATGGCGATCTCGTCGCTGGCGGCCTGGATCGCGGCGCGCCCGGCTTCGTCGAAGCCGGTGGTGCCGATGATCATGTTCACGCCCAGCGCGCGGCAGCGCGCCAGATGGGCCAGCGTGCCCTCGGGACGGGTGAAATCGATGAGCACATCGGCGCCGGCCAGCGCGCCGAGATCATCGGTGATGCGCACGCCGGACTGGCGGCCCAGGAAGGCGGTGGCGTCCTGGCCCAGTGCCTCGCCGCCGGTACGATCCAGCGCCGTATGCAGCACGCAGTCCGGGGCTGCCAGCACGGCTTCGATCAGCATGTGGCCCATGCGGCCGGAGGCCCCCGCGATGGCGATCTTCACGGGCATCAGAAATCCTTGTCGATGATGGGCTTGACCTCGACATCCTTGGTCGTGCCCGGTGAGCCGGGGTTGAGTTCCGAACCGAAGGTGTCGGTGTCTTCCTTTTTCGGCTCGCTGGTCATGCGCAGGGTGGTGTCCGGCGCGGCGGGCAGGGTGTCGCCTTGCCAGCGCACCAGGCTATCGCCTTCGAAGAACACGGTGAACACGAAGTGCCGCTGCAATTTGCCGCCCTTGGCGTCGCTGTAGACGTAATCCCAGCGGTCGGAATGGAACGGATCGGTCAGCAGCGGCGTGCCCAGCAGGAAGCGAACCTGGTTGCGGCTCATGCCTTCCTTCAGCCCACTCACCTTGTCGGCGGTGATTTCGTTGCCTTGGGGGATGTCGAGCTTGTAGTGGGGCACGGCGTTGAGAAGACCGCAGCCCGACAGAGCGCCGACCAGGGTCAGGGTAAGCAGTATCGGTTTGATGGTATGCATGGATTCGTGACGGGCGGGTTTTGGCGGCGGGCCGCCGGGAGCGTTCGCAAAGGCGCTTGGGGCAGGCTTTGGTTTTTCGTTGCTTGCCAAACGCTATATCATACCTTGACTAGACACTTGCCGCAGCCTAGCGGAGAGAACCCGATGAGCAATGCTTCCGACCTCAAGGACGCCGGCCTGAAAGCCACCGGCCCCCGCCTTAAAATCCTCAACCTGTTCGAAAGCAGCGAACAGCGTCACATGACCGCCGAAGACGTTTACCGGCTGCTGCTGTCCGATAATACGGATATTGGCCTGGCCACCGTTTACCGTGTCCTGACCCAGTTCGAGCAGGCCGGCATCCTGGTGCGCCATCACTTCGAGTCCGGCAAGGCCGTGTTCGAACTGAACCAGGGCGGCCACCACGATCACCTGGTCTGCGTGAAATGCGGCAAGGTCGAAGAGTTCTACGATCCCGAGATCGAGCAGCGGCAGGACGCCATTGCCGCCAAGCACGATTTCGAAATCCAGGAGCACGAGCTGTACCTGTACGGCGTGTGCGCCGATTGCCGGGCCAAGAAGTAGGTCAACCCGGCTTTCCGGTCGCATGATTCCCTGGCTGGGCGCCACGCCGGTGTTTCCGCCGCTGGCCCGCGCGCTGACGGAGCCGAATGGCCTGCTCGCGGCAGGGGGTGAATTGTCGCCGGGCTGGCTGCTGGCGGCTTACCGCCGTGGCATCTTCCCGTGGTTCATGCCGGGCGAGCCCATCCTCTGGTGGTCTCCGAACCCGCGTACCGTGCTGGTGCCCACCGCGTTGCACGTGCCGCGCTCGCTGGCCAAGGTGCTGCGACATCGCGGCTATGCGGTCACCTTTGATCGCGCCTTCGCGGACGTGATGGCGGGCTGCGCCGCGCCGCGCGATGTGCAGGGCGGCACCTGGATCACCGACGAGATGCGCGCCGCCTATGGCGACCTGCATCGGCTGGGGCACGCGCATTCGGCCGAATGCTGGATCGACGGTCAACTGGCCGGCGGCTTGTACGGGGTTGCCATCGGCCGCATGTTCTATGGCGAATCCATGTTCGCCCGCGCGCCGGATGCCTCCAAGATCGCCTTTGTCCACCTGGTGCGCTGGCTGGCCGGGCAGGGCTTCGAGTTGATCGACTGCCAGATGCGCACGGATCACCTTGCGCGTTTCGGCGCAAGCGAAATTGATCGTGACGATTTTGTTGCTAGGCTGGGCATACTGACCGACCGGCCCGGTTTACCCGGGCCCTGGGACTACCATTGCGACAATCCAGGAAGGACACGATGAATCCGCGTGGCCAGACGATTCAGCTTCAGTTCTACGCAACGGCGCCTTATCCGTGCAGCTACCTGCCGGATCAGCTTGCGCGCTCCCAAGTGGCGGTGCCTTCGGAACTGATCGACACCCGTACCTATAGCCAACTGGTGCAGCACGGCTTTCGCCGCAGCGGCCAGTTCGTCTACCGGCCGCATTGCGATGCCTGTCAGGCCTGCGTGCCGGTCCGGCTGCCGGTGGCGGAGTTCCAGCCCAACCGCACCCAGCGCCGCGCGGCCCGGCATCACGGCAACCTCAAGACTCGCATTCTCGGCCTGGAGTATTCCGAAGCGCATTTCCGGCTGTACCAGCGCTACCAGGCCGCGCGCCATTCGGGCGGCGGCATGGACGAGGATGGGCGCGAGCAGTACGAGAGCTTCATTCTCAAGAGCAACGTCGCCAGCTTCCTGGCCGAGTTCCGCGAGGCTGGCGTGGTGCGCATGGTCAGCCTGGTCGATCAACTGGAGGACGGGCTGTCGTCGGTCTACACCTTCTACGACCCGGACATCGCCGGCGCCAGCTATGGCGTATTCAACATCCTGTGGCAGGTGGGGCTGGCGCGGCAATTGGGCCTGCCGTATGTCTACCTCGGCTACTGGATCGAAGCCTGCCGCAAGATGGCCTACAAGACCCAGTATCACCCCATCGAAGGGCTGACCGACGGCCGCTGGGAGCGCCTGGCTTTCTAGCGCCTGCTGCCCAGGTTCACTGACGCGGCCTTGCCACGGTGAGCAGGCCCCGGCGAAGCGGTGCGGTGGGTCGAGTAGCGGCGCTTCCTGATTAATTCCACTCCCCCCGCCCTCGCCGCCCCGGGGCTCCCGCGACGTCGAAGACTTGGTGGGGTGGGTGAGAGGGAGCCTCGCTTTGCTCGCGCGGTGTGAAGGTCGGCGTAGTGTTGCGCCCCTTCCAGAGCAAGACAGCCCGATTCGTTCGGGCTGTTTTCATTTCCGGCAATGGCGCATCGGTGAACCGGACTAGTTCGGCTGCGAGGGCGCGACTGGCCTTTCGGCGAATGGGCGGGGCCTGGGCGCGGCCATAAGCTCGAAGGCAACCTGTCCTAAAGAGCATGCCGCCATGAGCCACACCGCCGAAACCGTTCCCCGTGGTGCGATCCGGGTGCTGATCGCCAGCACGCTGGCGTTCACCATCTGTTTTGCCATCTGGATGATGTTCGCCGTGATCGGTATCCCGATCAAGGAACGCCTGGGGCTGAACGAAACCGAGTTCGGCCTGCTGGCCGCCATGCCGGTGCTGACCGGCTCGCTGGTGCGCGTGCCGCTGGGCATCTGGACCGACCGCTACGGCGGCCGCATCGTGCTGTTCCTGCTGATGCTCTCCACCGTGCTGCCGATCTGGCTGATGAGCTATGCCACCGTCTACTGGCACTTCCTGGTGCTGGCGTTGTTCGTCGGCCTGGCCGGTGGCTCGTTCTCGGTGGGCACGCCCTACGTGGCGCGCTGGTTCCCCAAGGGGCGCCAGGGGCTGGCGATGGGGGTGTTCGGCGCGGGCAATTCCGGCTCGGCGCTGACCAAGTTCGTCGCCCCCGCGCTGATCGTCGCGGCCGGTAGCTGGGTGATCGTGCCCAAGGTCTACGCGGTGGCAATGCTGGTCACCGCGCTGCTGTTCTGGTTTTTGTCCGACAGCAAGCCCGAACACCGCGTCAAAGGTGGCGCTACCCTGCGCGAGCAATTGCACATGCTGCGCGACCCGCGCGTGTGGCGTTACTGCCAGTACTACTCGGTGGTGTTCGGCGGCTATGTGGCGCTCGCCCTGTGGATGACCAAGTACTACATCGGCGAATACGGCTTCGACATCAAGCTGGCCGCGCTGCTGGCTGCGTGTTTTTCCTTGCCCGGTGGCGTACTGCGCGCGGTGGGCGGCTGGGTGTCCGACCGCTATGGCGCCTATCGCACCACCTGGTGGGTGATGTGGGTGTGCTGGGTGGCGTTCTTCCTGCTCAGTTATCCGCAGACCCAGTTCACCGTGCTGACCGTCAACGGCGCCCGCACCTTCCATATCGGCCTGAACGCCGGGGTGTTCACGCTGCTGCTGTTCGTGGTCGGCATCGCCATGGCCATCGGCAAGGCGTCGGTCTTCAAGTTCATCTCCGACGAGTTCCCGCACAACATCGGCGCCGTGTCCGGCGTGGTCGGCCTGGCAGGCGGGCTGGGGGGCTTCGTGCTGCCCATCCTGTTCGGCGCACTGCTCGATCTGACCGGCATCCGCAGCAGTGCCTTCATGCTGCTGTATGGCACCGTGTGCGTCAGTCTGGTCTGGATGCATTTCAGTTTCCGCCCCGAGCGGCTGGTCGAGGACCAGCGCGCCCTGGCGGGCCAATCCGTTTGACGGTGCGGCCTGCCGGCCGCGCCATTGCCCAGGAGTCTGTCCATGTCCAGCTATGTCCTGAAACGCTGGGAGCCGGAAAACCCCGGTTTCTGGCAGGAAAGCGGCGCCCGCGTCGCCAATCGCAACCTGTGGATCTCCATCCCCGCGCTGATGCTGGCCTTCAGCGTATGGATGCTGTGGAGCGTGGTAGTGGTCAACCTCGACAAGGCCGGCTTCGCGCTCAGCAAGAACCAGATGTTCTGGCTGACCGCGCTGCCCGCGTTGTCCGGCGCCACGCTGCGCATCTTCTATTCCTTCCTGGTGCCGATCTTCGGCGGGCGGCGGTTCACCGCGATCTCCACCGCCAGCCTGCTGATCCCCGCCATCGGCATGGGCTTTGCGCTGCGTGATCCGACCACCAGCTATCCCACCTTGCTGGGGCTGGCGCTGCTGTGCGGCCTGGGTGGCGGCAATTTCAGCTCCAGCATGGCCAACATCAGCTTCTTCTTCCCCAAGGCGAAGAAGGGCCTTGCCACTGGCCTGAACGCCGGCATCGGCAACCTGGGTGTGAGCGTGGTGCAGTTCGTGGTGCCGGTGGTGATTTCGGTCGGCATGCTCGGCGCGCTGGGCGGCGCGCCGCAGCAGTACCTCAAGGATGGAACGCAGGCCAGCATCTGGTTACAGAACGCCGGCTTCGTCTGGGTGCCCTTCATCGTGGTTGCCAGCCTGGCCGCATGGTTCGGCATGAACGACATCGCCGACGCCAAGGCATCGTTCATCGATCAGGCGGTGATTTTCAAGCGCAAGCACAACTGGCTGATGTGCTGGCTCTACGTGGGCACCTTCGGCTCGTTCATCGGCTTCTCGGCCGGGCTGGCGATGCTGACCAAGGCGCAGTTCCCCACGGTCGATCCCACGGCCTACGCCTTCCTCGGCCCGCTGGTGGGCGCGTTGACGCGGCCGGTGGGGGGCTGGATTTCCGACCACCTGGGCGGCGCGCGCGTCACGCTGTGGACCTTCGTCGGCATGATCGGCGCGGTGCTGGGCGTGATGCACTTCCTGCCGCAGGCGGGGCAGGGTGGCAGCTTCGTCGGCTTCCTGGCGATGTTTATCGTGCTGTTCGCGCTGTCGGGCATCGGCAACGGCTCCACCTTCCGCATGATCCCGGTGATCTTCCTGACCGAACGCCAGCGCGCGGCGGCCGGGCGCGGCGAAGCGGCGCAGAAACAGGCGCAGATCGACGCCGGCAAAGAGGCCGCTGCCGTACTGGGCTTCTCCGCCGCCATCGGCGCCTACGGCGGCTTCTTCATCCCCAAAAGCTTCGGCTCATCGCTGGCGCTGACCGGCAGCGTGGATGCCGCGCTGGTGTGCTTCATCGGCTTCTACCTCAGTTGCGTGCTGATCACCTGGTGGCATTACGCCCGCCGCAACGCACCGATGCCTTGTTGAGGTTGTGGTGGAGTAGGGCTGGGAGACGTTGCAACCCCACACCTGGAGCCACAGCGGACACCGAGAGCACGGAGATGCATGGAGAAAACCAGAACGAGGGGCAAGCCTCATGCCCCATCGGTTTTGCCTTTCTCCGTGCCCCCTCTGTGTCCTCGCTATCCGCTGTGGTTCAAGGTCTGGGGTTTTCCAATATCCACCCCGCCGAACTCCCCCAACCGGCCTAGTCCTCTTGCAGCGGCCGCCCCCCGTCTTCCGGCGAATGGGCCGCGCCGCCGCTGCGCCTTACGCTGACTGCATTCCATCGGCAGTCGTGGCCGCCTCCCGGGCGGCCGATACGGAGAACAAGCAATGAGTCACTTTCTGGATCGACTGAAGTTCATGTCGCGCGTGCAGTCCACCTTTTCGGATGGCCACGGCGCGGTGGTGGACGAGGATCGCAAATGGGAGAACGGTTACCGCTCGCGCTGGCAGCACGACAAGATCGTGCGTTCCACCCACGGCGTGAACTGCACCGGCTCCTGTTCCTGGAAGGTCTATGTCAAAAATGGCCTGATCACCTGGGAAACCCAGCAGACCGACTACCCGCGTACCCGGCCCGACCTGCCCAATCACGAGCCGCGTGGCTGTCCGCGTGGCGCGTCGTATAGCTGGTATGTGTATTCGGCGCAGCGGGTGAAATACCCGATGATCCGCAGCAGCCTGATCGAAATGTGGCGCGAGGCGCGCCGCACGCTGGACCCGATCGCCGCCTGGGCCGCGATCAGCCAGGACCCGGAAAAATCCCGCCGCTACAAGAGCGAGCGCGGCCAGGGGGGCTTCGTGCGCGCCGACTGGGATACCGCCACCGAGATCATTGCCGCCGCCAACGCCTTCACCATCGACAAGTTCGGCCCGGACCGCATCATCGGCTTTTCGCCGATCCCGGCGATGTCGATGGTCAGCTACGCCGCTGGTGCGCGTTACCTCAGCCTGCTGGGTGGCGCCTGCCTGAGCTTCTACGACTGGTATTGCGATCTGCCGCCAGCCAGCCCGCAGACCTGGGGTGAGCAGACGGACGTGCCCGAATCGGCCGATTGGTACAACGCCACCTACCTGATGGTGTGGGGTTCCAACGTGCCGATGACGCGCACGCCGGATGCCCACTTCTACACCGAGGTGCGCTACAAGGGCACCAAGACCGTGGCCGTTTCCAGCGACTTCGGCGAGATGGTCAAGTTCGGCGACATCTGGCTGGCGCCCAAGCAAGGCACCGACGCCGCGCTGGCGATGGCGATGGGCCACGTCATCCTCAAGGAATTCCATCACGGCGGTAAATCCGATTACTTCCGCGATTACGCCAAGCAATACACCGACATGCCGATGCTGGTGCTGCTCAAAGAGCGCAACGGCTGCTGGGTGCCCGACCACTTCCTGCGCGCATCGCACCTGGCCGGCAACCACGGCGAAGCCAATAATCCCGAGTGGAAAACCCTGGAAATCGACGCCACCACCGGCGATCTGGTCGTGCCCAATGGCACCATCGGCTTCCGCTGGGGCGAGGGCAAGGTGGACGACGGCGCCAAGGTGGGCCGCTGGAACCTGGAACAGAAGGATGGCGGCAGCGGCCGCGAGGTCGATCCGCTGCTCAGCCTGATCGACAGCCGAGACGATGTGGCCAGCGTGGGCTTTCCGTACTTCGGCGGCGAGCACGACGAGCTGCTGGTGCGCAACGTGCCGGTCCGGCGCCTGGTGCTGGCCGACGGCGGCACCGCGCTGGTTGCCACCGTGTACGACCTGCAACTGGCCAATTACGGCATCGACCGTGGCCTGGGCGGCGGCAATGTCGCCACCAGCTACGACGACGATGTGCCCTACACCCCGGCGTGGCAGGAAAAGCACACCACGGTGAAACGCGAACTGGTGATCCAGGTGGCGCGCGAGTTTGCGCAGAACGCGCACGACACCCACGGCAAGAGCATGGTCATCGTTGGCGCCGCGCTGAACCACTGGTACCACATGGACATGACCTACCGGGGCATCATCAACCTGCTGATGATGTGCGGCTGCGTTGGCCAGAGCGGGGGCGGCTGGGCTCACTACGTGGGCCAGGAAAAACTGCGCCCGCAGTTCGGCTGGGCCCCGCTTGCCTTCGCCAGCGACTGGTCGCGCCCGCCGCGTCACATGAACGGCACCAGCTTCTTCTACGCCCATACCAGCCAGTGGCGGCATGAAAAACTGCACGTGGATGAAATCCTCGCGCCCACCGCCAATCGCGGCTACTACGACGGGCTCAGCCTGATCGACCTGAACGCCAAGTCCGAGCGCATGGGCTGGCTGCCGTCCGCGCCGCAGTTGCAGACCAACCCGCTGCAAGTAACCGCCGCCGCCGAAGCAGCCGGCCAGGACCCGGTGGCCTATGCCTGCGCCCAGCTCAAGGCCGGCACGCTGGCGATGAGCTGCGACGACCCGGATCACCCCGCCAACTTCCCGCGCAACATGTTTGTCTGGCGCTCCAACATCCTGGGCTCCAGCGGCAAGGGCCACGAGTACTTCCTCAAATACCTGCTCGGCACGCAGAACGCGCTGTTCTGCGATGAAAGCGATACCGTGCGCCCCACCGAAGTGGCGTACCGCGAGCAGGCGGCCGAGGGCAAGCTGGACCTGCTCACCGTGCTGGATTTCCGTATGAGCACCACCTGCCTGTACGGCGACATCGTGCTGCCGACGGCCACCTGGTACGAAAAGGACGACCTCAACACCTCGGACATGCACCCCTTCATCCACCCGCTGTCCGAAGCCGTGCAGCCGCTGTGGGAAAGCAAGACCGACTGGGAAATCTACAAGCTGCTGGCGAAGAAATTCAGCGAGATCGGCGGCCCGTACCTGGGCACGCGCAAGGACCTGGTGCTGACGCCGCTGCTGCACGACACCCCGGGAGAACTGGGCCAGCCACTGGAACCGCGCGACTGGAAGCACGGCGAATGCGACCTGATCCCCGGCAAGACCGCGCCCAACATGACCGTGGTCGAGCGCGACTACCGCGACATCTACAAGAAGTTCACCAGCGTCGGCCCCTTGCTCGACAAGCTGGGCAACGGTGGCAAGGGCATCGGCTGGGATACCAAGCACGAGGTGCGCGAACTGGCCGGCCTGAGCCGCACCGTGACCGAACCCGGTGTGAGCGAAGGCCGCCCGCGCCTGGACAGCGCCATCGACGCCGCCGAGATGATCCTCACCTTTGCCCCCGAAACCAATGGCCACGTTTCGGTCAAGGCGTGGGAGGCACTGGGCAAGATCACCGGACGCGACCACACCCACCTGGCACTTGGCCGCGAGCACGACAAGATTCGCTTCCGTGATGTGCAGGCGCAGCCGCGCAAGATCATCTCTGCGCCCACCTGGTCCGGGCTGGAATCGGAGGAAGTCAGCTACAACGCCGGCTACACCAACGTGCATGAGCTGATCCCCTGGCGAACCATCACCGGCCGCCAGCAGTTCTACCAGGATCACCGCTGGATGCTGGATTTCGGCGAAAGCTCGTGCGTCTACAAGCCGGCGATCGACACCAAGACCGTCACGCCGATGCTGGGCACGCACGCCAACGGCGAACACGAGCTGGTGCTCAACTGGATCACACCGCACCAGAAATGGGGCATCCACAGCACGTATTCCGACAACCTGCGGATGCTGACGCTGAGCCGTGGCGGCCCGCACGTGTGGATTTCCGAGGTGGAGGCCAAGCAGGCCGGCATCGTGGACAACGATTGGGTGGAGGTCTTCAACCTCAACGGCACGCTTACCGCCCGCGTGGTGGTCAGCCAGCGCGTACCGCAGGGCATGTGCCTGATGTACCACGCGCAGGAAAAGATCGTGAACGTGCCCGGCGCCGAAACCAGCGGCAAGCGCGGCGGCATCCACAACTCGGTCACCCGCGCCGTGCTCAAGCCCACGCACATGATCGGCGGCTACGCGCAGCAGGCGTATGGCTTCAACTACTACGGCACCGTCGGCAGCAACCGCGATGAATTCGTGGTGCTGCGCAAGATGAAGAAAGTGGAATGGCTGGAAGGGCCAGCACGGGAAGAGGGAAAGGGAGAAGGGTGACGGACAGGCCGGCCAAGCCGGCCACTCTTTCCCTTCACTCTTCCCATCTCCAAAGGAGACATGCAATGAAGATACGCGCACAAGTCGGCATGGTGCTGAACCTCGACAAATGCATCGGCTGCCACACCTGTTCCGTCACCTGCAAGAACGTCTGGACCAGCCGCGACGGCGTGGAATACGCCTGGTTCAACAATGTGGAGACCAAGCCTGGCATCGGCTACCCCAAGGAATGGGAAAACCAGGAAAAGTGGCAGGGCGGCTGGGTGCGCAATGCCGCCGGCAAGCTGGAGCCGCGCCAGGGCGGGCGGATGAAGATCCTCGCCAATATCTTTGCCAACCCCAACCTGCCGTCGATCGACGATTACTACGAGCCGTTCACCTACGACTACGAGCACCTGCAAAAGGCGCCCCTGTCGCAGACCCCGCCCACCGCGCGGCCGGTGTCCGTGCTGACCGGCAAGAAGATGGACAAGATCAAGTGGGGCCCGAACTGGGAGGACGACCTGGGCGGCGAATTCGCCTCGCGCAGCCGCGACGCTCTGTTCGAAGGCGTGCAGAAAGAAATGTATTCCACCTTCGAAAACACCTTCATGATGTACCTGCCGCGCCTGTGCGAGCACTGCCTCAACCCGGCGTGCGTGGCATCGTGCCCGTCCGGCTCGATCTACAAGCGCGAGGATGACGGCATCGTGCTGGTGGACCAGGACAAATGCCGTGGCTGGCGCATGTGCATCTCCGGCTGCCCGTACAAGAAAATCTATTACAACTGGCAGAGCGGCAAGGCCGAGAAGTGCACCTTCTGCTTCCCGCGTATCGAGGCCGGCCAGCCCACCGTCTGCTCCGAAACCTGTGTCGGGCGCATCCGCTACCTTGGCGTCATGCTGTATGACGCCGACCTGATCGAACAAGCCGCCGCCACCGAGAACGAACAGGATCTGTACGAAGCGCAGCTCAGTGCCTTCCTCGACCCGCACTCGCCCGAAGTGATCGCCGAAGCGTTGCGCCAGGGCATCGCGCAAAGCTGGCTGGACGCCGCGCAGAAATCGCCCGTCTACAAGATGGCGGTGGACTGGAAGGTGGCGTTCCCGCTGCACCCGGAATACCGCACGCTGCCGATGGTGTGGTACATCCCGCCGCTGTCGCCGATCCAGAGCGCCGCCGAAGCGGGGCAGATGCCGCATAGCACCGTGGGCGACAGCATCATTCCCGATGTGAAAAGCCTGCGCATTCCCGTGCGCTATCTCGCCAACCTGCTCACCGCCGGCAAGGAAGAACCCGTTGTCGCCGCGCTGGAACGGATGATTGCCATGCGCGCCTACAAGCGCGGCGAAAGCGTGCACGGCCAGGGCGACGCCACCTTGCTGGACCCGGTGGGCCTGGACCCGGCTACCGTCGAAGAGATGTACCAGGTGATGGCCATCGCCAACTACGAAGACCGCTTCGTCGTGCCGAGCAGCCACAAGGAAGTGGTGGAAGACAGCTTCAACGAAAAGGGCAGTTGCGGCTTTACCTTCGGCAATGGCTGCTCTGGCGGCACTTCGCCCGGCTCGCTGTTCGGCAAAAAGCCCGAAGGCAGCGTGATCTTCATCGACATGCCCAAGTCGCGCCGCCGCGCGGCCGACGGCGCGTAGAGGAGGGGACATGAGCCTGTATCGCATCCTGTCCGCCCTGCTGAGTTATCCCGAGCAGGAACTGCTCGACGCTCGTGACGAGATCGCCGCCGCGCTGGACGAACACCCCGACGCACGCGACGCGCTGCAACCCCTGATCGCCTTCCTGGCGCAGCACCGCCTGATCGCCTTGCAGGAAAACTACGTTGCCACCTTCGATCGCAACCCGGCGCACTCGCTGCACCTGTTCGAGCACATCCACGGCGAAAGCCGCGACCGGGGCCAGGCAATGGTCGATCTGCTGGAGGAATACCGCCGCCACGGCGTTGAACCCGGCGCGGCCGAACTGCCCGATCACGTGCCGCTGTTCCTCGAATTCCTCGGCCTGATCGACGCGGACGAAGCCGAAACGCTGCTGGGTGACGCCATCCACGTGCTGGCCGCCATCGGCCGGCGCCTGGCGCGCAACGAAAGCCCCTACGCCACCGTCTTCGCCGTGCTGTGCACCCTGACCGATGTCGTACCGCAGGAACAGACCGACCCGCCGGTACGCGACATGGACGAAGCGCTGGAAACCTTCGGCCCCGGCGCTGATGGCGTCGAACCGCTGCTCAAGCCCCAGCCGGGCGGCACCCATACCGTGCATTTCCACCCGAGAGGCCAGCATGCGAACGCACGATGCGCCGGTTAGTACGGCCCGGTTCCCCACGCAACACGGCGGCATCGCGACCGACATGGCGGCGAGGGCGGGGGGAGTGGGTTCGAGCAGATGGAGCCGTTGCTGGCACTCCACTCATCCTGAGCACCCGGCTTTGCCGGGGGCACGACAGCACTTTCATTCACCTCTGGGCGTGAGTGGCCGGAACAGGTATCGAGTGCAACGAGGCTCCCTCGCAGCGGCGAGGGCGGGGGGAGTGGGTTCGAGCAGATGGAGCCGTTACTGGCACTCCACTCATTCCGAGCACCCGGCTTTGCCGGGGGCACGACAGCACTTTCATTCACCTCTGGGCCTGAGTGGCCGGAACAGGTATCGAGTGCAACGAGGCTCCCTCGCAGCGGCGAGGGCGGGGGGAGTGGGTTCGAGCAGATGGAGCCGTTGCTGGCACTCCACTCATCCTGAGCACCCGGCTTTGCCGGGGGCACGACAACACTTTCATTCACCTCTGGGCCTGAGTGCCCGGAACAGGCTCCAAGGAGTCACGCCATGAACGGCCTGCACTACTTCGTCTTCGGCATCTATCCCTACATCGCCCTGGCGATCTTCATCCTGGGCAGCCTTGTCCGCTTCGAGCGCGAGCAATACACCTGGAAGAGCGACAGCTCGCAGCTACTGCATCGCGGCCAGCTACGGCTGGGCAACATCCTGTTCCATATCGGCATCCTCGGCCTGTTCTTCGGCCACCTGGTCGGCCTGCTCACCCCGGTGGCGGTGTGGGATGCGCTGGGCGTCACGCACAGCTTCAAGCAGATGGTGGCGATGGTGGCCGGCGGCGTCATGGGCGGTATCTGCCTGATCGGTCTTGCCATCCTGCTGCATCGCCGCCTGAGTGACCCGCGCCTGCGTGCCGTCACCCGGCCGGGCGACAAGATCCTGCTGCTTTGGATCCTGATCACCCTGCTGCTGGGGCTATCCACCATCTTTGTTTCCGCCAGTCACCGAGATGGCCATGAAATGGTGCTGCTGATGAACTGGGCCCAGCACATCGTCACCTTCCGTGGCGGAGCGGCCGACTTCATCGCCAACGCGCACGGCCTGTTCAAAGCCCACCTGTTCATGGGCATGACGCTGTTCGTGATCTTCCCCTTCACCCGGCTGGTGCACGTATGGAGCGGCTTCGGTTCGGTGACCTATCTCGGGCGCGCCTGGCAACTGGTGCGGCCGCGCTGACCGGATACCACCTCGGAGCGGGCCGCCGCCCAGGCTCCGTTTTGGCAGGGTGCAACGCACCCTGCTTTTTTTGCGCCTCGATCGAGCGCCGGCATGCTGGAAGAGGTGGCGCATCCGGGCCACCCCGTACACGAAAATTGCTGTCAAAATGCTGACGATTTGCCGGTGCTTTCTCATCCAGTCGGTAATGGTCATGCCCTTGCCCAGTGGCTGGTACCACGCAAGCGGTGGCCCCCACCTACCGCTTGCATTCGGCGGCACCTGGCCCGCAAAAGGGCGCCATACCTGGCCAAGCGGCGAGCAGGGTAGGGTGAGACGACTTACGCCCCGATGCCTGCCGACGCATCCAAACCCTACCTTGGGGTAAACTGCCAAATTGTATTTGTAAGAAATTGAAGTAGTTTTTCTATAAAAATCTGTTGATGTGTGTAAAAAAGCACAGGTATAGTCGGCGCTTCCGACTGACCGGCACAGGACAGCGGCACCACTGGGAACACGACCGTACATGTCGCGATGCCTCGGCATCGACCCAGGAGATCGACCGATGCACCGTACCGCCATCCCCCTGCTCACCGCCTGCCTGCTCGCCCCCCTGGCGTGGGCCACCCCACCGCTGCCCGAATGGCGCGAAAGCGACGGTTACCTGATCGGCGTGGTCGTGCAATACCAAGGCCAGACCTACCGCGCACTGCAATCGCACACCGCGCAAAAAGGCGCCAACTGGAACCCCGCGTCCACCCCCGCACTATGGCAACTGCACCATGGCCCGGTACAACGCTGCGCCCCCTGGCAAGCTGGCTACAGCTACGCCCTGGGCGACCAGATTCGTTTCGAAGGCGACTACTACCGTGCCCGCCAGGCGCATACCGCGCACCCCGGCACCGAATGGCAACCGCCGCGCGTGCCCGCACTCTGGCAACCAATCCAGCAATGCGAGCCCGTCACCCCCATACCGGGCAACACCGACACCATCAACGGCATCAAAGTCCCGCCCGATCCCGGTTCGGCCGGCCGCAAAACGCTGGCCGGCATCGACGCCGACCAAGACGGCGTGCGCGATGACGTACAGCGTTTTTTAGCGCAGGAAGTGGGCAAGCACCCGGCGCGGTTCAAGTACGCGATGGAGATGGCGCGGATTACGCAGCAAAAGGTACTCACTGCGAATGGCAATGATCGTGACCTGGCTAAAAGCTTGGCCACTCAATGGGGAATGGCATTGGATTGTTTTTATGGAACCTACAAAGACTCCACAGAAGATTATGAGTGGCGATTGCAGTTTTCAAAGAAGTCGACTGCGCTAAATTACAACACTCCCGAGCGGATGGAGAGTTATGTTAAATATGGTGAATTGCTGAGTGGCCGGGTGATTTCCTCTCCGCTTAAGATGCAGTGCGACTGAGGGTGGATAAAATGAAACTCCATATCACGTTGCTCATGTTTCTCGTTTCCGCAAATAGTTGGGCGGCTCTGAATCAATGCGACCAAATTCCCCACGTTATGCATATAAACGGCATTACGACTCAGCCTGATGATGCAACTACAAACAAGAAAATGCTTCAGGAAGCCTTGGCGCAGGAACTCGGCCATCCCGTCCCCACCGACCTCGCCTACAACCAGACTCACGGCTTCTTCGCCGACATCGCCCAGACCTTCTATCAGCTCAGCCAGCAAAACCCCGACACCGCTCCCGAAAAAAT
>NZ_SUMF01000004.1 GCF_005048205.1 Chitiniphilus eburneus
TCATCGAGATGGCGTCGAGCAGACCGGCGATGATGAACAGCTTGGTTTGCAGAACCGGGATCATTTCCGGTTGGCGATCACGCGCTCGATCTTGGCGTCGGCCACGGTGTCGGTGGTCCAGACGCCGTAATCGGCCAGCCGATCCAGCACCTTGTCACGCGCACGCAGCGCACGCTCGGGCGCCCGATCCGGCCGCAACCGCGACGGTGCCTGCGGCAACGCAGCCAGCAGCGCGGCCTCGGCGTGGCTCAGCTCGCGCGCCGGCTTGCCCAGGTAGGCGCGGCTGGCCATCTCGACGCCTTCGACGATGCCGCCCATGGGGGCGTGGTTGAGATACAGCGCCAGAATCTCGCGCTTGGAGAGATGCCATTCGAGCTGAAAGGCGCGCAACACCTGCCGCGCCTTGCCGAACAGCGTACGCGGCGGCGGCTCCAGGATGCGGGCCACCTGCATGGTCAGCGTGGAACCGCCCGAAACGATGTGCCCGCTGCTGGCCCACTGCCAGGCCGCCCGCACTATCGCCGCCGGGTTGACCCCGACATGGCGGTAGAACCAGCGGTCCTCGTAGGTGAGCAGCGCCTGCACGTACAGCGGCGACACTTCCTCCTGCGTCACCGGATAGCGCCAGACGCCACTGCTGGACGGATAGTTGCGCAACGGCCGCCCGTGGCGGTCCACCACCACCAGCCCGGCCTCATCACGCGGCAACGGCAGTGGGAACAGCCAGTCGAGCACCAGCGCCAGCAGACAAGCCGCCAGCAACAAGCCCAGCGGCCAGCGCAGCCAGGCCAGGCGGGATAACGGGGAGAAATGCATGAAGAGGAAAAACCCATCAACCTGTGGACACAGAGCGCACTGAGCGCACAGAGGACACGGAGAAAACCAAACAGGAAAGACGAAGTGTATCGATGGTCTTGTCTTTCCTCTGTGTTCTCCGTGTGCTCAGGGCGCTCTGTGTCTACAGATTTTTCTACCTATCGAAACAACCAGCTCAACGTCGCGGATCGACCACGGTGATCGGTGTGCCGGCGGCGCCGATGCCCACCAGTTGCGGTCGGTACATGTCTTCGGCGTAGCTGGGCGGTACCACGTATTTGCCCGGGGTGACCACGCGCAGCAGGTAGAACAGTTGCAGCTTGCCACCGTCGAGGCGCGCCGCGGCCACGTAGCGATCGTCGCGGAACTCGGTGTGCTTGACGCGGTTGTCCTCCAGCGCGGCACGGATCGGCTGGCCTTCCACTTGCAGGCTGTCCAGGCGCTCGCCATCGGACAGGTTGAGGTTTTCGATCTCCAGCCCGGCCGGCACGCGATCGACGATCAGGCCGTCTTCGATACGCTGGCGCGCGGTGACGTTCAGCCGTGCGATCAGCGTTTCGCCTACCTTCAGCGGCCGGTTGTCGTAGGGGCGGCCATCGGCGAAGAACCAGCGCCGTTCGAGCTGGATCTGGTCGCTCTGCGGCTTGGGAATTTCGCGCGGGTAACCGCTGGCTTCGATCTCGGCGAACAGTACGCCGCTGCTCTTGTTGGTCAGCTTCACGCCCTTGGCCAGTTGCGCAGCGTCCAGCGAGACAATCTCGCTACGCTTGCTGGCCAGCCCGCGCGGCGCGTCGCCCACCGCCAGCACCGCGTTCCATTCGGCATCGGTCTGGCTGCCGGCGGCGCGCGCGGCCAGCAGCAGCGCCAGCCGTTCCTGCGTCGAGTAATAGTAGGAACGGCGGTTCTTCAGCGAATCGGCCAGTTCGAACAGCAGGTTCTCGCGTTGCGGGTGCTTGATGTCGTGCCGCACCAGCAGGGCGTAGGCCATGGCACGGTCGCGCGTGCTGCTGCCGTAGTCGCCCAGCCATTCGCCCCACCACCAGTCGCTGTTGTTCGGCGTGATGCCATAGGGGCGCTTCATCGCCAAGTCGAAGGCGCCCTTGGCGCGTTTGTCGTCACCCATCAGCTTGAGCGCCAGGCCCAGGTGCACCAGCGGTAACGGCGAACGGGCGCGGCCGGCGAACTTGTCGTACAGCACGCGCAGGGTGGCCAGCGGTGCCTTCTGGTCGCGCGCCAGCATGTAGCCCTGGTGCGCGGCGGCGGCGAAGCGCTGGTGGTCGATGCGTAGCTGTTCGTACTCGTTGCCCACCAGCGCGGCGGTGATCTCACCGTTGTCGTTCAGCTTGTCGGCCAGCGCCTTGCCGTAGATGGGGAAGTCGGCCGGGGCGCGCTGGAATTGCGTGAGCATCCAGTCCTGCGTGCGCTTGTAGAGCACGTCCGGCACGCTGAAGCCCGCCTCGCGCGCATCCATGAAGAAGCCGGCCACGTACGGCGACAGCCAGTATTCATACGGGCCGCTACTCCACAGCGAGTAACCACCATCGCTCTTCTGCATGCCGGCGATGCGGGCGATCGCGCCTTCAACGAAGCGCGCGCGTTCCTCGCGGGTACGCGGGGTCAGCCCGTATTCCCTGGCCGCCGCTTCGTCGATGAAGAGGTGCGGGTATGCCGCGCTGGTGGTCTGCTCCAGGCAGCCGTAGGGATAATCGAGCAGGCCCTTGACCAGCGAACGCACGTTGAGTGGTGGTTTGTTCGACAGCGTGACCGAAACGTTGGCCGAATCAGCAAAGTAGCGTGCGATCAGATCGCCCGCCACCGCCTGCTCGGCGCCCGGGTCCAGCTTCACCCGCAGCACGTTGCGCTCCAGCGGCGCCGCCGGTTGCACCTGCAACGCGGCATCGCGCTTGATGGTCAGTGGCTTGCCGGCCAGCGTGCCGCTCACGCTGAAATCCAGCCGCGCCAGACCGTAGGCGTCGGTGGCTTCGGCGGTGTAGCGCAGCGTGCGGCGCTCCTTGTCCTTGAGGGTGATCTTCTGTTCGCCCTCGCGGATACGTACCGGCTTGCCGGCTGCCAGCTTGACGGTGAAGGTCTGCGCGGCGCCGGTCAGGTTGGTCACGTCCAGCGCCAGCGTGGCTTCGTCGCCCGGCGAGATGAAACGCGGTGTCGCCAGTTCGGCCACCACCGGCGCGGCCACGGTCACCTCGGCCTCGGCGTTGCCATAGCGTTCGGCGCTGGCGGCCACCGCCATCAGGCGCAGCGTGCCGTTGAAGTCGGGGATATTGAGCGGGATGGTGGCCTCGCCCTTGGCATCCAGCCGCACCGGGCCGCTGAACAGGTCCACCAGCTTCACTTTCTTGGGGCGATCCTGGCTGTCGCGCATGCCGCTGTCGCCACCCCATTTGAGCTTGCCGGTGTTGCCTTCCATTTTCTCGATCAGCTTGCCGTAGATATCGGCCAGGTCCTGGCTGTAGCGGTGTTTGCCGAACAGGAAATCGAACGGGTCGGGCGTCTTGAAGCGGGTGATATTGAGGATGCCCACGTCCACCGCCGACAGTGTGACGAAGGCGTTGTCACCGGTGGCACCGTCCACCTTGATCTTCACCGGCACGCGGGTTTCCGGGCGTGCCTGCTGCGGCGCGGTGAGCGCCACCTTGAACTTGCGGTCGGCCGACGCCAGCGGCAGGTAGACCAGGCCCAGCGCGCGCGCTGGAGTGACGCGGTCACCCTCGCTCCCCGGGCGGAACGCCACCACCGAGATGTACAGGTCGTGGCGTTTCCAGTCCTTGCTCACCGGGATGTCGATCTTGGTGCCCTTGGCGGATACCGATACGCGCTTCTGCCACAGTACCTTGTCGCCTTCGACCAGCACCAGTGCTTCACCGTCGTGCGGCGGCAGGATGGTCAACGCCACGTCGTCGCCCGGCTTGGCCGGCACGCCTTCGAGCTTGAGGTTGACGCGATCCGGGCGGTTGCCCATCGCCTCGGCGTCCTGCGCGCCCCAGCCGGCATAGAAGCGGTAGCGTGCGACCAGCTTGGTTTCCGGGTCTTCGACTTCCAGACGGTAGCGGCCCCACTCCACCGGCAGCGCCAGCGGCGCGCGGCCCTTGAGTACCAGTTCGCCCGTATATATCGGCTCGTCGGTCTCGGTGTAGCCCGAATGCCAGCCACGCTGATCGTCGTAGCGCCAGTAGAAATCGCGGTTCTCCAGCACCAGCCGCACCTTGGCCTGTGCCAGCGGCGCGTTGGCGCCGGCATTGGTCACACGCACGATCTCGAACGCGGCCTTGTCGCCTTCGCGCGCCACATCGCGGTCGAACAGCGGGCGGATGCCGATCATCTTGCCGGCGGGCCAGATGGTGCGGTCGATCGAGCGCACCACCGGGCGCCCGCCCGATTCCAGCAGGCTGAACGTGGCGCGTGCCAGCATCGGCGATCTGGCGCCGTCCAGCTCCAGCGGCACGGTAACGTTGGCGCGGCCGGCGTCGTCCAGCGCGGTTTCCTCCAGTTCGCGGCGCTGGGTACGGCTGTCGTCGGCGAAGTCGCCGAACAGGAAGCCGGGCCATTGCTTGGCGAGCGGATAGCGCTGGCGCTCGGTGTAGACGCTGCCGAGCAGGCGGTTGCCGGATGCGGGCGAGCCGAACAGGTAGTTGCCCTTCACCGCGACGTCGAATTCCTCGCCCAGCGTCAGCGCCCCCGCGTCGGCGGTGAGATCCAGCTTCATGCGTTCGGGCAGGAACTCTTCCACCTGCACCTTCATCACGGTGTCGGCGTCCTTGGCGGCCGGATCGGCGCGCAGCTCCAGCAGCCAGGCACCGGTCTGCGCATCGGCAGGCAGGCTGAGCTGGCGCTGATAGTAGCCGGGCAGCTTGGGATCAGCCTGCCAGGTGGCGCTCTGGACGGTCTGCCCGTCCGGGCGCTTGAGCGTGGCAGTGATCGGCAGCGCCGGCAGCGGGCGGCCATCGGTGTTGCGTGCGATCACCGAAACAAAGAACTTCTCGCCAGGGCGATACAGGTCGCGCCCGCTGTAGGCAAACAGCTTGGTGTTACGCGGCAGGTAGCCGCCGATATCGTATTCGGACAGATCCAGCCCCGGTTCGAACAATGCCAGGGTGGCAATTTCCTTATCCTTGCGCGCCACCAGCGCGCGGGCGCCGTCCGGCACGTCGGCCAGCAGCGCGTGGCCTTCGCCATCGCCATCGGCGCGCGACAGCACCTTGCCGTACTGGTCGAGCAGTTCGAACGATACGCCGGACAACGCCTTGCCGCGCTTGAGCGAGGTGGCGAAGGCGTCGATCTGCTTCTGCCCGCGATGCACGTGCAGGCCGATATCGGTCACGTAGAAGTACGTCACCTGGTATTCGTAGGAGAAGCGTCCAGGCTGGCTCATCACCGCCACGTAGATACCCGGCTCCTTCAGTTCCTTGATGTCCTCGACCGGCAGGAACGACACGTTGCGGCGGTTCTTGCGAGCGTCGGTCTCGAAGCGCCCCAGGTAGACGCTCTGGGTGATGCGCTTGAGGTTCTGCAAGGTCCAGCCGCTGACCGCGCCGGACAAGGTGAGCCGGTTGCTGTCGTAGCCGTATTCGTCGCCCTCCTCGTCGTCGGGCGCCGGCTCGCTGCGGCGCTGCGCCACCACTTGCTCCAGGAAGCGCGGCAGATGCTGCGGCGAGACGCGCAGGAACTGCACGTCCACCTCGGGTGTGTTGACGGTGACCACCGGCAGGCCGCCGTTCTGCGCGGCGGGCAGCACCACGCCGCGGCTGGCGAAATAGAACGCGGGCGGCATCGTTTCCAGTGCCACGTCGCACTGCTGGCGCTCATCGATGCGGGCGTTGTCGTCGGCCAGCACACCGGGCGCGACGTCGATGGTGTAGCGGCGCTTGGCGGTGGTGACGAAGTAGGCAAGCTGGGCGCCATCGTCCAGCTCCCAGCGGCCTTCCACCTTTTTCGGCTTTTCGGCGGCGGCCGAGGCGTCGATCGCCTTGCCCTCGGGCATCACGCCGACGTCGGTCACGGTGAACAGCTTGTTCAGATCCTGCTTGCGCGACAAGGGGCGGTTGAAACTGATCGCCAGCGCGGGTGAGTCATCCCAGTAGCTGGCCTTGCAGCCGAGCATGGCGAATTCGGCATCGGGCGCCGACTGTTGCGCCGTCGCCACGTCCGACGCAGCGCCGGATGTGCCGCCACGATGCCCCCACCACCAGCCGCCACCGACCGCGGCAGCCAGCACCACCGCCGCCACCGCCCCAATGCCGATCTTGCGCGCGTTGCCGCGCTGCGCGAGCCACTGTTTCATCTTGTTCTCCGCCCCGGCATCCACCGGACCACCCTGAAAAATGAAAAGCATCACCGATGCTCATTGATTTGTAAATCAATAGAAAGGCAAACCACGGTAATTGCGAGGCGGCCGGCCCGGTGGATGGGCAAGCCGGGCATCGCCTTAGCGGGCAGCCGCTGCGGTGGCACGCTCAGGATTCGCGCAGGGCCACGCCTCCCCTGGCCGGCAAACTCATTCTGCTTTCTTCATGAGAAAGCTATCGGATCGCGTGTGGCGCCAGCGTGACGCATCGCCCGTAATAGGCCATGCGGGTTGGTCGGGGGGAATCGATCACCGGTGTCATGGTGCAAGGTGACGGGCGATCTGGCCCGCTTGCCGTAAGCATCACCGCTTCACGCGGCAAAAGCCTTATCCCGGGGGCATCCGCATTGGATTCATCGCGCGATAACCACATGCTTGACCAGGGGGTTTTTGTTTGGAAAAGAAGGAAGCAGCTCGGTTTGTGTTTGGTGATCGGCGTTTTCTATAGTGGCCAGAGAGTGGCCGGACCCCGCAAGGCGGCCCCATCCGAAAGCAACACCTTTAATCAATGGTCAAAAAAATATGACTTTCAGCTTGCGCCCCCTGAACCTGGGCGCCGCGTGCCTCGCCTCGCTCTGCGCGCTGCCCGTCGCTCACGCCGACAATGCCCGCGATTGGCAGAACATGCCGATCAACGTACCGGTGGGATTCGCCTACTACTTCAATATCGATTCCAACACCGCCTTCGATACCAACCTGCCGATCAAGGGCGCCGACACCAATATCGACGCCGGCCTGCTGCGCTTTGCCTATGCCTTCGACCTGGGCAATGGCCTCGTCAGCGCCGTGCAGGTCCTGCAACCCTATGCCTCGGTCGATCTGGCGCTGGACCAGACCGATTTTCATGCCAAGCAGGCCGCCTGGGGCGACACCAGCCTGGTGTTCGCCACCAACATCTTCGGCGGCAAGGCGCTGACGCTGGAGGAGTTCGCCAAATTCCAGCCGGAAACCTTTCTCTCCGGCGCGGTGTGGGTCACAGCGCCCACCGGCTCGTACGACGGCAACCGCACCATCAACATCGGCGCCAATCGCTGGGCGTTCAAACCGGAGCTGGCGTTCGGGCACCCGTTCGGCAATAGCTGGATCGAGGTCAACGGCTGGTTGCAGTGGTACACCGACAACGACAACTACCAGGGCGGCAGCACGCTCAGCCAGGACATGAAGCTGGGCCTGGAGGCGCACTACAGCTACAACTTCACCCCGGCGTTCTGGGTATCGGCCGATGTGTTCTACACCTGGGGCGGCGAAACGCAGATCGACGGCACGGATCAGGACAACCGCGCCGATACCTGGCAGATGGGCGTGGGCGCGCAACTGGCACTGTCACCCAAGGACGCCGTCAGCGCCGCCTACATCAATACCGTCTCCAAACCGGACGATGCGCCGGACGTGCAGTTGTTCATGCTGTCGTACCGCCGCCTGTTCTTCTAGGCGACCAGCAAGCATGGCTGCGAAGGACGAAAAAGCGGATTGCGGGCTGGCACCTGGCTTGCCGCACGGCGGGCCTGGAGAAAAGCGGTGATCGCGCCACGCTTCGCGCTGCCCGCCCCGTTCACGCATCAACGCATCCCCCGCTCGAAGGCCGATTTGCCCCAAACCCGAGGAGCCCCCATGAAGCATCTTTTTCCCCTTGCCGGCGGTACGCTGCTGCTGGCCCTGGCGCAACCGGCTCTGGCTGATGACGCCGAGACCGCGAACAAGAGCAACAACCCGCTCAACCCGGCGCCGGGGCTCAACTTCCAGGACTACTACACACCCACGCTCTACGGCAGCGACAAACACACCAACGATTTCCTGTTGCGCGGCACCTTGCCCGTGATGCCCAACAGCTTGGTGGGCGTGCCGCAGATCTTCCGCCTGACCATGCCGCTCAGCACCCGCCCCGACCCCGAAGGCGGCTACAAGACCGGGCTGGGCGACATCAACCTGTTCGATATCTTTCTGCTGCACACCGGTGCCATCGAGGTCGGCGTCGGCCCGCTGCTGACCCTGCCCACCGCCAGCAGCGACGAGCTGGGCACCGGCAAATGGCAGGGCGGCCTGGCCGCGGTGGTGATCTCGCCCAGCCCCAAGCGACTGCTCGGTGGCCTGCTGCAATGGCAGCAATCGTTCGCGGGTGACGACGACCGTCCCGATGTCGGGTCGGTCACCTTCCAGCCCTTCGGCATCTTCAACCTGCCCCACGGCTGGTACGTGCGCTCCACCGGTATCTGGACCTTCGATATCGAGCACGGCAACTATTACATCCCGATCGGACTGGGTGGCGGCAAGGTATGGAAGGAAGGCAAGACCATCATGAACCTGTTCATCGAGCCGCAATGGACCGTGGCGCACGAGGGCGACAACCAGCCCAAGTTCACCGTGTTCGGCGGCCTGAACCTCACCTTCGACTGAACACCCCTCCCCGGCGTGGCGAGTCATGCCGGGCCGCTCCCCCCAAAAAAGCCGTGCGAAACGCAGCGCCGCCCGGGAGGCCCGCCCCTGACCCAGCCGGGGCATGGCTGGTTCGCCTACTTCCGTACCTACGACCCCGGAGCGGGCCGCGTTCGAGCGCAGTGGGAAGCCGGGCAATTTCGTCGAAGTGAAAGAGGCGCCGCGCCAAGGGCGTGTCATTACATGTTCCGTGGCAGCGCTGGCCCACACGCTGCAAAGAAACAGCCCGGCTCAACGCCGGGCTGTTTCGTTTGGGGCGTCTGCTCCGGGGTCGATCACTTCGGCGCGGCAACCGGTTCGATCAGCGGGAAGGCCGGATCGGGACGGTCGAACAGCGCGGCAAGCTGGTCGAGCGCGTCAGCGTCGCCCTCTACCTTCACCTTGCCGCTTTTCACCAGATCCACCGTCTTGGCCATGCCGCCGACGATGGCGCCGAACTCGGGGGCGGTCAGCGTCACCGTGCTGTCGAGCTTCTCACCCGCCACCGGCTTGTTCAGGAACAGCACGGCGTTTTCCAGCGACAGCGTATAGCGCTGCGGCTCGGCGCCGGCGATGCGCAGGCCGATGCGCAGGGTCTTGCCTATGGCGCGCGCGGGTTCGATCAGCGTCGAGGCGTAGTCCACCGCCATTGGCACCGGGATAGCGCGCGGGTCCACCAGCGTGGCGGCCGCCATCCGTTTCGCCCCGCGCAGTTCCTTGGCACCCATCAGGTAGAAGCCGCGCCAGGTGGCCGATTCGGCCTGGAAGCCGAGCTGCTCCAGCGCCGCGGCCTGCAAGGCGCGGGCCTCCTGGTTACCCGGGTCGGCGTACACCACGTGGTCCACCAGCTCGGCGGTCCAGCGATAGTCACCCGCGTCGAAGGCCTTGCGGCCACGCTCCAGCACCTGCGCCGCGCCGCCCATAGCCTCCACGTAGCGCCTGGCGGCCTCCACGCGCGGCAGCGCGTCGAGCGTGGCTGGGTTGCCGTTGAAGAAGCCCAGGTAGAGCTGGTAGGTGGCCTTTACGTTGTGCTTCAGGCTGCCGTAGTAGCCACGGTTGTAGAACTCCTTGCCCAGCACATCGGGCAGCGTCAGGCGCTCGGCGATCTCTTCCGCGTCGTAACCCTGGTTGGCCAGGCGCAGCGTCTGGTCATTGATGAAGCGATACATATCGCGCTGCTTGCTCAGGTGCTCGCGGATGGTGGCGTTACCCCAGGTGGGCCAGGTGTGCGATGCAAATGCCACCTCCACCTTGTCACCGAACAGCTCCAGCGTGGTGTTCAGCGTATTGGCCCACACCAGCGGGCTGCGCACCTTGGCACCGCGCAGGGTGTACAGGTTGTGCATGACGTAGGTGGAATCCTCGGCCAGGCACAGCGCCTTGAGCTGCGGGAAGTAGAACAGCATCTCCGCTGGCGCCTCAGTGCCGGGCGCGTTCTGGAACACGATGTCCAGCCCATCCACCGTCAGTTGCTCGCCGGTGTGGGTGATGGTGCGGGTCGGCTCGGCAATGCTGATGGTGCCCTGCGACAGGTTCACCCCCAGGCCGGTGCCGATCGAGCCGGCTGCATCGAGCGGCAGGCCGTCGCCGTAGGAAAAGCGGGCGCGCCGTCCCATGGCGTTGCCGGCGTAGAGGTTCTCGCTGATCGCTTCTTCCAGGAAACCGACCGGCGCGATGATCTCCACCTTCTTGTTCTTGATGTCCTCGGGGCTGACCACGCCAAGCACGCCGCCGAAATGGTCGGCGTGACTGTGGGTGAGGATGACGGCCTTCACCGGGCGCTGGCCAAGTTTTTCGTTCGCCAGCTTCAGCCCGGCGGCAGCAACTTCGGTCGAGGTAGTGGTATCGATGATGATCCAGCCGGTATCGCCCTGTATCAGCGTCATATTGGCAATGTCGTAGCCGCGAAACTGGTAAATGCGATCCGCCACCTTGTACAAGCCATGCTCGGCATTGAGCTGCGACTGGCGCCAGAAGCTGGGATTGACCGTATCGGGCGCCGGCTTGTCGCGCAGGAAGGCAAAGTTGTCGGCGTCGTAGACCAGCTTGCCGTCCTTGCCCTTGATCCTGGCGTCGGGCAGCTTGGCAATCAGGCCACGATTGACGGCGTCGAAGCTGTCGCGGTCGTTGAAATCCAGTTGCTGCAACACCGCCTGGTTAGCGGCGCGGGTGTGCGCGGTGGCGGTCCCGACCGGCAGGTCGGCGGCAACGGCATGGCCGGCCAGCGCCAGCATTGCAGTGGCCAGTGAGACCGCGAAGCGGGGCAATAGGGCATCGGGGACAGGCATCATGGACTCCGGATTAGCCTTGGGGGGCGAAGGGGGTTCCTCCGTTATAGGCAAGCACTGCCCACCTTCCAGACCATCTGGCATGAAAAAACCCGGCCAGGTGCCGGGTCGGGCGAATCGATGTCTGGACGCTCGAAGCACCCCACATTACCCACACGGACGCCGCGCCTGCCGGGCTTGCTCCGGCATGCTCCGTCGCCGGAACTCCTCCTTGAAAGCGCGCCGCGGCTCAGCCGATGTGCGCGCGGATGTGCGCCGCCAGCCGCGCCAGTTCGGCATTGTCGGCGCGCTGCCAGTCGTGCGAGGAAATATAGCCTTCGTACTGCTCGAAGTACTTGTCGACCTTGGAATGGTGCGGGCGAAACGCGCTGTCGCCGCCGGTACCGTGCATGGGGAACAGCTTGGCGTGCAGGTGATCGACGCCGTAGCCCTCCAGCATCAGCCCGGTGCGCGCCACGTCGGGCAGCGCGCGGTCGAGCAGCAGTCCCACCTGTTTGGCGGCGACGATCAGCCCGGACAGGACCGCGTCGTCCTGGGCGAAGGCGTAGCTGTCGTAATGCCGCCTGGGCACCACCACCGAGAAGCCCTGGGTATTGGGAAAGATCGACAGGAACGCCAGGTGGTCGGCGCTTTCCCAGATCACATGGGCCGGCGCCTTGCTGGCGACGATGTCGCAAAAGATGCAGGACATGGCTTTACTCCGGGTCGCCCGCGCTACGCGGGCATCGGTCAGTGCGGGCGCGGCGTGGTCACAGCCGCTTCACCACCCATTTCAGCCCGGAATCCTCCGGGTGCTTGTGGATTTCGAAGCCCAGCCGCTTCATGAAGTTGAGCATGGTCTTGTTGCTGGCCAGCACTTCGCCTTCGACCAGTTCCAGGTTCATGTCGCGCGCGGCGGCGAACAGTGCTTCCATCAGCCGCGCACCCAGGCCCTTGCCCTGCATGGTGTCGGCAATGACGATGGCGAACTCGCAACTGTCGTAGTCAGGGTTCACGGTAAAGCGCGATACGCCCAGGATGCGCTCGTCGTCGCCCTCGCCCATCGTGCCCACCAGCGCTACTTCGCGGGCGTAGTCGAGCTGGGTGAAGCGCGCCAGCATCGATTGCGGCAGGGTCTTCAGCGTGTTCATGTAGCGGTTGTAGCGCGATTCATCCGACAGTTCGGCGACGAAGCGCGCCATCATTTCGGCGTCCTCCGGTCGCACCGGGCGGATCACGATGGGTACGCCGCTCTTGAGCTGCGATACCTGCACCATCTGCGACGGATACGGGTGGATTGCCATGTGTTCGTAGCGGCGTGCCTTGTCCGGCACCGGCGCCACCACGATGCGCGCGTCCACGGCGATGACGCCATTCTCGTCGGCCACCAGCGGGTTCAGGTCGAGCTGGTGTACCTGCGGCAATTCGCACACCAGTTCGGACAGGCGCAGCAACACATCGACCACGGCATCCAGCTTGACCGGCGGCTGGTTGCGGAATGCTTCCAGCATTTGCTTCACCCGCGTGCGGCGGATCAGGTTGGCGGCCAGGTATTCGTTCAGCGGCGGCAGCGTGACGGCGACGTCGTTGAAGATCTCCACCGCGATACCGCCCGCGCCGAACGAGATCACCGGGCCGAAGGCGCGGTCGCGCGCCACGCCCAACATCAGCTCGCGGCCGAACTTCTTGCCGTGCATGGGCTGGATGGTCAGGCCATGCACCTTGTCGCCGAAGCGCTCCTTGGCGCGGCTGAGCATGCGCGCCGCCTCGGCGGCAACGCCGACCAGGCTCTGGATATTGAGCACCACGCCGTCGATGTCGGTCTTGTGCATCACGCCTTCGACGTCGAGCTTGAGCGCGATCGGCAGGCCCAGGCCCATGGCCACTGTCACCGCGTCGTCGGGGCTGGCGGCACGCAGCGTGGGCACCACCGGGATATGGAAGGCGCGCAGGATGGCCTTGGATTCGATCTCGTCCAGCACCGTGCGCCCGCCGTTGAGCACGGTGTCGATGATCATGCGCGCGGTTTCCAGGTCCGGCGCCTCCCACTCGCCCAGCGGCGCGGCGGTCTGAAGCAGCAGTTGCTGGTTGTATTCCCAGGCGGCCAGCGAATAGAACACCTCCACCGCGTGCTCCGGCGCGTGGAAGTACGCGATGTTCTGCTTGCCCAGCAGGCGGCGGCTGCCCTCCACCTTCTTGCCGCCGATCCACGCCAGCAGGATGGGTTTGTCGCTGCCCGCATGGAGTTCGATCATCGCCTCGGCGGTGGCCATGTGGTCTGTGCCCACCTGCGGCGTGAACACCACGACCACGCCATCGACGTTCGGATCGTCCAGCAGCACCTGCGTCACGCCGCGAAACCGCGCGGCCGGCGCATCGCCCAGGATATCCACGGGGTTGTTGCGCTCACTGTGCGGTGGCAGCCAGTCGGCCAGCCGGCTGATGGTTTCCGGCGCCAGTTGCGACAACTGGATGTGCAGGTCGTGCGCGCGGTCCACCGCCATCATCCCGGCGCCCATGCCGTTGGTGACGATGGCCAGCCGCCGGCCCTTGGTGCGATAGCCCGCATTGACCACGCGCGCGGCGATGAACAACTGGTTGATGGAGCGGATGCGCAGCACGCCTGCGCGGCGCAGCGCGGCCTCGAACACGTCGTCGCGTCCGATCAGGCGCTCGCTGTGAGTACGACCGAGCGTCACTTTTTCGTCATAGCGCCCCACCTTGAGCACCATCACCGGTTTGGTGCGCGCAGCGGCGCGCAGCGCGGACATCAGCATGCGCGCATCACCGACATCCTCCAGGTAGATCAGGATGCTGCGCGTGCGCGGGTCGGACACCAGGTAGTCCAGCGTTTCGCCGACATCGACATCGGCCTCGGTGCCCAGCGACACCACGCTGGAAAACCCCACTTCGTGCGCTTCCGCCCAGTCGAGGATGGCGGATGCCACCGACGACGACTGCGACACCAGCGCCAGGTTGCCGCCCTTGATCCTGCCCTGGTAGTTGCCGGCCTGGAAGCGCGAGATCGGCCGTGCCTGCCCGAACACGGTGGGGCCGAAGATGCGCATGTCGTACTGGCGCGCGGTGGCGCGCAACTGATCGAGCAGGCGACGCGACGCATCGTCGGTGCCGACGAAATCGCACGACATGATGACCAGCGCCTTCACCCGGCGCTTGCCGCATTGCTCGACCATGGCCTTGAGGGTGCGCGTGGGCGTGGTGATGATGGCCAGGTCGATGTCGCCCTCGATCGTCTTCACCGTTTTGTAGGCCTTGATGCCCAGCACTTGTTCCCGCTTGAGGTTCACCGGGAACAGGCGGCCGGCATAGCCGCCCTCCACCAGCCCGCTGAACACGGTCCGGCCCACCGCGCTCTCGGTCTCGGTGGCGCCGATCACGGCAACCGACTGGGGATCGAACAAGGGAGTGAGATAGTGCTGCTTCATGATGTGCTCGACATTCGATGAAAAGGGCCGCGCGCAGGCGGAGGCAACCTGTTGGATTGTAGTCGCGCGATGTGTCGTTCTGGCGCGCGCTACTTTGATTCAGGCCAGACAAAGCCATAACAGCCGAATGACCGGCAAGCCCACTGCGCGGCCACGCTTTCCAAGCAGGAAACATACCGCGCCGCGGGGCCGGTATCATCGCCGCTTTGCTTGCGGCCTGTCGGGGCGTAAACCATGGCATATCTGGCGTTCATCACGGTGGTCTGGGCGTTTTCGTTCAACCTGATCGGCGAGTTCCTGGCCGGGCGGGTGGATAGCGATTTCGCGGTGCTCAGCCGCGTGGTACTGGCCGGGCTGGTGTTCCTGCCCTTTCTGCGGGCACGCGGCTTCGCGAATGCCCGCATCCTGGGCACGGCGGTGGCCGGTGCGTTGCAGTTCGGGCTGACCTATCTGCTGCTCTACCGTTCCTTCGCTTATCTCACCGTCCCCGAGGTGCTGCTGTTCACGATCTTCACGCCGATCTACATCACCTTGCTGGACGACGCCTTCAAGGGCCGCTTCACCCCGCGCGCCTCGCTGGCGGCGCTGATCGCCATTGCAGGCTCGGCCATCATCCGTTACGACGAGCTGAGCGGGCACTTTCTCGCGGGCTTTCTGCTGTTACAGGTGGCCAATCTGTCGTTCGCGCTGGGCCAGATCGGCTACAAGTGGCTGGTGGCGCGCTATCCCAGCGAGCAACCGGCCCGCGCCGGCTTCGGCTGGTTCTTCGTCGGCGCATTCCTGGTGGCGTTGCCGTCGTTCCTGATCTTCGGCAATCCCGACCGGCTGCCGAGTACCGCCACGCAGTGGGCCGTACTGGTCTACATGGGGCTAGTGTCGTCGGCGCTGGGGTTCTTCTGGTGGAACAAGGGCGCGTCGCTGGTGGACGCGGGCACACTGGGCGCCATGAACAACATGCACATCCCGGTCGGGATCGCGCTGAACATGCTGATCTGGCGTAGCGATGAAAACGTGTTGCGCCTGGCGGCGGGCGGCGCGGTGATCGCGCTGGCGCTCTGGCTGAACGAATCGTGGCGACGGCGGGACATGCCGGCGCGCCCCTGAGCGTTAGGGCGTGTCATCCAATGTTTCACGACAGCGTTCGGTGCAGTTCGGGATGCCGCGCCAGGAGCTGGACGCGCCGCGGTATGGATACCGCAAGCGGCCGGCGACGTCGCGCGGCGCCCGAAATGCACCGAACCCGAAGGGCTGGGCCGAAAAAACACCATCCACTGCGTTGCACTCCTTGCCAATAACCGGTTATTGGCTGCGTCGCGCGCCTGGTGGCTGGTGCTTTTTCGGCCCAGCGCTGCCGCGAAACATTGGATGACACGCCCTAGCGCGAACTCAGCCTTCGCGGCGCGCGCGCCACAGTTCGCGCTTGCCGATACGCCGCCGTTCCAGTTCGCCGCCGGCCTCCAGCCGCTCCAGCGCCGCGCGGGTGATCGTCAGCGGCTCCGCCTCGCCGGGCCATGTGATCCACCATTCGTGAATACCCTCCACCGTATCGGCAGCGTCGGGCCGCGTCCGCAGGTAATCGCGGATCGCCTTCATCGCTGTCTCGATCAGGAGTTCATCCATGCCACTGGCTCTTGGGTTCTGGTCCGATATCAGGGCCGATACGGTCACGCCGGTGCACGATGCACGAGGCAAGGCCCGTGGGCAACTGGCGCAAACACCAAGTAGCCGCCGCCATCCGGTCAGCCCTCCCCTGCGCGCGGCCGGGCCGTGCGATCAGGTTGGACGATTAGATAGCAACTTGCCGGCCTGGCTGGTTGCGCTTTCACAAAGTATGACAATTGCGGCAGGCCTGCCGCGTTTGCGACGGATCGCCCTAGCTCTTGTTCACCAGGTTGGGCAGCACGCGCCCCATGCCTTGCAGGTCGAGCTTGCGCACCAGCTTGCCGAAGGCGCTGCGATCCTGGCCGGCCAGCTGTGCCGCGCGGCTGATGTTGCCTTCGGTGCACCGCAACAACCCTTCCACGTAGCGCTGTTCGAACTCGGCAATGGCGCGCGCCTTGGCGGTCTTGTACGGCATGGTGCCGGATGCCTGGATCGGCGCGGCGGCGGGCGCCGTGGTGCCCAGGCGCAGGTAGCCGTCCTCGCTCAGCAGGAAGGCGCGGTGCACCTGGTTCTCCAGTTCGCGCACATTGCCGGGCCACTCATGCCGGGCAATGTAATCGAAGGCATCGGGGTGGAACTGCCGCTGGACGCGATACTGGTGACAGAAACGACGCAGGAAGGTCTGCGCCAGTTCGCGCGCATCGCCGTCGCGCTGTCGCAGCGCCGGCATCGCCAGCGTCAACACGTTGATGCGGTACAGCAGGTCGCGACGGAATTGCCGCGTTTCCACCAACTGATCGAGTGCGGCATTGGTGGCCACCAGCACGCGCACGTCGGCCTGGCGAGACTGGCTGCCGCCGACGCGACGATAGGTGCCGTCCTGAAGAAAGCGCAGCAGCGCCGCCTGCGCCTTCAGGCTGAGCGCATCCACTTCATCGAGGAACAGGGTGCCGCCATCGGCTTCGGCCGCCAATCCCGGCGACGCATGCTTTGCATCGGTGAACGCGCCGCGCTCATGGCCGAACAGCTCGCTCTCCAGCAGCGCCTCGGTCAGCGCGCCGCAGTTCACCGGCACGAACGGCCCGGCCGCGCGGGCACCGGTGTAATGCAGGGCGCGCGCAGCCAGCTCTTTGCCTGTCCCCGTTTCGCCGACGATCAATACCGGCACGTCGACACGTGCCATCTTTTCGACCTGGCGCAGCGCCGCCTGGAATTGCGGCGACGACCCGATCAGGTTGAAGCGGGACAGGTTTTCCATCGATAAGACCCCCAAGCACTTTCCCAGTCAGAAGCCAAACACTCTTCAGGTAAGCCAACTCTTCGGTTGGGCATATTGGTGTTTATGCCAATCAGCTAAATGCAGTCAAGAATCACTGACGGATCAATTGGTTACCCCAAACAATCCTGTCTATCTTAGACAGCAATTAGCCGTCTCGCCCGGATCGGTAACCAAATATCTCAAAAACACAATAAAATCATTTACTTATTAATTCCACCATTCATCCGCCGATATCGCCCGCTGATATCGAAGCTGACAGCCCTGCCCAGCGCCGGCCGAGTGCAGCCGGCATCTTCGTCCGACCGGTGGCGGTCGCGCCGCACCACGCATGCGGGCCGCGCTGCGTGCCATGCCCGTGAGCCATGGCGGTGACGCCGGATGGCCGGGCGCTTGCGCCGGTTGCGGCGGCGCGCTCTCGCCAACGTTTTCGGCTACAATTTCGGCCTTCACGCACCCACGAATTCACAGGCAGGAGAGAAGCATCATGTCGATGGCCGACCGCGACGGCGTCATTTGGTACGACGGCAAACTGGTTCCCTGGCGCGAAGCCACCACGCACGTCCTGACCCACACTCTGCATTACGGCATGGGCGTCTTCGAAGGCGTGCGCGCCTACGAAACCAGCCGTGGCTCGGCGATCTTCCGCCTGCAGGACCACACCAACCGCCTGTTCAACTCCGCCAAGATCCTGGGCATCGCCCTGCCGTGCTCCAAGGAAGAACTGAACGAAGCGCAACGCGCCGTGGTGCGTGAGAACGGCCTGAAATCCGGCTACCTGCGCCCGATGGCGTTCTACGGCTCGGCCAAGCTGGGCGTTGCGCCGCCGGTGAACGACGTGCACGTGATCGTCGCCGCCTGGCCGTGGGGCGCGTACCTGGGTGCCGAAGGCATGGAAAAGGGCATCCGCGTGAAGACCTCCAGCTTCTCGCGCCATCACATCAATGTGACCATGTGCAAGGCCAAGGCCAACGGCAACTACATGAACTCGATCCTGGCCCACCAGGAGGCCGCCGCCGACGGTTACGACGAAGCGCTGCTGCTGGACGTGGACGGCTATGTGGCCGAAGGCTCTGGCGAGAACATCTTCGTGGTGCGCGGCGGCAAGCTGTACACGCCGGACCTGACCTCCTGCCTGGACGGCATCACTCGCAACACGGTGTTCCAGATCGCACAGGAAATGGGTGTGGAAGTGATCGAGAAGCGCATCACCCGCGATGAAATCTACATCGCCGACGAAGCATTCTTCACGGGTACCGCCGCCGAAGTGACCCCGATCCGTGAGCTGGACAACCGTCCGGTCGGCATTGGCAGCCGCGGCCCGATCACCGCCGAGATCCAGAAGCGCTATTTCGATATCGTCGAAGGCCGCGACGAACGCCGCGCCGAGTGGCTGACCCTGGTCTGATCAGAACAAGAACTGTGAAACGGGCGCGGAGCCAGCCGCTCCGCCCCGGCCGACACGGAGTACACCATGGCATTGCACGAAAACACCCAACGCGAAATCGAAGTCACCGCCCAGGACCTGCCGCTGCACTGTCCGACGCCCGACCAGGTGAAATGGAACTCGCACCCGCGCGTGTTCCTGCCGATCGAAAAGACCGGCGAGGCGCTCTGTCCCTACTGTGGCACCCGTTATCGCCTGAAGGCGGGCGAAGTGGTCAAAGGGCATTGATCTCCTGTAATACTCCCCTCAAGCGGCGCCCGGCGCCGCTTCTGTTTTTGCAACGCGAGGAAGCCATGTCGGTCGTCGACCTTCAAAATGCCGAGCATTATCGTTGGGGCGAGGCGTGTGATGGCTGGCACCTCTTACGCACCCCCGAACTGTCGGTGATTCGCGAGCGGATGCCTCCGGGCACGGCAGAAACACGCCATGTGCATCATATCTCGCGCCAGTTCTTTCAGGTGTTGGCGGGCACGTTGCAGATCGAACTCGATCAGCGACTCCACGCCGTCACGGCCGGACAGGGGCTGGAAGTTCCTCCCGGCGTGGCACATCAGGTTCGCAATACCGGCGACCAGGATGCCCAGTTCATTGTGATCTCCCAGCCGCCATCCCATACCGATCGCCATACGGCCCCACAGGAGGCCAACGCATGAAACGCATCCTGATCGTGGCCCCGGCCTGGGTGGGCGATGCGGTGATGGCGCAGCCGCTGTACCAGCGCTTGCATGATCGCTACGCCGACAATGTGGTGATCGATGTGCTGGCGCCCGCCTGGACGCGGCCGCTGCACGCACGCATGGCCGAGATCGATGAAGCGATCGACGCGCCGTTCGGCCACGGTCAACTGGCCTTGCTGGCGCGCTGGAAGCTGGGCCGCCAACTGGCGCGCCGCAAGTACGACCAGGCCATCCTGCTGCCCAATTCGCTCAAGAGCGCGCTGGTACCGTACTTCGCCGGCATTCCGGTGCGCACCGGCTGGCTGGGCGAATCGCGTTACGGCCTGCTCAACGACTGGCGCAAACTGGACAAGGCCGCCCTGCCGCGCATGGTGGAGCGCTTCTCCGCGCTGGCCGAGCGTGCCGGCAAGCCGGTGGTCCACCCGATTCCCAACCCGCGGCTGGAAGTGGACGACAGCGCCTGTCGCGCGGCGCTGGCGGCGCTGGGTCTGGACGCCGATCGCCCGATCCTGGCACTGTGCCCAGGCGCCGAGTATGGCCCGGCCAAGCGCTGGCCGGCCCGCCACGCTGCGGCGCTGGCGCGCACGATGATGGCGCTGGGTGCGCAGGTATGGCTGTTCGGCTCGACCAAGGATCGCGAAATCTGCGACGAGATCGTCGCACTGGCGCCGGGCGTGGTCGATCTGGCCGGCAAGACCACGCTGGCACAGGCCATCGACCTGATGAGCCTGGCCAGCGCGGTGGTGTGCAACGACTCCGGGCTGATGCATGTGGCGGCCGCGCTGGGCCGGCCACTGGTAGCGGTGTATGGCTCCAGCTCGCCCAAGTTCACGCCACCGCTGTCGCACAAGGCGCGCATCGTCACGCTGAACGTGGAATGCAGCCCCTGTTTCCAGCGCACCTGTCCACTCGGCCACATGAAATGCCTGAACGACCTGGGGCCGGATCAGGTGGAATCGGCGCTACGCGAGCTGGTGCCAGCGTTGTTCGAGCCGCCCGTCATCGACATTGCGCCGATACCGTCGGCCTGAGCATCGCCCTGCGGTCGCGCCGGTATAAACATCCGGCGGGCCACGTTATCATTGCGGCCTTCCCCAAAGCCCACGCAACCGCGACTCCCCATGGAACATCTCGACCTCTCCCCGATTTCCCACGTGGCCGGCACCGTGGCGCTGCCCGGTTCCAAGAGCATCTCCAACCGCACCTTGCTGCTGGCCGCACTGTGCCGGGGCGAGACGCTGGTCAAGGGCCTGCTGGCATCGGACGACACCCAGCGCATGCTGGAAGCACTGACCGCGCTGGGCGTGAAGTGGGAACAATTGGGAGACAGCCGCGATTTCCGCATCCACGGCTGCGGCGGCGATTTCCCGGTGAAGCAGGCCGACCTGTTCCTGGGTAACGCCGGCACCGCGTTCCGCCCGCTGACAGCCGCCCTGGCACTGGCCGGCGGCGAATATCGCCTGTCCGGCGTGCCGCGCATGCACGAGCGCCCGATCGGCGATCTGGTGGATGCCCTGCGCCAGGCCGGCGCGCTGGTCGATTACCTGGGTCAGGAAGGCTATCCGCCGCTGGCGATCCACCCCGGCCGCATCGCCGGCGACCGGGTATCGGTAAAGGGCAACGTTTCCAGTCAGTTCCTCACCGGCCTGCTGATGGCGCTGCCGCTCACCGGACGCGACATGACCGTGACCGTGGAGGGCGAGCTGATCTCCAAGCCTTATATCGAGATCACGCTCAACCTGCTGACACGCTTCGGCATCGCCATCGAGCGGCGCGGCTGGAGCGAGTTCTTCATTCCCGGCGGCCAGGCCTACACCAGCCCCGGCGAGATTTTCGTCGAGGGCGATGCATCGTCGGCGTCGTACTTCCTGGCGGCGGGCGCCATCGCCGCCGCGCCCGGCCAGCCGGTGATCGTCACGGGCGTCGGCAAACAGAGCATCCAGGGCGATGTGCGCTTCGCCGAAGTGCTGGAGCAGATGGGCGCGACGATCGAACGTGGCGACAACTGGATCAGCGCCACCCGCCCGACCAGCGGCCGGCTACGCGCGGTGGACGTGGACCTCAACCATATCCCCGATGCGGCAATGACCATCGCCGTGGCCGCGCTGTTCGCCGAAGGCACCACCACCCTTCGCAATATCGAGAGCTGGCGCGTCAAGGAAACCGACCGCCTGAGCGCGATGGCCACCGAGCTGCGCAAGGTGGGCGCCACCGTCGAGGAAGGCCGCGACTACATCGTGGTCACGCCGCCCGCCGCGCTGACGCCGAACGCGGAAATCGGCACCTACGACGACCATCGCATGGCGATGTGCTTCTCGCTGGTATCGCTGGGCGCGCCGGTGCGGATTCTCGACCCCGGCTGCACCGCCAAGACCTTCCCCACCTATTTCGACGAGTTGGCACGCATCACCGTCTGACGCGGCTTTCCGGCCACCTGTCCGACACCCCGGCGCCCGTGCCGCAGGCTTTGGCCTGCGGCACGGGCGTTTTTGCTGCCCCGCCCTGCCTTTTTCCAGGCTTTGACCCAGCCGGCGCAAGAAATCGCACTGCCGCCGATATCAATGACTTAGCGTTGTCGTTGTGCTCAGCCTGTGGTGAAAATCGGTGAAAGCGATAACCATCACTACATCATTGATTAATTATATTTTGTTGATTTAACACGATTTTTTGAGAATCCATCGCATTGTAAACCGCTAGGAAGTGATCACTCGCGCTGATACCATCCTTGCCATTCGGCCCTTGAGACCGAAGCACAAACAAAGACAAAGGATGGAGGATTCAAACAATGGCGCTTATTCCAGGCAGCCGCCACGCGCTCGTCGTGGCATTGGCCTTTGTGGGTGTTGCCCACGCGGCCGAATGGAGCAACACGGCGGTGTACACCGCCGGGCAGGAAGTCACCTACCAGGGCAGTAGCTACAAGGCCAAGTGGTGGACGCAGGGCAACGTGCCCGGCGCCGAGCAATGGGGCCCATGGCAGTTGGTGGGCACCGCCACGCCGACGCCTACCCCGGTCGTCACGCCGACCCCGACCGCCACGCCGGTTCCCACCGCCGTGCCGACGCCCACCGTGACCCCGACGCCTCGCCCCGTCACCCCGACCCCCAGCGTCACGCCTACCCCGGCAGTCACTCCGACCCCATCCGGCACCACCTGCAATGCCGCCTGGGCTGAAGGCAACACCTACGCCGCCGGCGCCACGGTGACCTACAACGGCCGCAATTACCGCGCACTGGTCACCCATGTCGCCTATGTCGGCGCCAACTGGAACCCCGCAGCCAGCGGTACGCTGTGGCAGGACATCGGCGCCTGCGGTGGCGGCAATCCCACCCCGACGCCCGTTGTCCCGACGCCTACCCCGGTCGGCCCCACACCGACACCGGTCGTACCAACGCCCACACCGGTTGGTCCGACACCGACGCCCGTGGTGACCGGCGTACCGTCGCTGGCCCAGGCCCAGGCACGTGAAGCCGACCTGACCAACAACGATTTCTTCCGCACCGTAAAGGCGTCGATCCGTACCGCGCCCAATGCCGTGGTCGATGCCGTGGCACCGGGCCGCGCGGATAACCCGAAGAACGTGAAGCGCGTGGAAGGCATCCTGCCCGCCGCGCAATGGGAATACCTGTTCCCGCGTCGCGAGGCGAGCTACACCTATACCCGCTTCCTCCAGGCCATCGCCAAGTTCCCGGCGATCTGCGATGACTACAGCGACGGTCGCAATGCCGACGCCATCTGCCGTCACTCGCTGGCAACGATGTTCGCGCACTTCGCGCAGGAAACCGGCGATCACAACCGCAACGACACGGTGCCGGAATGGCGCCAGGCGCTGAAGTACCTGCGCGAGATGGGTTGCGACGAAACCGGGCCGGGCTGCGGTTACAACACCGAATGCGCCGACCCGGTGTTCAACAAGGTATGGACCTGCGGCAAGAACGCCGACGGTAGCTGGAAGAAGTACTTCGGGCGCGGCGCCAAGCAGCTCTCGTACAACTACAACTACGGGCCGTTCTCGCAGGTGATGTACTCGGGCGACCAGTTCAAGCTGCTGAACGAGCCAGATCTGGTGGCGTCCACCTGGCTGAACCTGGCCTCGGCGACGTTCTTCTTCGTCTATCCGCAACCGCCCAAGCCGTCGATGCTGCATGTGCTGGACGGAACCTGGGTACCGAACCAGGTGGACAAGACGGCGGGCACGGGCAACAACTTCGCCACCACCATCCAGATCATCAACGCCGAGTGCGGGCTGGGAACGGAGAAGCAGGCCGCGCAGAACCGGATCGACTACTACAAGGAGTTCTCGCGCGAACTGGGCTGGGATTACAGCAACGAGCAGTTGTCCTGCGCCACCATGCAGCGCTTCGGGTCCGGCAGTTCGGCCGCGTACAACATCTACTGGGAGAAGAACTGGAATGTCGGTGGCGACTACCAGTGCCAGTTGGTGAGCTACCAGACGCCGTATAACGCGCTGATCGAAGGCCAGTACGCCAAGTGCGTGGAAGCCAACTGGGGCGTGACGCTGCGTTAAGCATCATGTCCGGGTGATCATCGGGGGCGCCATGGCGCCCCCGATGTTTTTGGCCGCGTGGTTCCGGGCAGCAGGGTTCGCCTGCGGCAGGCAACAAAAAAAGCCGGGAATCTCCCGGCTTCTTTTTTTGCCCGGCGCGCTCAGCGGCGGGTATTGGCGGCGTACTGACGGCCCTCGACGCGCACATCGCGCTTGGCCACCTTGTTGCGCTGGGCCTTGGAGGCATACACCTTGTTGCCCCGCTTGGCGGAGGCATATTGCTTGTTGCGTTTGGCGCTGGCGTACTGGCGGCCGGATTTGCGGGCCTCCTGCTTGCTGGCCACCTTGACGTTCTTCTTGGCCTGGGCCGATACGGGGCGGGAAACGGGTACGGCGTAAGCGGGTTCATCGAACGGCAGCGGCGCATCGGCCACCATCAGATCTGCCCCGAAGGCGGGCGTAAAGGCCAGGGCCAGCACGCACAGCAACAACTTTTTCATGACCCCATCCTTTTTGAACAACCGGGTGTGAATTTTGGCGGTGTCAGTCTATAGCGCCAATCTATATTGGCGCAAACCTTTTTCTTGGCGGGCCGCGAGTGCGGCGCCGCCCAGTATACCCAGCCCCGACGTCGCGCGGACGCGGCCTTGCGTCACGCTAGCCGCCCTGCGCCAGCAAATCCGCCAATACCGTCAGCGCCGCCGGACGATTGGCATAACAAGCCAGATGGCCGGCCGAGTTCGGTAATAAATCGATGTCATAAGGCAGCCGCCCGGCCACCAGCCACGTCCGCTCGCCGGGCAGGCTGGCCAGGAGCGCACGCTGCGCCGGGAACAGCACGGCGTTGTAGCTCACGACCACCACCTGCGGCGCCTCGGCGGCCCGAGCCTGGGCAGCGGCGATTTCCTCCGGCGTGGGCGCCAGTGGCAAGGCGATCTCGCTGACCGCATATCCAAGCGCGGCGAGTGGGTCGGCCAGCGTATCGCGTGCCACCATGGCCCGCCCCATCGCCACTTCGTCGATCTCGGTACGGGTACGGACCTCCAGCGTGATCAGGAGTACCGGTTGGGTGGCGTCGAGCGCGCGGCAATGCCCGGTGACGGCACGGCGATGGACCGACGCGGACAACGCCAGCGCCTCGGGTGTGCGCAGGCGCGGCGTCGGGTCCACCGGCAGCGCGCGCCACCCGGCGATGTTTCGGCGTTGCTTCAGCGCGTCGATCCGCGCCAGCGACACCGCCAGCCGCTCGCGCGGAACCTCACCCTGCGCCACCGCGCGCGCCAGGTTGTCGATGGCGTCGATCTGGATCGATTCGCGATGCGACACCAGCAGCATGTCGGCGCCGGCCTGGAAGGCGCGCAGCGAGCCGGTGACGGTGCCGACGCCACGGCCGATGGCGTCCATTTCCAGGCAGTCGGTGAACACCGCGCCGGCAAAACCCAGTTGTTCGCGCAACAGGCCGGTCAATACGGCATGCGACAACGTGGACGGCGTATCGGGATCGGGCTCGACGGCGGGAAAGGCCACGTGTGCCGACATCACGGCATCGACGCCGGCAGCGATTGCGGCGCGGAATGGCGCCAGTTCCACCGCGTCCAGCCGCACCCGATCGTGCCCCACGCGCGGTACGCCCAGGTGCGAGTCGGTATCGGTATCGCCGTGGCCGGGAAAATGCTTGGCGGTGGCGGCCAGCCCGGCGGCCTGGATGCCCCGCATTGCGGCCAGTCCATACTCACACACCGTTGCAACATCCTCGCCGTGGGCACGCACCCCGATCACCGGATTAAGACGGTTGTTGTTCACGTCGAGCACGGGCGCAAAGTTGATGTTCAGGCCCAACGCGGCCAGCTCGGTCGCGCCGACGCGGTTGAGCGCCTCGCAATCGGCGGCGGAGCCAGCGGCCTGATAGGCCAGCGCCGACGGCAACGGCGTCATGCCGGCCTCGATGCGCGTCACCATCCCCCCCTCCTGGTCGATACCGATCAGCAGCGGTATCTCGCTGACTTCGGCATTGATCTCCTGGAGCCGCCGGCATAACGCCGCCACCTGCCGCGGGGTATCGACGTTGCGGCGAAACAGGATCACGCCACCGACGCGGTATTCGCGTATCAGCCGTTCGATATGGGCATTCGGCACCAGTCCGTCGAAGCCCACCATGAAACACTGACCAATCTCAGCCTTAGAACTTAATGCCATTGCAAGTTGTCGCTCTTGAAGGTCGGCACACCGGCCGGTACACCCATCGAAAGGAGATCATCATGAAGCACTTGAGCCTGCTGTTGGCTGCGGCATTCTCTCTCCCCGCCCTGGCCGCCACGGCGCCCCCCATCACGCAACTGTCGCCGGCCTCGGGCAGCCAGGTACGCGGCGGCGTCACGCTGATCGATACCGCCGACGGCCTGCGGGTCGCAGGCGAGATCACTGGCCTGAGCCCCGGCGCCCATGGCTTCCATGTCCATGTGCGCGGTAACTGTTCGGCCCCGGATGCCAGTAGCGCGGGCGATCACTACAACCCGGATGCACACCCGCACGGCGACCCCGACCCGTCACGCCATCATGCCGGCGACCTGGGCAACATTGAGGCCGATGCGCAGGGCCGCGCCACGGTGGCAGTGGTGGTCCCTGGCCTGACCGCCGCCGATCTCAAGGGCCGTGCATTGGTAGTGCACGACAAGCCGGACGATCTGCGCACCCAGCCTTCCGGCGCCTCCGGCGACCGGATCGCCTGCGGGGTGATCCACTAGGGTGAATCGACATTCAAACATGGGTGCGAAGGAGGAAGGCCGGATGCAGGGCAAGGCGTGCCAAGCGAAATGGGGTGATACCCACGAGCGAGGCACAACGCAGCCATGCGCCCGGCCTTGCGTTCAGGCCGCCAGCCGGCGCAGTACTTCCTCCCGGCCCAGCAAGGCCAGCACGGCGTCCACCGACGGCGTGCTGGTGGTGCCGCATACCTTGGCGCGCAACGGCATGCCCACCAGCGGCATCTTCACGCCCTGCTGCTTCACGAAATCCTTGATGTAGGCGGACAGCGCTTCGACCGTCCAGTCCGGCAGGCGCGCGGCGCCTTCGGCGAAGAAGCCCAGTCGCGCTTCGTCGTCCGGCGTGAGGTGCTTTTCGACGATGTCGGCGGTAGGGGTCAGCGCGCGATAGAAGTATTCTGCCTGGTTGGCCATGTCCAGCAGGGTCTGGCTGCGATCCTTCAGCAGCACGCAAACGTCGGCCAGTCGTGGGCCGCCGTCGGTGCTCACGCCGCGCTCCTCCAGGAAGCCGGCGACGCGTGCCGCCAGCCGGGCTGGCTGGGCCTGCTTGATGTGCTGGGCATTCAGCCACAGCAGTTTGTCGCGGTCGAACCGGCTGGGGCTGGGAGAGACATCCGCGAGCTCGAACCATTCGACGAACTGGTCGAGGGTGAAGAACTCGTCGTCGCCATGGCCCCAGCCCAGGCGGGCCAGATAGTTGAGCAACGCTTCGGGCAGGAAGCCCATCTTGTCGTAATCGACCACCGACACCGCGTCGCGGCGCTTGGAGAGCTTCTGGCCCTGATCGTTGTGGATCATCGGCAAGTGCGCGAACAGCGGCACCTCGGCGCCCAGCGCCTGGTACATGTGGATCTGGCGCGGCGTGTTGTTGACGTGATCGTCACCCCGGATCACATGGCTGATCTGCATATCCCAGTCGTCGACCACCACGCAGAAGTTGTAGGTGGGGGTGCCATCCGGCCGGGCGATGATCAGGTCGTCCAGTTCATCGTTGGAAATCTCGATCCGGCCCTTTACCTGGTCGTCCCACGCCACGGCACCGCCGATGGGGGTACGGAAGCGCACCACCGGCGTTACGCCGGCGGGCGGCGCGGGCAGCACCTTGCCCTCCTCCGGGCGCCAGCGGCGGTCGTAGCGCGGCTTTTCGCCACGCGCCTCGGCCTCGGCGCGCATCGCGTCCAGTTCCTCTTTGCTGCAATAGCAGTGGTACGCATGCCCGGACGCCAGCATCTGGCCAACCACTTCCTTGTACCGATCCATGCGCTGCATCTGGTAGAAGGGGCCTTCGTCGTAGCCCAGGCCGACCCAGTGCATGCCATCCAGGATCGCCGCCACCGATTCCGGCGTGGAACGCTCCAGGTCGGTGTCTTCGATGCGCAGGATGAACTGCCCGCCGTGCTTGCGCGCGTGCGCCCACGAAAACAGGGCGGTACGTACGCCACCGATATGCAACAGGCCGGTGGGGCTGGGCGCGAAGCGCGTGCGAACGGGACGGGTCTGGCTCATGGTCAATCCGGGCAGAAAAAAACGAAGCCGGTATTGTAGCGGCGGGACGCGCCGCCGGGGCGGCACAAACGAAATCGCCCGGCCATGGCCGGGCGATCAAGCGGAGCGACAATCGATTACAGGGATGCCTGGCGGATCGGCTCGCGCGCCGGCACCACGCGGTTGTTGATCTTCAACGGCAGGTTGTCCGGGTTCTGGATCACCACATCCTCGGCCAGCATCGGCAGATCCGGCTTCGCCGGCTCTTCGAAGCGCGCCAGGATATCGTAGTAGGTGCGCAGCGTTTCGACGAAGATCACCGGCTCGCCACCGCGGGCATAGCCATAGCGCAGCGTCGAGAAATACTTGGGATCGCGCAGCAGCGGCAGTACGGTCTTCAGGTCCGCCCAGCTATCCGGGCTCTTGTTCAGGCGACGGGCCAGGATACGCGCATCCGACAGATGCCCGATGCCGACGTTATAGGCGGCCAGCGCCAGCCAGGTACGATCCGGCTCGGCAATGGTTTCCGGGATGGCCTTGCGCATCATCTCCATATAGCGCGCGCCCCCCTGGATGCTCTGGTATGGGTCCAGACGGTTCACGCGCAGGCGGTTGGCCGTGTCGGTGGTCAGCATCATCATGCCGCGCACGCCGTAGGCGGAAACGGCCGCCGGGTCCCAGTGCGATTCCTGGTAGGACAGCGCGGCGATCAGGCGCCAGTCGATACCGGTTTTCTGCTCGGCCTCGCGGAACCAGTCGCGATAGCGCGGCAGCGTGGTTTCACGCTTGCCGAGGAAGGCCAGTGCATCGACAGGGTCTACGCGGTCCAGATGGCCGTAGTAACGGTCGATCAGGCGCTTGATGCTGCCATCCTGCGCCAGTTGATTGAAATAGCCGCTCAATTGGCCGAGCAGCACGGTGTCTTCCTTGGGCATGGCCCAGGCCAGCGCCTGTTCGCTCTCGAACGGGCTGGATACCGTGACGTTGGGGAAGTAGTTCTGCGCAACGTCGGCCAGGTTGGAGTCGAGCACGGCGAAGTCGTATTCGCCAGCGGCCACGCCTTCGATCAGCCCTTCGGCATCCTCGCCTTCCACCATGCGCCAGGTGAATGCGGGGTGCTCCATCCTGTAGCGGTTCATTGCCATCAGGTATTGCGGTAACGTCTTTACCGTGCCGCTGCCTGCCTGGAGCAAATCCAGTGCCTTGGCGGCGCTGATGCGGGAGGAATGGACCAGTACCGGCTGTACTTGCTGGTAGGCCGGGCCGAAGGCCAGCGACGGATGTTCGTCGTCGCGATGGATGCCCACGGCAAGGTGCGCCTCGTGCCGTTCCAGGCGTTCGAGGAGGCGGTGATAGTTGCTTTCGACGATGAACCGGACCTTCAGCCCGTTGGCGTCGGCAAAGCGTTTGACAAGATCGTACTCAAGCCCGGCGTATTTGCCGTCGGCATCCACATAGAGCGTCGTGGGGCTGTTTTGCACCAGCACCACCAGTTCCTTGGACTCGTTCCAGGGCTGGATACGATTGGTTTGCTGATTCGGCATGTCGGAGCATCCGACCAGCGCAGTGGCGAACAAGGCCATCAACCAGTGTTTCATGCGACTCCATCAATGAAGTCCCTAACGAAATGTAGTTGTAGGGGACCTCGGGTTAGGACGGGCGCATTTTGCACATCTTTGCCGTTCATCTCAAACGTAAAGACTTTGCATTTGCTAATAAACCCGGCTAGAATCCGGCCTTCCTCGCGGAAAGGTGGCAGAGTGGTCGAATGCGCCAGACTCGAAATCTGGTTTAGGCTCCGGTCTAACGTGGGTTCGAATCCCACCCTTTCCGCCACTTCATGAAGAAAACGGCGTCGTGATCCACGACGCCGTTTTTTCGTTTCCGCCAGCCGATTCCACCGACATTTACAGTTTGCTTCTGAATGTAACCGGCGCAGCCTGCCGCACGCTTACTGTCCAGCATTACGCAAAAACTGACGGCACCATTTCCCGAAGCTCATCAAAATAAAAAGCCGCCCGGCAAGCGGGCGGCGTTCAACGGTGCTTGATGGGAAACAATCGATCCAGCCATTTCAGAGCGGTCTGCCGTTGCTCCAGCGTGCCGTTGTAGAGCGTTTCCTCCAGCAGGCGGAATACCGTGCCGGTATCGCCCTTGGCCAGCAGCTCGGATACAGGCCGCAGGACCGGATCGTCGGTGAGGAACTCGGTCGGGTTTACTTCCGTCGTGGCAGGCTTCTCGCTCGGCGCCACTTCGGCGATCAGGAAATCCGCCGGTTTGAACAGCGGCTCGCCTTCGGCGGGTGGTGGCTCCTGTGCCGGCGTGGCCTCCAGTTCGAACGGCTCGCTGTCGAGCGCCGGCAACTCCAGCGTTTCGATGATGTTGGAAGGCGGCTCCGGCTCCACTGCCGGGGGCAGGATGAATTCCAGCGACGGCATCTCCACGGACATCATCGGTTCGTCGTCACGCGGCCCCAGCGCATCGCGCAGCGGTGTGGCCGCAGGCATCGAAACGGGGGGCTTTTCGGGTTGAACCGGTGGCGGCGGCACAGGCCGCGCGGTTGCCTGTAGCAAGCCTTCCTCATCATCCAGCGGCTCGTAGAGCGGATTGCCCGGGTCGAGGTCGCGCCCCAGGGCCTGCACCTGCTGCCATAGCGCATCGCTGGCGAATTGCAGCCGGAACGCCACGGCCCGCTCCTGATAGGGCTGCTTCATGTCGTTGTGACGCAGCACTTCGAACAGCTTCATCCAGAGCGCAAGTGCCGTGGGATGTTGCTCGATCTCATGCGACAACAGGTTCACGGCCTGTTGCACGAGACCGTGATCGATCAGCAACTGCGCTTCCTCGGACACATTGCCCGGCAGCACCACGTCCACTTCGTCGTTATGCCACTCGTTGGCCATCTGCGCGATGTTATGCGCCAGATCGCGAACGCTGGCCCCCGCGCCCCCAGTCACCGCGCCGGCAACCGGTACCGGGCCCTCACCGAATCCAGTGACCAGCTTGCCGGTCGCGCCAAAACGCGGCTCCAGCGTGGTAGCCATCGAGAACGGCTCGTACTCCTCGGCCAGCCGCCGCTCACGCCAGCGCCACAGCAGATAGCCGCCCGGTAACAACAGCAGTGCGAGCAGGCCGCCCCACATCCAGTAGCCGCCCTCCGACGAAACGACCGGTTTTTCGGTTCTGCCGGTCTGCGGCTCGGCGCCTGACTTCAGGCCAGCCCTTGATTTGATCTGTGCCAGTTGCTTTTCCAGTTGGGCGATCTGGTATTTCAACTGCATCAACTGCGCAGTCTGGTCGTCCGACTCCAGCAGCAACAGGTTTTCCCGCAGGCGTAGTGTTTCCTCGGGCGTCATCGGCGCACGGTATTCCAGGTCCAGCGTCGGGGCGGAAAGCTGCAAGCGATAGGTGCCGTCCGCCTCAGTGGGACGCGGCGTGTCCGGTGCCACGCTGCCGACGGCGGGGGGCAGCGGCTCGATGGTCAGGGCAGGCTTCGTGGCAGGGCGGACCGGCTCACGCGGCAGCACCTGGCTCACGACGTCTTCCGGTTCCTGCGGGCGGATACGCGGCGCCGGCAGGTAGATGGCGAGGTCGCGCTCGAGCGGCGTGCGCGAACTCTGCGGCAGACCATCGTTCATGGCGTGGATCTGATCGATCAGCCAGGCCCGCTCCTGCGCGTCGCTGGGGAAGTAACGACGGGCGATGCGCTCGACCGAGTCGCCCGATTCGGTACGCCAGATCCCCCCCAATGCCGGTACGGCGCGGCGCGATTCGTCGCTGGCGCGCCGCGTCGCGGCGGAACGGCGTGGCGAGACGACCGGTGCCGCGGTGTACTCACGGGGATCGAGCAGCAGGGAGTAGTCACGCTGGAATTCGCCGGTGCTGCTGGTCGGACACGCCACCCGCACCGAAACACCGATCACCGGCTCCTGGACGGCATCGATGCTGAAAATACGCAGCGTGCCGCCATCGGGCGTGCCGTCGAACGCCAGCCGGGCGCGCGTCAAGTGGGCGGCGCCTTCGTCGGTGCCGGGCAACAGGCGGAAACAGCGGATGGACAGCATCTCGTCGCCGTTCGCGACGACGGGAATGCTGGCCTGAAGACGTTCACCCAGCGCCGACTGCACGTCGATGTCGCCCAGGGAGGCGGCAAACGTGGAAGGAAAAGCCAGCGCGCCGCCTAGTGCGGCCAGCGAAAGACAAAGGCGGGACGGACTAAAAGGTAAATTCATTGAGTCGCCTGACGTCGAACGCAATGCGCTCAGACGATATCCAGGTGGTCGATACCCGACAACACGTCCTTTTGCTTGGCTTCGGAACCCTGCAGCTTGATCTGAAGGCGTAGATCGTTCACGGAATCGGCATTGCGCAACGCATCTTCATAGCTGACCTTGCCTGCTTCGTACAGGTCAAACAGGCTCTGGTCGAAGGTCTGCATGCCCAGTTCGCGAGATTTCTTCATGATTTCCTTGATCTCGTGCACTTCGCCCTTGAACACCAGCTCCGAAATCAACGGCGAGTTGAGCATCACCTCCACCGCAGCCACCCGGCCCTTGCCGGAACGGTGCGGCAACAGGCGCTGCGAGACGAAGGCTTTCAGGTTGAGCGACAGATCCATCAGCAACTGCGCGCGCCGCTCTTCGGGGAAGAAGTTGATGATCCGGTCCAGTGCCTGGTTCGACGAGTTGGCATGCAGCGTGGCCATGCACAGGTGACCGGTCTCGGCAAAGGCAATGGCGTAGTCCATGGTGTCGCGGTCGCGGATTTCGCCGATCAGGATCACGTCCGGCGCCTGGCGCAGGGTGTTCTTCAGCGCAGCGCCCCAGGAGTCGGTATCGACCCCCACTTCCCGTTGCGTGACGATGCAGTTCTTGTGCTCGTGGACGTATTCGATCGGGTCTTCGATGGTGATGATGTGGTCGTACGAGCTTTCGTTGCGATGGCCGATCATCGCGGCCAGCGACGTGGATTTGCCGCTGCCGGTGCCACCGACGAAGATCACCAGCCCACGCTTGGTCATGGCGATATCCTGCAATACCGGCGGCAGGCCCAGCTCGCTCAGGCGCGGGATTTCGGAGTTGATCGTCCGTAGCACCATGCCCACGCGGCTTTGCTGCATGAAGGCATTCACGCGAAAACGCCCGAGCGTGCCGGGGCTGATCGCGAAATTGCATTCCTTGGTGGCTTCGAATTCCTCTGCCTGCCGGTCATTCATGATCGACCGGGCCAGCTCCTTGGTGTGCTGCGCGGTCAGAACCTGGGCCGACACCGGCGTCACCTTGCCGTCGATCTTCATCGCGGGCGGAAAATCCGCGGTAATAAACAGATCGGAGGCGCCTTTGGCGCGCATATGCCGCAGGAGATCCTGCATGAATTTCGCTGCTTGTTCCTTTTCCATCGCCGTACCCGTGGTTGTTATCGTCGTTATACCCCGTCCCGCGGGTTCTTTGGGTTATCCCTTGAAGTTATCAGGGATGGCCGCCTTGGTGCGTGCCTCGGCGATCGAGACAACATTGCGTTGCACCAGGTTCTGCAAGCTCTGATCCAGCGTCTGCATCCCGTATTGCTGGCCGGTCTGGATCGATGAATACATCTGCGCGATCTTGTTCTCGCGGATCAGGTTACGGATAGCCGGAATGCCGATCATGATCTCGTGCGCCGCCACGCGGCCCTGCCCGTCCTTGGTCTTGAGCAGCGTTTGCGAGATCACCGCGCGCAGCGATTCAGACAGCATCGCACGCACCATCTCCTTTTCCGCTGCCGGGAACACGTCGACCACACGGTCGATGGTCTTGGCGGCCGAGCTGGTGTGCAGCGTACCAAACACAAGGTGGCCCGTTTCCGCGGCGGTCAACGCCAGGCGGATGGTCTCCAGGTCGCGCATTTCGCCCACCAGGATCACGTCCGGGTCTTCCCGCAGCGCGGAACGCAGCGCGTTGGAGAAGCTCAAGGTATGCGGGCCGACTTCACGCTGGTTGATCAGGCATTTCTTGGACTGGTGCACGAATTCGATCGGGTCCTCGACGGTGAGGATGTGTCCGTACTCGTTTTCGTTGATGTAGTTGACCATCGCGGCCAGCGTGGTGGATTTGCCCGAGCCGGTCGGCCCGGTCACCAGCACCAGTCCGCGCGGGTTTTCGGAGATTTCCTGGAACACCTTGGGGGCGTTCAGTTCCTCGAGCGTCAGTACCTTGGAGGGAATGGTCCGGAACACGGCGCCCGCGCCGCGTTGCTGCACGAAGGCATTGACCCGGAAACGCGCCAGGTTGGGGATCTCGAACGAGAAGTCCGCCTCCAGCGTATCCTCGTAAACCTTGCGTTGCCCGTCGTTCATGATGTCGTACACCATGTCGTGCACATCCTTGTGCTCGAGCGCGGGCAGGTTGATCCGCCGCACGTCCCCGTGAACGCGGATCATGGGCGGCAGGCCGGAGGAAAGGTGCAGGTCGGATGCCTTGTTCTTGACGGCAAAGGCCAAGAGTTCGGAAATTTCCATTTATAATTTTGTCCTTCGGCGTAGCGCCGGCGGGCGCCCCGAAGGGGCCGCAAGCGGCGTGAAATCTGGGCTGGCGCGAACTGCGAAGCATTATGGCAACGATTTTTACAGCGTGGCAAGGCGTGCTGACGCGCATGGCGAAAGCCGCACAAGCCGCCGGGCGTTCCCCGGAAAGCGTGCACCTGCTGGCGGTCGGCAAGACCTTTCCGGCGGAATCGATCCGCGAACTGCATGGTTGCGGCCAGCGCGCGTTCGGCGAGAACTACGTGCAGGAGCTGACAACCAAGGCGCGGGAACTGGCTGATCTGCCCGGGTTGGCGTGGCATTTCATCGGCCCGTTGCAAAGCAACAAGACCCGCCACGTGGCGGAAATTGCAGCCTGGGTCCATACCGTCGACCGCTTGAAGATCGCCGAACGCCTGGCGGCGCAGCGACCCGAATCGCTGCCGCCATTGAACGTCTGCATCCAGGTGAATGTCTCGGGAGAGGCGAGCAAGTCGGGGGTGGAGCCCAAAGCCGCGTCGGCGCTGGCGCACGCGATGGCGGCGCTGCCGCGGTTGCGGCTGCGCGGCCTGATGTGCATCCCCGAGCCGACAGGCGACGACGAACGGCTGCGTGCGCAATTCGCAACACTCGCAGCGCTGAAGCAACAACTGGAGCGCGAAGGACTCGTGCTCGATACCCTGTCGATGGGCATGTCCGCCGATCTGGATCTCGCGATCCGGGAAGGCGCCACCATCGTGCGGGTGGGCACTGCGCTGTTTGGCGCCAGAACCTACAACTCGAACCAGGACCAAGGAATTCCAGGATGAGCAAGATCACCTTCATCGGCGGCGGCAACATGGCCAGCGCCATCATCGGCGGCCTGATCAGTCGCGGCGCCGCGGCGAGCGACCTCCATGTCATCGACCCCGAAGCCGCCCGGCTCGCCGAGCTGGCCACGCGCTACGGCGTCACCGGCGGTTCGCCGGACGATGCCCTGCCCACCAGCGATGTCGTGGTCCTGGCGGTCAAGCCGCAACAACTGAAGGCGGTATCGCAGCACCTGGCCCCATCGCTGGGCGGCGCGCTGGTGATCTCCATCGCCGCCGGCATCCGCGCCGACAGCCTGTCGCGCTGGCTGGGCGGCCATACCCGCGTGGTCCGGGTGATGCCCAACACGCCGGCGCTGGTCCAGGCCGGGCTGTCCGGCGCCTACGCCGGCGCCGACGTGGATACGTCGGATCGGGCGCTCGCCGATCGCGTACTCGGCGCCATTGGCGAAGTGGTGTGGGTGGAAAGCGAGGCCGAGATCGACGGCATCACCGCGATTTCCGGCAGCGGCCCGGCCTATGTGTTCTATTTCATGGAAGCGCTGCAAGCGGCGGCCCGTGCGCAGGGTTTCAACATCGACACCGCGCGCAAGCTGGCTTACCAGACGTTCTACGGCGCGGTGAAACTGGCGCTGGAAAGCGAGGACGACGCCGGCACGCTGCGCGCCAAGGTCACCAGCAAGGGTGGCACCACCGAGCGCGCCATCAATGCGTTCGAGACCAGCCAGCTCCGCGCCACCATCATTGCCGCCGCCGCCGCCGCCGCCGCCCGTTCCCGCGAATTGGGCGAGGAACTGGGCCGCGACGCCGATTGAGGAGCCGCCATGCTCGACGCCCTGCATTTCCTGCTGCGCAGCATTGGCGGCTTTCTGATCCTGCTGTTCCTGGCCCGCTTCTACCTCCAGGCCTTCAAGGCATCGTTCCGCCACCCGCTGGGGCAGTTTGTCCTGGCGCTGACCAACTGGGCGGTGCTGCCCGCCCGGCGTCTGCTGCCGCCGCTGCGCGGCTACGATACCGCCAGCTTCGTGCTGGCCGGTTTCACCGCCTTCCTGATGCACGCGCTGATGCTGGCACTGACGCCGTGGAGCTTCGTCTTCACCGCGCCCGCATCGCTGCTGGCGCTGGTGGTGGTATCGGTGCTGGAGCTGTTCAAGATGTCGCTGTACCTGCTCACCGCCGCGGTGATCGGACAGGCGCTGATGTCCTGGTTCTCGCCCTACAACCCGTTGATGCCATTGTTCAACGCGCTGACCGGCCCGTTCCTGCGACCATTGCAGCGGGTGATTCCGCCCGTGGGCCATGTCGATATCACGCCGCTGATCCTGCTGCTGGTGATCCAGCTCTTTCTCAGCGTGCTGATCCCGCAACTGGAAAGCACCATCCTTGCCTATGTGTCGATGGTGGGGCCGGCCTGATGGCTGAAGGCTGGTATCGCCAGGATGGCGCGGACTGGCTGTTGCAGTTGCACGTGCAGCCCGGCGCGAAGAAAACCGAGGTCGCCGGCCTGTACGACGGCGCGCTCAAGCTGAGGCTGGCCGCACCACCGGTGGACGGCAAGGCCAACACCGCGTTGCTGGCCTTCGTGGCCGAGGCCTTCGCCATACCGCGCCGGCAGGTGGAACTGAAAAGCGGCGCTTCGTCGCGCCGCAAGGTGATCCGCGTGTCTGGCAGCGCCTTGGCCCCCGAGCAGGCAATGGGGTCGGGGCCGGATGCCGCATGACGCCGCGACATCGCCCTGCCCCGATGCCTGGCCGGCCATCAGCCCTTGTGTTCTTCCCGGCCCGTTTCGTGGCGCAGCGAACCACCGTGGTCGATGCGGCGGTATTCGCCGTCGATCACGTCCTTGGGCAGGTCCGGCGTAGCCGGGCGCTTGCCCCAGGGCAACAGCAGCACCAGCGCCACGGCATCGCCAATCAACCCCGGCAACAACAGCAACAACGCGGCAACATAGTAGCGCGCCACCCAGAACAGGCTGCCCATGGTCAGGCGGCCGCTGCGCAGGTCCGAGACCAGCGACCATGCCACTGCAACACGGTGATGCCGCAGCATCAGGCCACCGGCAACGGCGCTCAGGACGATCCAGGCCAGCAGCCAGCCGGTGCCGATGGCTTTGGCGGCCAGGATCATGACGACGATTTCCGCTGCCGGATAAGCCAGCAGGACAAGCAAGAGGTAAGGCATGGATGATTCCCGAGAAATTCTGGCGGTACTGTGCAACTGCCCGGATGCCGGCTGCGCCGAAACCCTGGCGCGCGGGCTGGTGGAGGAAGGCCTTGCGGCGTGCGTGAACCAGTTGGCGCCGGTACAGTCAGTCTACCGCTGGCAGGGAAGAACCGAAATCGCTGCGGAAGTTCCACTGCTGATCAAAACCACCCGCGCGCGGTATCCGGCATTGCAGGCATGGCTCGAGGCGCGGCATCCTTATGACTTGCCCGAGATCATCGCCCTGCCCGTGGTCGCCGGCCTGCCGGCCTACCTGCGCTGGGTGGGCGACGCCACGAGCGGCTGACCGACGCCGCATCGCAACCGAACCACAGGCCCGACTCCCTTGATCCGCCGTTTTCTTTTTGCCCTGCTGGCCCTATTGCTCACCGCTGGCGCAAGCGCGAGCGAAGAATTGCTGCCGCCCGACCAGGCATTCCGCGCGGCGCTGACGCGGCCTTCCGACACCACGCTGGAACTACGCTTCCAGATCGCGCCGGGCTACTACCTGTATCGCGATCGGATCAGCGTGACGGCGGAACCGGCGCAGACCTTGAAGGTGAGGCTGCCCGACGGAGATATCAAGGACGACCCCAGCTTTGGCCGCGTGGCGGTGTTCCACCGCGACGTGGCGATGACCCTGGAAGCACCCGCTGCCCTGCCCGCCAACGTGCGACTCAAGGTGAAGTTCCAGGGCTGCGCCGATGCAGGCATCTGCTATCCGCCGCAGACGGCCGTGCTGGCGCCCGGCGAATCCTCCGGCAACGTGGACGCAGTGGGCGCGCTGTTCGGCAGCAGCCGGGGCGCCTCGTCCGCCACGGACGAGAGCGGCTTTTTTCGTGGCGGACTCTGGCTGACACTCGCCCTCTTCTATGCCGCTGGCATAGGATTGGCGCTGACCGCCTGTATGTACCCGCTGCTACCCATCGTATCGAGCATCGTCGTCGGCAACGGCAGCAACCATGGCTCGCGTGGCAGGGGGCTGATGCTGACCGCCGTCTACGTCCAGGGCATGGCACTGACCTACACCCTGGCCGGCATCGCCGCCGCCGCCACCGGCACGCTGCTGACGGTGGCGCTGCAACAGCCCTGGGTGATCGCCGCCACCGCCATGTTGTTCGTTGCCATGGCACTGGCCATGTTCGGAGCCTTCCAGTTCCAGTTTCCCAGCCAGGTCCAGACCGTGTTCAACCAGTTGGCACACCGGTTGCCGGGCGGGCGTGGCGGCTCGGTGTTCGCGATGGGCGCACTGTCGGCCTTGATCGTCGGCCCCTGCGTGGCGCCGCCGCTGGTCGCGGCCCTGGCCTATCTCGGCCGGACCGGCGACACCTGGCTGGGCGGCGCGTCGCTGTATGCGCTGGCGCTGGGCATCGGTACACCGCTGATGATCGTCGGCGCCTTCGGCGCCACCATGCTGCCACGCCTGTCGTTGCGGGTGATGCGCGCGGTGAAGATGCTGTTCGGCGTGGTGCTGCTCGGCACGGCGGTCTGGATGGCGCGGCCATTGTGGCTGCACTATCTGCCGCAAGGCGATGTTCCCGCGTTCCGCAACGTCGCCAGCGTGGCCGAGCTGGATCGGGCGCTGGCCGATGCGCGCGGCAAGCCGGTAATGCTCGACATGTACGCCGACTGGTGCACCAGTTGCGTCGAATTCGAGCGCCAGACCCTGACCGACGCCGGCGTGCGCCGCCGATTGCAGTCCTACGTGCTGCTGCGCGCCGACCTCACCGGCAATAGCCCGGACGATGCCGCCCTGCTGCGCCATTTCGGCCTGTACGGCCCGCCTGCGCTGCTATTCTACGACCGCGACGGCCGCCTGCTGCCACGCCGCGTGGTCGGCTTTCAGGACGCCACCGCTTTCTCCGCCACCCTGGATTCCCTGCCATGACGCTTCTGCCCCGCCTGCTTGCCACCACGCTGGTCGCCGCCCTTTCCCTGCCAGTGGCCCAGGCCGCCGAATCGCCGTTGTTCAAGACGCCGCTCCATACGCTGGACGGCAAGCGCGCCACGCTGGCGCAGTGGCGCGGCAAGCCGCTAGTGGTCAATTTCTGGGCCACCTGGTGTTCGCCGTGCCGTGAAGAAATCCCCGAATTCGTTGCCTTGCAAAAAAAATACGCTGACCGCGTCCAGTTTGTCGGCATCGCTATCGACGATGCCGCCGCCGTACGCGCCTTCATCAAGCAATACAAGGTGAACTACCCGAGCCTGATCGGCGAGGGCAATGCGATGAAGGCGATGCAAGTCGAAGGCAACACGGTGGGCGGCCTGCCGTTCACCGCGTTGTACGACGCGCAGGGCAACAAGGTGGCTGTAGAGCTGGGCCGACTCAAGGGCGCCAAGCTCGAAAGCCTGCTTCAACCTCTGTTGCAGAAGCCTAAAAAACCATGATCCCAAACGAACGTCTGCTTGCCTTTCTCGATCGCGTCGAAGCTTTGCTCGATCGCGCCGATCCCCTGCTCCCTGCCGCCGTCAACGACACCGACTGGTCGGCGCAAGCCTTCCGCTGGCGCGTGCGCAACGGCCGCGGCCAACTGGAGGCGGTGCGCCATCCGCACGCCATTGCGCTGGACCAACTGGTGAACGTATCGCTTCAACGCGAACGGCTGGTCGCCAACACCCGCCAGTTCGTCGAAGGACGACTGGCCAACAACGTGCTGCTCACCGGCGCGCGCGGTTGCGGCAAAAGCTCGCTGGTGAAGGCGGTGTGGAACGAATTCCGCGACCGCGAGCTGCGCCTGATCGAAGTGGAAAAAACCCATCTGCACGACCTTGCCGACATCGTCGAACAGGTGGGTGCGCGCCCGGAACGCTTCATCGTGTTCTGCGACGATCTGTCGTTCGAGGAAGGCGACCACGGCTATCAGGCGCTGAAGACCGCGCTGGATGGTTCCATCGCCGCCACCAGCGCCAACGTGCTGATCTATGCCACGTCCAACCGGCGCCATCTGGTGCCCGAGTACTTCAGCGAGAACGCACAGACGCGCCATGAAGGCGGCGAAATCCATTTCGCCGAAGCCATCGAGGAAAAAGTGGCGCTGTCCGAGCGTTTCGGTCTGTGGCTGTCGTTCTACGGCTTTTCGCAGGACGAATACCTCGCAGCAGTCCGCAACTGGCTGGGCGAATTCGGCGTCGCCGAATGGGACGCCGAGGCGGAACGGGCCGCGCTGCAATGGGCGCAGGGCCGGGGCGCGCGCAGCGGGCGCATCGCGTGGCAATTCGCGCGCGACTGGGCCGGCGGCGGTAACGCGCGCTGAAATCGCCACCGCGCCCCGCCTGGGGCGCCGGTTCATCCGCAGCCGTGGGCACCACGGCTGCGGTGGCGCCTGGCACGGGCGACGCGCGATTCAGCCGCGCGTCGTCCTCCCTGCGCTCAGAAACCGGCTTTCCAACGGGAACCGGATTGCGTCAGATCCAGCGGCCCGTACCGTCGCGTCAGCGAGGCCGGCGGCACGCCGCCCGGCCGCGCCAGCAGCAGCAGCTCCTGCAAGGTGATCTCGGTCAGCACGCGCGGCGGCGCATTGAGCAGCCAGGCCACCAGCAGCTCGTTGGGCATATCGTCCAGCGCGTTGAGGCGATCGGGAAGAAAGAACGTGGGATGCCCGGCACTCAGCAACCCCTCCGCCATCTCGCCCAGGCCGCGCGCGGGCGTAGCGCGCAAAAGGTAGTTGTGCGCGTCCTGTACAATCACGGCCGTCACCGCCAGCCCATGGATCGCACGGGTGGAAACGGCAAGGATGCAGCACAGCGTCTGCGGTTCCGTGGCCAGGGTGATGATCTGTCGCCTCAGACGGTCGTCCTGGGTCGACTGGATCTCAACGATCAAACGCTTCATGAGCGAATTCCTTACATCAGCCATCAATCAGAATTCAATCATTGAATGATATTCCCGACACCACTCCAAACCAAAGGTTTTCAGTAACCGCATGTCCGATCACAAAATCGTCGAAGTGGCAGCAGGCATACTCATCGACCGTGAGGGTCGCTTCCTGCTCGGCAGCCGGCCCGCAGGCAAGCCCTACGCCGGTTACTGGGAGTTTCCCGGTGGCAAGCTGGAAGCCGGGGAAACCGCCCACCAGGCGCTGGCCCGCGAGCTGGTCGAAGAACTGGGCGTGACGATCACGGCGGCAACGCCATGGATCGTACAAACCTTTACTTATCCCCACGCCACCGTCCGGCTGCATTTCTTTCGCGTGACCGGCTGGCTGGGCGATCCGCATCCGCACGAAGGCCAGCAATTCGCCTGGCAGCGTGTCGGCGCCCTGAATGTCTCGCCCATCCTGCCCGCCAACGGCCCGATCCTGCGTGGCCTGGCGTTGCCCGATACGCTGGCGATCTCCGCCGCCCACCGGCTCGGCCGCGAAAACTGGCTGCACCGGCTGGACCATGCACTGGCGCATGACCTGTCGATGCTGGTCCTGCGCGAGCCGCAGTTGGACCTGGAACACTACGGCGCACTGGCCGCCGAGACCGTCAGCCGCGCCCGCCGGCACGGTTGCCGGGTGCTGCTGCACGGCGCGCTGGAGCAGGTGGGGCCGCTGGTTGCGGCGACAGGCGCCAATGGCCTGCACCTGTCAGCCCGCGAAGCTGCTGCATTGCGGCACCGGCCCCATGGTTTCGACTGGCTGGGCGTATCCACCCACAACGCCACCGAACTGACGGTTGCGCAGCGGATCGGCGCCGATTACGCCCTGCTCGGCCACGTGGCGCCAACCGCCTCTCACCCGGACCAGCCACCGCTGGGCTGGGAAGGATTCGCGGCCACGGTGGATCATGGCTGGCCGCTGCCGGTGTACGCGCTGGGCGGGCTGGATGCGCACGATGTTGCACAGGCGAAGGCCAGCGGTGGACACGGCGTGGCGATGCTGTCGGCGGTCTGGGCATGAAGCTCGCCGCCATCGGCCGGGTAGCTGCGCTACTGGCCGTCACCGTATTCGCCGCGCAATACCTGGGCTGGATCGACCTCTCGCCGCGCGCCGGCCCGACGCCCCCGGTCAGCGTGAGTTGTCCCGCACTGGAGCAGGGTTGTGCGTTCACGCTGGACACCGTGCATTACCGGCTGGAAAGCGATCAGCCGCTGGCAACCAACCGTATCTTTCGGCTGAGTTTGCACGGCCCCGCGCAGACGGTGGAGGCAGAATGGCGCATGGCGGAGATGGACATGGGGCCGAATCGCAGGCCAATGCAGCCGTACGGCGATTCGCAGTGGCAATTGCAGACCGCCCTGCCATTTTGTTCGGCAGCCCGGCGGGACTGGCAACTGATCCTGTTGATCGACGACAGAAGAATCGTCATCGAAACCCGCTCGACTGGCTGACCGTTCCGGCACAATAAGTAATAATCCCTAGATCATGAACCGACCGGCAATCCTCCTCATCCTCGCAATCGTTGCCTCCGCACCCGCGCTGGCCGCCAAGGTCTACCAATGGCGCGACGCCGATGGCAATGTGTTCTACAGCGACCGCCCCCCGCCGGGCAATATCGCGCGCGAACGCACCATCAAGCCCAACGTGATCGGATCGAGCGCCGCAGCCAGGCCGCAGCCGACCAGGACCGCCGCAGCCAAGGCCGTGATCTACGTGTTCCCGCAATGCGTACCATGCGACGAAGCACGCGCCTTCCTCGACGCCAACAAGGTGCCGTACGAAGTGGTGTCCACCGATGAGGGTGGTGCACGCGTCGAAGACATGGTGAATCGGGCTGGTGTCGAGAATCTGGCGCCACCGGTACTGGAACTGGATGGGCAGTTCTTCAAGGGCTGGCAGCGCGATACCTGGAGCAACGCATTGAAGCTGGCAGGGTATCCACTGGACGCGGCACCCGCCGCGCCGCGCTGAGGCGGGGTGCACGAATACCGAGGGCGCGTCGATTGCGGCGCGCCTTTTTCTTAACGATTGTGCGAGGGGTTTCAATGCAATTCGCCACCTGGAACGTCAACAGCCTCAAGGTTCGCCTGCCACAAGTGCTGGACTGGCTGGCCACGCACCCCGGGATGACCGCGCTGGCCATCCAGGAAACCAAGCTGGAAGACCACAATTTCCCGCGCGCGGCCTTCGAGGACGCCGGTTATCACGTAGTGTTCGCCGGGCAGAAGACCTACAACGGCGTCGCCATCGTCGCCCGTGCGCCGCTTGAAGAAGTCACCATCAATATCCCCGGCTACGTCGATGAGCAGAAGCGCGTGATCGCGGCGACGGTCAATGGCGTGCGCTTCATCTGCGCCTACATGCCCAATGGCCAGGCGCTGGATTCCGACAAGTACCCGTACAAGCTGTCATGGCTGAAGGCGCTGACCACCTGGCTGACCGAGGAACTGATCGCCCACCCGCGCCTGATCCTGGCCGGCGACTACAACATCGCCCCCGAGGACCGTGACGTACACGACCCGAAGAAATGGGTGGGCCAGGTGCTGGTGTCGCCCGCCGAGCGCGAGGCGTTCGCCGATCTGTTGTCGCTGGGCTTCGTCGATGCCTTCCGCGCCTTCGAGCAGGCGGAAAAATCGTTCACCTGGTGGGACTACCGCCTGTTTGGCTTCAAGCGCAACGCCGGCCTGCGCATCGATCACCTGCTGATCTCGCCCGCGCTGGCACCCGCGCTGACCGGATGCGCCATCGACGTGGAGCCACGCCGCCATGAGCGGCCGTCCGACCACACGCCCATCTGGGCCGGCTTCGCCGAATGACACCCCTGGCATACGCCACCCACGGCAAGGAGCGTAGAATTCGCTCGCGCCCGCAACCATCCAGAGCCCTGAAGGACACCCCATGAACAAGGCCCGCCTGCTGTCCGGCAGCACATTGTTTTGCGAACTCAGCGAACAGGAACTCGAAGAACTTGCCCTGCATGCCGAGTTGCGCGAGACGCGTGCCAAGCAGACCGTGGTCCAGCAGGGCACGGCCGGCGACGAGATGTATGCCGTGCTGCGCGGCCGGCTGAAAGTATCGCGCCATACCGAGGATGGCCGCGAGGCCACGCTGTGCATCCTGGAAGCGGGCGAAGTATTCGGCGAGATCGCGATGCTCGACGGCGGCGTACGCAGCGCCAGCGTCGAAGCGCTGGAGTCGTGTGAACTGCTGGTGCTGCACCGCGACGCGGTGATGGGCTATCTGGAATCGCACCCCAAGGTGATGCGCCAGCTGATTGCCGCCCTCTGCGAGCGCCTGCGCGCGGCGGACAATCTGCTGCAGGACATCCTGTTCCTCAACCTGCCCGAGCGCCTGGGCAAGATGCTGCGCCAGCTTGGCGACGCCCATGGTTCCACCGAGGCCGACGGCAGTATCCTGATCGACCTGAAACTGACGCAGCAGGAACTGGCCAACCTGGTCGGCGCCAGCCGCGAATCGGTAAACAAGCAACTAAACGCCTGGGTGGAACAGGGCTGGGTCGCGCTGGAACACGGCTATATCCGGCTGCGTCAGGTGGATAGCCTGCCGGGCTGACTCCGCCGCATGCCCATCCCACGCACCCGCGCCGAACTGCGCGATGCCATGACCGATGGCCATCGGCGGCTGAATGCGGAACTGGATCGGGTGGAACACGCCGGGCTGAGCACCCTGTCCTGCGTCGATGACTGGACGATCCACGACACGCTGGCAGTGCGCACCGGCTGGGCGGAGATGACGCTGGCCTGGATCGAGGCCGGTCTGCGTGGCGAAAACCCGGCGACACCGGCACCGGGCTATTCCTGGCAACAAACACCGCAACTGAACCGGGCCATCGTCGACCGCGCGGCAAGTTGCCCGTGGCACACGCTGCGGCTGCGCCTGGACGCTGCCATGGCAGCGTTGCTCCGCCTCGTGGAGACCCTGCCCGATGCCCAGCTACTGGAACCCCATCAATTCGCCTGGACCCGCAACTGGGCCGTGCTGCGCTGGATCGCCGTCAACACCGCCACCCAGCACGTCAGCCTGCGCACCATGATCCGGCACGCGCTCAAGAACGCGGGCGAACGATGAACAATAAGCAGGGATTTTGCGGCAGGTCGCGAACGCGCGGTGCGGCTCAGAAATCGACGAAGAACGGCAAGCCCAGCAGCACCGCTCCTAGGCCCAGGCTCCAGGCCGCGCCCGAGACCACATAAGGCAACACCATCAACCCGATACCGCTGAGCAGCGATACGAGATGGCGCTGGCGCCGGCCGAACCAGAAATAGGCCATGCCCAGCGCATTGAGCATCAGCCCGACGAACAGGCTGCCCGGCGTGGGCAAGGTCACCGCTGCGCCACCTGCTGGGTAGCGGCCTTGGCATCCCAAGCGTAGCGGTTCTTCCACGCGCCATACACCAGGTTGGGATACTCGGCCCGCCCCAGGCTGCCGTTGTAGCGCCCCAGCGCGCGGAACACGTCGCCGTTCTCGATATCCAGGTAATGCCGCAGGATGGTGCAGCCGTAGCGCAGGTTGGTATGGATATCGAACAGGCTTTGCCCGGGCGAGCCGATCAATCGTTGCCAGAACGGCATCACCTGCATCAGCCCGCGCGCACCCACCGGGCTGAGCGCATAGCGGTTGAAGCCACTTTCCACGTGAATCAGCCCCAGTACCATCTGCGGATCGAGACCCGCTCGGGTGGCTTCGTAGTGGGCCGCCACCAGAATCTTGCGACGCATGAATTCGTCGGGAATCCGCTTTGCCAGGCGCTCGGACATCTCGGCCAGCCATGCCTCGCCTTCCCTGGGGTCGGCAAATACCAGCCGGGGCTGTGCGCCATCGGCAATGGAGCGCTGCATGGTCGATTGCACGGAGCTGGACAATGCCTCTTCGCGCTGCGCGCCGGCGTGCGCGGCCAGTGCCGTACAGGCGAGCACCATTGAAAGGAAGAGCCGTTGTGCTTTCATAACCATGCCACGATAATGACGGTTTCTCTTACAGAAAGCGCGTCGTTTCCTATGAAAAAAGTCTTGCTCGGTCTGTTCATGGCCATGTCGGCCCTCGCCGCGTTCGCCGATACGCCACTGGTGGAACAGCCGCCGATCGAATTCGATCCGATTCCGGCCGAAGCCGTCGCCAAGCTCATTCCCGCCGCCGTTGCCGGCCGGGGCTGGATTACCCGCCAGACCGCGCCGGGCCATATCGAGGCCAAGATCGACCGTACCAAATTCTGGGTTGCGGTGGATATCGCGTATACCGACCGCAACGTCACGATCACCTATGCCGGCAGCGAGAACTTCAACTACCGCGAAGCCATGGGGGGGCAGCCCACCATGATCCACAACAAATACATCAACTGGACCCGCAACATGGCTGCGGATATCCGCAGGGCCATCCTGACCTACCAGGCATCGGCACTGCCCGCACCGGTTGCAACACCGGCCCCCGTCACCACCAAGGCACTCGACGAGTAGAACACACCGGCGCCAGTGGCACAGGCGGCCAGGGCATGGCCGCCCTTTTTACATTCAGCCAGCCAGCACATCCTGGCAGTGGCGAACCACGTCGGCCAGCGGCACCTTGCTGACCGCGCCCGACGCGCGTACCGCATATTCAACTACACCTTCGGCCAAACCCTTGTCACCGATCGTCAGCCGGTGGGGAATGCCGATCAGTTCCATGTCGGCGAACATCGAGCCCGGACGCTCGTTGCGGTCGTCCAGCAGCACGTCCACGCCAGCGGCCCCCAGTTCAGCGTAGAGCTTGTCGGCCGCTTCGCGCACCGCATCCGAACGGTGGTACCCGACCGCCACCAACGCCAGCGCAAACGGCGCCAGCGCCTGCGGGAACACAATGCCACGCTCGTCGAAATTCTGCTCGATCGCCGCGCCGACGATGCGCGAGACGCCAATCCCGTAGCAACCCATCTCGAACGGCTTCTGCGCGCCATCCACATCGGTGAAGGTGGCGCTCATCGCCTCGGAATACTTGGTGCGCAACTGGAACACGTGGCCGACCTCGATGCCTCGGCACAGCGACAGCGTGCCCTTGCCGTCGGGGCTGGGGTCGCCCTCGACCACATTGCGCACATCGGCCACGGTTTCCGGCTCGGCGAGATCGCGTCCCCAGTTCACCCCGGCGATGTGGTACTTGGGCTTGTTGGCGCCACAGACGAAATCGCTCATTGCCGCCACCGTGCGATCGGCGATCACGCGGGTGCCATCCGGCGCGCCGACCGGGCCAAGGAAGCCAGGCGGGCAATTGAAGGCCGCGCGGATTTCCTCTTCGGAGGCAAAGCGGAATTCGCCGATACCGGCCACCTTGCTCAGCTTCACTTCATTCAGGCTATGGTCGCCGCGCAACAGCACGATCACCAGCTTGCCGCCGGCATCGATCACGGCGATGAGCTTGACCGTGCGTTGCAACGGAATCCCCATCAGCTCGGCCACCTGTTCGCACGTGGTCTGCCGGGGCGTTTCCACATCGCGCATGGCTTCGGCCGGCTGGGCACGCGGCGCGGTGGGCGCCAGCGCTTCGGCCAGTTCCACGTTGGCGGCGTAATCGGAATCGGGGCAATAGGCCAGCAGGTCTTCGCCGGCATCGGCCAGCACGTGGAATTCATGGCTGCCCGAGCCGCCGATGGCGCCGGTATCGGCCGCCACCGCGCGGAACTTCAGGCCCAGGCGCGCGAATACATTGCTGTAGGCGCGGTACATCTTGTCGTAGCTGGCTTGCAGGCCTTCGAACGTGGCATCGAAGGAATAGGCGTCCTTCATCACGAACTCGCGCGCGCGCATCACGCCGAAACGGGGACGGATCTCGTCGCGGAACTTCACCTGCACCTGGTAGAAGTTCACCGGCAACTGCTTGTAGGAACGCAGCTCCAGCCGCGCGATGTCGGTGACCACTTCCTCGTGTGTCGGCCCGAAGCAGAAATCGCGCTGATGGCGATCCTTGATCTTCAGCATCTGCGGCCCGAACAGCTCCCAGCGGCCGGTCTCCTGCCACAGTTCGGCCGGCTGGATGGTGGGCATCAGCAGTTCCTGCGCACCGGCGCGGTTCATCTCGTCGCGCACCACCGCCTCTACCTTGCGCAACACACGCATGCCCAGTGGCATCCAGGTATAGAGGCCGGAACCCAGGCGCTTGATCAGGCCCGCGCGCAGCATCAGCTTGTGCGAAACCAGCTCGGCTTCGGAGGGCGCTTCCTTGAGGGTGGAAAGATAGAGTTGGGAGGTACGCATGGCGGTGTCGGGAGCCGTGTAAGAGGTTCGGTGAAAGCGTGGAATCTTATCACCAAACCCCCGTGCAGCCCGCGCCCCGCATCCGCCCGGGTGGGCAGCCGATCACTCGCGCGGGCGGGCCGCCAGGCAATCGCCCATCGCCGCCGTCACCGCGCCCGCCATCCTGGCGCGCGTGGCCGGGCGTCGCAGGCTCACCGCGTCGTCGCGATTGAGGATGACGCCGGCCTCGAATAGCACCGCCGGCATGCTGGCATGGCGCAACACAGCGAAGTCCGCCTCGTAGACACCGAGCGCGCGGTCGAACCGCGGCCGTCCCTCCCCCGCGATCTCGGCGCTGTGGTGCAAGGTACGCTGAAAGCCACGCTGGCGTAGCTGGCGCGAAATCGCCTGGGCACAGGCCGCGCTGGCGGCAAAGGCCGGATTCTGCCGCGAGACGAACAGCGAATAGCCCGAAAAATCGGTATACCAGCGCTGCACGCCATCCACGGTCCACGGATGCAGAAAACGTTGCTGCGCCGAATCGTGATGGATCGAGACAAACAGGTCGGCGTGCGCAACGGCGGCCATTTCGGGCCGCGAGCGCAGGCCGGCTTCCTCGCCGTCGGCGCCGACCAGCAGCACCAGGTGGCCTGCACCGCGCAACTGGCGCGCCACTTCCAGCGCCAGCGACCGGTTGTAGAAGAACTCCGGTTCGCCATAGGCACTGGTGGCGCCCGGCGCGCCCAGCGAATGCCCGACATCGACCGCGATGGTCGCTGCGTGCAGCGGCAACGCCAGGACGAGGCTAGCGCTCGCTATCCGGCGTCGCATCGGCTTCGGCTGCCGCAGCGGCGGCGTTGGCTTTTTCCAGCTCTACGCGCTTGGCGGAGATCTTGGGCCGCAGCACGTTCATCATCACCACATCGCGTACCCACATCAGCAGGAACAGCCACGCCAGCAGCACCACGGCATAGGGCAACGTGTTGTTGCGCAGCCCCGGCGACAGATGCTCGATCAACGGATTCAGGCCGAATTGCACGGTACCGATCACCACCGCCAGCAGAACCAATGTGGAAACGGCGCGTTCCTTGATGAAGGTGCCGCGCAGCAGCACGCGTTGCTCCCAGCGGGACAGGCCCTTGAGTTCGGGCACATCGTCGGCACGGTAGTAGAAAGTCATGATGGGTTCTCTTCTGGATGGAACGTATCGCGGGCATTGCCGCGAGGAAAAAGGTCGAACCGGGCTTCGCACGGGCGAAGACGGGATCGGGGGGCTCGACGGTCGCCGGCTTGCCATTCGTGTGCAGCGCCACGCAGGCGCTCGGCCGCGAGCGGAGTTTCTTTTGCGCGGCCTCAAAAAGCAAGCCCGGATCGTGCCATCGGGGGCGACCACCGGCACGCAGAGGCCGACCGTTCGTCTGTCCCGGACGCGAGGGATGCTCTACCATTGCCCGACTCGCGCCCACAGAGCGCCAGGCGGTCGGCATGGTCCCGGCAATTCGCCGATAGGCCGGCCGCCCCAACAAGGAGGATAGAAATGACCCGTTCCCTGCCGGCGGCACTCGCCCTGCTGCTTTGCGCCGCCCTGGCGCACGCCAACGATACCGTCCCCGCGCCGACGGCCGCCGCTGCGCCGGCCACGCCGCGCCTGTCGCCGCCGCAACTGGCGATCAGCCTGGTGGAGACGGTCTACCTGCCAGCGCAGGTTTCGCTGCTGGAACATACCGGCCGGCTCACTGGTCGTCTTTCCGCCCTGTGCGAAGCGCCCAATCCCACCACGCTGGCTGCCGCGCGCGAGGCCTGGATCGCCGCCGATCAGGCGTGGCGCCGGATCGACGCTGTACGCATGGGCCCCAGCCGCGTCGATGCACTGGTCAGCCAGTTCGACCCGTGGCCTTTCGACGTGAAGACCGTGGCCAAGATCGCGCGCGATACGCCGACGGACCCGACCAGCATGCAGGCGCTGGCAGCATCGCGCGAACTGAAGCAGGGCCTGCCGGCGCTGGAGTACATCCTGTTTGGCGACACCACGCCGCAACAGGCGCCGCTGGCCGCCAAGAAAATCGACACCGCATGCCGCTATGGCCTGTGGATATCAGCCGGGCTGGCGCGCCGTGCCCAGGAACTGGTCTACGAATGGCAGGGCCTGCGCCGTGGCCTGAACTACGATCCGTCCTATCCGCGCCCCTTCCTGTCCGAATCGCTGACCCGCGTGGTCGCGGGGGTTCGTGAGCTGGCGGGCTGGAAGCTGGCACAGCAGACCGCGACACCCGTGCGTAGCGATTTCCCCGACTGGCGCGCCGGCGTGAGCAAGCGCAGCCTGGAATCCGGCCTGGAAACAGTGGAACGGGTGCTGCTGGGCGCCGGCGGCGGTGCCGGCTTCGACGACTTCCTGGCCACCCGTGGCAAGGATGCGGTCATCGACGACCTGAAGTTGCGTCTGGCCAATGCCCGCATCGCCGTGAGCGGCCTGCCGGACGATCTGAGCAGCGCCGATGGCGAACGCCGCTATGCGCAGAAGCGCTTGAATGAACTGGCCGATTTCGTGAGCGGCCCGCTGGTCGAGGCACTGGGCATCCCGCTGTCCGCCGCCGAATGACCGGCCGGGCGAATCGGCCTGCCACCACGGGGTGCGGGTCGATTCGCCAGCGGGGCGCGTAATCCGTTGCAGGCGCACGTGGCGACGACAAGTCATGCCACTGTCACACGGCCGGCCTAAGCTGCCGGCTTTTCGTGACTTACACCCCTGCCATGCCTCGCATTGCATTCACCGCTTTCCTGCTGTTTTCCATGTTGTCCGCGCACGCCGAAATCGTGCTTGGCCTGGTCGCCAACCGTGGTGTCGAGGAAACGCGCCTGGACTGGCAACCGATCGCCGACGACCTGGGGCAGGCGCTGAACCAGCCGGTGCGCGTCGTCGCCACCAAGGATGAGGCGGAACTGCTGGCCAGCTTCCAGCGTGGCGAGATCGACGTGCTGCGCGGCAGTAGCAAGCTGGCGCTGTCCGCCGTGGAAGGCGGCAAGGGCGACATCTTCGCTCGGCTGGCACTGACCGGGCGGCTTACCGAATACCGCTCGCTGCTGCTGGTGCGCCGCGACGGCCCGCCGTCGTTGGACGCCCTGCTCAGCCAGCGCCAGCAATGGCGCTACGCCAGCGGCAATCCGGGCTCCACCGCCGGCTACCTGATCCCGCAATACCATGCCTTCGTGCGCAACAATGTATTGCCCGAGCGCTTTTTCCGCTCGGTCACCGTCGGCAACGCCGAAGACAATTTCCGCGCGCTGGTCGATCGTCGCGTGGACGTGGCGGTCAGCAACAGCGACGACCTGCCCAAGCTGGCCGAAAAGTACCCCCGCGACTACCAGCAACTGCGTGTGTTGTGGCAATCGCCGCCATTCTCCTACGACCCACTGGTGATCCGGCGCGACCTGTCCGCGGCCACCCGTTCACGCATTGTGGCGTTCTTCCTCGACTATGGCCGCACCGGGCCGCAGGCTACGCGCGCCAAGGAAAAGCTGTACTGGGCCGACCAGCTCGACGGCTTCCTCCCGGCGACCAACCGGCAATTGCGCGAAGTGACCGACCTGCAACTCTACGACGCGCTGTTCCGCCTGGCGCTGATGCCCGAGCTGGACGCCAGCCAGCGCCAGACGCGCGAGAAAGTGCTGTACCGCCGCTACGACCAGTTGACCGCCCTGCTCGGCGGCGCGCGCTGATTTTCCGTTCGCGGTCACGGCCGCGACCACCGATCACGGACTGCTGACCAGAGCATCCTTGTTATGCAGGCCCCAGGGCCTGCTTTTTTTTCGCCCCTCGTCCCACGCCTCATGCCTTGGTGCGCGTCAATTTCACGCCATTCATGCCGCTGGGGGTTTCTCCAATTGGCATGTGCGTGCCACGCTGGACAATCCACAGGTCCAACAAAAACAGGGTATCCGCTCATGGCCGAAGACAATGCACGCGCCAACTGGGGCTCCAAGCTCGGCTTCATCCTGGCTGCGGCCGGATCGGCGGTTGGGCTGGGTGCGATCTGGAAGTTTCCCTACGTGGCGGGCAAGAACGGCGGCGGCGCCTTCCTGATCGCCTATCTGGTCTGCGTGTTCACACTGGGCATTGCGCTGCTGCTGGCGGAAATGGTGATCGGCCGTACCGCCAACCGCTCCGCCACCACCGCCTACCGCGACCTCAAGGGGGCGCTGTGGCCCTGGGCCGGGCGGCTGTCGGTGCTGTGCGTGTTCATCATCCTCAGCTACTACTGCGTGGTGGGCGGCTGGACCGTGGCATACATCTGGCGCTCGATCACCGGCGAGGCCATCACCAGCGAAACCGCCGCACTGGCCACCGCCTTCGAGACCTTCATCGCCAGCCCCACGCAGGCACTGAGCTATACCGCGATCTTCCTCGGCATCACCGTGGCGGTGGTGTTCGCCGGCGTGCAGCAAGGCATCGAACGCATGAGCAAGGTGCTGATGCCGGCGCTGTTCTTCCTGATGCTGCTATTGATTGGCCGCGCCCTGACGCTGCCGGGCGCCATCGAAGGCGTGCGCTATTTCATCACGCCCGACTGGTCCAAGCTGACCAGTGCCATGCTGGTCGATGCGCTGGGGCTGGCGTTCTTCTCGCTGTCGATCGGCGGCGGCATCATCATCGCCTACGGTTCTTACGTCTCGCGCGATACCAAGCTGGTCGGCGCCACATTGTGGGTATCCACACTGGCGACGCTGGCCTGCGTGCTGGCCGGGTTGATGGTGCTGCCGGCCGTGTTCGCCTTCCATGTCGATCCCGCCGCCGGCCCTGGCCTGACCTTCATCACCATGCCGGCGATCTTCGCCCAGATGCCGGCCGGACAATGGTTCGCGGTGGCGTTCTTCGTGCTGCTGCTGTTCGCCGCGCTGACCTCATCGATCTCGATCCTGGAACCCATCGTGTCGTTCCTGATCGACGAGTTCCGCATGAAGCGCCATCCGGCGACATTGCTGGTAGCGATCACCAGTTTCATCCTTGGCATTCCCGCGGCGCTGTCCTTCGGGCCGATGTCGCACCTGACGCTGTTCGGCAAGAGCCCGTTCGACCTGATGGATTACGTGGCCTCCAACATCATGATGCCGGCGGGCGGCCTGCTGGCCGCGCTGTTCGTTGGCTGGGCGATCTGGCCGCGTGTGCGCGACGAACTCGCCGCCGAAGGCGCCGGCCCCATCCTGCCGGCCTTTCGCTTCATCTGCGCCATCGTCGCGCCGATCCTGATCGGGGTGATCTGGTATCACAATTTGTAAGTGGAAAACCGGGAAGGGGGAAAGGCAAAACCCGCAGTGCCACGGGTGCCGTTGCCTTTTACTTGCCCCTTCCCTCTTCCCTCTTCCCGTTTTCCTGCCAACTCCTGCCTATTCCAAACCCCGTCCCGCCACGGCACAATCGGCCGGTGTCCTACCGTCTCGATCCCCTCGGCCATCTCGCCACGCCGTTCCCCGATAAATTCGGCATTCCGCGTCAGCCTCGGCTGGCGCCGCATGCGCGGGGGGTGTTGCGTCTGTTGCCACCCTATGACCGCCCGGAAGCGGTGCGGGGGCTGGCGGCGTTTTCGCATGTCTGGCTGAGTTTCATCTTCCACCAGAGCGCCGACACCTGGCATCCCACCGTGCGGCCGCCACGCCTGGGCGGTAACACGCGGGTGGGCGTGTTCGCCAGCCGCAGTCCGTTCCGCCCGAACGGATTGGGGCTGTCGCTGGTCGAACTCGTCGATGTCGATACCCGCGACGGTGTGGTGCTCACCTTCGCGGGTGTGGATCTGGTGGACGGCACGCCCATTGTCGATATCAAGCCCTATGTTCCCTTCGTCGAAAGCGTGCCGGACGCGCGCGGCGGCTTTGTCGATGGCACGCCGCCGACGCTGGACGTCTCGTTTTCGTCCGAAGCGCTGGCACGGCTGACGGCGCTGGCCGACTCGTATCCCCACCTGGGCGCGTTGATCGCCGAGGTGCTGGCACAGGACCCACGCCCGGCCTATGCCGACGACCCCGCCCGCGTCTACGGCGTGCGGCTGTATACCTTCGATATCAAGTGGCGCTGCGACGATACGCACGCCCATGTTCTTGCCCTGGATGACGCATGACCTTTTCGCTACCCCGCCTCGCCCCGCTGTTCGCCGCCCTGCTGCTGGCGGCCTGCACCACGCCCAGCGAGGTGCCCCCGGTGCAACCGACGCCCACGCCACCACCGCCCAAGGCATTGCCGCATGTGAAGATCGGCCTGGCGCTGGGCGGCGGCGCGGCCAAGGGCTTCGCCCATATCGGCGTGATCAAGATGCTGGAAGCCAACGGCATCAAGCCGGAGTACGTGGCCGGCACCAGCGCGGGCAGCGTGGTCGGGGCGCTGTACGCCAGTGGCATGGATGCATTCGCCTTGCAGGAAGAATCGTTCGGCCTGGACGAGGCCAGCATCCGTGACGTCAGCCTGCTCTCCGGCGGCCTGGTACGCGGGCAGAAACTCCAGGACTACGTAAACCAGTTGGTGAAGAAACGCCCGCTGGAAAAACTGGGCAAGCCGTTCGCCGCCGTCGCCACCGAACTGGAAACCGGCAAGCGCACCGTCTTCTCGCGCGGTAACACCGGCATGGCGGTACGCGCATCGTCCAGCATTCCGGGCGTGTTCGAGCCGGTACTGATCAATGGCAAGCGCTATGTGGACGGCGGCGTGGTCAGCCCGGTGCCGGCGGACGCCGCGCGCCAGATGGGCGCCGATTTCGTCATCGCCGTGGATATCTCGTCCAAGGCCAGCGGCACCGCGCCGACCAACATGCTGGGCATCGTCAACCAGGCGATCATGATCATGGGCCAGAAGCTGGGCGAGCAGGAGCTGGCGCGCGCCGACGTGGTGATCCGTCCCCGCGTGGGCAAGATCGGCCCGACCGACTTCGACCAGCGCAATGTCGCGATCCTGGAAGGCGAAAAGGCCGCGCTGGCCATGCTGCCGCTGATCAGACAGAAGATCGTCGACAAGCAGAACGCGATGGTGGCCGCCGGCCGCTGAGCGCCGCATCGATGGGAGGCGGCCAAGCGCCGCGCCGTATCCTACGCTGTAACGTCCAACCCAAGGAGCCTGCCATGTACCAGCTCGTCCTGATCCGCCACGGCCAATCGGCGTGGAATCTCGAAAACCGCTTCACCGGCTGGGTGGACGTGGATCTGACCGAACAAGGCGTCGAAGAGGCCAAGCGCGCCGGGCAACTGCTGCGCGACGCGGGGTATCGCTTCGACATTGCCTACACCTCGGTGCTCAAGCGCGCCATCCGCACGCTGTGGCTGGCGCTGGATGAGATGGATCAGATGTGGATTCCGGTGATCAACTCCTGGCGGCTGAACGAGCGCCACTATGGCGCGCTGGCCGGGCTGGACAAGGCCGAGACCGCCGCGCTGCACGGCGCGGATCAAGTGCTGCTGTGGCGGCGCAGCTACGATGTCCGCCCGCCGGCAATGGAACCGGACGATCCCCGCGCCTCGTACGACGACCCACGCTACGCCGGCGTGCCGCGGGCCGAAATCCCGCTGACCGAATGCCTGGAGGACACCGTGGCGCGTGCACTGCCGTTCTGGCACAGCGATATCGCCCCGGCGATCAAGGCGGGCAAGCGGGTGGTGATTTCCGCGCACAACAACTCGCTGCGCGCGCTGGTCAAGTACCTGGACGACGTGTCGAACGACGCCATCGTCAAGTTCGAACTCCCCAATGGCCTGCCACTGGTGTACGAACTGGACGAGAACCTCAAGCCGATCCGCCATTACTACCTGGGCGAGTAGGCGTTCCGGTCGGGGCATGCGTAAACCCATGCCCTGAGCCACGGTTATACCGGTCGGGGACGGCCATCGAACACCGGTCAATGCCGTACAGGGATCGATCAGTCGGAGCCAAGGGGCGCGTCCGAGCGGCGCGCCCTTTTTTTGGTCTGCGTGTCGGCACCGTCACACCCGCGATTGCAATGTCATCTCCGTTGGCGATACTGCATCGCCGCTGGCCACGCCAGCCTGTACGGATCATTCGAATGACCTTGCGCCGCCTCGTTGCCCCGCTCCTGCTCGCCGGCCTGTCCCTCGCTGGCTGCGCGTCCGTTCCCGCCACGGGCACCCGGCAGATCGCCGACAGCACGTTGTCGTACACCCTGCTGGACAATGGCGCGCCCACCGTGGTCCTGCAATCCGGGCTGGGCGACGATCGCGCACCCTGGGCCGGCATCCTGCCCATCCTGGCGGCCAGGTACACGGTATTCGCCTACGATCGCCCGGGCTACGGCGCCAGCGGCACCGCCTCATCCTCGCGCGATGCCTGCGCCATCGCGGACGAGTTGCACGCGCTGCTACAGGCGTCCGGCGCGCGGCCACCCTATGTGCTGGTCGGCCACTCGCTGGGGGGCCTTTATCAATACGTGTTCGCCCGCCTGTACCCGGATGAGGTCGCGGGGCTGGTACTGGTCGATGCGACCCATCCCGATCATTGGCGACACCTGCAAGCCGAAGTACCCGCGCTGGCGTCGCTGCTGAAAGGCATGCGCACCACCGTGTTCTCCCCGGCCATGCGCCAGGAGTTCGATGCGCAGGATCAATGTCTGGACCGGATCGCGCGAACACCCGCCCTCGGCATTCCCACCCGCGTGCTCGCCCGCACGCGGTACGACCTGATGGAACAAGGGGCTTATGAAGCGATGGTGCATCGGGAAGAACAGGATTGGCTGGCTCTGACCGGCGCCCGGCGCGTCGAGGCCGTGGCGGCGGCGGGTCATTACATCCAGCGCGATCAGCCCCAGACCGTGATCAGTGCAATAGAAGCCATCGCCGGCACGGCGCAGGCTCGCTGACCATGCGGGGCGATCCGTCTCCGACCCGGCGTTTCGTTGCAGCTTGCCGGCTCACGATCTGGAGAGGCAGCCCCCCTGCGCACTACTCCCCGCCAACCGCCTGCATGATCGCGACGTAACGCTGGATGGTTGCGGCGAAACCCTGCTCCAGCGCTTCGACCGTCAGTGCGTGGCCAATCGACACTTCGTCGATGCCGGGAATCCGCAGGAAGTTACCCAGGTTATCCAGGTTGAGGTCGTGGCCGGCATTCAACCCCAGGCCCAGCTCGCGCGCCACGCGCGCCGCGACGGCGAAGCGTTCCCATTCTTCCAGCCACCGGCCTTCGGCATAGGCATGCGCATAGCTTTCGGTGTAAAGCTCGACGCGGTCGGCACCGGTGGCGGGCGTGGCGGCGATCTGCACAGGATCGGGATCGACGAACAGGCTCACGCGGATGCCGGCGCCTTTCAGCTGCGCCACGATCTGCGCTAGGCGCTCGCCGTGTCGCAGGATGTCCCAGCCGTGGTCGGACGTCAGTTGGCCCGGTTCGTCGGGCACCAGCGTGCATTGCGTGGGACAGGCGGCCAGCACCACGTCGAGGAAGCGCGCGTCCGGATAGCCCTCGATGTTGAGTTCCCTGCCCGGGTGCGCCGCGACCACCGCCTTGAGCGCATCCACATCGGCATAGCGCGCGTGGCGCTGGTCGGGACGCGGATGGATGGTCACGCCGTGCGCGCCATGGCCCAACGCCAGTTCGGCGAAATGGGTGACGCTGGGGTAATCGCGCCCGCGCGAATTGCGGATCAGGGCGATCTTGTTGAGATTGACGGACAGTTGTGTGGGCATGGCGTGCACCGGGAAATCTGGGCCACCGCGCGGGTGGCGAAAACGCCAGTGCCCCGCCTGGCGGGGCACTGGCAGGCTGCTGGAAGAATCAGGCGCCCAGGGCGGCGAATACGTCGTCGCGCACTTTCTCCACCGCTTGCGTGCCGTTCACCTTCACGTAGCGCGGCGCCTTGGCGTCGCCGGAAGCGGCCATCTTGCCGTAAAAGCCCACCAACACGGCGGTCTGCTCGTGATAGACCTGGAGGCGCTTGAGCACGGTGTCCTCGCGATCATCGTCGCGCTGGATCAGTTCTTCGCCAGTGACGTCGTCGCGGCCTTCCACCTTGGGCGGGTTGAACTTGACATGGTAGGTACGGCCCGAAGCCATGTGCACGCGGCGGCCGGCCATGCGTTCGACGATGGCGGCATCCGGCACGTCGATCTCGACCACAAAGTCGATGTCCACGCCGGCGGCGACCATGGCCTCGGCCTGGGGAATGGTACGGGGGAAGCCATCGAACAGGAAACCGTTGGCGGCGTCCGGCTGGGCGATGCGTTCCTTGACCAGACCGATGATGATGTCGTCGCGCACGAGGCCGCCCGCATCCATGATCGCCTTGGCTTCCAGGCCCAGCGGGGTACCCGCCTTGACCGCGGCACGCAGCATGTCACCGGTGGAAATCTGCGGAATGCCGAACTTCTCTTTGATGAAGTTGGCCTGCGTTCCCTTGCCCGCGCCTGGCGCGCCCAGCAGTATCAGTCGCATTCGTGTTATCCCTGGTTCTGGTTGTTGGAAATCGTTTCAAAGAGCTGTCGCACGCGATCCAGATCGGCCGGCGTATCGACGCCGGGAGCCGGTGCGTGCGCTGCAACATGCACTCCGATGGCGTAACCATGCCACAGCACGCGGAGCTGTTCCAGCGCTTCGACCGCCTCCAGCGCGCTCGGCGCCAGCGTGCGGTAGGTGCGCAAAAAGCCCGCGCGGTAGGCATAAAGCCCGATGTGGCGCAGTGCGCCATCGCGCGGCAGGGCAGGTGTTTCGGCGCTGGCAAAGCCATCGCGATCCCACGGAATGGGTGCCCGGCTGAAGTACAGTGCGCGCCCCGTCGCGTCGCAAATCACCTTCACCACGTTCGGGTTGCGGAAATCCTGCGGGTCGTCGATCCGGTGAGCCGCCGTCGCCATCGCCCATTCGGGATGCGCTTGTAGCACGCCGGCCACCGCATCGATCAGTGCGGGATCGATCAGCGGCTCGTCGCCCTGCACGTTCACCACCACCGCGTCATCGGGCAGGCCCAGCCGGTCCACGGCTTCGGCCAGGCGATCCGTGCCGGACGGATGATCCGGCGCGGTAAGGATGCTGGCATAGCCGGCCAGCGCCACCGCATCCTGGATGCGCATGTCGTCGGTGGCGACGCAGACGCGCTCGGCATTCGATTGCAGCGCCCGCTCCACCACGCGGACCACCATGGGCTGGCCGGCAATGTCGGCCAGCGGTTTGTCCGGCAGGCGGGTGGATTTCAACCGGGCGGGGACGATCACGGTAAAGCTCATCGGCAACCTCGTGCGGTACGTGGCGGGGTGGGCAGCGCGCAGGGCTGGCGCGCTGGCAAAGCGGAATCTGGCGCGAACGGCGGAACACCCCGAAGGGGGCGCGGCAGGCAGCGGCTCAGCCGGGCACGTCCTCGTCGGGCCCGAGCACCCGCGCTTCGCTTTCCAGCATGACGGGGATGCCGTCGCGGATCGGGTAGGCCAGCCGTTCGGCCTTGCTGATCAGTTCCTGCTTGGCCTTGTCATAGACAAGCGGCCCTTTGCAGACCGGGCAGACCAGGATTTCAAGCAGTTTGGGGTCCATGGGGTTTCTCTCTGGATTCGAGCTGTTGCGTCACCCAGGCCGCGAGGTCGGGGGATAGCTCGGCGGCGACGGGAAGGACCCAGATTCTAGCACCGGCATCGCCCAATCCGGGCAGCGCCGCCAACTTGACGGCGTCCTTCGCGGTCACCACCACTTCGCCCAGTGGCAGGTCGACCAGCGTGAAAGGGTGATGGTCGGCAAACGGGCGGGGCTGGAACACGAGGCCCAGCGCGGTCAGCGTGGTAAAGAAACGCGCCGGATTGCCAATACCGCACACGGCGCTCGGCGGCGTAATGAAATCCGTCGCCGTGCGCGTGCGCCCGGGGTCGTCCAGTCGATGGAAATGACCGGGAATCAATTGCATGGCGAAGGCCGGCACGCCCGCGGGCAGCGCCAGGGCGGTCTCGCCATTGACGACCAGCGCATCCATCTCCGCCAGCCGCGACACGGGTTCGCGCAACGGCCCGGCCGGCAGCAGCGCGCCATTGCCCACGCCGCGCGCACCATCGATCACGCATAGCTCTAGGTCACGCGCCAGCGCCAGGTGTTGCAGGCCGTCGTCGCACAGAATCACGTTCACCTCGGGGTACGCCGCCAGCAGCGCCCGGCCCGCTTCGGCGCGGTGCCGACAGACGAAGACCGGCACACCGGTAGCGCGCGCCAGCAGCAGAGGTTCGTCACCAACCAGCGCAGGGTTGCTGTCGGGACTCACCGCCTGTGGCGCCACCGCCGCACCACCGTAGCCGCGCGAGACGATGCCCGGCCGCCAGCCGCGCGCCGCCAGCGCGCGCGCCAGCCAGATGGTCAACGGCGTCTTGCCCGTGCCGCCGACGCTGATATTGCCGATGACCACCACCGGCACGGGCAGCCGGACGCGGGCCACGGTGCCGCGCAGATACCGCGCGCGCCGCCGTGCCGCCACGGCGCCGAACAGCCAGGACAGCGGGCGCAACAGTAGCGAAAGCGGATGGTGGGGGGTGTACCAGAGACGGTCTGGAAAACTCATGGCGGCAGTATCGCAGGCGACACGCAGGCTGGCGACCGTGGCCGCCAACGACAACGGGGCGTTGCCGCCCCGTTGTTGGTCAACGTGGATCGCCCATTACTTGATGGGATTCTGCGTGGCGAAGGTCAGCCGGCCGTATCCGGCAAGGCGGGCGGCCTCCATCACGTTCACCACGGCCTGATGCGTGGCCTGGGCATCGGCGTTGATGACGATCATCGGGTCCTTGCGGTCCCCGCCCACGCGGCGCAATTGCGCGGCGAAGGCCACCGGATCGGTAAACCCGACGATCTGGCTGTCGACGCTGTACTGGCCATTGGCCGAGATGCCGATGTTGATGCTCTGCGGTTGCTCGACCACCTTTTCCGCATCGGCGGTAGGCAGGTTGACCTTCAGCTCGGCAAAGCGCGAATAGGTGGTGGTCGCCATCAGGAAGATCAGGATCACCAGCAGCACGTCGATCAACGGCACGAAGTTGATCTCCGGCTCCTCACGGCGGCGATTGCGGCGGAATTTCATCTGGAATCCTTTACTGACGCTCGCCGTGGACCACTTCCACCAGCTTCACCGCCTGCTGTTCCATCTCCACCAGGAAACCATCCACGCGGCTGCGGAAGTAGCGATAGAACATCAGTGCGGGAACGGCAACGATGATGCCGAACGCGGTGTTGTACAGCGCCACCGAAATCCCGTGCGCCAGGGCGGCCGGGTTGGCCGCACCGGTGGGCGACTGCGCGCCGAAGATCTCGATCATGCCGATCACGGTGCCAAAGAGACCGAGCAGCGGCGTCACCGATGCCAGCGTGCCGAGCGTGGGAATGTAGCGCTCCAGATCGTGCGCCACCGCACCGCCCACTTCCTCGATCGATTCCTTCATGATATCGCGGCTGCTCTTGACGTTCTTCAGTCCGGCGGCCAGCACGCGGCCCAGCGGTGAGGAGGCGGCCAGGCGAGACAGCATGTCAGGGGTGACGCCATGGGCGCGGTAGTCCTTGACCGCATGTGCCAACAGGCCTTCGGGCAGGACCAGAGAGCGCCGCAGGCTCAACAGTCGCTCGAAGATGATGGTCACGACAGCCACGGAGGCAGCGATGATCAGCCAGATGGGCCAGCCAGCGGCTTCGATGATCGAGAGCATTGCAGGAATTTCCTCGGGTGTGTTCGGATAGATAAAACCGCGTAACTTTAGCCCGATTGCCCGAAGCCGGGAAGGCCGTTCCCCACCCAGGGCTCGCCATTGGGCCGCCGTTTTGTCAGCCGGCCTGCTCTGCGGCAGGGCTGGGGATGTAGTACGGCAACGAATGGTTGTCACCGTGCACCAAGCTTAAGATACGCGCAATCCCAATGGGGCCGCCGCTTACCGGGCTTACCCACATTCACTGTGGATAACTTTGTGCACAAACTGCCGCGATGCGGGGCAAATGCACGGAATCATTGGGTTTGTTACGGATTGACGCGATTTTGAGCAACCAAAACAATCGTTAAAATTCAAAGTGTTATAGAAACTACATCAACTACATCCATGGTTTCACCCGGTAATGCCCGCCATTGCTGGATTTTGTGGATTAATCGGCCCGTTCAAACAATGTTCACCAAATTGTCAAGCGTTTCACACACCCCCGTCAGCATCACGGAGCTGAATCGGCAAGTCCGCGATCTGCTCGAAAGCAGTTTTCCGGTGATGTGGGTGACGGGCGAGATTTCCAACTTCAAACGCTACGGCTCCGGACACTGCTATTTCAGTTTGAAGGACGCCAATGCCCAGGTACGTTGCGTGATGTTCCGCAACCGTGCGGCGCTGATCGACTTCGAGCCGCGTGAAGGCCTGCTGGTGGAAGCGCGAGTGGTGATCACGCTGTATGAAGCACGCGGCGATTTCCAGCTGACGGTGGAAGCGATGCGCCCCGCCGGGCTGGGTGGGCTGTTCGAGGCGTTCGAGGCCCTGAAGAAAAAGCTGGCCGGCGAAGGCCTGTTCGATCCGGCGCGCAAGCGCCCCCTGCCCGCTTTTCCACGCGCGCTGGGCATCGTTACGTCGCCCAAGGCCGCGGCACTGCGCGACGTACTCACCACGCTGGCGCGCCGCATGCCGGGGTTGCCGGTGATGATCTATCCAACGGCGGTGCAGGGTGCCGCCGCCGCCGCGGAGATCGCCGCCGCCATCCGGCTGGCCGGCGAACGGGGCGAAGTGGATACGCTGCTGGTCTGTCGCGGCGGCGGCAGCCTGGAAGACCTGTGGTCGTTCAACGAAGAAATCGTCGCGCGCGCCATTGCCGCCTGCCCGATCCCGGTGGTGGCCGGCGTGGGCCACGAAACCGACTTCACCATTGCCGACTTCGTAGCCGACGTGCGCGCGCCCACGCCCACGGCTGCCGCCGAGCTGGCCAGCCCGAACCGGGCCGAATGGCGTAACCGCATCGATGCGCTGGCGCATCGGCTGCAACGCGACCTGACCCGCGCGTTGCAACTGCGCATGCAACGCCTGGATACCTTGGCACGTCGCCTGCGCCACCCCGGCGAACGGCTGGCAATGCAGCGCGAACGCGTTGCGATGCTGGGACGCCGCCTGCTGGAACACCGGACGCGGCGCCTGACGCGCAAGCAGGACAGCCTGTCGCGACTGCGGCTGAAACTGGCCTATGTCCGCCCCGACCTGCCCACCGAACGCGCGCGGCTGGATGCGCTGGGCGCCCGGCTGGCCACCAGTCTGCGGCAAACCGGCGAGCGCCAACGCGCCCGGCTGGCACAACTGGACGCCCGCCTCGGCGCGCTCAACCCCGAGGCCGTGCTGGCGCGCGGCTATGCGCTGGTCGAACGCCCGCGCGGCGACGTCGTGACCCAGGCCGCGCAATTGCGCGCGGGCGATGCGTTGCGGCTGCGCTTCGCCGATGGCGCGGTGGATGCGGAGGTGAAGGTGGGCGATGGCGAGCAAGGGGCACTGTTCTAGGGCCTGGTTACGATGGTTTTCCCAGTGGCGTGCACACCACAGGCAGGCCCCCGGCAAAGCCGGGCGCGTCACAACGGATGCGTGCCGGTAACGGCCCTTCCTGCTTTGTTCCGACTCCCCCCGCCCTCGCCGCCGCGAGGGAGCCTCGCTGTGCTCGATGCCGTGGTACGACTTCGGCGGAGGGCTTAGTCAAAATGGCTTCCTCAATGGCATGCGTACCCACTGCCAACTCCCGACAAGGCCGGGTGCGTCACGACGGGGAATGCCGGCAACGGCCCTTCCTGCTTTGTTCCAACCCCCCCGCCCTCGCCGCCGCGAGGGAGCCTCGCAGCGCTCGATGCCGTGGTACCACTTTGGCAGAGGGCATGGTTGCAATGGCTTCCTCAATGGCGTGCACACCCGCTGCCAGCTCCCGGCAAAGCCGGGCGCGTCACGACGGGGAATGCCGGTAACGGCCCTTCCTGCTTTGTTCCGACTCCCCCCGCCCTCGCCGCCGCGAGGGGGCCTCGCTGTGCTCGATGCCGTGGTACGACCTCGGCGGAGGGCTTGGTCAAAATGGCTTCCTCAATGGCATGCGTACCCACTGCCAGTTCCCGACAAAGCCGGGCGCGTCACGATGGGGAATGCCGGCAACGGCCCATCCTGCTTTATTCCGACTTCCCCCGCCCTCGTCGCCGCGAGGGAGCCTCGCTGCGTTCGATGCGTGGTATCACCTCGGCGGATTGTTCCGGTTGGCCTGACCGGGCACTGCGTCTTGGCGCGGCGTACCCTGGCTGCCAAGCTGTGGCATCCCGCTCCGGAATGCCGCCATGTCGTCCGCCCGCCAATGGAACAACGAAGCCATCCGCATCATCGAAGCCGACTACAACCGGTCGGCCGATACGCATCTGATTCCCTTGCCGTTGCCGGGTCTGCCGGGAATCGATATCTATCTCAAGGATGAGTCCAGCCATCCGACCGGCAGTCTGAAACACCGGTTGGCGCGCTCGTTGTTTCTCTATGCGCTGGCCAATGGCTGGCTGCACCGGCACAGCACCGTGGTGGAAGCGTCCAGCGGTTCCACCGCCATCTCGGAAGCCTATTTCGCGCGACTGCTGGGCCTGCCTTTCGTCGCGGTGATGCCCGCCGGGACCAGCCCGGAGAAGATCGCCGCCATCGAGTTTCAGGGCGGCCGCTGCCATCTGGTGGACGACCCGACGCAACTGCATGCAGAATCGACACGGTTGGCCGATGCGCTGGGCGGCCATTTCATGGATCAGTTCACCTACGCCGAACGCGCCACCGACTGGCGTGCCAACAACAACATCGCGGAGTCGATCTTCGGCCAGATGGCGCTGGAGCGACATCCCCAGCCGCGCTGGCTGGTCGCCAGCGCCGGCACCGGCGGTACCAGCGCCACGCTGGGCCGCTACGTGCGCTATCGCCGCCATGCCACGCGCGTCGCCTGCGTCGATCCCGACCATTCGGTGTTCTATGACAGCTATGTGCAGAACGACGCCACGTTGACGCTGGCCTGCGGCTCGCGCATCGAAGGCATCGGCCGCCCCCGGGTGGAACCGTCGTTCATCCCGCAGGTGATCGACACAATGATCAAGGTGCCCGATGTGCTCAGCATCGCCGCGACACGCTGGCTGGCGGAGCACCTGGGGCGGCGGGTGGGTGGCTCCACCGGCTGCAATCTGGTCGGCGTGCTGGCGCTGGCGCACGAGATGCGGCAACACGGCGAAGTCGGCAGCATCGTCACCCTGCTCTGCGACAGCGGCGAGCGCTATGGGCACTCCTATTACGACGACGGCTGGGTAGCCGCGCAGAACCTGGCGCTGGCTCCCGCCATCGCGGCCATCGCCGCCACCGCGCTGGATGGCGCACCGTTGCCGACGCTGCCCCGGCATACGCGGGAAAACTGATCCCACCCCGCTTCACGTGCAATGCATTGCAGCCGGCAGAACGGTGGAAACGGCACGCCGGGCGGATACACGCCTGTCTGTTTCGCCCACTATGATCCCCTCACACAAATAAAGCGCCTGCGCTAAAGCAGGCGTATGGATGGAGTCGAGGAATGGAGCTGCTCAAACTGGGGATCAGGTTCTCGCACCTGCTCGCCGCCTGTTTTGCATTGGTCACGATACTCAAGGCCGATCACCGTCTGTGGAACTGGCGCCACCGGGCGCTGGATGAATCGCGGCGGCGTTATCTCGGCCATACCACGCACCGCGTCACGCAGTTGCTGGTCCTGCTGTGGGGCACCGGGTTGATGCTGGTGGTGCTGGGTTACAGCGAACATGGCACCGCCTACCTGGCCAACCCCAAACTGTGGGCCAAGGTCAGCGTGGTGGCCCTGCTCAGCGTCAACGGCTATCTGCTGCATCGCGTGGCATTTCCGCTGATCAGCGTGCGCCTGCCACTGACCGGCCTGCCACTTCAGGAACGGCTGACCGTGGCCGCGCTGGGCGCCGTGTCGATGACAAGCTGGGTGTTTGCGGCCCTGCTGGGCGTGGCGCGCGAATGGAACCAGCGCGAGCCCTATCTGCAACTGATGGGGCTCTATCTCTTGCTGCTGGCTGTGGCAGCAATGGGCGCGATGATGACGTTTGCCTTGTCCGAGACGGGCGCCGGGCTGCTGGGACGGTTCAACAACCGCTGAGCACCGTTCGGCCACGCAGGGTCCGGGTAAAAGGAAACCCCACTCCTGAACCACAGAGGGCACCAAGAACACAGCGGAAAAACGGAGCAAGACCAGACGTAAGGTTTGCGCCGTGTAGCTCCGTGTTCTCAGTGTCCGCTGTGATTCAAGACGTGGGGTTTCGTGGATTTCGATCCTGCTCGCTCAGCCAAAGGTGCGCTGGCGCATCCACTTGGTGGCGATCCACTTCTCGCCGCGCCGCACCGGGGTGCCGCCATGCAGCGTCAGCGGGTCCACCTGTCCTTCGCTGTTGCAGTATTCGAAGTACACCGCCGAGCCCTTGCGCGGCGCCACCGTCATGCCGATCTCGGGGAAGATGGTCTCGCCGCCATCCTCGACGTCGTTCAGGTACATGATCAGCGTGGAAACGCGCTGGCCGCCGGTCTTGAGGTGGACATGGCTACCCGGGTCCTGCTCGGGGAAGTAGTCGTAGTGCGGCTTGTACTCGCCGCCGACGCGGTAGTTCAGGATCTGGATGCCCTCGCCGTTCTGGAGCGGCCAGTGCATCAGCGCCGAGATGCGTTCGTCCAGGCGGGCGATGAATTCGTTTTCGCGGATATTGAAGAAGGTGCCGAAGCTGGAGCGGTCGTCGATGACTTCCTCGCGGCCGGTCTGCGGATCGACGATAGTCGAGCGCTTGAGTTTCTTTTCCGACAGGCGCACTAGTTCATCGCACTCCTCCAGCGTGAGCAGGCCATCCAGCACGGCCACCACCGGCTTTTCCACCCGGAACACCACGCGCACGTCGCGATCCGCCGCGCGGATCACGCTGCCCACCATGGGAAAGCGCGGGGTTTCGTAGACATAGCCGCTCTGCGCGGCGCGTTGCTGCGCCGACGGCGCGCCGGCAATCGCCGGTCCGGGCAGTGCGCCCGGTACCTGGTTCTTGTTGCCGCCAGAGACAAAGTGAAAAACGATGGCGCTGGCGAACATCGGGTCGAAGTTCTTTTCGACCATGATCTCGACCACCGACTGCGGCGTGCAGCCGCGACCGAGGTTTTCCAGAATCCAGTTCTGCCATTCCGGCGACAGGTGCGTGATCTTGCTCATCGGGTATCTCCATCCAGTGTTTTTGTAAGGATTGTCACGACATTCTTAAATACAAACCCGAGGTTGTCACCCTGTTCCGATTGTGCGGTGCGATAGCGCGCGCAGCCGGCAGGGGTCGCACCCATGCTGCATGGCAGCATAGACACCCTCCTGAATCCCGCCTGCAAATGCCATCCGTAACACCGGAACAAAGCGCAGCGGCGAGGCCATGGCCGTGTGTTAGAATTTTGGGTTTGATTCAACCGCTTGTGGCACCAATGGAACTCTCCGCACTGACCGCGCTGTCCCCGCTGGACGGCCGTTACGAGAAACAACTTTCCGAACTTCGCGCCCACTTCAGCGAATTTGCGCTGGTGAAAAACCGCGTCGCCGTCGAAGTGGCCTGGCTCAAGGCATTGGCCGCCGAAAGCGCCATTTCCGAGATCAAACCGTTTTCCGCAGCCACCATCGCCGAGCTGGACCTGGTGGTGGCGCAGTTCTCGCCGGAACACGCGGTCGAGGTGAAGACCATCGAACGCACCACCAACCATGACGTGAAGGCGGTGGAGTACTGGCTGAAGGAGCGTCTGTCCGGCAACACCGAGGTCAGCGCCGCCTCCGAGTTCATCCACTTCGCCTGCACCTCCGAGGACATCAACAACCTTTCGCACGGCCTGATGCTGAAGGGCGCGCGTGAGGCCGTGCTGCTGCCGCGCGTGCGCGAGATCGCCGTCAAGCTGAAAGAGCTGGCGCACGAGCTGGCCGACGCGCCGATGATGAGCCGTACCCATGGCCAGCCTGCCACGCCGACCACGCTGGGCAAGGAAGTGGCCAACGTCGCCTATCGTCTGGATCGCCAGTTGGCCCGCCTGGAGAAGGTGGAGCTGATGGGCAAGATCAATGGCGCGGTGGGCAACTACAACGCCCATCTCTCGGCCTATCCGGACGTGGACTGGGAAAGTTTCTGCCGCCGCTTCGTCGAGGGCCTGGGGCTGGCGTTCAATCCCTACACCATCCAGATCGAGCCGCACGACTACATGAGCGAGCTGTACGACACGATCAGCCGCATCAACACCATCCTGATCGACCTGGATCGCGATGTGTGGGGCTACATTTCGCTGGGCTTCTTCAAGCAGCGCGTCAACAAGAACGAAGTCGGCTCGTCGACCATGCCGCACAAGGTCAACCCGATCGATTTCGAGAACTCCGAAGGCAACCTGGGTCTGGCCAACGCCATGCTCACCCACCTGTCGCAAAAGCTGCCGATCAGCCGCTGGCAGCGTGACCTGACCGACTCCACCGTATTGCGCAACATGGGCGTGGGCGTGGGCTACGCGCTGCTCGGCTATGTGTCGCTGCTCAAGGGCCTGAACAAGCTGGTGGCCGACCGCGATGCGATGCTGCGCGACCTCGACCACAACTGGGAAGTGCTGGCCGAGCCGATCCAGACCGTGATGCGCCGGTTCGGCGTGCCCAACCCGTACGAGCAGTTGAAGGAACTCACCCGTGGCCAGCGCGGCATGACGCGTGAAACGCTGGCCGTGTTCATCGACGGCCTGGCGATTCCCGATGCCGAGAAAGCCCGCCTGAAGGCACTGACGCCCTGGACCTACCTGGGCCAGGCCGAAGCGCTGGCCCGCCGTATCTGACCCGTTGCACCCGAAGCCGCCGGCCCCGCTGCCGGCGGGTTTCACCGTGAGGAATAGAGCTTGTTGAAACGCAAAGCGTTGATCGTCGCAGCGGCCACGGTGGCCGGCCTGGCCGTCGCCTACGGCGGCGGTGCCTGGTGGGCCGGCCAGGCCGCGGAAAGAACCCTGGCCAAACAGCATGAATGGCTGGCCAGCCTGCCCTACTTCGTCGTCTCCAAGCGCGAATACCAGCGCGGCTGGTTCTCCTCGACCGAAACGGCGACGATCAAGCTCAATCCGCAGCTTTACCGCTTTGCACTGGAGCGCGACGGCGAGCCGCTGCCGCAGTTCGAGGTACGCTATACGCAGCATGTGCGTCACGGCCCGCTGCCGCTGCTGTTCTCCGGCAACCCCACTCCGTACAAGGCAGTGGTGAATACCGAGTTCACTTTCTCGCCGGAAACGCAGAAATTCCTGACCAGGCTGTTCGGCGAGCAAAAACCCATCGACGTCGAAAACCGCATCGGCTTTACCGACGACAGCCATATGTCCATCGCGATTCCCGCGTTCGAATACGAAGAAACGCTGGCCGGGGTCAAGGTGAACTGGCAGGGCCTGAAAGCAGGGCTGGAATACGACGGCGACTTCAACCGCGTGAAGCTGGATGCCAAGGTGCCCGGCATGACCGCCACGGTGCGCGAACGCGGCCGGTTCGCCTTCGACGGCTTGCAAGTGGCGCTGGATCAGCAACGAGGCAAGACAGGGCTGATGCTGGGGACCTCGTCGGCCAACGTGAACGGCCTGACGCTGGAAATGACCGATAACCCGCCGCTGCGGGTGGAGCTGCAAAAGCTGGGTTACCGCAGCGAGCTGACCGAGAACGGCGATTTCGTCGATGGCACCGCTGACCTGCGTCTGGCCAAATTGCTGCTCGACGGCCAGCAGTATGGTCCCGCCGAACTGAGCACCGAAGCCAAACACCTGCATGGCCCGACACTGGCCAAGCTGGGCCGCGAGCTGACGCGCCTGCAACAACAGGCGCTGGACCGCGAGCAGTTGACCGACGCCGTGCTCAAGCTGGCGCGCGAACAGGGTATGCCGCTGCTGGAACATGATCCGCAACTGGCGATCAAGTCGCTGCACGTGCGCGTGCCGGACGGCGACATCCGCTTCGCTGGTCGGGTGGGCCTGAAGGGCTTTGTGAAGACGGACCTGGACCAACCCGCCGAATTCGTGAAGAAGCTGAGTGCCGACGCCGATTTCAGCATGCCGCGCCGCGTGGTCGAATCGCTGGCCGGCTGGCAGGCGCGCTCGATGTTTGGTGGTACCGACAGCCAGATCGCCCAGGCTGATCTGGATTATCTGGTCAGCCAGTTCGTCGAAGGGCAATTGCAACGCCTGGCCAGCCAGAACCTGATCCGCATCGATGGCAACACGCTGTCGGCGCGTGCCTCGCTGGCCTCCGGGCGCTTCGTGCTCAACGGGCGCGAAGTACCGATGCCGTGGGACCAACACGCATCGGCGCCGGGTGAGGCGGCGGAAGACGAAGGCGAATACTGATCGCCCCCTCGCGACAAAACGGCCCGGTTCCAACCGGGCCGTTCTGCATTCAGTATCTCAACCGCGACGAGGCATCACACCGTGCGTTTCGCCAGCCGCCGCCGCACCGTCAACAACCCCGCCCCCGCCAGCACCAGCAGGCCGGTGGCCGGCTCGGGAACCGGCGACGTCAGCGCCACCAGCCGGATGCTGTCGAGTTCCAGGTAGGCATAGCCCGGAATGGTGGTGAACGCCTGCGGTGACATATCGCCCGTCGCCTGCGCAATCGCCGCCAGATGCCCATACAGCAACGGCATCGCAGCGCCATCCAGATGAATCGACTGTTCGAACGACTTCATCGTGCTGGGCTGCGTTTCCTGGAGGAACGGATCGTCGAACAACCCCAGCTTGACCTCCCCGGCATGCTCGATCTGGTAGCGCCCACTGTAGCTCACCGTATAGCCGTCGATGCGATAGCCGGGCTTGGCCTGGAAATCGAACAGCGCTTCGTAGAACCCCACCATGCCCAGGCCGATATCGTCCGGTTGGTTGGTCGTATGTTCGAGCCTGAACTGATCGAAGCGCATGTCGATGCCACCCGCTACCTGGGTATAGAGCGGTTGGAAGCGCTGCTCCGGCGTATCGTAGTCGAATGTCAGGAACGTGAAATTGCTGCTGTCATAGTTCAGCAGCGCCTGACCGACATCGATCGTGGCGGGCTGGGCCGCTGCCACGTTCCACCACAGCAGGCCGCCCAGAGCGGCCAGGTATCGTGCTTTCATAAGTCACCCTCAGAACGTGTTATCGATTCAAGTCATTGATCAGAATCCGGCGGCATCGCGAGCGATCCCGGGCGGCGATTTCCGGCACGGCACCGCTTTCAGCCAGCGGAAGCGGCCAGGAAGGCCCAATATATCAATCGCTTGTGACAGAAACGGCTATCACTGCCCGACGGCGGCTGTCTCCGACGCGCATTCTGCGCTATCGTGGCGACCTTGTTCACCCGATTGTTTTCCACGCCATGCGTTCGTTGCTGATCTGCCTGACCCTATTGATGCTCACCGCATGCAGCCGCCTGAGCCCCGAAAACTACGCCAAGATCGAAACCGGGATGGCGCGCGAACAGGTGGTGGATATCCTGGGCGAGCCCGATCAATCGGACGGTGCCAGCCTACTGGGAATCTCCGGTGAGCGCGCCACATGGGAAAGCGGCGGCACCACGGTCACGGTGCAGTTCGTCAACGACAAGGTCATGACCAAGAACCGCGAAAAGCGCTAGGGCGTGTCGTCACCTGTTTCACGACAGCGTTCGGTGCAGTTCGGGATGCCGCGCCAGGAGCTGGACGCGCGGCGGTATGGATACCGCAAGCGGCCTGCGACACCGCGCGGCGCCCGAAATGCACCGAACCCGCAGGGCTGGGCCGAAAAAGCACCAGCCACTAGGCGCATGACGCAGGCAATAACCGGTTATTGCCAAGGAGTGCAACGCAGTGGAGGGTGTTTTTTCGGCCCAGCGCTGCCGCGAAACAGGTGACGACACGCCCTAGGCGATCCGCCCGGCCCCAGGCAAGACAAAACCCCAGGCCCGCGCCTGGGGTTTTGCATGGTGCGAACAACGAAGCCGCCACTCTATCCGCGCAGTGCATCGCGCAACGCGCGCATGCCCACCAACTTGAAACCACGCTGCGCGATCTCGGCGGCGAACGCGGCATCCGCCAGCAATGCGCGGTCGGCCACGCGGGTGGGCCAGTCAGGCGCCAGCGCGCGCAGCTCCGGCGTATCGTCCGCCGGATGCCCCACCAGGCAATGCACGCCGGCGCCGCATTCGTCCAGCCAGCCACGGGCCCAGTCCAGGCGCTCCTGCGGTGTGAGCACGCGGTTGAAGGGCAGCACATTCCAGCGATCGACCAGCACGATCTCACCGGCATCCGCCGCGGCCCGCGCCTTGCGCGCAATGGCTTCGGCCCAGTCCGTGCCGATCACGCAGCGTTTGACCAGCGCCGGCGCATCATCCACCAGGACCGGTGGCAGGCGATGACTGCGGCACAGGTCGAAATACAGATCGACCAGCGCCGGGTGGCATAACGTCAGCATGTGACTATCGATATGAGTCAGTTCGATGCCCAGTGCCTGCGCACGCGCCACCTGCGCCGCCAGCTCGCGCGCCACCACCGCCAGATCGAGCTGGTCGTGGGTGTGTTTCGCCAGTGGGTGACAGTAGCCCTGCGCATCGACCAGCCCGCTATCGGGCGCATTGCCGGTCAGTGGCGACCAGCGATAGCGCGGAAATTCGCTGTTGAGGGTGAGATGCACGCCCAGATCGGCGCGTTCGCCATATTCGCGCGCGACCTCGGCGGCGTAGGGTGCCCAGCTACAGGGCGTCATCACCGAAGCCGACGTCAACAGGCCGAAATCCAGCAGCGCACGCCAGGCGGTGACGGTGGCATGACACATGCCGATATCGTCGGCATGCAGAATCAGGACCCGGTCGGCGACATCGAAGCCGAGCTTCTCTTGCAGGGTACTCATGATGATTCCTTCATCGATCGAATGCGATGAAACCAGTATAAGAACCTGCCATCAGCCATCGACCCCGCGCCAGGCAGGGGGACAAGCCGGGCAATGTCAATTTGACCAAATAGGCCCCTGCATCCTGGGCGCGTCGTAACGCGCCAAAAACAAAGGCCCCGCGAACGGGGCCTTCATGGGTGGGGTGGAATCAGGCGCGCAAGGCATCGCGTAGCGCGCGCATGCCCACCAGCTTGAAGCCACGTCGTTCGATCTCGGCGGCGAACGCGGCATCCGCCAGCAGCGCGCGGTCGGCGACGCGCGTTGGCCAGTCGGGCGCCAGCGCGCGCAACTCCGGTGTGTCGTCCGCCGGATGCCCCACCAGGCAATGCACGCCGGGTCCGCATTCGTCCAGCCAGTTGCAGGCCCAGCCCAACCGCTCCGCCGGCGTGAGCATGCGGTTGAAGGGCAGCACCTCCCAACGGTCGATCAGCACGGCGTCACCCGCTGCCGCCGCCGCGCTTGCCTGCCGGGCGATGTCCTGCGCCCATTCATCGCTGATGACGCCCAGGCGCGCGATTTCCGCCGCGTCGTCGAGCAATAGCGGCGGCAGGCGGTGGGTACGGCACAGGTCGAGATAGACAGTGGCCAGTGCGGGGTGGAACAGCGTCAGCATGTGGCTGTCGAGGTGGGTGAGCTCGATGCCCAGCGCCTGCGCGCGCGCCACCTGCGCCGCCAGCTCGCGCGCCGCCGCGTCGATATCGAGCGCAGCATGCGTCGGCTTGGCCTTGGGATGGAAATACCCGTGCGCGTCGACCAGGCCGCTCTCGGGTGCGTTGCCGGTCAGCGGTGCCCAGCGATAGCGCGCAAACTCGCAGTTGAGTGTCAGGTGCAGCCCCAGATCGGCGCGCTCGCCGTACTCACGGGCAACTTCGGCCGCGTAGGGAAACCAGCCACAGGGCGCCATGGCGGAGGCCGAGGTCAGCAAACCGAAGTCGAGCAGCGCACGCCAGCTGGAGACGGTGGCTTCGCACATGCCGATGTCGTCAGCGTGCAGGATCAGGACGCGGTCGGTCACCGCAAAACCCAGCCGTTCTTGCAGAGTGCTCATCTCGAATGCCTCGTGAATAGGGGAATCGGCCCAGTATACGAAGCCGGCATCGGCTGCGACCGCTCCGGCCGACACCCCGCAAGCTGGGCAAAATCATGCCACCCCATGAGGGCGAGTCGCCCTTCGAACATGGGTCGAAAGCCGATCCGTCCCAGGAAATCAGCGGTTGAGCAGGCGTTCGATCGTGCTGCGCATCCGCGCCAGATCCAGTGGCTTGACCAGGAAGGCATCCATGCCCGCGTCGCGGCACAATACTTCGGCCTCGCCCTGGGCATTGGCCGTCAGCGCCACGATGGGGCAGTACTGGCTGGCCGGTTCGGCACGCAGGCGGCGCGTGGCCTCCAGGCCATCCATCACCGGCATCTGCCAATCCATCAGGATCAGGTCGAACGGCTCGCGCCGCACGCAGGCCAGCGCCTCTTCGCCGTTTTGGGCCACCACCACCTCATAGCCATACTGTTGCAGATAGCGCTGCACCACCCGCTGGTTCACCGGACTGTCCTCGGCCAGCAGAATGCGCCGGCTGGCGCCACGCACTGGCGGCGGCTCGACATTGTCCTGTACCGCCGTGCCCACCAGCAGATTGCGGAGCGACCGGACCAGCCCTGTCCTGCCGAGTACCGGTTTTGGCAGGTAACACACGCCTTGCTCGGAAAAACGTGGCAGATGCCAGGCCAGCACCACCTGCGCCAGCGCGGCGGCCGGCCGGTCGTCCTCGTCGCACAGCACGACATCGGCCTCATCGGGGGGTACCCAGAGCACGCCTGCCTTGCTCAGGTAACTTTCGATCTCGGCCCGCCACGGCGATTCGCCATGCCATGCCAGTTTTCGCCCATTGAGGAAATCGAGCGTTTCCGGCCACGGCTCCCAGTGCAGCGCCCAATCCTTGCCGGGATCGGCGGGGGCGCCAGGCAGGCGGAACCAGAAACGCGACCCCATGCCCGGCGTGGACTCGACATCGATGTCCCCGCCCATCATTTCGATCAGCAGCCGACAGATCGCCAGGCCCAGGCCGGTGCCGCCGTAGCGCCGGGTGGGGCCGCTTTCCGCCTGGTAGAAGCGCTGGAACAATTGGTCACGCTTGCCGGGTTCGATGCCGATGCCGGTATCCGTCACTTCGAGACGCGGTTCGCCATGGCTCATCAATAGCTTCACCACGACTTCGCCCTGCTCGGTGAACTTGATGGCATTGCCGATCAGGTTCACCAATACCTGCTTAAAGCGCAGCGGATCGCCCAGGTAGCCGGGATTCAGGTCCGGATCGACCTGCAACCGCAGCGCCAGCCCTTTTTCCGCAGCGTGCGCCGCCAGCATGGCGCACGCCTGGGCGGTGATCGAACGCAGGTCGAAGGGACGCCGGGCCAGCGTGAGGCGGCCCGCTTCGATCTTGGAAAAGTCGAGCAGATCGTTGATCAGTGCGAGCAAGGCCTCGCCCGAATGCGCGATGCTGTCGACGTACTCCTGCTGTTCATCCACCAGCGGGGTTTCGCGCAGCAGTTGCAGAAACCCGAGGATGCCATTGAGTGGAGTACGGATTTCGTGGCTCACGGTGGCAAGGAACTCGCTCTTGCTGCGATTCGCCGACTCCGCCACGTCGCGCGCACGCTCCAGCTCCGCAGCCTGCTCGAACAGTTGCTGATTCAGCAAACGCGTTTCCTGCTCCGCACGCTTTACCCGGATCAGCTGCGCCAGGATCGACGCGAACAGTTTGAGCACCTCGCGCTGATACGGTTGCAGCGCCCGGCGGCGTAGATAGTTATCGCAGGCGATCCAGCCGACGAACTCGCTGTCGATCCACAGCCCCGCCAGCGCATTCCAGCCTCGCCCGACCACTACCTTGTTGTAATAAAGCGGCGCATCCTCGTTGACCACCACGTTGTCGCGCTTGCGGTAGGCCTCCTGGAACATCGGATGCGTGGGCAAAGCGCTCTTGAACCAGTGTTCGTCGGTGAGCGCGCCGTTGTTGTCGGTGCCATAGGTGCCGGACATGGTCTGGCGGCCGGGGTCCACTTCGAAGACCGCCATCCGGTCGAAATCGAGTTCGGTGATGCCGGACGCCACGGCGGCTCGGTAGAGCGCATCCAGATCCGGCGCCTGGGTCAGCGTCAGCGTCACGCCGTGCAGGCTTTGCAGCAGGGCGCGGTACTCTTCGGCGCGGGTCAGGCTGGCCTGCAGGTGCGCGGTCAGCTCATCCAGCGAGCCCCCCTGCCCTTGTCGGTATGCCTGCCAGCGCTCGGCCAGCAAGTGCGCCAGCGCTTCGCACTCCAGCCGGAACGCGGCGCCATCGAGCACCATGCTGACATGGACGACGTCGGTCACATCGGCATATAGGATGCCGGCCATGCCGGCCTCGGTATACAGCGGCAGGATCAATCGATAGAGCGGGCCTTGCGGCGTCGCGTCGCTCCAGATTTCCTGCGACGCAAAATTGGCGGCGTGCAGCGACACCGCCGGTTCGCGTAACTGCCAGTCCAACTCTTCGCCCGCCACGCCGTAGAAATCGGCCGGCCGCTGCGGCTCGGCGAACGAAAGCGCGCGCTGCCCGGCCATGGCCTGGGCGTGGATCATGCTGTGTCCATCCATCGGCAGCGCCAGCAGCACGCGCTTGGCCTTGAACGCGGCCAGCGCGTGATCGACCAATGAAGCGGCGAACGCGCTCCATTCGGGGATGCGCGTCAGGATATCGAGCTGGAAATGGGAAACCGTGGTCATGGACGCGTCGCCAGGCTGGGCTGCGGGAGCTTCATCATAATCGCCCGCGCCAACACCGGGTTTGGCATGGATCGAATTGTTGCATCCGAACAGCGGCGGCACGTGCGCGCCGCCCGGTATAATGCGCGGTTTCCCAGATCCACGCCCCGGCCATGACCCGCATCGCCCACATCGAATCGCTGGACCACGAAGGTCACGGCGTCGCCCACGTAGACGGCAAGACCATCTTCATCGACGGCGCGCTGCCCTTCGAGCAGGTGACCTATAACACCTACCGCAAGAAGCCCAGCTTCGAGAATGCACAGGTACAGCAGATCGTGGTCGAAAGCCATCTGCGCACCACGCCACGCTGCCCGCACTTCGGCGTGTGCGGCGGCTGCTCGATGCAGCACATGGAGTTCAACGGCCAGGTGGCCGCCAAGCAGCGGGTACTGGAAGACAACCTCGCCCGCATCGGCAACGTAAAGCCAGAAATGATGTTGCCCGCGATCTACGGCGCCCCGTGGGGCTACCGCCATCGTGCGCGACTATCGGTGCGGCTGGTGCCCAAAAAGGGCGGTGTGCTGGTGGGCTTTCACGAAAAACGCTCCAGCTACATTGCCGACATGACCGAATGCCACGTGTTGGTGCCGCACGTGGCGAAACAATTGCCGGCGTTGCGCGAACTGGTGGCCAAGCTGTCGATCGCCACCCGCATGCCACAGATCGAAGTGGCCGTCGGCGCGCGAGTGACCGTGCTGGTATTCCGCAACATGGATCCGATCAGCGCCGAAGACGAAGCGCATTTCAAAGCCTATGCCGACACCTGGAACGTACAGATCTGGCTACAGCCCAAAGGCCCGGACACCGCTTACCCGCTCTACCCGCTGGATGCGCCGGCGCTGACCTACGACATGCCCGAGTTCGCCATCGACATGCCGTTCAAGCCCACCGAATTCACCCAGGTGAACCACGCGGTCAACCGCGTGATGGTGGAACGCGCCATGGCCCTGCTCGACCCGCAGCCCGGCGAGACCATCGCCGACATGTTCTGCGGCCTGGGCAACTTCACCCTGCCGATCGCACGTCGCGGCGCCAGGGTGCTGGGCATGGAAGGCAGCCCGCAATTGGTGGAGCGCGCGTTCGAAGGGGCGCGGCACAACAACCTGTCGCATCTGACCGACTTTGCCGTGGCCAACCTGTTCGAGATGACCGAGGAATGGCTGGACAAGCTGGGTCGCTTCGACAAGATGCTGATAGACCCGCCGCGCGACGGCGCGATGGAACTGGTGAAGTCGATCAGCCCCGAGCACGGCCCGCAACGTATCGTCTACGTATCCTGTAGCCCCTCCACCCTGGCGCGCGACGCCAACGTGCTGGTCAACGTAAAGGGCTACAGCCTGAAGGCCGCGGGCGTGATCAACATGTTCCCGCATACCGCGCATGTGGAATCGATCGCCTGGTTCGAAAAAACCGGCCCCGGCCTGAGTCGCGAAGAAGTCGCCGCGCTGGAGGCCGCCAAGGCGGCCCAGCGCGAGGCGATCAAGGCCGAGCAGAAAGCCGCCGCCGCGGCGGCCCAGGCGGCACGTGCCGAAAAGGAGGCCGAGCTGGCCGCCGCCCGTGCGGCCAAACGTGCCGAAAAGGACGCGCGCCGCGCGCATTATCTGGCCAACCGCGTGGAACCGGAGACCGGCACGCCGGAGGAATGATCTCGTACGGCGGGGATGGCGCCAGCGACCATCCGCCCGCCCGGCTGGCGAAATCCCGCACAACAACCATCATCAAGGCCATGGAGGATACCCATGGCCACCCACACCGTCTTCAACCAGGCCGGCCCGCTGCCCGTCTGCAACCTGTTCCTGACCGACACCCCGCTGGTCGAGGCGCTGGCCCGCAATGGCGCGAGCTGGGCCCATGACGATCTGGTCGCGCTGGGCGAACGGCTGGGGCAGCCGCTGCCATTCGAACTGGCGCGGCAGGCCGAGCTGAACCCACCGGAACTGCACCGCTACGACGCGCACGGGCAACGCATCGACGATGTGCAGTTCGACCTGTCGTGGCACGCGCTGATGACGGAAGTCACCCAAAGCGGCCTGCACAACAGCCCCTGGGCGCAGCCCGCGGCCGGAGCCACGGTCGCCCGCGCGGCGCGCTTCCTGCTGCACGCCCAAGTGGATGCGGCCAGCCTGTGCCCGGTCACCATGACCCACGCCGCGATCCCCATCCTGCAAGACCATGTGGACAGCCTGCCGATCGGGGCCTGGTATCCCGCGTTGTTCTCTATGCAATACGACCCCCGCCCACTGCCACCGGGCCTCAAGGACGGATTGCTGCTCGGCATGGGCGCAACCGAAAAACAGGGCGGTTCGGATCTGCGGGCCAACACCACGCGCGCACGGCCGGACCATGGCAGCGGGCCAGGCCAGCCGTATCGCATCACCGGACATAAATGGTTCTTCTCGGTGCCGCAAAGCGATGCACACGTGGTGGTGGCACAAGCGGATGGTGGTTTGTCCTGCTTCCTGCTACCGCGCCTGCTGCCCGATGGCAGCCGCAACGCGGTGCGCGTCGAACGGCTGAAGAACAAGCTCGGCAATCGCGGCAACGCCAGCGCCGAAGTGGAATTCGACGACGCCCTGGGCTGGCTGGTCGGCGAGGAAGGACACGGCGCACGGCTGCTCGCCAGCATCGCCAATCGTACCCGGCTCGACTGCGCGCTGGGCAGCATCGGCCTGATGCGCCGTGCACTGACACTGACCATGCACCACGCCCGGCAACGCCAAGCCTTCGGCCGGCCCTTGATCGAACAACCCCTGATGCGCGCGGTACTGGCGGACCTGGCCCTGGAACTCGAAGGTGCGACCGCCCTGTCGCTACGTCTGGCCGCAGCGTGGGATCGCGACCACGATCCCCAGGAGTTTGCGCTCGCCCGCGCCCTGACGCCGGCCGCCAAATACCTGCTCTGCAAACGTGGCCCAGGGTTTATCGCCGAAGCCATGGAAGTGCTGGGTGGCAACGGCTACATCGAGGAAAGCGATCTCCCCCGCCTGTACCGCGAAATGCCGGTGAACAGCATCTGGGAAGGCGCCGGCAACATCATGGCGCTGGACGTGCTGCGTGCGCTGGGACACGACCCCGCCACGCTTGTCGCACTGCATGCCGAATTGGGCGCGGCGCGCGGACAGGATCGCCACTACGACGCGACGCTGGGTTACCTGGCAACGCTGTTGCACGGCGCCGAACCCGCCACCATGCGCATCGTCAGCGAGCTGCTGGTATTGCTGGCCACCGCCAGCCAGCTACTGCGGCACGCCCCTGCCGCGATCGCCAGTGCCTGGTGCGCGGCGCGACTGGGCACGCGGCATCAGCAATACGGCGCTTTCAGCGCACAGGAAGCCACCGGGCTGCTGCTGGAGCGGGCGTGGCGAGCAGGAGGCGATCACCCCAGCGCCAGCGAAGGGCTGGTAGCGGATACGCTAGGGCTGGGGTGAAGTCATGCCCACCGATGTGGCCAGAGTCGAAGGCTCGCGCGCCCATGCTAGCGCATAAGAGATAAACACCGTGGTCGCGCGACCGCACACGGCTACCGGGTAGCAAGGCCGTCCCACTCGGCGGCCCAATCCCGGCTTCATGCCACGCCTGCTCACCGGCGGCAGGTCTGGCATTGCCGTGAATCCATGACAAAAGGAGCATCCGGATGTCCATCATCATTACCGCGTTTGAACGGTCCCCCGATGGCGGCAAGGGGCTGGCACGCGATACACGCGTCCGCTGGGCGCTTGAAGAAGTGGGCCAGTCCTATGAGGTGCGTCTCGTATCGTTCCGCGCCATGAAGGAAGCCGCACATCTTGCGCTGCATCCTTTTGGCCAGATTCCAACATATGAAGAAGGCGATCTCGTGCTGTTCGAGACCGGGGGCATCGTTTTTCATATTGCTGAACGATATGCAGGTCTGTTACCCGGCGATGCCAATGCCCGCGCGCATGCGATTACCTGGATGTTCGCGGCACTCAACACGGTGGAGCCGCCCATCCTCGAATTCGCCAACGCGCGACTGCTGGAAGGCGACAAACCCTGGTATGAGGAACGTCTGACCCTGGTGGAGGATCGCGTATGTCGTCCGTTGAGCCGGCTTTCCATTCGCCTGGACGAAGCCGAATGGCTCGACGGTACGTTTAGCGCGGGTGACCTGATGATGGTGTCCGTGCTGCTCCGGCTGAAGCCATCGGGCACGCTGAACAGATTTCCGAACCTGGCGGCCTATGTCGCGCGCGGTGAAGCCCGGGCCGCCTATCAGCGGGCTTTCGCAGCCCAATTGGCAGTCAACACCGGGCAGCCCCCCGCGGGCTGAATGGCACAACTCCGGGCTGCCGCCACCTGTTGGCGATCGAGTCGAAGCGATGGATGCGGGGCCAGTTCAACACGCGGCCCTGGCTCACCGATGATCGAAGCAATTTCCCCGTGATGGCTGGGCTAGCTGAAGTCGATAACGACTGCGGCGGCAAGTGGGCTCACATGGCAATGATCACCCATCCGGCCTTGTATAACTTTATTAATTCAAAAACAAAAAGAAAGATACAAGAAAGATTATTGACTGCACCGTTCTGCTCACTCTACAATTTCTTGCTTTTTTGTAAGCAAAAAAATCAGACAAACCACAGAGAGATGAGCAATGCAGTCGCCAAAACCCCTATTTGCAGCAAGAATTCTTGCCCTCGGCACGGCGTTGGTGCTCGGTGCCGCACAGGCCCTGACACCCACCGACCCCGGTCTGAGCTATATGGATCTCTACCTGGGCAGCCAGCCGGGTGGGATCAATGCCTACGCCGGATGGGATTACCATTTCCAGGGCCAGCCGGTCACCGTCGCCGTCATTGACTCGGGCTACCTGCCGCATCCCGAATTCGAAAACCGCGTGCTTCCGGGCTACGACCTGGCCAATCAGGGCACGGCGCAGTATCAGTTCCTGACCGGCCCGGATGGCAAGAGCTATCGCTACTACGTCATGAGCGGCAACGTGCCGGTGGCGGGCGGCCTGGACACCGACTTCCAGTCGTCGCTGTCGAGCGACAAGATCTGGCATGGCACCAAGGTCGCCGGGGTCATCCTAGCCGCCAGCAACCAGACCGGCATCACCGGGCTCAACCCTTCCGCCCGCCTGTTGCCGATCCGGGTCGCCAAGGCCGGCGACTTCGCGCCCAACACCGCGGCGCAGGCAATCCGCTGGGCCGTCGGCCTGCCGGTGACCGTCAATGGGGTCGCACTGCCCATCAACCCCAATCCCGCGAGAATCCTCAACCTCAGCCTGGGCGGCGATGATGCCGTGCCGAACCGCTCCGGCGAGATCGGTTGCAGCGACGAGTACCAGGATGCCATCGACGCCGCCAACCAGACCGGTGCCGTGGTGGTGGTGGCCGCAGGCAATTACTTCGATCAGGATGTGAAGGAATACATGCCCGCCAACTGCAAGGGCGTCGTGGTGGTGGGCGGCAGCAACCCCTACACCGGCGACCGGGCCACCGATATCTCCAGCTTCGGCCAAGGCGTGACCCTCAGCGCGCCGACGGCGGGAATCCACAGCACCACCGCCTTCAAGCCCGCCAGCGGCGCCACGCAGTACCTGGCAACCTACGAGGCGGCCATTGGTTCGCTGGAACGTGGCGGGCTCAGAGGTACCAGCTTCGCTGCGCCCCTGGTGTCCGGCGCGCTGGCGCTGATGTTCTCCTATCGTCCGCAGCTCGGCGCGGCCGAAGCGGTCGAGATCCTCAAGACCACCGCCCGCCCTTTCCCCAGTGGTAGCAGTTGCGCCACCCTCGGCTGCGGCACCGGTGTGTTGAACCTGGGTGCCGCCATGGCGTTGCTGAACCAACGCTACCCGGCCGCCCCGACCTGCGGCCTTTCCGCCACCAGCACCACCGTGGCCACCGGCGCCTCCACCACCTTGACAGTCGCCGGCACCGGCTTGCCCTCCGGCGCACGGGCTTACTGGTACGGCACCAAGAACGGTGCTCAGGATGCCAGCGGCAGCGAGTCCATTGCGGCACCGGGCAGCAGCAGCCTCGTCAACAGCGCCGGCATGCAGGGCACCTACGTGCGCTACGCACAAATCCGCAATGCCCAAGGGCAGACGATCTGCACCACCGGCAACGTCACCCTCACCTACCAGGCCCCGGTCGTGAGTTGCAGCCTGGCGGCCTCCAAGACCAACGTCTCCTCGGGGGATTCCATGGTCTTCACCATTTCCGGTAACTACCTGCCGACAGGCGCCCGAGGCTATTGGTATGGCACCAAAAATGGCATCCAGGATGCAAACGGCGCCGAGTCGATCCCCGCCCCTGGCAGCAATACCTACGTGAACAGCGCAGGCATGCAAGGTATTTACGTTCGTTACGCGCAAATCCGGGATGCCCAGGGTAATACGGTCTGCACCACCAACAACGCCACCGTGACCTATCAGGCCCCGGTCCCGACGTGCTCGCTCAGCGGTCCCAGCGTGGTCGCCCGCAATGCCAGCTACAGCTACACCGTCAGCGGCAGCAATCTACCGTCCGGCGCTGTGGGTTATTGGTCCGGCACCAAGAACGGCGTCACGGATGCAAGCAACCAGTACGCGGGGGGCGTCCCCTCGAGCTTCGGCTTCTCGAATGGCGGCTGGGTGGGCAACTACGTGCGCTGGATGAACATCTACTCGCCCTCGGGCTCGCTGGTCTGCACGACGAACGCAATTTCGACCACCTTGCAATAAAACGCTCCCGCAACAGCGAAGCGGATGCCGGTGGCAGCCGGGGCAAACGAGTGATTCGCCGCTCGACTTGGCCGTGCCGCCGGCAAGCCCAGACTGACCCATGCACCTGACTCTGACCGATCAGGAAGCGCTTGCCCGGCCTTTGGCCGGGCTTTTTTTTTGCCTATTGGGAGTTACACAGCGGGGATGGCACGACAACGCTGGAGTGCATGACACAGCGATATTTGCGGGCTATGGCACAGGGCACCGCACACCCAAGCCATGATCAACACCAGGAAGCTTGGAGATGATATCGACCAGATCATCGTTGGCGCCGCTCGTACGGCCTCCTCGATATACCGAGAGTGGCCTCAAGCGACGTGAGGCGGCCTGCGCCCTTCCAAAAGCGTGTTGTGGGTAAGATGTAGAAGGACTTAAAGTCAGCGGAAACGAACAAGGGGTCAGCAAAAGCTGACCCCTTGTTTTATCTGGTCGGAGCGGCGGGATTCGAACTCGCGACCCCTTGCACCCCATGCAAGGAAAATCCAGAATAAACACTTATTAATCAATAGCTTAGCGCATCTTGCCACGTGCGTAGTACGCCTATTGGAGCATAAACCTCACCTGTTTCCGCCTACGTGCCGCACAAAATCCGGCACATCAATCTGATATGGCTTTCGTTCACCCAAGCCCCCCCTGAGGTATACGATGCGGTAAGAAAACATCTGCCTAAGGGTATCGTGATGGAAGCAACTTACGGGTTTACCCATTCACTCGACTCACTCATGGCCTTCATGAGCCCCCAACGCGCCAGCACAGACGCCCTGCGCGCCATTTCACACTGGGCAAGCTTGGCTACAGGGCGGTCTTTCGAACAGCTTCACCTCGAAGATGATCAGCTAGTGGTCAAGCTTCGATGGGAAGAGGCAGATACCTACTCCGCCGCTACAGATCTGAACAATACCTGCCTTGAATTTGGTTTGCATCGGGAGCTAATAAACCATTGAAGTGTCGCCCAAAGGCTCACTCAGTTTTGACCCAGAACCGATTCTTTGCCTCGCCGAAAAAGAACGCGCTGGCCGCTCCTGCCTCATTGAACAGATAGCCGATCACCACGCCGGCCAAGGTAGAGTCGGCCTGTACCTGGGCAAACAAAATCCCTGCCCCGCACACCAGCGCAGCACCGACGATCACATAGGCCAGGTTGCGCTGCGTGCGACCACCGTCGGCAATCGCCATCCGCCTGGCACTATCGCGGTCGTCCGCCGCAATCTTGGCCAGCGCCTGCTGGTTGGCAAAACCCAGCTCCTGCATCCTCGCCGCGAATTGCTGGTCCGCCGATTTGATCGCCAGCATCTGTTCCGGCGTGGCGCCGCTGATAGCTTGCTTGATCGCGTCTTCCGTTCGGTCAGAGAGACCCAGCGCATCGGCCACAGCCGACACCGCCAGTCCGCCCAGGGGGCCGCCCAGCGCCGTCCCCAGCCACGGCGCTACCGTCCCGATGATTTGTTTCCAGTCCATCACGCATCCTCCACCGCATACCGCAGATTGCCTGCGACTCGATTCACCCAGCCTTTGCCGAAGGTCGAAAACGTGGAGAGCTGGGTGTAGAACGCCAGCCGCTCGGCATTGAACGCGAGCAGCACATCGGCGATATCCGCAGACGAGACAGCGGCCAGCGTTTTGGGGCCAATCACCCCATCGTCGGCTACGCCCGCCGCGCGTTGCAGGAAGCGCGTGCCGTTGGCGATGCCGTGGTTGACCGCGGCGTCGAACAACTGGAAAGCGATGGCGCCCGGCAGGCGCTCGCACTTGGCCTTGCCCCAGTACGCGGTCTGATAGATGCGCTTGGCTTGGTCGCGGCTTAGTGCCTTCATCGGGCCGGTGTAGCCGTTCTCCATGGCCACACGCTTGGTCACGCCCCAGTTGGTTTCACCGCCCGGGTCGGACGGGTGATTGACGTAGCCGCCTTCGTGGCCGATCAGCCGGTCGAATGCTTGGTCGAAGTTCATCACTGCGGCGCTCCTTTGTTACGACGCTCCGTTCCATCCCAGGCCACGGAGCCGATGCGGAACAGTTCCGCGACATTGCCGCGCACGCCGAATACGGCGATGCACAGCACGATGTTGATCGCCACCTCGGAAGGGTCGACCGCTGCGGGGTAGACCCCCAGCAGGGTGCGCAATGCCACGGTGCCGGTCGCCACGATCAAGACGTAGGCCAGCCAGGCATATAGCGGGCGATGCCGGGCTCCGGCTCGGCGATAGGTCAGTAGTCGCAGGCAGGTGGCAGCGCAGGCCACGGCGTTAATGATCAGCAGCAGCATTCTTCTGCCCTCCTCGTTCGGCCCATTTCATGGCGCTGCGGATCAGCACCAGCGACAGTGCCGCCGCGACGATGGCGCCGACCGGTTCGGTCGGCTCGATCGCGCCCACGGTGATCTTGGCGACGGCCCGGGCGGCGGTGCTGGCGCCGATCATGCCGAGTAGCCAGGACAGCACGCCCTGCCAGGCTCGGGCGCGCAGGCTCATCTCGGTGCGCACCGTGACGAATGCCATCGCACCTGCCCATGCCCCCAGCACGATGCCCGCCTGATCGCCCGACACCGCCGTGATGCCCAGCATGCCCACCAGCAACGCCCAGGCTGACGTGCTCGCAACGGGTTCTGCCATTTGTTACTCCCTGAAATGAAAAAACCCGCCACGTGGGCGGGTTGAGTTGGGGTGTAGTGGATCAGGCCGGCCAGCCTGGCACGAACGCGGCCAGTTGCTCGGCGTCCATGGTCTCTATCTCGACTTCCATCACCAGCCGGCGCTGGTAGATCGCCGCGCCACGCGTCACGCATGCGGCCCACAGGGCCTGTAGCTCGGCCAGCGACAGCGGCACCACCTCGCGGGCGGCATCGACCCAGACCCCGTCCGGCACCAGGCCGGCGAGCAGGGCATCGCGGATGTCCTGGAGTGCTTCGGGGGTAGTCAGCCAGCGCCGGCCGGCGTGCTCAATGCCGGCGGCACGCTCGGCGGCTTCCCAGGCGGGCAGCAGGGCTAGCGCCTGGCTACGCCGGGCGGCCAGCGATGGCGCTGATGGTGGCGCCAGCATCGGTTGGCCATTCTCGTCGGACACGATTTGCAGCCCTGCGGAATTTCCGGCGAGCAGCGCGGCATGATCGGCGGCTGAGATGGCCACCGCATCGGCTGGCATGGACTCATGGATGGAGGGGTCATAGAAGCCCCCCGTTGCTGCGGAATAAAACATGTCACCTCCCGAGTGCTACCCAGTAAACGTTTTGTGCCGCAGCACCCTGGTTTTGAATCTGGAAACTGGTCAGGCCCAGCGATGCCACCCGGGCGCTCGATGGCGCCCCGTCGCCCGTCAATACGACCGACCGCATCGCAGTCAAATATGCGGTTGGCAACGTAATCGTTCGGGTCTCGTTGGTCGCGAGCGCCTGCGCGGCGCCGTACTGCACAATCAGTCCACCTGGCAATCTTTGATACTCGGTTATTCCAGGGTTGGACGACGCGAATACGGCACTAAATGCCAACTGTCCGACGCCCCAGGCATACCACGACGTCCCTCCGACGTAGACCACCGTCAGCGTATCGCCAGAGCCCAGCGTGAGCTGGCGCGGCGTGCCGTTGCCAACTGCGTACAGACTGTCACCGCCCCCTGCCTGTACGGTGACGACCCCAACTCCAGCATTGTTGATCTGGTAGGTCGCTCCACCTCCGACCGAGGTGGACGCGGGTAGCGTCAGCGTAATGGTGCCGCTCACGTTGACAGTCCGTCCGGCGTGCGCGGCGGTCAGGGTCTGACTGGTCGAGAGGGCGAGATTCCCGGCGTAATTCCCCAGCGCCCGCTGGACGAACGCCGTCGTGGCCACCGACGTGTCGTTGTCGAATTGAGGTGGGGTCACCGTCACCGCCGTTGCTGCTTTCAGGCTGGCCAGGATCGTCGAGACCGTTCCGTTGTCCAGAACGTCATTACCAGTTTGATCGGCGATGTACTGAGCCAATGTCGCTGACATGATCGATGCCTGCCGCCAGACCTTGTTGAGCTGAGCGGATTGCGCTGTGCCGGCGCTGAACCCAGCCGTGCGCGCTGCCAGCCCAGCATATGCGGCCTGCGACATCACATTGGCAGCGGCATCCCCGCCAAACACCAGAAAATCATTGGTAGGCATCAGCCCTCCCCCTATGCGTAAACAGCGCCCCAGACTCCGGTATCGAAGCCTGCGACATACTCGTTGTTGAGATCGAATCCAAAGAGCGGCCCATCGCTGGGTGTCACGATGTAATAATTGATGCGGACCCCCTCGGGTTTGATGGGGATGTAGCCACCGGTGAGTAGCGCCAGGAACAACGCCGAGGGCGGCTTTCCTGAGACGCCGACCGTCATGGTCATATCCTGGTTGTCCTCTACGAACACGTGGGTGTCGCCCTGGAAAATCAGGTCCAGGATCGACTTGGAGCCCTCCATGGTCCCGTCCCAGTGGTTGGCGCCGATCTTGGCCCGGATGAGCAGGCGATACGTTTCGTCATCCAGCACTGTTAGGCCACTATCCGGATCGAACGGCCCTTTCCACACTCCTTGGTCGAAGCCCAGACCATCAGTGTCGAGGCTGAAGTACACGCCAGTGAGCAGCGTATTCACTCGCCTGGAAATGCCGACCCACTCGCCGACGACATCGAGCTGCGCGCCGATGGCGTTATCAAGGTCGAACTCTTCCGCCAGTTCGGCAGCGACGTTGTTCTGGTCCGCGAATGCGCCAGCCACCACCCCCACCATTGCTGTGAACTTGGGCTTTCCCCTGTGTCCCCCGGCGATGAGGCCGACGTAATCCTCTGCGCTCGCCATTCAGGTCACCACCGTCAAAGCGACGTCGCTGACCAGGCAGGCAGCAACGTGGTTGAACGCAATGGGGATGTCGGCGGTACCAGTGCCTCCGCCGTTCACGCCAATTTTGAGCACGGTGATTTCGTAGGTCGCGCTTTCCGCCGTGCCATAGAGGTTCGCTGGCAAATAAAGGCGGGTCAGTAGCACAGCGCCGCCAATTGTCAGGTCGTTGATGTAATTGGCCATGGCCGCTTTGATGGCATTGCCGATGACCGTGGTGTATCCCGCCAGCGCCTTGATGGTCAGTTCCACCTGGATGTGATCCTCGGTCGGCCGGAAAAACCGGATCGGCATCGGCCGGCCGTAGGTATCGGTCACCGTTTCCACCGTGGTGCCGTAGGTGCCGGCGCCGGGCGTCTTCTTGCGCGCGATGGCTTGAGCGATCGCGGTAGCATCACCGCCTTCCACCACCAGGGAGATCGAGTGTGAGGGGATGCCATTGCTGTCAGTCGCGCTGGTGTCGTTCTCGTAGCCGGCGTAGCGCAGCACTCCGGGTAGCGACGCTACTGCCCCGACGATGCCTTCCATCACCGTCAACGATGGGATGGCGGTAGATACCCGTTGCCGTTGCCGCAGCGCTGCATCCGATTCGACCGGCGCGCCCTCTGTTGCAGTCACCGGATTGGTCACGGTCTGCCATCCCAGCGTCGGCGTGCCGATCTTGTTGATGGTGTTCGGCAAGGCCATGACCGCGCCGAGCTGGGTACACGTTGCCGTAGCCGTGACTTCGCCGGAAGGCGGGATGACCACGCTGGCTGGCAATGCCCAGCGGTTGCTGTTCTGGTCCACGGCAATACCGTTGGTGATCACCGTTCCGGCTACTCCGACCAGCACCAGGTCAACCGTGGAGGCGCTCGGCGCATCCCGCGCGATGCCGTTGATTTTCACGTTGCTGGACAGTGCCGTGCCCTGCGCCGCTGATGGGCTATACGACTGGTACGCCGCGATGATCGCCGCATTGGTGTCACTGATGGCCCTGGCGATGATGGCCAGAAATTGTCCGTCCTGGCCGTCCGGTTCCAGGTAGACGTCGCTGCCGTAGATCGAGCGATATTGCCCTTGGAGCCACGTGAGCACTTCCGGGAACGTCGGCGCGGTGATGCCGTTGGCGTCAATGGTGGGGGCTGTCGACGAAGCCATTTAGAAGGTCCTGGTGACGGTGGTTTCGCCGTAGCGGGTGCTGATGGTCGCACTGACCACGAGCCGTCTTGTGTTGCTGTCCAGCGCGCTCTGGTATGCGGTGATTTCGGTCACGCCCAGCGTGCCGAGGATGCGTCGTTGAATCGCCGCGTCGTAACTGGACGTCGTGTATTTGCCCAGCACGTCCGTGGCCCAAGGCATGCCCTCTTTCGTATCCACGAACCATTCCCCCTGGTTCAACTCCAGCCGGGTCAGCACGGCCTGAGCGACCGCCTCGGGCTGGTCACGGTAAAAGTCGGCTTGGCCGGCGCCAAACGAGTAGTCGCCATTGGCATCGAGTTTTCGATATCGCATCGGGAAGTCCTGAAATGAAAAAGCCCCGCAACTGCGGGGCTTTTTGTTTTCTACACCACCGGGCCGCTAGTCCCACCACCCGTCTGCACCCCACTGTGCGTGTGGGTCTCGTCGGTGCGCGTGCTGTTCGAGAACGCCGTTCCGAAGCCGACCATGCCGGCCAGGTACGTGAACAAGCCCTTGATGGTCACCTTCGCTGAGAACTCCGATTCCGGTGCCACGACTTCGAATCCGCCGGGCGCGACGATCCGCACCTTGCCGCTCCCCGGATTGAGGTCGATGTAGGCCGAGCCGTTGTCGCTGCGCAGTTGGGTGCTGCTGGTGCTGATTCCAGGCAGCATGCGCGGCTGCGAGCGGACACCGACCAGCGCAAAGCCGTCGCTCAGGTCGTGCATGCGCAGATCGGCCTGCTCCTGCACCCCGCCCGACTGCCACCAACTGTCGATGCAGCGCGAGGCGAACACCACTAGGCACTCGTCGCCGGGCTTCACCGGGAAGGTCAGGGTCGCGCCACCGCCGGACGGGAAGTACACTGGACAATCAACGAGTGGCTTGATGGCGACCGAACTCACGTTGCCGTGCTCATCGCGCACTTTCATGCTGATGGTTACCTGCACGGAACAGGTCATGGCTTCCACGTTGAAGGAAATGATGTAGCCGGGCAGCGCAGTCCAGAGGTTTGATTGCAGATATTCGAGCCCAATCAGCATATCCGCGACGGGGTTATTGTGTCGTTCAATTTGGAGCATGGGAATTCTCTATGAAGACGATTATATTTGCAGTTTCTACTGGATTAGCATCGTGTGCATTTGCAGCAAAACCAGTAGAAATTGTCACACTTATTACACAAAACTACGGAGTAAAAACCGGAGAGCAATTCGACTACTCCGGAACACCTTTCTTGCTTACGAATAAGAAATGCGCACTTCCTATCGTCAATGCGAAGGACATGCGGCACTTCGAGTCACCAAACCTGCGGCACATGAAGGACTTTGGCGCCGTTGACGGCTGCTGGTATCTGACACTAGACAAAAGAGTAATCGTTATATTTTCTGATGGCAGAATGGACAATGCGGGTTATCTACAGCAGTACATGCCCATCAAAGTCATTTCAGAGAAAATGGCAATAAAACTCGATGATTCAGAACTAGAGAAGAAATCTGTAAAACGAAACTAGCCATAGCTCTTGATAGCACCAGAATCAAGAGCTACCCCTCTGCTCACATAGTCGCCAGTACCCCATGTTGCATCCACGGCTAGGCAGCGGACAACGGTATACCAGTCGTTTCCACGGGTATCACCATAATGCTCTGCAATCATTACGTAGTAGTAGCCGTCATTGTGCTTGTCTCGCATAAGCAAAATGTTTTCGTTATCGACAGTGTTTGAAGTGCTCATCCCGAATCTATATTGCTGAATGCTGGCATTATCGATCTGAATCAATGTGCCTATTTTAACGTTCGGGTTAAGCAGCATCTTCATGTTCAACCCGTTGATCGTCTCTTCCGGAAGGCCGATCATCCCGGTTGCATAACTCACGATCACCGGCGTTCCGGGAACATAGCTATTCAGAGGGCAAATCTGCACCGTGCCGTCCTGAATGCTCCACTTGGCCTCTGCGTTTTTCACCAGCCAAGACAGATAATTCTTCACCGGCCCAAAAAACACCCGGCCGCGCGGTAGCTTGCTATCGTCCAGTGTCGGCGTGTAGCCAATCGACACACCATGCGGCCCCAGCACCTTTTCCATCTCATCGAGCCGATCCTTCGCGGTAGAACCCGCGGCAAGCGTCACGTTCAAGGTGGCAAAGTTATACGCGCTGTCGCCGTCGGCAGCGGTGATCGCCAGGTAGGTGTCGGTCGGTGATTCCCGGCCGCGCCGCACTTGCTTGATGGTCCCGTCGAAGATCACCCCGAAGCTGCCGTCGTAGCCGGCCTGGAGCACGACGCGCGTGTATTCCTTCTGCACCGATTGCGCAGTGTTATCCGACACGTTGTAAACGATGATGTCAGCCGTGTTCGGGGTTTGAATATCACCCCGGCGGATCACGAAGCGGAAGTGCAGATCGCTCAGATCCAGCGCCTGGTCGTCGTTGCCGATTTTCAGGGAGACTTTGCGGAGGTATTGGGGGACGGACACGCGGATAGGCTCCAAATGAAAAAGCCCCGCTTGGGCGGGGCTTCGCACTGCAACATGGGTAAGAATCAACCATATTGAATAGCGTCAATTACTATTCAGGACAGAAAATGCAAGTACCGGTCTATTACGGCATGTCGGACATCGACAGCGCTGCCGATGAGTTGAAAAACCACGGATTACTTGTCGTGGAGACGACACGCACACATGCCAAACAACTTTACAAAGATCTTTGCACACGCCTCGACATTGATTTGGGCAATGAGGGCAGCCCTTCCATCATTCATGCATCCATTTCAGTGGATGACGGTGGGTGGACAGACTTCTATGTTTACTGGCCTACCATTGAATATCGTATCGGTGCGATTGAAAACGTCGTGCGGAGCGCGGTGCGTCAAGCGATCGCAGCTGGCAATCCGGCAAAAATCATGGCAACCGTCCATTATGACTTCTTGCCTACGGAAGATGAATAACCCACACCCATCACATGCAAAAAGCCCGCGAATGCGGGCTTTCGTGTGGGGTTATCTTTTGGATAGGGTATTACGCCGGGTCAACCTTTCTGAATATAGCAATTGGTGTCACACCGTAATCGGAGGGCCTTCTACCAAATTGCTCCTTAAGCACATTCAAGACATTGAGCATTGCCTCTTCAATATCGCCAAATCCTATGGGTTGGATATCGTCATCGTCCGCATCAGGTACGGCATCGAGCAAACCCAAACACACCCACTCACCAGGAATTCTATCCCCGTGCTTAAAAGCAAAGTCCTCTGGATTGACAATCATCGATTCGTGCTTCAATGAGGCCCAAATCTGGTTACCAAAACCATACATTCTCATTTGCAGAGCATGTGGCAATTTCGACAATATTTGAACCAAAGCACCAGATGTCTTTACGCCTTCAGATTGTTTTCGGCGTTGCGCGGAGGTCATAGCGTTCTTTTGACTCCCAACACTCAACTCCATGATTGGCCCCCATATACCTTGGACCATTCTAAGGTCTACAAATTGAATTCTACCCTTCACCATAACCAAGTTGCCAAATCGAGCTGTTGACAACTCTCGATGAATCATACCCCTCTCATCAAGTGCATTGATTACATTTAGCGGCAGCGTCCATGAAGCGTCAAAATGCCGCTCCAATGACGTAGCAATAGATTCGCCATCTGACCCACCAGCGCTTAAAAGTCCTTTGATACCCGCATCAAACTTTGATCCACTGTGTTCGCTGGATTGATGACTGGACTTAGTTCCGGTCAAGACACCATCAGCAAATAACTGTGCTGAATATGACGACAATTTGTCGCGATCCAAATATACGAAATCAAAGAGAAATTCTGTGCTTGGTGAGTTTTGCCCCATCTCGTATCGACTCTTCAATGTTGCGTTGCTTTTCTTCGAAAGCCTTTCTCCGCTCAGCCATTTCTTGGGCGAACTCATCCGCAGCGGACTGGAATTGCTTGCCGCTCTTACCCAGTGCCTCAATCAGCTTGTGAAAGTCCTTCGATCCGCTCTTGTTCATCGTCTCAGTCCTTGAGTCCACTGACTGTAGCAACTCAACCCAGACAGGTCAAAACCCACTGCATTTTCAGCTCGTTACCCAATAGACATGCGCTCCGATGCCAAGGTTCTCAAACGTCGGCACCGCATCCGGATCGTCGGTCGTCTGCACCCACAGCCCGCCAGTGAAACCCAGGTAACCGTACTGCTCCAGCAGGTTGACGCCGGTGACCATCGGAATTCCGTTTACGATGGGCTCGTCGTTGGCATCGCCGATGTCGAGCACCCAGCCGCCGTTGACCGCGTCGCGGTACTGGACCGTCATGCGGTAGTCGACGCCGGAGAGCGTCACCGTAAACCGCTGCGGATCAGGCGTGAGCGGGATTTCGTAGATGTTCATCAGTTGGTCCAACTCGATGGTGGCGCGCTGCCGCCCGGAGACGGCACGGCCGGCGCCGGCTGCTTGATGCCGCCATTCACCGTTTCCGCAGTTGCGGCCGGGCTGGCCTGATCCTCGCGGGGTGGCAACGTGGTGACCTGGGTCTGGACGATGATCACTTCGCGGCAGCGGACCGTCACCAGCAGCGTGTTTTCTGATTTGTCGTCGGTCGTTTGTGACAGGCTCTGCATCAGCATGTTGCGGTACAAGCGTTTGCCGGTGGTCACGTCGAATAGTTGGCGCGACGCCTGAAGCGCCAGCAACTGCGCGTAGATTTTCGATACATAGTCGGAGCCGAACAGCACGCCGCCACCGCCAAATATCGTCGAGGCATCGCCGTTGAGGATGGCTGCGATGCCGCCGAGACTGGCATTGCTCCATCCGCACCGGATCAGGATTTCGGCCGGCCGCTTGAATGCGTGATCGGTGACGCTCGCGCCCAGCTCAACCGGGTGCTCGGTGATCTGCAAGTCGTCGGTACCGACCTCCTCCATCGTGACGTAGGCGGAGATCGGTCCGATGGCCCGTTGCGGGGTGAAGGTGATCAAGCCGGAGAAGTCGAAGGCCATTACATGATGACTCCCTGGAAGTTGCGGGCCATGTCCTCGTTGACGCCCGTCTGTGCAGCCGCGACCTGGCGCCCAGTTTCAGCGGGATTGCCGCCCTGGACGTAAATCTTGGTTTCCTGGGCAATCTGCACGGCGGTGTTACCACGAGGCGCTACGGTCGACGCTGGATACATGGGGTTGCCTACGCTGCGGGAGTTTTTCAGAGCCTGCGCCATTTGATCCGCCGAAATGGATGCCCTGTTGTTCGCCATGCCGTCGTAGTAGCTCTTCCCTGTATGTGGGTCAGCAACGCTGGCCCATTCCATTGCCGCAGCCCGAATAGCGGCCTCCAAATTCTCCGATTTGCCCGAAAGATAGTCGGCAATGGCCCGACGCTTATGACCTACCAGGTATTCGCTAAAAATGCGGTCCTGTAGGGAGCGGTCGAATTTTTCGCCCCCCTGAAGCTTCATGGTTTTCACTGCTTCGGCCAGGGTCGATCCGATAACCTGGTAACGTCCTGCCGCATTGAATTTGCCTTCCTTTTGCGCCTGCATCACCTGGGCGAGCGTCATTCGCTCCAGGTCTTCGGTACCGGATCGGTAACCTCCACTCTTGCCGCGGTTGACGCTGTTGTAGTCCCCCTCTCCCTTGGCAATCAGTGTGCCGAAGGCGGAATTTGCCAAGTCATTCCAGGCTGGCGGCGTCGCATTCGCCGCTCCTGCACCGGCAGCAGGTGCGGACTTGGCAGGCGACGTCTTGGGCTTGCGCTCGATCGGCTTGTTCAGTTCCTCTAGCTCTTCACGATGGAGCGCGCTGTACAGCCAGCCACCCAGCGACGTTTCCTTGCCGCCGGTGGCTTCCTTGACCTTGCTGTCGATCACTTCATTGATCTTGGATCCGACCCAATATCCGGCCGCGCCGGCAGCGCCTATCAATCCCAGACGGCCGAGCACGCCGAGCAGTGCACCGCCGGTCGTGGCGGCGGAGCCGGCGGCAGTGCTGATGCCCATGAGGCTGGCAGCCAATCCAGCCAGACCGGAGATGATTTTCGGCCCCCCCAGCATCATGAATGCACCAACCAGCAGCAAGATCTTGGTGGACCAGCCATCGGTGGCCTTGTCCAGTTTGACAAACCAGTCCAGCAACTGGAGCAGGATCGGCGCGCCCTCTTCCAGCAGGCGCAGCAGCAACGCCAGCACTTCGGCGATGCGGTCGGCGATCATGTCGCCATTTTTCTCGAACCAGGCGGCAAACCGATCCATGCCCGGGCCGGCCTTGGCCAGCAGTGCCCCCTCTACCTTTATTCCAAGTTGCTCGAACTGCGCACCCAGGGCACGCAGCTTGACCATGTACTGGTGTGCATCCGCCGCAGCTTTGTCCATGCCACTGGTGGCGGCCTTCTTGCGGAAGTCCTCCATGTAGCGCGCGAACTCGCCATTACGCAGCGCGAGAATCATGTTCTCGCTGATGCCGAGGATGGGTCCGTACTGGTTGGCCAGATACTGCGGCATTTTGGCGAACTGCCGCCCCAGATCGATCATCAGATCGCTGGTGTCACGCAACTTGCCGTTGACGTCGCGGGTCTGCACGCCAAGGCTTTGCAGGTAGCTCTCACCGGCCGGGTTGTTACGCATGAAGCGCGCCAGCCCTTCCAGTGAGCCACGCGCTTCATCCGAAGAGACGCCCAGGTTCCGGGCGGCATACTCCATCGCCTTGATATTGGTCGCGCTGGCGCCGACCCGCTGCGAGGCGAAATAGAGCGATTCCAGGTTGGAGGCAAATGCTGCTACGCCAGCGCTGACAGTAAGCGCCGCACCGGTGATCACGGTCACCAATTTGGTGACGTTCTTGGTCGCGTCTTCAATACCGCCGGTGAACCGCTTCAGCGACTTCTCATCGACCTGGAACCCCAGCGCGACCAGGAATTCCTTGATGATGGATTGGTCAGCCACGGTTCTTTTCCTCTTCCCGGCGCGCGATGGCCTGGTAGTCGGCCTCCAGGGCCAGCATGTCGTGCATCAGGGCGATATCGGCGAGGTCTACGGTGCCGTCCTTCAACGACTCGAAGCGGCACAGGCCGCGCGTGACCGGCAGCAACAGCCACTCTTCGCTGCCTGGCAGCCGCGGCCCTGCTACGCCTCCGCCGTGGCGCTGCTCAGTTGGCTCGTAAGCAGCCCTTGAATAAAATTTCCGAGGTTGTCCCGGATCACGTGGACTACCACCGGCAGCATTACGCCCAGGTCCATGTCGTCGAACATCATGGCATTCTGCGCACCACTCCACACCGGCGACCAGGCGCTGCCCTGCTGCCGGCTCACCACCGACAGGCACGTGCCGATGATGTAATCCGCGTCCTGGTCGGACATGGCCGCCAGGCCATCTGCGAACGGTCCGGCCAGTTCGGCGACGATCTCGATCGCCGACGCCGCGGGCGCGCTGCCGGACGCACGATGCGTTTCGGCCAGCTTGAGGAAAATAGGCAGCAGCGTCGGCAGAATCGGCGCGACGCGGCGGGAGACGTGGAATTGCTTGAGCGCATCCAGCTTGCCGGACCGGTACTGTTTTCCGTTGATCTCGAACTCGGCCATCAGTAGGTCCCCAGCACTTTGTCGATGAAGCCAGCGTCGAACGTCCATTCGACGGTGTCGGCGGCCGTCTTGTAGTTGAGGTCCGGCGTCTTCTTGAAGGCGCAGGCGCGGCATGCCGTGCTGTCCCCGGCGACCGGATTGGTCACGGTGATGACGTTCTGCCCCCAGAGCGCCGAGGTGGCCGCCTGGGCATCGTAGAGCGCCATCAGTTGGGCGTTCTTCGGCGAAGTCTTGAGCAAGCGGACGGTCACCACACCCGACTTGTCGGCGCGCAGCGAGTGCATCACCTGGCCATCCGCGCCGACGGTCATCTGGTTTTTGTCCCCGGTCGCGGTGACGGTGATGCCCTCTTCCGAGCTGGCCGCACCGGCACCCAGATCGATGACGCCACCCGGGCCAATCAGCGTGCAGGTGACGTTGAGAAACGAATATGCGGACATGTCGTGCCCCTGGTTAACGGTTGACGTTGACGATCACGTCCACGAAATGGACGGCGCCGGCCAGTTTGATGGCGATCTGGATCACCGGCGCCTTGCGGGCCTCGCGATCCGCCTGGGATTGCGTTGCAATGGGCGGCGCATAGAGGTAGTAGCCCTTCGACAGGAACTGTCCGGTTTGCAGCGCGCCGAACGCCGGGCCGTTCCACTGCCCTGGCGCCACCAGGCCATTCGCGACGGACTGATCCAGGCGCGATTCCAGCGTCGTGAGGATCTGGGCGATGCCGGCGTCGGTCTGTGGGATCTTGGTCTGGCTGGTGTAGAGCAGGTTGTAGACGGCGGTCTGCAATTCGTTCTGCAACCAGTCGGTACCGTGCACTTCGTCGAAGAAATACCCGTTGCACATCACCCCTTCCTGGATGATGGCGGTGTCGTTGTTGTACGCAACGAAGACATTGCAATGCTTGTCGCGCAGCGTGGCCGCCTGGCTCTCGGTCAGGTTCTCGGCCATCACCCCGGGCTCTTGCTTGAACTTGAGCGTGATGGTCGTGTTGTTGCCCTGGAAGTTGACCGTGAATGCGCGTCCGAACAGCGATGCGCCGGCATACGGCGACGAGCCGGAGAACTGGGTGAAGGTGCGCTTGTAGTTGAAATCCTTGAGCTTGCTGGCGATGTCGGTTGTGGTGGCCGGATCGAGCGCGAGGCTGTTCTGCGTGGTGTAGCCGAAGATCCGGCTTTGCCCGGTTCCCTCGATGAATGCGGCGACGGCCAGCACATCGGCTTCGGCCAGCGTGGCATCAGCCACCAACAGGCCATACCAGTCATTCGACATGCCGGCGAGGGTCGCAACGGCATCCACCAGCGATTCCGCTGCCACGCCGTTGACCGGGGATGATGCCTGACCGGATTGCAGCCCCAGCAGCGCGGAGATGTCCGTTCCTGACGTCGGCGCCGTGGCGTAGCCGATGGTCGAGGTGACGCCGGTGGTCGCGCAGGTGATGCTGAAGCGCTTGCTGGTGGCGTCCCACACGCACGTGCCGGCGGCGCCGAGTTTGGCGGATACGGCCGAAGCGACACCATTAAGGTTGGTCACGGCAGACAGATCAATGGCAGAAAGCGACTTGGTGGTGCCATCGATGTCGATCTTCATCCCGCCAGCGGTCACCGCCGTGAAATTGGCGATGTCCTGCTGCGCGGCGGACAGGACTGCGCCATGCAGCACGGCGGAGGTCGCCGTCTTGGCCCAGCGCCCCAGGTAGAGGATCGCCGGCTGCGGCGACTGGCTGAAAAATAGATTGGCCGCTGCGTACTCCGGGGCAGCGGTGCCGAAATCACTCACCACGCCATCCAGGCTGCTGTACTGCCGCAGCCGCTCGGTGGTATCGATCACCGGCGACGAGCCCAGCACCAGCAGCGCGCCGAAATTGCGGGTCGCAGCGGCACGCGGCGACATGACGATCTGGACGTTTACGACGTCCGAAACGGCGAGACCCTGGGTCATTGCATTCTCCGAGCGGGAGGTTCAGTCGGGCTGAAGATTCAGCGGTGCCGACAGGATGTTGAGGATGGGATAGCGTCGCCGGATCTGGCGTCGCAGCCAGATATCCAGGTCGTAGCGCTTGATCCACTGGTTGTTGATGAGGTCCGGTGCGGCCCGTAGCTCGGTCGAGCGTACGAAAGCCATGCTCTCCGGCAGCAGAGGTTCACTGTTCTGGGGGATGTAAATACCATCGCGCAGCAACGCCGCGTAGCGCATGCTGTTCGGCCCGTAGAACGAGCACTGCAGCTGGATTTCTTCGTGCCGCAGGTAAATGTCGTGGCCATCCTCGATGCCCACATGAACCATTGCCGAGTTGTCGTCGGGCTGGATCATGCCGACGCCGATCGCGCACCAGTCGACGCCCGCTTCCGGCTGCTTGGGATTGCCGGGTTGCCATCGGGGCCGCACCATCGCGCCCGGCAATCCGGTCATACCCACCACCGCGCGTTGCAGGATGGCGTCCAGGTCATCGCCTTGCGGCGGCAATGGCGAGGCCTCCGGCGTCAGATACCCGCCGGTTGCAGAGGTGTTGCCCATGATTTATCCAGCCAGAGGAATCGGCTCGCAGGTAGCGCAGACGAAACCGGCGCCGAAATGCAGGTAGTCGTTGACGTTGGTAACCGTGTAGTTTCGGCCACGCCACGTGACGACGTCGGCAGTCTGGCCGGCATCCCCATCACTGAGTGGGAATACGGTGTGGATGGTGATCGACCCTTTCACTCGCTCGCCGCTGGCAATGCGCTCCAAGACGTCGCCAGCATCACTGGTGACGACACCCGCGAATGGCGTGCTGGAGGTCGTGTTAACGGCCATGCCGTCGTCGCCGACCACCTGGGTAGCGCGCTGGCAGACTAGGCCGGTATCCATGAAATCCGGGTCAAACAGGATTTCCGTTACATCGAGATCGGCCATTTCAATCGCCCTTTTTTCGAATCACGTAGGTCAGCGCATTGCGGAGCTGGCCGGTATTGACCAGCGAAACGATGCCGGCCGCGTCCTGGATCTCGGACAGGCTCATGCCTGCCGCCTGGGCGCCGGCAGCGACCATCGAGGAATAGGCCTCTTCACCTGCGCGCCTGGCGGCGGTTTTCCTGGCCCGGTAGCGATTGGCAATCGTCGACGGTTTCAGCGCGGGCGCGATGTTGGAGGAAATCTTGCCGCGCGCGCCGCGCTCGCCGAGGAGCCCCGCTGTCTTCAATGCCATCTCGCTCTTCGTCTTGTCCCCGTCGAGTGCGGATTGACTGGCGCGCTTCAACTGGCGGCTGATTGGCTCCATCTCATCTTTCACGCCCGGTACCAGGAACGGTCGCGCCGGCACGTTGTTCGCCGGTGAGCCATGCTCCTGCACGTAACCAATCTCGGCATTGTTGATGGGGCCATCGTCGTCGCGCCCGGCAGTGCTGGATGGGATACCAACCAGGACCTGCTTTGCTGCAAGCTCACCGATGGCGCCCAGCACTTTGCCGACGTCGTCGATGGTGATCTTCACCGTCGCCATGGTTGCCCCTCACAACTGGATGCCGCCGGCCCCCACCATACGAGCGAGTTGCAGGAACTCGATCCCGTAGGTGGTCAGATTCCAGAATCCGCCATCGGTCAAAGTCACCGCGCCGCTGTCGTAGCCGGCGCTGACTTTGTCGACTGCCTTGCTGGTGGCAGGGCCTTTGACCTGGCCGGGAATACCGCCCACGGCCGCCGCGCGTTGATTTGCAGCACCGAGCGCCAGATGGTGGGCGGTGAACAGCTCCAAGCCATGGCCCCAGAGGTCGCACCACCGATCAGGCGGCAACATCTTCTCCGCCAGGCTCAGCCAGAAATCGACCGTTGCCGTGGGATAGGTGCTGGTGTTGGCGAACTCCGGAAAATCGGTGCGGAACTGTTGCGCGTCCATGCTGGGCTCTAGCTGTTGGGTTGTGGCGGTTTCTGGCCGTCGGCAGGATCAACTTTGGGTTCGGTCGGCGGAGCTTCCCCACCAGGATGCTGGCTCTTCTTCGAAGCCCGGGCCGCCTTGGCAGCGGCAGGATCTTCGATGTGCGCCTTCACATACCAGTGCTCAGCCAGTGCGTCATCGACATCGTGTTCACCGACCTCGAACGCGGCCTTCTCACCATTGGCCTGGGTCAAGGTGAACGCCTTGATCACGTTGATGGTTTTCATGGCAGTTCCCCTTAGATGCCGTCGCGGTAGCTGAGCGTTTCCGGATAGACGATCTCGGTCACCCCCAGGCGACCGTAATAGGTCGTCAGTTGGTAGAGGCTACGATATTCCAGCGGCGTGCGTTGCAGCGGCACCAGCGGGAAGCGCACCCGGTCGGATTCGTTGGTATACGCCACCATGCGATCCTTGTTGCTGGCGCCGCGCCCCACCAGCCATTTCAGCGGCTGCACATTCAGCGGACGGCCGTTGATGCTGTTGGACAGGCTGTTTTGCTTGATGTACTCCAGCACGCTGATGTTGCCAGCGTCGGACACCTTGCGACTGACCAGCAAGCCGAACTTGGCCGGCGGCAGGCGCAGCTCACCAGGGCACACGGCATAGCCCGCTTGCGCCCAAGTGGCGTTCAGCAATTCGTTGATGTCGTCCATAATCTGGTCGACCGTGGCCGCACCCCAGTTACCGGTCTGCGCATTGGACGTGGAAACCGACGCGTTGTTGACGAGCCCCGTCACACCAATGACGGTGTCGCCGATGTACACCTGCTCGTCGATGTCCATCTGGAATTTGAGGTTCATGCCGGCGAATTTCTGCTGGTCAACCGGGCGCCCCAATTGCTGCGCGGATGCCAGCTCCGGCAGCGACCAGCCGAGTTCCATACCCCACAGGGTCAACGGGTTCGGTGTCTTGCCGATGTCCAGCGCGATGCCCGCGATGGCGTTGGCGTCCTTGCCGATCCAGCTCTTGCCAGCCGGGGACGGGCCGCCGGCCGCAGCGAACGAGGAATTGGTGAACGACGACGTTTCGTCGGCAATCGAGACGTCTTCGCGCAGCATGATGTCGCGCGACCAGGTCACCGCCGCCAGCGGCATGTGCAACGTCTGGTCGAGGCGTTCGAGTTCGCCGACCAGGAAAGCACCAGCGCTGTCGATGGTTTGACGATCATAGGTAGGCATGGGTGCTCCCCTTAGATGTTGTATGCGATCTCGACGTTGCCGGAGGCATCCGCCGCGCTCATGAAGGTGGCGCCGGTGATGGCGATGGTGTTGGTACTGTCGGCCGCCGCCTCGATGCCGCCGATGGGCTTGCCGGCAGCGGCATTCGCCACGCGGACATAGACCTGGCCAGCCTGCGCAGCAGTGCCGGCATTCAGCTTCACGGTCATGTAGCCGCGGCGCATGCAGTCGCCAATGCCAGTACCCAGCGGTACCGCCGTGCCCAGTGGGTCGGAGGCATTCGCGCCCTGGGTCGGGTACGGGCGCGCCAGCAGGCCATAGACGGCATTGGCCGCATCGCCGGCGCCGATCGGGACCAGCTTGCCGCTGGAAATCTTGCCGAACAGGCCGTAGGCGGTGAATTTGCTGGTGCCGTCGAGCGTGACCGGTTCAACGGTCGCCTGCGACTTGCGGCTGATGTCACCCGGGATGCCCGAGTCCATGCGATAGAGAATCGCGTTGCCCATGTTCGAGCTCCTTTACTTACGATTGGCCCAGAATTGCTGGGCGGCTTGGTTCATCGACGCGGGTGTAACGGTAAGGCCGAAATCCCGGGTACTGGTCGCGGTACGAGTGCCGCCGGCGTTGTTCAGGTTGCGCACCAGTTCGGCGGCACCGACAAACACCGTATGCAGTGCATCGCGGGACAGGCTGTCGAGCGCCCGGCCATGCAGCAACGGCTTGAGCCTGGCAGCGTGGTCACCGGCCAGCGCCTTGCGCAATGCAGCGCGCTGGATCAGTGCCACACCCTGCTTGCTGCGAGCGGCATCGGTGGTTGCGATGCGGATGCCGGGCGCCAGAATCTCGGCGCGGCTTACCGCATCGCGATAGGAATCACCGGTGTAGGTCTCGCCGGTGTCCGCCTTGCTGGCCGGCTCAGCTTCGAGGATGGTGTCCTCGGTCATGGCCGGATCGTCTTCCAGGTCGTCGTCGGTGGTTTCCTTCTTGTCCGGATCGTCGTTGGCGTCATTGGCTTTGCCAGCCTTGAGCGCCTTGATGTCCGCGTCCATGGTGTTGAGGCGATCGAGGATCTTGGCCAGCGCATCAGAGGTCTTGGCCTTGCCTTCCTCCTCTTCAACATCGGCGTCCTTGGCCTCAATTTCCTTGGCGACTTCTTCGGCGGCCTCGGCGTCGCGGGCCATGAATGCCCGGCGCAGCCGATCCGCCCAACTGAGTTTCTTGCTCATCGGTGTGGGGTCCTTGTCTTGAATTGCACAACGCGCGCCTGCGCGGCCACGCTCTACCAGTGCGACATGATTGCCGACGATGTTTCGCTGGTACCCGATACCGGGTGACAACTGCTCGTAATCGGCCTCATAGCCGCATGAGACTTCACGCAGTCCCGCGCGTACTGCCTCGATGGCCTGCCGATCCATGATCAGCAGGTCTGCAAACACCAGGTCCTGGTCCAGCCCGTCTCCGCGGCGGACGTTTTGCGTCAAGCCGGCAGCCAGTTCCTTCCAGTTGTCCGGATTGACCAGGTCTTCCGGGTGGTCGACGGTCACCGGCTTGCCTTCGAAACTCGCCAGCGTTTCGGGGCGAAAAACATCGTCCGGCTCGCGGCGGATTTCGACCTGGCCGCCGGGGCCAGCGTCGATGGGCACTTCGTCAGCGAGGTAGCGCTGAACACCGGTCCGTGCGATCGCCACGTCGTGACAGATCAGAAATCCCTCCGGCGTCGCACTCTGTTTCGGCCCGAGTTGCTCGGTGGCGTAGAAGCGCAACTTGCCCGAGGCATCGCGGACGATCCGCGTCTGCGCCATGGCACTCTCCAATGAAAAAACCCGCCATGGGGCGGGTCGGTTACTCGGGAATGACGGGTTCTGGGTAACAGCGGCAATTCGGCAGGCATCCCGCGTGCCCAGTGAGCCCATCCAGCGTTGGCGGGGTGCTCCATGGCACGAACTTGCCCCGCATATCCTTGTGCGACTGGCGCACGTCACCATCTCCGGCAGTGCGCCAGATGTACCCGTCGCTACCGATCGACTCGGCACGCGCCTGGGTCAGCGTCGAGGCCGTTCGGGAAACTTCCGTCCGGGCAATGAGCATCGCCCGGCTTTCTGCCACCTCGCCCGAGCGTTGGATTTCCGACGCGATCTCCCTGGCCCTCGATGCATCTTCAATGCCCTTGAGCGTGAGGTCGTGCACACGCTGCGCAGCTTCGAGCGGAATGCTCTTGATCAGCGTCACCTGCTCGGCCAGCAGTCCGCGCATTGCCTCGCCGGTCGGCGCGGTCTGTATCTCACGTCGCAGCGCTGTCGACATGTCCTGCGACATCTGCATCCACGCACGCCGATCGCTGGCATTGACCTCGGCAATCATTTGCGAGGCCGTCGCGGTGGCCCAATCCGTCAACGCTTCGGCATACCGCCGCAGCATCGCTTCGATGGGCGGCACGCTGGCAGGATCACCAGCGGGAAATCCGTCGATGATCGCGCCGACACTCTGGGCAATCCTACGCAGCCTGCTGGCGTACTGCCGTTCTGCCCGGCTGGTCTTGACCGGATTCCGCTGCCGCTTCACGCGGTCGATCGTTCTGGTTGCCATTCAGCAGCTCCGTGACATCCGGCAGATCGTTCTCACCGGCCGGAACCGGGTCGTTCTCCGCATCGGTGATGTCCTGGTCGGTGATGTTCGACCAGATGCCGGTGACGTGGCTCGACTGCCGCAACTCCTTCAGCGCGCTGGCCCGGTCGATGATCTGTGCGTCGTAGGCTTCCGCAACCGCATCGGTCACCGATTTCGCAACAGTTGCCTTCTGCTCGTCGGTCATCTGCCACAGCGGACGGAACTCGAAAGCGAAGTCGTCCGGCAACGGCTGGCCCAGCACCGAGCGCGACAGCGCCTCCAATACCAACTCGACACCAGGGCGAAGTGCGCTGTCCTGCTGCGCGGCGATGTTGTCGTAGTAGGTCCGCAAATCGCTGTCGCCAGAGCTGTTCAGCCCGGCGGGCGACTGACCAAACAGACGCACCAGCGGGATCTGCAACGCTCCGGATAGTTGCTGCCCGAATTGCAGGAGCACATCGGACAGGCCGGTGAACGAGTATTGATGCGTCTCGAATGCGTCGGATGCATCCATGAGGGTCAACCCCTCGTTGCTCTGGAATTGCCTGACCAGTTCTATCTGCTTCACCAGCGCCTCGAATGCCCTCCCTCCGGTGGCAATCAGATCGCGTAGCTTTTCGACCTTGTACGTCCGCAGATGGGCCTTGTAGACCAGTTGTGCGGCGCCCTCGGTCGTGCTGTCGAACGCCAGCAAGCGATCCCACAAGCGCTCCAGCACCGACTGCCCCCAACCGTTCTCGGCGATGCGCTGCCAGTACGGCAACTCGACGCCATCCAGTCGGATCACCCGGCTGTGATGGATCTTCATGTTCACCAGCGCCTGCGCATCAGCCACCACGGTGTAGAACTTCGGCTTGCCCATATCCGGGCCAAACTCGGTGATCAGGTTTTCCAGCGACGGCTGAACCAGCCAGCGATCGAGCACCAGCAGGCCCTTGAACTGGCCTTTGCCGATGGTGTCGAGCCGCAGCGGTGTCGAGACGTTCTGACCATCGATCATCAGCACCGCGACGGAACCGCCGTAGAGCCGCGACCACTTCACGTTGTCGCAAAGCGCATCCCAGATGCGGAGGCGGTTCAGCGCCTTCTCGATTTTCTCAATGTCGCCCGGCGGCAGATCGGATTGCATCTCGATGCCGGCGCGGGTCATGTCCTGCGCAACGACGTCGACGGCTTGGCCGGCAATCCAGCTCGACCGGTACACCGCCTCCATCTGGATGCGGTTGCGACTGACGAAATCAAACCCGTAATGGCTCCCGGCATTCTGATTGGCCGTGCCCAGGCCGACGCGAGCGGCGAAATTCTGGAAGCTGTCTCCAGTGGCGAAGCTCTTGCGTGCGACGTGCTGCGTCTGCAATGCGGTAGCGGTCTGCTGCTGCACCGCCCGTGCCGCTTTGCGCAGTTCATGTTTGCGTGTCATCCAGCGAGCCTTGACCAGACGCCGAGACCGCCGCGCGCCTGGATGTACCCATCGAGGCTGTAGCGGATACCGTCCCAGCAGTGATTGTGTTTGTCGACGATCACCGGGAGCACGTCCTTGGTGATTCTGTCGACCTTGTAGCTGTAAAGCCGCGCTTCGTCGGCGGTGTGCTTGCAGCGCTCGTGGATCACAATCTTTTCGAAGCCGCGCAGATGCGCGATGCCATCCTCGACGCTGCCTGGCCACTTGTCCGCGGCATCGATGTTGAAGCCCTGCCGGCGCAGATAGCTGATCGTCTCCGGCCGGCTGTTGTCGGCCTTGATCGGCCAGTCGCGCGCGCCGGGCACGCTGTCGTATAGCTCGGGCATCTCGTCGATTTCGACACCAACGCCGTAGGCCTCGTGCTCGATGTACAGCGTCTTGTCGACGATGAACGAGCGCAGCAGCGTCGACGGGTCTTGTGCAAAGCCGAAGTCCGCGCCGAAGAACAAACGGTCCGCTTGCAGCCACAGCTCATCGTTGAACGCGCGCACCTCGTATTTGCCAGAGAAAATGACCGCAGCGGTGATCTTCTTTGGCTTCCCCAGCCAGATGTGCTCGTAGGCCTCGTAATCGACCCGCTTGCAATATTCCATCTCCTTGCGGAGCACATCGGGAAACCACGGGTTGTCGCAGTAGTTGACCTCGACGACGACAGCATCGTCCGGCGGATTGAGCACAAACCGCTGATACGTCGGGTCGCTTTCCTCGTGCGGGTTGAAGCTGATCCAGATTTCCGACGCTTCTTTGCGGATGGTCGGGATCAGCACGTCCCATGAATCAGTGCTGACTGTCTGTGCCTCTTCGACCCAGCAGATATCGACGCCCTCGGTCGACTTCACACCCTGTACGTCATAGCGCAGCCCCTTGAAAATGAACTCGCTACCGACACTACTGCGGATGCTGGTATCGGTGATCGTGAACCACGGGGTCAGCCCGAGGGCTTCGATCTGGTCCTTCAGTAGCTTGTGGACCGAATCCTTGATGGTGTTCTGAATTTCGCGGGCGCAGAGGATGCGCACCTTTCGGCTGCTGGCAATCAGCACCAATGCCCGGGCAATCTCCCAGCTCTTGCCGCCACCACGACCACCGTAGAAAACCTTGTAGCGCGCCGGGCGAAAGAGCGGTTTGAATTTCGGCGCGAACCGCAAATCAATCGGCTGCGCCATCCTCCTGTTCTCCGAACGTCACATTGAAGACCGGCGGCCGATCCCTGGGCGTCTCGCCGCGGTTCAACTCATCGACCTTTTCCTTGTTCGCCTTGAGCAGATTCAACGCGATCTCGCTCGACGAGTTCGCCATTTTGGTCAGCACTGCCACGCTTTGCAGCGTCGCGGCACTCGCCATCGGGTCGACGTCGTCGACCTTCTCCAGTTCGGTGTTCGCCAGGGCAGACAGCCGGTGCGCAGTGATCGCGCCGAGATTGGCGGCGCTGGCCAGGTGTGTCGAGATGGAACGGAGCTGCGCGGCGAGGTCAAACGCAGCGATTTGTTCAGAAACGTTCAGCAACGACAAAGCGCGTTCGGTTTCAACAATTTGATTTGCAACGGTTTTTACGGTCTTCGTTCGTTCAGAAAACCGTGCAGAAATCGCTGCCTTGCTGATGCCATACTCTCGCGCCAGGGATGCGGCGGATTCCCCCTGTAGCAACCGCTTGCCAATCGCCTCCCATTGCGCGTCAGTGAGCTTTGAGGGTCGTGCCATCTCGGTTTGCTTCGCTCGTAACGGCATCAGAAAAGCAAAAGCCCCGCACATGGCGGGGCTCTCACTGCAATCGGATTTTCACTGGGCGCACTCTTGCCCAACACCGTCAATGTACCAAATCGTCGGAATCCCGCAATAGATCGTCGGGCTCATTGGGTGTTTCGCATATATGCCGAATTTCGCCATCCTCCGAATCACGGTCTGACCACAGTGCCAAATCTGGGACGGCGTAGGACATGGCGAGGCGCCGGCCAGGGCCGTTGCGCTGCCGCAGGGTCGCCACGACTTTGCCTTCGCGCTTGAGCTTGACCAGCGCCGATGCGACCTCCGCCGCTTCAAACTCGAAATCCAGCATAGCGACAATCTCGCCGAGAAACAGCGGGCGCGGCACATCGGTCAGCAACTCGACCAACCGTGCAGAGAGACCATTGCCTCTAGGACGCCGCGGCATTGCCCTCACCTCGCCAGATCCTGGCAAACCGCGTATGAGCAGCCATCTCCAGCAGTTCGAAGTGCTGAGCGCTCATGCCCATCCGCCGGGCCATGTGGCCCGGATCCATCTGCGGATGCTCGATGTAGATGAGCCGCAGCAGATCGCGCTCCTGCGTGGGCATCTCGCGGACAATGTCCTCGACGGCCTCGGCGGTGAGCTGGTCATAGCGCTCCCGGTTCGCCACCTCGGCATCGCCGGGCCACTTGAACCGCTCCTGCTCCCGAGCATAGCGCGACTCGATCGAATGGCAGCAGCGGCGCCAGGAGCCATAGTCCAGCGACCACATAGCCCAGTGACGCAGCGCGGTCGACGGCGCTGGGCGCTGAGTGACAACTCTTCGATTCGTGATGTTGATCGTTTCCAGCATGGTCATGCCTCCTCGAACATGGGGATTTGCGCAAGAGACCGGATCAACTGACATGCGGCCTGAAGATCCATCGTGGTGGTGCCGTGATCAGGCTCGTAGATGGCCGGGGCCACATCATGGAGACGAACAACTGCGCGCCACGGCTGCCGAGATTGCCGATAAAAGAGGATGGGCCGGCGCTGGGCTGTGTCCGCCTGCCGGAGAGCCTGTGCCCACCATGCGCCAAGCTGTAGCGACTCTTGCCGCTTGCATTCAATGGCCCAGCCGGCGATATCGAGCGTGTCGCACCCTCGCTCACGGGTCTGCGTGAGGTTGCGCTTCACGGCAATGCCAAGCTCTTCCTCCAGAATCCCGAACAATTCGCGCTCTGCTGCCGCGCCTTTGCGTCGTTGCATCGTGCTCATACACCAGCCCATCCATGCTTTTCCTTGAACCGGGTCATCTGCACTGCATCACCCCAGGCCAGAAAAGCAGCAGAGGGGTTCTTGCCATATGCAGTGCACTCGGAGCCTTGGCACCGCCAGCACTTGGCGTATCTGTCCCAGGTGATATTTGGCTTCATCCTTGCCCCCAGTCGAGCGCTCTTCTGGTGTTGTTCCAGTTCCGATCCCTGGCAATGACTGAACTCGGGTCGATTCCGAGAATGATGCAAATCCGGTAGTAGTCGGCCAGCGATAGACCCTCTTGGCGATTGGTCTGCACGAATCGCTCCATCTGCTCCGGGAGCATGTCGCTGTCGTCATCCACAATGGCGTATTCGGTCACATCGGGGTTTGCATCAAGCCATGTCTTGATCTCTTCGCCGCGACGACCACTTGCACTTTTGGGCGTCTCTCCAGCCAAGCGCAAACCCATTGCTCGCTCGATATCCCGCTGGGTACAAAACGTCCTCCAGGCGCTGGAGATAACAATTGAAACGCCAGCAGCGTTCAGGTTCCGAATGAGTTGCAAAGCCACGGCATCGAACTTCTGAATCTGATCGAGCTTGTGCGGATAGTCGCCAAAGGCAGTTGCCGTTCTGACGCTATTTAGCACTCCATCGAAATCAAGAAATAGGACTTTCATGCCTCATCCCCTTCTCTTCGGAAATGCTTCTTTAGCTGCGCCATGTAACGTACTTCATCCACATTCCGCTTCTTGATGTCGGCGATGTAAAGCCATGCAAAGAGGGGCGCAAGCGGTAGCAGAATGGGCCCAAATACAGCTAGTAACAGAGCTACACCAGCCCAATACAGATCAGCCAGAGCGGATATGAGCGATCGTAACTCGCCAGGAATCCTGCGCCAGGTCGTACCAAGCACAATGACCGTCTCCCGCATCGATTCGCGAAATGTCGGGACAGGGGTCATTCGTCACCTCTTTTGATATGTGGCGCTGGTTCAAAAGGATGATCTGGAAACCACTCTTTCCAGTCCGCTTCGTGAATAAACCGCACCTCGATGGAAGGCAATTGCTCTTCGAAATACTGTGTCCCACAGGGTCTTTCGTTAAATCGCGCGGCGACCTCAACGAATCGGTCCTTGTAGATCCGCAACAGGTGTTCCGCCGCCTTTTCATATTCGCTGGCCCGATACCAGCCATCGTTCGTGATGCCGTCAGTGACGCAGTACACGATTGCCTGCGCCTTTTGCCGCTGGATCGCAATCAACTTCCCGGCTTCTTCGTGGCAGAACACGAGCTGGTCATATGTCAGCGAATCAAGAAATTCCTTCGTGCTCAAATCGTTCCCACCAGGTTCTGCCGCGCCAGCTCGCGCAGCGTTTCAACGATTGCGTGATTCATGCGCTCGCGGCGCTGCTCGCGCGTCAGATTCTTGCCCTGATCGATCTCTGCATGACACGCGGGGCAGAGTGCCGCGGTGAGACAGTCATCAACCTTCTGACTCTTGCCCTTCCCTTCATTGCGATGCGCGGCCTGGACCTGGCACACACACCCGCACAACATGCAGTGGTCAATGGATCGCACTGCATCGAGCCACGCACTTGATCGAACCGGGCGCTGTTTCGCGATGGCAAATTGGCCGATCTCGCCATAGGCGGCACTGGCCGCGATCTGTTGCGAAGATCGTGGGGCGATCTTCATGCCACCTTCCGCGCATCGAAATCCACACCACGCTCCGCGCCAACCGCATAAATCAATTCGATCAGATCGCTGAACATGCGCTTACCCATTTTGCTGGTGCGCTGGCCAACGATAACAAAGCCGGTGCCGTCGAGATTGGGAACCACTTTCGACTTGACTAGGCCGGCTGAGATAAGGTCCTTCCATTCCAGCTCGGTCAATTTGATGCCATGCCAATCGGTTTGCTTGGATAGGCATTCCAGCAACGGCCACATGAGTGCGTTTTGCTCCAGCGTGCGCGTCGGCTCTTTCACTTCGACCACGAGCGGGCTATCGGCGCTCGTAGGCAGCCCCGCGATGTATTGCGCCGCGTTGTGGGCAATACGCGGATCGCGGAGGAAAAATGTCGGGTAGGTGCTCATGGTATGGCCCTGCCGAACGCGGCCGCCACACTCACTATCGCTCTACGATAAGTGGCACATCCAACTGCCTTGCGACTTAAACAACGCTCCAGCTTGAGGAAATGACTGAACTCAGGGGAACTATGGAGTTCAAGCTGAGCCATCAGCGCCAGCGCATCTCCATTGTCGCGCAGCGGATTCCATAATCCAGAATCAGAACCACCATCGCTGATGCCCACCAGGTCAGTCATGGGGCATTCCAAATAGCAGCCGATCCTTCCCGCCGCCTTAGCAGCCAATTCCAGCAATTCACGATCCGTAGTCATTGCTCCGCCCTCAGTGCAAATCCTGGATAAACGCGACCATTGTCGGCGTGCACCGACGATTCCTCGACAACGCCATCTGCCATCAGGTGCTCAATCGCCATCCCAATGTGATGTCGTGATGCGCCGACCTTGCGAGCCAATTCGCGCGTTGTGGATGGCCCCTGCTTCAACTGTTTGGCGATGAGGTCGATCAACTCAATGACTCGTTTCTCTCGGGCGATTTCAAATCGATTTGGCGGGCGTTGTGGCATAAACGACCGGCGCATTATTTGAGACATGCTGTGCTGTAACTGTGTCATGCTTGGCTCCTGTACTGGATGACCAAAGATTTAATGCGCCCAACTCGAAACGGCGCTTCCTTTTCTAACTGCTCAATCCATTTGCGACGAGCGACCAGATTCTTGTTGCCAGCAATTGCCCAGGCGATGCACTGGTCGCAATCGAGCGTGGTCATAGGGTGGCCGCAGGGGCGATTGCGCCTCATGCCGGTTCTCCGCCGAAACGCTTGGCTGGCCTAGGCACCTCATACTCAATGTCATCCAGGCTCAGTGCTGAATCAGCAAAGCGGGCTTGATCGCCCAGGAATGCCAACGGCACCTTCCCGGTTTTGCCGCGTCGATTTTTCAGCACACCAGCTTCGGCCAAACCCTTGTACGGGCTGCTTGGGTGGTAGTAATCGTCGCGGTAGAGCGCGATCACCTTGTCGGCATCGGCCTCAATTCCGCCAGATTCGCGGATGTCCGAAATCATCGGGCGCTTGTCGCTGCGCTCTTCCACCTTGCGGGAGAGTTGGGATAGCGCGATCACCGTGCACTTGTTGGCAATGGCCAACTTCTTCAGGTCGCGGCTGATTTCGTCAACCTCAACGCGGCGATCCTTCTGCCCAGGCGAGCGCATCAGTTGCAGGTAATCGACAATCACCAGCTTGATGCCACCCAGCTTGCGCGCCTGAATGCGTACGGTAGACGCCAGCGCAGCCACCGTATCCAGGCCGGTTACCACGGCCAGGTTGAGCGACGACAATCGCTCAATGCCGCGGGTGACGTGAATGTACTGGTCCTCTAGCTTCCCGGTCTGGAGGCTTTCGTAACTCGTTTGCCCTAGGCTGGCGACGTAGCCCTCGCTCAGCTCATCGTGCTCCATCTCCAGTGATGAATGCAGCACGCCATGGGACTGTGCGACATGCTCTGCCACGTTCCGGGCGAACGTCGTTTTCCCCATTCCGGGCCGCGCGGCGATGATGATCAATTGCCCGGGCTTCATCCGACCTGCAATGGCATCAATATCGCGGAAGCCCCAGCGCAGCCCCGACTCTCCTTTCTCGTCACGGTCCAGGATGGCCTTGCCAGCCATCATTGCCATCTCAACCGCGCTCATCACGTTGGCGCGAGTCGAGTGCTCAGCCACACGCATCACCACATCAACGGACTCGGCGATTTTGCTGTCAGTGTCGCCAGTACCCTCCAGGATTTCGTGGATCTGCACGGCAGCGGCACCCAGCTTCCGCTGCTTGGCAAGGTCGCGGATGATCCTGGCATAGGTTGCTACGCTGCCGGTAACGAAGAGAGCGGTTGCGGCCTCGGAGATTTGCGCCAGCCCGCCAATGCGTTCCAGGTCGCCAGATTCGTCTAGCGCTTCGGCCAGAGAGAAAATTTCAGCCGGCACCCCGTTGGACAGCAACCGGCACAATCCGGCCCACATCAGTTGTCCGGCCTGCGTAGCAAAATCTTCGACCGACAGTTGGTCGGCTACGCGGTCAAATGCGCTGTTGTCGGCCAGCACGGCGCCGATGAGCGCCAGTTCAGTCGCGGAGTCGTAGCGAGCGGCAGTCATTGCGCAGCCCTCGCTCGTGCGGCTTCACGGGCCTGCTGAGCCTCCAGGCCGACAGTGGTGAGGTGGTGCAGACCATCTTCCTTTGCGACGTACCAGAGCTTGAACCAATTTTCGCGGATCGCATTGCGAATCACCGCTCGCCAGTCGATGTAGGTCTTGGCGCTGTCCAAGTAGCGGCACTTGAATGCATGGCAGGCAACTCCAATCCACTCTGCCGGGATGCCAGCGTCCTCCACTTGCTGGACGATGGTGTCGTCCTCCGCCAGCAGTGGCTCATGGTTTGCACGGCAGGCTTCCAGGAACTGCGCGAAGGTGGTCTTGCAGCCCTTGGCCCTGGGTTTGCGTTTCGGCTTTTCGCTTGGGGGGACTACAGGGGGATCTTCTTGTCTTTTGGAGTTGTCTTTTGTGGGGGGCAATTCACCCTGTTTATTCGGGGTGATTCGCCCTGTTTGGGGTGGTAAACGGGGTGATTCGCCCTGTTTGAAATTCCACGATTCAGGCATGAGATTCGGGGTCATCTCCGTACCAATGGATTTGCGGTTTCCGCGCTCGATCAGTTGCATCTCGACCAGTTGTGCGAGCGTCTTGCGCACGTCCGATTCATCGACGCCTGTCATGACAGCCAACTGGCTGGTAGCGATGAAGTCATACGTTTTGCCGTAGCCCAGCGTCTTGCGAAGGATCGCGCGATAAACGCGTTCCTGACGATGTGTTAGCGGGGAACGTAGCAGTGCATCTTCAACCACGTTGGGGATCGCGATGAAACCGTCCTGTTGCTGCATCTGCCGATGCTCACGTTGTTCCGGCCTGCGGAACGGGATGACATTCCGTGCGGCGTTCATGCGCTCACCTCAACGTGGCTGGACTGGAGTGCATCCAGCTCATGCAGACAGCGCGCGCGGGTCACGCGGATGTGCTCCACCTCCTCCATCTCGCCGGCCATGAGGTAGTCCTGAATCAGCCCATCGCAGGTGCGGATACCATCGCGCAGAGTCTGGATGTGCTGCTCAAACGTATCGATATGAAGATGCATCGTTCAGCTCCGCACGGCGCCACGACGGCGGAGTTCGAGATAGCGGTATGCCATCTCCTCCAGCGCATCCATCTCAGAGGGCGTGATGGTCATGTCCTTGGCATCCACGAACTTCAGGCCCAGCGAATCCAACAGCGCCCCAAGGTCGGCCAGTTGCACGCCGATCCCACCGCCGAACAGCTTGCTCACCGTAGAAGCGTCCTTGCCCATTCCCGCGGCAATTTCGGCGTCCTTCTTGCCGGAGCGCCGGCGCAGTAGTTCCTGTTCAAGGCTCATAATTTGGATTCACTCGCAGTCAGAAAGGCGCAATCACGTGCAGCCGGAGTTGCGTGCCTATGCACGCTGTTGCTGGGAAACTGGGCTCGTCGGATGTGCATCAGGCAACTCGCTTTCGCTTTGAGCGCTTACACAACACGTCTTGCAGCTGGTAGGCGCGGAGCAAAGGCACAGACCCGTCCATCGGCCACTGGGCCACAGCGGCTCGACTGATCCCGAGAACACGGGCGATCTCGGCTTTAGAGCCGAATGCCCGCAAAGCATCTTTTACTTTCATATGCCAATGATAAGCATACTTTACGAGAAAATGCAAAGTGCAGATAACATCTCGGTTGGTAAGCTCGCTTACTATGAACACACTAAAAGAACGCCTACAGCTGGCCCTGGCTGCTGCTGGCCCCAACAAATCCATGGCAGGTTTATCCCGTCATGCCGGAGTGTCGCGAACCGCTGTTAGCCTTTGGTTCAGCGGAGCGACACAAAAGTTGGATGGGGAAAATCTTCTGCGGGCGGCGGAATATTTGGGCGTATCACCGCAGTGGCTAGCTACAGGTAAGGGACGCGTCCAATTTGATGAGAACCAAGACCATTCTCAAGGGAAAAACGCAGGCGAAGCCAAGTACGTAGCCGTCCCGATCTATTCCACTCACGGGGCGTGCGGCTTCGGCTACATGAACGACAGTGTTGAGATTGAAGGTCAGTTCTCCATGCCGCGTACCTTGTTGGACCGGCTTGGCGTTACAGCACAGAATGCAGCGCTCATCCATGCGAAAGGTGACAGCATGAGCCCTTATATTTGCGATGGTGACTTGGTGCTACTCAATCGAGCGGAGACTCGCATTCAGAACGGTTTGATATACGCGTTCCTGGATGAGGATGAGGTTATGATCAAGCGCGTACAAAAAGGGTTCGGCTCTATCACATTGACCAGCGACAACCCGAACAAGGCAATCCATCCTGATCGATCAGTCCCTGGCAATGCAGAACTGCTTGTTCTTGGGAAGGTAGTATGGCGCGGAGGTTAACCGTCGCCATTCACGTGATAGTCACCTAGCCAAGTAACCCCTTCTGCCGGTCCCGCTCAGCGGGACTTTTTCTTGCCCGACAGACAGCCTGGACTCTACCGCTCGTCGAAATTGTTAAGTTCAATTGACTGTCAATCGCAAAGCACGCTTGACAATGGCACCATCGCAAAGCAGACTTTACTCAACCAAGCGCAACACACAGCGCCCCGATCTTTCACAACCCAGCCAGCACCCCCCTCCCCGCCTCGGCGTGGAATACATCGGTAGAGGGAACGCGCCACGACTACCACCTGGCGCCAATGACGGCACCGCCACTCGCAATGCACGGGCCGATGGTAGAGCAACGCACACCACACGACGGATGCGCGTACCGGAGCTGGGCCAACGACAGGCAGGCGACGGTGCGATGGCAAGGGCCGCGAGCGCAGAGGACGGAAGGTGGTGTGCGGAATCCGGTTCGAAAGAGCCGGAGTACCTGAGCGGATTCGCAAGAGTACGTTGAGGTATCCCTAACGCCTAATCGCAGGGCATGCAACGCGGCCGAAGGACCGCTCGCGAGGGAGTTAAACCGCCAGCCCGGGCGTTGCGGTAGGGCACCAACACAAAAGCGGCGGCGTGGCGAATGCATCCACGAGGCAGCCTGTATAGCGAGGTAGCGCGGCCCAAGGCGCGAGAAACGGAGTACAGGGGGCAGTGGCGCAGTTGAAATCCCCTGGGCAACGCAAAGCCGGCAGTGCGACCGGCCCGCTTCTGTGTTGGTGAATGCGCAGGCTGATGCGCAAAGAGGATACGCGCTGGCAACGTTTTAGCCGGATGAAATAGGGCCGGTGTGCACCAGCAAGCCGCGGGTCACAGCGCCGGCCACCAACACGCTTGGGAAGGGCCATGGCGACACGATGGCGGCGCATATACCCTACGCGCCCGACTGGCTGGCGTAACCAGCTACAACCCGAACACCACCACACGCGCTAGCAGCAATGCCAGCGCGTTTTTATTTGCCCACGCATGGAGCACGCAATGGCTACGCGCAAGAAGAAAGAAGCTGTGAAGGAAGTACAGGAAGAGGTGGTCACGTCCTACAAGGGCTTCGACAGCAACTGGAAATGCCGCGGCTACCAGTTCGCGGTTGGCGGCAAGTTCGAGCATGAAGGCGACGTAAAAGCCTGCGAATCTGGCTTCCACGCCTGCGAATATCCGTTGGATGTGTTCGGCTATTACCCGCCCGCGCAAAGCCGGTTCGCCGTCGTGCAGCAGTCGGGCGAATTGAGCCGGCACAGCGATGACTCGAAGGTCGCCAGCAAGAAGCTGGAAGTCAAAGCAGAAATCTCGATCGCGGGTCTGGTGAAGGCGGCGATTGAATACACGACCTCCAGGTGTGAACCGATCAACCAGGATTCGCCAGCGTCGGCCACAGGCTACCAGGGCGCAGCGTCGGCCACAGGCTACCAGGGCGCAGCGTCGGCCACAGGCGGCCGGGGCGCAGCGTCGGCCACAGGCGACTACGGCGCAGCGTCGGCCACAGGCTACCAGGGCGCAGCGTCGGCCACAGGCGCTCATAGCGTTGCTATCGCGACCGGTTCGGAAGGGCGCGCCTTGGCTGGAGAGAACGGCGCAATCGTGCTGGTTTACCGCAACGACGACGACGAAATCGTCCACATCCGCGCGAGCAAAGTTGGCGAGAACGGCATCAAGCCTGGCGTGTTTTACACGCTCAACGCTGAAGGTGAATTCATCGAAGCGTGACCCGACCGCTGGTCTCCAGCGGCAGCTATGTGCCCCGCAACTCATACCCTTTGACGCGAAACATGAGGGGCGCATAGCTACCGGTGGGCGACCACCGCTTCATCTCCTCCTCCTAGCCCCGGCATGTCCGGGGCATCTTTTTTGGAGACTGATCATGAACATGGAAACCGCTCGCGCACGCCTCATCGCGGAGATGATGGAGTCGAATCCGCGATTCAATCCGCGCCGTGGCATCAACATCGCCGAGGCACTTGGCGAAATGGCGCTATCCGCGCTGGAACAGGCCTACGCCGTTGGCAATCTGGAAATCGGCAGGATCGTTGATGACTACTGGTGGAATGTAGCGAGCGACTACCTCGACAAGCATCCATCCGACCTGGCTGATTTCGTCAAAGAGCATCGAGATGATCGTCTCGATGAAATAGCTATGGAGCGGGTAGCGGCATGAAAGAGCGCCCCATCCTATTCAGCGCGCCGATGGTGCGCGCCATCCTCGACGGCCGGAAAACGCAGACGCGGCGGGTTATTGAGCCGCCACCCATGATGGTCGCCGACCACGCGACAAGGCCGTGGCAAGGCAGCCCAGAGCAGTTGATGTCACTGTTTGAGCAACTTGGACGAAAGTGCCCCTACGGCCGGCCCGGAGACCGGCTGTGGGTGCGCGAGGCATACCGCACATCTTTCCAGTATGACCACATCAAACCCCGAGACCTACCCGTCGCACGCACGAAATCGACGCTGGCTGTCCCGTTTTGGTACGACGCCGACCTGTACGGCGATCTGACTCCACTGCACCCCGGCCTAGGGCCTGGCAAATACCGGCCGGGCATGTTCATGCCGCGCGCGGCCAGCCGAATCTTGCTGGAAATCACTGCCATGCGCGTCGAGCGCCTACAGGACATCAGCCCTGCCGATTGTATCGCCGAGGGATACCAATCCCCGCCCGGGACTCGGTATGCACAGGAGGAATTGGCGACTCTCGACTGGTACAGGGAACTGTGGGAATCAATCAACGGCGCTGGTAGCTGGCAGGCTAACCCGTGGGTCTGGGTGGTCGAGTTCACGCGAGTGGAGGTGGCAGCATGAGACGGGCCCGATGAAATACCTCCTCAATGGCGTACCGCATGATAGCAACCCATATGGATGCTACAACGCGCCGCGACCGCTTTCAGGTGCGCCAGTGCTGCACGGCAACGGCCGAACGATAGCCGCGCACACTCAATGGAATGATGGCGCGGGCAATCTCGTCCAGGTTGACCAGCCAATCCCATGTATCTACCGACAGTCGCACAATGACGAGTTGTGTTTTGGCTGCTGCCATATGGAGTAATTCAGTATGAGCAAGATAGAAATTGCTCCTTATGAGCGGCAGGACAAAATAAGCAAGATTGTCTTCATGTGCCGCAGCGGCGGCTATGTCATGTGTCGCCGTCCAAGAGCGATGCCATTTGTCCTTACGGAGAAAGAGTGGCGGAACCTCGATCCATATCAGCCGAAAGAGCAATTGACATGACCGACCACTATCCCGCACTTCGCGGCCGCGCCAAGAGCCGTCTCACCTGGGGCGGTTTTTTATCGGCCACTGTTTTCGTCCTGGCGATGCTGTTTCTGATGTGGCTGCCCGTATATTGGGCTGAATACCAGAAGGAACCCGAGCCATCTCAGGCAGAGATCCTGCTGTGCGATGCGCCCGATGATGGGGTACAGGTGTGCACTGAATTCAGGAAAGAGCTGGCCGGCCGAATCAAACCACGACAGGTGATGTGAAACCACTATGCCCGGCAGAGTCTCGGGCTCAGGAGAAAAGATGTCTACCCAGCTCAAAACCTTTGATAGCGTCAAAGGCATTGTGCTGTCGCTCGGCGAAGAGTTCGCCCGTGTGTGCAGTGATAAGTCGATCAATTTCAACCGCGAAGCGGGTTTCGCGGTGCAATTGCTCCAAGAAAGCAGCTATCTGCTCGAAACCGCCTACAGCAATCCAGATTCATTGCGCAATGCGGTGGTGAATGTTGCCGCGCTCGGCATAAGTTTGAATCCAGCCAAGAAGCAAGCATATCTTGTGCCGCGCAAGAACAAGAACGGCGTTAAATCCATCTGCCTGGACATCAGCTACATAGGTTTGCTGCATTTGGCGCAGCAGACCGGCGCTATCTATTGGGGCAAAGCGGAAATCGTGCGCGAGCGTGACCAATTCCGAATGACGGGACTCGATTCGCCACCAGAGCATGCGTTTGATCCATTCGCCGTGCCTGATGATCGTGGCCAGGTGGTGGGCGCATATGTCGTCGTCAAGACGTGCGATGGAGACTACCTCACCCACACAATGCCGGCGAAAAAGATCAATGACATTCGTGATCGTTCCGAGGCATGGAAAAGCGGGCAGAAAGGCCCATGGGGCACTGACTATGAGGAAATGGCCAAGAAGACGGTGGTGAAGCAGGCCAGCAAGTACTGGCCTCATCGCGAACGCCTTCAGACGGCCATTCACCATCTCGACACAGATGGCGGAGAAGGAGTCGAGAAGGATGTTACCTACAGCAGTGGCGTAATTCCTGAGCCGAAAAGCGATGAGGCCACCAAGGCCCTTGTCGCGGGCTTGGAGGAGGCGGCGAAGAGCGGAGTACAGGCTTTCCGGACCGCATGGGCGGCACTTGCCGAGCAACAGAAGGCGGACGTCGGGCTTGAAGAACGCAATCGAATCAATAGGATGGCCAAAGCTCCGCAGGGCGAAGTGATCGAAGGTGATGCGCGAGAGGTCGAGAATGAATGAACAGGGCTCTCAAGCGTGGCGAGATGGCCGCGCTGGGCGGATCACCGCCAGTTGTTTCGCTGAGGCCATTGCGATGAAGGAGGTAGTTACCCAGCGAGAGAACAAAAAACAGGGCTTGGAGCGCAAAACGAAATTGGTGCCGACCGATACCCGCAACACCTATATGCGTAGCCTGATTGCCGAGATTCTGAGCGGTCAGCCAAAGCCTGAGGTGTCCTCTCGCTCATTGGAATGGGGGAAAGAGCATGAGCCCTTGGCTCGAGAACTCTATGAACTCAAATCGGGCAACTTCGTCGAGCAAACCGGTCTCGTCGTCCATCCCGATTTCGACTTCATCGCAGCCAGCCCCGATGGGCTGATCGACGACGATGGCGGACTCGAAATGAAATGCCCGAAGGATCCGCAGATCCACATCAAAACATGGATGGAGGGCATGCCGGATGAACATATCGCTCAGATTCAGGGCGGCATGTTCGTCACTGGCAGGAAATGGTGGGATTTCGTCAGCTTCGATCCGAGGCAAACTCCAGAAATGAGGCTGTTCGTGCAGCGGATCAGTAGGAACGACCAATATATTGATGGCGTTCTTCAGCCTGGCCTGTTGGCATTCTGGCGCGATGTCCAATCTGCCCTTGATCAACTCCGACGCAAAGTGGGGTGACATCATGCCAGTTATGCCAGTTGCCTATCGCATTTTTGCATATCTGCTGCGAAACGAATTATCAACAGCCAAGGCAATTGCATCAGATTGCAATTGCACCCAGCAGACGGCAAATAAAACCCTGTTGCGTCTAATGGATCTAGGCGTAGCAATGAGGGACAAGCAACGAGGCTCCTATCACTGGTCCCTGATAAGGGGCGATTAATCATCCAACAACATCAATAGAGCCACAAGATAGGTGGCTCTAATCATTTTGGAGCACCACATGGGCAACGATCACATTGGCAGTGCTTACGCGGTGCCGCTGCATGTCGATCCTGATGACGACTGGCAAACAGATCGCGAGCGTGAATTGCTCGAACGCAATCACGAACTGGCACAGCGCAATTTCGAACGCGATGAGCGGGTCATCAACACCCTGACCGCTGCAATGGATCGCGATGATTGGACGCTGGTGAAAGCAGCAAAGATTTTGCTGGAGTGCGGGGATGCCTAGGGCCTATGACGCGTTGTTCGCATACGTTGCCGTTATCCTCTTTATAGCAGTTGTAGTAGGCGCGGCGCTCTGGATGCATGGTGCGTTCGGCTATGGAATTGCCATCTCTGCATCATGCTCATCAATTGCGTTGCTCGTAGTGATTGCAACCGCCGAATGGGCCATATCGAGGATTAATTATGAAAAGACGTAGCTGGTTGCAGCGGTTTGGAGAGCCGGTGCTTCTGTATGGGCCACTAATTGTCTTCGTCACTCTCATCTTGGCAATCCTCTCGCCGATTTTCATTCATGAGTTTTTGGGGTGAAAAATGAAAAGTCTCCAATGTGATCTGGTCGAAAGCGACGGGGGTGAACTGTGAGCACTCCCACCACCTTCCACCAGCGCAGTTACATGTTCCTCTGCGTGCGCGGTGCCATTCGTGATCTACAAGGCCGGCGCCGCAGCAAGAAGCACACCGGGTACACCGACGATCAAGGCCGCCCGCTCAACCGCGATCAAGCGATCGACGCGCTGATGGACGAGCTGGCCAAGGGCCACGAAGTGATTCCGATGCACAAAGGCTGCGGCAACCCATGCCGCAACAGCAACGCCTGTGCAGGTTTCGACTACAAGGATGGCGGCTGCCCTGGGTACCCCGTTGATGCGGCTGAAGCGAGTGCGCTATGAGCATCATCCACGTGGTTTCAGTGTCGGGCGGGAAAGACAGCGCGGCGACGCTTCTGGTTGCCCTGCAGCGATTCGGCCGGCATCGAGTGCGCGCGATCTTCTGCGACACGGGCAACGAGCACCAGGCGGTTTACGACTACCTCAGCTATCTGGAACTGGCACTCGACATCACGATTGACCGCCTCAAGGCCCGCTTTGACCAAGAGATCGCCAACAAGCGCATGTTCATCGCGCGCGACCGGCGCACAAGGCGGGCGTATCACACCCGGCCGGTTTTCGATGCGGACAACAACCCGGTCTGGGCACGCGACGGCCGAGGCAATCTCAGATGGACGTTGGCCAAGGATGATGGTGCGCTGTACTGCGCCCTCATCCAGAAAACCCGCAAGGTCGGCGGCGGACACAAGGTCAGATGGAGTAATCGAGGTAAGCGGCGCGCTCTGAGTGTCCTTCAACCCACCGGCAACTCTTTTCTGGACCTGTGCCTGTGGCGAGGACGGTTCCCCTCACCCAAGGCTCAGTTCTGCACCGAGCAACTGAAAGTGGCTCCCGCAGTTGAGTACCAGCTCGGCCTTGTGGACGAAGGTCACTCCGTTGTCAGTTGGCAGGGCGTGCGCCGGGATGAATCCGAAAATCGTAAGAACGCGCTGAAGTTCGAGCGGCAGGCGCCAGGGCTTTACATCTACCGGCCATTGGTTGAGTGGTCTGCGGCAGACGTCTTCAAGCACTGCGCCGCAGAAGGCATTCAGCCGAATCCCCTGTACCGCCAGGGCATGACACGCGTCGGCTGCATGCCGTGCATCAACGTCAACAAAAACGAGATGCGCGAAATCGCCACCCGGTTCCCAGATGAAATTGCCCGCATCGCCGAGTGGGAAACGCTGGTGTCCCAGGCCAGCAAGCGGCAAGCCGCAACGTTCATACCTGCGCCCGGCATCACTCCAGATCAAGCTTCTGACCATGGCATCTACTCGGTAGTCGAGTGGTCGCGCACCAGCCGCGGCGGCCGGCAATACGACCTGCTGGCCAGCCTGATCGAACCCACCGCCTGCGCCTCGGCGTATGGACTATGCGAGTAGCCGACCACCTCATGAAAGCCCCCGCCTATTACAACGAACACGACAAATTCGCCGCGCAATGGCTCCGCAACCTGATCGCAGCCGGCCATATCGCTCCTGGCGACGTCGATGAACGCTCGGGGACTGTTTTCGGAGATTGCAGCATGAACCAACACACCGAAGCGGAAGTGCGCGAGATGGCGGACTACTTTCTGAACCGAGCAAAACACGGAGCTACTGCCGCCAAGATAACAACTGCGTCAGTGGGGGAAATGCTCCGCGCCTACGCCGACCGTCTCGCCGCTGATGAGGCGGCGTGGCAGCCCATCGCAACCGCGCCTACCGATGGAACCGTTGTGCTCGGCAGGCTCACAGATAGCGACGTTCCTCACTCGGTGAGATATCAGGACGGCCGCTGGGTGATCGTATGGGACGGCAGCCACCTGTCGCCGCACGACGGCCCGACACATTGGTCGCCGCTCTACACCCACCCCGCCGCGCCGCAGCCATTGCCTTGGTACGAGGGTTCGCCACCGTTCCCGCAGGATCAAGAGTGGTTCATCGCTGAAACGATCTACGGTGATCGCGTCGTGCTCCGATCCCTGGACGAAGGGCGCGAGCATCGAGGCAATTACGCATTCAAGACCGCAGACGGAACCTACATGAAGGCGGAGATCGTGAAGCGCTGGATGCAGTTTCCCGATTGCGAATATCTGCCACCCGCCGCCCCGCAGGTGCCGGAAGAACTCCGGCAGGCCATCAGCTACGCGGTTTCGATCCTCAATTGCGATGCGAGAGAATCGGCAGTGGCTGGAAACGCTGACGTGGCGGAAATGCAAATCGACATGGCTGGCCGACTCCAGTCATTGCTGACACCGGAGCGCCCCGCCCCGCAGCCACCCGGCAATGCCGCAGCAGCGGTGCAGGTGGATAGCTGGCCGATCCTGTCGGCGCCGGCAACCGTCGGCGGCATCAATTTCCATGCGGGCGTGTCGAGCAGGCTCGTGGTTGAGGCTGCTCAGCGCCACCACGCCAATCCGGTGCGCGTTGCAGACGTGAAGCAAGGCCGGGAGGAAATGGCACGCCTCATTGGCGAGAGCGCAGCGCGCGTCGAAGAGCGCGTGGCGCGAGATGCGGCTCGGTATCGCCTCTTAAGCCGCGGCCAGCAGTGGTCCGTCGTTGACGGCATCGGCGATGCCTTACGAGCCGACGAACTGGATGCAGCCCTTGACGCAGCCATAGCCGCAGAAGCCGGCGTGGAGGCGTGATGGGTACGTTTGATGAGGTAGCGTGCCTAGACGTAAACCCGTTTGAAGGTGACTTCGGCGCGCCAGATGACCGCGTGCTTGAGGACAAGATCGTCACCACCAGGAAGGCCGCTAAATGCGGTTGCTGCATGCAGGATGCCCAGCCCGGCGAGAGATCGCGCGTCATCGCAGCAATATTCGACGGGCAACTGATGCGCTATCGCTTCTGCGCTGCTTGCTGCGCGGCGATGGCGAAGTGCTGGGACGAGGATGACGACGGCGAAACTTGGGCAGCGCGCGCGAGAATGGGACGCGAGGCCGCAGACGCCAAGGGAGGTGCGTGATGGCGCATCAATTCAAGCCCGGCGACATGGCGCGCGTCATTGACGCGCGGGTTATCCATGAAAACATCGGAAAGATTGTAGAGCTGGTTCAACTGCTGTCGCCGGGTGAAGAGTTCCGCGACCCTCACGGTGTGCTCAACATCTACACGGGAGACGAGCCTGCATGGCTGGTGGTTGCCCCTGAAATTACTGGAGTGACCGACTCTGGCCGACGCAGCGCGGGTTTTGGGATGGCGCTGCCACAGTATCTGATGCCGCTGGGTGGTGATGAAAACGCGGTACAGGATGTGCGCGCGGCAGATATGTCTGTGAAGGGAGGTGCGTGATGCGAGGAAACCACCGCATCTGGGGCCGCCAGGACTACACCGAACCATCCCCTCTCCCTCCTGCGGATCTGGCACGCATTGCGGCATGTACCGTCACGCCACGTTCGCCGGATCGAATTCAGCCGCTGTGCTGGCACGACGTACGGGTCGGCGGTGTGTTGATCGGCATGGTAGCAACGCGTCTCGCCGGACAGTGCTGCCGGCTTCCCGGCGACGAAGTGGGATTCGTGGTGACATCAGAATGGAACCGGGCCGATCCGATGCACGCACGGGCGATCCTGCGGCTGTTGGACTCACACGAAAACTACGTAGCCCAAGTGGAAAAGGAACCGTGATGCCAGAGCCAAACGAAGTGCTGACGTTGCGGGAGGCCGCCGACTTCCTACGCATCCACTACAAGACCGCCAACCGCCTGGCCAAGGCCGGAACCCTCAAAGGGTGGAGGCCATGCCCGGGCGGTGAGTGGCGGTTCTGGAAAGTTGACCTGATCAATATGCTGCGCGACAGTAGCCACCGGCAAGATGCGCAGGCTGCAAACGAAGGACATGCAGAATGGCGCGAAAGCAAGATGGCGGCCTCTACCAAAGGGGCGAGATCTGGTGGGTGCGGATCGTCCACCAAGGCAGAGAAATACGAAAGTCTACTGGGACTACCAACAGGGTCGCGGCAGAAGAATGGCGCGACCAGCTCAAGGCGTCGCTCTGGCGCCAAGTGAAGCTGGGAGAGCGGCCGGAGTACCGGTGGGAGGAAGCTGTAGAAAAGTGGTTTGGGGAGCGGATTGATCGGCCAGCGGCCTACAACTGGCGGCTCACACTGAGGTGGCTCCACCCTCACCTGCACGGCACCAAGTTGGTCGACATTACGCGCGAGCGGATAGAGAACATCAAGAAGGCCAAGCAACGTGAGGGGGTGAAGCCGCGCACCGTCAATGACGTGCTGAACGTTGTGCGGTCAGTGTTGCGGGCCGCTCACGAGTGGGAATGGATTGATCGCGTGCCGGTAGTCAAAACGATGGCCGAACCGGCTCGCCGGGTGCGTTTTCTGACTGAGACCGAAGAGACAAGGCTGATTCAGGAAGTGCCGCAACATGTGAAGCCCATCGTTAGGTTTGCACTATGCACCGGGTTGCGGATGTCCAATATCCTCAGTCTGGAATGGTCGCAAATCGATATGGCACGGCGCGTGGCGTGGATTCATCCAGACCAGGCAAAGGCCAGAAAGGCCATCCCTGTTCCGCTAAACAGCGATGCGGCGACGATTCTCCGCGAGCAGATGGGCCAGCACTTGACCCATGTGTTCAGCTACCGCGGCGAACCGTTGTTGCGCGTGAACGGCAGAGCATGGAGGGAGGCGGTTGCGCGCGCTGGGGTGGAGAATTTCACGTTCCACTGCCTGCGGCATACCTGGGCCAGTCGGCACATCCAGTCGGGAACATCGCTGCATGCGCTGATGGAAATGGGGGGATGGTCGGACGTAGATATGGTGCGGAAGTATGCCCATTTCGGTGCCGAGCATTTGGTGGAGCACGCGGAGAGAATTGCACGCTCCGCACAAAATCCGGCACACAACGAAAAAGCGACCGGGTGATGACCGGTCGCTTTCGAGTACAACATACTGATTTTACTGCTTAATTCTGGTCGGAGCGGCGGGATTCGAACTCGCGACCCCTTGCACCCCATGCAAGTGCGCTACCAGGCTGCGCTACGCTCCGAAGAAGAGCCGCGATTATAACGAGGGTCGTACTGCTTGCCTAGCTATTTATCGCGGTTTCGCTTTCATCCAGCCAATCGAGCAGTTCCTTGAGCGCGGCGCGCACTTCCACCACCGGGTCGACCTCGCTTCCTTCCTCGCCCGGATGGGCCAGTTGGTTGCGCGCACCGCTGATGGTGAAGCCCTGTTCATAGAGCAGGGAACGGATCCGGCGTACCAGCAGCACTTCGTGATGCTGGTAGTAGCGACGGTTGCCGCGCCGCTTTACCGGCTTGAGTTGGGTGAATTCCTGCTCCCAATACCGCAGCACGTGCGGCTTGACGCCACACAGGTCGCTGACTTCACCGATGGTGAAGTAGCGCTTGGCCGGGATCGAGGGCAGTTCACTGGTCGGAACGACGTTGCTGTTGCTTTGCATAGTGGATTTCCACCAGCCCCTTCAGCTTTTGACTCGCATGAAAAGTAACCACGCGGCGAGCGGAGATCGGGATTTCCTCACCGGTCTTGGGATTGCGCCCCGGGCGCTGGGGCTTGTCGCGTAGCTGGAAGTTGCCGAAGCCGGAAAGCTTGACGGCGTCGCCGGTCTCGAGCGCGCTCCGGATTTCTTCGAAGAACGCCTCGACCATGTCTTTCGCTTCTCGCTTGTTCAGGCCCACCTTGTCAAAAAGCAAATCGGCCAGGTCGGCTTTGGTCAACGTCATTGTTGTTTTCTCGGTACCGCTCGTGTCGGTACTTAGGCGAAAGGGAAAGTTCATATATGGGATCTCAAACTCTCAATGTCGCGCCTGCGGCCTCCGCTCGGCGAATGAGTTTCGCCACCGCGGCATCGACTTCTTCATCGGTCAGAGTTTTGTGAGTATCTTGCATTAACACCTTGAAAGCAAGGCTCTTTTTCTCCTCTGCAACACCCTTGCCCCGGTAAACGTCGAACAACGCGATCTCGGTAACAAACGCGGCGGCGGCCTCTTGCAGCACGGCCAGGACTTCGCCGGCGGCGCGATCTTCATCGACGATCAGCGCCAGGTCGCGGCGCACCGGCTGGAACTTGGAAACCGCAACGACCTCTGCCTTACGGGCGTGGAGCAATGCTGCGACATCCAGTTCGAACAGCACCGGCGCATGAACCAGCTCATAGGCCTGAACCCATTTCGGATGCAGTTCGCCCAGCACGCCGATGGGTTGACCATCCAGCAGTACCGTCGCCGCACGGCCAGGGTGCAGCGCCGGATGCTCGACCGGCTGGAACTGCGCTACGCGCGGGGCCAGCAACGCGGCCACATCCGCTTTCATATCAAAGAAATCGATGCGTTCGCGCGCAATGCCCCACTGTTCGGCCTCACGCGGCCCCCACGCCAGCGCGGCGATCTTTTCCGGCTGCTGATCCGCGCCCTTGCCATGGAAAACACGCGCCACTTCGAACAGGCGCACGCGATCCTGCTTGCGATTGATGTTGTGCTTGAGCCCGTTGATCAGGCCGCCGAACAATGTCGAGCGCATCACGCTCATCTGGCTGGCGATGGGATTGAGCAGTTTCACCGGTTGCGTATTCGCGGCGAAATCCGCCTCCCACTGTTCTTCGACGAAGGCGTAATTCACGGCCTCCTGATAGTCGCGGGCGACCAGAATATGCTTGAGCGCTATCTTGGGACGTACGTCCCCCGGTTGCGGCAGCATCGGTGTCCGCGCGACGGAAATGCTCACGGGGATGTTGTCGTAGCCGTAAACCCGGGCGATTTCCTCGATCAGATCTTCTTCGATCTGGATGTCGAACCGGTAGGAAGGCGGCGTGACGGCGATGGTGTCGCCATCCACGGTCGTGGACAACCCCAGGCGTTCCAGAATGGCGACGATCCTGGCGGCCGGCAGCGCCAGACCCAGCACGCGCTCGACGCGCGATACGCGCAATGCTACAGGCGGACGCGCCGGCAGTTGTTCGACGGCCTCGATTACCGGGCCGGGCTCGCCACCGCACAGATCGAGGATCAGGCGCGTGGCGCGTTCCATGGCGTCGCGCGCTTCGCCGAAGTCGACGCCCCGTTCAAAGCGATGGCTGGCGTCGGAGGAAAATCCCAGGCGGCGTGCGCGACCGGCTATGGCTTCGGGCGCGAAATAGGCGGATTCGAGGAAGATGTCGCGAGCGCCCGCTTCGACGGCGCTGTGGCCGCCTCCCATGATCCCCGCCAGGGCCACGGCCCCGGTGGCATCCGCGATGACCAGCATGTCGGCATCGAGCGCGACATCCTTGTCGTTGAGCAGCGTGATGCGCTCGCCTTGCTGGGCAAAACGTACGGTGATGTCGCCTTGCAGCTTGGCGTTATCGAAGGCATGCAACGGCTGGCCGAGTTCCAGCAGTACGTAATTGGTGACGTCGACGATGGCGGAGATCGGACGCAGGCCGGCACGGACCAGGCGTTGCTTCATCCAGTCGGGCGTCGGTGCGGCCTGGTCGACATTGCGGATCACGCGGCCGGCGTAGCGTGGGCAGGCAGTCCCCGCGGCCAGCTTGATGTTGCGCTGGTCATCGATGGTCGCCGCCACCGGCGGTGTGGCACCAGCGTTGACCACAGCGCCGGTCAGGGCGGATACCTCGCGCGCCACGCCCTTGATCGACAGGCAATCCGCACGGTTCGGAGTGAGCTTGATGGTGAACAACTGGTCGTCCAGTTGCAGGTAATCGCGCAGCGGCGTGCCGACCGGCGCATCGGCCGGCAGGACCAGCAGGCCGTCCACCCCATCGGGAATGCCCAGTTCGTCACCGGAGCAGAGCATGCCGAACGATTCGACGCCACGCACTTTGGCACGCTTGATCTTGAAGTCGCCCGGCAAGGCTGCACCAATGCGTGCGCAGGGCACTTTCAGGCCCGGCTTGACGTTCGGCGCGCCACAGACAATCTGCAACGGCTCCGCCTCGCCCACGTTCACGGTGCAGACATTGAGCCGGTCGGCATCCGGGTGCTTGGTGGTGGACAGGACTTCGGCAACAAAGACGTTGTCGAAGGCCGGCGCGGCACTTTCGGTCTCTTCGACTTCCAGTCCGGCCATGGTCAGCAGGTGCGCCAGTTCTTCGGAACTCAGTTCGGGGTTTACCCAGGTGCGCAACCAGTTTTCAGAGAATTTCATGATGCAGACTCCAGCGGAGTTCGTTTGCCACCCGCGCGGCTCTGGCGCGCGGGCGAGTCCGGTTTCTAGCCGGGCCGGTGGTGGCCCGACGGGCCATCATTTGAACTGGCCGAGGAAGGACAAATCGTTTTCGAAGAACAGGCGCAGGTCGTTCACGCCGTAATACAACATGGCAAACCGATCCAGCCCAAAGCCGAAGGCAAAGCCGGTATAGCGTTCGGGATCGATGTTCACGTTGCGCAGCACGTTGGGGTGCACCATGCCGCAGCCCCCGATCTCCAGCCAGCCACGCTGGCCCAGCACATCGACCTCGGCGGAGGGCTCGGTGAACGGGAAGAATGAGGGGCGAAAGCGTACTTGCAGCGTTTCGTCCTCGAAGAAGTTGCGCAACCAGTCGGTGATCACACTTTTCAGATCAGCGAACGATACGCCTTCTTCCACCCACAGCCCTTCCATCTGGTGGAACATCGGTGAATGGGTGGCATCGGAATCGACGCGATAGACACGGCCCGGCGCGACGATCTTGATCGGCGGCTGGTGATCCAGCATGTAGCGCACCTGGATCGGGCTGGTGTGGGTACGCAGCACCTCGCCACCTTCTACGTAGAAGGTATCGGCCATGTCGCGTGCCGGATGGTTGTCCGGCATGTTGAGCGCTTTGAAGTTGTGGAAATCGGTTTCGATCTCCGGGCCATCGGCCACTTCGAAGCCGATGGAGCGGAACAGCGCTTCGATGCGCTGCTGCACCAGCGTCACAGGGTGCAAGCCGCCACTGGCGCGCCCGCGCGCCGGCAGGGTGACATCCAGCGCCTCGGCGGCAAGCTGGCGCGCCAGCTTTTCGGCCGCCAGCGTTTCGCGCCGCGCGGTAAGCGCCGCCTCGAACGCCTGCTTGGCCTGGTTCACGGTAGCACCGAAGGTTTTCTTTTCCTCGGGCGGCAGCGTCGCCAGTTGCTTGAGCAGCGCGGTGATCGCGCCTTCCTTGCCGGTGTAACGCGCCTTGGCGTTTTCCAGCTCGACCGGATCGTTCGTCGCGTTCAGCGCCGCGATCCCTTCGTCGAGAATGCTTTGTACGTTGGCAACCATGGTTGGGCCCGGTTTCTCTGGTCAGAAGCGATACCGAAGCTGTGCTTGGGTATCGGTTCTGCTTGCGTCTGATAATAAAAAAGGGAGGCTGAGAGCCTCCCCTTTCAAGGACTTGCCGATCAGGCAGCGAGGCTCGCCTTGGCTTGCTCGACAAACTTGGCAAATGCCGGCTTGTCGAACACGGCCAGGTCGGCCAGCACCTTGCGGTCCACCTCGATACCGGCCTTCTTCAGACCGTTCATGAAGCGGCTGTAGGCCAGGCCCAGTTCACGCGAAGCCGCGTTGATCCGGGTGATCCACAGTTGGCGGAACTGACGCTTCCTTTGACGACGGTCGCGATAGGCATATTGACCGGCCTTCATCACCGCCTGCTTGGCGATCCGGTATACGTTCTTGCGACGGCCGCGATAGCCCTTCGCCAGGTCCAGAATCTTCTTGTGACGAGCGCGTGCGGTTACACCACGTTTAACGCGAGGCATGTGTTATCTCCTTAGTTACGCGTAGGGCAACATTGCGCGCACGTGGCCCATGTTGGTCGCATCGACCATCGAGGTGCCGCGCAGCTGGCGCTTGTTCTTGGTGGTTTTCTTGGTCAGGATGTGGCGCTTGAACGCATGGCTGCGCTTCACACCACCGCCGCCAAGAACCTTGAAGCGCTTTTTGGCGCTGCTCTTGGTTTTCATCTTGGGCATGGAAATGCTCCGAACTAGTTGGATCTGGCGACAGGCGCCCGGAGAACCGGAACTTGATGCCTGGCACCACGCTTTTTCGCGACAACCGGCCTTGCGGCCTCGACGGGGGTTGTCGCCACCCCGCTTGAATCCTTGCTGCGACGAATCAGACTTTCTTCTTCGGCGCCAGCATCATCACCATCTGGCGGCCTTCCAGCCGGGGATACTGCTCCACCACGGCCAGCTCACCCAGATCGCTCTCGATCCGCTTCAACTGGGCCATGCCGATTTCCTGGTGGGCCATTTCGCGGCCACGGAACCGCAGCGTGACCTTGCACTTGTCGCCCTCTTCCAGGAAACGCACCAGGTTGCGCAGCTTGACCTGATAATCGTTCTCGTCGGTGCCAGGACGCAGCTTCACTTCCTTGACCTGGATCTGCTTCTGCTTCTGCTTGGCCGCATGTTCTTTCTTGGACTTTTCGTACTTGTACTTGCCGTAGTCCATGATGCGGCAAACGGGCGGTGTGGCGGTCGGCGCGATCTCCACGAGATCGACTTCCGCCTCTTCGGCCAGCGCCATGGCTTGCACCAGGCTCACAATACCGAGTTGTTCACCCTCCAACCCTTGCAGACGAATCTCGCGCGCGGTGATCTCACCATTGATCCGCGGCTCTTTATCCTGAGCAGCTATCGCTATTCTCCAAATCAGACAAAAGAAAAACCGTGCGCATGAGCGCGGCTTCAGGCTACGGGATGTTCGGCCTGCACACGTTCCAGGAACGCCTGCACCGTCATTTGTCCGAGGTCCTCGCCGCTACGGCTACGCACGGCCACCAGGCCCGCAGCTTTTTCCTTGTCGCCGACAATCAATTGGTACGGCAGGCGCTGCAAGCTATGTTCGCGGATTTTATAGGTTATTTTCTCGTTTCTCAAGTCGGCATCGACCCGCAGGCCGCTCTGGCGCAACGTTTGCGCCACCTGCTCGGTGTATTCGCGCTGCGATTCCGAGATATTCATCACCACCGCCTGCACGGGCGCAAGCCATGTCGGGAAGGAACCGGCGAAGTTTTCGATCAGGATACCGAGGAAGCGCTCCATCGATCCGACGATGGCGCGGTGCAGCATGACCGGGCGCTGGCGCGAGTTGTCCTCGGCCACGTACTCCGGGCCGAAGCGCTCCGGCAGTACGAAGTCGAGCTGCAAGGTACCGCATTGCCATGAGCGGCCAATCGCATCCTTGATGTGATATTCGATCTTGGGGCCATAGAAGGCGCCCTCGCCCGGCAGCTCTTCCCATTCGACGCCACAGGCGCGCAACGCTTCGCGCAAGCCGTGCTCGGCGCGATCCCAGCCCTCGTCGCTGCCGGCGCGCTTGTCCGGGCGCAGGGCCAGCTTGATGGCGATGCCTTCGAAGCCGAAGTCTTCATAGACGCTCATCGCCAGCGCGTGGAAGGTCCTGGCCTCGTCGATCAACTGGCTTTCCATGCAGAAGATGTGCGCATCGTCCTGCGTGAAGCCACGCACGCGCATCAGGCCATGCAGCGCGCCCGAGGGCTCGTTGCGGTGACAGGCGCCGAATTCGGCCAGGCGCAGCGGCAGATCGCGATAGGAACGCAAGTCGCTGCTGAAAATCTGGATGTGTCCGGGACAGTTCATCGGCTTGACGGCGTAGGTGCGCTTTTCCGATTCGGTGATGAACATGTTTTCCTGGTAGTTCTCCCAGTGGCCCGATTTCTCCCACAGCGAGCGATCCATCATCATCGGCGTACGCACTTCCTGGTAGCCGGCCTTGGCCAGACGGCGGCGGATATACTGCTCCACCGATTGCCACAGGCTCCAGCCTTTGGGATGCCAGAACACCATGCCAGGCGCTTCGTCCTGCATGTGGAACAGGTCCAGCGCGCGGCCGATCTTGCGGTGGTCGCGCTTTTCCGCTTCTTCCAGACGATGCAGGTAGGCGTCTAGGTCTTCTTTCTTGACCCAGGCCGTACCATAGACGCGGGTCAGCATCTCGTTGCGGGAGTCGCCGCGCCAGTAGGCGCCGGCCACCTTCATCAGCTTGAACACCTTGAGCTTGCCAGTGGACGGCACGTGCGGACCACGGCAAAGGTCGGTGAACTCACCCTCGCGATACAGGCTGAGCACTTCGTTCTGCGGAATGCTCTCGATGATCTCCGCCTTGTAGGCTTCGCCAATCCCCTTGAAGTAGGCCACGGCTTCATCGCGCGACAACTCATAGCGCTCGACCGGAATGTCCTTTCTGGACAACTCGAGCATCTTTTTCTCGATGGCTTCCAGGTCTTCCGGCGTGAAGGGGCGCTCGTAGCTGAAGTCGTAGTAGAAGCCGTCCTCGATCACCGGGCCGATGGTGACCTGGGCACTAGGGAACAGCTCCTTCACCGCATAGGCCAGCAAGTGCGCCGTGGAGTGGCGGATGATGTCCAGTCCGTCAGCATCGCGCTCGGTCACGATGGCAAGCTGCACGTCGCGATCGATCAGGTAGCTGGTATCGACCAGCTTGCCATCCACCTTCCCGGCCAGCGCGGCGCGGGCCAGGCCAGCGCCGATGCTGGCGGCTACGCCCGCCACGGTCACGGGCGCGTCGAATTGGCGTTGCGAACCATCGGGAAGCGTAATCACTGGCATCGGGGCCACCTGTATCCAAGTTTTTGAGTTGTCGCCCCGCAGGGCAAAAAAAAAGTGCGGCCTGGGCCGCACTTTTATCGAATCGACTGGTTCTGACCAGCGCACGGCTACCCGGGTTATCTGTGGGTAGTCGTACGAGTTCGGAACATTGGTCTGATTCCCTGTATTCGTTGGTAGGCACGATTGGACTCGAACCAACGACCCCCACCATGTCAAGGTGGTGCTCTAACCAGCTGAGCTACGTGCCTGTCGAAGAGCGCGAATATTAGCCGCTCCGGCCCGCCTTGGCAAGCCTCGAAACAAAACTTTTACAACCCCGGCTTGCGCCAGAAGTAGCGCCAGACAAACCCCGGGAACGCCGCGACGATGAACAGGCACAGCGTGGTGACATAGAACGGCCATTTCTGGGCATGGATCGGCGACAGGCGCTGCTCCAGCACCAGCGCCAGCCCGCCCACCAGCAGGTACAGCGCCAGCATCTCCACCGCGCGCCACGCAAACGCCTTGCGCCCGGCCGGACGGATCGCGAACAGGATACGATCGCTCAGGAACGGCAGGTTGGCGGCCAGCGCCGCCAGCCCGTACAGCACGTACAACTCGGCCATGTCAGAGCGGCAGCGAGAACACGACGGCGTCGGTCAGCAGCGACAGCAGCCCGTTGGGGTAGAGGCCGATGAAGAGCAACGCCAGGCAGTTCAGCGACAGCACCACGCGGCTGAACAGCGAACCCGACAACGCACCGCTGGATTCTGGCTCGTCGAAGTACATCAGCTTGACCACGCGCAGGTAGTAGAAGGCGCCGACCAGCGACATCGCGACCGCGAATACCGCCAGCCACACCATGCCCAGGTTGATCACGGCCTTGAGCACCGCCAGCTTGGCAAAGAAGCCCACGAACACCGGCACGCCGGCCATCGAGAACATCACCATCAGCAGCATGCCGGCAAACCATGGATGGTTGCGAGCCAGCCCCTTGTAGTCGTCCAGCCGATCGGCCTCGAAACCCTGGCGCGCCAGCAGCATCACCACGCCGAAACCGGCGGCGGCGGTCAGCATGTAGGTCACGGCGTAGAAGAACGCCGCGGCATAGCCGACCGCGCTGCCGACCAGAATGCCCAGCAGCAGGAAACCCATGTGCGAGATGGTCGAGTAGGCGAACATCCGCTTGATGTTGGTCTGGGCGATGGCGGTCAGGTTACCGATGGCCAGCGACAGCACGGCCAGTACCACCAGCATCTGGCGCCATTCCGGCGTGAAGCCTTCCAGCGCCTGCGCCAGCAGGCGGATGGTGAAGGCAAACGCGGCCAGCTTGGGCGCGGAACCGATCAGTTGTGTGATCGGCGTCGGCGCGCCCTGGTAGACGTCCGGCACCCACATGTGGAACGGCACGGCACCCAGCTTGAAGCCGATACCGGTCACGATGAACACCAGCCCGAACACGGCCAGCAGCTTGTTGCCCTCGTGGTCGATCAGCAGCTTCTGGCTGATCTCGAACACGTTCAGGCTACCCGTGGCGCCGTAGACCATCGACATGCCGTACAGCAGCATGCCCGACGCCAGCGCGCCCAGCACGAAGTACTTCATGGCGGCTTCGGTCGACTCCACCGAATCGCGGCGCAACGCAACCAGCGCGTACAGCGACAGCGACAGCAATTCCAGGCCGATGTACAGCGTGAGCATGTTGATCGCCGAGGCCATCACCATCATGCCCAGCAGCGAGAACAGTGCCAGCGAATACAGTTCGCCCTTGAAGATGCCGCGATCGATCGCGTAGCTGCGGCCATAGATCAGCACCAGCGCCACCCCGATCACCATCCCCACCTTGGCCAGCGTGGCCAGCGGGTCGGCGATGAACATGTGGCTGAAGCCAAACTGCTGGGCCGGAGAATAGCCGTACACCAGCAGCACGCCGGTAACGACGAGCGCGATGAGCGCCAGTGCGTGCGTGATGCCGCGTTTGGCGTCGCTGACGAACAGATCGAGCAACAGGATGACGCAGGTGGCACAGAACAGGAAAATTTCCGGTGCCGCCACCCAGGCGTTGAGACTGGTCCAGGTCATGCTTTCAACCCTTTGATTCTTTCAATGCGTTATTGGGGCAGCTTGGTCTGCGATACATGCCAGATCAGGTCGTTGACCGAGAAGTGCATCAGGTCGGTGAATGGCTTCGGATACAGGCCCATGCCCAGCACGGCGACCGCCAGGATGACCAGCACCAGGAACTCCCGCTTGTTCACGTCCAGCAGTTCGGCCACGTGGTGATTGGCCACTTCGCCGAAGATCACCCGCTTGTACATCCACAACGTGTACGCGGCGCCGAAGATCAGCGTGGTCGCGGCCAGCACGGCGTACCAGAAGTTCACCTGCACAGCGCCCAGCACCACGAAGAACTCGCCGACGAAGCCACTGGTACCCGGCAGGCCCGCATTGGCCATGGCGAACAGCATGAAGAAGCTGGCGAAGATCGGCATCTTGTTGGCCACGCCGCCGTAGTCGGCGATCTTGCGGCTGTGCACGCGGTCGTACATCACGCCGATGCAGAAGAACATGGCGGCCGAAACGAAGCCGTGCGAGATCATCTGCACGATGGCGCCTTCCACCGCGAACGAATTCAGATCGGTACCGCGCGCGAACATGAAGAAGCCCAGGGTGACGAAGCCCATGTGCGAGATCGACGAATACGCGACCAATTTCTTCATGTCGGTCTGTACCAGCGCGACAAAGCCGATGTAGACCACGGCGATCAGCGACAACACCACGAACACCCAGGCGTATTCACGCGAGGCATCCGGTGCGATCGGCAACGCGAACCGCAGGAAACCATACGCACCCAGCTTCAGCGTGATCGCTGCCAGCACCATCGAACCGCCGGTGGGCGCCTCGACGTGCGCATCGGGCAGCCAGGTATGTACCGGCCACATCGGCACCTTGACCGCGAAAGCGAAGAAAAACGCCACCAGCACCAGCGCTTGGGCAGTCATGCCCAGCGGCAGGCGATGGAAATCCTGAATCTCGAAGCTGCCACCCGCCTGGTAGTACAGGTAGATGAAGGCAACCAGGGTCAGCAGCGAACCCAGGAAGGTGTACAGGAAGAACTTGATCGATGCGTAGACGCGACGCGGCCCCCCCCAGATACCGATCACCAGGTACATCGGGATCAGCATGGCTTCGAAGAACACGTAGAACAGGATCGCATCCAGCGCGGCGAAGGCGCCGTTGATCAGGCCCGACATGATCAGGAAGGCGGCCATGTACTGGCCGACGCGACGCTCGATCACCTGCCAGCCGGCCAGCACCACCATCAGCGTGGTAAAGGCATTGAGGATGACGAACCACACCGACAGGCCATCGACACCCAGGTGGTAATTGATGTTGAAGCTGGAAACCCAGGGGCGCAGTTCCTCGAACTGCATTCCTGCGCTGGCCACGTCGAACCCTGTATACAGCGGAATGGTCACCAGGAAGCCCAGCAAGGCCCCCGCCAGCGCCAGCCAGCGCTGGAGCCCGGCGTTCTTGTCGCCGCCGGTGGCGAGCACGATCAGGCCGGCCACAATCGGCACCCAGATCGCGCAGCTCAGAAGTTGTCCCGTCATAATCTACCTGCTTGTTATCGATTCAATGCCGCGATCAGGCTTGCGGATACAGAAGACCACCGACCCACTCGTACACGCCCGGACCGAACCAGCCCAGCGCCACGCCCAGCCATACCGTGATGAAGAGCAGCGCGCCGATGATCATGGCGAAGGCGTAGTGGTAGATGTAACCGGTTTGCAGGCGACGGACGACGCCGGCGAAGAAACCGACCACCTTGGCCGAGCCGTTCACCAGCAGGCCGTCGATCAGCAGCGCGTCGCCCACCTTCCACAGCACGGTGCCGACAGCGCGACCGGCCGCGGCAAAGCCGTTGATGTACAGGTGATCCATGTAGTACTTCTCTTCCAGCAACTTGCGCACGCCGATGGCGCTGAAGAAGCGGTCGATGGCGGCCGGAATGGACGGCTTGACCAGATAGAACACGTAGGCGGCAACCACACCGGCAATGGCGAGGTAGAGCGGCAGCGTGCTGAAGGCGTGGGTCACCATGCCCAGCGGGCCATGGAACTCTTCCTTCATCATTTCCATCGCGCGGTGCGATTCGTGATTCACGCTGATCACGCCGTCGAAGAAGCCGCCGTACAGCATCGGCTCGATGGCGAGATAACCGATCACCACCGACGGGATGGCCAGCAGGATCAGCGGCAGCGTCACCACCCACGGCGATTCGTGCGGCTTGTCGTTCGGGCCCAGGCCATGGTGATGCTCATCACCATGATCATCGTGGTGATGATCGTGATGGCCCTTCTGCATCCAGCGTTCCTTACCGTGGAACACCAGGAAATACATGCGGAACGAGTAGAACGCTGTGACGAACACCCCGGCCAGCACGGCGAAGTGCGCGAAGCCGGCGCCCGGCAGCGTGGAGAACTCCACGGCCTCGATGATCGAATCCTTGGAGTAGAACCCGGCGAAGAACGGTGTGCCGATCAGCGCCAGCGAACCCAGCAGCGAGGTGATCCAGGTGATGGGCATGTACTTGCGCAGGCCGCCCATGTTGCGGATGTCCTGGTCATGGTGCATGCCCATGATCACCGAACCGGCGCCGAGGAACAGCAGCGCCTTGAAGAACGCGTGCGTCATCAGGTGGAAGGCGGCAACGGAATATGCCGACACGCCCAGCGCCACGGTCATGTAGCCCAGTTGCGACAGCGTGGAGTACGCGACCACGCGCTTGATGTCGTTCTGGATGATGCCGAGGAAGCCCATGAACAGCGCGGTGATCGCGCCGATCACCAGCACGAAGTTGAGCGCGGTATCCGATAGCTCGAACATCGGCGACATGCGCGCCACCATGAAGATGCCGGCAGTCACCATGGTCGCGGCGTGGATCAGCGCCGAGATCGGGGTCGGGCCTTCCATCGAATCGGGCAGCCACACGTGCAGCGGGAACTGCGCCGACTTACCCATCGCACCGACGAACAGCAGGATGCAGGTCACGGCCATCAGCGACCAGGTATGGCCGGTCATCAGCGTGATCGTGGTGTCCTTCAGTTCCGGCGCCTTGGCGAACACTTCGGCGTAATCCAGGCTGCCGAAATAGGCCAGCACCAGGCCGATACCGAGCAGGAAACCGAAGTCGCCCACGCGGTTGACCAGGAACGCCTTCAGGTTGGCGAAGGTGGCGGTCGGGCGCTTGAACCAGAAGCCGATCAGCAGGTAGGACACCAGGCCCACCGCTTCCCAGCCGAAGAACAGTTGCACGAAGTTGTTCGCCATAACCAGCATCAGCATGGAGAAGGTGAACAGCGAGATATAGCTGAAGAAGCGCTGGTAGCCCGGGTCTTCGTGCATATAGCCGATGGTGTACAGGTGAACCATCAGCGAAACGAAGGTAACCACGCACATCATCATCGCGGTGAGCTTGTCCACCAGGAAGCCGACATTGAAGTCGATGCCGTTGATGGTCAGCCAGGTGTAGACGGTGCCGTTGTACGACTCGCCGCCGGACACCAGATGGTTCAGCACGTAGGCAGACAGCGCGAACGAAACCGCCACGCCACCGATGGTGACGCAGTGCGCCGCACGCCGGCCGATGGCCCAGCCGAAGAGGCCTGCGATGATCGCGCCGAACAGGGGTGCGAGCGGAATCAGCAGGTAGATTGTTTTCATGTCCATTGCGTGTACCCGTAGATTTTCCGGTTAACCCTTGAGGTGATCGAGGTCTTTGACGTTGATCGAGCGCAGGTTACGGAACAGCACGACCAGAATCGCCAGGCCAATGGCGGATTCAGCAGCCGCCACGGTCAGGATGAAGAAGACGAAGATCTGGCCCGCGGTATCCCCGAGGAACTGCGAAAAGGCGATGAAGTTCATGTTGACCGCGAGCAGCATCAGCTCGATCGCCATCAGCAGGACGATCAGGTTCTTGCGGTTCATGAAGATGCCGAATACGGAGATCGCAAACAGGATCGCCGCCAGCACCAGGTAGTGATTGAGTGTCAGCACGGTATCTTCTCTCTCAGCTCTGCGACTCGCCGTCCGCCTTCGGTTGCTCGAAGGTGGGCTTGGCTTCGGTCGACATCTTGACCATGCGGACGCGGTCGTCGCGCTTCACCTTGATCTGGTCGGCCGGGTTCAGGTACTTGCTGTTCTTGCGCTTGCGCAGCGTCAGTGCGATCGCGGCCACCATGCCCACCAGCAGCAAGGCCGCGGCGAGTTGGAACGGCAGGAAGTACGTGGTGTAGATCTCGCGGCCCAGTTCATGGACATTGCTGTAGCCCGGGGGCGGTTCGACCAGTTGCGCGCCGGGAATCTGCGCGGCCGGGTGCAGCAGGATCGCCACCATCTCGGCCGCCATGATCGCAGCCACCAGGGCGGCCAGCGGCACGAACTTCCAGAATCCCTTGCGCAGTTCTTCGAAATTGATGTCCAGCATCATCACGACGAACAGGAACAGCACCATCACCGCGCCGACATAGACCACCACCAGCGACACGGCGAGGAACTCGGCCTTCATCAACATCCACAGCATGGCGGCGGTGAAGAACGACAGCACCAGGTAGAGCGCGGCGTGCACCGGGTTCTTGGCCGTGATGACCAGCAACCCCGCAAGCAGCAACACCGTGGCAAAGACATAAAAAAGCACTTCGGTCATGACTTTATCCGTTGGCGATTAAACAACGTCGTTGATCGATCAGCACGCATCAAACAGCCCTCCGAGCAAAGCGAGGCTCCCTCACGGCGGCGAGGGCGGGGAAAGCGGAATCGATCAGGGAGCGCCGTTTCCGGCACCCAGCAATTGTCTGCACCCGGCTTGGCCGGGGGCTCGACGTCGGGAGGTTGGCAGCGATAGGTCGCGGATTCATGGCTGGCTCTAGCGATACTGGGCATCCGCGGCCTTGCGCGCCGCGATCTCGGCCTCGTACTTGTCCCCCACCGCCAACAGCATCGGCTTGGTGTAGTACAGGTCGCCACGCTTCTCGCCGTGGTATTCGAGGATGTGGGTCTCGACGATGGCATCGACGGGACAGGCTTCCTCGCAGAAGCCGCAGAAGATGCACTTGGTCAGGTCGATGTCGTAGCGCGTGGTACGGCGGGTGCCGTCGTCGCGCTGGTCCGACTCGATCGTGATCGCCATCGCCGGGCAGACCGCCTCGCACAGCTTGCACGCGATGCAGCGCTCTTCGCCGTTGGCGTAGCGACGCTGGGCGTGCAGGCCGCGAAAACGCGGGCTGAGCGGGGTCTTTTCCTCCGGAAACTGCACGGTGATCTTGCGCTGGAAGAAATGGCGCCCGGTGAGCATCAGGCCCTTCACCAGCTCGACGAGCAGGAAGGTCTTGAAGAAATGATTGATTCGTTCCATGTCCCGGTTCCTTACTTCCAGAGCGAGAGCGGGGTTTGCATCCACGCGCCGATAAACACGATCCACACCAGGGTGACGGGGATGAAGATCTTCCAGCCCAGGCGCATCAGCTGGTCATAGCGATAGCGCGGGAACGTGGCACGGAACCACAGGAAGCAGAACAGCAGGAAGCCGACCTTGAGCACCCACCAGATGAAGCTCGGCGCACCGATGAAGGCCCAGCTCGACGGGAACGGCGACAACCAGCCGCCCAGGAACAGCGTGGAAGCCAGCGCCGACACCAGGATCATGTTGGCGTATTCGGCCAGGAAGAACAGCGCGAAGCTCATGCCCGAATATTCGATCATGTGGCCGGCGACGATTTCCGATTCGCCTTCGGTCACGTCGAACGGTGCGCGGTTGGTTTCGGCGACACCAGCGATGAAATACACCACGAACAGCGGCAGTAGCGGGATCAGGTTCCACGACAGGATCGAACCGCCACCGATGCCATGTCCCTGCTGGTTCACGATGTCCGACAGGTTGAGCGAGCCGGTCACCATGATCACGCCAATCAGCGCGAAGCCCATCGCCAGTTCGTAGGAGATCACCTGCGCGGCGGCACGCATGGCGCCAAGGAATGCATACTTGGAGTTGGATGCCCAGCCGGCCAGGATCACGCCGTACACGCCCATCGAGGTGATGGCCATCACGTACAGCAGGCCGACGTTGACGTCCGCCAGCACGAAGCCGGGGTAGAACGGCACCACCGCCCAGGCCGCCAGCGCGGGCACCAGCACCCATACTGGCGCCAGGAAGAACAGGCCGCTGCTGGCCGCGCTCGGGGAGATGATCTCCTTGAGCAGCAGCTTCACGCCGTCGGCCACCGGTTGCAGCAGACCGAACGGGCCGACGCGGTTCGGGCCGATCCGGATCTGCATGAAGCCGATCACCTTGCGTTCGGCCAGCGTGAGGTAGGCAACGGCGCCCATCAGCGGCGCGACGATGCAGACAATCTTCAGCAGCGTCCAGACCACGTAACCCAGCTCAGCGCCGAGATAGCTTTGCAACAGTTCCATCTTGGTCTCGTCCTTATGCCTGGGTCACTTCGACGGGGCCGACAAAGGCACCCAGCGCACGGGTCAGCGGGTGGTTGGCGGGAACGCGCACCACGTCGTCGGCGAGGCCGGCATCCAACGCGACCACCAACTGCGCATCGCCCTGCCCTTGCCGGATCACCGCCTTGCCGCCGATGGTCAGGCCCAGCCTGGCCAGCGTTACACCGTTGGCTTTCAGTTCGGCGGCGGCGCCGTCGACGGTGGCCTGCAAGGCCGGTGCGCGCCGGGTCAGCATGTCGGCCTGGTAGATCGGCACTTCGCCCAGGCGCACCACACCGGTGGCGGCCTGCGGCTTGATGGTGAGCGGCGTGACCAGCGCGTTCGACAGGCGGGCGGCCACATCGCCGTTCAGGGCGATATCGCGCACTTGCTCGGAGCTGTCGAAATTGAACTGCGCGAGGCCCAGCAGGTTGCCCAGCACGCGGAACACCTTCCAGGCAGGGCGGGTTTCGCCCAGCGGACGCACCACGCCATTGAAGCTCTGCGCCTTGCCTTCCATGTTGACGAAGGTGCCGGAGGTTTCGGAGAACGGCGACACCGGCAGGATCACGTCGGCGTGTTCCAGTGCGCAGCTACCGAACGACGACAGTGCCACAACCATTGCGGCGCCCTGTACGGCGCGCAGTGCCTGGAGGCTGTCCGCGACATCGAATTCCACTTCGGTGTTCAGCAGCACGTAGGCCTTTTTCGGTTCGGCAAACACATTGCCGGCACCGGTGGCACCGACCAGTTGCGCGCCGACCGAGTTGGCGGCCGTGCCCAGCACCCCCAGCGTGGCGCCGGTCAGCTCGGCCAGCGCGGCGGCGGCGGCGTGCAGTTCGGCGTAACGCGGGTTCTGCTGCGCGATGTTGCCCAGCACGATGGCGGTCTTTTCCTTGCCGTCGAACGAGGCGGCGATGGCACGTGCCGCGTCAGTCACTTCGACGCCGGCGAGATCGATCTGCGATACGGCTGCGATGTTTTTCGCTTCGGCCACGGCCTTGATCAGCGACAGCACGCCTTCGACCATCCGGTCGGGGCGGACCACAATCTGACCGGCCAGCGTGGTCAGCAGGTCGTCGGCGTGCGGGTTCAGCGCCGACAGCTTCATACCCTTCTTCACGGCCTGGCGCAGGCGTTGCGCCAGCAGCGGTTGTTCCTTGCGCAGCGTGGAACCGATCACCAGGACGGCGTCGGACGCGGCCAGATCGGCAATCGACTGGCCCAGCCAGGTGGCGCCGACAGTCTTCAGACCATGGTCGGCGGCACGCAGACGGGTTTCGACGTTCTGGCTGCCCAGGCCGGCAAAGAGTTGCTTGAGCAGGTACAGCTCTTCGAGCGTGGCATGCTCGGTGGCAACGCCGGCGATGCTGTTGGCGCCGTGGGCATCGACGATGTCCTTCAGGCCATTGGCAACGTATTCGAGCGCGGTCTGCCAGTCGGCTTCCTGCCACACGCCACCCTGCTTGATCAGCGGCCGGGTCAGGCGTTCCTCACTGTTGAGCGCTTCGTAGCTGAAGCGATCGCGGTCGGCGAGCCAGCATTCGTTGATGGCTTCGTTTTCCAGCGGCAACACGCGCTTGACGCGATGATCCTTGACCTGGACCACCAGGTTGGCGCCAAGACCATCGTGCGGGCTGACGCTCTTGCGACGCGACAACTCCCAGGTGCGGGCGCTGTAGCGGAACGGCTTGCTGGTCAGCGCGCCCACCGGGCACAGGTCGATGACGTTGCCGGAGATTTCCGAGCTCACCGTCTTGCCGATGAAGCTCATCACCTCGGTGTGCTCACCGCGGCCGGGCATGCCCAGCTCCTGGAAACCGGCGATTTCCTCGGTGAAACGCACGCAGCGGCTGCAATGGATGCAGCGGGTCATGTCGGTGGAGATCAGCGGGCCCAGGTTCTTGTTGGGCACCACGCGCTTTTCTTCTTCATAGCGCGACGCGGATTGGCCATAGCCCACGGCCAGATCCTGCAACTGGCATTCGCCACCCTGGTCACAGATCGGGCAATCCAGCGGATGGTTGATCAGCAGGAACTCCATCACGCCCTTCTGGGCCTTCACGGCCATGTCGGAGTGCGTGTAGACCTTCATGCCGTCGGTCACCGGCGTGGCACAGGCAGGCAACGGCTTGGGCGCCTTTTCCACCTGGACCAGGCACATGCGGCAGTTGGCCGCGATGGACAGCTTCTTGTGATAGCAGAAGTGCGGGATGTGCACGCCGACGGAATTCGCCGCGTCCATCACCGTGCTGCCACCCGGCACTGTCAGTTTCTTACCGTCGATTTCGATTTCGAGCATATCGATTCGATCCCAATATCCAATTCTTCGACGAACCCAGGAACCACCCGCTCACGGCTCAGTAGCCGGGGACGATGCAGTGCTTGTGTTCGATGTGGTGTTCGAATTCGGCGCGGAAATGCTTGAGCATCCCCTGTACCGGCATCACCGCGGCATCGCCCAGCGCACAGATGGTGCGGCCAGCAATGTTGGCCCCCACCGACAGCAACAGGTCCAGGTCTTCCGGACGGCCCTGGCCGTGTTCGATGCGATGGACCACGCGATAAAGCCAGCCGGTGCCTTCCCGGCAGGGCGTGCACTGACCGCATGATTCTTCGAAATAGAAGTACGACAGGCGCTCCAGCGCCTTGACCATGCAGACGGTCTCGTCCATCACGATCACCGCGCCCGAGCCCAGCATCGAGCCGGCCTTGGCGATGGAGTCATAATCCATCGTGCAGTCCATCATGATGTCGGCCGGCAGCACCGGGGCGGAAGAACCACCCGGGATCACCGCCTTCAGTTTCTTGCCACCACGCATGCCACCGGCCATTTCCAGCAGTTCGCTGAATGGGGTGCCGAGCGGGATTTCGTAGTTGCCGGGACGGTTGACGTGGCCGGAAATCGAAAACAGCTTGGTACCGCCGTTGTTCGGTTTACCCAGCTCAAGGAATTTCTGGCCGCCCTCGCGGATGATGTACGGTACGGAGGCGAACGTCTCGGTGTTGTTGATCGTGGTCGGCTTGCCATACAGGCCGAAGCTCGCAGGGAACGGCGGCTTGAAGCGCGGCTGGCCCTTCTTGCCTTCCAGCGATTCCAGCAGCGCGGTTTCCTCGCCGCAGATGTAGGCGCCGTAACCATGGTGCCCATGCAACTGGAAGCAGAAATCGGTGCCGAGGATGTTGTCGCCCAGGAAGCCGGCGGCGCGTGCTTCTTCCAGCGCGGCCTCGAAGCGCTCATAGGCTTCGAATACCTCGCCGTGGATGTAGTTGTACCCGACGGTGATACCCATCGCGAACCCGCCGATGATCATGCCTTCGATCAGCGCATGCGGGTTGTTGACGATGATGTCCAGGTCCTTGAAGGTACCCGGCTCGCCCTCGTCGGTATTGCAGACCAGGTATTTCTGACCCGGGAAATTGCGTGGCATGAACGACCACTTCAGCCCGGTGGGGAAGCCCGCACCACCACGGCCGCGCAGGCTGGACGCCTTCATCTCGGCGATGATCTCGTCCTGCGTCATGCCTGTCTGCAGGATCTTCTTCAACGCGGCATAACCGCCGCGCGCCACGTATGCGTCCAGTTTCCAGCTGTTCGGATCGTCGAAATCGACGCCCTCGAACACGACGCCCTTTACATATACGGTCATGTTATTCGAGCTCCGCCAGTTTCTTGTCGATCGCGTCCGGCGTCATGTGGCTGCACATACTGTGGTTGTTCAGCAGCATCACCGGGGCATAGCCGCAGGCGCCCATGCACTCGCCTTCCATCAGCGTGAAGCGGCCGTCGGCGGTGGTTTCGCCGTAGCCGATCCCGAGCTTCTGCTGCAGGTACTTGCCGGCGTCCGCGCCGCCCGACAAAGCACAGGGCAGATTGGTACAGACGGTGAGCTTGTGACGGCCGACCGGCTTGCGGTCGAACATGTTGTAGAACGTGGCGACCTCGTAGGCGGCCACCGGCGCAATGCCGATGTAGCCGGCGACGAACTCGATCAGTTCGTTGGTCAGCCAGCGATGCTCGACCTGCGCGATGCGCAGGGCACTCATGGTGGCGCTACGGCGCTGGTCTGCCGGGTACTTGGCCAGTTCCCGGTCGATTTGCGCGAGGGATTCCGGGGTAAGCATTAGCGGTCGATCTCCCCAAATACGATGTCCTGCGTGCCGATGATCGCCACCACGTCGGCCAGCATGTGGCCGCGCGCCATTTCGTCAAGCGCGGCCAGATGCGCGAAGCCGGGTGCACGGATCTTCAGGCGGTAAGGCTTGTTGGCGCCATCGGACACCATGTAGATGCCGAACTCGCCCTTGGGATGCTCGATGGCGGCGTAGGCCTCGCCCTCGGGCACGTGCATCCCCTCGGTAAACAGCTTGAAGTGGTGGATCAGCTCTTCCATGTTGGACTTCATGTCCAGACGGGAAGGCGGCGCCACCTTGTGGTCGTCGACGATGACGGGACCGGGATTCTTGCGCAGCCACTCCACGCATTGCTTGATGATGCGGTTGGACTGGCGCATCTCTTCCACGCGCACCAGATAGCGGTCGTAGCAGTCGCCGTTCCTGCCGACGGGGATATCGAAATCCAGCCGGTCGTACACTTCGTACGGCTGCTTCTTGCGCAGATCCCACTCCACGCCCGAACCGCGCAGCATGGCGCCGGTCAGGCCCAGCGCTTTGGCACGCTCGGGCGTCAGCACGCCGATACCGACGGTGCGCTGCTTCCAGATGCGGTTGTCAGTGAGCAGGGTTTCGTACTCGTCGACGTAGGTCGGGAAGCGGTTGGTGAAATCTTCGATGAAATCGAGCAGCGAGCCTTCGCGGTTGCTGTTCAGCTTCTTGATCGCGGCGGCATTGCGCACCTTGGACGCCTGGTATTGCGGCATCGTGTCCGGCAGGTCGCGATAGACGCCGCCGGGGCGGTAGTAGGCGGCGTGCATGCGCGCACCGGAAACCGCTTCGTAACAATCCATCAGGTCTTCGCGTTCGCGGAAGGCGTACAGGAAGATGGTCATTGCGCCGCAGTCGAGACCGTGCGAACCGATCCACAGCAGGTGGTTCAGGATGCGGGTGATTTCGTCGAACATCACGCGGATGTACTGCGCGCGGAGCGGCACCTGGATGCCGGCCAGCTTTTCGATTGCCATCACATAGGCGTGCTCATTGGCCATCATCGACACGTAGTCGAGGCGGTCCATGTACGGCAGCGACTGCATGAAGGTCTTGCTCTCGGCCAGTTTCTCGGTGGCGCGGTGCAGCAGGCCGATATGCGGATCGGCACGTTCGACCACTTCGCCGTCGAGTTCGAGTACCAAGCGCAGCACACCGTGCGCGGCCGGGTGCTGCGGACCGAAGTTCAGCGTGTAGTTACGGATTTCAGCGGCCACCGTAGTTCTCCTCGCGAATGATGCGCGGCGTGATTTCGCGCGGTTCGATGGTCACGGGCTGGTAGATCACCCGACCCTGTTCGGGGTCGTAGCGCATCTCGACATAGCCGGACACCGGGAAGTCCTTGCGGAACGGATGGCCGACAAAGCCGTAGTCGGTCAGGATGCGGCGCAGATCCGGATGGCCTTCGAACACGATGCCGTACAGGTCGAACGCCTCGCGTTCGTACCAGTTCAGCCCGGGCCATACCTCGACCATGGAAGGGATCACCGGAAAATCGTCGTCCGGGCAATAGACCCGCACGCGCAGGCGCACATTGTTGGCGTAGGACAGCAGATGGTAGACGGCGGCAAAGCGCGGGCCTTCCCAGACACCATCCTGGTAGGCGCTGTAGTCGACGCCACAGACATCGACACAGCCTTCGAAATGCAGCTGGTCGCGCAGGATCAGCGAGGCGGCCTGCCACTGCGCGGCGGGAATCTCGACGGTGACTTCATCGAACGCCACCTTCAGTGCGCCGATAGCGGCTTCCGGCAGGCTGGCGCGCAGTTGATCAACCAGGGTATTGAGCGTGATTGTCATGACTACCTCACGCACGCGCCGCGGCAAGCGCGTTGCCACGAGCAATGGTGTTGGTACGCTTGATCTTGTTCTGCAACTGGATCAGGCCGTAAAGCAGCGCCTCGGCCGTCGGCGGGCAACCGGGAACGTAGACATCCACCGGCACGATGCGATCGCAACCGCGCACCACCGAGTACGAGTAGTGGTAGTAACCACCCCCGTTGGCACAGGAGCCCATCGACAGCACCCAGCGCGGCTCGGGCATCTGGTCGTAGACCTTGCGCAATGCCGGCGCCATCTTGTTGCACAGCGTGCCGGCCACGATCATCAGGTCGGACTGACGCGGGCTGGGGCGGAACACGATGCCGAACCGGTCGAGGTCATAGCGCGCGGCGCCCGCGTGCATCATCTCGACCGCGCAACAGGCCAGCCCGAAGGTCATGGGCCACAGCGAACCGGTGCGAGTCCAGTTGACCACGGTATCGACCGTGGTCGTGATAAAACCTTTTTCGAGGCTTTGAGCTTCCATCATTCCCACTCCAGCGCGCCTTTCATCCACTCGTAGACAAACCCCACCACGAGAATCGCGAGGAAAATCATCATGGACAGGAACCCGAACAGGCCGATGTCGTCGAGCACCACGGCCCACGGCACCAGGAAAGCCACTTCGAGGTCAAAGAGGATAAACAGGATGGCGACGAGGTAATAACGCACATCGAACTGCATGCGCGCATCTTCGAAGGCTTCGAAGCCGCACTCGTAAGGAGACAACTTGGCAGGATCGGGACGACTGGTGCCGAGCACTTTGCTCACCCCCCAGCCAAGCAGCATCGGCAGCACACCGACCAGGACACCCACCACCAGGAACATCAGGATGGGGAAGTAGTTATGCAGCATTCGGATCCCCGACAGTTTCTAATGACGACGACAGGAAAACTACTGAAAGTTATTGTTATGGTTATTGGTCGCAAAAACGCCGGGACAACCCGGCGTTTTTTGAATATGGTGCCGACAGTGAGACTCGAACTCACACGGCCGCAGCCACTACCCCCTCAAGATAGCGTGTCTACCAATTTCACCATGTCGGCTTTTATAGCGGTCTGAACAGCGAGGAAGAGCTTATTCGGGAATCTTGTTCTGGGCAGGCGCCGAAGCCGGTTGTTGCACCACAGCATCCTGCTTGACATCGCCCATGACACCGAGGGAGGCGGTTTGCCGCGGCGAAGTCATGAACACCAGGGCAAGGCAGGTTGCAAAGAACAGCGTGGCGCACACGGCCGTGGAGCGGCTCAGGAAGTTGGCCGAACCCGACGAGCCGAAAAGGCTGCCAGCGGAGCCACTACCGAAGGCAGCGCCCATGTCCGCACCCTTGCCGTGCTGCATCAGGACCAACACGATGACCGCCAGGGCGGACACCACATTGAAGACCAAAACGAGGCTATGAATCAGTTCCATCTTCTCTCTTCAGACAGGCGCGCATTCTAGCGCCGATAAGGGTTTATTGCAATGCCACAGAGCCTTACGCGGCTTCATGACATATCTCAAGAAACTCGGTTGCCGATAATGCCGCACCACCCACCAGCACACCATCGACACCGTCCACGGCCAGCACCTGCGCCGCGTTGTCGCCCTTCACGCTGCCCCCGTACAACACCCTTGTACGTACATCGAGTGTCTTCTTGATGAAGGCATGCATCTCGGCAATCTGTTCCGGCGTGGCGGCGATACCCGTCCCCACCGCCCACGACGGCTCATAAGCCACCGCGTACAGGCTGGTCGGCACGCCGGCCAGCACTTGCAGTTCTTCCGCAATGATGTCGCGCGCGATACCTTCATCGCGCTGCTTGAGCGTCTCGCCCACGCAATACACCGGCAGCAGCCCCGCATCCAGCGTCGCACGCACCTTGCGCGCCGCCGTCTCGCTGGTTTCGCCGAAATAGCGGCGACGCTCCGAATGCCCGACGATCACCATCTCGCATCCCACATCAGCCAGCATGCCGGCCGATACTTCGCCGGTATAGGCGCCGATGTGGTATTCGCATACGTCCTGCGCGCCAAGCTGAATGGCCGATTCCGCCTCGCTCAGCATCGACTTGGCCAATGCCAGATAGGGATAGGCCACGCACAGCGCTACATTCGCGCCCAGTCCTGCCCGCAACAGCTCCGGCACCACCGAGCGGATCTGCCCGATGCTGCCATGCATCTTCCAGTTGCCGATGACGGTCTGTTTCGGCATCCGCGCAGGCGCCCTGTTCGCAAAAGCTGTGGATTCTAGGCTCACGCTATTCCTCCGTCAAACCGCGGGGGCCGCCCGGCGGGTAGAAGATTGCAGCCCGGTTGCAAAACCGGACACTTGTAATATTTCGGAAACACGTCGCCGATAGCATGCGCAGCGTGTCAACCGACCGCTATTCACATCTTGGAGAACCGACCATGACGTTCGCGCGCAATCTGCTCGTGATCATCGGCACGACCGCCGGCCTGACCGTCGCCCATGCTAACGCCGCCGACATTACCGGCGCCGGTGCGACTTTCCCCTACCCGCTGTATGCGAAATGGGCTGAACAATACAAGGGCAAGACCGGCAACGGCCTCAACTATCAGTCGATCGGTTCGGGCGGCGGTATCAAGCAGATCCAGGCCAAGACCGTCGATTTCGGCGCGTCCGACAAGCCGCTGACCGCTGAAGAACTGAACAAGGGCGGCCTGACCCAGTTCCCGACCGTGATGGGCGGCGTGGTGCCGGTCATCAACGTCGAAGGTGTGAAGGCCGGCGCACTGAAGCTGACGCCGACGCTGCTCGCCGACATCTTCCTCGGCAAGATCAAGAAGTGGAACGATCCGGCGCTGGCCAAGGCCAACCCGGGCGTGAAGCTGCCGGATCAGGCCATCACCGTGGTGCATCGCGCCGACGGTTCGGGCACCACCTGGATCTTCACCAACTACCTGTCCAAGGTGTCGGGTGACTGGAAGTCCAAGGTTGGCAACGAAGCATCGGTACAATGGCCCACCGGCGTGGGTGGCAAGGGCAACGAAGGCGTCGCCCAGTACGTGCAGCGCATCAAGGGCGGCATCGGCTACGTGGAATACGCGTACGCCAAGCAGAACAAGATGGCGCACACCCAGTTGCAGAACAAGGCCGGTTCGTTCGTGAACCCGGACGATGCTTCGTTCAAGGCCGCTGCCGCATCCGCCGACTGGGCCGCCACTCCGGGCTTCGCCGTGGTGCTGACCGACCAGGACGGCAAGGATAGCTGGCCCATCACCGGCGCCACCTTCATCCTGATGCACAAGAAGCAGGACAAGCCGGCCCAGGCCACCGAGTCGCTGAAATTCTTCGACTGGGCGTACAAGGAAGGCGACAAGGTTGCGCTGGACATGGACTACGTACCGATGCCCGCCAACGTGAAGGACACCATCCGCGCGTCGTGGAAGCAGATCACCGATTCCGCCAACAGCCCGGTCTGGAAGTAAGGCAATCCCGGGTCGGCCAACGCCTTGGCCGACCCCGGTTCGCAGCAGGAGCCCCCTGGGCTCCTGTTGTTCATCAGGGCGAATCCGGAGACGATGAATGACATCGCAAGAACAGCGCCTCAAGGCGCAGAAAATCCAAGATCAGATCTTCCGCGGTTCCACCCGCTTTTTCGCGTTCCTGGTGCTGGTGCTGCTGCTGGGCATCATCGGCTCGCTGATCTGGGGCGCCATGCCCGCGCTGAAGGCCTTCGGCTTCGGCTTCCTGTTCAGCGGCGACTGGAACCCCGTCACCGAGCAGTTCGGCGGCCTGAACTCCATTACCGGCACGCTGCTGTCCTCGTTCATCGCCCTGCTGATCGGTGTACCGGTCAGCTTCGGCATCGCCATCTTCCTCACCGAACTGTCACCCGTATGGCTGCGCCGCCCGCTGGGCATGGCCATCGAGCTGCTGGCCGGCGTGCCCTCGATCATCTACGGCATGTGGGGCCTGTTCATCTTCGCGCCCTGGTTTGCCGACAATATCCAGCCCAAGCTCACCAGTTGGACCGAAGGCATTCCGTTACTGGGTAGCCTGTTCCAGGGCCCGCCGATGGGTATCGGCATGTTCAGCGCCGGCCTGATCCTGTCGATCATGGTGATTCCCTTCATCGCGTCGGTGATGCGTGATGTGTTCGAAGTCGTCCCGCCCATGTTGAAGGAATCGGCCTATGGGCTGGGCTGCACGACCTGGGAAGTGGTGTGGAACGTGGTGCTGCCGTACACCAAGAACGGGGTGATCGGCGGCGTGATGCTGGGCCTGGGCCGTGCGCTGGGCGAAACGATGGCGGTCACTTTCGTCATCGGCAATGCACAACGCTCGATCGAATCGCTGTTCGATCCGGCCACATCGATCGCGGCCACGCTGGCCAATGAATTCACCGAAGCCACCGGCGAGTTGCATACCGGCGCGTTGATCGAACTGGGCCTGTTGCTGTTCGTGATCACCTTTATCGTGCTCTCGCTCTCCAAACTGTTGCTGCTCCGGTTGCAACGCAACGAAGGCGCCAACGCCTGACCGGGACCATGACCATGAACCTTTACCTGCGTCGCCGCATCGTCAACTACATCAGCCTCGCCCTGTCGATGCTGGCCATGGCTTTCGGCCTGTTCTGGCTGCTGTGGATTCTCTACACCCTGGTCAAGAACGGCCTGGGCGGCCTCACTCCCGCGCTGCTGTACATGGAAACGCCGGCCCCGGGCAGCCCCGGTGGCCTGGCCAACGCCATCGTCGGCAGTCTGGCAATGGCCGGCATGGGCACACTGATCGGCACTCCGATCGGCATCCTGGCCGGCACCTATCTGGCCGAATTCGGCCAGCGCGGCTGGCTGGCGCCGACCACGCGCTTCATCAACGACATTCTGCTTTCCGCGCCTTCCATCGTGATCGGCCTGTTCATCTACGAGGTGTACGTGCGCCAGGTCGGGCACTTCTCCGGCTGGGCCGGGGCCTTTGCGCTGTCGCTGCTGGTGATCCCGGTGGTGGTGCGCACCACCGAGAACATGCTGCGCCTGGTACCGAGCGCCATGCGCGAGGCCGCCTACGCCCTGGGTGCGCCACAATGGAAGATGGTGCTGCTGATCTCGCTGCGCGCCGCCAAGGCCGGCGTGGTGACCGGCATCCTGCTGGCCGTTGCGCGGATTTCCGGCGAAACGGCCCCGCTGTTGTTCACGTCGCTGAACAACCAGTTCTTCTCCAACATGAATCAACCCATGGCCAACCTGCCGGTGGTGATCTTCCAATACGCGATGAGCCCCTACGAGGACTGGCACGCGCTGGCCTGGGCCGGTTCGTTGCTGATCGGCGTATTTGTCCTGGGGATCAACATTCTTGCCCGCACGCTGGTGCGCAACCCGTCGCAGCACTGAACGGCCCACGAATCCGAGACCGAGACCGATAATGACCGCAGAACTCAAGCAGCCGAAGATCACTGTTCGCAACCTGAACTTCTACTACGGCAATTTCCACGCGCTCAAGCAGATCAACCTGAACATCGACGAAGGCAAGGTCACGGCCTTCATCGGGCCGTCCGGCTGCGGCAAGTCGACACTGCTGCGCACCTTCAACCGCATGTACGGCCTCTACCCCAAGCTCCGTGCCGAGGGCGAGATCAACATGAACGGCCGCAACATCCTGGACAGCGGCGTGGACCTGAACATGCTGCGCGCCAAGGTGGGCATGGTGTTCCAGAAGCCGACGCCGTTCCCGATGTCGATCTACGACAACATTGCCTTCGGCGTGAAGCTCTACGAGAACCTTAACAAGGCCGACATGGACGACCGCGTCGAGTGGGCGTTGCAGAAGGCTGCGTTGTGGGGCGAAGTGAAGGACAAGCTCAAGCAGTCCGGCCTGGGCCTGTCGGGCGGCCAGCAACAGCGGCTGTGCATCGCGCGCGCGGTATCGGTGAAGCCCGAAGTGCTGCTGCTCGACGAACCGACCTCGGCGCTGGACCCGATCTCCACCGCGCATATCGAGGAGCTGGTGCATGAGCTGAAGCAGGACTACACCATTGCCATCGTCACCCACAACATGCAGCAGGCGGCGCGCGTCTCCGATTACACCGCCTACATGTACCTGGGGGAACTGGTGGAGGTGGGTGAGACCGACAGCATCTTCACCACGCCGAAGAAAAAGGCCACGGAAGACTACATCACCGGCAAGTTCGGCTGAGTCGCCCGCGCCCGCGGTTCGATCATCGGCGAAAAATGCGCCCTGCCCTCCCCCGGCGTATGGTGGAAAGGTTGCGATACTCGCCGAGGAGGGCATCATGAAAGTCACGCTCTACGGACCCAACACCAAGGTCTGCCATCGCGCCGAAGTCGTGCTGCGCCAAACGCTGAAGGCCATGGGCGCATCGGTGGAACTGGAAATGGTGCGCGATACCGCGCATATCCGCGCAGCGCATGTGACGGCGCCGCCGGAAATCGAGGTGGATGGCCATATCGTCAGTTGCGGTCGCGTACCGACCTCCGCCGAAGTGGTCGCCTGGCTCGATCTGCACTGATCGACCATCGGCATCACACGCGCATGATCATGCTGAACGGCCCCTCAGGGGCCGTTTTTCTGCCTCGGCCATACCAGCCCCCCACTGTCATGGTCGTTTCCGCTCAATCTGTGCATTCAAGACGTGCCACACCAGCGCTACATTGAGGCATCCGTTCGCGACCTGAAGACATCATGGATGCCCAACTCCAACACTACGCCAACAAGCTCGCCTACGAGATCGATGCCTGGGATCTGTCCGAAGCCCTGCGTGCCGGACAGGACGTGATCGTTGTCGATGCCCGTTCGCCCTCGGCCTACGCCCGTGAGCACATCCCCGGCGCCATCAACCTGCCGCACCGCTCAATGGATCACGCCACCACCGCCCACCTGGATCGCGCCACGCTGTACGTCAGCTATTGCGACGGCATCGGCTGCAATGCCTCGACCAAGGGTGCGTACAAACTGGCTCAACTGGGCTTCACGGTAAAGGAGTTGATGGGTGGCCTGGATTGGTGGAAGCGTGACGGCTACGCGACCGCCGGCGATGCCGCCACCTGCGCGCTCGACGCCGAGGACTGCGGCTGCGCAGGCTGAGCTGCCAGCCTTCCAGACGACAACGCCACCGTTCAGGTGGCGTTGTCGCATCCGGCAAGAGCCGCTTACTCGGTATCGGCCTCGCTGGTCACCACCGTGGCGATGCGTTGCGCCCAATTCTCGGCGACGCCCGCGTCCACATGCTCGACCATCACGCGGATCACCGGCTCGGTGCCGGACGCGCGCAACAGCACTCGTCCCGACTGACCCATCGCCACTTCGGCCTGCTGGACCGACTCCTTGATCGCCACCGAAGCCATCGCGTCAAAGCCTTTGGCGATGCGTACGTTCTTCAGCACCTGCGTGGACAGCGCCAGGGTATCGGTCAACGCCGACAGCGTCTTACCCTGTTCGATCACGGCTTCCAGCACCTGCAACGCGGAAACGATGCCGTCGCCCGTGGTATGGCGATCCAGGCTGAGGATATGGCCCGAGCCCTCACCACCCAGTACCCAGCCACGCGCCAGCATGCGCTCCAGTACGTAGCGGTCGCCCACCTTGGCACGTTCGAAGGCGATGCCTTGCGACTTCAGTCCGTTCTCCACGCCCAGATTGGTCATCAGGGTGCCGACCACGCCGCCACCGGGCAACGTGCCGCGCGCATGGCGGTATTGCGCCAGCACGTAGATCAGCAGGTCACCATCGATCACGGTACCGTCGCCATCGACCATGATCAGCCGGTCACCGTCGCCGTCGAGCGCGATGCCGTAGTCGGCGCCTTGGGCCAGCACTGTCTTGCGCAGCAACTCCACGTGGGTGGCGCCACACTCTTCGTTGATGTTGAAGCCGTTGGGCTGGTTGCCGATGGTGACAATGTCGGCGCCCAGTTCGTGGAACACCTGTGGTGCAACCTGGTAGGTCGCCCCGTGGGCGCAGTCGATCACCAGCTTCAACCCGCGCAGGTCCAGTTCATTGGGAAAGGTGGACTTGCAGAATTCGGTGTAGCGGCCATTGGCGTCGGTCACACGCCACGATTTACCCAGTTGCTTGGAGGAAACGCACGGTTGCGGATCGTCGATGGCGTCTTCGATCGCCAGTTCGACCTCATCCGGCAGCTTCTTGCCGCCCGCGCCGAAGAACTTGATGCCGTTGTCGTAGTACGGGTTGTGCGAGGCCGAGATCACCACGCCGGCAGACAGGCGCAATGCGCGGGTCAGGTGGGCAACGCCGGGGGTGGGCAACGGGCCGGTCAGGTGGACATCGACGCCAGCGGCATTCAAGCCGGCCTGCAACGCGGCCTCCAGCATGTAACCAGAAACGCGGGTGTCCTTGCCGATCAACACGGCAGCGTGCTCACCGCGCAAGCGTTTTTCGGATGCCGCCAGCACACGCCCGGCGGCGTAGCCCAGCTTCATCGCAAAATCAGGCGTAATCGGATATTCGCCAACCAGACCGCGCACGCCATCGGTGCCGAAATACTTGCGAGCCATGTATCCCACTACTCCTATGAAAAGGTCATGAAAGCTTGGCGACTATTTTAAAGCGGCCCACACCTTGAGTGCATCCACTGTTTCCCGCACATCGTGTACGCGAACGATATGAGCGCCGGCCTGGGCTGCCACCACGGCCGCGCTCACACTGGCCGCAAGGCGTTCGTCGACCTGACGACCGGTAAGCTGGCCCAGCATGGTCTTGCGCGAAACCCCCACCAGCAGTGCGCAGCCCAATTGCGCGATGATTTCAGGCAGGGCACGGAACAACGCCACATTGTGTTCCAGCAACTTGCCGAAGCCGAAACCCGGATCGAGCACGATGCGCTCTGCGGCAATACCACAGGCCAGCGCGGCATCGCGGCGCCCCGCAAGATAGGCGCAGACCTCGGCCACCACGTCGTCGTAATGCGGCTCGCTCTGCATGCTCTGCGGCTCACCCTGTTTGTGCATCAGGCATACCGCCGCGCCGGAGGCCGCCACCAGCGGCAATGCTCCCTCCCCTTCCAGTGCGGATACGTCGTTGATCAGGTCGATGCCGACCTCCAGCCCTGCGCGCATCACGGCCGGGCGGCGCGTATCGACCGACAGCGGGACATTCAGCGATTGCAAAGCCGCCAGCACCGGCACCACGCGCCGCGCTTCTTCGTCCTCGGTCACCAGCGCAGCCCCGGGACGGGTCGATTCGCCACCGATATCCAACATGTCCGCGCCATCGCCGACCAGGCGCTCGGCCCTCGATACCGCGCGCGCCACCGAATCGTACCGTCCGCCATCGGAGAACGAATCCGGCGTGACGTTGATGATGCCCATGACCAGCGGGCGCGACAGCGGCAGCGCGAAGCGACCGCATTGAAGGGTTTGCATGGATTGGCCTCTAAAAAGCAAAGGCGGCCCGAGGGCCGCCTTTGGGGTGACACGAACGATCAGCCTTCCGTTGCCGGCGTAGTGGTTGCGCTGGGCGCATCGCCACTGGGCTGGTCGGACGCCGGCTGCGGACGCGGCGGCGGCGGGTACTTGGGCGGACGCGGGTCGCGGCCTTCCATGATGTCGCGCACCTGATCGCGATCGATGGTTTCCCATTCCATCAGCGCGGCGGTCATCTTTTCCACCATGTCGCGATGGCCATCCAGCAGCTTCACGGTCAAGGCGTATTGTTCGTCGATGATGCGGCGGATTTCGGCATCCACCTGCTGCATGGTCGCTTCGGACACATTCTTGTGCGTGGTGACCGAGCGACCGAGGAACACTTCACCGTCGTTCTCGCCGTAGACCATCGGGCCCATCTTGTCGCTCATGCCGTAGCGCGTGACCATGTCGCGCGCCATGCGGGTGGCACGCTCGAAGTCGTTCGACGCGCCGGTGGAAATCCGGTGCACGAACAGGTCCTCCGCCACGCGACCACCGAACAGGATGGTGATTTCGTTGAGCATCTGGTCCTTGTAGAGCGAGAACTTGTCGCGCTCCGGCAGTTGCCAGGTCAGGCCCAGCGCGCGGCCGCGCGGCATGATCGTCACCTTGTGGACCGGATCGGTACCTTCCAGCAGTTCGGCGACCACGGCGTGGCCCGACTCGTGGTAGGCCGTGGCGCGGCGCTCGTCCTCGGTCATCACCATGGTGCGGCGCTCCGGCCCCATGTAGATCTTGTCCTTGGCCGATTCGAAATCGTCCATGTCCACCAGGCGCTTGTTGCGGCGCGCGGCGAACAACGCGGCCTCGTTCACCAGGTTGGCGAGGTCGGCGCCGGACATGCCGGGCGTGCCACGCGCCAGGATGGTGGCGTCCACGTCGTTGGAAATCGGCACCTTGCGCATGTGCACGCCCAGAATCTGCTCGCGGCCCCGGATGTCGGGCAACGGCACCACCACCTGGCGGTCGAAACGGCCCGGGCGCAGCAGCGCCGGGTCCAGGACGTCGGGGCGGTTGGTTGCGGCGATGACGATGATGCCCGAATTGCCCTCGAAGCCATCCATCTCCACCAGCATCTGGTTCAGCGTCTGCTCGCGCTCGTCGTTGCCACCGCCCAGGCCGGCGCCACGCTGGCGGCCGACTGCGTCGATTTCATCGATGAAGATGATGCAAGGCGCATTCTTCTTGGCGTTCTCGAACATGTCGCGCACGCGGGCCGCGCCCACGCCGACGAACATTTCAACGAAATCGGAGCCGGAGATCGAGAAAAACGGCACCTTGGCTTCGCCGGCAATGGCCTTGGCCAGCAGCGTCTTGCCGGTACCGGGCGAACCGACCATCAGGATGCCGCGCGGCATGCGGCCGCCCAGGCTCTGGTATTTGGAGGGATCGCGCAGGTAATCGACGATCTCGGTGACTTCTTCCTTGGCCTCGTCGCAACCGGCGACGTCGGCGAAGGTCACCGCGTTATTGCTTTCGTCCAGCATCTTGGCGCGGCTCTTGCCGAAGCTGAACGCGCCGCCGCGACCGCCACCCTGCATCTGGCGCATGAAGAAGATCCACACGCCGATCAACAGGATCATCGGGAACCAGCTGATGAAGATATTCATCAGCATGCTCGGCTCTTCCTCGGCCTTGCTGGCGAACTTCACGTTGTGCTTGATCAGCGTATCGACCATGCGGAAGTCGAACGGCGCCAGCGTGGAGAACTTCTGCCCATCGGTACGCTGCCCGCGGATGATGTAGCCGCGCAGCATGTTGCCTTCGATGGTGACGTCGGTGACCTGGTTGGTCTCCACGTCCTTCATGAACTGCGAATACGGCACCTGCCCAGCGGTTTCCTGCTGCTTGGTGAACTGCTGGAACACGGTCATCAGCACCAGACCGATGATCAGCCAGATGGCGATGTTCTTGCCGAGATTGTTCACGGCTTACTCCTTGCGCGACGGACGCGAAATCACGATGTGCATTCTAGGGTGAATCGACCTTCGAGCGCGAATGCGAAGGATGATCGACAGCAGCCCCGTCAACCCTTTTTCTGCTTGCCCAGCAAATACATCTCGGGGCTGCGGTCACGGGATGCCTTGGGTTTGCGGGTGACCACCTGCGTGAAGGTCTCCCGCATGGCGGCCAGGAATTCGTTGTAGCCATAACCCTGGAATACCTTGACCAGCAAATCGCCGCCGGGTTTCAAATGATCCTGCGCGAATGCAAGGGCGAGTTCGCACAGATAGATGCTGCGGGCCTGGTCGGTGACGGCATTGCCACTGATATTGGGGGCCATGTCGCAAATCACAAGATCCACCTGGCGGCCGCCGAGCAGCGTGGCGTAGCGCGCCAGCACTTCGTCCTCGCGAAAATCGCCCTGGATGAACTCCACCCCCGGAATGAACGGCATTTCCAGCAGGTCCATCGCGAACACGCGGCCTTTTTCGCCCACCGCGCGCGCGGCCACCTGCGACCAGCTACCGGGTGCGGCGCCCAGGTCGGCGACCCACATGCCAGGCTTGAGCAGTTTGTCCTTCTCGTTGATTTCGAGCAGCTTGTACGCCGCGCGCGCGCGGTAGCCGTCCTTTTGCGCCATGTGCACGTAATGGTCGTTCACGTGCTCCTGCAACCAGGCATTGCTCGATTTGCTGCGGGCCATCGGCCTATCCTTTCTTCCACGACATCGCGCCCGCCCCAGCGGTCAGGCGAGCCTGCATTTCAAAAACACGGCGTCCGCGCGGAAAACGCGCCGCTCACGCCAGTAAAATCAAGTAAAATCCGGGTTTTAGAAAAACGAAGCACCCTTATGAAAATCGAACTGTCCCCGGTGGAGCGACAATATCTGCGTGGCCTGGCCCACAGCCTGAACCCGGTGGTCATGATCGGCAACAATGGCCTGACCGAAGCGGTGATCCGCGAAATCGCCATCAACCTGGATGCCCACGAGCTGATCAAGATCCGTGTGCTGGGCGATGACCGCGCACTGCGCGAGCAACTGCTGCAACAGATTTGCGATGAACTCGGCGCCGCGCCGGTGCAGCATCTGGGCAAGCTGTTGATCGTCTACCGCCCGTCCAGCATCGACAAGCCGCGCATCGCGCTGCCCAAGAGCAAAAAGAAGAGCGGCTGATCCCGCTTGCGGATCCGCGCGACAAGGACGGCCAAGGCCGTCCTTTTTCGTTGCATGCGCCAAGGGCACCTTACCAATCCACGTTAAAAATCTCAGCCCGGGCAAACCGAGGCGCCCTCGCGGCGGCGAGGGCGAGGGAGTGGCATCGATCAAGGGAGCATCGGCACATGCAAACCACCCATGCTCAGGTTCACGGCTTTGCCGAGAATTCGCTGCCGGATCAGCCTCAGCAGACGTTTGCAATTGGTCTGGCACTCAGCGGGCGTCGCGCCAGACGTAGATCACCCCGAACACGGTCTGGACCAGATAGATCAGCGCCGAGATGGTATGCCATTGCTCCAGGCCACCACCGAACATGCCGGTCGCCGCTTGCGAGATGCCCGGCTTGATGCCGGCGATGATCGGGAACACGGCGAACTGGTTGATCAGCGTGCAGGTCAGCATGCCGATCACCAGCCACAGCTTGGCCTCCTGGAAGGCGCGCAGGCCTTCGGCCCACAGCCAGTATACGAACAGGTAGATGCCCGCCACGATGCCCACCCAGCCGATGGCGCGGAACAATTGCCCCGCCACCTGCCCCGCCACGCGGTTATCCAGCGATTTGAACAGGATGGGCGCCACCATCACGCCGATCACCCACAATCCGCCGATCCAGAGCACCGTGAAAATGGATTTGAAGCCGTTGGCCATGATGATTGCGCTGTATCAGGAGTGAAGGGGACGCTGCTCGCTCAGACGTAACGCACGTCCAGCACTTCGTATTCGCGGATGCCGCCCGGCGCAACCACTTCGGCCACGTCGCCGGCGTACTTGCCGATCAGTGCGCGCGCGATGGGGCTGGACACCGAAATCTTGCCATCCTTCAGATCGGCTTCGTCGTCGCCGACGATCTGATACGTCACCTTGCTGGCGGCATCCAGGTCTTCCAGTTCCACCGTGGCGCCGAACACCACGCGGCCTTCGGCCGTGTGCGCCAGATCGCGCGGATCGATCACCTGCGCGTTGGACAGCTTGCCTTCCAGCTCGGCGATGCGGCCTTCGACGAAGCCCTGCTTTTCCTTGGCCGCGTCATATTCCGCATTTTCCGACAGGTCGCCGTGCGAGCGCGCTTCGGCGATCGCGGCAATCACGGCAGGTCGATCAACGCTTTTCAGGCGTTGCAGTTCGACCTTCAGTTTTTCCGCGCCGACCACGGTCAACGGGATCTTGATCATCGTTCACTCCCTCGGGGATCGCCACGCGATGCCCCGTAAAATCAAAGGGCCAAGACAGGGCTTGGCCGAACAGTTCACCGCCGCCCGCCTCCGCATCATCGATACGGTGCCCGGCCACGGCTCGGAAAAAGGACAGCCGCCGTCTCGGAGGACGGCGGCTGTACCGGCTTACGGTATCAGGCTTTCAACTGGCGATGCAAGCTCTGCAGGTCGTACACCCGCATCTCGCCCAGGTCGCGCAAGCCGACGCATGCCGCCTTGGCTCCGGCGATGGTGGTATACAGCGGCAGCTTCGCCTTCAGCGCCTCGTGACGGATGGAGTAGCTGTCCTGAATCGCCTGGCGACGCTCGTCCACCGTGTTCACGATCATGGCGATGCCGCCGTTCACGATCATGTCCACGATGTGCGGACGGCCTTCGGTCACCTTGTTCACCGCAGTGACATCGATGCCGGCAGCGGCGATGGCGCTGGCGGTGCCCTTGGTGGCAATCACCTTGAAGCCCAGCCCGGTCAGGATGCCGGCGCATTCGATCGCGCCCGCCTTGTCGCTTTCACGCACCGAGATGAACACGTTGCCGCTGCTCGGCAGTACCACGCCGGCCGCGAGCTGGCTCTTCACGAACGCTTCGGCAAAGGTATCGCCCACGCCCATCACTTCGCCGGTGGACTTCATTTCCGGCCCGAGGATGGTATCCACGCCGGGGAACTTCACGAACGGGAAGACCGCTTCCTTCACCGAGTAGTACGGCGGAATCACCTCGGCGGTGACATTCTGGCTGGCGAGGCTCTGCCCGGCCATGCAGCGCGCGGCGATCTTGGCCAGCGACATGCCGGTGGCCTTGGACACATACGGCACGGTGCGCGAGGCGCGCGGATTCACTTCCAGCACATAGACCACGGCGTTCTCGCCCTGACCCTGGATCGCGAACTGCACGTTCATCAGGCCGATGACATTCAGCGCACGCGCCATGGCGACGGTCTGGCGACGCAGTTCGTCCTGCAGTTCCCGGGACAACGAGTACGGCGGCAGCGAGCAGGCGGAGTCGCCCGAGTGCACGCCGGCCTGCTCGATGTGTTCCATGATGCCGCCGATGATGACCTGCTGGCCGTCGGACAGCGCATCCACGTCCACTTCGATGGCGTCGTTGAGGAAGCGATCCAGCAGCACCGGGCTGTCGTTGGACACCTTCACGGCTTCGCGCATGTAGCGCGTCAGGTCGTCCTCGCTGTGCACGATCTGCATCGCGCGGCCGCCCAGCACATAGGAAGGGCGCACCACCAGCGGGTAGCCGATGCGCGCGGCCAGGGCCAGCGCGTCCTTTTCGTTACGCGCGGTGGCATTGGGCGGCTGGCGCAGGCCCAGGTCCTGCAACAGCTTCTGGAAGCGCTCGCGATCCTCGGCGGCATCGATCATGTCCGGGCTGGTGCCGATGATGGGCACGCCGTTGGCTTCCAGTGCGCGTGCCAGCTTCAGCGGGGTCTGGCCGCCGTATTGCACGATCACGCCGAACGGCTTCTCGACCTCGACGATCTCCAGCACGTCTTCCAGCGTCAGCGGCTCGAAGTACAGGCGGTCGGACGTGTCGTAGTCGGTGGAAACGGTTTCCGGGTTGCAGTTGACCATGATGGTCTCGTACCCGTCTTCACGCAGCGCCAGCGCCGCGTGCACGCAGCAGTAGTCGAACTCGATGCCCTGGCCGATCCGGTTCGGGCCGCCGCCCAGCACCATCACCTTCTTGGCATTGGTCGGCTGCGATTCGCACTCTTCCTCGTAGGTCGAGTACATGTAGGCGGTGTTGGTGGCAAACTCGGCCGCGCAGGTGTCCACGCGCTTGTAGACCGGGCGCACGCCGACGGCATGGCGCGCCTTGCGCACCGCGTTCTGGTCGCAACCGAGCAGCGCGCCGAGGCGGCGGTCGGAGAAACCCTTGCGCTTCAGCTTCCAGATTTCGTCGCGACCCAGGCTATCCACCGAGCGGCCGCGCAGGCTGTTCTCGATCAGTACGATGTCTTCGATCTGCGCCAGGAACCAGGGGTCGATCTTGGACAGGTCGTGCACTTCGTCCAGCGACAGCCCGATGCGGAACGCGTCGGCCACGTACCACAGGCGGTTCGGGCCGGGCGCGGCCAGTTCCGATTCGATGGCCTGGCGGTCGGTGGTCACTTCGTCGAAGCCGGACATGCCGGTTTCCAGCCCGCGCAACGCTTTTTGCAGCGATTCCTGCTGGGTACGGCCGATGGCCATCACCTCGCCCACCGACTTCATCTGGGTGGTGAGCTTGTCGTTGGCCTGAGGGAATTTCTCGAAAGCGAAACGCGGCACCTTGGTGACCACGTAGTCGATCGACGGTTCGAACGAAGCCGGCGTCTTGCCACCGGTGATTTCGTTCTTCAGTTCGTCCAGCGTGTAACCCACGGCCAGCTTGGCCGCCACCTTGGCGATCGGGAAGCCGGTGGCCTTGGAGGCCAGCGCCGACGAGCGCGACACGCGCGGGTTCATCTCGATCACGATCATGCGGCCGTCGGCCGGGTTGACCGAGAACTGCACGTTGGAGCCACCGGTATCGACGCCGATCTCGCGCAGCACCGCCAGGCTGGCGTTGCGCATGATCTGGTATTCCTTGTCGGTCAGCGTCTGCGCCGGAGCGACCGTGATCGAATCACCGGTGTGCACGCCCATCGGGTCCAGGTTCTCGATCGAGCAGACGATGATGCAGTTGTCGGCGCGGTCGCGCACGACTTCCATCTCGTACTCTTTCCAGCCGAGCAACGATTCTTCGATCAGCAGTTCCTTGGTCGGCGACAGGTCCAGGCCACGGGTACAGATTTCGATGAATTCCTGGATGTTGTAGGCGATGCCGCCGCCCGACCCGCCCATGGTGAACGACGGGCGGATGATGACCGGGAAGCCGATGTCGGCCTGTGCCGCCAGCGATTCCTCCAGCGTGTGGGCAATGGCCGAACGCGCCGAACCCAGGCCGATCTTTTCCATCGCGGCCTTGAACTTCTGGCGATCCTCGGCCTTGTCGATGGCTTCCGGCGTGGCGCCGATCAGCTCGACCTTGTATTTGTCCAGCACGCCGTTGCGCCACAGGTCCAGCGCGCAGTTCAGCGCGGTCTGGCCACCCATGGTAGGCAGGATCGCGTCGGGGCGTTCCTTGTCGATGATCTTCTCGACCACTTGCCAGGTGATGGGCTCGATGTAGGTGACATCGGCCATGTTGGGGTCGGTCATGATCGTGGCCGGGTTGCTGTTCACCAGCACGACCTTGTAGCCCTCCTCGCGCAACGCCTTGCAGGCCTGCGCGCCGGAGTAGTCGAACTCGCACGCTTGCCCGATGACGATGGGGCCGGCGCCGATGATGAGGATGGTCTTGATGTCTGTACGCTTGGGCATTGCTTGTTTGGGAAGGGGGAAGGGGGAAGGGGGAAGGGCCAAAACACACCTCCGCACCGACCTGCCGACCCTGGTTCCACTACTCCCTGAAAAAACCTTCGTAACGGAAAAAACGAAGGGGACAGGTCAAATGCCCCCTTTTTTCTTCCCTCTTTACTGGCGCGGCGCGCCCATCATGGCGATGAACCTGTCGAACAGGTATGCCACGTCGTGCGGGCCAGGGCTGGCTTCCGGGTGGCCCTGGAAGCTGAACGCCGGGGCATCGGTCAGCGCGATGCCCTGCACCGTGCCGTCGAACAGCGAGCGGTGGGTGACGCGCACATTGGCCGGCAGGCTGGTTTCATCGACCTGGAAGCCGTGGTTCTGCGACGTGATCATCACGTGACGGGTATCCAGGTCCTGCACCGGGTGGTTGGCGCCGTGGTGGCCGAACTTCATCTTGCTGGTGGCGCCGCCGACGGCCAGGCCCAGGATCTGGTGGCCCAGGCAGATGCCGAACGTGGGAATGCGTCGGTCGATGAACTCGCGTGTGGCGGCAATGGCGTAGTCGCAAGGCTCGGGGTCGCCCGGGCCGTTGCTGAGGAACACGCCATCCGGCTTGAGTGCCAGCACCTCGGCGGCCGGGGTCTGCGCCGGCACCACGGTCAGCTTGCAGCCGCGCTCGGCCAGCATGCGCAGGATGTTCTGCTTCACGCCGAAGTCGTACGCCACCACGTGGAAACGCGGGTTGTGCTGCGTCGTATAGCCGACGCCCAGCTGCCATTCGGCGGTGTTCCAGTCGTATTGCTTATCGCTGGCGACGACCTTGGCCAGATCCTGGCCGGCCATCGAGCCGAACGACCTGGCCTTTTCCACGGCGGCGGCCGCATCGATGTTCGCCCCGCTGACGATACAGCCGGGCTGGGCCCCCTTCTCGCGCAGGATACGGGTGAGCTTGCGGGTATCGATATCGGCAATCGCGACGACGTTGTTGGTCTTGAGATACTCGCCCAGGCTCATCGACGAGCGGAAATTGGAATGCAACAGCGGCAGATCGCGGATGATCAGGCCGGCGGCGAACACGGTGCGGCTTTCCGCATCCTCGTGGTTGACGCCGTAGTTGCCGATATGCGGATAGGTCAGCGTGACAATCTGGCGGTTGTAGGATGGATCGGTGAGGATTTCCTGATATCCGGTGATCGCGGTGTTGAACACCACTTCACCGATGGTTTCACCATCGGCGCCGATCGAAGTACCGTGAAACAGAGTGCCGTCGGCTAGCGCGAGCAGGGCGGGTTGGGACACTGGCGGCTCCTGGGCATTGCGCCCAAATAATGCGAATTTCCGGGGGTACACGTACAAAAACGGGATAGGTCGCCCCCATCCCGTTTGCTGTGCAAAATTGCCGGGATACTACCGCAAAACGCCTTTTCTTTCAACGCCCGGCCAGCCCCACGGCGACGCACAATCCATCGGAGCGCCCCACCGCCGCATCCCCTGCCCGCTGGCGCTCAGCCCAGCAGCTTTTCGATGTCCCCGCTCAGCTCCTCCGGCTTGGTGGTCGGCGCAAAGCGCTCCACCACGTGTCCTTCGCGATCGACCAGGAACTTGGTGAAGTTCCACTTGATGCCCTCGGTACCCAGTACGCCCGGCTCCGACTTTTTCAGGAACTGGTAAAGCGGGTGCGCGTTATCGCCGTTCACGTCGATCTTGGCGAACACCGGGAAGGTCACTTCATAGCGGCTGGCGCAGAACGATTTGATGTCCGCCGCGTCGCCCGGCTCCTGTGCGCCGAACTGATTGCAGGGAAACGCCAGCACCGTCAGGCCGCGTGAGCCGTATCGGCGATACAGCGATTCCAGCCCTTCGTACTGCGGCGTGAACCCGCACTGGCTGGCGACGTTGACGATCAGCAGCACCTGGCCGCGATAGCTGGCCAGCTCCACCGTCTTGTCATCGATGTCCTGCGCCTGGAAATCATAAACCGTGGTCATGCCCTGCTCCTTTCGTTGTCCGATGCGGCCGCGCCCGTTCGCCGGGGCGGAACCGTTCTTCATGCACTGCGCACACCTGGCGGATTATGGACGCGGTTCTGAGGGATAATCGCCCGATCATCGCCTCAAGATCGCCCATGCTGTTCAATCCATCCCGCGACGAAGCCCGCCGCTTCTTCATCGAATCCTGGCAAAAGCACCAGGCCGCCGCCCCGCTGACCGACCTGGAGCTGATGACGGTGGGCGTGCTGCTGCGCCACCCCGAATACCATCCTTTCCTCAGTCTGGACTACCTCGACCGCGACTGGCCGCCGGAATTCGGCGAGACCAATCCGTTCCTGCATGTTTCGATGCATCTGGCCATCGAAGAGCAATTGTCGATCGACCAGCCGGCCGGCGTGCGCGCGCTCCATCGTGCGCTCTGCGAAAAGCTCGGTGACGAGCACGCGGCCCTGCACGCCATGACCGAAGGACTGGCCGAGATGATCTGGCAGGCTCAGCGCCAGGGCATGCCGCCCGATCCCGACCGGTATCTGGACGTGCTGCGCGCATTGGTCGGCGCCCCCACCTCCACCGGCGGCTGAGGCTGAGCCGGCAGGGCCTGGCTGCTGTCCAGTGACGACGGCTTGCCAGCCTTGCGGCGTTGCGATTCGTCGTCCTGCTGCAACTCGCGCAGCCGCGCCTCGATGCGGGACAACAGATAGAAATCGTCGCCGGGCTGACGCTGGGCGATCTGCAATTGCTCGATGGCCGCGGTGTATTCCAGCAGCCGCACGTAGTATTCGGCCTGCGCCGCATGCTGGCGCTGCGCGTTGCCCAGCCCCTGATACGCTTTCGCCTCCCGCTGATACAGCTCGGCATCGGAGGGATAAAGTTCCTGTGCGTCGTGTGTAAGCGCCAGCGCATCGTTCAGTTGTCCGGCCGCGAGACGCGCATCGATCTCGCCATAGACCAGCGCGCGGCTACCCGGAAAGCGCTGCGCCGCCTGTTTCAACTGCGCGGCGGCCTCCACCGGCCGGCCCTGCGCCAGCAGCAATTGTCCTTGCAGGTACTCCAGCGCCGGATGGGCGCGGCCGTAGGCGGTGCGGGCGCCATCCAGGCTTTTTTGCGCCCCGGCGAAATCGCGGTTACGCAGTTGGGCCAGCGCATAGCCATAAAGGTGCGCGGCCCGATTGGCAAAACGCCCTTCACTCAGGGTCTTGGCGTAGAAATCCAGCATGGTGCGCTGATCGCCCTGCAACACCCTGGCCTTTTCCCGCATGAACAGGAAGTCCTGCGAATCGGGCACCTGGCGGTAGGGCATGTCCTTGAGTCGCGCCTGTGCATCGGCGATCCGCTTGTAGGTCACCGGGTGGGTGCGCAGGAACTCCGGGGCATTGTTCTCGACCAGGCGGTTGTGCTTTTGCAGGCGGTCGAAAAACACCGGCATGGCGGACGGATCGAAACCGGCGCGGGTCAGCGTCTGCATGCCGATGCGGTCGGCCTCCTGCTCGAAGCCGTAGGTGAAATCGAGCTGGCGCTGGATCGCCATGGCCGGGCCGGCCGCGGCAGCGGCGGCAGCCATATCGCCATGACCGGCGTGCGCGGCCAGGATCGCCAGCCCCAACGCCGCCAGCGTCATCCAGGGCGTGACGCGCTGGCTTTCGATCATCCGCGCGATATGGTGCTGCGTGACGTGCGCGATTTCGTGCGCCAGCACGCTGGCCAGCTCGGATTCGTGCTGCGCCATCACGATCAACCCGCTATGTACCGCGATCACGCCACCGGGCACCGCAAAGGCGTTCACCGACGGATCGCGCAGCGGCAGGAAGGTAAACGAGGCCCGCGCGTCCTCGCTGGCATCGACCAGACGCCCGCCCAGTTGATTCACGTAGGCGGTCAGCTCGGGATCATCCAGCAACATGCCGCTGCGCCGCAGTTCGCGCATCACGGATGCGCCGATCTGGCGCTCGTCGCTGGCCGACAGCCCTTCGCTCGACGTGTCGCCCAGATCGGGCAGCGGGCTTTCATAGGCGTGGGTCGGCAGAACGACCAGCAAGGCAAGCGCAGCGGCAGCGCAACGACGCCGAAGCGAAGACATCGATTGATTTCCCCTGTCAAAAACCACGTCGCACGTCCGGCGGCAAAACCCGCATGCAACGCCCTTCGTGACCACTTTTATTGAAGCAGGCCGCGTAGCGACGCAGCCAGCGCAAGATAGCGCACGAATTTACCCAGGACCAGCCAGGGCAACACCCGGCGCCACGGCCAGCGTAGCCAGCCGGCGGCAAGGCAGAGCGCGTCGCCCAGCACCGGCACCCAGGACAGCGCGAGCGTCACCGCGCCGTGGCGCGACAACCATGCCGCACGCTGGGGAATGGCCGTGGCCGGCAGGCGCGTCCCCAGCCATACGGTCACGATGCCGCCCAGCGTATTGCCCAGCGTCGCCAGCATGAGCGGCAGCCAGAAGGCCTGGTCGTATTTGAGCAGATAGGCAGCCAGCGCCACTTCCGAGTTCCCCGGCAGCAGCGTGGAAGAAAGGAAAGCCGATGCGAACAACCCGGCGGCCCAGGCGTCCGGCAGCCAGGACAGCGTCAGAACGAGAAATCCTCAGCGGCATGCAGGCGCACGGCCGCCGCCAGATCGGCGTAGAACTCGCCTTCGCCGCGCGTATTGCGCCATTCGCTTCCGGCCAGGCGATAGTGGAAGCCGCCATTCCTGGCGGCGATCCACAACTCCTGGTTGGCGGCGTGGCGATTGACGATGATCTTGCTGCCATCGTCGAACTCCAGCTCCAGCACATTGCCGGCCAGAAGCGGATCGACGTCGATCCCGGCAGCATCGAGCGCGGCCTCGATCTGGGCAAACACAGCGTCGGTCAGGGCGAGGAATTCGGATTCGGTCATGGGATCGGCGGAATGGGCGCGTGATAACATCGCGATTTTGCCACCAAAGCACGGCGATGCGCGTACTTCTCCCCCTGCTGTTCGTCCTGGGTTTCGCCGGCTGCGGCTTCAAGGGCGATCTTTATCTGCCCCCTCAGACGGTCAAATCCAAACCCCGCCCTGCGGCCATCACACCCATCCCGGCCGCCGTCGAAGGCGCAACCAGCGCACCCGCCATCGGTGATCCGCCACCGGTGCCCGGCACGCCAGCCGCTTCCGCGCCGGCCGTGACAACGGCCAGCTTCGTCGAGTAAACCCACGACGACAGCCGGCTGAGCCCGCGCCGGACTCAGCCCTTGTTGCGCCGGTTGTGCCGATAGTCCCACGGCGCCTGCGGCCGCCTGCCCTGCCATAGTCCGGCGTGCGTGGCACGCGCACCGGTCTCGGCATCCTGGTATTGCGCGAACTCGGCGTCGCTCTGCCCACGGGTGAACTGGCGGTAATGCCAGGCCATCCCTTCCCGCACCAGAACCAGATTGATGTCCTGGTCATCCTGCCAGATGCGCGCCACCGCCCGGCCGTAGCGATCGGTCTCGATCACCTCGGCACGCACGGCGCGACCGTAGACCAACGCCGACAGCCGCCATTTCGCCACGTCGCCAAAGGCCTGGGCCTTTTCGGGCGCATCGATATAGGCCAGCCGCACCTTGTGCTCGTGCAGGGTATCGTCGAGAACGGTCAGGGTGTCGCCGTCGGCGACGCCCACCACACGCCCCGACACCGTTTCGCCACGCCCGGCCTCGCCAGCGGGCAGGTCGAGCTGTAGACAGCCGGTCAGCAGCCATGCCGCCAGCCACAGGACATGGCGCCTCATTTCTTGCGCAGTGCGCGCCACAGCAGGCGCGGCCAGTCGGCGCGCTCCAGGACGGGGCGCTGGTTGAACATGTCGTAGCCGGCGTGCTGCAACTTGGTGAGGATGGCGTCACCGCCCAGCACCGTCAGCCGCAATTCCAGGCCGATCCGGCCCGGCAAGGCCAGCGCCAGCGGGGCACCGGCCTGGAGCATGCGTCGGGTACGGTCCACCTGGAAGGCCATCAACCGCCGCCAGTTGCCATCGACCCGCCCTTCGGCGATCTGGGCCTCGGTCACCCGGAAGCGGGCCAGGTCATCCTGCGGCAGATATACGCGATCCTTGCGCCAGTCCACCGCCACGTCCTGCCAGAAATTGATCAGTTGCAGCGCGCTGCAAATGCCGTCCGACATCGCCAGATGACGCTCGTCCGCCTCGCCGAAACAATGCAACAGGATGCGCCCCACCGGGTTGGCGGAACGGCGACAGTACTGGATTACCTCGCCAAAATCCGCGTAGCGCGTTTTTACGACGTCCTGTTCGAAGGCGGAGAGCAGGTCATGGCAGAGCGAAACCGGAATGCCGAAATCGCGCACCGCTTGCGCCAGTACCTGATAACGCACGGTCTGCGGCACTTCGCCGTGCTCGATACGTGCCAGTTCCGCGTGGCATTCCGCCAGCGCGGCCAGCCGCACCTCGGGTGGGGCATCGCCTTCGTCCGCCAGGTCGTCCGCGTGCCGGGCGAAGTGGTACACGGCGGCCACCGGCTTGCGATAGCGGCGCGGCATCAGCAACGATGCCACCGGGAAATTCTCGTAATGGGATACCGACGCCTGCGCGCTCAATCCATTCATGGTCTGAATACAGCCTGACAAAATTTACTGGAAATTCTGGGAATAACTTCTAAATTCATTTTGTGCATTCATTTGCACACAAATTCAAAATCAGGAGAAGAGAGATGATGCAAAAGATCGTGGGCCTGCTGGTCGGGTTGCTGTTGGCGGCTTCGGCCTGGGCGGCGGTGGATATTAACACCGCCACCGCCGAGCAACTGGAAACGCTGCCCGGAATCGGCGCGGCCAAGGCAAAGGCAATCGTCGATTACCGGGGCAAGAACGGGCCGTTCAAGAGTACGCAGGACCTGACCCGCGTGCCGGGCATCAAGGAAGGCACCTATGCGCGCCTCAAGGATGAGGTAAGCGTCGGCAAGCCAGCCGCCAAAGCAGCACCGGCCAAGGCTGCGGCCAAGAAAAAGTAAGGCACGACACCCGGCGCGGCGGGGGCCGCGTCGAACAGTGGCAACCCTATCCGCCGATTCGATGGCATCGGCAGGGACCGCCAGCCAGGCGCCTACCGATGGCCCGAACATCATCGGATTCCACCAGCGCCCGGCGCGACCGAAAACCCGGCCCAGGCACCTGCCGCGCGCACCCTGCCGACCGTCAGCCCGCGATTTCGTTGAGCGGTACATCCTTGAGCAAGGCCGCCAGTTCCACCGCCGAGCGCACGCGCAGCTTGGTATAGATGCGAGCCCGGTGCACCTCCACCGTCTTGATGCTGATATCGAGCACATCGGCGATCTGCTTGTTGAGCCGGCCGGCCAGCAGTTCGCGCAGGACCTCGCGCTCGCGCGGCGTCAGTTCGGACAGGCGGGCGTTCAGCGATTGCCGGGCCTCCCAGTTGCCACGGTGTGACGCGTCCTGTAGCAACGCCGCCTCCACCTTTGTCACCAGTTGCCGGTGATCGAACGGCTTTTCCAGGAAATCGGTGGCGCCCTCCTTCACGGCAGCCACCGCCATCGGCACATCGCCATGGCCGGTGAGAAAGATCACCGGCGGTAGATAGGGCTGGTTCTTCAGGCGGTCGAACAACTCCAGCCCGCTGGCCCCGGTCATGCGCACGTCCACGATCAGGCAGCCATAGTTCGCCACGTCGGCATGGGCCAGGAAATCCTCCGCGCTTTCGAAGGCGGCGGTCTGCCAGTCGCGGGTTTCGAACAGCAGCGTCAGCGCGTCGCGCACCGCCACGTCGTCATCGATGATGCCAATTGGTTTCATGCTTGCGGGATGTCCTCGGTGATGAGCGCGCCAGCCAGTGGCAGGCGGCAGATAAAGCGCGTGCCGCCGCCCGGGTTGGGCTCGACACGCAGATGGCCCCGGTGCTGTTCCAGCACCGAACGGCAGATATTGAGCCCGACGCCCATCCCGTCGGGTTTGGTGCTGAAGAAGGGCTGGAACGGCCCATCGGGCTGCGGCATGCCCGGCCCGCGATCGGCAACGCTGATTTCCAGCGCGTCGTCCACTACCTGCGCGGCGATACGGATCTCGCGTGCGCCACCGTCGGTCATGCCTGCCATCGCTTCCAGGCCATTTTTCAGCAGATTGAACAACACCTGCTCCAGCATCACCGGGTCGCCCGGGAACACGGGCAGCGACGGCGGCAGGTCCACCTTGATCCGGGCTCGGGTCTGGCGCGTCAGCGGTTCGAGCAACTGCAATGGCACCGCCAGCAGTTCATCCAGCCGGCAGGCCTCGGCACGCGGCGCGCGCTTGGCAACGAAGTTGCGGATGCCCCGGATGATCTGCCCGGCACGGTGCGCCTGCTCGCCCATCTTGACCATGACTTCGCGGGCGCGCTGCACGCGCGGCGGTTGCAGGGCCAGCATCTCCTCGCCCGCCGCCGCATAGCTGCCGATGGCCGCGAGCGGTTGGTTCAGCTCGTGCGCCAGGCTGGATGCCAGCTCGCCCATGCTGACGAGCCGCGCGGTATGTTGCAGCTTTTCGCTCTGCATGCGGGTGACTTCGGCGGCCACGCGCTGTTCGGTGATGTCGGAAACGATATCCAGCCAGACCCGGCGGCCATCAACCCAATCGATGCTGCGCCGTTGCATGTGGTACCAGTGGCCGGACGCGGGGTCGTTGCAGTCGGCCGCCAGCGAACCGGCCGGTAGCAGGGGTACCAGGCAGCAATCGGCTTCGGCATGCAGCATGAAGGTATCGGCGTGGTGGCGGTTGCGGTACAGCAACTTGCCGGTTTCCGCATCGGTCACCGACACCGCTGCCTCCAGCCCTTCGAGTACGGTCAGCAATTGGGTACGCGATGCGGCCAGCGCCTCACGCTCGCGCTTGATCTCGGTGACGTCGTACATCGATGCCATCCAGCCCCGGTATTCGCCACGCCCGTCCACCAGCCGCGACGAATACAACCGCACGTCGAAGCGCTCGCCATTGCGGCGCATGAAGCGCAGCGGGAAGCCGTTGGGTGGCGTCTGCCCGTCCAGAATGGCGCGATGCGCCGCCGCGCACTCCTCCAGCGCCTCCGGCGGCCAGTACGGCATTGGCGGCACATGGCCCAGCAGTTCGTCGGCGCGCCAACCCACCATACGGCAGAACGCGGGGTTCACGTAGATGATGCGGCCATCGAGGTCCATCGCGCGCAGGCCGGTCATCAGCGAATCCTCCATTGCCGAGCGGAAGCGCATTTCGTCCTGCAATGCCGCTTCGGCGCGATGGCGTTCGCCCATGCGCTGGCGTAGCAGCACCAGCACCCACCACAGCACCGCCAGCAGCACGATCACCGCCCCCAGCAGCCACAGATGACGGGCCGAACGCGGGGCCTCCCGCACGCTGGCAACCAGCTTGAGCGCGTGGCCTGGTGGCTCGAAGCCGATGGTCTGCGTCACGCCGGCCGGCACCGCCTCCACCCGGCTGGGCGCCAGCACCGCGCCGCGCCCGTCGGTGAGCACCAGGTCGTAGCGCTGCACCATCCACCAGGGAATGCGCTGTTGCAGTAACTGGGGCAGCGAATAGGTCGCCAGCACCGCGCCGCTGTAGACCGACCCGGTGAAGTACGGCACCACCAGCACCACCATCGGCTCGTTGCGCAGGATGACGTTGGAGTAGACCGCATGGCCCAGCGTCGCGGCTCCGTCGATGGCCTCGACCAGTTGATCGTTGCCCAGCGGCACCAGGCTGTTGGGGCGATCGCTATAGATCGGTAACCCGCCCTGGCGCGCGCCCAGGTTGTTGACGAACTCCAGCGACTGCATTTCCGGATTCACTTTCAGCAGCGCATCGGCTCGGGCGACGAAATCGCGCGGCGTGATGGCGCGGGCGGCCAGGCCGTAAGCCAGGTTTTCCAGCACATTCTGGTTGGTTTGCAGATGCAGGCGGATGCCCTGTTGCTGCCATAGCAGATCCTGCGCCAGCGTGGCCTGCTGGGTGATGTGGGTCTGGCGATGATCGACCCAGGCGTAACCGATCAGCACCAGCAATACCAGGCCGATGGCGCCATGGGCCAGCAGCCACGGCATGCGGCCGTGCGGAGAAACATGGAATGAAGGAACACGCATGCGCCAAGGATAGCCGCTGGTGATCGCCAGGTGTTATGCAGAGTAACCCTTGTCCCGCTCCCCGCGCCGGAAACGACAACGCCGCCCGAAGGCGGCGTTGCGCGACGCGATTGCTTGGGTTGCGTCAGTTCCGGCTGTTGCCCGAGAAGATCGACAGGATGTTCAGCAGGCTGATGAACAGGTTGTACAGATCCAGGTACAGCGACAACGTGGCGCTCACGTAATTGGTTTCGCCACCGTTCACGATGTTGCTCACGTCATACAGGATGTAGGCCGAGAACAGCAGCACGCAAACAGCGGAGATGGTCAGCGACAGCGCCGGAATCTGGAAGAAGATGTTCGCCAGCGCGGCCAGCAATACCACGACCAGACCGATGAACAGGAATTTCCCCATGAAGGAGAAATCCTTCTTGGTCACGGTGGCGATGGTGGCCAGGGTGAAGAAGATCGCGGCGGTACCCACGGCGGCCATGCCGATCAGTTCGGCGCCGTTGGCGAAGGTGAGCACGCGTTGCAGCATCTGCGACATCCACAGGCCCATGAAGCCCGTCCAGGCCAGCAGGATGCCGACGCCGATGGGGCTGTTCTTGGTCTTGCCGATGGCATAGAAGGCACCGAAGCTCACACCGAAGAACAACAGCAGACCGAGCCCCAGGCCGACGCGGAACTGCATCGCGATGCCGAGCATGGCGCCGATTGCGGTCGGGATCATCGACAGCGACAACAGGTAGTAGGTGTTGCGCAGTACCCGGTTGCGCTCGACGGCGAGCGACGCGCCGCCGTATCGGGCGGTGTTCAGTTCCATGTTCAAGTCTCCGTAGGGATGATCGGGGCGAATCGCCCGCCCGGATAAGATGGATGGCGGCGGCTAAAGTTTCAAGCCGTTCGCATGTCCCTCGACAGCCAGGCAGCAATCTCATCGGGCAGATTGCCGTAAAAATCGCGTGCATGCCAGTGCGGCGTGTCGTGCCGGTCGATCAACCTGGCGCGGATACCCTCGCGGAACTCGCCGCTGCGCAGGACATGCCAGGCCACCTGCGTCTCCAGTGCGAACACTTCGTGGAACGCCACCTGCCGCGCCCGTTGTTCCAGCGCCCAGATCAGCCAGGCCGACGTCGGCGAGCCGACCTGGAAACGTGCCACCGCATCGGCCAGTGCCGGATCGTCCGCATGCGCGCGCAACCCATCGGCGACCTCGGCCAGGGTCGCGCCGCCGCAGAGCGCGTCGATCCGCTCCGCCAGAGGTGCCCAGCGTGGCGCGGGCAGCCTGCATGGCGTCGCCGCCGCCCAGGCCAGCAAGGCGGTGCGCAGCATGGTGGCGTCCGCCAGCGGTACGCCGGACCATGGCAGTGCCGCCAGCCAGGGACGCAATGCAGCCCGCGCTTCGTCGGGCAAGGCGGCATGCGCGGCGCCTGCCCAGAGCGCATCGGTGGCGTTGAGTTCGCTGGCGGTCAGCGCCAGCCAGCGCCCGAGGTGCCCGGGGAGCTGATGCAGCCAGCGGCTGGCACCGACATCGGGGAACAGGCCGATGGCGATTTCCGGCATCGCCAGCCGCGTCGATTCGGTGACTACGCGATGGTGGGCACCGGCGAACAGCCCCCAGCCGCCGCCCATGACCACGCCGTGTCCCCAGGCCACCACTGGCTTGGGATAGAAGTGCAGGTCCCGACACAGCGCATATTCCTCGGCGAAGAAGGCATCGCCGTCGGCCAGCGTTTCCGCGGCCCCCATCGCCTCGTAGAGCGCTTTGAGATCACCCCCGGCGCACAGCCCGCGTTCGCCTTCGCCCAATACCAGCACCGCCACCACGTCGTCGCGCTCGCGCCATGCACCGAGCGCGGCATCCAGCGCGTGCACCATGGCCAGTGTCTGGGCATTGAGTCGGGCGGGGGAGTCGAGGCGCAGCACGCCGATCTGAAAACCATTGGCGACAGGCAGCAGTTCGCAATGAACCATGGGGGCATCCGTTGAAACGACCACGGCAGCCTAACGGCTGCCGCGCGGGGGATAAATGGGGGATGTCACCGAGGGAGGGCTGTGGCGCTAACCAAAAACTTCAGAACTGACACGAGCCCTCTTTTCCCATCAACCCGTGCCGCCCACGGTCAGGCCGCCGTCGATGCGCAGCGTGGGCTGGCCGACGCCGACGGGGACGCTCTGGCCGTCCTTGCCGCAGGTGCCGACGCCGGGGTCCAGCGCCAGGTCGTTGCCGATCATCGATACGCGTGTCAGCACGTCCGGGCCGTTGCCGATCAGCGTGGCGCCCTTTACCGGGTATTGCAGCTTGCCGTCCTCCACCCACCACGCCTCGGCGGCGGAGAACACGAACTTGCCACTGGTGATGTCCACCTGCCCACCACCGAAGTTGATCGCATACAGGCCCTTTTTCACCGATGCCAGGATTTCGGCGGGATCACGCTCGCCGCCCAGCATGATGGTGTTGGTCATGCGCGGCATCGGCAGGTGCGCATACGATTCGCGGCGGCCGTTGCCGGTGACCGGCATGTTCATCAACCGCGCATTCAGGTTGTCCTGGATATAGCCGCGCAGGATGCCGTCCTCGATCAGCACCGTACGCTGGGTGGGATTGCCTTCGTCGTCGATGTTGAGCGAGCCGCGACGATCCGGGATGGTGCCGTCGTCGATCACGGTGACGCCGGGCGCGGCGACGCGCTCGCCGATGCGTCCGGAGAACGCCGAGCTGCCCTTGCGATTGAAGTCGCCTTCCAGGCCGTGGCCGATGGCTTCGTGCAGCAGGATGCCGGGCCAGCCGGAGCCGAGCACCACGGTCATCTCGCCGGCGGGCGCCTGTTGCGCATTCAGGTTCAACAGTGCCTGATCCACCGCCTTTCTGGCGTAGTCGTGGATCGTTTCGTCGCTGAAGTAACGGTAATCGAACCGCCCCCCACCACCAGCACTGCCCTGCTCGCGCCGGCCGCTTTCCTCGACGATCACCTGGACCGACAAGCGCACCAATGGGCGGACGTCGGCGGCGCGGTGACCATCGTGCCGCGCGACGAAAATCACCTCGTACTCCGAGGCGAGGCTGGCCATCACCTGCACCACGCGCGGGTCCATGCCGCGTGCGGCGGTTTCCACCCGGCCCAGCAGCGCCACCTTGGCGGCCTCATCCAGGCTGGCAAGCGGATCGATCGGGCGATACAACTGGTGCCCGTTCACATCACGCCGCAGCACCGCGGTGCCGTTACCGCCCTGGCGGCCGATGGCGCGCGTGGCGCGTGCCGCTTCCAGCAATGGGTCGAGCCGGATGTCGTCCGAATATGCGAAGGCGGTTTTTTCACCCGCCACCGCCCGTACGCCCACGCCCTGATCGATGGAAAAGCTGCCCGACTTCACGATCCCTTCGTCCAGGCTCCAGGCTTCCGAGCGGCTGTACTGGAAATACAGGTCGGCATAGTCGAGGTCATGGCGGGACAACTCGCCGAATACGCGCTCCAGCGCGGCGTCGGTGAGATCGTAGGGGGTGAGCAGGGTCTGGTCGGCGATGACGAGTGGGTTCATGCGTGGGTGATGGAGAGTCTGGTTGATTACGATTGGTTCACACTGCCAGCAGACGTAGGCCTTGGCAAGCTGTTATGAATTGGCGGTGCTGGGGGCTGGCATGCCGATGCCGGGGCGGGCGTTCAACCCAGCCGCCGATGCCGCAACGCCGGCAGGATGCGACGCACCCGGTCGAGCTGGCTGGATTTCAGTTCGGCCTGCGCCACCCCTTCGCCCGTGGGCAGACAGGCAAGCACCTGGCCCCAGGGATCGACGATCTCGCTATGCCCGAACGTTTCGCGCCCGGTCACGTGCAGCCCGCCCTGCGCTGCCGCCACCACGAAGCACTGGTTCTCGATGGCCCGCGCGCGCAGCAGTACTTCCCAGTGCGCGCGGCCGGTGGTGGCGGTGAAAGCCGCCGGCAACACCCAGACATCCACCGCCTCGCGGCGAAACAGCTCGGGGAATCGCAAGTCGTAGCACACGGCCAGCCCTACCCTGCCGAACGGGGTGTCGAAAACAGTCACCTCGCCGCCCGGCTCGATGGTGTCGGCCTCGGCGTAGCGTTCCTCGCCGTTATCGAATCCGAACAGGTGAATCTTGTCGTAGCGCGCCACGCAACGGCCGTGGGGATCGTAGGCCAGACAGGCGTTACGCACGCGAATGGCGTCGTCGCCCACCAGCGGGATGGTGCCGCCCACCAGCCAGACCTGGTGCCGCGCCGCCTGCGCCGCCAGGAAATCCTGGATCGGGCCCCCGCCGAACGCCTCCTTGACCGCCAGCTTGTCGCTATCGCGCTGGCCCATGATGGCGAAGTACTCGGGCAGCACCAGCAACTGCGCGCCACTGGCCGCCGCCTGGGCAATCAGGCGTTCGGCGGTCTTGAGATTGCCGACCACATCCGGCGTGGAAACCATCTGGATGGCGGCTGCGATGAAGGTCTGCATGGGACACCTCTGGGTCTGTTCAGCGTCTTGTCTCTTTATCGCACCGGCTACCGCAATCCGCTTGCGCGGCATGCCGGCAATGCCGCCACCTTCGCCCCTTGCGCGCGGGCATGCCGGCGCGGCTATCGGTGCTGCGGCAGGTCGGGGCTGCGTTCCTGGCCGTTGATGCGGCGGATCACCGGGTCGCGCATGGTACCGTTGATGTCGTATTCATAGGCGACAAGCTGGCCCAGCGGGTCTTTCAGCGCGCGTTGCACCAGGAATGCGGCCACGCCGGCGATGGGGTTGACGATGCCGGCCGCGATGGCGACGGTGTCGCCCACCACCGGCACGATACGCACGTGCAGGTCCTGCGTGCCGGCAACGAAGTTGGCCTGCCCCCGGAACAGCACCTGCGCCGAAGGACCGGCAATCACCAGGTTGTCGGTCCGTGCGATGCCGCGTTCGATCAGCGCATCGCCCTTGATGGTGTCGAACTCGAAGCCCTCGGAGAACACGTCGCGGAAATCCAGCTTTACGCGGCGCGCCAGCGATTGCAGGCTGAGGATGGACAACAGCCGCGCCGCGCCCGGATCGATCTGCTGGAACTGCCCCGCGCCCAACTCCAGCGCCAGCGAGCCCTGCATGCTGTTGAAGTCGGGCGGGAACGGCGCGCCGTCCCATGCCACTTCGCCGGAGAACGCACCCGGCGCGCGCAACAGGGTATCGGGATAACCCAGCCGTCCCAGCAGCTTGCCCAGGTCGGTGGTCTTGACGCTGAACTTGCCGGAGGTTCGCGAGCGATCCGGCAGGCGGCGCCACAGGCCGCTCATCGTCAACTGTGTTTCGTCGCTTTCGAGCGTGACCTCGTTCAATCGCCAGTTGGGGCCCTGCGGGGATGCCACCACGGTGAGCTTGCCCAGCTCGCGGATGCGGTAGCTGAGCTGGTCAACCGTCAGTTTCACACCGGGATAGTGGTCGTTGTCCGATGTCGCACGCGTGTCGGACGGCGCGGTGGGGGCCACCTGCGTCGGAGTGTCGTCATCGCCGCCCTGCAACGGCAGCGCCAGCCGCGATAGACGCACCTCGACCGGCGAGGCGGTGCCGCCGCGCCAGTTGAACCGGCCTTCGGTTTCGCGCGCCTGCACGGCCCCGCGCCAGCCGTCGCCGGCCTGGCTGGCCTGTACCCGCACTTCGTTCAACCGCCGGCCACGCAGGCGCACCTGGGCGAACGCCAGTTGCAGCGACAGCGACGGCCCATCGGTGGCCTCACCGCCCGCCATGCCGCCCAACGAAAGCCATTCGTCCAGGTCCAGCACGGGCCAGCCGCCGGTGAGCGTCAGGCCACTGGCGGGCAACACGCGGGGAGGCTGCGCGCCCAGCGCCACCGTACCGCTCAATGGCTTGCCCGGGGTGCGGACCAACGCGGCTTGCAGCAAACGACCGTAGCCCAGGTTCAGGTGTGTTTCGCCGGTCTTGTCGGTGATGTCCAGGCTGAACGGCCGCGTTTCGCCCGCGGCCTTGCCCAAGGGCGCCGGCAGATCGATCGCCGCGCCGGCCAGCGGGCTATCCAGCTTGAGTTCGTAGCCGCCACGCCCGGCATTCAGCCTTGCCCGATAGTCGATGGTGCCGGAGAAGCGTTCCGGCTGTGGCACGTCGTAACGCGCCACCGCGTCGCGCAAACGCATCTGCCCGGCCAGTTGCAGCATGAAATCCCCGTTCTGGCTGGCGCCGGAGAAGCGGGTGGCGCCGCCCAGCAACTGGGCGCGCCCTTCCTGGATCGCCAGCGCGTGCTCGGTAAAGGTGATCTGCCCGGCAGCGGCGGTCAGTGGCGGCACCACGCCACCGAAGTCCAGCGTGTTGTCGGTGAAACGGTAGTCGCCAGCCACGCGTGTGGCGGCCACATCGTGCAGGGGGATATCCAGCTTGAGCGCCAGCGCGCCCTGGCCTTGGGCCTTCAGGCCCTCGGTATAGGCGGCGGACACCCGGTGTAGCGGCGACTGGCGCAGGAAATCCAGGAAGTCGGCGGTGGCGGATGCGGTGCGGCCATCGACGTACAGGTGCTGCTGATGGTGGTACAGGTCCGGCACCCAGACATGGGTTTCGCCCACCGCCGCGCCCAGGATGCGCGCCTGGCTGGCGCGGATATCCATTGCGTCGCCGTGGAACTCGATGCTGCCATTGATGCCGGTGATTTCCGGCCAGCCCGGCGCGTATGCCAGCCGCCCGTTGCGCACGCGCGCGAAGGCGCGGAAGCGCCCGCCCTGATCGTCGGGGAACGGGAAGCGCGCCAGCGGCCCGGAGAGTTCGATACGGCCCCCCTCGCCGTCGCCATCGCGCAAGGCGGTCACCAGCCATTCGCGGGTATGCGGGCCGATCACCAGCGGCAGGTAGGCATGGACGCGCTCGGCGCGCAGACGCGGCAGGTCGGCACTCATTTCCACCGTGCCCGGCCCCTGGCCTTCGTGGCGATACCGTCCGCTGCCCGACAGCGTGAGGTCGTCGTTGCGCAGCGTCAGCCGATCCACCTGGACCTCCCAGGTGGAGGCGGTGCGGTGCCAGCTTCCGCCCAGGTCCAGGCGGGAGAAGTCGAGCGGTTCCGGCATCCAGCGCGGCGCCGACAGCGTCAAGTCCTGGCTGCTGACGTTGATCCGCCCGCTGTCCTGGTCGAAGCGAGCGTTCAGGCTGATCCCGCTCAACAGCGGCAGCGTCTCGCCCCACGACAGGCGCGCATTGTCCAGTATCACTTCGCCCTGGTAGCGCTTGCGGTCACCGCTCCATTGGAACTGACCTTCACGCAGGCTGCCCGCGACCTCGATGTCGCGCAGGCGCTCGCGCACTTCGGCGGGCAGCCAGGGGCGATAGCTCGACAGCGCATCCAGTTGCAACCGGGTCAGGCGGATGGCACCGCTGCCGTCGGCGCGCCGGGTGAAGTCGAGTTCGCAATTGGTGCACAGCGGGCCATTGGCGCCGTCGATGCGCGTGGCGTCGATACGCAGGCCACGCTGCCGGCTCAGGTCGCTCCAGTCGAACTTGCCCTGGAAGCGTGGCAGCGCCAGGGTCTGACCTTCGCGCATCAGCCGCAGGCGCTGGATCGACAACTCGCCCTCGGCCCGCGTGATGCGCCCGTCCGCGAAGGACACCTGCGTTTCACCGCCGATGGTGCCGCGCATGCTCTGGAACAGCTTGGCGACCACGGGCCATTGCGCATCGGCGGTATCCAGCGTCAGCCGGGGCAGCGACAGCCTTGCCTGGCCACGCCAGCCGCGCCACTCGGCCAGCGGGCCGCCCCGCCAGCGGCCACTGACCTGGATCGGATCGGCCAGCCCGGCCGGGGGCTGGAACGACAGGTTGAACTCATGCGCGCCCAGGCTGCGCTCGACGGTGAGCACCAGATCATGCAGCGATTGCGCCGGCACGCCATGCAGTTCGTCCAACCATTCGAGACGGCCGCCATGCACTTCCAGCACGCCCTGCTCCAGCAGCCAGTCGAAAAAGCGTGCGTCGCCACGGTGTCGATCCGGGTCCAGCCGGACGCCGGCCACGTGCCAGATACCTTGCGGGTCGCGCCGGACCTGCATGTCGGGCGCCTGGATCGCCAGTCGGCTGAACTGCAACCGCCCCACCAGCAATGACCACCACGACAGATCGGCGTCCAGCCTGGAAAAGCTCAACGCTGGGCGACCGTCGCGGGCGTGCAGCGTCACACCGTCGATGGCGAGGTGCGGACGCTGTCCGCGCCAGCCGCCCGACAGCGTGCGGATCGTCACCCGGCTGCCGACGGCATCGGAGAACATGCGCTCCACCGTGGGACGATACTGATCCAGCCGGGGCGCGAGGTAGAAGTTCCAGGTCAGCGCGATGGAGGCCAGCAACGCCACCGCCGCGAATACCAGGCGGCGCAGCCAACGCCAGTGCCAGCCCAGCACGTGCCAGCCGCCGCGCCAAAGCGTGGAAAGCAGGGACAGCCAGGAAGGGGGAAGGAAGCGCGGCATGCTGGGGACAGGAAAAAGAGAAGCGCCCCGAAGCAGCGCGTTAGCGTCTAAAGTAGGGCCTCGTCCGCAACATGCGGACCAGGCCCGTATTCTAACTGCAATCCGCCATTCGCCATCCGCCATGAACGACGCTGTGAATCATCCCACGCTCGCCCCCGCCCTCGCGCATAGCCGCTGCCTCGCCCGTCTGTTCCAGCGCACCCCCGCGCTGGCCGATCGCACCGCCGATGAACTGGCGCAGCCATTCGACGCCGCCGCGATGCAGTCGATGCTCACCCCGCCCGAGGCCGACGAAGCCGCGTTCAAGCGCCAGTTGCGCGCGCTGCGCCAGGTGGTGATGGCGCGCCTGATCGCGCGCGAGCTGGGCGGCTACTCGGATCTGGAAGAAGCGGTACGCACCGTCAGCGATCTGGCGGACCTGACCGTGTGCGCGGCGCTGGACTGGGCAGTCAGCCACGAAACGCGCTACGGCACCCCCATCGGCGAAGACAGCGGCACGCCGCAGACGCTGATCGTCGTCGGCATGGGCAAGCTGGGCGGCTACGAGTTGAACGTATCGTCGGACATCGACCTGATCTTCGTCTACGACGAGGCCGGCGAAACCGACGGCGAGCGGCGGATCAGCAATCAGGAGTATTTCACCGCCATCGGCAAGCGGCTGATCAATCTGCTGGCCGATACCACCGAGGATGGCTTCGTGTTCCGCGTGGACATGCGGCTGCGCCCGTTCGGCGACTCCGGGGCGCTAGTGTCCAGCTTTGCCGCGCTGGAAAACTATCTGCTCACCCAGGGGCGGGAATGGGAGCGCTACGCCTGGATCAAGGGCCGCGCGCTGACCGGCGAGGCCAGCGGCCTGATGCAACTGATCTCGCCCTTTGTCTATCGCAAGTACCTGGATTACGGTGCCTATGCGTCGATGCGTGAACTGCACAGCCAGATCCGGCGTGAAGTGGCGCGGCGCGACATGGCCGACAATATCAAGCTCGGTCCGGGCGGCATCCGGGAAATCGAGTTCATCGGGCAGGTGTTCCAGTTGATTCGTGGCGGCCGGGTGAAAAGCCTTCAGGAACGCAGTACCCGCGCCACGCTGCGCGAACTGGCGCGGCTCAACCTGCTGGCGCCGGAAGCGGTGGACGAGTTGCTGGTCGCCTATGAGTTCCTGCGCAATCTGGAACACCGTCTGATGTATCTGGACGACGCGCAGACCCAGATGCTGCCGTCCAATGATGAAGACAAGCTGCGTATCGCCCGCAGTATGGGCTTTGCTGGCTGGGACGAATTCTGCGCCACGCTGGATCGCCACCGCGCCACCGTCACCCGGCATTTCGAGCAGGTATTCGTGCTGCCGGACGATCAGGACCGCACCCATCCGCACGCTGCGCTGTGGCAACGCGCGGAGGCCGGCGACGAAACCATGCAGGGCCTCGCCAAGCTGGGCTATGCCGATACCGGGGAAATCCAGCGCCGGCTGGCAATGTTCCGGGGCAGCGGCCGCTATCAGCAGATGAGCGAACGCAGCCAGCGCCGCATCGGCGCCATCCTGCCGCCGTTGATCGAGGTCGCCGCCGGCTATCCCAATCCGGATGAAACCTTCGCCCGCATCCTCGACCTGCTGGAAGCCATTGGCCGTCGCGAATCGTACCTGGCGCTGCTGGCGGAACATCCTCAGTCGCTGAAGCGGCTGGCAGACCTGTACAGCGCCAGCCCGTGGGTATCGCAGTACCTGACGCGCCACCCCATTCTGCTCGATGAGCTGCTCGATCAGCGCCTGCTGTACCAGGCACCGGACTGGCCGGCGGCGGGCGACGCCATCCGCCACGAACTGGCGCAGGTGGAGGACGACACCGAAGCGAAGATGGACCTGCTGCGGCACTTCCAGCACACGCAGGTGTTCCGGCTGGTGGCGCAGGACATCGCCGGGCTGCTGCCGCTGGAAAAGCTGTCCGACCATCTGTCCGACCTGGCCGACCTGGTGCTGGCGGTGACCATGGAAGAAGCCTGGCGCGAGCTGCCGCGCCGCCATGTGGAGGTGCCGCAGTTCGCCGCCATCGGCTACGGCAAGCTGGGCGGCAAGGAACTGGGTTATGCGTCGGATCTGGACCTGGTGTTCGTCTACGACGACGACCACCCCGATGCGGCGGAGAACTACGCCCGCTTCGCCAAGAAGATCGTCAACTGGCTGAACGCGCCGACCCCGGCTGGCACGCTGTATGACATCGACCTGCGCCTGCGCCCCAACGGCGCCTCTGGCCTGCTGGTCACCACGGTGGAGGCATTCGAGCAATACCAGTGCGCGTCGGCCTGGGTGTGGGAGCACCAGGCGCTGACACGGGCGCGCTTTGTCGCGGGCGATGCACGGGTGGGCCGCAGTTTCGAAGCGGTACGCGATGCCGTGCTGCGTCGCCAGCGCGACCTGTCCTCGTTGTCCGCCGAGGTGGTGAAGATGCGCAACCGCATGCTGGAAACGCATCCCGGGCGCCCCGGCGAGGTGAAGCACTGCCGCGGCGGCATCGTCGATGTGGAGTTCATCGTGCAATACCTGGTCCTGGGCTATGCCTGGCTCTATCCCGACCTGACGGCCAACCGGGGCAACATCGCGCTGCTGGCCACCGCCGCCACCCACAATCTGATCGACGCCACGATGGCGGACACCGCCCGCACCACCTACCGCGCACTGCGTCGCCTGCAACACGCCAGCCGGCTGGCCGGGCGCGATCCGACGCAGGACGCGCTGGCACCGCTGGCCGAAGGGATGGCCGTGGTACGGGCGTTGTGGCAAACATTGCTGGGCGAGGCGAACTGACGCGACAACGGCTCGACAAGGAGACGAATCATGCTGGCCGGGAAAAGCTGGGACGACTGGATCGAGCGCTATGGCCACAGCCATCGCCACCCGTTCAACCGCGCCTGTCACACGGTGGGGATTCCACTGATCGTGCTGTCGTTGCCGCTGGCGCTGGCGGCGATCTGGGTGGACAACCTGTGGCTGTTGCCGCTGACGCTGTTCGTGCTGGGCTGGGTGCTGCAATTCGCCGGTCATGCCGTCGAAGGCAAGCCGCCGGAGTTCTTCAAGGACTGGCGCTTTCTGCTGGTCGGCGTGCGCTGGTGGCTGGCCAAGGTGCGCGGCAATCGCTCGTAGATGGGCTGTGTGGCGTCACTATAAAAAAAAGCCCGCCAATGCGGGCCTCATGTCTTGCCGAGGAAGAAACCAAGCGTGGGCGGGCTTACTCGGGGAATTTACAGAACTCCACTCCGCCCATGCCGGCGGGCAGGTAGCCACCGAGCCAGTTCATCTCCAGCTTGATGTGCTCGACCAGCGCGACGACGTGCAACGGATCGGTGTTGGTGGCGAACCAGAATTCCTTGCGCCACACCTCGTCCGCAGCGCCTTCGGCGGTGCCACCGGGGTTCAGTTCGTCGAGCGATGGGCGGCGGCGACCATAGCCGACCACCGATAGCAGGTCACCCAGCTCATCGACCGGACGCGACACTTCGACCACGAAGGCCGCCATGCCGGGCGCAACCTGTTGCATGTTGGTATAGACGCGGGTCTGGAGTTCGTAGCGTCGCGCCAGCTCGGCCATGCAGTGCGGACATGGGAAGGCCGCGCGGATCAGGTAGGCTTCGTGCTGGTCGAAAACCGGCGACATCTCTTGCAAGGTGTGCCCACAACGGTGGGTCAGGAAACTGCTGGTCAGCCTGTCCATGGCCCATTACTCCAGTTGTCAGATAGATCATTTTACATCGAGAGACAGAAAAAAGAAAAGGCGGCAAAAGCCGCCTTTTCAATAAAACAACACCGCTTGTCAACCGACGCTGATCACCCTCAAGCTGCCGGTTGGCTGTTGCGTAAGCGGATATGCAGCTCGCGCAACTGCTTTTCATCCACGGAGTTCGGTGCATTGGTCAACAGGCACTGCGCGCGCTGGGTCTTGGGGAAGGCGATCACGTCACGGATGCTTTCAGCACCGGCCATCAACGTGACCAGACGATCCAGCCCGAACGCCAGGCCGCCGTGCGGGGGCGCGCCGTATTGTAGGTTGTCCAGCAGGAAGCCGAACTTGTTCTGCGCCTCTTCGGCACCGATGCCCAGCGCTTCGAACACGGTGGACTGCACGTCGGCGCGGTGGATACGGATCGAGCCGCCACCGATTTCCCAGCCGTTCAGCACCATATCGTAGGCGCGGGCGCGGCATTGGCCCGGCTCGGTCTTCAGCAGTTCCAGGTGCTCGGCCTTGGGGCTGGTGAACGGGTGGTGGCAAGCGTTCCAGCGCTTGTCGTCCTCGTCGTATTCGAACATCGGGAAATCGACGACCCACAGCGGGCGCCATTCCTTGACGAAATAACCGCCGGCCTCGCCCTTCTCGTGGCCGATCTTCAGGCGCAACGCGCCGATGGCTTCGTTCACCACCTTGGCCTTGTCGGCGCCGAAGAACACGATGTCGCCGTTTTGTGCACCGGTGCGCTCGACGATGGCCGCCAGCGCCTCAGGGGTGAGGTTCTTGACGATCGGCGATTGCAGGCCGGTTTCGTTCAACTGGGTGACGTCGTTGACCTTGATGTAGGCCAGGCCCTTGGCGCCGTAGATGCCGACGAACTGGGTGTAGGCATCGATCTCGGAACGGCTGAACGCCGCGCCGCCCGGTACGCGCAGGCCGACCACGCGGCCGCCTTCCATGTTGGCCGCGCCGGAGAACACCTTGAACGGCACGCTCTTCATCACTTCGGTCAGTTCGGTGAATTCCAGCGACACGCGCAGGTCGGGCTTGTCCGAACCGTAGCGATGCATCGCCTCATCGAACGGCATGCGCGGGAAGTCGCCGAGGTCGACGCCGATGGCTTCCTTGAACACGTGCTTGGCCATCGATTCGGTGATATCCATGATCTCGTTCTCGCTGAGGAACGAGGTCTCGATATCGATCTGGGTGAATTCGGGCTGGCGGTCGGCGCGCAGGTCTTCGTCGCGGAAGCACTTGGTGATCTGGTAGTAGCGGTCGAACCCGGCCACCATCAACAGTTGCTTGAAGAGTTGCGGCGATTGCGGCAGCGCGAAGAACAGGCCGTCATGCACACGCGACGGCACCAGGTAGTCGCGCGCGCCTTCCGGTGTGCTGCGGGTGAGCATCGGCGTTTCGATATCGATGAAGCCGCGACCATCCAGGAAGTTGCGCACCAGCAGCGCCACCTTGTAGCGCAGGCGCAGGTTCTTCTGCATCTGCGGACGACGCAGGTCGATCACGCGGTTTTGCAGGCGCACCGTTTCGCTGAGGTTTTCGTCGTCGATCTGGAACGGCGGCGTGGCGGCGCTGTTCAGGACCACGATGTCCTTGGCCAGCAGTTCGATCTCGCCCGAGATCAGGTTCTTGTTGGCGGTGCCGGCCGGGCGTTCGCGCACGATGCCGGTGATTTCCAGCACGAATTCGGCGCGCGAGGCGTCGGCGGTCTTGAAGGCTTCGGGGGTATCGGGGTCGATCACCACCTGGACCATGCCTTCACGGTCGCGCAGGTCGATGAAGATGACACCGCCGTGATCGCGGCGACGATGGGCCCAGCCCTGGACGGTGACGGTCTGGCCGAGGAAACGCTTGTCGATCAGGCCACAGTAATCGGTACGCATGATGAGTGCTCTTTCTTTGAAATTAGCGAGAGTTCGGATCGGGGATTCGGGGCGGGTTGAGCCGTCGGCTCAACCCGGAAGATTATCGGGCCGGCCTTCGAGGAAGGCGGCCGGACGCGGTGCCGGGGCGACCACGCCCATGGAGATCACATACTTGAGTGCTTCGTCCACGCTCATATCCAGCTCGCGCACGTCCTCCACCCGCACCATGATGAAGTAGCCCGAAGTGGGGTTGGGCGTGGTGGGTACGTAGACGCTGACGTATTCGCCGCCGAGGCGATCCGCCACTTCGCCACCTGGCGATCCGGTAAGGAAGGCGATGGTCCAGGCGTCCTGGTGCGGAAACTGCACCAGCAGCGCGCGACGGAACGCCTGGCCGGAATCGGAGAACAAGGTATCCGATACCTGCTTCACGCTGGAATAGATGGAGCGGACGATGGGAATGCGGTTGACCACCTTCTCGCCCAGGATCAACAGGCGGCGGCCCAGCACGTTGGCCGCCACCACACCGGTGAGCAGCACCACGAACACGGTCAGGAACACGCCGAAGCCCGGGATGGCGCGCCGTTGCGCCAGCCACGGCATGGTGGGTTCCAGCAGGCGCAGCAGCCAGTAATCCGGCCGCAACTGTACCGGCAGCAGCGCGCCGATCTGGTCCATCGTGCCCACGATCAACTGCACCACCCACAGCGTGATGGCCAGTGGCACCCAGATCAGCAGCCCGGTCAGCAGGTAGCGCTTGACCCGATCCATCGTGGTTTCGCGGGGTTCAGTGGCAGCCACAGGTCCCCGTGCCGCAGGCACCGCCAGCCGAGCTGGCGCCAGTGGATTCGGAAGGGGCGGACGACGCGCCCGACGACGATGCGCCACCCTTGAAATCGGTGGCATACCAGCCCGAGCCCTTGAGCTGGAAGCCGGCAGCGGTCAGTTTCTTGGCATAGGTGGCTGCATGGCAGCTCGGGCAGTCGGTCAGCGGTGAGTCGGCCATCTTCTGGATATGCTCGTCCTCGAAACCGCAAGCGGTGCAGCGATAGGCGTAGATCGGCATGGGTGAAACCTGTCTCTCAAGCGGATTGCATGGGGTGCCGTGGCAACGGGCGGGTGGGGCGACAATGCCGCGCCCCGTGTCGCCGACGGGTTCTGTCGGCGGCCATAAGCCACGGAAAACACGCGATTATACCCGAAGCCAACGACAGCCGTGGGCGTCGCTTGGAAGCAGGAACGAGTCGCTAATAGACGTCGCGCCGATAGCGCCCCTGCTCGCTCAGCGCGTTCACGGCCTCGTCACCCAGGATGGCGCGCAAGGCAGTGTCCACGCCGCGCGCCATGCCTTCCAGGCTGCCGCAGACGTAGATCGCCGCGCCGTCGGCCACCCATTGCGCCAACCGCCCGGCCTGGGCCTGCAAGCGGTGCTGCACATATTCGCGTGCGGTGCCGTCGCGCGAATACACCAGGTCGGCATGCGCCAGCGTGCCGTTCTCCAGCCAGCCGGCGATCTCATCGGCAAACAGTGCATCGTGTGCAGCGTTGCGCTCGCCGAATAGCAACCATGCGCCGCGCTGGCCGGTTGCACTCACCACCGCCGCACGCGCCTTGAGCTGCGCACGCAAGCCGGCGATACCGGTGCCGTTGCCGATCAGGATCAGCGGGCAAGGTGTGGCCGGGGGGTGGAAGCCGGTGTTCTGCCGGATCCGCAGCGCCACTTCCGCATCAATCCCGGCGTGCGCGGTCAGCCAGCCGGAACCCAGGCCCAGCGAGCCATCGGCGCGACGCTCCTGCCGCACCACCAGTTCCAGTACGCCATCGGCCGGCAAGGAAGCAATCGAGTACTCGCGATGCGGCAGCGGTGGCAGCATCGCCGCCAGCCGGGGTAGCTGCGCCGGGTCGATGCCATGCGGATCGGGCAGCAGCCGGTCGGCCAGTGCGTGGCATAGATCATCCGGCATCGCCGCCAGACCCAGCGCACGGCCCCAGGCCTGAACCGCCTCCGGTGCATTGCGCGGGCCGATCTCGACGACATCGCCGGCCTGCCAGGTGGGCGCGCCCTGTTCCGGCGTCAGCGCGATACGGTAGACCGGACCGCCCTGGCTGCCGGGGTTGAGCCATGCGCGCCCTGCCAGCCGCCAGACCTGGTACTCCGGTGTGCGCCAGTCGGCGATCTCGGCATGCCCCGCCAGCGCGGACAGTTGCTGCTGCCAGTGACGCAACGCGCCCGCATCGCCGTTATCCACTTCCACGCGATCGAACAGCGATTGGGCGCCGGCCTGCCGCAACCAGTGATCCAGCGCGCGACCGAAGGCACAGAATTGCGCATAGCTTGAATCGCCCAGCGCCAGCACGCCATATTGCAGATCGTTCAGCACGATGCCGACCGGCATCGTCCTTCGCGCGAACCCTGCCACGTTGTCGGGCGCGTCGCCTTCGCCTGTGGTGCTGACCACGAACAGCGCGCGGCGATGACGCGCCAGGCCGGCCGCGTCGAGTGCGCCCAACGGTTGCAGGGTGACGGCCACGCCAGCCGCTTGCAGCGATTGCGCGGTCTGGATGGCGAGTTGTTCGGCGTAGCCAGTCTGGCTGGCATAGGCCACCAGCAGGGCGCCCTCTCCCGCTGCGCCAGTCGAACGCAGGCGACGCTGCTTTCCAGCATGGCGCAACGCGGTCCAGCCGCAGAAGGCAAGGTAGGCGACCACCACGCCCAATGCGGCAGCGGGACGCCCTAGGGCGGCGGCATGGGCCGGCGTCGCCAGCAAGGTCAGCGCGGGAATCAGGCAACGTTTCATTCGAGCATGGCGGCATACGCCGGTGAGTAATGTTCTTCCAGACCCTGCGCGGTGCGCGACAGGAAGCGCGCGGCGAGATCGTACTGCTGAGCGAAATCCAGCCCGCGCGCCACGCCGAGCACGGTCAGCGCGGTGGCGTAGGCGTCGGCCAGCATGCAGCGTGGATGCAGCACCGTGACGGAGGCCGGGGCGTCGTGCAGCGGACAACCGCTACGCGGGTCGAGCGTGTGGGCGTAGCGGCGGCCATCGTGCTCGAACCGCTGCCGATAGTCGCCGGAAGTGGCAACCGCCAGACCGTGCAACGCGACCACCGTGAGCGGTAGATCGCCGGGCGCGTCGGGCGGGGTTTCCAGAGCGGTCCACCAGGGTTGCCCGTCGGGCTTGATGCCATGACCGCGCAGTTCGCCGCCCACTTCCACCAGCCAGCCCGGCACGCCGCAACGCTGAAGCAGCGCGGCGACGCGATCGACACCGTAACCCTTGGCGATGCCGGAGAAATCCAGCCGCAACCCGCCCGGCTGCAATGCGCGCAGCCCATCGTGGTCCAGCATCAATCGTCGCCAGCCACAGGCAGCCTGCAACGCGGCCACTTCATCGGCGGTGGGCAACGCGTCGCGGTGGCCACGCGGGCCAAAGCCCCATGCATCCACCAGCGCACCGACCGTGGCGTCGAACGCGCCGTCGCTTTGCGCCGCCACCTGCTGCGCGCATGCCAGCACCTCGAAAAAATCCGGTGCCAGCGTTCGCCATTGTCCGGCCGGCGCGTCGTTGAAACGTCCCAGGTCGGAATCGGCACGCCAGTGGCTCATGCGGGCCACCACGCCGTCCAGTTCGCGCTGCACGCCGGCGCGCAGCGCATCGAGCGGCATGACGGCAGGGCCTGCCAGACGCACCGACCAGGTGGTGCCCATGGTCTGCCCCGCCAGGTCGTGGGCATGGCTGAGCAAGGGGTCGGGCCGGAACGGTGCCAGTCGCGGCGGAATCAGCACACGATTCGCCGACCGCGCCCCGGGCATCGTTCCGGCTGCCGTCGTCACTGCGGCAGGACTTCCAGCGTGGCGGTGTAGGCCATCGTCCGGCGCTTGGCAGCCTTGACCGTGACCTTGTCGTCCTCCAGGTCGGCGTCCAGCCAGTACATGCCGGCCTGCGGCCATTTCACCGAGACGCGCCCATCCTTGTCGGTGGTGAGCTTCAGCTCGTCCTGCTGGTTGCGATAGCGGCGCTCGCCACGAACCAGCGTGACCTCCACCCCGGCGGCGGGCTTGCCGTCGGCCAGGAACTGGAAGGTTGCGGTCTCGCCGGCGAAGAGATCGTTCGGGTGCGTTACCGGCGCCAGCTCCAGTCCTTTGCCGGTGGTCTTGAGCGCGGTGGGTGCACCGACGGTGACGAAGGTCTCCAGGCGGCTGGCGGTTTCGGATACTTCCAGCCCTTCGGCATCGGCCGGCACCTCCTTGGCGAACGCCTCGGCGCTGCCCATCCAGCGCTTGGGCTGGCCATCGACCTTCCAGTTGGCGCGGATGCCGCCCCGGACGATTTCCAGGCGATAGGTGCCCGGCTTGGTCAGGCTGAGGTCGAAGGTGCTGCGCAGTTTGCCCTTGCTGGCGTTTTCCGGCGCCACACGCGAGCCGTCCGGCGCAACCACGGCCAGCGCTTCGACATTCAGCGCGTTGTGGTTGAACTGGAACATATCGTTGGAGACGGCGGCATCCACGGTGATCCATTGCGGCGAAGACAACACCGTGGACGATGGCAGCAGCCAGTAGCTGTGGGCTTGGGCTGCCAGCGGCAAGGCGGCGGCAACGGCAAGGACGATGGCACGGGTAACACGGTTCATAGGGTCGATCCTGATCATTGGAGGTAAAGGCGGACGATTACGGCTTCAGGTCCACGCTGATGGCGCCCAGCTCATGCTCGCCGGCGGCTTTCAGGGTTTGCGCCGACTTGGGTGGCCAGGTCAGCGGCACACGCACCAGTTCGCGCCCGCCCACTTCGCGCGCCGCCTCCAGAACCAGGGTGTACTGGCCCGGCGCCAGCTTGCCCAGCGGCGCCTTGCCTTCGCTGAAATTCAGTTGATGCTCGCCGGCCGGCCGGGTGGCGCCCGACACGCCATCCAGTGGCATCTGCGCATCGCGGCCGCTCTTGCGCCACCACTGACGCAGATCCTTCAGCCATTTGGTACCCGCACCTTCCGTGCCCTTGGCCTTCAGGTCGTACCAGACCGCCAGGTTGGCGGCGACATTCTGGTCGGCGTTTTCCAGCCACACGGCCACATAGGGTCGGTGGTACTCGGCGACGTTGAGGCGGGGGATTTCCAGTTTCACCGCCAGATCGGCGGCCAGGGCCTGACCGCCGAAAGCGCCGACCAGGGCCGGCACGCTGGCCACGTGTATCCAGTTACGCATTTTTTGTTTTCCTAGCCTGTTATGAACGATGAGCAGGGATGCACCCGCCGGCAAAGCCGTGGGCCTGATCGGGAATGCCGGTGCCGGCCTTCCACCTGCTCCCTCCTCTTTGCGGTGTCCGGACAGGGCCTGGGGTACACGACCGATGCCCGTTTACCCGCGTGATGGGGCAACGTTAATGAATGAACAGCAGGGCAAGCACCAGCGGCACCGCCAGCCCAAGCGCAACCAGCGGCCAGGTGGCCGGCCGGTTGCCGGCGTGCAGGTGCAGCAGGAACAGCCCGGTCATACAGAACAGCAGTGCAAAACCGGCGAAGATATCGAGGAACCAGCTCCAGGCCGCGCCGGTATTGCGTCCTTTGTGCAGGTCGTTGAAATACGACACCCAGCCGCGCTCGGTCAGTTCGTAGGCGATGTCACCGCTGGCGCGATCCACCGACAACCAGGCATCGCCGCCGGGGCGTGGCAGCGAGACATACACTTCGTCGTCCGACCATTCGGCTTCGCGCCCGGCGAGATCGACATCGAGCTGACTACCGACCCAATCCCTGATCACACCAGGCAGCGGCGCTTTGTCCGAAGTCGGCGCGCGCGCCAGCAATGGCAGCAACCCTTGCGGCAAGCGGGCGTCACGCGTGGTGACGGTGGGATGGGCCTCGATCTGCCCTGCGTGATTGAGCGTGATGCCGGTGATGGCGAACAGCAGCATGCCGATCAGGCAGGCCGCTGAACTGATCCAGTGCCAGCGGTGCAGGTGCTTCAACCAGAATGCCCGGTTTTGACGGTCCGGATTCTTATCCATGAAAGGCTCGACATTTGCGGAGTCGGGGCGTGCTCGCCCCGGGCGTCGCAAGCAACGCATGCTTCACAAACTTGGTTGACATACAAATGAGAATTGCACGCATTTTCGCATGAGATGCGTCTGGCAATGCAAATCCAGCGGGTCGACTCAGGCGGTGCAAGGGTGGCCTCGACACTCTTCGGTCAATGGAACAGCCTCGAAAGCCCGCCCCGTCGAAGAAAAAGCTCCACGAGGGGAGCTTTTCTTCGGCTGCGACCAGCGCTGCCGCGAAACATTGGATGGCACGCCCTAGCGTGGCAACTCGAAGCGCACCGGCACGTTCACATTGGCTTCCACCGGCTCCTTGCCGCGCATTGCCGGCTTGAAGCGCCAGCGCTTCACCGAATCGAGTGCCGCGTTATCCAGCCGGCTGAATCCGCTCGACTGCGCCAGCGTGACCGACAACGGCAGGCCGCCTTCGCTCACCCTTACTTTCACCAGCACCGTGCCTTCCTCGCGTAGCATTTGCGACTGGCGCGGATAGCTGGGCTTGGGATTGTTGAGGTATGCCGCATCGAAAATCGGGTCGGTCGCCGGCCCGGCCGCAGCAGGCGCCGGAGCGGGTGCCGGCGCTGCCGCCGGGGCGGGAGCAGGCGCCGGGGCAGGTGCCGGCTCGGCCAGCGCGCTGAGCGCGGTTTCGGAAGGCTCGGTCAGTACCGGCTTGGGCTCCGCCTGGCGCGGCGCGGGTTTGGGAACCGGCTGGCGCGGCGCCGGCTTGACCGACTGCGGCTTGGGCGGTTCCGCCAGGGGTTTGGGCTGCGGCACGGGATCGGGCTGCGCCATGGGCAGCTCGATATAGGTGAGCACCGGGGCCGAAATTGGTTCGGGAAGCGCCATCAGGCCCGAAGCCCGCATGGCGGCATAGATCAGTACCAAGTGCGCGGCGCAAACGGCGCCCACGACGGTATAGCGTGAGGTCAACATCGCCTCATTTTAAATGATAAGAATTCTCAACACCATAGCCTTTCATGCGACTTTATCCGTGACCGCCCACGGCGGCTTCGTTACAATGCCGGCTCTGCCCGCAAGGGGCAACCCTGCGGAAGCGTGGCCGAGCGGTTTAAGGCACCGGTCTTGAAAACCGGCGAGGATGCGAGTCCTCCGTGAGTTCGAATCTCACCGCTTCCGCCACCGCTCTGCCATAAGGCCCTGATTTTCAGGGCTTTGTTTTTTGCATGCTACCTGGCGTGTCGCTGGGCTGGGCCATGCCAGCGCCTTTACCCTGTTTTGCTAATTGAATTGCTTCGTTCCTCTTCACGCCTCTGAAGCTTCTTTTCCCAGCGCTTCTGCCTCCACCCATTGGGTTGTTACCAAACCTGCCCCTCCCATAGAAGCGCAGCGTGCCAGCCAGCTAGCCTTGCCCTGAGAACCCCGCTTCCCTGACCCTTTACTTATCCCGGGTCCGAGCTTTGGAAAACGCGGTTCGCGATGTCATGACAATCCGCCCAGCCCCGACCGAAGGCCAATCAATGGCAGAGGGCTTGCCCGAATGCCCCTGGCATCTTTACCATCGCGCCTGACAAAAATTGTTGGGTAGATGACGTGGATATGTCGAACCTGCTGGCGTCCTTCGCCAGCGCCTTCACCCAGGAC
>NZ_SUMF01000040.1 GCF_005048205.1 Chitiniphilus eburneus
CGGTGCGGGGGCCGGCGCGGCAACGGTGGGGGCGGGCGCCGGGGCGGCCACGGCGGCGCTGCCTTGCACCACCAGGATCAACGCGCCTTCGGATACCTTGTCGCCCACCTTGATGGCAATGCTTTCCACCACGCCAGCGGCGGTGGCGGGCACTTCCATGGTGGCCTTGTCGGTTTCCAGCGTGATCAGCGATTGTTCCTTGGCGATGGTATCGCCCACCTGGACCAGCACTTCGATCACGTCCACGTTGTCGTGGCCGCCGATGTCGGGCACGCGGACCTCGATGCGCTGTGCGGCCGCCGGTGCGGCGGCGGGTTGTGCGGCAGGCGTCGGCGCGGGCGCGGCGGGGGCCAGAGCTGCCGGAGCGGGGGCTGCCGGAGCGGGTGCCGCCGCGGCTTCGCTGGCTTCGAGCAGCAACACCACGCTGCCTTCGGAGACCTTGTCGCCAACCTTGACCTTCATTTCCTTCACCACGCCGGCGGCGGTGGCGGGCACTTCCATGGTGGCCTTGTCGGTTTCCAGCGTGATCAGCGATTGCTCTTTGTCGATGGTGTCGCCGGCCTTGACCAGCACCTCGATGACGTCGACGTTGTCGTGGCCGCCGATGTCGGGGATTTTCAGTTCGATGACGTTGCTCATTGCTCTTCCTTCTGAGAAGGGGGAAGGGGGAAGGAGGAAGGGCTGCTTCCCCGGACCCTCCACCCTGCTGCGGATGTGGAGCGAGAAGCGGGGCGGGTGTTCACCCTTTCCACTTCTCTCTTCTCCCTTCCCTTAAACAGTCCAGGGCGCGCGGCGTTCGGTGTCGATGCCATACTTGGCGATGGCTTCGGCGACCTTGGCGCGTTCGATGCTGCCTTCGTCGGCCAGTGCCTTCAGCGCGGCGACGGCGACGTGGTAGCGATCCACCTCGAAGAACTTGCGCAGTTGCTGGCGGCTGTCCGAACGGCCAAAGCCGTCGGTACCCAGCGTGACCATGCGCCCCGGCACATACTCGCGGATCTGGTCGGCAAAGATGCGCTTGTAGTCGGTGGCGGCGATCACCGGGCCCTGGCGGCCCTCCAGCTTTTGCGTCACGTGCGGCACCCGGGCTTCGGCGGTGGGGTGCAGCAGGTTGTAGCGGGATGCGGCCATGCCGTCGCGCTTCAGTTCGTTCAGGCTGGTGGCGGACCAGATGTCGGCGGCGACGCCGAAGTCGTTTTCCAGCAGCTCGGCCGCCGCGATCACTTCGCGGAAGATGGTGCCGCAACCCATCAGTTGCACCTTGAGCTTGGCGTCGCGGGTGCCTTCGCGGAACAGGTACAGGCCCTTGATGATGTCGTCTTCCACGCCCGCCGGCATCGCCGGGTGGGTGTAGTTTTCGTTCATCACGGTCAGGTAGTAGTAGACGTTTTCCTGATCCTGGTACATGCGCTTCAGGCCGTGCTGCACGATCACCGCCAGTTCGTAGGCGAAGGTGGGATCGTACGAGACGCAGTTCGGCACGAAGTCGGCGAACAGGTGGCCGTGGCCGTCCTGGTGTTGCAATCCTTCGCCGTTCAGCGTGGTGCGGCCCGAGGTGCCGCCGACCAGGAAGCCGCGCGCGCGCAGGTCGCCGGCTGCCCAGGCCAGGTCGCCGATGCGCTGGAAGCCGAACATCGAGTAGTAGATGTAGATCGGGATCATGGTCACGCCGTGGTTGGCGTAACTGGTGGCGGCGGCAATCCAGTCGGCCATGGCGCCGGCTTCGTTGATGCCTTCCTGCAGGATCTGGCCGTCGGTGGATTCCTTGTAGAACATCAGTTGATCGGCATCCTGCGGCGCATACAACTGGCCGACGTGGCTCCAGATACCCAACTGGCGGAACATGCCTTCCATGCCGAAGGTGCGCGATTCGTCCGGCACGATCGGTACCACGCGGCGGCCGATGTTCTTGTCCTTGACCAGCGTGCCCATCATGCGCACGAAGGCCATGGTGGTGGACATCTCGCGTTCGCCAGTGCTGTCCAGCAGCGCCTTGAAGGCGTCCAGCGCCGGCACTTGCAGCGGCTCGTCCACCGGCGTGCGCGACGGCAGGTAGCCGCCCAGCGCCTGGCGGCGTTCGTGCATGTACTGCATTTCGGGGGCGTCGGCTGGCGGGGCGTAGAAGGTGCACGCCTTGGCCTGTTCGTCGGAGAGCGGAATCTTGAAGCGGTCACGCAGGTGCAGCATGTCGTCGTCGGTGAGCTTCTTGGTCTGGTGCGCGACGTTCTGCGATTCGCCGGCGCTGCCCATGCCGTAACCCTTGACGGTCTTGACCAGCAGCAGCGTGGGCTGGCCCTTGTGCTCGACGGCGGCCTTGTAGGCGGCATAGACCTTGTGCGGATCGTTGCCGCCACGGGTCAGGCGCCAGATGTCGTCGTCGGACATGCTGGACACCAGCTCCTTCAGCTCCGGCGTGTTGAAGAAGTATTCGCGGACATAGGCGCCATCCTTGGATTTGTAGGTCTGGTATTCGCCATCGACCACTTCCATCATGCGCTGTTGCAGCAGGCCCTTCTTGTCCTTGGCGAGCAGGGCATCCCAGCCGGAGCCCCAGACCACCTTGATCACGTTCCAGCCGGAGCCGCGGAAATCGCCTTCCAGTTCCTGGATGATCTTGCCGTTGCCGCGTACCGGGCCATCCAGCCGTTGCAGGTTGCAGTTGATGACGAACACCAGGTTGTCCAGCTTTTCACGGCCGGCCAGCGAGATCGCGCCCAGCGATTCCGGCTCGTCCATTTCGCCGTCGCCCATGAAGGCCCAGACCTTGCGGTCGCCCTTCTGCTTGAAACCGCGATCGTCCAGGTACTTCATGAAGCGGGCCTGGTAGATGGCCATCAGCGGGCCAAGGCCCATCGATACGGTGGGGAACTGCCAGAAATCGGGCATCAGCCACGGGTGCGGGTAGCTGGACAGGCCGCCGCCGTCCACTTCCTGGCGGAACTTGTTCAGTTGGTCTTCGCTGATGCGACCTTCCAGGAAGGCGCGCGAATACATGCCGGGTGCGCTGTGGCCCTGGAAGTAAACCAGGTCGCCGCCGTGCTCGGCGTTGGGGGCGTGCCAGAAGTGGTTCCAGCCCACGTCGTACAGGGTGGCGGCCGAGGCGAACGAGGTGATATGGCCACCCAGGTCGCCGTTGGTCCGGTTGGCTTTCACGACCATGGCCGCGGCGTTCCAGCGCGTATAGGAGCGCACGCGCTCTTCGTAGGCGTGGTTGCCGGGGCTTTTGGCTTCCAGATGCTGCGGGATGGTGTTGATGTAGGCGGTGGTGGCGGTGTAGGGGATGTTGACCCCGTCCTGCCGTGCGTGGTCGATCAGTTTTTCGACCAGAAAGTGCGCGCGTTCGGCGCCTTCGTTTTCCAGTACGCCATCCAGGGCTTCAAGCCACTCCTGCGTTTCCCGAGGATCGTGGTCGTGAATCTGCTCTGCCATTTTCTCTACCTTGTTCTAGGGTTGATGCCGCTGTCGGCGAGTGGTCCCCGCCGACGTTGCGTTCTGCCCGGGGTCTCCGGGCAGCCGTATATCTCGCGTTTTGGTGCCGTGGGTGGATCAGCGCGGCGCGTTACGCTTGTAATAATTGATGAGTCCGTTGGTCGAGCCGTCATGGGTGGTGGTCAGGCCCGGTGTGGTGAGGTCGTTCTCGATGGTCTTCGCGAGCTGCTTCCCCAGTTCCACCCCCCACTGGTCGTACGAGTTGACGTTCCAGACCGTGCCCTGCACGAAAATCTTGTGTTCGTACAGCGCGATCAGCGCGCCCAGGCGGCGCGGCGTCAGGCGTTGCATCAGCACGGTATTGGTGGGGCGGTTGCCTTCGAAGATCTTGTGCGGCACCAGCGCGTCCTGCGCTTCGCCGGTGATGCCCACCTTGTCCAGCTCGGCACGCACTTCGGCTTCGTTCTTGCCGCGCAGGAAGGCTTCGGTCTGCGCGAAGAAGTTGGCCATCAGGATGGTGCTGTGCGGCTCGGGGATATTGGGATGCTCGACCGAACCGATGAAGTCGATCGGCACCAACTGACTGCCTTGATGCAGCAACTGGTAGTAGGCGTGCTGGCCGTTGATGCCGGCGTCGCCCCAGACCACCGGGCCGGTCTGGTAATCGACACGCTCGCCATCGAGGGTGACGGTCTTGCCGTTCGATTCCATGTCCAGTTGCTGCAAGTACGCGGGGAAGCGGTACAGCGACTGGTTGTACGGCGAAATCAGGTGGGTGCGGGCGCCGAAGAAGTTGACGTACCACACGCCGAGCATGCCCATGATGACGGGCAGGTTCTGTTCCAGCGGCTTGTTCTTGAAGTGCTCGTCCATGGTGTAGGCGCCATGGAGCAAATCCTGGTAGTCGTGCTTGCCGAGGAACACGGCGATCGGCAGGCCGATGGCGCTCCACAGCGAGTAGCGGCCGCCCACCCAATCCCAGAATTCGAACATGTTGTTGGTGTCGATGCCGAATTCGGACACGGCGCTGGCATTGGTCGAGACCGCGACGAAGTGCTTGGCGATGTGCGTTTCGTTGCCGACGCGATCCAGGAACCATTTACGCGCGGTGCGGGCGTTGGTCAGCGTTTCCTGGGTGGTGAAGGTCTTGGACGAAACGATGAACAGCGTGGTCTCGGGGTTGAGCGTCTTCAGCGTGGAAACGATCTGGTCGCCATCCACGGTGGAGATGAAATGCATCTTCAGCCGCTCGTGGCCGTAGTGCTTGAGCGCGTTACAGACCATCAGCGGGCCGAGGTCCGAGCCGCCGATGCCGATGTTGACGATGTCGGTGAAGGCCTTGCCGGTGTAGCCGACCCGCTCGCCGGAGCGCACTTCGTCGGAGAAACGGAAGATCTTTTCCTTGACCTCGTTCACCTTGGGCATCACGTCTTCGCCATCGACGTAGATGGGATTCTTGTCCAGGTTGCGCAGCGCGACGTGCAGCACGGCGCGGTCTTCGGTGCGGTTGATCTTCTCGCCCGAGAACATCTGCTTGATGCGTTCTTCCAGGCCGCTCTGGCGCGCCAGGTCGAACAGCAGCGACATCGTTTCCTCGGTGATGCGGTTCTTCGAGTAATCGAAGAACAGCCCGCCCGATTCGAACGAGAATTTCTCGAAGCGCTGCGGATCCTGCGCGAACAGGTCACGCATGTGCAGCTTGGATATTTCCTGGTAATGCGTCGCCAGGGCCTGCCAGGCGGGCGAGGTGGTGAGCTTGGACATGGAGGGTTTCCTTTAACGCGTGGGCGCGTACAAGAACGCTTGAGCTGTTGTCCGGCAAGCCGGGTTCAGCTTTCGTGACCGCGCACCCGCTTTTCCTTGAGGTTGCGCTTCATTTTTTCCAACTGGTCGATCAGTTCGGGGCCACGCTTGAGCGCGACGCCGACGGCCAGCACGTCGATGATCACCAGGTGCACGATGCGGGTGATCATCGGGGTATAGAGATCGGGGTCTTCCATGGTATCGGCATACAGGCAGATCGAGCAGCGCTTGGCCAGCGGGCTCTTGCTGTGTGTGATGCCGATGACGTCGGCGCCTGCGTCGCGGGCGATTTCCACCGAGCGGATCAGGTCCAGCGTGCGGCCGGAATTGGATACCGCCACCACCGCGTCACCGGGCTTGAGCATCGACGCGCTCATGCCATGCATGTGCGGGTCGGTATAGGCCACGGTGGGCACACCCAGGCGGAAGAACTTGTTCTGGGCGTCGATGGCCACCGCACCGGACTGGCCCTGGCCCCACACTTCGATCTTGTGGGTGTTGGCCAGCACGCGGATCGCCTTTTCGAGCGCTTCGGTATCGAGCTCGTTGCGGCAGCGCAGCAGGTGGGAGATGTTGTTGTCGAACAGTTTCTTGGCCAGATCGTGCGCGGAGTCGTCGGCCGACACCATGGAATGCACATAGGGCACACCGGATACCAGGCTGCGCGTGAGCCGCAGCTTGAAATCCTGCAACCCCGAGCAATTGAGGCTGCGACAGAAACGGATTACCGTCGGTTGCGACACGTCCGCCAGATCGGCGATCTGCGCAATCGGCGCGTTGGCCACCAGATTCGGTTGGGCCAGCACCAGCTCCGCGACTTTCCGCTCCGATTTGGAGAGGGAGTCGATCACGGTCTTGATGCGTTCGAGCATGGGATGGTCTCACTCAAACGACGGGGTGGGCCTTGATGAAACCACACCCCTGATTTTGGGCAGTGCCCTTGTGAAGGCGGGGCCATATCGGCCCCGCTCCGTCATGTATGCCGGGTTCAGGCAGCCCAGAATACGTGTTTTTCACCCGCCACAGCGTCCAGCACGCGGCGGATGGGGTATTGCGCGGTAACCGGCTTGTCTTCGGTCAGCGCGGTGTTCAGCAATGCCTTCTTGCTCTCGCCGGTGATGTGCACGATCACTTCGCGCGCGCGGGCGATGGTCGGCAGCGTCAGCGTGATGCGGGGATGCGGCGCCACCGGCGGCGTCACGGCAGCGACCAGCGCGGTGGAGGCGCACGCGGCTTCCAGTTCGGCGGCATCGGGGAACAGCGACGCGGTGTGGCCGTCGTCGCCCATGCCGAGGATCAGCACGTCGAACGGCTGGGGCAGGGCGGCAAAGCGGGCTTCGATCTCGGCCTGGCCGGCGTGCGGGGTGGCCGCGCTGGAGACCGGGGAGACAAAGGTGGCGGCGGCGGCGCGATTGACCAGCAGGTGCTGACGCACGGTGCGCTCATTGCTGTCGGCATGATCGACCGGCACCCAGCGCTCGTCGACCAGGGTCAGCGAAACGCGCGACCAGTCGATGTCCTTGTTGGACAGCGCATTGAACATGCCGGCGGGCGTGCGTCCGCCGGAGACGGCGGCGCTGGCCTGGCCGCGCGCCGCGATGGCCGTGGCCAACGCCTGGGCGATGGCCTCGGCCAGTTGTTGATCCAGTTCGTCCTTCGACGCGTATTCATGCCATTGCAGGGACATCGATAACCCTCAAGTTGCTTCACCAGTGCTGCGTGTTGTTGTATGCGCCCCGATCCGGGGGGCGCCTTGCGCAAGCACGGCGCTACGAGCAGGTCGTAGCGCCGTCGGGCAAGTGGGTTCGCGCCGTGGCGCGACCGGCGATCAGCCTTCCTCGTGCCAGCTCATGCCTTCGCGCGACAGCAGCGCGGACGAGGCGGCGGGGCCCCAGGTGCCGGCGGTGTAGGGCTTGGGCGCATCCAGGCTGTTTTCCCAGGTGTCGAGAATCGGCTCGACCCATTTCCAGGCGGCGCGTTGTTCGTCGCGACGGACGAAGAGCGACAGGTCGCCACGGATCACGTCCATCAACAGGCGCTCGTAGGCTTCCGGGCTGCGGCTTTCGAAGAATTCCTTGAAGTCCAGGTCCAGGTGCACCGGACGCAGGCGGAACTGGTTGCCCGGCTCCTTGGCCATCAGGTACAGCCGTACCGATTCGTCCGGCTGCAACTGGATCACCAGGCGGTTCGGCGTGGTGTTGCGGCCGAAGATGGAGTGCGGCGCTTCGCGGAAATTGATGACGATCTCGGCCATCCGCTCCTGCAACCGCTTGCCGGTACGCAGGAAGAACGGCACGCCGGCCCAGCGCCAGGTCTGGATTTCGGCCTTGAGCGCGACGAAGGTCTCGGTGCGGGAGTTGGCCGGCACGCCCGGCTCTTCCAGGTAGCCCGGCACCGGCTTGGCCGACACGGCGCCGGCGCGATACTGGCCGCGCACTACGTTGGTCAGGACGGTTTCGGGGGTCAGCGGCTTGAGCGCGCGCAGGATCTTGAGTTTTTCGTCGCGAACGGCGTCGGCGTCGATGCTGGCCGGCGGTTCCATCGCCACGATGGTGAGCAACTGCAACAGGTGGTTCTGGATCATGTCGCGCAGGGCGCCGGCCTTGTCGTAGAAGTCGGCACGGGTTTCCACGCCCACTTGTTCGGTCACGGTGATCTGCACATCGCGAATCCATTCGCGGCGCCACAGCGGTTCGAGCAGGGTGTTGGCAAAGCGCAGCGCGATCAGGTTCAGCACCGGCTCCTTGCCCAGGTAATGGTCGATCCGGTAAATCTGGTGTTCTTCGAAGTGTTCGCCCACTTCGTCGTTGATCTTGTTCGACGATTCCAGATCGTGGCCCAACGGCTTTTCCAGCACCACGCGGGCATTGCCCTTGTTCAGGCCGACACCGGCCAGGCTCTTGGAGATCGGGGCGAACAGGTCGGGCGCGGTGGAAAGATAGAACACGCGCACGCGGCCGGGAAATTCATTGAGCGCATCCGCCAGGCCCTGGAACTCCGCCGGCACGGTGGCGTCCACCTTGAGGTAGGAAATGCGCTCGGCGAACGATTGCCAGTCGGCATCGTTGTAATGCGTGCCCAGATAGCCTTGGGCCATCGCATGGGCTTTGGCCAGATAGCCAGCGGTATCGGTGGCGCTGCGGCCCAGACAGATGATGCGGCCGGCAGTGGGTAGATTGCCGTCCTGATGCTGGTGGTACAACGCCGGCAACAGTTTGCGCATTACCAAGTCGCCGGTGCCGCCGAACAGCACCATGTCGAAAGCTTCGATAGGGGTCATGACGATCCTTCCTCGTGGGAGAAGTCAGCCGCATGCCGGCAATGCCGGGGCTGCCGAATGTAGTAAGACTATGTAATCTTACTACGTACACAAAAAACCGCGCAAACGGTTTCTCCTGGGGCCGCGCCAATATTGACTTTGCGGCCGGATGAAACCGCTGAACCCGCGCGAATGCTGGATTTTGTTGCGGTGCAACACACCGCTGCGCCTGGCGAATGTGGGTTGAAGTTGTTACGCCATTGTAGTAAAACTACGGTCTACTTCTTGTAGTGCCAATGCTTGTCGCTACTGGTTTCCCGTCCTGCCTCTGGAGTTCGTCATGCCTCTCCATCCCCGTCTTGCCGAGATCACGGCTCGTATCGCAGCGCGGAGTAAGGATTCGCGCGGCCGGTATCTGCAACGTCTGGAGGCCGCGGCCCAGCAGGAACCGCAGCGCAAGGGGCTGGCCTGTACCAACCAGGCGCATGCCTGGGCCGCCGCACCGGCGGGCGACAAGCTGATGCTGCGCGAAATGCGCCAGCCCAATATCGGCATCGTTTCGTCATACAACGATATGCTTTCGGCACACCAGCCGCTGGAAACCTATCCCGCCCTGATCAAGGAAGCCGCCCGCCAGGTCGGCGCCACCGCCCAGTTCGCCGGTGGCACGCCAGCGATGTGCGACGGCGTGACCCAGGGCCAGCCGGGCATGGAACTCAGCCTGTTCAGCCGCGATGTGATCGCGATGAGCACGGCGGTGGCGCTCTCGCACAACGTGTTCGACGGCGTGGTCTGCCTTGGTGTCTGCGACAAGATCATTCCCGGTCTGCTGATCGGCGTATTGCAGTTCGGCCACTTGCCTGCGGTGTTCATCCCCGCCGGCCCGATGACCTCCGGCATCTCCAACAAGGACAAGGCCGCCGTGCGCCAGCGCTTCGCCGAAGGCAAGTGTGGCCGCGAAGAACTGCTGGCCTCGGAGGAGGGCAGCTATCACGGTCCGGGCACCTGTACCTTCTATGGCACGGCCAATTCCAACCAGATGCTGATGGAAGTGATGGGCCTGCATCTGCCGGGCGCCGCCTTCGTCAACCCGAATACCCCCCTGCGCGACGCGCTGACCGTTGCCGCCGCGCAGCGTGCCACCGCCATCACCGCACTGGGCAAGGAGTTCTCCCCGGTGGGCAAGGTGGTCGACGAGCGTGCCATCGTCAATGGCATCGTCGGCCTGCTGGCCACGGGCGGCTCGACCAATCACACCATCCACTTGATCGCCATCGCCCGCGCCGCCGGCATCGTGATCGACTGGAGCGATTTCGACGATCTGTCGCAGATCGTGCCGTTGCTGGCCAAGGTCTACCCGAACGGTTCGGCCGACGTGAATCATTTCCATGCCGCGGGCGGCATGGGCTACCTGATTCGCGAACTGCTCGATGCCGGGCTGCTGCATGAAGACGTGCTGACCAACGCCGGCCCCAGCCTGCGTGCCTATGCCAACGAGCCATTCCTGGCCGACGGCAAGGCGGTGTGGCGCGCCGCGCCGGCCGATTCCGGCGACGAAAACGTGTTGCGCCCCGCCACCCGGCCGTTCAGCGCCGATGGCGGCCTGCGTCTGTTGGCCGGCAATCTCGGCCGCTCGGTGATCAAGATTTCCGCCGTGGCGCCGGAGCATCGCCTGGTCGAAGCGCCGGCGATCGTGTTCGACGATCAGGACGATGTGCTGGAAGCCTTCAAGCGCGGCGAACTGGAAAAGGATTTCATTGCCGTGCTGCGCTTCCAGGGGCCGCGTGCCAATGGCATGCCGGAGCTGCACAAACTCACGCCGGCATTGGGCGTGTTGCAGGATCGCGGCTTCAAGGTGGCCCTGGTCACCGATGGCCGGATGTCGGGTGCGTCGGGCAAGGTGCCCTCCGCCATCCACATGACCCCGGAAGTGGTTTCCGGCGGTCCGCTGGGCAAGGTGCGTACCGGCGACATCCTGCTTCTGGATGCCGAGGCCGGCGTGGTGGAGGCCAAGGTCGATGCCGCCGAATGGGCTGCCCGCGAAGTGGCTGTGGCCGATCTGAGCAGGAACGGCCACGGCATGGGGCGCGAATTGTTCGCCTCCTTCCGCGCAGCGGCCACCGGTGCCGAAGAAGGCGCCATCTCGCTCGGCCTGTCGCACTAATTAATTACTGTCGAGAGATTCGATTGGCTGGCGGTCCGCCGGCATAGGCGTGGCCGGTTTTGTCCGACCGCTGTATTCAATCTGCAAGAAGAGTCAAACATGCAAATCCGCGAAATCATGCGTTCGTGCCCGGTGATGCCGGTGCTGGTGATCGAACAGATCGAACACGCCGTGCCATTGGCACGCGCCCTGGTGGCAGGCGGCATCCGCGTGCTGGAAGTCACCCTGCGCACCGACGCCGGCCTGGCCGCGGTCAAGGCCATTGCCGATGCCGTGCCGGATGCCATCGTTGGCGTGGGAACGGTGGTGCGGCCCGAGCAGTTCGCCGAGGCCAAGGCCGCTGGCGCCAAGTTCGCCGTGACGCCGGGCCTGACCGAAAAACTGGCGGTGGCCGCAAAGGCCGCCGGCATCCCGCTGCTGCCGGGGGTGATGACGCCGTCCGAAGTGATTGCCGCGCTGGAACTGGGCTTCGACGCCGTCAAGCTGTTCCCGGCGGAACAGGCGGGCAGCCTGGGCATGCTGAAAGCGATGGGCGGCCCGCTGCCGCAAGTGCTGTTCTGTCCCACGGGCGGCGTGACGCCGGAATCGGCGCCCAAGCTGCTGGCCCTGCCGAACGTGGGCTGCGTGGGCGGGTCCTGGCTCGCACCCAAGGACAAGCTGGCTGCCGGTGATTGGGAAGCGATCACCGCTTTGGCGCGCGAAGCTGCCGGTTTCCGCTAATAATAGTGATTCTTGCCTTGGGCAAGTCCCGTGGCGTAAGGCTTTGCTGCCGCGCAAGATGACGCACCTTGTCTGTGCTCATACTTGCGCGGCAGTTTTCAATCCGGTTTTTTGGAATCGATCTTCCAGGAGCAACTAACATGGCAATCCGCATCGCAATCAACGGCTACGGCCGTATCGGTCGTAACGTTCTGCGCGCGCTGTACGAATCGGGTCGCACCGATGAATTCCAGATCGTCGCCATCAACGACCTGGGCGACGCCAAGACCAACGCACACCTGACCCAATACGATACGGTGCATGGCCGCTTCAACGGGTCCGTGTCCGTGGAAGGCGAATACATCGTCGTCAACGGCGACAAGATCAAGGTCTGCGCCGTGCGCAACCCGGCCGAGCTGCCGTGGAAGGATCTGGGCGTCGATGTGGTCATGGAATGCACGGGTCTGTTCACCAGCAAGGAAAAAGCCTCGGCCCACCTGACCGCGGGTGCCAAGAAGGTGATCATCTCCGCACCGGGCGGCGCCGATGTTGACGCCACCATCGTGTACGGCGTGAACCACAACGTGCTGAAGGCCACCGACACCGTCATCTCCAACGCCTCGTGCACCACCAACTGCCTGGCACCGCTGGTCAAGCCGCTGCATGACAAGCTGGGCATCGTCTCTGGCCTGATGACCACCGTGCACAGCTACACCAACGACCAGGTGCTGACCGACGTGTATCACAGCGACCTGCGTCGCGCCCGTTCGGCCACCCAGTCGATGATCCCGACCAAGACCGGCGCTGCCGCCGCGGTGGGTCTGGTGCTGCCGGAACTGAATGGCAAGCTGGATGGCTTCGCCGTGCGCGTGCCGACCATCAACGTATCGCTGGTCGATCTGACCTTCACCGCTTCCCGCGCCACCACCAAGGAAGAAATCCACGCCATCCTCAAGGAAGCGTCGGAAGGCGAACTGAAGGGCATCCTGAACTACAACGACCTGCCGCTGGTGTCGCACGACTTCAACCACGATCCGGCATCGTCGACCTATGAGGCATCGCAGACCAAGGTGTCCAACGGCACGCTGGTGAAGGTGCTGTCGTGGTACGACAACGAATGGGGCTTCTCCAACCGGATGCTCGACACCACCAAGGCACTCTGGAACGCAAAGTAAAAACAGGGTCCAATCCCAATGAAACCGCCGGTTCGCCGGCGGTTTTTTTATGCCGTCGTTTTGGATGAGCGGCGGATTGTTGCGTACAAGCGACAATCCATGCGGCAGAGATGTTTCAGGTTTGCGGCCATTAGGGTCGTTCTTTATTCTTCGTCCCTAGGGTAAAGCCGGATGTGAACGAGCAGAAGGCCTAACCGCTTACAAGCTGGTGTAAAAACCAACTCTCAAATCAGGAGACCTATAAATGTTCAAGCGTGCTCTGGTTGCTGCCTCCATCGCAGCCGCATTCGCCGCCCCGGCTTTTGCTGACGTGACCATCGGCGGCTCCGCCGAGATGGACTTCATGTACCGTACCAACAACACTCCCGATGGCGATGGCAAGTTCCTGGAAGAAATCGCGATCGTCGTGAACGTTTCCGGCAGCGACAAGCTGGACAGCGGCGCTACCCTGGAATGGAAGCTGGCTCAAAAGGTTGCTACCGACTACCGCTACGACAGCTGGGGCAATCGTGAAGCCTGGATCGGCTACAAGGGCGACTTCGGTTCGGTTCGCTTCGGTAACCAATTCTCGAACTTCTACCTGATGCAAGACTGGCCGTACGGCTGGAAGGGCCAAGGTAACCTGTGGGCCGACGCTGGCGCTCACCAAGTTCAATACCCGCGTGCCATCAGCTACTTCTCGCCGGACTTCAGCGGCTTCAACTTCGCTGCTCAATACGACCTGGGCACCGGCACCGCTGACAACGCTAACGGCGCTGACGGCTACTCCTACGAAATCACCGCCAACTACGGCGTGGGTGGCCTGTCGATCAACGGCGGCTACATGCACACCGAAGGCTACTCCTCCGGCACCGAAGCTGTTGCTCCGGGCTTCGCTGGCTGGGGTCGTGAAGACGAAAGCCGCTACACCACTGACGTGGAAGCTTCGTCCTACATGATCGGTGCCCGTTATGTGTTCGGCGATTTCAACATCACCGGCGCATATCGTCACAATGAGTGGCGCAATGCCTTCGTTTCGACCGACACCAAGGTTGACAACGACCAGTGGCTGGTTCGCGGTGGCTACAACTTCGGCAAGCACGCTCTGAACCTGGGCTACCAGATTTGGACCGACTTCAGCGATATCGACGATTCGTCGATCCAGCAAATCGCCTTCGAATGGGACTACAGCCTGTCGAAGAACTCGGTTGCCTTCCTGCAAATCCGTCACCAAATGCTGGATGACAATGTTGCTCGCTTCGGCTCCTGGCAGCTCGACGGTATCCAAAGCGATGACGACAACGTCACCCGCGTTCTGGTTGGTACCTGGACTGGCTTCTAATCAATTCATCTGAATCGATTAGTGCTTGAAAAGGGCAGCTTCGGCTGCCCTTTTTTCATTTCTTTTCTTCACCCTTTTCTGGCCTTGCGCCTCCTCGTGCCAGTGCGCCAATCCAGTCATTCGCAATCATTCGCAAATACAGCAATCGCCTTACATAGCTCCCCTCATTCCGTAGGCAATTGCTTGTGACTACAGTTGGTGCATCGAGCACCGCCATGGGGCGGCTCGTGCCTAGGAGATATAACAAATGCAAGCTTTGCGTATAACGCTCTGTGCCGCCACCATGGCGGTCGCGTTTGCGGCCAATGCCGCGGAAGTGGAGGTGTTGCACTGGTGGACTTCCGGCGGTGAAGCGAAGGCTGCCGCAGAACTGAAGAAAATGCTCGAGGCCAAGGGCCATAAGTGGAAGGACTTCGCGGTTGCCGGCGGCGCTGGCGAGAACGCGATGACCGCGCTGAAGACACGTGTCGTCTCCGGCAACCCGCCGACCGCTGCCCAGATCAAGGGCCCGGCGATCCAGGAGTGGGGCGAAGAGGGCGTGCTGGCATCGATCGACGATGTGGCCAAGAAGGAAAACTGGGACAAGCTGCTGCCGCCGGTGGTGTCCAATGTGATGAAGTACAAGGGCAGCTACGTGGCCGTGCCGGTCAACGTGCACCGCGTGAACTGGCTGTGGGTGAATCCCGAGCTGCTGAAGAAGGCCAATGCCAAGGCCCCCACCACCATCGATGAATTCTTCGCGACCGCCGAAGCGCTGAAGAAGGCCGGTATCCAGGCCGTGGCCTATGGCGGCCAGCCGTGGCAGGACGCCACCGTATTCGAAGCCATTGCCCTGGGCGTCGGCGGCCCCGACTTCTACAAGAAGGCCTTCATCCAGCTCGACGCCAATGCGCTGAAGAGCCCGACCATGGTCAAGTCGCTGGAAACCTACAAGCGCATCAAGCCTTATACCGACAAGAACAGTGCCGGTCGCGAATGGAACCTGGCCACCGCCATGGTCATCAACGGCAAGGCGGCGATGCAGTTCATGGGCGACTGGGCCAAGGGCGAATTCCTCGCCGCCGGCAAGGTACCGGGCAAGGACTTCCTGTGCGTTCCCGCCCCGGGCACCGCCAACGACTACACCTTCAACATCGATAGCTTCGCGATGTTCAAGTTGCCGAACAAGGATGCGGAAAAGGGCGAGAAGGACTTCGCTTCCGCCGTGATGAGCACCCAGTTCCAGGAAGTGTTCAACCTGAACAAGGGCTCCATCCCGGTTCGCGCCGGCATGGACATGTCCAAGTTCGATTCCTGCGGCCAGCAATCGGCCAAGGATTTCCAGACCACGTCCAAGAAGGGCACCTTGCTGCCGTCGTTCGCTCACGGCATGGCCATGCATTCGGCCACGCAGGGCGCCTATTACGACGCGATCTCGCAATTCTGGAACGACGACAAGATGACCGCCAAGCAGGCCGCGGACAAGCTCGTCGCAGCCGCCAAGGTCCAGTAATCCCGCAGTTGCGCCCGGCCCTCGTGGCCGGGCCCCCTCTTACCGGCAGGTACGTCGTGGCATAAACGACGGCCGTCGGCCCCGCTTTGCCGCGGGGACGTCTGGAGAATCGATCATGACGCAATTCAATGGGCCGGCGCAGTACGGCTTCGCGGAGCGTTGGCTGCCGCGGCTGGTTCTGGCCCCGTCATTCCTGCTGACGCTGGTGTTCGTCTACGGCTTCATCGCCTGGAATGGCTATCTCTCCTTCACCGCTTCCCGGCTGCTGCCCAACTACGAATGGGTCGGCCTCGCCCAGTATGAAACGCTGTTCGCCAACGAACGCGCATGGGTCGCGGTGAAAAACCTGTTCATCTTCGGCGGCTTGTTCATCGGCGGCGGCATGGCCATGGGCATCTTGCTGGCGGTGTTCCTCGACCAGAAGATTCGTGGCGAAGGCGTGCTGCGCACCCTGTACCTGTACCCGATGGCGCTGTCCTTCATCGTGACCGGTACCGCCTGGAAATGGATGCTCAATCCGGGCCTGGGCCTGGAAAAACTGGTGCATGACTGGGGCTTCACCAGCTTCACCTTCGACTGGCTGGTGAACCCGGACATGTCGATCTACACCGTGGTCATCGCCGGTATCTGGCAATCGTCCGGCTTCGTGATGGCGCTGTTCCTGGCGGGCCTGCGCGGCATCGACGATTCCATCATCAAGGCGGCCCAGATCGACGGCGCCAGCCTGCCGCGCATCTACTGGCGCATCGTGCTGCCGGCGCTGCGGCCGGTGTTCTTCTCCACGCTGATGATCCTGGCGCATATCGCGATCAAGAGCTTTGACCTGGTGATGGCATTGACCGGCGGCGGCCCCGGGTTCTCCTCGGACGTACCCGCCACCTTCATGTACGCCTCGGCGTTCACGCGTGGCCAGATGGGCGTCGGCGCCGCATCCGCGATGATGATGCTGGCCACCGTGGCCGCCATCGTCGTGCCGTATCTTTATTCCGAACTGCGAGGCAGCCGCAATGCATGACCAGAACAAGTTGTGGCGCATCGCGCTGTACGGGGTGCTGCTGTATGCGGCGGTCTACTACCTGTTGCCGCTGTACGTGATGGTTACCACGTCCGTGAAGAGCATGGACGAAATCCGCGCGGGCAACCTGATCGCGCTGCCGATGAGCATCACCTTCGATGCCTGGACCAAGGCCTGGGCCACAGCGTGCACCGGGGTCGATTGCAACGGCCTGTCCGGGTATTTCTGGAACTCGGTGAAGATGGTGATCCCGGCCGTGCTGATCTCCACCAGCCTGGGCGCGCTCAATGGCTATGTGCTGTCCAAGTGGCGCTTCAAGGGCTCGGAGCTGACCTTCGCACTGATCCTGTTCGGCGTGTTCATCCCATTCCAGGTGGTGTTGCTGCCCATGGCCCAGACGCTGGGCTGGTTCGGCCTGGCGCGCTCCGTGGCCGGGCTGATCTTCGTGCACGTGGTGTTCGGGATCGCATCCACCACGCTGTTCTTTCGCAACTACTACGTGGGTATCCCGGATGAGCTGATCAAGGCGGCGCGCCTGGATGGCGCGGGCTTCTGGCGCATCTTCTTCAAGGTGGTGCTGCCGATGTCCACGCCCATCGTGATGGTGGTGCTGATCTGGCAATTCACGCAGATCTGGAACGACTTCCTGTTCGGCGTGGTGTTCTCCTCGGGCGACAGCCAGCCGATCACGGTCGGGCTGAACAACCTGGCCAACACCTCCACCAGCGTCAAGGAATACAACGTGGACATGGCCGCCGCGATCATCGCCGCGCTGCCGACCATCGTGGTCTATGTCCTGGCGGGCAAATACTTCGTGCGCGGCCTGACCGCCGGCGCGGTGAAGGGCTAGTCGAGCGCGATCCACAGCATCGCAACGAATGCATTCAGGCACGGTGCCGCAGGGTCTGGCGGCACCCGCCACACAATAATCGGAGAAACACATGGGCGCTCTCGCCATCAAGAACGTCACCAAGCGCTTTGGCGACACCCACATCCTCAAGGGCATCGATATCCATATCGATGCCGGGCAGTTCCTGATCCTGGTCGGCCCGTCCGGCTGCGGGAAATCCACCCTGATGAACATCATTGCCGGCCTGGAAGCGCCCACCTCGGGCGAGGTCCAGATCGGCGAGCGCGTGGTCAACGACGTGGCGCCCAAGGATCGCGACATTGCCATGGTGTTCCAGAGCTATGCGCTGTATCCCACCATGAACGTGCGCCAGAACATCGCCTTCGGCATGGAAACGCGCGGTGTGCCCCGGAAAGAGCAGGAAGAAACCATCACCCGCGTTTCGAAGATGTTGCAGATCGATCACCTGCTGGATCGCAAACCGGGCCAGCTTTCCGGTGGCCAGCGCCAACGGGTAGCGATGGGCCGCGCGCTGGCGCGCAACCCGACGCTGTTCCTGTTCGACGAGCCACTGTCCAACCTGGACGCCAAGCTGCGCGTCGAGATGCGCACCGAAATCAAGCAATTGCATCATCGGCTCAAGACCACCATCGTCTACGTCACCCACGACCAGATCGAGGCCATGACGCTGGGCGATCGCATCGCCGTGATGAAAGATGGCGTGATCCAGCAGTTCGGCAGCCCGGAAGAAATCTACGAGCGTCCCGCCAACCTGTTCGTCGCGGGCTTCATCGGCTCGCCGTCAATGAACTTCATCGATTGCCACCTGGCGGAGCAGGGCGGCGATGTTGGCATCAGCCTGCAAAGCGAAGGTGGCGTCCGCTTCGTTCCCTTGCTGGACGGGCGGCGCTTTGCCGACCGCCTGGGGCAGAAGGTCATCCTGGGCGTGCGGCCCGAGCAGATCGAAGTGGCCGAGGAAGGCGAACCGGCGCTGGAATGCAAGGTGCACCTGACCGAGCCGACCGGCCCGGATACCATGATCTTCACTCAGATCAACGGCAAGGAAGTGATCGCCCGCGTGCACCCGCGCGCGGCCGGCCGGCCAGGCGACAGCATGCGGCTCAAGCTGGATGTGCGCAAAGTGGTGTTGTTCGACCCGCAGACCGAGGCACGCCTGAACTGAGCGTCGGAAACGGCCCGCAAGCAAAACGCCCCGCAATGCGGGGCGTTTTGTCGAGTGGATGCCGGCTGCGGCTACAGGCTGCGGCGTTCCACCATGGCTTGCGCCAGCGTACTCGGGTCCACATGTTCCAGCTCGCCACCCACCGGCAGGCCGCGTGCGATCCGACTGACCGACAGTCCGCGTGCGCGCAGCATCTCGGACAGATAGTGCGCGGTGGCTTCACCTTCCACCGTAAAGTTGGTCGCCAGCACCACTTCCTCCACCTCGCCGTCGCTGGCGCGTTGCAGCAGCCGTTCGAGGGCGATGTCCTTCGGCCCGATACCGTCGAGCGGCGACAACCTGCCCATCAACACGAAGTACAGACCGTGAAAGGCCAGCGTCTGCTCCACCATCATCAGATCGGTGGGCATCTCCACCACGCACAGCTTGGAATGGTCGCGCTGCGCATCCGCGCAGATATCACAAACCTCCGCTTCGGTAAAGGTATTGCAGTGCTTGCAGTGCCTGAGCGTGGCGATGGCATATTCCAGCGCGTGCGCCAGATTCACCGCGCCGCCCTGATCGCGTTGCAGCAGGTGATAGGCCATGCGCGTCGCGGATTTGGGGCCGACGCCCGGCAGGACGCGCAACGCTTCGATCAACTGATTGAGAGAGGAGGGAGTCACGGATAACGGGAAACGAGGTGAGAGGCCGGGTTGGGGGAACGCAAGCGACCGCCCGCGTTCCCCGGCCCGCGATCAGAACGGCAGCTTGAAGCCGGGGGGCAGCGGCAGGCCGGCGGTAAAGCCCGCCATCTTTTCCTGCGACGTGGCTTCGGCCTTGCGGGCCGCATCATTGAAGGCGGCGGCGATCAGGTCTTCCAGCATGTCCTTGTCGTCGGCCAGCAGCGAATCGTCGATCGATACGCGTTTTACCGCGTGGGAGCAGGTCATCACGACCTTGACCATGCCGGCGCCGGCTTGGCCTTCCACTTCCAGGTTGGCCAGTTCCTCCTGGGCCTTCTTCATGTTTTCCTGCATCTTCTGGGCCTGCTGCATCAGGTTGCCCAAACCGCCTTTATTGAACATGACTGCTCCTTGCTATCGAGTGGAAGTTCATCGGACCGCGCGATGCGGTCGCGAATGGAAACTCAGAGGGGCCGGATCGAATCCGGCAGCACCGTGGCGCCCAGATCGCGTACCAGCGCCTGGACAAAAGGATCGTTCTGGATCGTAGCCTCCGCCGCTTGCTGGCGCGCCTGCTTTTCGCGCAACGCGATGGCGGCCGGCGTATCGCCGGTGGCCTCGCCCAGCGCGACATCCACCTGGATGGGGCGGCCGAAATGCTCGGAGAGCGCACCACGCAGCTTGTCCTGGTAATCGCGCGTCGCCACGGCCTTGTGCGCCTCGGCCACCCGCAGGGCGAAGCGGTCGGGCTGGTGGTCCACCAGCTCGGCATGCTGTGCCAGCATGCCGGCGGCGCCCAGTTTCAGTTGTGCAACCAGCGCCCGCCAGTCGCCATCGAACTCCGCTGGCGCGGCGGCCACCACGACCTCTTCCACGACGGGCGGGATATCCGGCTCAGCCACCTCCGGCGTTCGAGGCGGTGTGACCGCCTGTGGCGGAGGAAGATCGACCACGGTGGCAACTGCAACCGGCGCGGCATCTTCCCACGGGGCCGGCTCCGCAGGCTGGACCGCTGGCGGGCGTGCAACGGGCGCCTGAACCGGCACGGCCGCAACGGGTGCGGGGGCCACGGCTTGCGGCGCGGGCGGGCTGACGATGGCGGGCGCAACGGGGCGTGGCGACGCATCGCCTGCCGGCTGCGCCTTGAGCTGGCCCGGCTCCGCCGGCGCGAACGCCAGCATCCGCAGCAGCGTCATGGTAAAGCCGGCGTACTCGTCCGGCGCCAGCGGCAGGTCGCGGCGGCCGTGCAGGGCAATCTGGTAATAGAGCTGACTATCCTCGGGCGCCAGCGCCCCGGCGACGGCCAGGATCTGCGCGCGCTGCGGCAGATCGTCGGCCAGCGCGCCGGGAACGGCCTGGGCCACGGCCACCTGGTGCAGCAGATGCGCCAGTTCGTGCAGCGCCGCTTCATAGGACAGCCCGCGCTCGGCGATACCGGCTGCGGCGGTCATCAGCGCGGGGCCATCCTTGGCTACCAGCGCGGCCAGGATTTCGAACAGATAACTTTGATCGACCGCGCCCAGCATCGCGCGCACACCGGCTTCTTCCACCTGCCCGGCGCCATAGGCGATAGCCTGGTCCAGCAGCGACAACGCATCGCGCATCGAACCATTGGCCGCATGGCCCAGCACCGGCAACGCGCCGGCCTCGAACGGAATCTGCTCGGCATGCAGCACATTCTGCAAATGGCCCGACACCTGCTGCGGTGTCATCTGGCGCAACGAAAACTGCAGGCAGCGGCTGAGCACGGTGATCGGCATTTTCTGCGGATCGGTGGTGGCCAGAATGAACTTCACGTGCCCGGGCGGCTCTTCCAGGGTCTTCAACATCGCGTTGAACGCACTCTTCGAGAGCATGTGCACTTCGTCGATGATATAGACCTTGAACCGGCCCACGGTCGGCGCGTACTGCGCGTTGTCCAGCACCTCGCGGATATTGTCGATGCCGGTGTTCGACGCGGCGTCGATTTCCAGCAGGTCGACGAAACGGCCCGCATCGATCTGGGTGCAGGCCGAACACACGCCGCAAGGCTCCGCCGTCACACCGGTCTCGCAATTGAGCGCCTTGGCCATGATGCGCGCGATGGTGGTCTTGCCCACGCCGCGCGTACCGGTCAGCAAATAGGCGTGATGCAGCCGGCCGTTGGCGAAAGCGTTCGCCAGTGCCTTGATCACGTGCTCTTGCCCCACGAGTTGGGCAAAATTGAGAGGGCGCCATTTACGCGCCAGTACTTGATAAGCCATGCGGCGGATTCTAACAGATCGCCTTTCCACGTAGAGTCGCCGACAAACCCGGCCCGGCAGCTTCGGCCCGGCGCCCACCGTCGCCAGAACGGCTTTGTTTGCCATCCCGATACCGGACAGCCCTTGCAATGAATTCCCAGCTTTCCCCCGCCACCCCCGACGCGGACGATCCGCGTCCCGAGCCACCCCTCGAACCCGCCCTCGAAGAATGCTGTGGCAGCGGTTGCGACCCCTGCATCTTCGATACCTATGCCGCCGCCTTGCAGCGCTACCGCGAAGCGCTGATGGCATGGGAGGCAAGACAGACCGAGCGTGGGGCGCCCCAATGAAAAAAACCGTGTACATGATGCTGCTGGCCGGTGTGTTGCTGATGCCGCACGCCATGGCGGAAACCCGCCTGGACGCAGCACCGCCCGAGGTGGCGGCGGCGCTGCGCGCGGCCAAAGTACCGGCCTTTGCACTGTCGCTGGCGGTGGTGCCGCTGGCATCGCCGCAGGATGGCCTTTATTTCAATGCCGAAAGCCCTGCCAACCCCGCCTCGGTGATGAAACTGGTCACCACGCAGGTTGCGCTGGAAAAGCTGGGCCCCGCCTATCAATGGACAACTGAACTGTATGGCGATGGCCCCATTGCCGATGGCGTGCTGCGCGGCAATCTTTATATAAGAGGCGCCGGCGATCCCAAGCTCACCTTCGAGCGGCTCTGGGTCTTGCTGCGCGACCTGCGCGCGGCGGGCGTCAACCGCATTACCGGCGACCTGGTGCTGGATCGCAGCGCTCTGCGGCTGCCGCCGCCCAACGAATTCGACGATGACGAGCACGACCTGGCGCGGGCGTTCCTCGTGACCCCGGATGCCGTCCTGGCCGGCTTCAAGGCACAGCGTTTCCGCGTGACGGCAAACCAGGGAAAAACCCGGGTCACGGTCGAACCGCCTTTGTCGGAAGTTCGCGTGGACAGCAATGTCCGCGTGGCGCCGGGCGCGACCTGCGCGATCGGCAACCTGCGTTTCGACGGTGGCGATGGGCAAGGGGGGCCGACCCGGGTACGCATTTCCGGCGCCTTGCCCGAGGGATGCGCCGTCGAACGCTACCTGTCCTATCTCGATGCCCCGACCTACACCGCCGGCCTGATCCGCACCCTCTGGCGGGAACTGGGGGGCGAGATCGGCGGGGCAACGCGCGAAGGCCCTGTGCCTTCGGGGGCGACCCGCCTCGCCGCCAACGCCTCGCCCGACCTGGTCAGCGCCATCCGCGATATCAACAAATTCAGCAACAACCTGATGGCGCGACAATTGTTCCTCACGCTCGGCGCGGCCTATCGCCAGCCGGGCGACGCCAACGACGCGGTCAGCGCGGCGCGCGCAGTCGGCGCCTGGCTGGCGGATAACGCCTTGGCATGGCCGGAGCTGAGCCTGGAAAATGGTTCCGGACTATCGCGGCGCGAGCGGATCTCGGCGCGCCATCTGGCGCAGTTGCTGGTACGGGCGGAGCAAGGACCGTATTCCGCCGAATTCATCTCCTCGCTACCCATCGTCGCGGTGGACGGCACCATGAAAAAGCGGCTGAACGGCAGCGGTGTGGCCGGGGCGGCGCATGTCAAGACCGGCACCCTCAAGGACGTGCGCGCGGTGGCCGGCTATGTGCAGGCCCAGGACGGGCAGCGCTATGCCGTCGTGGGGCTGATAAACCATGCCGCCGCACCGGCGGCGGGCCCCGCCCTGGACGCCTTGCTGGCCTGGGTGGGCGATGGCGGTTGGGGCAAGCTCGCTCGCGGCGCCAAGTAACGGTAAAATATCGCGTTTTTCTACCTGCCCGCAGTCGCGGGCACACTAAGGCCCGGCATGGACAAGATCCTGATTCTCGACTTCGGCTCCCAAGTCTCCCAACTGATCGCCCGGCGTGTTCGCGAAGCGCACGTCTATTGCGAGTTGCATTCGTTCGATGTCTCCATCGACTTCATTCGCGAATTCAACCCCAAGGCCATCATCCTTTCCGGCGGCCCGAACTCGGTCTATGCCAGCGACTACCAGGCCGATCCCGCATTGTTCCAGCTGGGCGTGCCGGTGCTCGGCATCTGCTACGGCATGCAATGGATGGCGCAAATGCTGGGCGGCAAGGTCGAGGCCGGCCTCGTGCGTGAATTCGGCTTCGCGGAAATCCGCGCGCGCGGCCATGGCAAATTGTTCAACGGCATCGAAGATCGTACCGGCCCCAATGGCGAAGGCTACCTGGAAGTGTGGATGAGCCACGGCGACAAGGTATCGCAGTTGCCCGAAGGCTTTGGCGTCATCGCCGAAACGCTGTCCTGCCCCATCGCCGCCATGGCCGACGAAGCGCGCGGCTTCTATGGCGTGCAGTTCCACCCCGAAGTGACACACACCCTGAAGGGCCGGGAGATGATCAACCGGTTCGTGCTGGACATCGCCGGCTGCACCCCGGCCTGGACGATGCCCAACTATATCGACCAGGCCGTGGCGCGCATTCGCGAGCAGGTGGGCGACGAAGAAGTGATCCTGGGCCTGTCGGGCGGTGTCGATTCCTCCGTGGCCGCGGCGCTGATTCATCGCGCCATTGGCGACCAACTCACCTGCGTGTTCGTCGATAACGGCCTGCTGCGCCTGAACGAAGGGCAGCAGGTGATGAACATCTTCAACAAGCATCTGGGCGTGAAGGTGATTCATGTCGATGCCACCGAACAGTTCCTGGGCCACCTGACCGGCGTGACCGACCCGGAAGCCAAGCGCAAGATCATTGGCCGCGAGTTCGTCGAAGTCTTCCAGGCCGAAGCACAAAAACTGCCCAAGGCCAGATGGCTTGCCCAGGGCACCATCTACCCCGACGTGATCGAATCGGCCGGCGCCAAGACCAAGAAAGCGCACACCATCAAGAGCCACCACAACGTTGGCGGCCTGCCGGAGACGCTGAACCTGCAATTGCTGGAGCCGCTGCGCGAACTATTCAAGGACGAAGTCCGCGAACTGGGTGTGGCGCTGGGGCTGCCGCATGAAATGGTCTACCGCCATCCCTTCCCGGGGCCGGGCCTGGGCGTGCGGGTGCTGGGCGAAGTAAAGCGCGAATACTGCGAACTGCTGCGTCGTGCCGACGCCATCTTCATCGACGAACTGCGCGCCTTCGACTGGTACGACAAGACCAGCCAGGCCTTCGCGGTGTTCCTGCCGGTGAAATCGGTGGGCGTGATGGGCGACGGTCGCACCTATGAATACGTGGTGGCACTGCGCGCGGTGCAGACCAGCGACTTCATGACCGCCAAATGGGCCGAATTGCCTTATGAACTGCTGGGCAAGGTATCCAACCGCATCATCAACGAAGTGCGAGGCATCAATCGCGTGGTGTACGACGTGTCCGGCAAGCCGCCGGCAACGATCGAGTGGGAGTGAATCGGCGCCTCGCATCGGTTGCCGAGTAGCAGGAAGTCAAAAAAAAGCCCGCGTCATTGCGGGCTTTTTTGTTTTTGCCTGGCCCCATCGGCAACCCCTCGCTTTGCCTGGCCGACCCTTCGGCCCGGCTCGCTGAGCCAGGCCCGCGCTTCGCGCGACCTAACGCCAACGGTGTGAAGGTGCGGGCGAGGGGGGCTTGCCGCCCTGCATCGTGCCGTGGCGTTCCGGCCACCGAGGGCGATGCGCGTCCTGCGCCGGCGTCTGGCGGGCATCTTTGACCGTGACTGCTTTCGTTCCGCCGTGTTCCTGAAGGGGAGCCGCCCGGCGGCCTGTCGGACGTTCGCCAGTCAGCCACGCCGCCACCGCGCTCAGGGTGCAAGGCAAAACCATCTCTTCGCCAAGGTCAGCCCAAGTGGTGGTGGGGAACAAAACCTGGCTTCGCTCACCCCTGAGCAGCCCACGTCGCCGTAACGAGGTGGCCGTGGTTACCCCCCTTTTAGTGATATCCAAGTGTTGTCATGGCGCTGCTTGACTTCGAGCGCGCTGCAAGTTCTAGACTTGCTGGATGAATGAAACGATTTCAATGACCGAGGCTTGCAGACGCACTGGTATCAGCAGCTACACGCTGCGCTACTACGAGAGTGCGGGACTGCTGAAAAACATCGGTCGCACCCAGGGCGGTCGCCGCGTCTACCGCGAGCAGGATCTGCAATGGCTGGAAATGCTGAAGGTCTTGCGCGGCACAGGCATGTCCATTCGCAAACTGCGCCAACTGGCCGCGATGGTGGAGCGTGGCGATGCTTCACTGGAGGCCCGAATCGAGTTCTTCACGGCATGGCAAGCCGAAATCGAAAGGCAGGTCGCCTTGCGCCAGCAGGCGCTGGCGACACTGGAAAAGAAGATCGCTCGTCATCGAGCACTGCTTGGACAATGCAAGAGCAAACGCAAGGAACCGATACCATGCATCACCAAACCGTGATTGTCGTCGGGGCCAGCTCCGGCATGGGGCTGGCGGCAGCGCGCCTCTTTCTGGAACGTGGCGCCACGGTGTGGATGGTGGCGCGCGACATGGAACGGCTGCAAAACGCGGCTTCAAGCCTCGGCAGCGAACGTGCGCGGGTGCTCTCCGCCGATGTGGGCAGCGACGAAGGGCGGGCGCGCATCGTCGCCGTTGCGCCGCAGGTCGATCATCTGGTGATTACGGCAGCGGATTTGGTCTACAAGCCGTCGCAGGCATTGTGCGAGGCCGAAGTGATGCGGGCGGTGCGCTCCAAAGTGGTCGGCCCTTATCTATTGGCCGCGGCATGCGCGGCAAGAATGCCCGAGCATGGAAGCATCACCCTTGTGTCGGGAGTTGCCGCGGAACGACCGATTGCCGGCGGCAGCGTCACGGGCATGGTCAATGGTGCGATCAATGCCATGGTGCGCGGCCTGGCCCTGGAACTTGCGCCGATCCGGGTGAACGCGGTGTCGCCGGGGTGGGTAGATACGCCGTTCTGGGGGCAGGTGGCGAGTGCCGAACGCCGCGAGCAGCTTTTTGCCGCCATGCGCGACAAAATCCCCACCCGGCGCATCAGCACGGTCGAGGACGTGGCACAGATGATCGAAGTGGCAATGACCAACAAGGCGGTCAGCGGGACGACACTGTATGTCGATGGCGGGCAACGCCTGGTCTGATGTTCAAATAAGGCGAACAAACAGCGTCATCCAGATGGGAATCATCAAGACCAAGACAGCAAACAGGCCGCCCGGATGGGCGGCCTGTTTGCTGGGATGTCCGGTTTCAGTGCCGATGCCAACGTAATGTCTGCTTGCCGATCAGCGAGTTAAGCATCGGATAACAAAAATGTTGAAGCGGGGTGTTGACGGTATGAGGGGCCGTCCGTATAGTTCGGTTTCTCCGCAGCAGACACAGCGCAGAACGAAGCGAAACGAAGAGTTTAGCAGGTTTCAAAAGCGCAGTGTCCGAAGCAACCGATCTTTAACAAATTACAGCCGATGCG